>NZ_JAIBLJ010000003.1 GCF_020179385.1 Alkalihalobacillus sp. YIM B00296 | reverse complement strand
GGACTTTTTATTAAACTGTCTATTTTCAAGGGTACAGTTCAAACAAAGAAAGGAGCTGTTTTAGGATAAAAAGTATAAAAATTTTGGTTGCGGTGAAGTATGTCTAGTTACACTGCCCGACCACTTGGATCATTTCAGACATCCAGTGGCGGTCGACACATTGAATTAGTTCGAAGTGTTTGCCCACACAGAACCGAACTTTGTTTGGTTCGAGCCTCTTCGTCGGACTTCCAGTGACCTTCGTGGCTGATCAGGGCGTTTGCGCTTTTCTTTATCAATGCGCCAGTATCTTGAGTCCTTATAAGTCGCAAGACAGATCCTATACTAAAGTAAATGTTCGCTCTTTCCATTTTGTATCCCTAAAGGCTTTAGCTATCCCAAACTGGCGGACATCTGCTTTCTTAACATCTTTTATTTTAATAGTTACAACTGCCGGGGAGTCTAAAGGAAGAGGACGCAGGGATACTTGTTTCGAGTCAAGCCACTCTGCGATGATCTTATGTCCGTCTGTAAATGGAAAGATCTGCCAAAATCCATCTTTAAACCAAGGGAATTCCTCCGCCTTGGGAGTTCCAGGCTCTTGCATACATAAATATAATGAGAGGTCATCACAAAATTGGACCATCAGGAAGTGATTTTCTAATAGGTCTTTTTCATGTACTTCCAAGAGGTTCAATTGTTTCATCAAACGGTCTTGCCGGGCTTTTTCCTGTTTAGAGAATTCGATGGCAGCGCGCTCCTTGGCCCCGATCAAAAAGGAATGGTAGTGGAGACTGCACAGCAATCCAGCGTAAGGGGACTGTCTTTCAACTTCGGAAATTCCTTTTTTATAAAAAGTAAGTTTAGGGACCAGAGGAAAATCGATGAAGGAATAAGGTTTCTTAGCACTATCATTCCAAAAAGGGGACTCATCCAGGTCGATCCAGGCACGGTCATGTTGTGCGATCGCATAAATCACATCACTCCATCTCTCGGTTCCTTCGATATAATCAAAGTTCCATTGTCGAGCGATATCTCCTGAAAGCAGACCATGATGATGCTGCGGAATCATTACCCAATCGTCTTCTCTTTCATAAATGATCAAGCTATCACCCCATTCAACGGTATTTAAAGTTGTTTCCTCTACTATATTTATATATTTATAACGAGGCAAGATTAAATTGATCTTCTGCTTTTATTAATTCTCGGTTTGTGGTGGTTTTATAAAAATAAATACGCGGGGACTGTTCTGTCAGGATCTTTCCAACTTAGTCGCATAAATACACTATTTAAGGAAAGATAATAAGATGAGGCAAGTCTGTAAAAAAATGATTTTATAATGGAGGGCGGAAGTATATGCGTAAGATGAACAGAGGGATATTTACGGCTCTTTCGGCAATTGGAATTGCACAGGGACTGAAGATTTTTACACATAAGAGGTTGACAGGTAAGTGGGATATAAAACAGGTAGCTACGACAGGTGGAATGCCGAGTTCCCATTCAGCGGGCGTATCGTCGCTTGCTACATATATAGCTACCAATAAAGGGTCGAGTCATACGGAAACAGCACTGGCAACCATTTTTGGCATGATCGTCATGTATGATGCCCAAGGGATCCGCCGTCACACAGGTGAAATTGCTCAACTGGTGAACGATTTAGAGGATAATTTCGCTGCCTTTTCAGGTGATTTTCCAAGCTTTGAGTTTGTTCAGAGGGATAAGGAACTGAACGAGCTGTTAGGGCATCAACCGATCGAAGTTCTTGGCGGTGCAATTTTAGGAGTTGTTTTAGGCTATATTTCTGCTAAATGTGAAAATAATTGAGACTCCCACGGCTAAAGCCGCAAGCCCTACACCATACGGTAAAAACGGGTGGGATTCTTGGATGACTGTGCGTTCGCAGTCCATTTCTGTTTTGAACAGCCCTCAAGATAAGGGTATCTTATTACCACTCCTAAGACAGTGCATATAGCATCTTAGGCTGATTGACTTTTACCATCAACCACAGTTCGTATAAGTGTTTTAGCATCTTTTTTCTTGACGACACATTACGCATGAAATGAATTAGTTCATGCAACCTTATACTATTATCTAATTTTCAACGAACGAGAAATGTTCTAAAGACTTTTGCTTGTTTATAGGAAAAGTATACCGTATTTCAGATACTTGAAGCAGCAAAAGCTGCCCCGTATCTGACCTCGCTTTCATTCCATACATGAAGGTGGTCTAAAAGACCTTCATGGGCTTTCTCGTTCAGAAAATCTGTAATCATTATTGGTTTGGTAATTCTATAAGAAGAACCGATAACTCCATTTTGGAATACTTAAAATCCAGCTCATCCTAAATGGCAGCCTTGCCGTATATTTGTCCCAGTATGCCATTAGTATGATTGTCATCAATGCAACTTGTGGGGAGAAGAGTACATAATCGAAAATGCCGGTTAACAGCATAACAGGTAACGAGAGTAAAAAGGAATCGAGATATTTGTTTTGTTTGGTGAAATACAGATAGATTACCTTGTACAAATTGATAAGAAGTACAATCAGAAAAGCTACCCCACCTAGAGCTCCGTATTCTGTGAACATCCCTAGAAGCAGGTTGTGGGCATGGGGTATTTGTTCGTTAAAATAATGAAAATACTCTTCCTTAAATCCCATGGGTGTCATGCCAAATAAAGAATGCTCTTTCCATAGATCGAACGAATTTTTCCATATTTCTTTTCTCGTTCCTGCTGATTGTAAAAGATGTTCATTCCTTGGCATCCAGTCCAGTATCAATCTCAAATTCATTCCTAGTGCCACTACGAGGATGAATGTTAGAGATTTCTTCCATCTGAACAAAAAAAGAAGAAAAATGACTAGCATAGCTAAAAAGCCAGCTCTGGAGCCTGTTAAAATGATAGCATGAACGAAGATACAAGTAATGACTGCTTGAATGCTTGTCATTAAATAATTTGCTTTTCTCAGATTTTTTAAACATTCCGAAAGAAGGAACGATAAACCTAATAACAAGAGAGTGACTGAAAAGTTTGGATTATATGCGGAACCGATCAACCTATTGTAATCCTTTACGGCTACGCTACCTGTTCCGATCAAAGCTGTACCAGCGATATAGTTCTGGAAGGTGGGACTGATCAATATTTCTTGAAAAGGATACAAGCAGTAAAAATAAACGCCGCCGTAGATCGTGATCCACTTGAATGCTAAGAACGTTTTCCGGACGCCATTTCTCGTTATTTTTATATAAATTCCCAAATACGCTAGGATTAACGCTGTAACCAGGAAATACGACTGATCGCCCTTAACTATCGAGGCACCTATGGATGAAACAAACAAGCATACCAACAGGAACAGACCTGGGGTCAAACTCAATCCCTCACCATTTTTCCAAGCCTGATGCAAATGGTAGCATCCAACTACTAATAGGATGAAAACACCTATCGGAGGCAGTATGAAGCATAGAAAAATACACATTTCCAAGAGATATTTCTTCAAGAATATTTGAGCAGTGTTCACCATAGTTTACCTCTCAGTTGGAAGATTTAAATGATATTTTGTAACTATCATACAAAAAAAGACAGATATATTTCTGATTTTTACATTAATTCAAGAAATTTTACTTTTTAAAAAAATTGGCATAACCGGGGGTTAACATTTATTCATTTTCCTATACATAAAGAAAAGACAGTGGCCACCAAGACGCCACTGTTTTTTGCTTTTTCTATGTAATCTTAAAACCTAGCAATATCAAAAGCCCTATTATTTTTTAATAAATTTATAAAACGGAATTTACATTCTCCATTTATCCTTATATAGGTATTCATTCGTTTTATAAGGAGTGGAGTAAATGAACTGGAAAAAGGTTAATCTAGCAATACTTTCTTCTCTGTTGGTTTGTTCAACACTACCTGTTTTACCAGATGATGCCCTTGCCCGGTCATACCAAAAAAAGGAGGGTCACAAAACGTTTGACCTGCAAGCACACCGTGGTGGTATTGGTCTTACGGTTGAGTCTACAATCGCGTCATTCTCCAAAGCCCTCGAAATTGGTGTGAGTACCCTGGAACTCGATGTACAGATCACTGAAGACCACCATGCTGTAGTAACACACGATCGGAAGGTTTCAGGTGACAAGTGCCAAGACACGGGTTCAGTATTCTCTCATGATCCCGAGTATCCTTATGTCGGTAAGTATGTGAAGGATCTTACTCTTGCACAGGTTCGAACGCTGGACTGCGGTTCACAAACGTTAACTCATTACCCTGGGCAGCGTCCAAGCCCTGGGGCCCAAATGCCGCTGTTGAGTGAGGTGTTTGACCTTGTCAATCATTATCGTGCCAACAAAGTATGGATGAATATTGAAACGAAAGTGGAGGCTGGGGCCCCAGAGGAAACTGCTCCTCGTGAGGAATTTGTACAAATCGTTGCACGCGAAGTTCGTGAAGCGGGGATGATTAACCGTGTGACAATCCAAAGTTTCGATTGGGGTGCCCTAATGCGGATGCGCGAAGTAGAACCGCGTTTACCTCTGGTTGCATTGACCAACGGCCCTCAATTCCTACAGCCTGGACAACCTGGTGCTTCCCCGTGGTTAGGTGGAATAGATATCGATGACTTTGGCGGTGACTTTGTAGCTGCGGCACACTCATTCGGAGCGGACGCCATCTCCCCAGTGCACGGATTTCCTCAGAATGGAAAAGTTGCAGACGATAACTACGAGCCTTATGTGACAAAACAAATGGTTCAGGATGCACATCGTTACGACATGATGGTCATTCCATGGACAGTCAACGATGCGGCTACAATGGAGAAGCTTATTGATGATGGTGTCGATGGACTTATTACTGACTACCCGGATCGACTGCGTGTGGTTTTAGAACAGAACGGTTACAAACTGCCTAAGCGCTACCTGACTCCAAAAAACGAATAACCCAGAACATGACGGATCATTATGTAGCACCGATTTTTCATAATGGTAACCTCGGTTAATTGAGTGGAATTCTTTTTCCCATGTTATTTAGTATAGAAGGTTCCATCCTCACCCTTTCACCTGGTTATGGCGCATGATCAATATTTCATAAAATTAACATTACTCGTACACCTCCTTAATTAGGGATTTAAAGACTTCTAGTAATTTAGTATTTATTAATGTAAAAGGAGGGAATGGATTTGAAAAAAAGTCATTTTAAACAGATGTTTTGGTTGTCGTTTGTTCTTTTATTTTCAGTCAGTTCTTTGAGTGGGAGTCCGTCAGTACTCGCGAGTGAGGATGAAAAAGCTGCTAATTTGGATTTAAAGGTGATGACTTTCAATTTGAGGTATTTAAACGATCACGATCCATCACCACATACTTGGGCAGAAAGGAAACCAACGGTAAAAAAGCTGATCAATATGGAGAGTCCGGATATTTTCGGTACCCAGGAAGCGGTTTACCAGCAGGTTAAAGATGTTGATGAGGATTTGCCTAAATATGATTGGATTGGCCTAGGACGGGAAGGCGGTAATAAAGGGGAATTCATGGCAATTTTTTTCAATGAAGAACGTTTTACACCGTTGGAATATGATCACTACTGGTTATCCGATACGCCTGAAGTTGTAGGTTCAACATCCTGGGGGAACACAATCCCAAGGATGGTTACATGGGTGAAATTCCTAGATAAAAAAACGAAACAATCCTTTTACTTTGTGAATACTCATTTTGATCACCAATCCGAAGAAGCGAGACAAAAAAGTGCCGAATTAATTTCAGAAAAAATGGAAGAATTCGATCCATCCCTGCCAGTCCTCTTAACTGGAGATTTCAACGCAGGTCCAAAGAGTGTACCACATGAAAAACTAACAACCACAGGACCGTTTAATGACCTATGGGAATCTTCACAAGGGAGAGTAAATGAGCACCTTGGAACCTTCAATGGATTCAATGATCCGACAGGCGGAGGACCGGATAGACGTATTGACTGGATTCTTTCCAAAGGTAATATAACAGCCGGTAAAATTGAGATATTGGACTATAGGAAAAACGGACAATACCCAAGCGACCATTACCCTGTCATGGCTGATGTATCCCTTCACTATTAGTTATGAAGAGGCTGTCCCAAAAACATTTGTGTCAGACACCCCAACACAACCTTTTGTAAAATTTTTCTCAAAATGTGTTAGGAACGGTGAGTGCAAGACACTTGAGGGAAGCCTCTTTCTTTATGAAAATCCATATTTCGTTTGTAACCTGAACTCTTCCTTTTTTTATAATGAAGGTGGATTTTTGATACGTGTTTGTATACATATTTTTCTTAATGGAAAAAGTATGCGAAAGGAGATGGTTATATGGAAAAGAAAAAGAAGGAAGAGTCTACAGTTGCTCCAGGAATGGATAGCTACGAACAGCTGAAAAAGGATGCGACAGAAGAAGAAATCAAGGAAGGTGACTATACAAAAGTCACAAGGCTTTCTTTGGATGAAGTAGATCCAAGCTAAGCAAACACATCAACAAGACCGAATAAAGTTACAACCCCCGGATACCATCAGTGTACGGGGGTCTTTTGATGTAATGGAATGAATGACGAGATCACTTCGGCTTTTTCTTGACTAGCGCTTCCTTACCTGTCGATCCAGGAAGTTGGATTCCAAGAAAAAGATTCTTTCTGATCGCTTAACTGGCTTTCTGCAGAAGCGAAAGCATGATTCCATACCAGAAGTACTCATGAAGCTGAATTGAAAAAGTTTCGGTTAGATCAAAAAGACAATGGACCAAGTTGATAACTAAATACCGGAAGTCTATAGGAAGGAATTTCAATAATTGGAAGAAGCGTGGTTGGGATTCGTTGCGGATAAAAAATAGGAAGGAATGACAAAGAAAAAGGGGGCTGTCCTTATTAGACGGCCCTCTTTGTATGATTAGTGTAACGTTCTATAAACACCGATTACTTTTCCGAGAATGGTAACGCTTTTAAGGATGATCGGTTCCAGAGAAGCATTCTCAGGTTGTAGACGAATGAAATCCTTTTCCTTGAAGAATCGCTTGACTGTAGCTTCATCTTCCTCTGTCATTGCAACGACGATATCACCATTGTTAGCAGATGGCTGCTGTTTGACAATGACCATATCCCCGTCATAGATTCCAGCCTCAATCATACTGTCTCCTTGTACAACTAATGCGAATACATTGTCATCTCCTACCATATGATCTGGTAGGGGGAAATACTCTTCTATGTTTTCAATTGCGGTGATCGGTTGACCTGCCGTTACTTTACCGATTACTGGTATATTGATAGATTCACTTTTCGGAATGGAAGTATCCATATCCTCCGTGATCACTTCAATTGCTCTCGGTTTTGTCGGATCTCGTCTTATAAGGCCTTTTTTCTCCAGACGGGACAGGTGTCCATGAACGGTCGAGCTTGAAGCGAGCCCGACAGCTTCTCCTATTTCACGGACAGAAGGGGGATAACCCTTATGTTTGACTTCGAATTTTATGTAATTAAGTATATCTTGCTGACGGCGTGATAGTTTCATTCTGTCCACCTCTTTTCTCCTCGATTATTGCATTAAGTATATCACTTGATCGACAAAAATACAAACATAAGTTCGAGAAAAAACTATTGACAGGAACAAACGTTCTTAATACAATAGAATCAATAAATGAGAACAAGCATTCGTATAGGAGGGGATTAAAATGAAAAAAACAAATAGACAGAACGGTTGGTCTTTTGTCATTGTATTGATTGCTGTAGTTTTGACAATGGGGACTTATTCATTTGTGAATGCGAAATCTGATACAACAGAGAAATACATGAATGTTAAAATCGAACAAGGTGACACCCTTTGGGAATTATCCAGGAAGTTCAAGGAAAATCATACATTTACTAGCGATGCCTTCGTAAAATGGGTAGAAAGCAATAATGGAGTAAAAGCAGATCAGCTACAACCCGGTGATTCAGTAGTCATTCCAGTAGAGACAGATATAAATCAACTCGCATCCAAGTAACTCATCGAGAAGGGAACATATTATGAACGCAGTCATTTATTGCAGGGTAAGTACAGAAAAAGAAACACAGGCCTCATCTCTTGAACGGCAGGAGGCAGAGCTGAATCGATTGGCTGATCAGTTCAACTTTCATGTCATTCGCTCGATTCAGGAAAAGAAAAGCGGCTATGAAGTGGATCGTGATGGAATCCTTGAAGTTTTGGATATGGCCAGAGAGGGAAAAATGGATGTCCTCCTTATCCAAGATGAAACCAGGATTGGTAGAGGCAGTGCTAAGATTGCGATCCTTCATACACTTAGCAAATATAATGTAAAGTGCTTTACGATCAGTGAACAGGGGGAACTCCATCTGACGGAAGCCGATTCGATGGTTTTGGAAATCGTTGGACTTGTTGAAGACTATCAGCGGAAGCTTCACAACGCAAAAATAAAGAGGGGGATGAAACGCGCGGTTGACGGTGGGTATCGACCTGAGAAAAACCTCTCTAACCTGAATCAGGGTGGGCGCGAGAAAAAGGAGATTCCAACTGAAGAGATCGTTCGTCTCAGGAATCTGGAGCTAACCTTTAAAGAGATTGCGACTACCTTACAAGGGTTTGGTTATGATGTTTCAAAAGCTACAGTACACAGGCGATATCAAGATCATATAAATAAAAACAGCAGGACAGAAGATTAGAAATCTCCTTTTAAATACGTTAGAATAAGACAATCAAGGAACCAAGTCTTGTAAAAGGAGTTTTACAATGTTATCGAAGAAAAAAATAGATCGGATCAATGAACTTGCACGGAAATCGAAAGATGCAGGATTAAATAAAAAAGAGCAAGAAGAACAGCGAAAACTGCGTGAAGAATATTTGCAAGCGTTCCGCGGCGGTTTTAAGGACCAATTGCGTTCCATCAAGGTTGTTGATCCGGAAGGTAAGGACGTAACCCCTGAGAAATTGAAAAATGAAAAGAAACGTTACCATTAAGGAATAAGCCTGATTTGAAAAATAATTCAAATCGGGCTTATTTTTGTATTGCGCCAGTCAGAAACTCTGATATACTGTTATATAACAATGCTAAGGGAGTGGATAGACTGATGTTCTCAATTACGAGCCCGGTAGTGGAAATGTACAGACAAGAAATGGGATTGAAAAATGGGGATGCACTTAAACTCTTCTGTCGATATGCTGGAAGTGAATCAGGACTTTGTATTGGAGTAGAACGAGGAATGCCAACGGATGATGATTATGTACAAGAGGTGGATGGAATCCGCTTTTTTGTCCGCCCGCATGAAACTTGGTTTGTTGAAAAAATGAAAATGGATTATGATCGCTCGACTGATCATTTTAAAATTGAATTACCGAGTATCGCATAAATTTGATACAAAAAAATGATGCCTGTACCACAACAGTTGGTAGAGGCATTTTTATTTTGTAAAACCTTAGCCCCTTAAGAAGTTATAATTGTAGGTACGCTATAAAATGGTCTGTAAATTCTGTATTATTTTGAAATTTCAAGGTGTATAGCTGCCAGTCTTGTGAATTTTGAAGAGAGAGTATATCATGGTATAGGAATGAAAGAATAATGGTGTAATAAGAAAGGATGAATCGTCGTGTCAACTTCAATTGAGCAATTATCAATTAACACAATTCGTACACTCTCAATCGATAGTGTAGAGAAAGCGAATTCTGGACATCCAGGTATGCCAATGGGCGCTGCGCCAATGGCCTATGCATTATGGAGTAAGCATATGAACCATAACCCTTCAAACCCTGATTGGTTCAATAGAGACCGCTTCGTTTTATCAGCAGGTCATGGATCCATGCTTTTATATAGTCTGTTGCATCTATTCGGATACGACGTATCATTAGATGATTTGAAGAATTTCCGCCAATGGGGAAGCAAGACACCAGGACACCCCGAACATGGAGATACCCCAGGTGTTGAAGCGACAACCGGACCGCTCGGACAAGGAATCGCGATGGCAGTTGGTATGGCGATGGCAGAACGTCACTTAGCGGCTACATATAACCGTGATGATTTTAATGTTATCGATCATTTTACCTACAGCATTTGTGGAGATGGTGACTTGATGGAAGGCGTTTCTGCTGAAGCTGCTTCTCTTGCAGGACACCTCCGTCTTGGACGTTTGATCGTCATGTATGATTCCAACGATATTTCACTGGATGGGGATCTTCATATGTCATTCTCTGAAAGTGTGAAAGATCGATTTGAAGCTTATGGCTGGCAAGTAATATATGTTGAAGAAGGAACAGATTTTGATACGTTGGACAAGGCAATCGCCGAAGCAAAAGCAAACACGGAACGTCCAACCTTGATTGAAGTGAAAACCATTATCGGCCATGGGTCGCCTAATAAATCAGGAAAATCTGCTTCGCACGGGGCACCGCTTGGAGCAGATGAAATCAGGTTAACGAAGGAAGCGTATAAGTGGACTTTCGAAGAGGATTTCCATGTTCCAAATGAGGTTAGAGACCACTTCAAGCAACTGAAAGAGGAAGGTGCTCAGAAAGAAAAACAATGGAACGACTTCTTCGAATCCTATCAACAAAAACACCCTGAGCTTGCAGAACAATTATCAAAGGCGATCAATGGTGAGTTGCCTGAAGGTTGGGATGCAGAGTTACCTCAATATGTTGCAGGGGAAGACAAGCTTGCAACACGTGCTTCATCCGGTGAAGCGCTGAATACAATCGCAAACCGCGTACCTCAATTCTTCGGCGGGTCTGCAGACTTAGCTGGATCGAATAAGACAATGATGAAGGATAAGGGGACATTCTCCCGGAATGATTACAGCGGCCGTAACATCTGGTTCGGTGTACGTGAATTTGCAATGGCGGCAGCGCTTAACGGAATGCAGTTGCACGGTGGATTGAAGGTATATGGCGGAACCTTTTTCGTTTTCTCAGATTACCTTCGCCCTGCAATGAGACTATCAGCACTGATGGGATTACCTGTAACCTATGTACTTACCCACGATTCCATCGCGGTTGGAGAAGACGGACCTACTCACGAGCCAGTTGAGCAGCTTTCTTCATTACGTGCGATGCCGAATCTCAGCATTATCCGTCCCGCGGATGGCAACGAGGCTGTTGCAGCATGGAAGCTTGCCCTTGAAAGTCAATCAAAACCGACTGCACTTGTACTTACAAGACAAGGTGTTCCAACATTGAAAGGATCCAATGAAGACGGTGTTCGTAAAGGTGCTTATGTTGTTGCACCTGCAAGTGAAGGTCCTGCAGATGCCCTGTTACTTGCTACAGGTTCAGAGGTTCCCCTTGCGGTAGATGCGAAAGCTGCGCTTGAGAAAGATGGAATCAATGTTACAGTTGTAAGTATGCCTTCCTGGGATCGGTTTGAAGAACAACCACAGGATTATAAGGAAAGCGTCATTCCTAAGGCGATCAAAAAGCGCCTTGCCATTGAAATGGGAGCTTCTCATGGCTGGCATAAATATACTGGGGATGAAGGGGATATCCTGGCAATTGATCGTTTCGGAGCTTCTGCACCTGGGGAAAGAGTAATCAAGGAATATGGTTTCACTGTGGAAAACGTCGTCGCGAAAGTGAAAGACCTATTGAATCAATAATGTAAATTAAATCCTTTGCACCAAGTCATCTGACTTGGTGCATTTTTGGGGCGAATAATTCCTATTCGACAAAACTAGTCATTGACATCCTACATCGATTGACACCACTACTCACATCGCTTCGATATACTGAATGGATAAGGAGTGGTAATAGGAGGGAATCGGTGCGAAACTATGATATTTATTTGATTGAAAATGAAGTTGCTTCCCATTATTTTGGCCGTGAACAGGTACTCTATCATTTCTTTATGGAGGCTGCACACCCTGTCCCATCACTAGTTGATATCATTGAACGACAATATAAATATATTACCCGTTCGATTCCTTATCACGTATTCGATTATCATATGAACAAGATCGATTCGATAAGGAAAGGTTTCAAGATTAAAAATAAAGAGCAGCAGATGACGATCTATTCTACAGGAAGCAGGGCGGTTGTAACCAATAGGGGGAGGAAGCTGACTCTTGTTTCAACAGGAAGCTTCGAAGCTGAAACATTGGTTTTCGAGCATTTAAGGAAAATTGAAAACTCCTTTTTAGCAGTCGATCTGGATGGAAACAGCATCGGTTGGCTAAGTCCGATCAAACAACCCCATTTCATCATAGAGTGCTGATAAAAACGTTTAATTCCAGAAAAAATTATAGTCCAAATATTGAGTTTGAAATAGCATTTATAGTACACTAGTTCTAGACAACCAGAAGGGAGAAGTTTTAGCATGGATTGGATGTATTTTCTTGTGGGCTTTATCGCGTTGCTCGCTGGTGCTGCGCTTGGATTTTTTATTGCCCGCAAATATATGATGAGTTATCTTAAGAAGAACCCACCGATTAATGAAAACATGTTACGCGTGATGATGATGCAGATGGGGCAAAAACCGTCCCAAAAGAAGATAAATCAGATGATGCAAGCAATGCAAAAACAGATGAAATAGATGGTGGACAAGCACTCAATTGATGGGTGCTTTTTTAAATGATTTCATATCGGTTATAATAGTAAAAATGACGAACTGATGAATTAAGTTGGATATACCTTGACGGATATAAATTGATACAGGTACGATTTGAATAGTCAGAAAAGGAATTGATAGTATGTCAGAAAGTAGATCAGTACCAATTGTTTCTATTGAGTCGATCAATCTATCAGATTTTCATGTAATCGATGTACGATCCCCGAATGAGTTTCAAGCGTTTCATGTTGAAGGTGCAACTAATGTACCTCTCTTTACCAATGAAGAGAGGGAAATAGTTGGTACGACCTATAAGCAGATTGGTAAAGATGAGGCGAAGATCCTTGGACTTTCAATCGTTTCACCAAAGCTCGTCAAAATGGTTGAAACTTTGAAAGACCGATCACAGAAAGACGATAAACCATTCTTGATTTATTGCGCCCGTGGCGGTATGAGAAGCAGTAGCTTTGCAACCGTCATGAAGTTAATGGGAGTAGATTGCTATCAGCTAATCGGGGGAATACGTTCTTATCGTCAATATATTATGGCAGGCCTTGAATATTTTTCTAAGATGTCGAAGCCGTTCATCGTATTGGAAGGACTTACTGGCACGAGGAAAACGGATATTTTGGAAGTCCTCCAAGAAGAGGGGTATCCCGTCATCAACCTCGAGCTTCTGGCAGGTCATCGTGGATCCATTTTCGGAAGAATCGGTAAGGAAGGGCGGTCACAAAAACAGTTTGAACGTGATCTGCTCAAGCGTCTACAAGAAATTGAACAAGCATCCTATTATATCATTGAATCTGAAAGTAAACGAATTGGCAGAGTTGTTATTCCCGATTGGATCCTGGAAGGTAAGGAGACTGGCACGCGTATCCATATCAACTATCCATTTGAGCGAAGAGTCCAATCGATTTGTGAAACATACCAGCCGGAAGTATACCATGATGAGATCGGTGAAGCCCTGCATCAATTGAAAAAACGCATCAAGACAGATGTTTATGAGATTATTCTCCAATCCTATCATGACGGTGACTATGAAAATGTGGTCCGATTATTATTAAATTCCTACTATGACCCAAAGTATAATTTTGCAGCTGATCGCTATCGGTCCTCTGTCATTGAATTGGATATCGGTAATTTTGATCAGGGCATCAAAATGGTGAAAGATACGATTGAAGACATACAGACTCATTCTTATTGTTGATCGATCATCCTTAAATTGTTTCATTCAAGCGGAACGTTTTTAAGAATGAGTCGTCTAATAAATTGAATCAAAGAATGTAGGGAGAGAGGGTAATGGGTGATACAATCATCAGTTTGTTTCGAGATTACCCTCAACTTGCCGTTCTAATCAGCATAGGCTTGAATATACTGATCGGAATATCCGGCGTTTTTCCAAGCTACTTTTTGACGGCGGCTAATATTTATTTTTTCGGGTTTTATTGGGGAACAGCTCTTTCTTTTGCAGGGGAAGCGATCGGTGCGCTTGTCGCTTTCGTTCTATACCGGGCAGGATTCAGAAAGTATTCCCGAGCAAAATTAGAAGGGTATTCGAAAGCTAAACAATTGATCGAGTTAAAGGGAAAGAAAGCGTTCCTTTTTATTTTTGCACTGCGGATCATGCCGTTCATGCCATCAGGAGTGGTCACTTTTTTCGCGGCTATCGGCATTGTTTCATTATGGACTTTTTTTATCGCTAGTACGATAGGAAAGTTTCCAGCATTGGTTTTAGAAGCCTTAGCGGTCCATCAAGTCCTTGAGTGGAACTTTCTTGGGAAAATGATTTTAATGGGGGTTAGTATAGCGTTTCTCTATAGCCTCATAACCATGTTAAAAAAACAGAATTGAAGATATGAAGGGTGAAACCATGAAATTACGTACTATACTAATCAGTTTTACGAGTTGTTCATTATTGTTGTCAGGTTGTTCGTCTATCCCAAATCCTTTTTCGAAAGACGACCAAACAGAAGAACAGCCTTCAGACCAACTGTCCGAGGTTAACAAGGACGAAAACAAAGAGCAAAACCAAAATGATCAGGAACAAAATCGAGAAAAAGATTCAGAAAAAGATTCAGATAAAGAAAAAGAAGCTGACAAAGGACCTGATCTGCCTGCGCCTGAAGAAACGGTGGAAGTGAATGCAGAAGGCGAAAAGATCGTAACGAATGTAATGGATCCTTTGGTATTAGTCAATAAAGAGCGGAACCTGCCAGAAGACTTTGTTCCGGAAACATTGACAATTCCAGACATTCCTTTCGCTTTTGAGGGGGATCATCCGAAAAAACAGATGCAACAGGCTGCCGCTGATGCGATTGAAGATTTATTCGCTCAAGCTGAAAAAGATGACATTCCTTTATTGGCACAATCCGGATACCGTTCTTATTCCACTCAAAAAGTGATTTTTGCATCGAATGCAGAATCAAATGGCCAGGAAGAAGCGAATAAATATAGTGCACGTGCGGGGCAAAGTGAGCATCAAACCGGGCTGACAATGGATGTGACTTCCCCTGAGGCCAGTTTCCAATTGATCGAGGAGTTCGGGGAGACGACGGCAGGTAAATGGGTGAAGGACAATGCCCCTAAATACGGTTTCATTATCCGTTATCCGAAAGGAAAGGAAGAAATCACAGGTTATCAATATGAACCCTGGCATTTACGTTATGTCGGCAAGGAACACGCGACTCGGATTCATGAACAAAATCTGACACTTGAAGAATATTTAGGTGCTCCTGTTGAACCCGTCAACTCTTCAGAGTAAACTATAGGAAGATTGTTAAATGCGGATGAGGGGTTGAGGTAATGGCCGCTGATATAAATGTACTTCTAGCTTTAGGTGCTGGTTTCCTTTCTTTCATTTCACCATGTTGTCTCCCGTTATATCCAGCTTTTTTGTCCTATATAACAGGGGTTTCCATACACGAACTGAAGGAAGAAAAAGGGATGCTCAGAAAGCGTGCAATTTTGCATACGGCACTGTTTCTAGTAGGTTTTTCAAGCATCTTCATTTTTTTGGGGTTAAGTACTTCCTGGTTCGGGACGTTTTTTTTCCAATATAAAGACATGATCCGGCAAATCGGTGCGATTCTGATTGTCATCTTCGGTTTAGTTGTACTCGGTGTGCTCAAGCCAGACTTTCTGATGAAAGAACGACGCTTCAAGTTCCAAAAACGTCCTGCTGGATATCTTGGCTCAGCAGGGATCGGTATGGGATTTGCGGCAGGATGGACGCCGTGTACGGGCCCGATTTTATCTGGTGTCATCTATTTAGCGGCAACCAACCCGGGCCAGGCGATGTTTTATATGATGGCATATGTACTCGGTTTTTCCATTCCATTCTTTATCATGTCCTTCTTCATGGGGCAGATGAGTTGGATTAAGAGACATAGCCGAAGAGTGATGCAGGCAGGTGGCGCAATCATGATCTTCATGGGTGTGTTCCTATATTTTGATTGGATGACGAAATTGACATCCTTTCTCGCAAACCGCTTTTTTAATGGATTTTATGGATTTTAATACGAGTACAGGGATGATTGCCGAAAAAGCGATCACCCTTTTAATTTGACCTTGATTTACGGTTTGTTATATCGTTAAAGGGGATACTAGGACTTCAACGGATGAGAAAGGCTGAAATTCCTGTTACAAGACGTACCTAATACCGGATTTTCATAGGAGATGGCATTCTTAGCAGGTGCCGTATCTTAATCGGTGGCAAAACGATGTATGGATTTGTATACAGTAATCATACATAACATAGAAGGGATAGAAGTGGGAAGATGCGATCAAATGATATTATCTTAAAGACGACTTCTGCTATCATCGTCTTCGTTATATTGGCTTTTTCAGTCAATTTGTTTTTGGCGGGACATAATGCTCCAGGGGGAGGATTCATTGGAGGCTTGATGGCAGCCGGGGCATTCATCCTGTTGTACATTTCATTCGGTTTGAAAACGATTAACAAGATCTTAAGAGTGAATTTCCGTTATTTTATCGGTGCAGGACTTTTGATAGCTTTTTTGACCGGAGTTGGGTCTTTTGTTTTCAATCAGCCGTTTTTGAGTCATACATTCGGCTACTTCCATCTCCCGTTATTAGGTAAGACAGAGCTTGCGACTGCCGTGTTTTTTGACCTTGGTGTTTACTTGACGGTCATTGGTGTGACGATGACGATCATACTGACGATTGCTGAAGACCGTGGTTAGGTTTTTGGAAGGGAAGTAAGTATTGTGTGGGTAATTGTTAGTAGTATTTTCGCTATTCTTATGGCATGTGCGGTATTGTTCATACGGATTAGGGCTGCACGAAAGCCTGCTTCCATCAGAAAAATAATATTGCCGCCCCTATTCATGTCGACAGGATTTTTGATGTTCCTTTATCCTCCCGCACGAGTATCCTTGAGTGAAGCATTAGAAGCCTTTGCAGTGGGGGTCATCTTTTCAATTTTATTGATCAGGACTTCATCCTTTGAACGGCGTTCTAATGCAATCTACTTGAGGAGATCAAAAGCATTTGTTTTCATACTGCTTGGATTATTGGTCTTCCGAATCGTGTTGAAGCTTTATCTTGGCCAATATATTTCTATTGAAGAAACGAGTGGATTGTTTTTCATTCTTGCATTTGGAATGCTGGCACCATGGCGTATCGCGATGTACGTAAAATTCAAAAAACTGCAAGCAGTACATTGAAGAAGGCTGATCCTGGATGGATCAGCCTTCTGTTCAGCCTAATAATTGTTTATATGGGGCCATGTCGATATTCTTCTGATTCAATTTTTTAATCAAGAATTTGTGATCACGTTTTGGTGTTGCAATGATGTAGCCTCGGATTATCAAATCCTGATCAATCGTCTTCACATTCTCCTGAATGGCTAATTCCCCGATTTTTCCGGCGATTTTATCTCTGGCAACGTCTCTGAAAAGCTCAGGAACAGGCTCGACTAGTTCTTCAAGTAACTGTTTTTGTCCGGGTGACCACATCTGTTTCGTTTCTTTTATATAATGATCCTGCCAATCCAATATTGACATACCGTCTTCTTTCGGAAGCCTTTTGAGGAATTTGCGGAACATGAAATATCCCCCGATTGCGAACATCGAAATCAAAAAAAGCGTCCATAAGACGATAAACCACGCAAACCATCCTTCTAACATTTTGCCACCCCTGTTTATCGTTCATTCTTTCATTATTATACAAGCACTCAATTTATGAAATCAAGCCATGTCACAATAATGTTGAAGAATAAGTTATACATAATAATATTATGTAATCTAATGAAGTTTATATAGTCAGTATAAGATATATATATATAAGTAGAAGGGAGGAGAAGTATGAAGAATAAAAATGAATTCACTACGAAAAGAAAAGATGAGCATATCGATATTGCTTTGGATAAGCCTGTTCAAAATGCCAATACAACAGGATTTGAACAATATCGTTTTCGCCATAATCCTCTCCCTGAACTCGATTTTGAAGCAGTCGACTTGTCTACGACATTTTTAAGCAAGGAATTGAAAGCCCCATTTTTAGTTAGTTCGATGACAGGTGGGACGGAAAAAACGAAGCGGATCAATGAAAAGCTGGCCGAAATAGCAGAAGAAAAGGGGTGGGCGATCGGTGTCGGCTCCATGAGAGCAGCAATTGAAACCGAAAGTACCCTTGAAACTTTTCAAATCCGCAAGTTTGCCCCGACTGCAGCCATACTCGCCAATCTTGGTGCAGTCCAGTTGAATTATGGATTCGGTGTGGAAGAATGCAGAAGGGCAGTCGACTTGATTGAAGCGGATGGTCTAGTCTTGCATCTGAATGCCATGCAAGAAGTCTTCCAGCCTGAAGGTGACACAAACTTTTCAGGCCTGCTAAAAAGGATAGGATCCGTAGCGGAAGCTCTTGATATACCAGTCGGAGTGAAGGAAGTAGGGATGGGGATTGATCAACATTCAGCAAAGCGGCTTGTGGAAGCGGGAGTTGATTTCATTGATGTGGCTGGTGCTGGGGGGACTTCCTGGATACAAGTCGAGAAATATCGGAATCAGAACCCTATGAGATATCAAGCCGCGGATGCTTTCCATGATTGGGGAACTCCGACTGCAAATTGTCTAGAAGGGATAAAAAGCAGCAGGATGACTGTAAAGGTGATTGCAAGCGGAGGCTTGAACAATGGGGTGGAAGCAGCAAAAGCGATCGCTTTAGGAGCTGATCTGGTCGGTTTCGGCCGTGCTCTGTTACCACAGGCTGTTGGCGATGACCGTACGAAGATGGTCGAACAATTTGAACGGATCGAATTCGAACTGAAAGCGGCAATGTTCGGGATTGGTCAGTCAACGATCGAGGAATTGAGATATACGCAATGGCTTGAACAAATAGAATAGGAATGACCCGTAAGTTTTTACAACAACTTTTAGTGGACAAGGGAAACCTTATGGGCTCAAAAATCCCATGCTTTACAAAAATAAAGCATACCAGGGACCTTATATAATGAAATTGATTAAGAACCATCAGACATTTACCTGAATAGAGGAATAGATGTCCAGTAAATTTTAGAAACACCCCTGTTTTTCACACATAGGGAAACAGATGACCACTTGGATAACCTCCTACATTTGTGGTACAAAACGGATGTCAGAAAAAATGAAAAACCCAGGAAGAATATAGTGATTCTCCCTGGGTTTCTCGTTAGGCTATTAGGTCATCCCTTCGCCTTTTCTTTATGAAGCTGCTCTTGGTTGTTCTCTTTCTTCAGGCATTTTCAATGGCATCGGCTCACATACTTTTTTCGTTAACTTGGAGACCACGAAAATCGTTATAAGGCCACAAACCATAGCTAAAGTTCTGAATGGGAAGAGCACAACCCCATCCTCGATCATTGGATACGGAATCCATGTCGGCAGGTTTAGGACAGGCTCGCCTCCACCTACGCGAAGGATAAGTGACACGATAAATCCAGCGATGGCGCCATACTTGTTCGCACCTTTGAAGAATAGTGCCATAGTAAGCTGCGGGAACAAGATGACATAGACTAAGTCTGCACAAAGATACCATAATGCATAAACACTCTTGACATTCAGTGCAATGATGGTAGCAGCGATCCCGACCATGACGATCGAACGCTTGATGATCTTCTTCAAGTCCTCACCTGACGCTTTTGGTTTGACCAATGGACGGTATACGTTCCATGCAGCCATACTTGATGCCGACAGAATCGATGAGTCCATTGAAGACATGACTGCTGCGGCAATTGCGCCAAGCCCGATTGCACCGATCACTTCTGGTGTCAAGAAATTCAATACATAGGGTAATACCATCGCAGCATTTTCCGGTTCACTAGCGCCGAAGCTTACCCAGTCGGCGTTAAGTCCGATCATACCAATAAACACTGCTGGAATTGCAGCTAGGATACAAATGAATCCTGCTGTAATTGAAAGCCACATGGCTGTTTTTTCTGTCTTTGCTGATAGGACACGTTGGAAGTAGACTTGCCACGGAATTCCTCCGAACACAAGTAGTAAAGCATAATCCCACCAGTTCCAATACCAGTTGCCCCAAGCAGGATCCGTCCATCCGTTCAATGGAGGGAATAGACTGAAGTAACCGGCCATTTCTTCTTTATAATTGGCAATTGTATCAGCATAGCCTCCGACATTTCCGAATGCGAATGGTACGACTACGAAAAGACCGATCATGATGAATATCATTTGAATGACATCCGTCAACGCAACCGACCACATACCACCGACTACGGTGTAGGCAATCGCGATTGCAGCGGATAGGATGATCGAAGTTTTAAAATCAAGGCCCAATATCGTACCGAATGTTGTACCGAGGGCTGTAAGGATCGCCCCGCTCCAGAAAATTTCACCAAGTAAAGCAGGAATATATAAGAGTCCTGCTGTTTTCTTTCCGAATCTCATTTCAATCGGATCGAGCATTGTCATGAATTGATAACGTCTCATTTTACGGGCATAAAAAATACCGCCGATGATCAAGCTCAACGCATAGCCCCATGGCGCCTGTACCCAGACAAGGCCATCAGAATATGTGAATTCAGCGGTACCTGCTATATATCCACCGCCTACCCAAGTAGCGGCCATTGTGAACATGGCGATCCAGAGCGGCATCGAACGTTTTGCAATCATCATGTCCGAAATAGAGTTGGACTTCTTTTTCGCAAGGACGGCTCCGATATAATAGACGATTGCATAAAAGATCAGCATTGAAATGAAACCGCCCCAATTGATGCCATCATTTGTTGCGATGATGTAAATGAAGGCTGCTACTACTAGTCCTAGGAAAATCCACATGTTACGTTTAGGTGTTGTTTGTTCTGTTGTTTGCTGTGTCAAACCTTACATCTCCTCCTGGTGTAAAGATATTCAAAGTTTTATTTTGAAAGTAAGTTCGATCCTGTAAAAGCCAAGATCAAACAGACCGAATGAACTTCACCTCCTAGCCAGAATAAATTTGTTCTTATTCTTCCTCGATTTCCGGGATAGGGACCAAATCAAATATTTGACCTGATCTGAAATTAGCTGCGAGATCAGATAACCAGTAATAATACTTTTTCGATTCTTTCAGAAGTGTGAGACTGTATTCTGCTTCCTCACGTACTTCTTCGTCTAAATCTGCCTGGGACAAGAGAGTGTGAATTTCAGTACGCGTATCTTCAATCGCATTGAGATTGATTTTCACTTCACGTTCCCACATTTTACAGAAATACTGGATGAACAGCTTGAAAAAATCTTTTTCGGAAACGAATTGATCTCTCCTCGAACCCTTCAACCATGTTTTTTTGATCATATCGATTTCTTGCAGGGATTTTACAGCTGTACTCATACTCGGTTTACTCATCCCTAATTCATCTTTCATTTCATCCAAGGACATCGATTTGTTTCGGAAATACATCGTTCCATACAATTTACCTACCGAAGGGGTAACCCCATAGAGGTCCATCGTTTCGGCTATAGAACGAACGACATTGTTCCGGGCTTTCTCCAAAGCTTCTAACTGTTCTTTTTTATCCACGAGAAACAATCACCCTTTTAATTAGAAAATATATAAAAAACGTTAAATATAATTTTTACATACTTTATGATACAGGTCTCAGAGATAAAGTCAAATGCCAGTTTGTCATTCTTTGAATCATCGTCCTTGAAGACTTTTTAGAAAATCTTCATGGAATGATTTCCCGAAAACCTACTTATGTATAGAAAAAACAAAATAACGTTTAGGCAGGGTTTTTAAAAAGCATTTGTATTTGCATCCTAAAATGATCTCTGTTAGCATAAAAAATGTTCAAAACGTTAAATAAAAATTTAACAAATTTAACGAGGAGGGATTCCATGAAACGCCAACAGATGTTCATTAACGGAAAATGGATTGATTCCGAATCTGGAGAAACAAGAGAAATCATTAATCCTTTTAACCAGGAAATCGTGGCGTTGGTCACTGAAGGTGACCGTCGTGACGCTGTTAAAGCGATCGAAGCAGCTCGGTATGTGTTCGATGAAGGGGAGTGGGCAACTACTCCGGCAAATGAACGTGGCTATAAGCTGTTCCAGGTTGCTGAAAAAATTCAAGAACAAAAGGATGAGCTTGCCAGGATGGAAAGCTTAGATACTGGTAAGACGTTGACTGAAAGTTTTGCAGATATGGACGACATCACAGAGGTCTTCCGTTATTTTGCAGGATTAGCGGATAAAGACGGGGGAGAGATCATCGAATCCCCAATCCCGAATTCTTCTAGTAAAGTCGTTCGGGAACCAGTAGGTGTCTGTTCTCAAATTTCACCTTGGAACTATCCTTTATTACAAGCTTCTTGGAAGATTGCACCTGCTTTAGCGGCGGGGAACACAATCGTAATGAAGCCAAGTGAAATCACACCGTTGACTACCATTAAAATCACAGAAATCATGGAGGAAGTCGGTTTTCCTGACGGCGTAATCAATCTTGTACTAGGTGCAGGCGCTACGGTCGGTCAAGAAATGGCTGAAAACCACCATGTCGATCTTGTGTCATTCACGGGTGGAATTGAAACAGGGCGTAAAATCATGAATGCGGCATCTGGAAACATGAAAAAGCTTGCATTTGAACTTGGTGGAAAGAACCCGAACATCGTGTTTGCTGATGCTGATTTCGATACAGCTGTTGATCAGGCACTGAACGCTGTTTACTTCCATGCTGGCCAAGTTTGCTCAGCGGGTTCAAGGTTGCTTGTTGAAGATTCGATCCATGATGAGTTCGTCGATGCACTGGTTAAACGTGCTGCAAAGATTAAACTTGGAAATGGGTTTGATGAGGCGACAGAATCTGGACCGCTGATTTCTGCAGAACACAGAGCAAAAGTCGAAAAGTATGTTGAAATCGGGAAAGAGGAAGGCGCAAGCCTGGTCGTCGGCGGTAAACGTCCTGACGATCCAGAACTGCAAAAGGGCTTCTTCTATCTGCCTACGATCTTTACAAACTGTGAAAACGATATGCGTATCGTCCAGGAAGAAATTTTCGGACCTGTACTGACAGTAGAACGATTCAAATCGGAAGAAGAGGTCATCAAACGCGCCAACAGTACAACTTACGGTCTTGCAGGTGCAGTCTTCACAACTGACACGAAAAAAGCAGAACGCGTCGCAAATAAACTACGTCTCGGTACTGTTTGGATCAATGACTTCCATCCGTATTTCGCACAAGCGCCTTGGGGTGGATACAAGCAATCCGGTATAGGTCGCGAGCTAGGTAAGCAAGGATTAGAAGAATATACAGAAGTGAAGCACATTTTTGAAAACCATAAACCAGAGCCGATCAACTGGTTCAAGGGATAATTTAAACAAAGACATTTATTTAATAGAGGAGGAAATTAATAATGGCACTAAATATGAACATTGAACACATGAACAACTTCCATACATTCGAAATCCCGACGGTCATCAAGCACGGGATCGGAGCGATCAAGCAAGCAGGGGATGAAGTGAAAAACCTTGGGGTATCAAAGGTCCTTCTAGTGACCGACCCTGGAATCTATTCTGCAGGTGTAACGAAACCAGTCACTGATTCCCTCGAAGCAGCAGGACTCGAAATCGTCGTATTCAATAAAGTAGAGCCGAACCCACCGGTACGAATCGTGAACGAAGGATCAAAAGTGTTTACAGAGGAAGGGTGTGACGGATTGGTCGCAGTCGGTGGCGGAAGCTCGATGGATACAGCGAAAGCGATCGGTGTCGAGGTTGTCCATGGTGAATCTGTACTCGAATATGAAGCGGCAGAAGGGAAGAAGCCGTTATCAAAACGGATCCCTCCATTGACTACGATTCCAACAACAGCTGGAACTGGTTCAGAAGTGACACAATGGGCGGTCATTACAGACGAAGACCGTGAATTCAAATTCAATACTGGTGGTCCATTGATTGCGGCACACATGACGATTATCGATCCAGAATTGCACATTTCCATGCCACCACATGTTACTGCTATGACTGGAGTGGATGCCCTCTCACACGCAATCGAGTGCTACACTATGCATTACGCTCAACCTATCACTGATGCAGTAGCATTGCTGGCAATTGAATATGTAGCAACTTACATCCGTCGTGCTTATGCAAACCCTGAAGACGTTGAAGCACGTTACGGCATGGCACAGGCTGCTATGCTCGCTGGGCTTTCTTATGGCAGTGAATCTGCAGGTGCTGCACACGCGATGGCGCAGACACTTGGCGGAATTGTTCCAGTCGCACACGGTCAATGTGTCGCAACTATGCTTGGACCAGTGATGGAATTCAACTGGAAAGGGAACCCTGCGAAGTTCGCTCGTATCGCAAAAGCAATGGGTGTGAATACCCACGGCATGACGGAAAATGAAGCGGCGAAAGCAGCAGTCAACGAAGTCTACCACCTTGTTGAAGAAATGGAAATTCCGACTTTGAAAGAACAAGGGGTGCCAGAGGACATGATTCCTCGCCTTGCGAAGGAAGCGATGAAAGACCCTCAAACAGTCGGAAACCCTCGCAAACTGAACGAAGAAAGCTACAAGTGGATCTACAACCGCTGTTATGATCTTACTCCGAAAACAGTTTAATATAGAAGAAAATACTTGCGCTGAAAATGGTGCAAGTATTTTTTATGCTTGTTTAAGCTAGTTTTATGTATTTGGCGGGACTGTGTGGGAAACGAACCCATCGGAGACGGCACGCGCCTCCCTCAGGGTTTTGACAGGTAACTTATAAATATCCTTACATTTTAGGTATCTAACTCTAAATAATATCTATCATTTAATACAGAAAAATGGGCTAAATAAAAATGGGATAGAGTAATACCCCTATCACAATTACTTCATTTTATTTCTATAAAAAAAGGACAGTGATTTTATCAATCACTGCCAACATACATGGGGTTAAAGGGGATGTCCCTTTAATAAGGTCATGCTTTAAATTATAAAAGCAAAATAGTCCTAAGTAAATACTACTATAGTTGTAGTTTGTACGAGAATATCAAGGGAGGGGTTTCTTTGGAGAAATTATTATCATTATTAGCAGTGAACGTTGTTTTTTACTTTTTCAACAATAATGGTAGTGCTGGGAAACATTTAGTGATTTAGGGAAGATGCCATGGGCGAAAGTTGAGATCTATAATCTAAGTGAATGGGGTATCATTAACGGGCACGGAGATGGTAAATTTGGTCCTATGGATAAAATTACATGGACCAAGCAGCGTTAATGCTCGTTAGAGAGTTTTATCCAAATGATACCTATCAGTGACATGTTCTTACCTACGTTTATTGGTCGCCTCGTTGGTCCGTCTTTCGGATTCCTTTTTGTTTAGTTTTCATCGACATAAAAAATAACCTCCTTTTGGTATAAGAGGTTACGAAAAGTCCCGCAGGGTTTTTAATATGAGTCCCACGAAGACTAGAAAATATCTCTACGAAGACTCGTGGGGATATCGGTTCAAATCATGCGAACAAAAATTCGTCAAATAAACGAAAATCGGCATGGTTGTTACTTATTTGGCGGGACTGTGTGGGAATCGAACCCACCGGAGACGGCACGCGCCTCCCTCAGGGTTTTGAAGACCCAGGCACTCACCAGATGTACAACCAGCCCCATTATTCTCACAAGAATTAATTATAAAGAGACTTCGACAAAATATCAAATGCTTTGTATTTTTACCTAAAATTCTTTTATAGTCGATGAATTTCAATGCGGACTATAGTCACCATATGCCGAATGCAGGAATAAGGTCTGCTGAAAAACACATGTACAAAACAAATTGACCAATCACAAACAATTGAGTTAATATTGGACACGTTGGTCAAAAAAGTTGAATTATTTTAAAATCACGGTTAACTACTCAAGGACCCTGCCGATATAAAACATGGCGTATAATGTCGAAAAGCGAACAAAACATTGTTACAATTCTGAAATATAGTTATCCCCAATTGGTTGAGTTATCCACGAAAATTACAAACCGTCTCAAAAACATCAATAAATGTAATGATTTCCCATGTGACGAAAACATTACAAAATTATCCCCAGTTGTCCAGAGTTTTCCACTGATTATCTCCCTGTATCAAAATGCGCATTTTATGATACGGAAAATCAGGTTGTCATAATTGAAATGAAGTTATCCCCACTCACCCCCAGTTATCCACTATTTTCAATTTTGTATCAAAAATACTTAAATTATGATACGGTTATAGGTAAAAAGAACCATATTTCCCGTTTTGTATCATAAATATGTCTCAATATCAACGGACGATGAGATAAGATTATGATACACCCCTTTTTTGTTATATCATATAGGTAACAAAATGATGAGATGGAGGGGCAGGCAAATGGCGAAGCTTGGATACGCAAGGGTAGCAGGACGAAAGGATACGCTTGAAAAACAAGTGGTTGTTTTGAAGGAGTTTGGATGCACTAAGATATTTACGGATGACCATACGACCAAAAACAGTGAGAGGTCCGGTCTGAAAGCGATGCTTGAGTATGCAAGAGAAGGTGATGTTGTGATCGTTTTCAAGATGGACCGGCTAGCGAGGAGCATCCAAGAGCTTCAACAGATTACAGATGAATTGAAAGAACGGGAAATCGATTTCATCTCCCTTACGCAGAACATTGATACTTCTTCCGAAAACGGAGATGCTGTCTTCAACTGGATCGATATATTTGCTGATTTTGAAAGAGAGGTACATAGTGAAAGGGTAAGATCCGGTATTGATAATGCCAGGGAGAAAGGCGTGAAGATGGGAAGATCCGAAGCGGATATCGAGCTGAAAGAAAATGCTTATGAAATGTATCGTTCCGGAAATCATACGATGCGTGACATTGTAGATGCAACTGGGTTAAGTAGGGCGACCATTTATAGATATATCGAGAAAAAGAAAGCATCTGAAAAAACCGTATGACTTGTTTGAACCAATTTTGTAATAGGAACATCCTCTATTTTGAGTGGAAATTCTTGCTTCTCAACTTGTCAGTGGATAAAGTAGAAGAAGAATCTATGTCAGTAGGTGAAATGCATGGCCGATACATATTTCACGATTGGTATGGCAGGTCATATCGATCACGGTAAAACTTCGTTGACAAAGGCGTTGACGAATATAGATACCGACCGTTTAAAAGAAGAAAAAGAACGAAATATTTCCATTGAGCTTGGCTATGCTCCTTTTAATTTAGGGGAAGGTTATCACGTTTCGATCATCGATGTACCAGGGCATGAGCGATTCATTCGGCAGATGATTGCTGGAGTTGCAGGTATTGATTTCGTCATTTTAGTCATAGCTGCGGACGAAGGAGTCATGCCACAGACAAAAGAACATGCCGAGATATTAAGTTATCTCGGTATTGAGAATGCTGTTATTGCAGTCACGAAAACGAGTAAAGTTGATTCTGACATGTATACTCTTGTCGAGGAAGATATCAGGAGTGAATTTACTCATGGAACCTTTTCGACAGCTCCGATCTTTTTTGTTGACAGTTTGACTGAAGAAGGGCTTGAGGAGCTTAAAAAAGGTATCATCGAACAATTACCGCAAGTTAAGCAACGTAATTCCACTTCCAAGTTCCGGATGCCGATCGATCAAGCTTTTACATTGAAGGGAAAAGGAGCGATTGTGCGAGGGACGATTTTTGAAGGTAGCGTCCATGAAGGAGAGGAAGTCATTCTTTTACCTAGGAATGAGAGAGTCCGGGTCCGACAGCTGCAGGTTCATAAACAAACTGTCAAACATGCAGTAGCTGGACAACGTGCAGCGATCAACGTAGGTGGAGTTTCCTCAAAGGAAATTGCAAGAGGAGACCAGCTGACGACAAATGTTTCGCTGAGTTCTTCGAAGACGATCGATATCGTTTTGGATGTATTCCGTAAGCTTGACTATGACTTGAAGCAAAGGTCCAGGATAAAGCTTCATACGGGAACGACCGAAGTAATGGGTACGATTGTCTTTTTTGACCGGAATGAATTACATGAAGGCAAAATAGACAACATCCTTTGTCAAATTCGCCTGGATGAAGACGTTTCTGTACTGAGAGGTGATCGTTATATCATCCGGAGACCTTCACCTGTTGAGACAATCGGCGGGGGATGGGTGCTCGATCCGTATGGGGAAAAATACAAGTTTGGTCCTCCGACCATCAAGATGCTTCAGCAGAAGATGGAAGGAAGGATCGAAGACCGGATTACAAGAGCGCTAGAAGAGTTGAAAGCTGCTACGATAGCAGACATAAGTAAAGAAATCGGTGAGTCAGAAAAAGACACTGAGAAGACTGTGGAAGAATTGAAAAAACAGGCATTTATAGTCAGTGTTGATTCAAATCACCTTTCCTTGCAATCGGAAGTAGATCGAGCACAAAAACGGATCAAAGACTATCTTACGGACTATCATGAAAGTTACCCGATGAGGGTTGGTCTTGGAAAAGCGGAGGTCATCCAGGAATTGAAGCCTCTGTTTCCTGGAGTGCTGAGCGAATATACGATATCCGAATCTATTAAAAAGGAATTAATTGAGAAAATCGGTCATTTCCTCAAGATGTTATCACATACCCCTTCTTACCCAAAACAATGGGATAAGCGGCTGAAAAATGTCGTCAAGCAATTGAAAGAAGTGGGATTCAAGCACGAAGGACTTGAAGAGATGTTCAAGCAACAGAACATCCCTCAGCAATATTATGGGGAATTGGAACGATACCTGATCGAGACGGACCTGGTCATTATCCTTGAAGATGGTACCTTCGTCCATCGGGAGGTATTTATAGGGGCTTTGCTAAAGTTAAAGGACGGAACGAATATGGATTCCTTCAACGTGCAAGATGCGAAATCGATTCTGGGCCTTTCGAGGAAATATTGTATCCTTTTCCTGGAAAAAGTAGATGCTTTAGGTATGACGGTCCGGGTGGACGATCAACGGAAGTGGGTGAAACATAAGCTTGAAAAATACCTCTCAAACAACCAGAACACCTAAAATTGGATTCTGGAGCCCTTATCTTCATAGCCAGCGCGGTAATTCCACTACTGCTCGAAGGATTGTGTCAGGTATACGACAGGCTGGCTTTCGAGTTAAAGTATTCGCGTATGACGAAGAGGAATGGACTCAGCGCTTCCAAATGTTAATGGAGGGCTGTGATCTTTTTCATGTTTTGCACTTCGATCGTTTCTCGAAATGGATGCAGAAAAAGGATTTTGAACTGACAAAACCGTATGTGGTCACTTCAGGTGGAACAGATGTAAACGAAAAGATGGAAAATCCGATTTCTAAGGATTTATTGTTGAACGCATCCGTTATCACTGTTTTTACGGATGAAGCCAGGGTAAAGGTGGTAGATACGTACCCAGAACTGAAAGACAGGGTGGAGGTTGTACCACAAAGCTTCTGGGTTCCGGAGGATGGAGATTCAGGGGATATCGACCTGCCAGTTGGATATCCTAAAATTCTTGTGCCCTCAGGAATCCGAAAAGTGAAAGATGTATTGTATGTTGTAAATGAGGTCGAAATGTTGACCAAGATGTATCCAGAACTGCAATTCGTCATTACTGGTGAGCCTCTTGATAAAGAGGAAGTCAAGATTGTTAAAGCCTATGAAAATGATTACTCCTGGTTCACATACGCCGGCAGTGTCCCACTGGTATCAATGTCTAATGTTTATAAATGGGCAGATGTGGTCCTGAACACGTCGATTTCCGAAGGTCAGCCTCTTGCGTTGATGGAGGCGATGTATTACGGCATTCCGATACTCGCCAGAAAAAACGCGGGCAATGAAAGCTTGATCATAGACGGCAGAAACGGTTTTCTTTTTACGGATCCGCCACAGTTCAAGCGACAATTACTACAATTGATGAATGATGAAAATCTTTATGATCGTATATCAAAAAAAGGCAGGGAAAGGATCGCCAACGACTTTACCCTTACAAAAGAGATCCAACGATATCAAAAGATCTACGAATCGATAAGAGGTGAACAACTATGAAAAAAGGAATACCATTTATATTGGTTCTCATAATGGCTGTTCTTACAGCTTGCGGGGGGGAAGGGAATAATGAAGGATCCGGGAACACAGAGGAAGCATTGACGATCGGTGTCATCCCTTCCCAAACAGAAGGTGAAATGCAAGGTGCGATGGATAAGCTCCAGTCAAAATTATCAGAAGAATTGGACCGTGAGGTTAAAATCGATACATACCCGGACTACAACGGGGTAGTTGAAGCGATGAACTATGACAAGATCGATATGGCCTTTTTCGGGCCATTGACGTATGTCATCGCTCATGAAAAAAGCGGCGCTGAAGCGATCGTTACACAACTTGTGGATGGCGAACCGTTTTATCATTCCTACATCATCACCAATAAAGATAACCCATATGGGTCTCTTGAAGACTTGTTAAAGGATCGTAAAGAGGTGGATTTTGCATTCGGTGATCCCAACTCGACATCAGGTTCATTGATACCTAGCATCGAATTGCAAGATCGTAACGTATATACTGACAAAGATAATCATGAATTCAAAACAGTTCGATTCACTGGATCCCATGATGCGACGTCTTTAGCAGTACAAAACAAGCAAGTGACCGCGGGGGCGGTTGACAGTGCGATCTATAATCAGCTCGTTGAGGCAGGAACGGTGGATGGCGATCAGTTGAAAGTAATCTGGAAATCTGAGAAACTGTTCCAATATCCATGGGCTGTCAAAAAAGGTATGGATGAAGAGACGAAAAAGCAATTACAAGAGATCTTCATCGGTATTAAGGACGAAGAGATTTTGAATGCATTCGGGGCTTCTGGATTTACCGAAGCAAGCAACGAAGATTATGAAAGTATCCGTAAAGCTGCTATTAAGCAGGGAGTTATAGAGGAGTAGGTTCAATGGCTTGGTTTAAGCGGCGGCACCTATATATTGTTATAGGGCTCATCATCCTGATTTACTTCAGTATGCGCGCAACTGAATTCAATCTTTCTAAGTTCAGGGACTTCCGGAATATGATCGATTTTTTATCCGGTTGGTTTCCGATGAATATGGAAATTTTACCGAGGATGATCATGGAGAGTTTGGATACCTTGGCGATGGCGTTTCTAGGAAGTTTTCTTGGACTCGTTTTTGCATTGCCATTGGCATTCGTAGCGGCTCGGAACACGAGCCGTTCTCCTTTTTTATATGGTTTTTTCAGGATCAGCCTTAGTTTCTTGAGATCAGTCCCTGAAATCGTTTTTGGATTGATCCTTCTTACGGCCATAGGATTGGGCCCTTTTCCTGCAGTACTTGCAATTATTCTCCATAATATCGGGGTCCTTGGAAAACTGATTTCAGAGTTGATTGAAGCAGCGGACGTAGGGCCGCAGGAGGCGATGAAGTCTGTCGGGGCGAAAAGATGGATTGCGAACATCTTCTCCATCCTTCCTCAAATTTGGCCGAATGTCTTATCACATTACTTTTATCGGTTCGAGGTTGCGATCCGGACTTCCCTCATTTTAGGGTTCATCGGCGGAGGAGGCATCGGCCAGCAGTTGTTCAATCATTTTAAAGTATTTGCCTATTCTTCGGTGGCGATCGATGTCTTTTTGATCATGATCATGGTGATTATGGTGGATTTCACAGGCAGTAAAATCAGGGAAAAGGTGATTTGATGAATAGTGGTCCGATCATAAAACTTGAACATGTCCGTGTCCGTTATCAAGGATCGGATGAGGATGCATTGACTGATTTCAACCTGGAGATGCATCCCGGTGAGTTCATCTGTGTGTTAGGAAAAAGTGGTGCCGGAAAGTCGACGATGATCCGGTGTTTGAACGGTTTGCAGAGACCGACTGACGGAAGTGTCTACTTTTTGGGAGAAGACATCACTGAATTCAATGAGCAGGGGTTGCGTAAGGTCCGGACCAATATGGGCATGATCTTTCAGCACTTCAATCTCATCCCTCGTCTTTCCGTCCTCCAAAACGTCCTGACAGGCACGTTCGGCAAGAGGAACGATTGGAAAAACCTGATCGGCTATTTTTCAAAGGAAGAGCGGGACCAAGCGCTAAAAGCGATAAGCAGCGTTGAACTGATAAATCAACAGCACAAACGTGTTGAACATTTAAGTGGCGGACAGAAGCAGCGAGTGGCCATCGCACGCGCTTTGCTTCAAAAACCGAAAGTCTTCTTAGGAGATGAGCCAGTCGCAAGTCTCGATCCGGGAACTGCAAACCGGATATTCAATCTTATCCAGCGGATTCATGAAAAACATAAGCTGGTCACGCTCATCAATGTCCATGACGTCACCCTTGCGAAGCGGTATGCAACAAGAGTGCTCGCCCTAAAGGATGGAAAGCTGATCTATGACGGTTCGCCAGAGGATGTTACGGAAGATTGGTTAGTGAAGATTTATGATTAAGGATGACCAAAAGGCAAGTGCCTTTTCAATCATCCTTTTTTACGGACGCATATATTTTGAAGATAGGCTCATAAACTCCGGAATCGGCTTATCATTTCCAAATGAGGCTTATAAATTTGAAAATTGACTTATAAATTCCGGATCCCGCAATAGTCTTGACTTCTGAATGGAGCTTCTATTCAAGGTGCACGATTTTCCCTGCCGGTTCAGTCGCCAGCTTCAGCATCTGATGGACGACCTCTTGCCTCGTTTCAAAGTCAAAAGGCTCACCGCATGGCCGTCCTAACTTGAAACCAGACATGAATGCCCTCGGTATATTCAGTTTCTCGGCAATCCCTGGGATGAGACTGACCATGACAGTGGAGATTCCTGCTTGTTCTAAAGCCCGAGCATACAACCCGAGTACGTTATGGCAAGCTCCTCAGCCAGGAACAAGTAAAGCGATATTGACGTTATCTTTTTTCAACAGATCGACGACAACCGGAGTTGTCTCTCTTTCATGTCTTTCTGGTTTCAATGTGCCACCATTAAGCCCGATGTTCATGTCTGAAACGGATCTGATCTTTCCTTGGGCTGCAGACTCCCTTAACTGCGGAAGGGGGAAGACGATGGTTTTATCCACATTCGCATGTTTCGTATCATAATAGATGTGTGTCACCTCAAGCTCTTCGACTCCCGTATCGGCGGGTATAATACGAAAACTATAATCTCCATCGCTTAAAGCATCAAAGGGTTCATCCTTTTTCATGTGGACGCCGGCACTAGTGATCAGTGCTACTCTAGCTTCTTCTAACGGTCTATCCAACGATGCTCCTACTTTATCCTTCTTGTTTTCCGTCAGCTTCAAAGTGAATCGGTTGTATGCTGAAGGCATCGCTTTTGCTAGCTGTACGACCATTCTTCCTTTCAATTTATGGTGCCAACTCATAATTGGGACCTCCCATAAGTACGATATATAAACGGTTTAACAGAAATATCCAGTATAAAGATGAACAAGCATGCGGAAACCACATGCTTGTTTCATCTCTATTCTATTTACTTGCATATAAAAACCGATCTTGTTTTTCAGTCACTTTCCCGATGATCGAGGCGGCTTCGACACCTTTTTCTTGCATGCGTTCGACGTACTGCATTGCTTCCTCTTCAGGAAGGCTGATCAACAGACCGCCAGATGTCACTGCATCACAAAGGATCCATTGTTCAAGCTCAGATAAATCAGTGTATTGGACTTTTTCTGCAATCCAACGGTGGTTTGCTTTCGTCCCTCCTGGAACCACACCTTGCTCCGCAAGTTCGGTCGTTCCTTCAAGGATCGGTACTTTATCATAATGGATATGGAAGGATACATTGCTGCCGCAAGCCATTTCTGAAGCGTGACCGAGGAGACCGAACCCGGTAACATCCGTGACGGCGTTCGGATTAAAGTCGGCTAACACTTCAGCTGCCGTTTTATTGAGAGTTGCCATCGTTGTGGTCACTTTCTCCAGTTGTTCCACAGTCAATCGTTCGTTTTTGATAGCAGTCGTTTGGATTCCAACGCCGATCGGCTTTGTCAAAACCAGGGCATCGCCAGGTTTCGCTCCGATATTTTTGAAAATCTTATCCGGGTGAGCGATACCTGTTACGGAAAGGCCGAATTTTGGCTCATTATCATCGATGGAATGTCCGCCGGCAATCACTGCCCCAGACTCGTTCACTTTGTCAGAAGCCCCTTTTAAAATTTCCGCGAGGACGTCGGGACCGAGCGATTTGATCGGGAATCCAAGTATGTTTAGTACCGTTGTCGGTTTTCCACCCATCGCGTACACATCACTTAAGGAATTAGCAGCCGCTATTTGACCGAAGTCATACGGGTCATCGACGATCGGTGTGAAGAAATCGACAGTTTGGATGATGGCAAGGTCGTCTGTCAGTTTATAGACACCTGCATCATCAGATGTATCTAAACCTACAAGGAGGTTTGGGTCTTTTTCTCTTTCAGGTAATTGACGCAAAACTTGCGCCAGGTCTTCAGGACCGATTTTGCATCCTCAACCACCTTTGGATGATAGGGTAGTCAAACGTAGTTTCTCTTCTTTACTCATTACAAACACCTCCTTCCTCTAGTATAAACAACTTTTTTGCGAATTGAGAAATAATATACTAGAATGAAATTAAATCAATGCAATGAAAACACTTTCAAATGATGATGGAAGGAGCTTGTAAAATGAGTTACAAAGTATCTGTCGAATTTTGCATGCAATGAAACTATGCGCCTAAAGCCGCGAGTTTCGCGGAAGAAATGTTCAACCGTTTCCGATCAGATATAACCTCTCTGGATTTGATTCCTAGTTCCGGTGGAGCATTTGAAGTGACAGTCAATGATCAGAAAATCTACTCAAAGCTTGAAACCGGTGAGTTTCCGGAGAACGAAAAATTGTTTAATGAAATGGACAACTTGAAAGGATGATCAAGCACCTCCTTTGGGACCTGTCCCTGGAGGTGTTCTTTCGCCTCAGGTAAGGCCTTTTTAAGGAGGAAAAGATATATGAAGGACCAACTGCGTTTGCTGCCGGCTGTTCATGTTTTTCAGGCTGATGATCGTTTTCAAAACATGGTTGAAGGGGGCCAGTTCTCCCAAAGTGGTTTGACAATGATCGTACAAGAAGAGTTGGATGAGATCCGTAGACAGATTTTAGCTGGAAATTGGACACGTTGTGAAACGAAACAAGAAATGGTTGATATCATTTTTGAACATCTTCACAAAAGAGTGAATCATTCAGAGGTACATAAAATCAGGCCCGTGATCAATGCGACTGGTGTCGTCATTCATACGAATCTCGGTCGTTCCCGGTTAAGTGAAAAAGCGATCAGGCAAATGACAAAGGTAGCACGTCATTACTCGAACCTTGAATATGATATTGATGCAGGGGTAAGAGGTTCCCGCCATGATTTGGTTGAGGACCTGATCTGTGACATCACAGGTTCTGAAGCGGCGATGGTCGTCAATAATAACGCTGCGGCAGTATACTTGGTATTAAGAGCTCTTGCAAAGGATAAAAAAGTGATCGTGTCCAGAGGTGAACTTGTGGAAATCGGCGGGTCGTTCCGTGTTTCATCTATTATGGAGGAAAGCGGAGCAATTCTAAAAGAAGTGGGAACGACCAACAAGACGCATATCCGCGATTATGAGGGTGCCGTCGATGAAGATACGGCAATTCTCATGAAAGTCCATACCAGTAACTTTAAAGTCGTCGGATTTACGGCATCCGTTTCCACCTATAACCTTGTCGAAATCGCCAAACAGTATGAGGGTGTGTTGACGTATGAAGACTTGGGAAGTGGGGCCTTATATGATTTCCGTGAGGAGGGGATTGGTGAAGAACCGATCGTGAAAGAAGTTCTAAGTTCTGGCATTGATCTTGTTACATTCAGCGGGGATAAACTGCTGGGCGGGCCTCAATGCGGGATCATTGCAGGTAGAAAGCCGTTGATCAAAAAGTTGAAAAAGCATCAGCTTGCCCGGGTTTTACGAGTCGATAAATTTACGTTGGCTTCACTGGAAGCAACGTTGTTTTCCTATAAATATGATCGGAAAGAGGAAATTCCGACCGTACGAGATATTTTGCAGCCTGTGGAAGAGATAAGGGAGCAAGCGCAGCGTTTTATAGATGTTGCTGGCTCGATTAAAAGTATAACCTTGAATCTTGAAGAAAGTGTTTCCAAAATAGGCGGGGGCACGATGCCTGAGGTGGAGCTGCCGACCTATATCGTATCTGTAAAACACAAGTCGATGTCATGTAAAGCCCTATTTGAGGAGTTACGTGGAGAGGCAATCCCTGTTATCGGTAGAATCAAGGAGGAACAGTTCATTCTTGATTTCCGCACAGTCACGAATGAAGAACAAACAGAAATGGTGAAGATTTTCGAAAAAATCTTCGTTTAAATAATATGTATCGGGGTAAAAAACCGTAAGAGGACCTAGCTGAAGGTCTATCGTACGGTTTTTCATGTTGGTGGATGGCCCAAAGATCGATTTGCGCGGGTTTCACCCGGAATTACGCGGAAATTTCAATAAACCACGCTGGTCGGTGCTTTTTTACCACGCATCTTGTCTATAAAATACCACCACGCGTCCAGGTTCATGATAAATAACTACTTACATTTTACCGCCGTGATTTTGTCTTGTGTGGTTGTGGTTTTTCACTTTTTTAGATCCATCCAACGGTTCTGGTTGACCTGGATTTTCACCTTTTGGGGCATTTTTACGTTGGTCTTTAGAAGTATTCCTTTCAGTCATTGAAAGCCCTCCTTTACTGGTAGTTGGTGAAACTTTTCTTCTTGAAACTCAGTTCTCCTATAAGGCTTTTCACTGTCTGGTTTTCTCTATTAGTATGGAAGTGGCAGGGTTATGATATTCATAATGGTAGTGGAATAAATCCTGGTCCAGTGCCTCATATTAATGACAGGCCTATATTCTAAAAGGAGGAATTCTCATGCCGTATCACAAAGATAAGCAACAAGCATTCCAAGCCGCACAACAAGGATATGAACAAGCGATCCTAGCGAATGGAACTGCACTTGAGAGTTCAGCAGATCCTGATTTTGCAACGAAAGAGCATCAATTCGAGCAAGAATTATCAGAAGCCCTTCAACAGATCGAAAATGCTTTGGAAGTCGCTAGTGAACACCAACGTACACAACTTCAACAATATCAGGAAGACCTTTATAATTTGAGAAAAGAACTGTATTAGATATCAACGCTCAAACCTTTGCTTAGAGGACACCAGAGCCCTTATTTGATGAAAACCGGTTGGAACCACAGCCTGTTTTGTCACAGATAAGGAACCTGGTGTCCTCTAATATTTATACGGATAGTCGAGCGCAAAAAGCGGGTGAACTTGCTCTATGGACGCTTCAAAAGCATGTGATAAGGGGGCCCGCCTTTTGGAAGACCCCCTGCTTTGGGTAATCGCTCATTGATTCTTCTTCCATTTTTTATTGTTCTGCTTTTCGTTTTCAGGCAGTGGCTCGTTGGCAAATTCGTGATCAAAACCACTTGGCTGTTGAACGGCCTGTCGATTAGAAATCACCTTTTGTTCATTGTTCTTTCTCGGTTTCGCCATCCTCTTTCACCTCCATATGTCCGTTAGTTTGTATCCGTAACCAAAACTCCTTCGCATGATAAGAAATACTTATTAACTTTAATAACTATATTGGAATTTACTTATGAAAGAACTTCCTTTAAACTAGAAATGAAGGAAGGATAAAACATATAACAACAATTACAGTAATCTTTCGACAGTATACCCGATTGTGGGGTATCATTGTTAGGAGAAGGAGGGTTTTCGCATGACTACAAACGATGTTTATCACGCTAGAAAAACGTTTGAAGCAAATGGTAAAACGTATCACTACTATGACTTGAAAGCACTGGAAGACGCAGGGGTCGGTAATGTTTCGAGACTCCCGTATTCAATCAAAGTGCTACTTGAATCTGTACTACGTCAATACGACGGAAGAGTAATTGACAAAGAACACATTGAAAACCTAACAAAATGGGGGACGAAGGACGTCAAAGACATTGATGTGCCATTCAAACCTTCACGTGTCATCCTGCAAGACTTCACTGGGGTCCCAGCAGTTGTCGACCTTGCATCCTTAAGGAAGGCAATGGCTGACATGGGCGGATCGCCAGACAAGATCAACCCTGAAATTCCGGTTGACCTTGTCATCGATCACTCTGTGCAAGTTGATAAGTACGGATCAGATGATGCACTTAAATTCAATATGAAACGTGAATTCGAGCGTAACCTTGAGCGTTACAAATTCTTGCGTTGGGCACAGACATCATTCGATAACTACCGTGCTGTTCCACCAGCGACAGGAATTGTACACCAGGTGAACCTTGAATACTTAGCTTCTGTTGTTGCCACAAATGAAGAGAACGGTGAACAAGTCGCATTCCCTGATTCCCTTGTCGGAACAGACTCACATACGACGATGATCAATGGTATCGGCGTACTCGGCTGGGGTGTTGGCGGTATCGAAGCGGAAGCTGGAATGCTAGGCCAACCATCTTACTTCCCAGTTCCTGAAGTAATCGGTGTCAAATTGACGGGTGAAATGCCAAACGGAACAACCGCGACTGACTTAGCCCTTAAGGTGACGCAAGTCCTTCGTCAAAAGAGTGTTGTCGGTAAATTCGTGGAATTCTTCGGACCAGGTCTTCAAGACATGACATTGGCAGACCGTGCGACGATCTCCAATATGGCACCTGAATACGGAGCAACTTGCGGATTCTTCCCAGTCGATGAGGAAACGTTGAACTACCTTCGTTTGACAGGGCGTACTCCTGAACAGATCGAGGTCGTTGAGAAATACACGAAAGCGAACGGCATGTTCTATACACCTGGTATAAAAGATCCTGAATTCACAGATGTTGTTGAAGTGAACCTTACTGAGCTTGAGCCGAATCTTTCCGGACCAAAACGTCCACAAGATTTGATCCCGCTTTCGCAAATGAAGGACGCTTTCAACCGTGCATTGGTCGCTCCAGCTGGAAACAGCGGATACGGCTTGGATAAAGATGAAATCAACAAGACAGTAGAAATCAAGCATCCGAACGGAAAAGTATCTAATATGCGTACGGGTGATATCGCGATTGCTGCGATCACAAGCTGTACCAATACATCCAACCCGAGCGTCATGCTTGGAGCAGGATTGGTCGCGAAAAAAGCGGTTGAAAAAGGATTGGAAGTACCTGAGTATGTAAAAACAAGTTTGGCACCAGGATCGAAGGTCGTTACAGGCTATCTCGAGGATGCTGGTCTCATGCCTTTCCTGGATAAACTCGGCTTCAACCTTGTTGGTTATGGTTGTACGACTTGTATCGGGAACTCCGGCCCATTGGCTGAAGAAATCGAAGAAGGAATCGCAGAAACCGACTTGACAGTAGCATCTGTCCTTTCTGGTAACCGTAACTTCGAAGGTCGTATCCATCCGCTTGTGAAGGCTAACTACCTTGCTTCACCACCGTTAGTAGTTGCTTATGCATTAGCTGGGTCCGTCGACTTCGACCTTGAAAATGATTCGTTTGGTAAAGACAAAGACGGAAACGATATATACTTCAAAGACCTGTGGCCGACGACTGAAGAAATCAAAGCGGCTATGGACCACGCAGTCAAGCCTGAACTCTTCAAGAAGGAATACGAGCGTGTCTTTGATGACAACCAAGAGTGGAATGACTTGGATACAACTGAAGAAGAGCTATATAGCTGGGATGACGATTCAACCTACATCCAAAATCCGCCATTCTTCCAAGGTCTTTCTAAAGAGCCAGGCAAGGTCGAAGCACTTGACGGATTACGCGTTGTCGGCAAGTTCGGCGACTCTGTCACAACTGACCACATCTCTCCTGCAGGAGCGATCGCGAAAGACAACCCTGCCGGCAAATACTTGATAGATAATGGTGTCAAGCCTTCTGAGTTCAACTCGTACGGCTCCCGTCGTGGTAATCATGAAGTAATGATGCGCGGTACATTCGCGAACATCCGTATCCGTAACCAAATCGCTCCTGGAACGGAAGGCGGCTGGACGACTTATTGGCCAACTGAAGAAGTCATGTACATCTATGATGCTTGCATGAAGTATCAACAAGATGGCACTGGACTTGCAGTTCTTGCTGGTAAAGATTACGGAATGGGAAGCTCCCGTGACTGGGCTGCCAAAGGTACGAACCTCCTTGGTATCAAGACAGTCATCGCTGAAAGCTTTGAACGTATCCACAGAAGCAACCTTGTGTTGATGGGTGTCCTTCCTCTTCAATTTAAAGAAGGAGAAAGCGCAGATACCCTTAGACTTACAGGTAAAGAAACATTTGCAGTTGAAATCGATGAGAACGTTAGACCTCGTCAAACGTTAACTGTTACAGCAAAAGACGAAGAAGGAAACGAGAAGAAATTCGAAGTGATCGCACGTTTCGATAGCGAAGTTGAAATCGACTACTACCGTCATGGCGGGATCCTTCAAATGGTCCTTCGTAACAAACTGCAAAACGTATAGAGTAACTAAAGATAGCAGCTCCAAATGGGGCTGCTATTTACATACCTGTAAGGAGAGAAAATAGCTTGAAAAATTTGAAATACGTACTTGTCTTGATGATGTTTGTTTTCCTTATTGCAGGTTGTTCAGGGGCAACTCCTGATGGCACTTATAAAGTGACGAAAGTAGTAGACGGCGATACCTTCAAGGTGGACTACGAAGGGAAGGAAGAAACGATCCGGCTGCTGTTGATCGATACTCCAGAAACGGTCCATCCCAATAAACCCGAGCAGCCTTTTGGAAAAGAAGCGAGTGATTTCATGAAGGAAAAACTCACAGGAAAACGTGTAGAGCTTGAACTTGATGTTTCCGAGCGTGACAAATACGGTCGAATTTTGGCATATACTTATGATCTTGAGGGTAATATGCTGAATGAACAGCTTCTTGAAAAAGGGTTGGCGAGGGTGGCGTATATTTTCCCTCCAAATACGAAATATGTTGACCGGTTCCAAGAAATTCAGAAAGAAGCACAGCAAAAGGAAGTTGGAATATGGAGCATCGAGAATTATGTAACGGAGGATGGCTTTGAAGAAAGAAGTTCAAAAGAACCACAATCTACAAAACCGGATGATCCCTCCTGCAAGATAAAAGGGAATATTAAGTCGGACGGTGAAAAGATCTATCACATGCCGGATGGCCAATATTATGAAGTCACAAAGCCCGAAGAAATGTTTTGCAGTGAAGATGAAGCGGAGGATGCAGGCTTTAGACGTTCGCAAAGATGAATGTTAAACTCAAACGGGCAAATTTAAAAACTTTCAGATAATTGGAATAAAACGGTAAGTACCCGGGAATAATTGTATCAACAGGATTTTGTGCGAGGAGGGTACATATGCGGAAGAGCAATAAGCAGTCATTCAAGGAACTTGTGAATTCGAACAAGCAAGAGCTTCTGAAAGATCAAGAGGCAATGGAGCGCCTTGAAATCAAGCTTGAAAACAGACATTTGAAAAACAGATGAAAAGTAGGACATGTCCTGCTTTTTTCTTTTGTAGGCCCATATTCCACGCTGAAGTTGGACAAGCTAATGACGAAGGGAGGCTGGATCTATGAGCAATCCGAAACGTCATCCTGCAGATTTTGTTCCGAACCATCTAGGAACACAACCAAGAAAAGCAGGAGGAAATAAAGGGGAACAAATGAGCAACAAATCAGATGAGAAACCTGACTATGTCCCTCCGAAGGGCTGACAGAATCCGATGTCTCTTAAGTCCTTTGATTAGACCGGATACCATTTTTACTTGCCTGAATTCACATAAGTAAGATCCGTAACCATACCGAATCCTGAAACGTCTGACGTCAAAGTTTTTACGTTTTGGGATCGGTATGTGTTGTACTCTTGCCTATGATAGAACTCTTTTAAAGATCATCTCCTCCGATAGTAGGCCCCGCGCAAATTGGAACTTAAAAAAGGGTGACTCGTTCGCATTTCTCGCTTTGAGTTCACCCTTTATATCCTATATGTTGTTAACTGGCAATTAGGCTCTTGAAATAAATCAGGTGTATAGTTATATAATTTTCTCAGAAAGTAACATGATTCAGGAAAGTGGTGCTGTAAAAAACGCAGCGTTACTCTGTTGAATACTTTATCATTCTTATATAAATCAACCACTCTTTCGACCAATTGTGAAAACCCATAGACAGCTTCAGCAGACTCTTTTGCTAATTCCCTTTGTCCGGGAAATCCAGCATGAATGAATCGTAAGTACCCTTTGATCACTTCATTCTTCAACATAAGAGACCGGAACACAATCGAGAATTTTTCAGCTTCATTTCGTAATCGTGCTTCTATTGGATCCAATGAATTAATCAACAATAATGTGTGCCCCAATTGATCTTCCAACCAAAGATCCAGTAAATCAACAAGTGACAGCTCTTCCGCATTTTTTCCGTGAATGGAACATGAGTAAACGGAGATACTCTTGGTTTTCATTTAAGGTTCCGTTCAAGTAGGTTGGTGTAAGATTCAAGTTTACCTGGTTCAAGATCCGCAACTTTTGCATATAGCCTTCAAACTTATAATATCCTTCTGCCACTAGCTGAATTTCCTTTGCCATTTCAATCATGGCGGTCGAAGATGGTGGTTGATTCCGGTTTATAAGTTGCAGTTTCTGTCTTAGATGGTTGAATGCTTGAATATACTGATCTGCAAGCTCGACCCACTTACGTTCGGCAGGAGATAAGTAATCTCGTATAAAATGAGCATGGTCACCTAATATTTCCAACCAAAATGCGTGTTCTTCCCACACTGAAATTTTCTGTGCCATTGGTCCCCCCTTGATAGAAGTTTCAATTATCCTCAAAAAACAACTTCTCCCTTATCATGATATGTATTTGGGACGAAAAATTATGTTAACAAAAGGATATATCTCAAAATCTACTGAAAAAGGATTTATTTCCTATGGTTTCTGGTTCCATAATGAAAAAAATGTCGAAAAAGCCGACGTTAAAAGTGGCCCCTATACGAAAATTATTAAGAACGATTGGGGAGGAGTGGATGTAATGACAGTCCAAGCAATGATACAACCACTAGATGTATCACGAAATAAAGAAGATAAAGATCCTTTTTACCGTAAACTTGAGATACATATGCAACGGTTAGGACATCTCATCCCATTTAAAGAACAGCTTAATTGGGATACACCGATAAAAACGATCGAGTTAGGCGATATGCTGACTTTACAAAATTTCAGGAAGAAAACCGCGAAGAATGATGGTGTCCTTCTGCTTTACGCAAAACTTACGAAAGGTACGATCTATCAACATATCATCTTACATCCGAACGACACAGGAATTTATCTGCCATTCCGCTTTGAAAATCCATTTCATATATCTATCGGGAACAAGAAAGTATGGATCGGTTCATCTGTACGCCTATCGGAGGAGCTTGGATGGTTGGAGCTCGGCATGATGGAAGAGGAAGATGAATCGGTCGTCCGGTACTGGAACAACTTGAAAGAGGCATGTGAATTATCGGTTGAAAACATAACACCGATCATGCTGCAAACTTCATAACACAAGCAAAAGCTATCACCGAGCGTGATGGCTTTTTCAATGGGACCGTAAGTGCGCAGCAGGAAGAACCCACGACCTATATGATATAATAGGATGGATTTGGTATGTTTTCAGGTGGTGAAGTAAAATGAATGCGAATCGAAATGAAATTGATGATATCAGCAAACAAATAGATGAACTCAATAGCGGAAAAGAGTTTTCGCAGAACGCGGAAATCGACCTTTTGAAGAAGCTGCAGCTCGTGGAAAAGCATCATGCTGATGAAGCCTCTGAAGAGACTTCGATACTGATCGGTCAATTGAACGCCATGATCGTAAAGGTGAGAATGGACCGGACAGGACTAATGGATGATGCGATGAAACAAAGAATCGAGCAAGCGGAAACATACACACGAGAAGACCGGCTTGTCAATGAAATCAGTATTAAGACAGCAACCGTTGAAATAGGGGAATGGATTGATTTGCTGCAATTCCCAAGAATCAGGGAAACGGACAATGTCCCCGCAAAGCGAAAAGCGGCAGATGACTCGATTGAGACGGCAAAAAGCGTTTTGGAAAAAGAAGAGCGAATCAACGGCCTGTTTCACAAAAGCATCCAGGCTGCAAAGGTACTTGGGGACAAAGCGAAGCTGGATGCCGCCCAACAAAAAAAGCAGGAAGCAGATGATCTGTTTGCGGCGATTGATCGCCTGATCGTTGTAGCTGGAGAATACCGTTCTTCCTTGTCAGGTTCGTTTCATCCGTCTGCTCTGCAAAATGAGATGAAACAGCTTATCAGCGATATTCTGACGGTAAAAGAAAGGTGGCTTGAGGAAGATTCGTCGGAGAAGGATCATTGCAGTGCCCTCATGCAGTTGAACGAAATGATCGGGATGGAAGATGTGAAAGAGCGGGTACACAAGCTCTACAGATTCTTGCAATTTCAAAAACAACGACAGCAGCAAGGCTTTCACATGAAAGATGAATTAAGCTTGAATATGGTTCTTACCGGCCAGCCGGGGACAGGGAAGACGACGATCGCCCGATTACTTGCAAAGCTTTACTATGATTTGGGAATGCTTCCGAAAAGTGAAGTTGTCGAGGCTGATCGCTCCCAGCTTGTTGGAGCCTATGTCGGTCAAACCGAAGAAAATACGATGAAAATGATCCAGCGGGCGTCAGGGGGTGTGCTGTTCATCGATGAAGCATACAGCCTGAAGCGTGCGGGTGCTTCAGGCAACGATTACGGTCAAACGGCGATCGACACACTCGTATCGGCAATGACAAGCGGTGAATACGCAGGGAAGTTCGCTGTCATATTAGCGGGATACCCCGAAGAGATGAGGCAGTTTCTCCATTCAAATCCAGGCCTGCGGAGCCGTTTTCCGGAGAGCAATCATATCTACCTTCCGGATTACAGCAACCGCGAACTTTTAAGGATCGCTGAGAAAGTAGCCTTCGAGAACGATTATACGTTTACACAAGCGGCACTCACCCGGATGGACGAAAAGATCGACCAGGCACGTGTGGATGACACATTCGGGAATGCGAGGACGGTCAGGGATCTTGTACTGGATGTCATTTTTCATAAAGGTGCAAATATTTCATCTGATCAAGATGCGACGGTGGAAGATTATACACAAATAAAAGAGGAAGACGTACAAATCGATACGCCTTCCTTTTATGAGGATCCAGATGATCAGCTATCTGAACTCGTCGGACTAGCCGAAATCAAACAAGAAATGAAGACACTGAGTTCATTTATCGAAGTACAGCAAAAACGCCGGGATCTGAAACTTCCACCAGTACCAATCCAGCTCCACTCTGTATTCGTCGGTAATCCAGGGACTGGAAAAACAACTATTGCTTCGATCTATGCGAACCTTTTAAAAAAGAAAGGCTTCTTGAAAAGAGGGCATCTTGTCGTTGCAGGACGCTCGGATCTCGTAGCTGGATACACTGGCCAAACCGCTCTCAAGACGAAAAGAAAAGTGCGTGAAGCCTTAGGAGGTGTCCTTTTCATCGATGAAGCCTATTCGTTGTACACCGGTCAGGGGATGGATTTCGGTAAAGAAGCGATCAATACGCTTGTGGAGGAAATGACGAAGCACAATGAAAACCTGGTTGTCGTTTTAGCGGGGTACCCTAAAGAAACGGAGCAACTGCTCAACAGTAATCCTGGATTGTCTTCACGTTTCAAAAAATTTTTCTATTTTGAAGATTACACCATTGATGAATTGATTGAAATCATGAAACGCCATTCTGCAAAATACGGATATAAGTGGGATGCACAATCTGAAGCGTTTTTAAAGGAACGATTGCCGGAAGTCAAGATCGACGGAAATGGAAGATTCGCCACCGATCTTATTGAAACAACCATCCAGCAGCATGCAGAAAGGATCATGAATGATAAGTCAATGACAAGTGATGAAAACGTATTGACGGTACTTACGAAAAAGGATTTCGAAGCGGCCGTTTCAGAATACAAATAGGGGGAAGTAATGATGCATCAATCACAGACTCAAGTTGAGGTAAGATACGCAGAAACTGATCAGATGGGTGTTGTCCATCATGCCACCTATCTTATTTGGTTCGAAGTGGGTAGGGCCCAATTCATCAAAGATCTCGGATTCAGCTATGCCCAAATGGAAGAAGATGGATTTTTAGCTCCAGTAACGGATATTACAATTTCTTATAAACGGCCGTTCAGATATGGAGAGACAGCTGAGATCCGGACTTGGCTCGAAAACTACAATGGTATTCGATCCGTCTATGGTTACGGAATCTATAATGAAAAAGATGAGCTATGTATATCGGGGACGTCTACACATGTCCTCGTCAATAAAGAAACTTTCAAACCGGTCAGAATGAAAAAAGTCCTCCCTCTTTGGCATGATGCATATCAAAATGCATTGGGATCATACAAGAAGGCAATAAAGGAAGGTTAAAAGGAGCTGGAATTCAGTCATGGCTTTTGGGATCAGACGAAAAGAACTGGAAGCTTGGAAACAGAAAGCACTACAGAATGAAATCGCCTATCTGACCCATTATTGGATAGATGAGCGTTTCCCGGATTGCAATACTGTCACAAAGGTGGCATGCTGCAATATCGGGAAGCTCATCGCTTGGGGACGGCGTCATGGCTTACAACCTGGATGGATCGATCATCGGGACGATTTTCCGCATTATGATCTCTTTGGTGACAGGCAGCTGAGGATTCTAAAAGCAGAAAACCAACTAGAGCACATCGAGCGGTTCAAGCTTGATGACTAAAAGGTCTATATTAATAAAGGCTGTTTTCTAAAAGTTCTTGATAATTGAATGGTGATAAGGAAATGAAAACTGTAAATATACGAGACTCCTGCGGGAAAGCATGCTAAGCGAGGCCCCTCAAGCTAGGAACGAGCTGAGGAGGCTGTCAACCTCCACATTCGCTCTGGAATCACCATAGCCCAAGAGAAAGAAAAACTCCTTGGTCGAATGGATTGGGCGTTCTTGGTCATCTATTCGTTTTCGGAATAATCATATGATATTTCATCATATTTTTTACTATACTTGATTTTCAAGTCATGATCGTTGAAATACCAGAGATCCTTATTTTCGATAAAAAACGTGATGCCCTCCGATTCGAACGTCTTCCCAGCTTCCATCGGTTCTTCTTTAGATATCCCAAGTGAATAGCCAGACTGAACAGTGCTGCATCCACCTACACGAGCGAAGAATCGGACATTGTCGCCTTCTGAAAGATCAAGTTCTTTTATAAACCATTTGATTGCAGGCTTTGTTATGGAAAATTCCACGGCGATCCCTCCTGTAAATGTAAGAAAATTTTTTGAAAGTCGTTATTTTTAAACCTTATCAATGGCGTTCTATGTTTGCAACTTATTTGCAATTTTTGTCGATTTGTATATTACAATAGATATAAGGGTATATACCCGATATACTTAGAATGTAAAATACAATATTTTTGATCTATGTTAAAAAGGGATTTCACAAACCACTTACTTTAGATATAAAACTGTTTCGATAGAGGGGATAACATGAAAAAACAACAATTGATATTGTTCATCCTCATACCACTTGTCATCGTTTTTGGTGTGATCATATTTTTGAACAGGGATAATCCTACATCAACCCCTGTTATCAACCCTTCAATCAAGGAGGAAATTCCGAAAAAGGATGATCAAGTCAAGGAACCTCCACCGAGAGAAGAGGAGCAAGAGGATGCAAAAGATGATCAAACGCCAAAAGATGATCCAGTGGAAGAAACAGTCATTGAAGACATCCATATTGTCGGGCTTGGCGATTCGTTGACGAAAGGTTCTGGGGACAAACAGAAAGAGGGCTATATCAACCCTGTCGCCAGATACATCCAGGAAAACTCCGATGACCTGGTCAGTCTGAAAAATTTCGGCATCCATGGTCTTCCGAGTGATAAACTCACTGCTAAGATGGAGGAAGAGGATGTCCAGGACCATATCAGGGAGGCTGACCATGTATTCGTTACGATCGGTGGGAATGATATCCTCAACATTGTAGAATACAACTTTTTCAGTCTGAATATGGATCTGTTCGAAACAGGTCAGCAGAGATATAGAAGGAACCTTTTCGTCATCGTACAGACGATCAGGACATTGAACCCAACTGCAAACATCTACCTGGTGAGCATGTTCAATCCTTTCCATAACTTCTTCCAGGATATCAAAGAAATCGATGGGGTGGTCAACGACTGGAACTCCACAGCCCAGACAGTCGCTGAAATCAATAATAATACCAACTATATCCCGATCAATGACCTTTTTTTGGAGGATGGGAGTGAAAGGCTCTTTGCCAATGATAAACTTCATCCGAACCATGAAGGGTATTTGAAAATTGCTGAAAGGATCCAAAACTACCTTGTCTTAGATGATGAATGACATTGCTTTATAGGATAAAGGTGATACCTGTGTATAAGGCAGCTGAGATTGCGACTGCGATCAAAGCTGCTTTCAGTTTGAAACGGGCGTATTCCATCACTTGGAGGTTCAAGATCCGGCTTACTGTGTTGATATCATCGCTCAGTGGTGAAGCGAAAGCGCCAAACGTACCACTTGCAAAGACAGCGCCGATGACTAGAGGCAAAGAAACATCTGAAATCGCGGCCATCGATATACCGAGCGGCATCAGAATTCCCCATGTCCCCCATGCAGATCCGATAAAATAAGAAACGGCACAGCCGAAGAGAAATAAGATCGGCGGCACGAACATCGAAGGGATCCACCCAGCATGATCTGTGATAAATGTAGAAAAGCCCAAATCCTCGGTAACAGATGCTAATCCCCAAATGACCGATAGCAACAGTATGACAGACATCAAATTGTTACCACCGTAGACGAAACTTTCGATGAGCATTTTAATTTTGAATTTCTGAAACAGGAAATAAATGAACGTGATAAACGTTGTAATCAGCAAGGCGATCACCATCGCATCCAAAACATTTGCCTTGATGAATGCTTTAAAGAAATCAAATCCTTTCTGATATCCATCCCACCATGTTAAAATTAATGTCAAGCCGATTATGAGAATTAATGGAAGCAGCAAATTCCAAGGTTTGGATGGTAAATCGAGAGACACGGCTGGATCGCAGTTATGCCAATCCTCCTCGTCGGATTCTTCCTCTCTAGGTTCTTTCTGCTCCCCTTCTGAGGAATGATGGAAAAAGCTTAAATAAATCCCCACAAGGAAGATTCCGATAGCGAAGAAGTTGAAAGGTATACTTTGGATGAAAAGGCTGTATGGATCACCTTTCAGATTTTGGTTGTGAAGCCCAAGTTCCACGACAGAAACCATATAGCCGACAAAGGCTGTGGCAATCGGGATGAGCACGATGATCGGTGTAGTTGTCGTCTCGATGACGAATCCCAATTCTTTTTTCGTCATGTTCACCCGTTTCAACAATGCCCTCATGATCGGACCGATAGTGACGAAACGAAAACTTGGTGCACTGAATGTTCCAATCGTTGATACATATGTTAGAAGTATAGCTTCCCTTTTTGTATCAACCCTTTCAGAAGCAGCTTCGACAAACCCTTTAATCCCGCCTGCAACTTTGATCATACCGACAAGTCCAGAAAAGACATAGAGGAAAACGATGATTTTGATATTATTTTCATCCACTAGCGCGGTTACCAAGTATTGAAGCATCGTTTCAACTCCGCCGATCGGAGCTGGATTAAGTAGATAAGCGCCTGAAATCAATCCAATCAATATGGCGGGCAATACTTGCTTTGTCATCATTGCGATCGGGATTACCAACAAAAAAGGAATAATCGACAGCCAATTTCCATCCATAGGATCACCTTTATCTTTTCTTTTAGGCTCTTTTAAACGATTCTTTTTTCCAAAAGTCTTTTGGTCACTTTGTATAGCTTGTGAATCGAAAAAAATATTATACCGAGGAAAGCGGAGGGGAAGATATGATTTTAGTCCAAGATCAGTTGAAAGATCAATCTGAAGTGCGAATCGATATTGAAGATAGAGGGTACCAATTCGGTGATGGTGTTTATGAAGTCGTAAGGGTTTATAACGGACAGTATTTCGGCATGGATGAGCATTTGGTGCGCCTGGAGCGGAGTGCAAAAGAAATCCAGATGTCGCTCCCATACCCGATTGAGGTCTTAAAAAGACGTTTAGAAATATTGGCAGAGGCTAATGATATAGAAGACGGTCATGTCTATCTGCAAATTACCCGTGGTGTGGCAGAACGGACACATCAATTTCCATTACAGCCTGCACCACTCCTTGTCGCCTATGCCCGGAAATCTCCGCGGCCTCTGAGCAAGATGAAGAAGGGGGTAACAGCGATTACCACAGAAGATATCCGTTGGCTGCGCTGTGACATCAAGAGTTTGAATCTACTCGGCAACGTCCTTGGAAAACAAAAGGCGATGGATGCAAAGTGCGATGAATCGATTTTCATAAGGAATGAAGTCGTCACGGAAGGTAGCTCTACAAATGTATATATCGTAAAGAATGGTGAAATCTGGACGCATCCAGCAAATAATTTCATTTTGAATGGCATCACAAGACAAGTCATATTGGAACTTGCGAAGGAAGAGGGCATTACAGTACATGAAGAAACGTTCAATAAAAACGACTTGATGCATGCAGAGGAAGTCATCATTTCGAGTACAACGATGGAAGTGACACCAGTCATCTCAATTGATGGGAAACCAGTGAGCAACGGAATACCGGGTAAAGTGGCACGTACATTGCAAGAAAAATTCAATGAGCGTATCGCCCAGCTTCAACGTGTAAAAAATTGATTTCTTGCAATTCCAATACGTCCATGATAAATTTATCTTTGGATTAAAAAACCGGCAGCTCATATTTATTTGTAAAGATGATGAGGCATTTCCGGCTTTCACGGAAGTGCTTTTATGCGCTCATGCAATGAATTTCCTTGAATTTTCGGGTGATATAAGGAGATTTGTGAATAGGAAACGGCTATCTTTACATGATTGGAAGCGGTGCACTTTCAACGACAATATTAGCCAAAGGGATATAGCTTATGTGTAAGCATGGCTGTGGGAACATCCTGTAAGGGCTGGTCAACTATAAAACGGACCAAGCTCAATCTATTCTAGGCACTGTTAGTTAAACACCTTGATTGATACTACTTGAAACTAAAATTTTAAAAAACAACTCATTTAAGAGTATTTCTCTTTGCCAATGAAATCTGATTGTGAGCAAGGAGCCGTAAATCAAAATTCGATGCTAACGTTGCCTTCTATCTAAAAAGGAGTTAGATGAATTGACAACATTTAAAGATTTAGGAATTGAAACACGTACGTTAAAAGCGATCAGTGACATGGGATTCGAAGAACCAACCTCCATTCAGCGTGATGCAATCCCAGTTGCTCTCGAAGGAAAAGACTTGATCGGACAAGCACAAACTGGAACTGGAAAGACAGCAGCATTCGGTATTCCGATGATTGAAAATATCGATAAAGACCAAACAGGTGTTCAAGCACTGATTGTGACACCGACTCGTGAACTGGCGATCCAGGTTGCCGAAGAATTGAACAGGATCGGTCAGCACAAACGGATCCGTACAATTCCGATCTATGGCGGCCAGCATATCGGTTTCCAGATCAAGGCGTTGAAGAAAAGACCTCAAATCCTCGTCGGGACACCTGGACGTCTATTGGATCACTTGAACCGGAAAACGATCCGTCTTGGTGAATTGAAGACGGTGGTTCTCGATGAAGCAGATGAAATGTTGAACATGGGATTCATCGATGATATCAAAGAAATTCTTAGACAAATCCCTGAAGAACATCAAACGATGCTTTTCTCCGCAACGATGCCGAAAGCGATCAAAACGCTTGCAGACCAGTTTATGAAGCAAGATCGTGTCATTGTTCAGGTAAAGGCTAGTGAAATGACCGTCAAGAAAATCGATCAACGATATGTGAAGGTCAATGAAAAAGAGAAGTTCGATGTGCTTTGCCGTCTTTTAGACATCCAGGCACCCGAGCTTGCCATCATTTTCGGCCGTACGAAAAAGCGTGTCGATGAAGTGACAGATGCCCTCATCAAGAGGGGATATTCTGCTGACGGAATCCATGGTGACTTGACTCAACAAAAAAGGGACCGGGTCATGAAGAAGTTCCGTTCCAACCGGATTGATATCCTTGTTGCGACTGACGTCGCTGCACGCGGAATCGATATCAGCGGTGTATCGCACGTCTACAATTTCGATATTCCTCAAGATCCGGAAAGCTATGTCCATCGTATTGGACGTACTGGCCGTGCTGGTAAAGAAGGGGTAGCGATCACGTTCATGACTTCCCGTGAATTCGATCATCTGAAAACGATCGAACAAATTACGAAGAAGCGCATGGAACAAATGTCGATTCCGACAACAGACGATGCTATCGAAGGTCAACAACGTTTCGCGGCAGAGCAATTGACTAATCTGATTGATAATGAAGAACTTTCTCCGTATTACACGATTGCAGATGAACTGCTTGAAAAATATGATCCACGTGAGCTAGTGGCTTCTGCTTTAAAGGCAGCAACAAAAGAACCGGATAAGACACCAGTTGAGATAACACCGATCAAGCCACTGGATTCGAAGAAAACCTCGAACCGTCGCCCATACTCACAAGGTAAGGGTAAAGGTGGACGTCCGTTTAATCGCGGAGGTAGTCGTGGTGGAAACAGACAAGGCGGAAACCGCTCAAACAGCAACCGTCAAAATCGTTCACACCGCTCCCATCGCCAACGGATAAACAAATAATTCTACACGACAGGAAGTGGTTTGATGAAGATCCTCCTGATCAGTGATACGCACTTGAAAACTTCTGGGAAAAGCTTCCCAGAAGTTTTTGTTTCTGAGCTGGAAAAAGCGGACCTCATTGTTCATGCAGGTGATTTCATAGAGGAAAGTGTGTACGAGGAACTGTGTGAATATGCGCCCGTGAAGGCTGTCTATGGGAATGTCGACACGAAAGGACTGCAAGAACGCCTTCCCTCAAAGGAGCTTTTTACAGTCAGTGGCATTACGATAGGTATTACCCACGGTCATCTTGGCAATGGGAAAAATACACCAGAACGCGCGTTACGATCTTTTGTAGGGGTAGACCCGGACATCATCATATTCGGCCATTCTCATATACCGTACCATGAGATTGTAGGTGGTGTTGTCTTGTATAACCCTGGCTCTGTCACAGCTAAAAGGTTTCAGAAGCGATATTCGTATGGATGGCTGACGATTAATGAGTCTTACAAAATTGAGACACACTACTTCTAAAGAGTCTTAATAGGAGGAATTCGGGTGCCACTCAAATATGAACCTCATATTCATACCTTTTCAGCCAAAAACGGGGCCAATGTCGTCCTCCGTCCAGCAATGAAAATAGACGCAAAAGAAATCATCAAGGCAGCCGATGCTATCGTCGAAAGCCGGGAATACATCCAAAAGGAAAAAGCGCGTAGCCTTTCTGAAGAGCAAGCATTCATCGACAAAGTAGAAAAAGAAGGTCACTTGTATGCTGTAGTAGAAGTCGATGGGAAAATCCATGGTATTGCGCGTGTATTGCGTGGCGAACTTGAGATGAAGCGACATTGCGGGGTTTTCCGCACATGGATTTCTGAAAACGTCCAAGGGATCGGTATAGGAAAATCCATCATGAAATATGCGCTAGATTGGTGTGAAAAAGAAGGACTCCATAAATTATGGCTGACTGTGTTTTCCAGTAACACGATCGCCCATAAGCTTTATGAGCAGTACGGTTTCGTAATCGAGGGGGTCCAGGAAGATCAGCTTTGCATCAAAGGGGAGTTCGAAGACGAAATCTATATGGCCTATTTCTTTGAAAAAAAAGAATGAACTCATACAGCGAATAAGATTATGAGGTCACCTCTTTTGCAATAGGCTGCTTATATAATAGAATTGAATTTTCGCATTTACAGTAAAAGTACCTCAGACCACTAACCTGAGACCCTCAAATCGTTTTTTAGCGATTTCAGTGCTTTGCTGAGTCCCTCAAAATCGATTTTTCTCGTTGTAAGTGCTTCATGAAGCTCTTATGAGTAACTTAAGATCGGTTTTTCGCGTTTAAGTGCCTCATACCACTCTTAACTACATCATGAACCTATTTTTAAAAGAGCAGTTAAAAAACACAAGCGAATTTCATGGAGTCCATGAAATCACTTGTGTTTTCGTTTATTGATCTTCTTCCGGGTGTAGAGCGACTCGCTCACCTAAGTCCTCCCGTTCCAAGAGATCGCGGACGAAGCGTTTTTCCTTATTGGTGACTTCATCAGAAAGGATATGGCGGTTTTCTAATTTTTCTAGTGCTTCATGTTCTGCATATAACGCTTCGCGGATCGCTCTGGCTGTTGATTCCTGACGGAGCTTTGGTTCACGCTCATAAAGGGTGTCAAGTTCCTCGTTCAAATGTTTCAACTCGTCTTCGTATTGGTTCGAAAGCCTACTAAACACGATCGGGGATAACGTTCCTTCCTCAGCCATTTTTTCTAGGTGATTACGACCTGAATGATAACGGTAAATCCTGCTTTGGATTCGATCGTACTCGAGTTTTTCTTCCCTGATTGATTTCTCTCCTAATAATCCAACAAGTGGTTTTATGGTCAATCCTTGGACGACAAGTGAGAAGAGGACGACCCCGAAAGCCAGCATCAAGATCTCTTCTCTGAATGGAAAATCGATGGGCAGACTGAGGGCTAAAGCTAACGATAAGGAACCTTTCAACCCGCCCCAATTGAAGATGTGCTTCCAATTCTTTGGTAGGGAACGCATGAAACTGACTGTCGAATAGACGGCAATGCTTCTTGCAAGCAGGACGATTCCGATGGCAATCACTACCTGCAACCAGTTGACCGTTTCGATGATCCTCGAGATTTCAAGTCCGACAAGTAGAAATACAAGTGAGTTCGCTACAAGGGAGGCCACATCCCAAAATGTACGGATGCTCAGACTTGTCGTTGGGCTCATTCCGATACGTTTACCAAAGTTTCCGAAAATGATCCCCCCGATCACAACAGCAATCACTCCTGAAACATGGAACGCTTCTGCCACGAAAAACGATCCGTAAAACAACAGCATGGAGAAAATGATTTCTAGCGGATAGTCATCATAAAATGAACCGAGACGTGAGAAGAAATATCCGAATGCGCCGCCAACGAGCAGTCCGCCGATCACGACTTTTAAGAATGAGCCGATTGCAAGAGTGATTCCAGCGGCACCCGCAGCAAGGATCATCTCATATTGGTAGGCGGCGATCGTAAACAAGACGACCGCAAGTCCATCATTGACTAAGCTTTCCCCCTCCATTATGGTCGATAGCTTATGGTTGACCCCCATTGACTTGAAAATCGACAAAACACTGATTGGGTCGGTAGGTGCCATCAAGGCGGCGAATACGAGTGCAGCCTGGATCGTTAAGCCAAGGAACACGGCCGTCATCCATCCCGCAGTGACGAAGGCGATCATCGTTCCAGTAACCGCAAGAACGAGAATAGGGAGTTTATTTTCGCGGATATGAGCAAATGGAAGATTCAATGTCGCTTCCCCAAGTAGTGTTGGAAGGAATATCGAAATGATTGCGAATCTGAAAATCTCATCTTCTGCGAAAAAATACTTCAATTCCTCAAGACCCTCATAAGGTAAAATCCCGATAAGGGAACCGATGATGACAAGTGCGATCGGATAAGGCTGGTTCAGCTTTTTGGCGATCGCCGTAATACCTGCTGCAATTGCGAGCAATAAAAGGATCAGTTCGAAATTTGTCTCCATATGTACCCCTTTCCAAAAAGATCAAGCCTATTTGATTTCTCATGCTTTATATAGTATTCCATTGATATTATCTTCTAGTATATCGAAAAGACATTCGAAAGACTTAAGGTGCGCACAGATTTTTTAAATGTGATAAAGTAAAGATAAAACAACTTGAATAGGTGTAACCATGAGTATGAATAAACATAATGTGAATGTCCATTGGGTCGACCGTTTTTATCGGCTCGGTGACTACCTTACCAACAATAAAGCAGCGCCTTCTTTGTTATATAAAGTGAAGGAGCTGGCAAATAAATCAATCCAAAATGAGTTGACGATCGCTTTTTGCGGCCATTTTTCTGCAGGCAAATCAAGTATGATCAATAAGTTGATGGGCAGCGATCTCCTGCCTTCTTCACCAATCCCGACAAGTGCGAATATCGTCGCAATCAAAAATGGCGAGCCGCATGTCCTTCTTACGGATCAACATGGGAAAAAAATTTCCTATCCAGGTGAATTGGATGTTGCTCAGGTCAAGAAAGCTTCGAAAAACGGGGAAGACGTCAAAACGATCGAGGTTTTTAAATACCACCCCTTTTTAGAAAACGGGACCGTGGTGATGGATACACCGGGAATCGATTCAGTGGATGATGCCCACAGGATTTCGACCGAATCCATGCTTCACCTTGCGGACGTCATCGTCTATATGATGGATTACAATCATGTCCAGTCAGAACTCAACTTCAATTTTACAAAAGAGATGCAGGATCTTGGTAAAGAAGTCTATCTCGTCATCAATCAGATCGACAAACATCATGATGCGGAACTTTCCTTCAGGGATTACACTGAACAGTCGATACATGCATTTAAACAATGGGGTGTCCATCCAAAGGGTATCTTTTTCACCACGTTGAAGGATGTTGATCATCCAAGCAATCAATTGGCTGATTTGCAAGACGAATTGTATACGATTAAAGCGACCAAGGAAGCGTACATCAAACAGACATTGGACAAAATGACGACAAAATTGATCGATGACTATCTTGAAATGAAATATCCTGACGCCTTGGAGAAAAAAGCGGTTACAGACATTACTGGCACTAAAGAAGAAATCACGGCATTACTGGCTAGCAAAGCACAGCTTGAAGCCCAGGGGGATCAGGTTGAAAAGGAATTCACCGATCAACTGAAAAAGCTGATCGACAATGCACGGATTGCTCCATATGAAGTCCGGGAGCTGGGTCGTGATGTCTTGGAAGCGATGAAGGAGGATTTCAGGACAGGAATCTTTTTCGCCCGTAAAAAGACAGAAGAAGAACGGGCTGCACGTATTGTGAGATATAGTGAAGCTATTAACGAAAAGGTCACTTACGAACTAGAATGGCACATTAAGGAAGAGCTTCAAAAACAAATCAAAAATCTTGATTTACATGAGCCTGGTTTAGAGAGCCAGGTACATGAAATTGAACATCGTTTCAATGCGGTTGACGTGAACCGATTGCAGCAAAGAGGGGCTACGTTCAATGAAGCATACGTGCTCCAATACAACCGGGATGTAGAAGATGATCTGAAGAAGCGATACCGCCGTTCAGCGATGGATATTTTCCAACATATAAAAACAGCTTACGTAAAGGAATATCTCAAGCCAAAGCTGAATGACATCGATAGAAAACTTGCAGAGTTGGACGCTGTACAGATGGAAGCGAATGAAGCACAGCAAAAGCAAGATGCTTTCAATAAAGAAAAAGAGCGGTTGATTGAAATCAGCAAGTCAAATGAACCTGCACCTGAAGCTTCGTCATGGCTTGAGAGCGTACGCCGATCCCTCGATTTCCAGGCAGAAGAAGGTACTTGGACCCATGTGGAACAGGAAATAAAAGAGAAGGTAGATGCCTTCGTGGAAGAGGATGAAGAACAAGCGGACTTTGTTCAGGGACAAGTCGAAGAAACGGCAGCACGTCTCGATGCTACAGTGGCGTTATTATCCAAGTGGGATTCGTTAAGTGATTTGTTGAACAGGATGGAAACCCGGTCCGAAAAAATCAAAAACCAGCAATATACGGTCGCATTGTTCGGAGCTTTCAGCGCAGGTAAATCTTCATTCGCGAATGCATGGTTAAAGGAGAATGTCCTGCCCGTCTCGCCGAATCCGACTACAGCAACGATCAATAAGATTTTACCGGTAACAGAAGAATACCCGCATGGTACGGTTAAAATCGAACTGAAGTCCCCTGAGGTCATGTTGGAGGAACTGAACCATTCATTGCATCGATTTGACCAAAGCTGTCAATCGATCGAAGCGGGCCTTGAAACCATCAAAAGGATTGCTACTGAAAGACCGGATCCTCATTATAATTTCCTGAAGGCTGTCGAAAAGGGCTATCCTGCCATGAAGGATTATCTTGGTACCAATCAGCTCATCGACTATGAAAACTTCGCATCGTTCGTCGCCCAAGAGGACAAGGCCTGTTTTACAGAATCGGTCGAGCTCTACTATGACTGTGAACTGACACGCCAAGGAATCGCGTTAGTCGATACACCAGGGGCCGATTCGATCAATGCCCGGCACACCTCGGTTGCCTTCGATTATATCAAGAATGCCGATGCGATCGTATTCGTGACCTATTACAACCATGCGTTTTCCAAAGCAGATCGTGATTTCCTCATCCAATTAGGACGGGTGAAGGACACCTTCTCCATGGATAAGATGTATTTTGTCATCAATGCAGCAGACCTTGCGAAAGATGCCAATGAACGTGAAGAAGTTATCGATTATGTAACGGATCAATTGATCGAGTATGGCATCCGGTTCCCGCGTATGTATGCTTTATCCAGTAAACAAGCGTTGCTTGAAAGGAGTGGGCATCGGGAAGGTGATCTATCCAATTTTACTCATTTCGAAAAAGAATTCGAAGCAATGACAATCAGAGAGCGGGATGAAGTATCCGTCAACCAGGCGAATGAACTGATGAGGGCCGGGTATAATCGTCTGTCTGAATGGATTGAGCATGCACAATCGGATGAGGTGAAATTGGAACAGGAGAAGAACCGCCTGCAAAGTGAAAAAACGGAAATCATCGAGTATATCTGTTCATACTCGCTAACTCCTTTTAAAAAGTCCATGATCCAAGAGACGAAGGAACTGCTCCATTACGTTTACCAACGGTTGATGCTTACGTTCAATGATGAATACAAGATCGCATTCAACCCCTCCGTATTGACGAAAGATATGAAACAGAACCAGCTGAAAAAATGCCTTGACGAATTGATGGAATCGATGTTGTTCCAGCTTTCTCAAGAACTGAGGGCTACGACGCTGCGACTTGAAAAACACCTGGATGGACAACGGCAGCGTTTTTATGAAATGGCTGAGAATTATACTTCTGATCGAAGCTCCTGCCCATTGATGGCGTTACAGGAATTGAATATGGACACACCTGGGATCGATCCTGAGTGGCCGGATCAGACGATCGCTGAACTAGAGCCTTCTTTGAAAAGGTTTAAAAATCCGAAGCAATTCTTTGAAGGGAACGGGAGAGAACGGATGCGTCAAGATCTCTCAGAAAAGGTGCAACCGTTGCTACAAGAGATCGTCCGAACGTACACGGATCATTTCAGCGCCTTCTACGGAGACGGGCTTGTACAAGCAATCGAAAACATGAAGAAGGAAATCATCCAAGAGATTGATCAGTATTATACTGGTATACTTGAAGCTTTCGCCTCCAAAGACCAGCTTGATGAGTTGATTGAGACAAGGCACCGATTAAAGGCCATTTTGCACCAAGGGAGAGAGGCAAAACATGAAGGGTAGCCGGTTCCATTGCTGTGCAACCTGCATCCATTTCAAAGTCCAAAAAGAGAAGGACTCAGTCCGGTATTTCTGCAGCCGGCTTGGATATGAAACGAAGCCGAATTACCGATTTGACTGCTGGACACCGAAAGAGCATGTTCAACAGCTGATGGACAAAGAAAACCAATAATAGGAGGAATCCCATGCCAGTTCATCATGATATTTCAAAGCATAGCAACGAACAACATGAAAGAGTCCGGCAATTTTCTGAGCTTGATCATAAACGCGAACAATTAATTGAAGATGCACTGTTGAAATGTAAAGAGCACAAGCCATTTGAAAAAGAATTGGTCGAAATCAATAAGGTTACCGATCAAATCAACGATCTCGCAAGAAAAGGCATCGTCCCGCAGCGGAAGAATGTGACGAAAGAAATGGTCGAGGAGTACTGCAAGCGGGGCTGACATGTTCCGGATACCGTTATCGACAAGATCCGGAATTATCGCGACAACTTATCGAAAAATCACGACAAAGCCATAAGGACCAAAGGGGCTTCCCGACATCAAGATGAAGATGTGTAGGGAGGCCCCTTTTTAACAAGCTTCCAGCGCCTTCGTGGCTTCCCAGGGGCGATTGCGCTTTTCCTGATGTCCAGCTCCATCGCCCACCCACTTGGATCACTTCAGACCTCCTGCGGCGGTCGACACATTGAATTAGATCGAAGTGTTTACCCACGCTTTGTTTGGTTCGAGCCTCCTCGTCGGACTTCCAGTGACCTTCGTGGCTGAACAGGGCGATTACGCTTTTATTGGTGTAGGTAAAAAGGAGAATCTCCGTATGATAAAGAAGTAATAAATATGATCCGGACACCATAAAGGAGTACAACCAATGAGAGAAATGAGCGAACTGCATTCGATAGAAAAAGTCGAACGATTCATAGATAAGCATCAACAAAGTTTCCTCTACATTTCCCGTACAAATTGCAGTGTTTGTCATGTGCTGCTCCCTCAAGTCAAGGAGATGATTTCCAATTATCCGGCGATCGAACTAGCCCATGTGAACGCCGGTGATTTGGAAGAGATCGCAGGACATCTATCAATCTTCACAGTGCCGGTCCTCCTTTTATATGTAGAAGGAAAGGAAATCATCCGGGAAGCAAGATCCGTGCAAATGGAACAGTTGAATCATAAAATAAGAAAAATCTATGAAATGTATACTTATACCTTGGAAGGAGTGTTGACTATGTACACAGGTATATTGCTCTATCCAAGATTCAGTGAATATGAACTATCCGTTTTATTATCGATCCTGAAGCAAGGTAGAAAACGAATCGTCTTCATCGGGTTGGATAGAGAGGTAGTAAAAAGTGAAGCCGGGTTGACCTGCACCCCAGATGTCAGGGTAGAGGAAGTGGATGCAGAAGCACTTGATAGCATCGTCCTCCCAGGAGTAGAAGATTTCCAACATCTTGACAGCCATTCCATCCTTATTTCATTTCTCGAAAAATTCCGTGATAAGAAGGTTTGGATTGGAGCGATTTGCAGTGCTCCCTATCTCTTGGCGATGAGCGGGTTGCTTGATGGAAGAAAGTATACTACTGGGCTCACTGTTGATCAGCGCACTTTTCTTGATTCGTTTAACAAAGCTACTTTCATAGACAAACCAGTGGTTGTAGATGGGACGGTCATTACCGCCAAAGGCGCCCATTTCATAGAATTCGCCATAGAATTTGGAGAAGCATTGGATCTTGAATTTGATAGTAATTGGTACAAACATTAAAAAACTAGCTTGGGAATTCCATGCTAGTTTTTGTCTTTCTTTATTTTTTCAAGCTGTCGGTGAACCGCTCAAGGCGAACAAGCCCTTCTCTCAGCTGGTCTTTGTGGCAGGCGTAGGATATCCGGATATAATCATCACCAAAATCAGAGAAGGCGATCCCTGGAACGACAGCTAGCTTTTCTTCTTCAAGCAGCTTTGTCGCAAAATCCCAGGATTTCATGCCGAATTGTTTGATCGAAGGGAACAGATAGAATGCCCCAGTAGGCTCATACGTCTCCAAGCCCATTTTGACTAAACGATCATATGCATATTCCAACCGGTCCTTATATATATCACGCATCGGTAGAGCGTCATCTTTCCCTGCCGTCAATGCTTCTACCGCAGCTGCCTGGGTAATCGATGAGACACAAGTGACATTGTATTGATGGACTTTTAAAATATGCTTTGTAATGGTGCTGTCCCCGAGTATGAAACCGATGCGCCATCCTGTCATCGAGTGGGACTTCGATAACCCGTTGATCACGATCGTCTTTTCCTTCATGCCTGTGAAATTGGCGATTGACCGATGAGGTTCTCCATACGTCAATTCACTATAAATCTCATCTGACAACATGAAAACATCTTTTTCTTTTAAAAGTTCCGCGATTTCTTCAAGCTCTTTCTTCGTCAACGTCACCCCTGTCGGATTCGAAGGATATGGAAGGATAATGCACTTCGTACGGTCCGTCAGATGTTTCTCAATCAGGGAAGCGGTCAGCTTGAATCCAGTTTCCCGTGTATCGACATGGACCGGTTTGGCACCGCATAAATGGATGACAGGTTCGTACCCAGGATAGACGGGTCCTGGAAGGATGACCTCATCACCTTCTACAAGCATCGTCCGCAGTGAGATATCGATCGCTTCACTTGCACCGGTTGTCGTGATCACTTCATCTTCAGCCTGGTAATCCAACCCATATTTTTCTTTGACGAATTGAGCGATGGCATTCCTTAACTCGATCGAACCAGCATTATGCGTATAGGTCGTCTTGTTTTCATCGATTGCTTTTTTCCCTGCTGCTTTTACATGTTCAGGAGTCGGGAAATCGGGTAAACCGAGAGTGAGGGAAATCGCTTCTGGATATTCTGAAACACGATTGAAGAACTGCCGGATACCGGATATTTGTATTTCTTTGACTCTTGGATTGATGAATCGTTCCATAATGGGTCCTCTCCTTGTCCGATTCTCTTAGTATGTAATCTATTTTGAAGTTTAGCGTTTTAGCGATGTGGCGTCAACGGAAGCGCCAATTATTTGTGTTTTCGGAAAAGACTTCGATACAATGAAAAAAACGTTAGTAAAGTAGGTGTGATCCATGAAGAATATCGTTTCTGCAGACTGGTTGTATTCGAAACTTGATGATGAAGACGTAACACCCGTTGATTGCAGATTCTATCTCCAGGAAAAAGAGCGGGGCATGGAAGAATATCAGGATGCCCATATACCAGGTGCCAGCTATGCTGATCTTGAAAAGAACCTGTCGGGACAAGTGCAGGAACACGGTGGAAGGCATCCGTTGCCTGCTCTCGAAGACTTTTTGCAATTCCTAGGGGCGATCGAAATCGATCAATTAAAAACGGTCGTCGCCTATGATGCGCAAAATACCGCGATGGCAGCAAGATTATGGTGGATGCTCAAATATCTCGGCCATAAAAGGGTTTACGTACTGGATGGCGGAATCCAGGAATGGGAAAAGCAAGGCTATCCACTCACTGAAAAATTACCGGAAATCAAGAAGACGACTTACAGACCGGATGTCCAGGAGGATATGGCTGCAGACCTTGCGGAGGTGCGGGTTGCTTTACAGCTTGAGGAAGCCCGGTTGATCGATGCACGCGATGTGGATCGGTATACAGGGAAAACAGAACCGATCGATGCAAAAGCAGGGCATATCCCATCCGCTACGAATAAATTCTTTGCCGACAACTTCGAACAAGGAAAATGGAAGTCACAAGAACAATTGAGAGATCGATTCCATAACCAACTAAACAAACCGGTCATCAATTATTGCGGATCCGGGGTCACCGCGTGCGTCAATGTCCTTGCATTGGATGAGATCGGCAAAAAAAGCAAGCTCTATGTCGGCAGCTGGAGCGATTGGAGTTCATATAAAGACAACCCAGTCGAGACAGACGAGGATTCGATTTAATAAAATTTCACGTACCGTACTTAAAAGAAAATGAGTAAATCCGAGAAAAAATTTTAGTAAAGAAGTAAGGATTGGCGTAATCTTATAAGATTTTCGCGTGAATATCAAAATATCGGCGTGAAGATCCATGCAGTCTATGAATCACTCTCAATTATGAATATCAGGAACTGTGTACCCACCCAACTATTGCGAATCCCCTTGAAACGTTGTACACTCTATTTTGATTTTATTTATAAAAAGCCTTTAGTGAAATTCTCCTGCGGGGAAGCGAGCCAGCCAAACCCCATAGCGAACGAGCTAAGAGGCTTGCGGATCGCCCAGGGAGAGAATTTCGTGGAAAAACAATTAAGTGGGAATAATAGAGATAGATTCAATGTGTAAAGGGGAGAGTGCAATTGACATGGGACGTCCTCAATGTGGTTGGTACATTGGCATTCGCGGTAAGTGGCGCGATTGTCGCAATGGAGGAAGATTATGATTTATTGGGTGTATTGATCCTCGGTCTCGCCACTGCATTTGGCGGAGGGATCATTCGGAATGTATTGATAGAAGTACCGATGTCGACCCTTTGGCAGCAAGACATCTTGATTAAAGTTACGGTCCTCTTGATCTTTATCGTATTCATCATTCCAGACACATGGATTCAGTTTACGAGGGCCTGGTTGAACTTTTTCGATGCAATCGGATTAGCGACTTTCGCAGTACAAGGTGCATTGTACGCATCAATTGCTGGACATTCCCTTGCTGCAGTCATCATGGCTGCGGTCATGACCGGAACGGGCGGCGGGATTGTCCGAGATTTGTTGGCGGGACGAAAACCAACTGTTCTGCGCTATGATATCTACGCCGTATGGGCGATCATCGCAGGCGTTTTCATTGGACTTGAAATCACGACCGAACCGTGGGAACTTTATTTACTGAGTGCCATCCTCATTCTCTTAAGGATGTGTTCAGCGAAATACCATTGGAAGCTCCCGCATCGTTACCTGCAGACATTTTAGCAGAAAAAGATCACAGTCTTTTTTAGGGATTGTGGTCTTTTTTGTCTGGTATCTAATTTGCAGGAAAAGAGCATATACATATGGAATTTAATATTTATAATAGAACTCACAATATCTCGAAAGGGGTTTTTGACAGGATGAGAGAGGTAAAGGTCATGAAAGAGGATCGTGTCGTTAGTTCCACGGATTATACGATGGACGTGAGTTTGGATTTTTTTAATGAGCGCTTGAAAATCGAGGATTATCGCGGCGATGTAGCCTCCATCCATAAACAGATCATCCGTCTTCTGGATGAACATCCGTTTACCAAAGTCATCGTCAAATCAAGACAGGAAGATTGGAAGGTATTCATCGAGCTAGGTTATCAGTTTGAAGCACTTTATACCGGTTACTTCAATGGGAGTGATGCTTACTCGATGGCTCTGTTTACAGAAAACAGCCGCCGCACGAGTGAGTATTGGATTTATGAAGACGAAACGATCGAACAAGTAAAAGAAATCCCTTGTACCCTGGAGCTTCCGAATGCACCTGGCCATATGATCAGAAAAGCAGAAGAGAAAGATGCTGAAGAGCTCTCGAACCTGTATCAAGCTGTTTTCGAGATTTATCCGACCCCGATGAACGACCCGGAATACATTAGAAAGTTGATGAAACATGATTCGATTTTCTATGTGGCCGAATTCGATGGCAAAATTGTAAGCACAGCTTCCGCAGATATCAACCCTACCTACCACAACGCGGAATTGACCGATTGTGCAACACTCCCTGATCATCGTAAAAATGGCCTGATGAAAATATTGATTGCCAAGCTGGAAACTGAACTGAAGGAACAGCAAATCTATTGTGCATACTCGATTGCAAGAGCCTTATCGTTCGGGATGAATGCTGTTTTCCACCAACGGAAGTACGCTTATAAAGGACGGTTCACAAAGAACTGCAACATTTATAATAAATTGGAAGATATGAATTTGTGGGTATGTGATTTATCACGCAGATAAGTAGGAGTGCCGGAAATTCGGCGCCCTAATGATGAAAATTTGGCATCTTGTATTAGGAGGGTCATCACCATGCTTATGGATATAACGAATACCCGAGAAATGCTGCAGGCGATCTTAAGCTCGATTGATGAAGGGATCCATGTGATCAATAGCGAAGGGATCACTGTTTTTTATAATGATATCGCTGCCTCACATGACGGAGTATTAGTCGAAGATATACTCGGGCAACACCTTTTAGAGGTATTTCCCTCTTTCTCTAAAGAAACGAGTACGCTGCTGAAGGTGCTTGAAACGGGTGAACCGATATACAATCAGCATCAACGGTACCCGAATGTAAAAGGCCAGTTGATCGTTACAGTCAACACGACGTTGCCGATCAAGGTTGACGGAAAAATTGTCGGGGCAGTCGAGATTGCAAAGGATTTTTCGAAAATCCAACAGCTGTCCTGGAAACTCCTTGATCTGGAGGCGCGTGTCAAAGGAAATGACACAAATGAGAAACCGAGGGAATATGAAAACGGAACGAACTTCAGGATGACCGACATTTTAACCCAGGATGAACAATTCCAGAAGGTCAAAAAGATGGCATTGATCGCAGCAGAATCTTCCTCACCTGTCCTCGTATATGGTGAAACAGGGACGGGAAAAGAACTGTTGGTCCAGTCGATCCATAATGCATCAGACAGACGCAGTCGTTCCTTCATCGCTCAAAACTGTGCAGCGATCCCTTCCTCACTTCTTGAAAGTATTTTGTTCGGAACCGCAAAAGGAAGCTATACCGGTGCGGTCGATCGGCCAGGATTGTTTGAACTTGCAGATGGAGGGACTTTGTTTTTGGATGAATTGAACTCGATGCCGCTTGAAACCCAGGCAAAATTGCTGCGGGTCTTGCAAAACGGCAAAATCCGCAGGGTCGGAAGTACTTCGGAAAAAAGTGTGAATGTCCGGGTCATCGTTGCCATGAATGAGGATCCGAAAAGCTGTATCGAAAAAGAAACACTGCGAAAAGACCTATATTACCGACTGAACGTCATTTATTTGAAAATCCCTCCTCTGCGCGATAGAAGAAAAGACATTCCGTTACTGACTGATCATTTCATCCAACGGTATAATTTCAAGTTCGGGAAACTCGTCACAAGGGTTTCTGATGAAGTGAAACATCTATTCCAAGAATATGAGTGGCCAGGAAATGTCCGGGAACTCGAACACGCGATCGAATCGGCCTTGAATTTGATCACAGATGACACGCTGACGCTTGACCATATTCCGGTCCATTTGCTCGAGGCATCTGACATAACTGGAGAAATAGGCGGTATCCCGTCACTTCGGGAAGCGATTTCTGAAACGGAAGAAATGTGGGTCAATAAAGCGATGGCCGCAACAAATGGCAATATCCAGCAGGCGGCGAAGCTGTTGAAAATACCCCGACAGACCTTGCAATATAAGCTTTCAAAACTCAATGAATAGACCACTGCCGAAAATTAGGCGGTTTTCTTGTCATATACTCTATTCATGACTTTTCTAACAATTTGGAAAATAGTCATTCACCCCTTATAGTTCCCGGCTCATATGATATATTGCAACCCCAATATTCAGAATAATAAAAATTGGCATAAAACTTGCAATATAGATGGTTGAGTAGAATTTAACTGGGGGGAATGACATGAAAGACTTCGTTTACAAACCTGACCGTCACTGGAAGGACATTGAACTTTGGAAAGATGTCACTGAGGAACAATGGAATAATTGGCTGTGGCAACTTACCAATACGATCCGGAATGTCGACCAGCTGAAAAAAGTCGTCAACCTAACACCTGAAGAAGAAGAAGGTGTACGCATCTCAACCAAGACCATTCCTCTGAATATTACACCTTATTATGCATCACTTATGAATCCGGATGATCCGAGGTGTCCGGTCCGAATGCAGTCCGTGCCGATTTCAGCGGAAATCAACAAAACGAAATATGATCTTGAGGATCCACTCCACGAGGATGAGGATTCACCTGTACCAGGCTTGACACACCGTTATCCCGACCGTGTCTTGTTCCTGGTGACCAACCAATGCTCGATGTATTGCCGTTATTGCACGAGGCGCCGTTTTTCCGGGCAAATCGGGATGGGTATACCGAAAAAGCAATTGGACGCGGCGATCGATTATATCGCAAATACGCCAGTTGTCCGTGACGTTCTCATTTCAGGCGGCGATGGCTTGTTGATCAACGATAATATCTTGGAATACGTGTTGAAAAACTTAAGGGAAATCCCACATGTGGAAATCATCCGCATCGGAACCCGAGCACCAGTCGTGTTTCCGCAGCGTATCACAGAGAACCTGTGCAATATCTTGAAGAAATACCACCCAGTATGGCTGAATACACATTTTAATACATCGATCGAAATTACAGAAGACTCGAAACGGGCTTGTGAAATGCTTGCTGATGCTGGAGTGCCAGTCGGAAACCAGGCTGTCATACTCGCAGGGATCAATGACAGTCCTTACATTATGAAAAAGTTGATGCACGACCTCGTCAAGATCCGGGTTCGTCCTTACTATATTTATCAGTGTGATTTGTCAGAGGGAATCGGGCATTTCAGAGCACCGGTGTCAAAGGGAATCGAAATTATCGAGTCACTCAGAGGGCATACATCTGGTTATGCGGTACCGACATTCGTGGTCGATGCACCGGGTGGCGGCGGAAAGATCGCTGTCCAGCCGAACTACATCATTTCGCAAAGTGCTGATAAAGTCGTTCTCCGTAACTTTGAAGGTGTGATCACCACATATCCGGAACCAGAAAATTACGTACCGGGACGTGCCGAAGCGTATTTTGATGGCGTATATCAGCTTACAGAAAAACCGAAGACGGTCGGCATTGCCGGCTTGATGCGTGATGAAGCATTCAACCTTGTTCCAGAAGGGTTACAGCGCTTGAACCGCCGCAAGACTTACGAAACGGATCCAGAACACACTTCATTGAAGGACCGTCGATCGAAGCGAGACGAAATGATCAAGCGGAAATGGCAAGCCGAACAACAAAAGACAGCCGAGTAGGGAGGTATTCGATGCAGTGCATGTGGTGTGAATCAATCCAAGCAGAAGAATCGAAAATGACGGGTTATTGGGAATTGCCCGATGGCTCGAGGGCAATCGAAATAAAGAAAATCCCTTCTGTTTCATGTCCGGATTGCGGCATGGAATATCAGGAGGAAACACTTGTGGAAGAAATTGAAGATCACATGATGTTGATTGATACGAAACCGTTGCCGAAATCGTTAACGTTCAAAGAACTGATGGATGTACCGCGCTTTCTGAAACGGAACTACTTCAAACTGTGACGGTGGAATCACAACATGATTTCGAAAAATCAAGATCAATATGAATTATTACGACAAAAGATTAAAAATCACTACATTCAGTAAAAACATCACGAAGCGGAGGAAGCGGCGAATCCCATCGCTGCTTTTTCCGACATAGGAAAGAGGTGTTATGTAGCCATGGCCAAAGATTCTCACCTGATCAAACCATTACTTGGAGCATCTTACCCAGAAGTTGCGTATGGGAAAGGGATCTATTTATATGATACGGAAGGTAACCGATATTTGGACGGCGCATCTGGTGCAGTCACTGCCAATATTGGGCATGGTGTTGTGGAAATCATTGAAGCGATGAAGGAACAAGCGGAAAAGATCTCATTCGCCTATCGATCACAATTTACGAACCGGCCAGCAGAAGAGCTCGCAGACAAACTTGCACAAATGGCACCTGGCGAACTCGATTACACATTTTTTGTGAACAGTGGGTCTGAGGCGACCGAGACAGCGTTAAAAATTGCCGTTCAATACTGGCAAGAAAAAGGACGCAAGGACAAGGACCGTGTCATTTCCAGGTGGACCAGTTACCACGGCATTACACTCGGGGCTCTATCGATGTCCGGACATGTCCTGCGTCGTAACAGGTTCGCATCACTGCTTGCCGATTACCCGGTCGTGTCCCCGCCATATTGCTATCAATGCCCATTTTACGATACATTCCCCACTTGTGGGTTGAAATGTGCGAACGAGCTTGAAACAGCAATCCAGCGAATTGGAGCAGATAAAGTCGCCGCTTTCATTTTCGAGCCGATCATCGGGGCGGCAGGTGGAGCGATCGTTCCCCCAGAACCGTATTTCAATCGGATAAAAGAAATATGCGACCATTATGAAATCCTCTTGATCGCTGACGAGGTGATGACAGGTTTCGGCCGGACGGGGAAAACATTTGCGATGGAGCATTGGGAAGTTGAGCCGGATATCATGGCCCTTGGAAAAGGCTTGAGTGGCGGGTATACACCAATCGCCGCGACAATGGTATCGAAGCATATCTTTCAAACGATTGAACGTGGCTCGAAGGTGATCATGGGCGGCCATACGTTCAGTGGAAATCCGCAGTCCGCAGCGATAGGGCTTGCGGTTCTCAAGTATATTGAGCGTCATCAAATCATCAACCATGTCGCACAGCTTGAGCCATTCATTGAAAAAGAACTTTCACAGCTTTCACATCGTTATCCGGTCATCGGGGATGTACGTGGGAAAGGGATGATGTGGGGGCTTGAGTTCGTCAGCAATCCTGATACGAAGGAATGCTTCCCGATCCACACCTTCATTACCGAGCGGATCATCAAGAAATGCTTCGAGAAGGGGCTGATCGTCTATCCGGCAGTCGGCGGACTCAATGGAACAGCTGGAGATGCCGTCATTATCGCGCCGCCACTCATTATCAGCAAGGAAGAATTGAAGTTTTTAGTATCGACATTAGAAGAAGCGATCGCTGAAATCAGCAAAGAACTCGACCAAGAGGGACTTCTGCAGCATCGCTCGATCAGTTAGGGGGAGGACAGCATGAATCCGAACATTCCTTCAAAAGTTGTCAATATCGAAGACCTTGCATCACATTTTAAAGACGGGATGACCTTGATGTGCGGGGGGTTTGGCGGAGTTGGTGCTCCTCCGAGTCTTATCAATTTTATATTGGATTTAGGAATAAAAGATATTGAGTTGATCTCCAACGACGTCGGTTTCCCGTGGATCGGCCCAGGGAAACTGATCACCGAGAAACGGGCCCGCCGTATCATCGTCTCCCACATCGGTTCCAATCCTGAAGCCGGCAAGCAGATGCACGATGGTGAACTTGACGTTGCGTTTTATCCGCAAGGAACACTGGCTGAGAAAATCCGTGCAGGGGGCATGGGGCTCGGGGGTATCCTCGTCGATGTTGGCCTCGGGACGCTTGTTGAAAAAGGAAAGCAGAAGGTGATGGTTTCAGATCATGAATATATGATCGAGCCGGCACTTACTGCGGATGTATCGATCGTATACGCGAAGGAAGCGGACGTTTACGGCAATCTCACTTATGATAAAAGTGCTCGTAATACGAACCCGCATGTTGCGACTGCTGGAAACATTACGATCGTCGAGGCAGAGCGGATCGTTGAAGCAGGTGAACTTGATCCGGAATGTATCGTGACACCGGGGGCATTCGTTGATTATGTCGTACCGAGTAAAGGGGTGGATTGGCAATGGGTTTGGGAGCTGAAACGCGCAGACGGATCGCCGAACGTGCCGCAAAAGAAATAACTGAAGGGATGATCGTTAACCTTGGTATCGGTATTCCGACGTTAGTAGCTGATTATCTGAAACCAGAGCTGGGTGTGATGCTGCATACGGAGAACGGAATCCTCGGGATGGGTCCTTCTCCTGCCGAAGGGACTGAAGACGGCCATCTCTCCAATGCTGGCGGTTACCCGGTGACATTGATTCCTGGTGCTTCTTACTTCGATAGTGCGACGGCTTTCGGGATCATCCGCAAAGGGTATCTTGATATGACGATCCTGGGTGCACTTGAAGTGAGTGAAGAAGGAGACATCGCCAACTGGATCGTTCCGGGAAAACGAGTCCCTGGAATGGGTGGTGCCATCGACCTCGCGCAAAAAGCGAAGAAAGTGGTCGTTCTCATGAACCATACGAATAAGGATGGCGGCTCCAAAATCGTCCATCGCTGCAGTTTGCCGCTTACTGTCCAAAAAGGTGCGAATTTGATCATCACCGAGATGGCGGTTTTCGAAGTGAATGACAACGACCTCATATTGATCGAAATCATGCACCCTTATTCACTAGAAGAAATTAAAGAAGCGACAGAAGCGACATTCAAAGTCAGCAGGACTTTGACGATCAATTCTTGAAAATTACATAGTAGGAAGGAGGCGATTGTTGTTGCATACGAAAGTGAAACAGTGGATCGACCAGAACAAAGATGATGCAACCAAATTGTTACAGAAGCTAGTCCAAGAAGGTAGTGTCCAAGAAAACGAAGAAGGTGTCCAGGAGTTAGTTCGAGCTCATCTTGAAAAATTAAGTCTTGAAGTGGATTACTGGATTCCATGTGAAGATGAATTCTTGAATCATCCATACTTTTGTGCAACAAGAACAGATTTTTCAAAAAGCCCGAATGTAGTCGGAACATGGAAAGGCACTGGCGGCGGGAAATCGATCATTCTCAACGGTCATATCGATGTCGTTCCGGCAGGGGATCTCAATCAATGGGACTATGATCCTTACAGTGGTCATATTGAAAATGGAAAAATGTATGGACGAGGCGTCACCGACATGAAAGGCGGCAACCTTTCTCTTTTACTCGCAATCCAATGTCTGAAAGAGTTAGGGGTCAAACTGAAAGGTGATGTCCTTTTTCATAGTGTCATAGAAGAGGAAAGCGGCGGGGCAGGGACGCTTGCAGCTGTTTTACGAGGATATACAGCGGATGCAGCACTTGTTCCTGAACCGACCAATATGAAAATCTTCCCCAAACAGCAAGGATCCATGTGGTTCCGCTTGAGGGTGTTCGGTGTCTCAGCACATGGCGGTACCCGTTATGAAGGTGTCAGTGCCATTGAAAAAGCAATCCCTGTCATCCAGACGATTCAAAAACTGGAGAAAGATCGCAATGAGCGAGTGGATGACCCGCTCTATGCGAAGACTCCGATCCCTCTGCCAATCAATATTGGAAAAATCCAGGGTGGAAACTGGCCCTCCTCTGTTCCGGATGAAATTTTAATAGAAGGTCGAATCGGTGTCGGGCCACAGGAGACATTAGAGGACGTGAAGGCAGAATTTGAAGAAGCAATGAGAAATGTAGAAGATGTATGGTTTGAAAAACACCCCATCCAGGTGGAGTGGTTCGGTGCCCAATGGCTTCCGGGCTCAATTGACGTCGAGCACGAGCTGATGGGAATTTTACAGGATCGATATAAAGAGGTTATCGGAGCTGAACCAGAAATCGAAGCCTCGCCATGGGGGACAGATGGTGGTCTGTTGACGCAGGTCGGTAACACGCCATCAATCGTCTTTGGCCCTGGTGTGACCGCGTATGCCCATTATCCAAATGAGTATATTGAACTTGAAAAGGTGTTCCAGGCAGCGGAAATAATCGCCCTCGTCATCTACGATTGGTGCGGTAGTGAATGATAGTATTCAGAAAGACTTCATCTGTTTTGCAGGCGGGGTCTTTTTTGCTTTTGTAGATAAGTACTGCTTTTTTTGTTGATCATTCCAAACTTTTGGTGATAAGCACATTGTTTTTGTAGATGATCAGGCTTGATCACTTGGACTTAACCACTTATGTAGCTATTAATGAAATTGGCAATTAACCTCCTAAAAACTAGAACATATGGTAAGATGTATGATAAGGGAGAGAAAGAAATCAATAGAGATAACCTACTAAAAAAAGTCGTACCGATCCTACTTGTATTAACCGCTTTTCTTTTGATTAGCGAGCATCTTCAAAAACAAGAGGTCAGAAACATAAATGAAATGCAAGAGGTCAGAAACATAAATGAAATGGATGAAGACAAAGATTTCGACGTAATCGATACATATGACCAACTCAAGTTTTACGAACAAATTGAATCAGGGTATGGAGTTGAGCAACTTAGGAAAGCCGATCAATACGGAATTCAGACATTTGAGAATAAAACCATACCAGTTATGGGCAGTAAACGAACAGTCCAAATCCATGAAATGTGGAGCAACATTCAGGACATCTATCTTCTATACAGTGTCAACCTGCTACTGCCCGATAAGAGTCCGAAAGATGTACCTTACCTAGAAGTTGACCAACTTACTTTACATAATCCGAAAGAACCAGCTATAGAGGTTAACGCGGAATTGTATAGTACAAATGGGGTTGAAAACCGTAAGAGATACGCAAATGATGGGTTTGTTTTTAAGAATAGGCTTTATTGGAGCATTTGGATCCAGCCCCAACTTTATGAGGCGTTTGGAGAAGTGATTGGCTGGAGAGGATCTGAATTAGAAATAGAGCATGAGATCTTTGAAAGGAACTTAGAACGAGTAGAAAGAGTAACCCTTTCAAAGCTGCACTTGACGGATGGGGAAATAACACATGAGATCGAAAAAATCCCGCTTGAAATGACACTCATGCATGAGGAAAAAGCACTTGAACTGGTTCAGATTGATGAATTCATCAGCTTGAAGAAGGCTATGAAGCGTATTTGGATCGGTTTGAGGTCCATTTAGGCCAGAATCGCTTGTATCTTGATGTGACTCCTGATCCGCATCGGTATTATGCCATTTCATACAAGTTCAATGGTACAGAACACGAGTCTGAAGTTCATTAAGATGAAAAAGGAGAAACATTCCTTTTGACTGGTGAGATAGATGACCATGATCAACTACGATTCGTATTCGAAGGTGGGATGGTCCCGACGGATGAAGAGTTCAAATCCGAAATTTCTCAACAAGACATTGCTGATTTCAAGCAGACAACCGAATCATCATTTCTGGATATCCATAGAGAACTTGGTCAACTACCGACAGGGTGTTCATTTAAGTTGATCGGCATGGATTTTGAAGATAGCCGGGAAAATTTCTTAAAAATCTTTATAAGAATGGAAACGCCGTGGAAAGATTATGGCCATACCTGGTTCCGTGATTATACAGACGTTCTTAAGCAACGAGAAAACGACCAGGAGCCCGAACATGTAGAAATCAAACGCCCTATATAGAGTTTAGAAACAACGAAGGAGAACTTCTGCAGTTGCTCGGAATCGCAGCATTGAAATCGAAATGAAAGTTAGTTGGATATTGCGCTGGAAACATCCGATTTCATTGATTCAAATGGCTTGTCGATCCGTTTCTTCCATTTTTCCAAATTGGTCGAATTTATTTCAGAGAAATTCACGATAACGATTCCTAAACAAAGAGAATAGTAGGAGAAGAATCGTATGTTAGAACTTAAAATGAAAGGGAAGAAAAGTCTGTTCAAAGCCATTCCAGTCGTTCTGATCATAGTAGTCTTTTTCGCAATCAGTGAAAAGGAGCAGGAAAGGATATTGTTTTCGGTTGATGAAGAAAAGTTCAGGGTCGTAGGATCAAAAAATCAACTACAGTAATGATTGGACCACACGGAATGGTGCAGTTGAAAAGATTCATAAAGTCGAACTAGGAGACATCCATTTTGAAAAGAATAACAAATTGGAAGATAGACCATTAAGAGTATAGACTTGAAATAATTTAGCTTTAAAAACAATTCATGGGGGAAAAAATGAAAGCAAAAAGCAAGTACATTAAACTGGTTACATTGATCTTGATTTTAATCGCATTCATATTTATAACCGATAAGTTTCAGGAAAAAGAACGATCTTCATTTGCGGTAGATCAGGAAAAATTCGATGTGGCCAAGACGGAAAGTGAACTGAAAGAAAAATTAGGTAATATGCTCCCTAATTATAACCCTGAACAGTTCGAACTGATTGAAAAATATGATCTCATGACGCATTTCGATGATATCGAAATCAATCTCTTAGAAGAACAGCGCAAGTTCAGAATTGACTCGGTATGGAACGAAGACATGCGTCTACTTGTGACATACAGTCTCGATTTATCCCCATTTGATGAAAACCCGGAGGATATTCCATTTTTGAAAGTGGATCGTATGGCGTATCATGCAGATGGTAAAGAGCCATTTGAGCTCGCGGTAGGAAGTCGAAACCAGCCAGGTTCTAACTATTGGCATCATGATGGAGTAGTTTATAAAAATCGAATATACCGCCGTACATGGCTCGAACCCGAATTTAATGAACAAACACATCAAGAGTTCTTTAAGTGGATTGGTGGCCAAAAAGCAAATATGTATAACGGAGAAGCTATCACGAATATTAATAAATTCGAACTAGGGGATATCCAGTTAACTCAGAGGTCCAAAAGTGGTAATGAAAAATCGATCGCGATTGACGATCTCTCAGTCAATTATGATTTTAAAAGCCAGAACCCATTATTAGAAAAAAGAGTGATCAACAAAACCTTCAAGTTAAGTGAAGATACTAAGATCACCTTTACGGACTTCGAGTTAAGGCTTAACTTTAGCCAATTGAATGTAGACTTGGATTCCCCTTACGAATTCACACGATTAAATTATCAATACAATGATCATATAGACTTTGCTCCACTCCAGCCTGGCCCTAACGGACAATGGTCTATCGGTCTTTCTCATTACCAGCGGATGAACTTTTCAGATACGGAGGAAATAAATTTAAAACTTCTTGGTGGTTCATTCCCAACTGATAAAGAGTTAACGCATACTGTTACTATTGAAGATCTAAATAAATTCCGTGATCACGTAAAGGAAGGATCAGACAGTTTGGAAATCAATCGTGAAATCGGAAAAGTGAATGGTATTGAATTCAAATTGACAAAGTTAGGGAAGAATGTTCATCGACCAGGTGAATATGAGCATGGATTTTTCATTTTAACGAAAGCGAATAAAGAAATTCAAAATCTCCATTTCAATAATTACACGGAATATCAAGAATTTCTTAAAGACAATCCAGATATTCCTTTTTATGGAGAAGACCAGGCTTTTTTTGAAGTCACAGATCAAAATAACAAACCAGTGATGTCAAGGAGAATACTCTCATTGGACTGAATCAAATGAAGATACATTCGCACAAGAACAATATTTCGGTATCAATAAAGAGGATTTCGATCAGCTTAAAGAAATAAATATAAGATTGTTCAATATACCTAGGTATATCGAATTTGATGAAAAAGAATTGACAGTTGATTTTAAGAATTAAAAAGCACCTTATTTCGGGTGCTTTTTTCTATGATGAAAATGGGTTTTGTGCAAACCGTGCACGAGCTTGGAACGTTTCCTCATTTTCAATCAAGCCGCATGCTCCGCATTGAACACGATATTGAGAACCTCTATAAGGGATATGGAACGTATCCAGGTTATCGTTAGAATATTCTTCAACGACATCCCCCGATTGCGGATCGAGTTTTACACCTTTTGGATTTTGTTCAATCACATTGAAGCGGGTTCGGTTTGTTTTGCAATTTGGACATAAATAAGGTCCACTCATAGCGAACACCTCCTACCTTTAGAATGACCAAGGAACAGAGAATTATGAACAGCAAGTTGTCTATACTAAGAAAAATATGAATCAGGAGGGTTGATCGATGGGTAAACAGAAGAAGGGTAACGCAAACGCACAACGTAACAATAATGCTAAAAAGATGGAAGAACGCTCTAAAGCAGCAGACATTCCAAGCTATGCAGACAGCGAAGCAAAAAAGATGCAAAGTGAATAAAGTTTAATTTTTTTGATAAAATAGTGTGTTTCGGGCCAAAAGGAGTACTATAATAAGACTAAATGGTTTTGTCTTTGGAAAATGAATGCAATTCAATGCACTTGGAATTGCCATAAATCACTGGTGCAACTGACCCGATCTATTATAGATGGGGTTTTTTGTTTGTTATTCTTTTGGTCAGTTGGAGAAAACATTGTATCCAGCTACACAAAAGAGAGGAATTTGAATGAAAAATTCAGTATCCAAACGCTGTACATAGAATGTGTTGTTCATATTCTCAAAGTCAAGAAGCTCGGACAACAAAAATCAGAAATACGAATCTTCTTAAGAACCATACAAGAAGAAAAGTTAGAAACAGTAAACAAATCATACCTGTTTCTGATGATCGATCACAGATTCTTTATGCGTATTAGTTCATTTTAAAGAACGAAATCATTTCTTGTTTTGCGACCTTCATTAGTTCAATCCATTCAACATCCAATTTTTCAAGATCTTGAAGCTTTTCCACTTATACATTCCCCCTAGAAAGTATACTGCCTCTTGGCAGCCCAGCCATCGTAGTAAAGAATACCTTAGATCTGTGACTTTGCGTCCCCACCTTTCGATGGGTTTGCCTTTTAAACAGGAGGGAATTGTCCCCAGATAATACTTATATAATAGATTGTTTCCTACTATAAAGGTTGTAGGATTGCGCTGAAAAATTGTTCTAATTTTGTTAAAACACCCAAAAATTACGACATTGTACCTGTTAGTACAAAGGAATAAGGAAAACTTATACAAAAAATCATGATAAAAGTTTTGTTTAGCAAGGTTTAATAATTTAGCGTACAAACAAATCGTTTTGTGGCATACCGATTGAACAGATCAACGATTTTACAAGTAACTTTACAAAAAAACCATTCCTCGATATAATTAAGTTCCTGCATTGTTGGTGACACGTTTATGTCTTAAACCGATGACATGACAAAGGGAACCTTAAATCTCAATCTAGACGTCATGCCGCAACTTCGGAAGCGGAAGACGAACGGATTGATGCGGGTACCCACCTGCAAAAGTGGGTTTATGAGTCATGAAGTGTCACGGCAAGTGCGGGGATTACATATTGAAAACAGCTGGCTCCAGGGGTATACATACTAGGAGCCAGCTTTCTTTATACCTGAATACGATTCAGCAGAATGTGTTCAGCAAAAAATGGCTTCACAACACCAATCTTCATTATTTATGCTACAATGTTAAAAGGATTTTGTCGGGAAAAGGGGATAGGAACATGGATAACCGTTTTATCATAATCGATGGCTTCAACTTGTTGAGCAGATGTTATTTTGCAACAAGCTATGGCCGGGAAGATCATGAATTGACGAAAAACAGTGCGGGTTTATACACGAATGCGCTTCGGGTTAAAGTACAGAAGCTCTTGAACTTGATCGAGGCGTACACACCTTCGCACATTGCGATCGCATGGGATGTGAAGCGCGAAGAAACACTGCGTCGTCAGCGCTTTCCGGATTATAAGGATACGCGTAATGAATTGCCAGAGCCTTTGATCCAGCAATACAATACGATTACAGAGCTTCTCGATATTGTGGGGGTCACCCAGTTGACGATCAGTCCGTACGAAGCAGACGACATCATCGGAACGTTATCACGCCGCTGGTCAGAGGAAATGGATGGGGAGTGCTTCATTTACAGTAACGATCGGGACCTGCTTCAGCTCCTTACGAATAACGTTTCACAAATCATTGCTAAGAAAAAGGAAGAAAATGCTTATACCCTTAAACATTTCACCGATGAATACGGGATTACGCCTGCTCAATGGATCGATGTGAAGGCATTATTAGGGGATAAGAGTGATAATATTCCTGGCGTACATGGTGTGGGAGAAAAAGCAGCATTGCCGATGATCCAGCAATACGGAACGGTGGAAGCGATTTATGAAGAGGACGAAATCGATCCGATCTTCAAACGTTATTTGAAAAAGATTGCAGCCGGACGTGAAATGGCATTTTTGAGTAAAGAGCTTGTGACGATCGATACCGAGATTCCGATTTTAAAAGAAACACCATGGGATGGTTTCTCACTAAGACTGGATCGTGACAGATTAAGGGAAGAAGTGGAACGACTTGAGCTTCGTGTAAGGATGTAAAGCGAAACCTCGCACTAATGTAGCGGGGTTTTTCTGTTGTCTAAGAAAACAACTTCAGCTATTATTATAATCATAAGAATTTTCAGATCGCAGGGAGGGCAATATGGATATAAAAGAAGCAACGATTGGATTTATCGGTTCTGGTGTGATGGGGAAGAGCATGGCAAAGAATTTACGTGAGGCAAGTTACAACGTACAAGTACATACGAGGACAAAATCAAAAGCTGAAGAATTATTAGATGCAGGGGTGGAATGGAAAAATTCTATAGCCGAACTTGCTTCTGAATCGAATATCGTTATAACGATGGTCGGGTATCCGCATGATGTCGAGCAAGTATATTTCGGAGAGAACGGAATCCTCGAAAACGTAAAGTCTCATTCTTATGTTATTGACATGACGACTTCAAGCCCGATGCTTGCTAAAGAAATTTATGAACAAGCATTGACCAATAAAATTTTTGCACTGGATGCCCCAGTTTCAGGCGGGGATATCGGTGCACGGAATGGAAAACTCGCCATTATGGTCGGTGGAGATCCAGAAGTTTTCGAGGCCGTCAAGCCGATTTTGGAAGTGATGGGTGAGAATATCCTCCTTCAAGGGAAAGCAGGTGCCGGCCAGCATACAAAAATGTGCAATCAGATCGCGATTGCATCCAACATGATCGGCGTTTGTGAAGCGATCGTCTACGCGGAAAAGGCTGGGCTTGATCCAACGAAGGTTTTAGAAAGCATTACGACAGGAGCGGCTGGAAGCTGGTCACTGAGCAATTTGGCTCCACGGATGATCGCGGAGGATGACAAGCCTGGTTTTTATATCAAACATTTCATCAAAGACATGACGATTGCCTTAGAGTCTGCACAGGAAATGGGGATGACGACACCAGGATTGGAACTATCGCTTTCACTTTACAAATCCCTTGCTGAAAAAGGGGAGGAAGACAGCGGGACACAGGCATTGATCAAATGGTATCAAACACAGTAAAAAAGCCGCCTTTGAATAAGGGGCTGTGAAAGCAAACTTCTTTTGAACAACCACTCCCACAGGCCACGTTTAACCCTTTATAAGGCACGAGCGAAGAAGCTTGTGGGTCTGGCGTGAATTCGGCAAAATACAGAGCATTAAAAAGAAAGGATTTATCTGTTCAATTGAATTGCTGAACGGGCGAGCTTGTCCGCATTTTTATTTTGTGAACTTGGAATCCATTTGATGAAGAAGAGATCAAGTTCATCTTTTAAAAGAAGGATCTGTTGGAGCAATGGCTGATACAGATTCTTCTTTACGTATTCTTTGTCGACGGCCTGCTCGACAAGCTGGGAATCCGTTCGGAAGGAAACGATTCTAAATTGTTTCTCGATACAAATTTTCAAACCGTGGATGACGGCATGGTATTCGGCTTCATGGTTCGTCATCGTTCCGAGGGGTATCGAATAGGATTCAGGTCCATCTGGCAATCCTTTGATAAAGATGCCGGCACCGGAAGGGCCTGGATTCCCTGAGCTAGCGCCATCAACGTATACTTCTATCATACTCATCACCTTTTTAGTGTTGGTCCTAATGTTTATCTTATCACATAAAACGGGTAATGGTACTCCATATCCATCACTAAAGGTTATACGGCCTTCTAGAAGGGTTTTTGAACGAATGTTGTAAAAAAGGAGGTTCACACGATGAGATTGTCGAATAAACGTATATTGGCTTTTGTAGAAAATGATTTTGAAGATCTTGAACTATGGTATCCTGTACTGCGTCTCCGTGAAGAAGGGGCAACCATACACCTTGTAGGGAAAGAAGAGAATAAAACGTATAAAGGAAAATATGGTGTTCCGGCAGTTGCAGATTACAGTTATGATGATTTGAATTATTATGAATACGATGGTGTTCTTGTACCTGGCGGATGGGCACCTGATAAACTGCGCAGGGATTCAAAAGTTTTGGAAATTGTGCAATATATGGACAATCAGAAGCGGGTGATCGGACAGATCTGTCATGCTGGATGGGTTCTGATTTCTGCTGATATACTGAGCAATAAAGTGGTAACGAGTACCCCTGGAATCAAGGACGATATGAGAAACGCTGGTGCCGAATGGCATGATGATTCCGTTATTGTAGACGGTCATCTCGTTTCCAGTCGACGGCCACCGGATCTTCCGGACTACTTGCGGGAACTGATCTCAGTACTAGAAAATGACAGCACCCGAGACTAACCACTCCATTGCGGGTGGTTTTCTCTTGGTATATTGACAGCCAGTCTATCAATAAAATGAATCAAGAAATGGAATACTTAAAGTAGAGCATGATTAATTAGAGCAAATTAAAATGATTCAGATGTCATTTGCAATCTAAAAACATTTCGGAGCAAGTCCAGAATTCGGGATAAATCCGGAATAATTCATCAAATTGCAGGAGTGAGTCAAGTGGAACGAAGGGTTGTGACTGAAGAAATTGAATGGACGTTGAACACGTTCTGCCGTGATTGTTTTGTTCGCGATGCGTTCAAGAAAGATTACGGGAAGAACTATGCCCAAAGTTTTTGCAATCGTGATTGCAGTATTGGACAACGTCTACAAGCACTCGGAGAATCTTTATTACACTATAAGAAAGTATAAAAATTTTGTTTCGATGGAATGTCTAGCTCCATCACCCAACCACTTGGATCACTTCAGTCCTACTGCGGCGGTCGACACATTGATTTAGGTCGGAGTGTTTACCAACGCAGAACCGAACTTTGTTTGGTTCGAGCCTCCTCGTCGGACTTCCAGTGACCTTCGTGGCTGATCAGGGCGTTTACGCTTTTCTTATTGAAGAGTGTAGAAAAATAGCGAAATTCTAATGCTTTTGCTCCTTTCCCTTTCGTTTATGGTAAAATTAGAGTTATACTTTTCATAAAAGGGTAGGGCTTAGGGCATATGCGAATTGATTCTACGGGCGAATTTATCCAGTTTTTAAGCAGCAAAGGCATTCATTTGACAGAAGATCATATTGCATTCATCTATTTCGGAAAAAAATATACCGATTCACCAGACGAGGTTGTGAATGCGGCGATTGAAACAACCTTGAAAGTCCAGGTCAAGTTCGATGCCAGCTACTACATTGCTTTATTAGAGGCTATGAATCGGGCCGATGTGACCAACTATTTTGAGGCGAAACGGTTTATCCGGAAGAAGAAAATCGTACCAACTTTTTTACATACGCAGAAACAGAACAGCATTTGACAAGATGCTGTTTTTTTCACTTTCAGGAGGAGAATGATGGAAAAGAACAGAGCAAATATTGAAGCGCTGGTAAAAGACAGATTGAAAAATGATTCTACCGGACATGATTGGGGCCATATAGAGCGGGTTCGCTCACTTGTCCTGCATATTGGGAAAACTGAAGGAGCGAACCTTTTGATTTGTGAACTTGCAGTCCTGCTACATGATTTGATTGATGATAAAATCGTTGATGATGAAGAGAAAGCTTTACGTGAAGTGACTCAAGTTTTACATGAAGAAAGTTTGCTTCAAGAGGATTCGGACCACATTATAGAAATCATCACAACGATGTCGTTTAGCAGCGGCTCCAAAGAGGGAATGCGGACATTGGAGGGAAAAGTTGTCCAGGATGCAGACCGGCTAGATGCGATTGGTGCAATTGGGATCGCCCGCACGTTCATGTATGGCGGTTCGAAGGGTGAGGCTATGCATCAGCCGAATCTTGCACCGAGAACAGAACCGATGACAAAAGAGGAGTATAGACATGGCGAAAGCTCGATAATCAATCATTTTTATGAAAAACTGTTCAAGTTGAAGAATCTGATGAACACAAAGACAGGGCGAAAGCTGGCAGAAGAACGTCATCGGTTTATGGAAGGATACATCACGCAATTTCTTGCCGAATGGGAAGGACGGAAGTGATTACGACATCATTCATAAAAATCGAGACAAGATCCGGAAAAATCAAGATAAGGTTGAAATTTATCGCGACATTTCCGTAAAAAAGGACTTCGCTACACGAAGTCCTTCCTGTACCTTTTCATTCAGCTGGTCTTGGGCCAGCATCCAAGTCGGAGTTATCTTCCGTCATGATCGGAAGGACTGTCGCATCACCTTCGACACGTACTTGGCAGGATAACCGGAAACCTTCTTGCAATCCTTTTCGGGAGAATGCCTCCTTTTCAATATCGGTCAGTTCACCGAAGTCGCCATTTTCCACTTCCACACGGCAAGTTGTGCATTTGGCTTTTCCGCCGCAACGGTGGAGGATGTTAATCCCATTGTCCTCAAGGGCTAGTACGAGTTTTTTACCTTTTTCAACTTCAAATTTTCCATGTTCTGGTACTGTGATTTTTGGCATAATCTTCCTCCTTAGAAACGAATTACCTATAATTATACTATACTGTTGCCTTTAATTTCTAAAGCTAAACGGAAAACATGCAGAGGAGTGATCACCTTATATATGAAAAAGACTTTTGATCATATCGCTTAACGGGTTGATGATCTTGAAAAAGCGATTGAAGAAGGTAAGGAAAAGGGAATATGTTTTTTGGAAGATACCTATCGTACGAACAAATTAGGATGTATATTGATCTATCTTGATCCGATTTCAATAGAAGGGACCCTCGTGGAATTTTGTGATTATCAGGGTCAATCATTCTGATATAATGGGAAAGAATAAGGACAAAGAACGTAAAGGAAGTTGTTAAAATGAATTCATTAGAAGCTGGAAACATCGTTCATTTGATTGTTGATCGTAAGACAGAGTTAGGTTATATGCTGACGAATTCGAAAAGGGAAGAGGTCTTTCTCCATCGATCAGAAACGGAAAATGATTTGGAAAACGATGAAAGAGTGAAGGTTTTCCTTTATCATGATCATAAAGGGCGTCTGGCAGCAACGACAGCCATGCCTTTCATCGATATGAACAGTATTGCATGGTTGGAGGTAGTCGGTGTGAAGTATCATTTAGGTGCTTTTATGAATATAGGTATCAAAAAGGATGTCTTGCTTTCAAAGGACGATCTACCTGCTGAACGCTCTTTATGGCCGAAAGAAGGGGATAAGCTATACTGCGGACTTCGTACGGATAAGAAAGGCAGACTGTTCGCAGATCTTGCAACGAATGAAGAAATCGAAACGCTATCTCAAGCGGCTCCTGACAACCTTCGAAATCAATACTTGACTGGGCATGTCTATCGCTTCAACGAGCAAGGTGCGATGATTTTTACGGATGACCGTTATATTGCTTTCCTGCATGAAGAAGAAGCAGAAACGAACTTGCGTCTCGGTCAGCGGTTACAAGTACGCGTCACCTTCGTACGTGAAGATGGCAGGATGAACGTATCTCTCAAAGCACCGAAAGAGATTGCGTATGAAGAAGATTCTCAGCGTCTGATCGATTGTCTAGAGCAAAACGATGGATTCTTGCCCTATCATGACAAATCTGCTCCAGAGGAGATCAAAGAGGAATTTGGGCTTTCGAAAGCCGCATTTAAAAGAGCGATCGGTAAGTTGATGAAGGAAGGAAAAGTAAAGCAATCATCTGAAGGAACAGAGCTTATACGAAAATAGCAAATAGTTCTTCCATTTCATATGAAAGGGCTTCCATTTTTTTCCGAGTATTGTTATCGTAATGGAGGGTGGCGTATTTAAATAGACGTTGCAAGAATAGAATCAAGTGTAATTAGATGATGGAGGGATTGTCACGTGGTTGAGAACACCAAAGTTAAGACTGACATTGAAATTGCCCAGGAGGCAAAGCTTTTGCCGATAAAAGAAGTTGCTGAACGATTGAATCTATCAGCGGAAGAGTGGGAACCATACGGACGTTACAAAGCAAAAATCTCACTGGATGTGATGGATCGCTTGAAGGATACAGCAGAAGGAAAAGTTGTCCTGGTCACATCAATCAATCCGACGCCTGCTGGGGAAGGAAAATCTACTGTGACCGTCGGTCTTGGCCAGGCGCTTAATAAAATTGGAAAAAAAGCGTTGGTTGCATTACGTGAGCCATCCCTTGGACCAAGCATGGGGATCAAAGGCGGTGCTGCTGGCGGCGGTTACTCTCAAGTCATGCCGATGGAAGAAATCAATCTGCATTTCACAGGGGACTTACATGCGATTACGACAGCGAACAATGCGTTATCAGCATTGATCGATAACCATATCCACCAGGGGAATGAACTGAACATCGATACACGCAGGATTGTCTGGAAGCGTGTCGTTGATATGAACGACCGTTCACTCAGAAATGTCGTTGTCGGTCTCGGGGGGCCCCTACAAGGGGTTCCACGCGAAGACGGGTTCGATATTACGGTTGCATCAGAAATCATGGCGATCTTCTGTCTGTCCCAGAACATCAGAGATCTGAAGCAGCGCCTTTCTAAAATGGTCATTGCCTATGACACCGATAAGCAGCCTGTGACAGTCAAGGATCTCGGTGTTGGAGGTGCGCTTACGCTTCTTTTAAAAGACGCGATCAAGCCGAACCTCGTACAGACGTTGGAAAACACACCTGCATTGATCCATGGTGGTCCATTTGCAAACATTGCACATGGTTGCAACAGTGTCATTGCAACGAAAATGGCATCAAAACTAGGTGATTATGTCGTTACGGAATCTGGTTTCGGTGCTGACCTCGGGGCTGAGAAGTTCCTAGATATAAAAGCACGTTACGGTGAAATCGATCCAAATCTTGTCGTTGTAGTGGCGACGGTAAGAGCATTGAAGATGCACGGTGGCGTTCCGAAAGATCGGTTGGGCGAGGAAAACCTTGATGCCCTTGCATCAGGAATGATCAATCTCGAAAAGCATCTTGAGACTGTAAAAGCATTCGGATTGCCATTTGTAGTGGCCCTAAACCATTTCATGAAAGATACAGACCGTGAAGTCGAGTATGTCAAGGAATGGTGTGCGAAAAACGGTGTAGAAGTTGCCATAGCTAAAGTATGGGCTGACGGTGGTCAGGGTGGAGAAGAGCTTGCACAAAAGGTTGTCGATATGATTGAGTCATCCAAAAACAACTATAAGCCGCTCTACACGCTCGATCTTCCGATTGAAGAGAAAATCGAGACGATTGCACGGATCGTTTATGGTGCAGATGGCGTAGACTTCTCAAGCAAAGCAATGAAACAACTGAAAGAATTTAAGAACAATGGCTGGGATAATCTGCCTGTCTGTATGGCTAAAACCCAGTATTCGTTATCGGATGACCCTACACTTTTTGGTCGTCCAAAAGGATTTAGAATCCAGATCCGTGAATTACGCGCATCGATCGGGGCTGGTTTCATCGTTGCACTGACCGGAAATGTGATGACGATGCCTGGATTGCCGAAAAAACCTGCTGCATTGAATATGGATGTCAATGAGAAGGGCCAGGCTGTAGGATTGTTCTAGTCGGTGAATGATAAACGGAGAATTTCGGCGTTACTTAGTTTTTCCGGTCCTCCGACGTACAGGATGTACTAGGTCCGGCGTCGTCACATGATGTGACGTGTTTAGCCGGTTTCATTTATCCCGTCCTCAAAACCATCGTGCCTTGAACTTTCGACGTACAGGACGTACTAGTACCGGCATTGTCACAGGATGTGACGCCTTTAGCCGGGGTTGTTTCTAATTAGCCGTCTTTTAATTCGAATGATAAACGGCGAAATTTTCAAAAATGAAAAAGCACTCATTTTCGGGTGCTTTTTTCCGTTATAATGGAAGAAGAATATGATAGGGGGAATGTCTTGTGAAGGCTTTGATTGTCATTGATTATACAAATGATTTTGTAGCAGATGACGGGCGTTTGACTTGTGGGGAAGCTGGCCAGTCGATTGAAAACCGGATCACGGAATTGACCCGATCTTTTGCAGAAGCGGGCGAGTATGTCGTTTTTGCGGTAGATGTCCATGACGAAAATGATCCGAACCATCCGGAGAGTGCTTTGTTCCCTGCGCATAATATCCGTGGCACTTCCGGTCGATATCAATATGGCATGCTTGGTGAATATTATGAAACAGTAAAGGACCAGGTTTATTGGATGGATAAAACGCGTTACAGTGCGTTTGCAGGTACAGATCTTGAATTGAAACTCCGCGAGCGTGGCATTCAGGTAGTTCATCTCGTCGGTGTCTGTACAGATATTTGTGTCTTGCACACGGCTGTCGATGCTTATAATAAAGGATTCAAGATCGTTGTCCATGAGGATGCGGTACAGACGTTCAATCCTGTAGGTCATGATTGGGCGCTTGAGCATTTTAAAAACACATTAGGAGCAGAAGTGGTCAAGGCAGCTGAAGGTTCAAATGTCACAAAGTAATTTTGAAAGGGTAAAAGAAAAGCTGTCAATCGTATTAGAAGACTGGGAGCAAATGCAGAATACGTCTAGAGATGAAGGGGCTGAGTGGGCAGAACGCTTCGAACGCCATTTCTATGAAATGATCGATACGTTGAAAAGCTGGTATATTTCACTTGATGTAAAACCTGCCAGCTATGAAGAAATGGAGTCCATGCCTGAAATCGAGAAAATCCTGGTTCAATTACCAGGTCCTCTGCATCTGAATTTCCTCACTGAAATCGAGGACATATATGACGGGCTTGAAAAGGAATCCTATGATTAATCGATAAAGGGGCTGTCCCATCAGTGTCTGACTCTCACCGTCCCTAGCAACATTTTGAGAAAAAGTGTGTTTTTGAAACAAAATGTTGTGTGGTGGTGTCTGACACTATTGTTTTGGGACAGCCCCTTGTCTGTCGACGAATATATTTTGCAGCTCGGCTCATAAAATTGATAATTGGCTCATAAGTTTCGAAATCGGCTTTTTTATATCAATCAAAGTGTATGCAGATCATCCCATCCATAGGCGATTTCTTCGTGGAGTTGCCCCTCGATCTCCAATTGAGCGCGTCCAGCTTCCTTACCACCCATATTTTCATAAAATTGCTTAGAATCGTTTTCTTCCAATACCCAGATCAGCATCGAATTCCAGTTTCGGATTTTAAACTCTTCAACCGCCTGAACGATCAACTCTTTCCCGATCCCTTTCTGCTGATATTCTTCAAATATGTATATGGCGTATACCTCTGCCTCAAAAGGAAGATCTTTTTTTCTGCATTTCCCTGCACTGATGAATCCGACAACCCTGTCATCTTCAATTGCTACAAACAAAATCGGATCAGGTTGTGCAAGATTCCTGGTCCATTGATCGACTTTTTGTTCAGGTGACAACGAATCAAGGAATAGATCGGACACAATCCCACGATACGTTGTTTTCCAGCTTGCCACATGGACTTCGGCAATTTGCCTGATGTCTTTTTCCTCTGCTTTCCGAATCAAATCATATCTCACCTTTCCATTAAGAATTCTGTACCAATATAGTGGAAATTGAATAACATATATCATCATGATAATCGCCTACGCCCGAATTGAAAAGAGGTTATAGGATGTTTGATCCAATCAAACCGGTGAAAGTGATCACCATTACGAGTGAAAAAGGACCGACGAAAGTGATGTATCCAAAACTTGTCGGGATGAAAGATAAGAAAGTCGAAGGACAGATCAATAAAGATATTCGCAGACTTGTCGATTCCTTGAAGGAAGAGGTGGAGGAACCAGATACAAGTGTCCATATTTCCTACACGATAAAAGTGAACCGTAACGGTGTGTTAAGTCTCATCATCCTTTTGGATTTCTACAAGGAACATGCTGCACACCCTATGCAAGTTCAAAAAGCATTGACGTTTTCTACACTGACTGGGCAAAATTTCAGCTTTCCTGAATTATTCAATCCGAATAGTTATTATAAGACGAGATTGACCAGGTACGTCAGTAATTATATAAAAGCTGAAAAAATCCCGGTTTTCGATCAACCTCCTAAAGTGAATGACAAACAAGAGTACTATTTGACGGAGCAAATGCTGGTTTTATTTTACCAGATCTATGAATATACCCCTTATGCTTATGGGTTCCTCGAAATTCCGGTTCCGTTCGACGTTGTAATGCAGATGCTTTCTAGAAACAGTCCGATCCGTCAATTGACGTCCAGATAAATAGCCGATTGCGACTCATCATCTGTCCGAAAAACCCACATACTATGAAGCAGGCATGTGAAGGGGACCGAATATGATGGGTCTTTTGTTTCGGTCATTCTTCCCACCAATATTCAGGTGGATCAGACCTCAACAGGAATGGAATTTATAGATTTCAAGATATATGGTAAAATAGGCTTTATGGACAAAATTTGAGGAAACTGTATTCCAATGGGAGTTTAGCGATGATTACATATTACCACTTGCAAATGACATTCATACCGTCCCTTGATGAGAGAGGGAAGTTTTTGATCTGGGTGACACGGCCGAATGGAGAACCGATTTCCATCAGTAAATCACGTTTGCAATGGTTATTAGGTGAATCAGGGATTTCTAATGTTTTTACAAGTGAACGAGAAGAATCCAAAACACTCATGGTTGAATGGGATGAAGCGTTTTACGAAGTCGAAGGAATGCTTGTTGATATGTGGCGAGTGTATGTATTCTTGCAACAACCCGTTGCACACCGTACAGAGGGTTCCTTCTATTTCGGTGAGAGTTTCGCTTATTGGGAATCGATCGCTAGGAGCATCGAGGCGCTTATCCACGGTGGACAATACTTCCCGACAATCTATGAGATTTCAAAGGAAAAGCGGCACTATGTATATGCACAATGGATGCTGTCTAGAAAAGTCCTTGAAGAGGGTGTACTGTCCAATTGGCTGAAAACTGCTTCACCGCTCATTTTTTCATTCGAACATTTATCAACGTTTCCGATCCGTGAATGGCAGAATCTTATGCTCGACATTTGGGCCGATCAGATTTTGAAGCTCTTTGTTTCTTCAGGACCGGAAATCGATCTTGACCAAGGGGAGTCTGAGTTGATGAATCATTGGGAGAAGGCGCTTCTGAATTCGAACACAAGCTTTTTCCATATCATCGAGAAAAAAGAAGAAGTGCAGAAACTCCATGTTTTGATCCGGGAGGTCCGCAAGTGGCATTCTCCTTTAAGTGCCGATGCCTATCGACCACTTGAAAAAGGATTGGTGCATTTTAAACAGCAATTTATCCAAACCGGTTTTACCGCAACTTCCTTGGACATCGATTGTTTCCCTCTATCAGATGAAAACATGGCATCATGGACATTACACATTTTCGTCAAAGGAATGGAAAAGGGCGAAGCTGTACGCGTTCCATTGGACGATCCGAAGGTGGTACGTTCCCACATAAAAGGCTGGGTAGATGACCGCTTGAACTATCTTGTCCAGATCGATGACTTCCTTTATAAATCCCGCAGGCACTTGATGGAGTATGGCTTTACCGATATAGGCCTTGATACCTTACGCTCCCTGCATGGAAACTTGAGTGTTTTGAAATCCATGGATATCAATTTGACCTTTCCTGCTGGTTGGTCATTCCGTTCGCTCGACAGTAAAGAAGTCCAGGTCTCATTGAATGTGAAAAATAAAAGTGACCATGGAATCGGGCTTAGCAGTTTGTTGGATTTCAATTGGCAAATTGCCATCGGAGATATTGAATTGTCAGTAGAAGAGTTCAAAAGGCTTGTCCGGACTCAATCCTATATCATCCAAAAGGACGATACATGGATCATGTTACCGCAATCGAAAATCGATCAGATTTATGATGAGATCACTGAGTTGGAACCCCTTGTTCGGCACAAAAGCTCGTTTGCAACACTGGTCGGTTTGGCTTCTAACCAGAATGATTCCGACTCGGAGATCAACTTCCAGATCGATCGTGAGGTCCATGATTATCTAGAACACTTTTTATCGCCGATTGAGGAAAAGTATGAGGTCCCGAAAACATTCAAGGGAACTCTGAGGCCGTATCAGCAAAAAGGCTTCCAATGGCTCAGGTCACATCGGGACAGACGGATCGGAGTCTGTCTTGCAGATGATATGGGACTCGGCAAGACGATTCAAGCGATTTCTTATCTCTTGGACAGCGGTCAGGATGAAGGAATACACCTGATCATCTGTCCGACCTCGGTATTAGGGAATTGGAAGCAGGAATTCGGGCGTTTTGCACCGTCATTGAATATCGTGCTCCATCACGGGGCAGACCGTGCACAGGATGACGTAGCATTCCAACAGTTCTTAAACGGCCAGGATGTCGTCGTCACGAGTTATGCGCTGGTTTTAAGGGACTATGAGCTCTTCCAGACGATCAGATGGAACACGATGATCCTTGATGAAGCGCAAATGATCAAAAACCCGACGACCAAGCAAAGCAAGATCGTCCGCTCTTTAAAATCTGTACATCGGATCGCCCTTACTGGTACTCCGATGGAAAACCGTTTAGAAGAGCTTTGGTCGATTTGTGATTTTCTCAACCCTGGATATTTAGGAAACCGTACATCCTTCAGCCAACAGTTCATCCGGCCGATCGAAAAAGAAGGAAATCCGGAGCGGATAGAGGTTTTGAAACGCCTCATCCAACCATTTTTATTGAGAAGGTCGAAAATGCAGACATCGATTGTGGAAGAGCTTCCAGAAAAGACGGAAACGAAAATATTCTGCCAATTGACAAAGGAACAGGCATCCTTATATCAAACCGTAGTCGATCAGATCCGGGATAAATTGCTTAAAGCGACCGGTATGGAACGGCGCGGTACGATCCTTGGAGGTATAACGAGGCTTAAGCAGGTTTGCAACCACCCGGCATTATTGAGCTTGACGGAACCGGATGCCTCACACTCGGGTAAAATGATGAAGTTCCTTGATATATTAAAAGGTGATATCAAGGACGGTGAGAAGGCTTTGGTGTTCACCCAGTATGTCAAAATGGGGGAACTGCTCGAAAAAATCCTGGGGAAAGGCAACCAGGAGATCAAAGTATTCTTTTTACACGGCGGTATCCCCTCTCAGAAACGGGAACAGCTTTTAAGGAAGTTCAGGAACACGAAGGAGAAATGCATCTTTATCCTATCAATCAAAGCTGGGGGTGTCGGCTTGAACCTGACTGAGGCCAACCATGTCATCCATATCGATCGGTGGTGGAATCCAGCCGTTGAGAACCAGGCGACCGACAGGGCATACCGGATCGGACAGGAACAGGACGTCCAAGTGTACAAAATGATTACCCAGGGGACGTTAGAAGAAGGGATCGACCGTCTGATCGACCGGAAGTCGGAACTTACCTCGCAAATTGTCAACCACGAGGATCAATGGGTGACAGAGATGACCGATAATGAATTCATTGAACTGATCCAGTTGCGGGAGAAGGTGTTGAACTCATGACAAGACGTAACCGGAAAAACGATAGTCAACTCCATCATTGGCTTAGTCAATTCACAGACGGGGTTGATTATAGAAGATTTCAACGTGGGATGAGATTGTATAATGAACGTCACATTCATGGATTTCAAGTTTTCCCCAGCCACTTCGAATGTAAGGTAGAAGGGACTCAAGCAGTGTATGAGCTACGGGGTTATTTTGAGTTGGAGGATGGGATTCCTCTTCTGGATGGTTACGAAGTGACGTGCACCTGCCCGGATGGATCACCGATTTGCAAGCATGGTGTAGCGGCCACGATATATTTTGTCCTTGACCAGTTAAGCAGCAATAGAGATCGGTCAGGAGAACAATCCCCGGCTGCCCGTGGTCAATTGATTGAAGCACCTCTACAGGAGTTGACAGGCAAAATCAAAAGAGCTCAAGAATCATTGCTTACCCTTCCTGATAAAAGGGAAAGCAGGATCATCGAGAATAAAAATTTCATTCAAAAAGCTCACGGACGAATCTTAGAGGTTATGGAAGAAATTCAAAAGAGGAATGCGAAATGATGTATATAAGAAAAGCGCAAACGCCCTGGTTAACCACGAAGGTCACTGGAAGTCCGGCGAGGAGGCTGTCGCCGCCACAGGAGGACTGAAGTGATCCAAGTGGTTGGGCGGTGGAGCTAGACAATTCTTCACCGCAACCAAAATTTTTATACTTACCCTTCAAAAAAGGGCTGGCCCATAAGTGTCTGACACTTATAGACCGGCCCCATTTGCATGTTATCAATTAAGCGAGTTGACGGTAATTTCATAATAGGCCCGGTTATAGGTTAACACTTGTTCCCCTAATACTGTAACGATGCGGTCACTCGTAATCCTTATGATCCTGCCTTCAACTGGGAGCTTTCTCATAAAATTCCACTCTCCTCTCAAATTTAGGAAAAAAATAAAGACTCTTTATCCTATACCCCTTAATTTTTGAAACTAACACTTTTTAGTTAAAAATTCAGATAAATTTCAAGACAATAAGGGTAGAACCCAATAATTACAAATACAGTGCGGTTCTGTGTTATATTTTAAAATAGTAGGAAGATGAACCTATGAAAGGAGTTTTCACGATATGAACCTGCGCGGTATAGAACCAACACCAAGTCCGAATACGATGAAACTGATTGTTGATAAAGCTTTACCGAGCGGCAAGAACATGAACTTCAAGGCAGAACAGAAAGAGGATGCTCCTGAACCTCTTAGGCAGTTGCTCGCAATAGAAGGTGTGAAGGGATTATATTATGTTGCAGATTTCATTGCACTAGAACGGAATCCGAAACATGATTGGAAAGTGATCTTACCGAAAGCTCGCCAAGTTTTTGGGGAAGAAGCTTATGTAGCTGAAGAAAAGGATGAAAACGAGCACGATGAAGATTTTGATGAAGTGAAGGTGTTCATTCAAAAGTTCCGGAGTATTCCGATGCAGATCAAGCTGATTAAAGGAGAGACCGAAGAAAGAGTCGGACTGCCTGAAAGATTCATGGCAACGGCGATGGAAGCTCAATCTTCCTCAGACAATCTTGTGATGGAGCGACAATGGGTAGAACAGAGTGCCCGATATGGAGATATGGAGGCTGTCGGAAAGGAAGTGGCCGAAGAGATCAATGCCGCGTATGATGAAGAACGTTTGAAACGGTTGAAGGAGCAAGCCTTCGAACAGAATAAGGCTTCGGATATTCCACACAAAAAAGAATCCTACAAAGTGACGATGGAAATGATGGAGCAACCAGATTGGAAGGAGCGGTATGCAGCTCTGGACAAAATGGATCCGAAAGAAGAGGATCTTCCAGTATTGGCAAAAGCCCTAGAAGATGAGAAAACCTCGATTCGACGTCTTGCCACCGTATATCTCGGGATGATTGAAGATCAAAAAGTGCTACCATATTTGACGAAGGCGCTTCAAGATAAAACCGTAACGGTACGACGTACGGCCGGTGATTGTATGTCAGACCTAGGGTTCAAAGAGGCGATCCCAGTCATGGCTGAATCGCTGAAGGACAAGAACAAACTTGTACGTTGGCGTGCAGCCATGTTCTTGTACGAAGTCGGGGATGAATCTGCAATTCCAGCATTGAAAGAAGCTAAAGACGACCCTGAATTCGAGGTGGCGATGCAAGTGAATATGGCACTTGAGCGAATTGAAGGCGGAGAAGAGGCGAAGGGCTCTGTCTGGAAGCAAATGACGGATACAATCCAAAAGAAGAAATAGTAGTGGGTGATCCGCATTGATGTTTCGGAACTCACGTGATAAAGTTAAATTCAAATGATCAAAAATGGAGGTATGTTCCATGTCAATGGCATATGAGGATTATATGAGACAATTAGTACAACCGATGAGAGATGAATTGACAGAAGCGGGATTCAAAGAGTTGCGGACACCTGAAGAAGTCGATGAATATATGGAAAACGCTGAAGGAACGACACTGGTGATGATCAATTCGGTTTGTGGATGTGCAGCTGGACTTGCACGCCCGGCAGTAAGACAGGCAATCGAAAACGAAAATTTTCCCGATCACCTTGTGACCGTATTTGCAGGCCAAGATAAAGTTGCAACCTCTGTAATGAGATCCTATTTCCTAGATATCGAGCCATCTTCACCATCCATTGCATTATTGAAAGGGAATGAAGTCGTCCACTTCATCCCTCGTGAAGAAATTGAAGACCATGAGCCATCTGATATCGTCACAAATCTTGTGAACGCATTTGAAACGCATTGTAAATAACGTGAAAAGCCCTTCCGCCGATGAGGTGGCAGGGCTTTTTGAAGGATAAGAAAGCATGATTTTGTTTCGATGAAGGAATTTCTAGCTCCAATACCCAACCACTTGGATCACTTTAGTCCTCCTTCAGAGCTGTTTTGAGAAAATAAGACCTCTGTTGTTCTCTGATATCTTCTGTCTGCCTCTTTGACATGTAAACCGATCTGCTGTTATTCCACTGCTTTTCGTCTGTTCGTCTTAACTCCTGGCAACCACCAGTTCCAATGTCCCATCAGTTTCATGAGCGAAGGGACGAGTACCATACGGACGAGCGTAGCATCGATCAAGATAGCGAGAGCAATCGACACGCCCATCTGTTTCACCGGTACGACGCCGGTGAATGCGAAGGCACCTGTGACGACAATCATGATCAATGCTGCTGAAGTGATGATTTTACTAGTAGAGGTGAGCCCCATCAGTGTGGCGTAATCATTATCCTTCGTTTCTTCATAATACTCCTGGATTCTCGAAATCAGGAAAACTTCGTAATCCATGCTTAGGCCGAATACAATTCCGAAAGTAAAAATAGGTATCATCAAACCGATCCCGTCTGTCGGGTTGACGAAATGGCCTTCTTGGAAAATCCAGACGACCAATCCAAACGTTGCGTATAAGCTGATGACGTTCATCATGATCGCTTTCAGAGGTATGAAAAGTGAACGGAATGCAACGAGTAAAATGAAGTAGGTTGAAATCAAAACGAATCCTACAGCATAAGGTGCTTTGTCATAGATTTCATCGAAGATCTCTTGTGTGAATTTACTGTTTCCCCCGAGAATCAAATCGAACTCCTCGTAATCACCGTTCCATTCTCTTACCCAATCCTGTGCTTCCGTTGAAGTCGTATCTACATTAAGATAAGCCCTGACGATGGCTTTATCTTTTTGAAGAAATGCTTCTTTCGCATTTTGCAATCTTTCAGGTACGTTGTCCTGCTCGAGAGCATATTTCAATTGGTCTGCCTTTAACTCGGTTACTGAAAAGATCGATTCGACCCGCTTGATGATCTCTTCTTTTTCAAGCGTTTCTGTTAACGATTCAAGTTCATTGAACTGATTGGTAGAAAGGATGTCCTCATCAGCATTTATGATCATCGTGACGGGATACAACTGTTGTTCACCGAACGTATCTTTAAATGTTTCAAATGCTTGTCTGGATTCATAGGATTCTGGAAGCGCTTCTGCTTCAGGGATTGTCAGCTTAAGATCAGTCAAAGGCACGATGGCTGTGCAAAGCAAGATCAAAGCAAGCAAGAACATCGAAATAGGTCTTCGCATCACTAATTTTGCGAAGCGGTACCAATTGCTTTTTTGTTTGTCTCTTTCTTTTAATACCATCCATTTATTGATGTTCGATCCTAACATCCCTAAAACGGCTGGCAGGAAGGTCAATGCACATATGACGGATAGGGTCACGACCATCATTCCCCCGATCGCCACAGTCCGGAAAATATCGATATCGATGAAAAGCATGGAAGATAGTCCTAGGAATACACATAAACCAGAAAAGGCGATCGACCGTCCGGCGGTTTGGATGGATGTGCTTATTGCAAATTCCACTGAGCCGTTTTTGATTTCTTCACGGAAACGGTTCACTAGCAAGAGTGCAAAATCGATCCCTAACGCCAACCCGATCATCGGGACGACGTTCAACAAGAAGATTGACATATCCAATTCCAAACCGAGAAAATAAAGGAGCCCCATAGCACTGATAACGCTGAATATCCCGATCAATAAAGGAATCAATGCAGCGGCAACTCCTCCAAACGCGAAAAGAAGGATGACTAAAGCCGCAGGAATTCCGATCGCTTCAGCTCTCTTCAAATCATCTTGACTCGCTTCGTTCATGTCTTCAGAAATGACTGGACCTCCTGTCAGACTTGCCTTGAACTCCTCATTTTTTTCAAGACGATTGCGGATTTGTTCGATAGAATCCCTCAACTCATTAAAACCTTGGTCGAAGCCGAGGAGGATATATGCTATTGTTCCTTTAGACATGTCTTCGTGATCCAATGGTGAAGTGATGCTCGAGAGGTGTTCCACATCATCCAAATCGTCGATCGTATCTTGGATGAAGGATTGGAATTCTTCCGATTGCATCTCATGGGTTGATGATTCAATTACAATCGTCATCGTAGATTTTGGTTGGTTGAATTCTTCTTTTAAAATCGTTTGGGTTTCATTAAAGGCGCCATCTGTTTCAAAACCGCTGCCGTGAAGGATTGATGGCAGCTTGAATGCAAATACGCCAAAGATGATAGTAAACAGGAGCCACAAAAAAAGGACAGATTTTTTATAACGGTAGATCAATACAGCAAAATTATGTAAGAATGAATTTTTCATAGTATCCTCCAGAACTTCCTATTGCACCTGGTATTATTATACACTTGAATGTTTGTAGAAGACATATTTTAAGAGAGTATATGTAATAGAAAAAATCTGGCTGAACAGGTTCAACCAGATTGAATGAATACACATTACAATTATGAACTACATACGAAAAGACAAACTCGTAGATGTGTCACTTTTAATGTAGGCAATGAGCTTGACAGTATTTATTCTGGATCAGCAGTCTTTACCTTTTCCCCCGTGATGAAAAGCTGCTGCTCCGACAATGATCAATAGGATGAACAACACAACAATGATTGCGAATGTGTTACCGTATCCGTAACCGTAATCACAATCGTATCCATAACCTCCATGGTGGTAATGCCCGTGATGCATCGGATAGCAAGGATCGTGTTCCATGTAATGAGGTACTTCCATATGCTTCTCTTTTTTATGAGGCATATACTTTTTCATTTTTTCCAACAGTGTTCCCCCCCAATGTTTGGTGTTATCTGGTCTGCTATACTTACAAAATATGTACAAATGCCTCAACTGCAACGGGTACAGGAGTGGAATTTTTGTGTACAAACCCATATTTGAAGGAGATTCCCAATGATAATAACGACAGGTGGAAAAGCGAGATCTGCATTGATACAGAGAGCGAAAGAATTAGGTATGTTGCTTGGGATCAAGTATGTGGAGCGGAAGGATCGTTCCATTGTAAAATTGATGGCTGAAGAGAGCATGGGGGTCATCGTTGTACGAGAGGAAAGGATTCTTTACTATGACCCTGACATTCAAGGATCGGTGTTCTTCCATCCGAATTCTGCGATATTCCGAATCAAGAGATTGAAGCGCGGGGAAGAGGATCCATTCATTCGAAATGCAGGTTTGGAAAAAGGAATGTCGTTACTCGACTGTACGCTTGGCTGGGCGTCTGATAGTATCGTAGCTCAATTTGTTGTTGGCAATTATGGAAGGGTGGTCGGTATTGAAGGGAGCCCGACAATTGCCTTATTGACGAAACTGGGATTAGAAGTTTATCAGGACAAGGATCCGGAAATCGTTGCAGCGATGAGGAGCGTAGAAGTACACGAGGGAGACCATCTCGAATTTTTGAAAGGGTTGGAAGATAATTCTTTCGATGTCGTCTATTTCGATCCAATGTTTGAAGAGCAAATCCTTCATTCAGATGGTATCAAGCCCCTGAAGCACTATGCTTTATATCGACCGATAACAGAATCATTGATTGAGGAAGCCAAAAGAGTCGGTAAACACCGAGTTGTCCTGAAAGACCACTGGAAAAGTGGACGTTTCGCTCAATTCGGCTTTAACGTGGAAATCCGTAAAACATCAAAATTCCACTTCGGAGTCATTGTACCAGGGCACTGCTCAGAAACCTTGATATAGCAGGCTTTATTTCGGGTGCCTGGCACCGTTCAGTAACGTTGATATGGCGGGCTTAAATCAAGGTGCCTGGTACAGTAGAAAAATAATTCTGTTTACTTTTGTAAGGGTTTTCTCTATACTTGTTGTGGAGTCGTTAAAACTTGAAAGGAGTGGGTATCTATGACAATTGTACAATGTCAAGCAATTCTGCAACAATTTAAGAATTATTATGATGGATACCTCCTCGCTTCATGAATGACGGGATTTGATTCGTGATTTTGTATTTAAAGCTGTGGGAAGTTTATTCCTGCGGCTTTTTTAGTGCGAGGAAAATAGTAAAAAAGCACTAGGGAAGTTGGGAGAGAGATGAGAGAAACATGGAGGGCTTATCGTGAAATGGATCGCAATGTTTGGATCCGGTTTATCGGTGAGTCAATCAATGGAATTGCTTTTATGATGTTATTGCCGTTTTTAGCGTTATATTTAAAGGATCGCGTCGATCACGTTTGGGAAGTTGGGATCGTCATGGGGGTGTCCCCGCTCGCTTCTGTGATCGGTACAATGATTGGTGGGCGCCTAGCGGATATCTACGGCCGCAAACCGCTCATGGTTGGTTCGATGGCTGGAAATGCTGTCGTCATGCTCGGGTTCGTTTGGCTGGATGATTTTTGGTCGTTCGTCATTCTATCCTTGTTCTTAGGGTTCTTCAATTCCTTGTTCCATCCGGCTGCGTCAGCGATGGTTGCCGATGTGACGGCACCCGATAAAAGGACAGAGGCGTTCGGGCTTCTAAGGATGGGGCACAACATCGGTGCTGCGATCGGCCCGCTGCTTGGGGCATCTGTCGTTATTTTTTCGAAATCTGTCATTTTCATGATTTCTGCCGCAAGCATGTTTTTCTACGCATTGATCGTCATGATTTGGATTAAGGAAAGCTTGCCGAAAAAGGAAAAATCACGATCGGTTGAAAAAAAAGAAGAAGAGAAGCTGCCTAGCCCGTTCCAAATCATTTTACGGGATAAATTATTGTTCGTGTTCATCATAACCGGGGTAGTCATTTCGATGTCATTTACTCAAACGGAAGGGATGCTTCCACTACATTTCGACCAGACGTTACCGAATTTGACTGATGCTCAAAACCCTTACACGTATATGCTTGCGTTCAATGGTTTACTCGTCGTTCTGTTTCAGTTTCCGATTTCACGCTGGGCGGGAAACAGAGCAATTGGAAGAGTGATGCTATATGGATGTGTCCTATTCAGCTTCGGGCTATTGGCAGTCGGATGGCTACCACAAGCATTTTATGCCCTTAATACCAACTACCTGACCTTACTGCTTGTGTTCCTTGTGATTTATGGAATCTATACACTTGGTGAGATGCTTATGTCTCCAGTGCAGATGACCTTTGTCGCGAATCTTGCACCGGAGAATCTGCGAGGAACGTATATGGGAGCAGCTGGCCTTCAATGGATTCTAGGGGGAGTTACAGGTCCATTGATCGGTGGAATTTTACTCGAGTACGGGCTTGGCAACATCTTGTTTACGATTTTAGGGATTGGCTGTGTCATAGCCGGGATTGTCTATCTATCCCTTGATCGCTGGGTTGAGAACCGTCAAAAGACCGAAACCAAACTCCAGGCGGAAATTTCCGCAGCGAAATAATCCATCGTCATTACTTTCCTATGATAAAATGAAGATTGAAAATTCAAAAACCCTTACTCACCTATATGAGTAGGGTTTTCCTATTCGCTTTAATACATGGAGGTGTAGGATGAAAATCATTGATGCTCATATGCATTTGTCGAAAATCGAAAGTTTTCATAATACCGCGGAGGAACTTTCAGGGGTGGATTACTCATCTGAAGGGATAATAAAAGAATACAGAGAGGCGGGAGTATCTATTGGGATCGGAATGGGGTTGTCCGAGGCCAAGGTGAACGGCTTTCCGGATGAAGAAGCAACAACACCGATGGGCCTTGATCTTGCCGAACACGCTCCTTCAATCGTCTATTGTGCTGGAATCAACCCTTACAAGTTAGACGAGCCTGCGATGGAACGCCTCCGGGCTGAGGTTCAGAAGTCGGAAGTCGTTGGTTTGAAAATTTATTTAGGCTATTATCCGTTCTACGCTTATGATGTGGTCTACGATCCGATTTACGCATTAGCAAAAGAATTCAACCTGCCTGTCGTTTTCCATACAGGAGATACATATTCGGAAAGAGGCCTCTTGAAATACGCTCATCCGCTTACATTGGATGAAGTAGCCGTTAAACACCGTGAAATCAATTTCGTAATGGCTCATTTCGGGGATCCGTGGACACTGGACGGGGCTGAAGTGGTTTATAAAAATCGGAATGTATTCGCTGATCTTTCGGGACTGGTCGTCGGAAATGCAGAAGACATCAAGCGATACAAGGAATCACCGCGTTTTTTCAATCATCTTTTACATGCGTTGACTTTTACGGACGACTATAGCAAATTCCTGTTCGGGACCGATTGGCCGCTTGTTCCAGTGAAGCCTTATATTGAGTTTATCAAGAGTATTATTCCAAAAAAGCATCATGAAGACGTTTTTTACTACACTGCGCTTAATGTATTTCCAAAATTGAAACCATTCATATAATAAGGAGAGGATCCAAGTGATCGACTTACGCAGTGATACAGTCACAAAGCCGACTGAAGAAATGAGAAAAGCGATGTATGAAGCAGAATGTGGCGATGATGTGTATGGAGAAGATCCACTCGTGAAAAAATTAGAAGATAAGGCGGCAGAGTTGTTAGGAAAAGAGGCAGCCCTGTTTGTGACAAGCGGGACACAAGGGAACCAGATCGCCGTTCTTACCCATTGCCAGCCCGGAAACGAAGTATTGCTGGAAGAAGAAGCCCATATTTTTTATTATGAAGGCGGTGCCATTTCAGCTTTCGGTGGTGTCCAGACGCGAACAATCAAAGGGAATAGAGGCGCAATCAATCCAAATGATGTAAGAAATGCAATCCGTAGCGAGGATGTCCATTTACCAGAAACAGGAATGATATGCATTGAAAATACCCATAACCGAGCTGGTGGTGCGATTGTACCGATTGAAAACATGAGGGAAGTGTATCAAGTGGCTCAGGAACATAACATACCTGTCCATCTTGACGGAGCTAGGCTATTCAATGCGTCGGTGGAACTTGGTGTTCCAGTAACAGCATTTACGGAGCATACGACCACCGTACAAATCTGCCTATCGAAAGGTCTCGGTGCACCAATTGGATCGCTCATCGCTGGGAGTGAATCTTTTATAAAACGAGCTCGGAAATGGCGTAAAAGACTTGGAGGCGGGTTGCGTCAGGTTGGCGTTGTGGCTTCACCAGGTCTGATTGCACTTACGAAAATGGCGGATCGTCTGAAGGAGGACAATGATCGTGCGAGACGCCTTGCAGAAGGGATCCGCAATATCCGTGATCTCAAAATCAACAACAGGGTTGATACGAACATTGTCCTCGTTGATACTGAAGCGACAGGAAAATCGGTCGAGGAGATCTTGGATTTGCTTAAAAGCAACGGAATCCTTGCTGTCCCATTTGGACCGACAACCATTCGATTCACAACCCACCACCATATTTCTGATGAAGATATCAATCAAACACTCAGTACTTTTCAACAGCTGTTTGATACTGTGAAAAAATAAACCTATTTCAACAGTTACAGCAAATTCCATTATAATACACTTGCCAAACGGCAGTTCGATTTGCTAATATATAACGTTGTAACTGGTGTTGTACCTGCAATACAATATCAAAGGAATAGGTGATTGACCATGACAAAACCATATCGGGTATTACTTTATTACAAGTACACTCCGCTCGAAAATGCGGAACAATTCAAGGAAGAGCATCTGCAGTTTTGTAAAGATTTGGGCTTGAAAGGCCGAATCCTCATTGCAGACGAAGGGATCAACGGTACGGTATCTGGAACTGTAGAACAGACTGATGCGTACATGGAATCTCTACTTAATGACGAAAGATTTGAGGGTATTGAATTTAAAATAGATGAAGCGGATGGACATGCTTTCAAGAAAATGCATGTACGTTATCGTCCGGAGCTTGTGAACTCTGGAATTCTAAAAGAAATCAATCCAAATGTGACAACAGGAAAACATTTGACTCCAGAAGAATTTTACGAAGCAATGAAACGTGATGATGTCATCATCATCGATGCACGTAATGATTACGAATATGATATCGGCCACTTCAGAGGAGCGATCCGTCCAGAAATCACAACTTTCCGTGAGTTGCCGGAATGGATCAAACAAAACCGTGAGAATCTTGAAGGTAAAAAGATCCTTACCTATTGCACCGGTGGAATCCGCTGTGAAAAGTTCTCCGGTTTCTTGAAAAAAGAAGGATTTGAAGACGTAAACCAGTTACACGGTGGAATTATCAATTACTCCAAGAATGAGAAAACCAAAGGGCAACTATACGATGGAAAATGCTACGTCTTCGATGAGCGTATTGCAGTACCGATCAACCGTGTGGAAGACAAGGTAGTCGGTAAATGCTACTACTGTGGGAAAACCGAAGATCGTTACGTAAATTGCGCAAATCCAGAATGCAACCGTCAACACGTTGCATGTCATGAATGTGAAGAAAAATATGAGCGTTCTTGTTCCGATGAATGTCGTGAACATCCGCGGAACCGTTATGGAAAACCAGTAGATCAACAAGTATAACAATTGAGGGGCTGTCCCATTAGTGTCTGACACTATGTTTTGGGACAGCCTTTTTTTGTTGTACAGATATTTTCAAGTTGTTGAGATAATTTCAAATTTGTAGCGTTTTGGTCTCGAGTTGTAGAGATAATTCGATATAATGTGTATGTCTCGGACCTCGAAGAAGGTAGAAAGGAGATTCTAGAGGTTGTGCGGAGTAATCATTTGCCGCTTACGAAGTTCGAGCTTGCTAGAACAAGCTTGGAGGACATGTTTATGAAGGTGGTGCAGAAATGATGCAGTGGTTTGTGGTGTTTCGTCGTGAAAACCTGGAGAACTGGAGGAATTACAAATGGATTTGGATACCGATCGTTTTCATGTTACTCGGTGTGATGGATCCGCTTAGTACCTATTATCTGCCGAAGATCATTGAAGCGAATGGTGGCATGCCTGAAGGATCAAGTTTGAATTTACATGATTTCAGACCTGAAGATATCATTATGTCTAGCCTGGGTCAATTCAGCTAACTCGATGTATTGATCATTGTACTGATGACGATGGGTCTGATTGCTTGCGAACGAAGAAGCGGAGTAGATTAGTCAAGCCAATCAGGTATCTGTACCTATATCACCGCAAAGTGGACAGCAACGACCCATCTTGTTCTTATATCGCTTACTTGTGGATTGTCCATATCCTGGTATTATACGAGTATCTTATTTGGAGAACTTACATCCCACCAATTTTTCCAAGTATGGTTTTGGCTCGTTCTTGTTGTGTCGATATCTGTTTTCATGAATACTCTTGTGAAGAATTCTGGAGTCATGGCGTTTCTGACCTCCCTACGATCTTCATTTCCATTGTGACAAAAATCTTCTCTAAGTATCTTGTTTGGAGTCCCAATAGGTTTTCTGAATATGTAAGGACACAGTGAACACAGGATCGAGTCGGGGTGAATTGTAGGGTACCTCAATCGTAACGCTTTATTCTTACCATACTTGAAAGAAATGGCTTAATATATGTCTAAAGAACCCCGGTTGATGGAATATTTTGAACCTTCCACATCCGGTTTTTTTGGTTTAAAACGAATTGTTACATTAAGTAAAACAAATTTAACATAATCGTATGTTTAAATGTATTTCGTTAAAGGAAATAAATTCACATGTTTGTATTTAACTAGAATCCAACAGGATACTAAGTCGATTTGATGGAGGGGTTTTTATGAAAGGGATCATTCTTGCAGGAGGAAGCGGAACTCGGCTGTCCCCCAGCACAGATAGCATCAATAAGCACCTGCTCGCTGTGTTCGACAAGCCGATGGTCTATTATCCGTTATCAATCCTGATGTTAGCTGGTATTAAAGAAGTGATGATCATCAGTACGCCTGAAGACATACCACGATTCGAAAAGTTGTTAGGTGATGGCTCTTCCTTAGGACTCTCTCTTGTCTACCGTGAACAAAAAGAGCCGAATGGAATTCCAGAAGCATTCATCATCGGGGAAAAATTCATCGGAAAAGATGATGTTACGTTGATCCTTGGTGACAATATTTTCTACGGCCAAGGTTTTACCAATTTATTAAGACAAGCGATAAAGAGTCATAAGGACGCGACAATTTTCGGGTATCGGGTAAAGGATCCGCGGAGGTTCGGGGTCGTGGAATTCGATTCCGGTCAGAAGGTTGTATCGCTCGAAGAAAAACCTGAAGATCCTAAATCGGATTTTGCAGTGACTGGATTATACATCTATGACAACAAAGTGGTCGATATTGCGAAAAAACTCAACTTTTCGAAACGCGGAGAACTCGAAATCACGGATGTCAACAAAGAATATCTGAAAAAGGAGCAGCTGCACGTCCAATTGTTGGGAAGAGGATTCGCCTGGCTGGATGCTGGAACGCATGATGCCCTTTTCGAAGCCTCTGAATTCGTGAAAAACATTCAGCAGCGTCAAGGCTTCAAACTTGCTTGCCTTGAAGAGATCGCCTTTTATCTGGGATACATTACAAAAGAAGAATTGAAAGAAAAAGGGACCACCATGCAAAAAACCGATTATGGAGAATACCTGTTGGAAATCGCCCAAAGGAAACACAGTCAACAATATTGGGATTCCATCGATCAAAATCCTGTTCTGGGGTTGGTTGAGAATGAGTAACGAGAAACAGACGATCCTGATTACAGGCGGAGCCGGCTTCATAGGCTCGAATTTCATTCATTATTTATCAAAAGAATATCCAGACTACGAAATCCTCAATATCGACAAATTGACTTATGCAGGCTCGCTTGAAAACCTTCGCGAGGTTGAATCACATGATAACTATCAATTTCTCAACGGTGATATAGCAGACCAATATTTTGTTGCAGAGATATTTTCTAAATACGATATTAATGGCGTTATCCATTTTGCTGCCGAATCCCATGTTGATAACTCGATCGACAATGCCAGCCCTTTTGTCCTGACGAACGTAGTAGGAACGGTGAATCTTCTCCAGGCAGCTAAACAAACCTGGGAGAAAAATGGAGAGTTGGCAAAACGGAGGTTTCATCACATTTCGACTGATGAAGTGTATGGATCATTGGAAAACGAAACAGATAAATTCACTGAAGAGACACCTTATGATCCGCGTAATCCTTACAGTGCTTCAAAAGCAAGCGCTAACATGCTTGTCAAAAGCTTCGGCCATACCCATGGGATGAATGTCGTCATATCAAGCAGCTCCAATAATTATGGACCACGCCAGCATGAAGAGAAGCTGATCCCGACGATCATCTCAAAAGCCTTAGCTGCAGAACCGATTCCGATTTACGGAGACGGTCAAAACATTAGGGACTGGTTACATGTCGAGGATCATTGCAGAGCCCTTGATCTTATCTATCATCAAGGAGTATCAGGGGAAAGCTACAATATCGGCGGGGGAAACGAATGGACGAATCTCGACCTGGCCATGAAGATCTGTCTGATACTTAACGAATTACACCCGGATGCATTAGAGCAAGCTTCTATCATTAGTTTTCAAGACTTGATTACATTCGTAGAAGATCGTCCAGGTCATGACCGTAGATATGCAGTGGATGACCGGAAAATCCGTCAATCACTTGGGTGGGAGCCGGTCATGTCAATAGATGCAGGACTACGCAACACTGTCGAATGGTACAGCCGTAAATGGGGAGAAGTAAGGATTTGATATCTGTTGTCATACCGGTCTATGGATGTGAAGCATGCTTGGACGAACTCAGTATACGGTTGAAATCTACACTTGAAGAGCTTGGAGGAGACTATGAAATCATCATGGTCAATGATTGCAGTCCTGATGATGCTTGGACAAAGATCAAAGCTTTAAGCGAATCCGATAAGAAAATCAAAGGAATCGATCTTTCGAGAAATTTTGGACAGCATCATGCCATTACTGCAGGGCTTGACCATTCTTCGGGAGATTGGGTTGTCGTAATGGATTGTGATTTGCAAGACCGTCCTGAAAATATCAGGGATCTATATGAGAAAGTGAATGAAGGTTATGAGGTCGTCTTCGGTAAGAGGATTGAACGTAAAGACGGATTTTTAAAACGCCTTTCATCAAAAATGTTCTATAAAGTTTATGATTATCTCACTGATCAATCATCAGATCATACAATCGCAAATTTCAGTATTTGTTCAAAAAACGTCGTCAACAGTTTCAGAAAGATGAGAGAACAAAATCGATTATTCCCGCTCTTCATCAAATGGATGGGGTTCAAGACAGCGACAGTCACAGTCAATCACAGCAGTCGAAAGAATGGTAAGAGTTCCTACAACTTGATGAAATTGATCACGTTAGCCACTGATGTGATTATTTCCCAATCAAATAAACCATTGAGGTTATCGATCCAACTAGGTTTTTTGATTTCCCTTGGATCTTTCATATATGGACTTTTCCTCTTCATACGATACTTTTTCCTATCCGTTCCGGTACAAGGCTGGACGAGTGTAATGGTTTCACTATATTTTATAGGCGGGTTGATTTTCTTCAATTTTGGCATACTTGGCCTTTATTTAGGGAAAGTATTCAATGAAACGAAGGGGCGTCCGCTTTATCTGATCCAGGACAAAACAGATGGATTCGATATTGAAAACGATAGGAGGTGATGGGATGTCTCAATTTCTGAAAGAGACCCCATGGGATAAGAGGAACTTTGGAATCGATACGTATGAGCTGACCTCTTCATCTGAAGAGGCACTTGCACAAACGGATCAAGTCAATGGCCATTTTACACTCAAAGTGGATCCGCTCCAGAGTTCAAAATCACTTTTAAAATATGGATTTTATTATACAGACACGATGATTGAACCGGAATGTAGTCGCGAAAAGCTGAAACATTTTGACCAAGATGACATCTCCATCTCCAAAGAAGGAGAACTTGAGGAGATCACTAGGATTGCGAAGGAAGCTTTTACGCATGGACGCTTCCATCGTGATTTTAACATCCCTTCATCATTGGCAGATTTGAGATACGTGAATTGGGTGCGGGATTTATATGAGAAGGATTTAGTTTTTTTTATGCTATATCAAGGAGAAATGGCGGCCTTCTATGCCTATGAAAATGATAAAGTCCTGCTGATCGGGGTGAAAAAGGAATTCCGGCAGAAGGGTTTGACGAAATACATGGTAAGCAAGGCCTGTCATGAACAGCTCAACCTTGGTGGGTACACCCATCTGAAAACGTCTATCTCAGCTGCAAACCTTCCTTCATTGAATCTGTTCCATTCACTCGGATTCAAATTGACCCGTACAATTGATGTTTATCATAAATTGAGTGGTCCGGTACCAGGACAAGCTGGATGATGGGTTATTTCTATATTTTCGGGACGATATTTTTTACCGTTTACGGTCAACTGGTATTGAAATGGAGGATTGCAAAGTTCGGTTCCTTGCCAGCAGGATGGAAGGAAAAGCTGTTATTCCTGCTTCAGCTGTTATTCGATCCATTGATCTTTTCCGGATTCATTTCTGCGTTCATCGCTTCGCTATTCTGGATGGCAGCGATGACGAAATTCAATATCAGTTATGCATACCCATTCATGAGTCTTTCGTTTGTGCTGGTATTTTTATTATCCGCCATATTGTTCCAAGAACCTGTCACGATCCATAAAGTGGTCGGGTTGGCTTTGATTGTGATCGGGATTATAGTAACTAGTCAATCTTTATGAGGTGGTATGATGATTCCCTTCAATAAACCATGTGTAACTGGAGATGAAGAAGTTTATATTAAAGAAGCGATGCGAAATGAAAAACTATCGGGAAAAGGCGAATATGGTAAGAAATGTACGGACTGGCTTGAAGCTCACCTAGGCTGTGAAAGAGCTTTACTTACACCTTCCTGTACCCATGCGCTCGAAATGACGGCTCTATTGACTGATATCAAGGAGGGTGATGATGTGATCATGCCATCCTATACGTTTGTTTCGACTGCGAATGCCTTCGTATTGAGAGGTGCAACCATCCGTTTCGTCGATATTTCACCTGATACGATGAACATTGATCCTGACCTCATCCAAAACGCCATCACCGAAAAGACAAAAGCGATTGTCGCTGTCCATTATGCCGGTGTTGCTTGTGATATGGATGCGATCATGAGAATTGCCAACACACATGATTTATGGGTCATCGAAGATGCGGCACAAGCGTTATTGAGCACATATAAAGGAAGACCATTAGGAACGATCGGGCATTTCGGGACACTCAGCTTTCACGATACGAAAAATTATACGTGTGGAGAAGGCGGGGCATTGATCATCAACAGTCCCAATTCGATTCAGCATGCTGAAATCATCCAGGAAAAAGGGACGGATCGCTCCCGGTTTTTAAGGGGGATGGTCGATAAATATACATGGCAGGACGTAGGTTCGTCTTATTTATTGAGTGACTTGAATGCAGCCTACTTGTATGCTCAATTTGAGAATGCAGATCTGATTAATGATGAAAGACTGCGGTATTGGGGTCTGTATAAAGAGGGACTTCAACCGGTGGCAGATAAAAGATTCATCAAGACTCCCCACATACCGGAAGATTGTCAACATAATGCCCATATGTTCTATATCAAGACTAATCAGAAGGAGGATTGCATACAGCTTAGAGAGTTTCTGGATGAACATGGCATAGCTGCAGTATCGCATTATGTACCTCTGCATCCCACAAAGGCAGGAGAAGCTTATGGTGAATTTTGCGGGGAAGATCAATATACGACTTCCGAAAGTGAGAAATTATTACGTTTACCGTTATTCTATGGAATGGGAGATGAGGCTGTAACCCATGTTGTCGACCGTATACGCACTTACTTTGAAATATAAACATTTATTGCTTCCCTTCATTGTGCTCCTGATTTTCTTATCCCCATATTATCTTTTAGGGGAAGATACGCATATTCGGCTCCATGATAATCTTGACTCGAACATCGTCTGGTACAAGCTGCTTTCTGAAAGTGGGTTGTTATTTTCATTAAATGGCACTCTCCCGAACGTCATCAACGGGCTTCCAAGGGATGCGCTGCCCTCCAGTTTAGATGCGATGGTATGGTTGTACATCATGTTCAAACCTTTCACGGCATATGTCATCAATCAAACGATCATGCGCTTCGTCGCTTTTTATGGCATGTACAAGTTGTTGAAATCCCACTTTCTGGGAGGTATCAATTCTACATGGCTTCCTGCTGGGGTTGCTCTATGTTTTGCGATGCTGCCATTTTGGCCATCGGGGGCTCTGTCAATTGCAGGATTGCCTTTAGCCCTGCATGTGTTCTTGACCATCCGTAAATCGGGAGAAAAAACACCGAAACGATATTGGGTACTATTATTTTTGATCCCCTTCCATTCGAGTTTCATTTTGACATTTTTGTTTTTTCTGGGTGGTTTAGCTGTACTTTGGTTACTGGACTTATATCGTACTAGACGTTTCAATGGATTGTTTTTAGCTGCGATAGGTTTTATGACATCCATCTATTTGATGAAGGAGTATCTCCTGGTCCATTCATTGCTTTTCAAGGAAGAGCAAATCCCGCATCGACATGAGTTCAATCTGGGGCACAAAGATTTGAAAGGTGTTTACGATTTATTCGTCCATGATTTTCTGAACGCTCATACCCATGATTGGACTTTTCATAAAACGATTATCCTGCCGGTCGTTTTAATTGCTATTTTGATCGGTTTATACAAAAGAAACGTCCCTGTCCACTTGATAGGGGCGATGATCGCGAATGTGCTTCTGTCTGCGTGGTATGCGCTTTGGTATTGGGAGGGACTGAGGTTGCTGAAGGATTATTCGATGTTGATGAACACGTTCAATTTTTCCAGGATCCATTTTCTCCATCCGTTATTTTGGTATCTCAGCTTCGGGTTGGCGTTAGGGATCATATGGAAGCATGTGAAATTTGGCAGATTGGCCGTCATCCTACTGATCGTCTGTCAATCGTATATCCTCTTTCAGACAGGTGAGGAGATGAAATATGAGAAACTCGACACTCCGACATTCAAAGAATTTTATTCGCCTTCCTTATTTAAGGAGATCGAGGAATACATAGGAATGGATCAATCCGAATATCGGGTTGTCAGTGTCGGACTTCATCCAGCTGTTGCCCAATTCAATGGTTTTTACACGCTTGATACGTATAATGTCAGTTTACCGCTTTTCTATAAACATCAATTCAGAGAGGTGATTGCGGCTGAATTGGAGGAAAGCCCGGTTCTGAAAAATTATTTTGATACATGGGGCAGCAGATTATATATGTATGTCAGTGATCTCGGTAAGCATTACTTCTTTACGAAAAAGAGCGATAGGACGATTGAACAATATGATATCGACACTCAGGCCTTAAAAGAATTGGGAGGAGAGTATATCTTTTCTGCGCTGCCGATTGAAAACTTTGAGGAACTCGATTTGAAACTAGAAGATACTTTTGAAAATGAACAATCTCCGTTGAGAATCTACCTTTATCGAATAGAATGACCTTGAACTGAAGCATACTATTTGCGGATAGCATCCACAGTTGCTATTTTATATTCAAAGGAGTTGAAAAGCATGTCCCAACAAAAAGTGATCGTTTATTCCCAGCCTTCCTGACCGCCTTGTCATATGGTGAAAGAGTTTCTTTCACATCATAATGTCGACTTCCAAGAATACAACGTGGCTGAAGATGCCCAAGCAAGGGATGAGATGATCGATAAGTATGAATCGATGTCAACCCCTACAATTGTCATCGGTGATCAGGTCTTGACAGGCTTCAATCCAGAACAGCTTACAAAAATATTGAATCTATCGGAATAAAGAGCAGCGATTTGCTGCTCTTTTGCCTATTTACTATACTCTGATGCAAAATTCCTAAAATAAAATTTTATAAATACTATTATGGAAAAATATACACTAAATTCCTATAACCTCCTATTGTGTAAGTCATTAGGTCCTATTAAACTTATTGGCGTACACTTTTCAAGGAGGTGTTAGTATGTTTACAAAGCTATTGAAAGTTACACTAGCTGTTGCTTTTGCAGTGGGGACGATGGTTACATTACCGACACAAGAAGCAAGTGCTCATTCCAAAACGGTAAAAACAGGTGATTCCCAAGGATATGTATGGGATGTCCAACATCGTCTTCAACAGTTAGGTTATTATAAATCCAATGTAGATGGTGTATTCGGTTCATCGACGAAAGACGCAATTTTGAAATTCCAGAAGGCGAATGGAATCAAAGCGGATGGAGTTGCAGGACACGAAACATTTGCAAAACTATATAGCCAATCATTCACTGTCGATGAAATTCAAATGATGGCACAAATGGTACATGGTGAAGCTCGCGGTGAATCGTTCAAGGGGAAAGTTGCGGTAGCAGCAGTTATCATGAATCGTCTTGACTCATCTAAATTTCCTAATAACGTCAAAGGAGTTCTCTTCGAAGATCTCGCCTTCACGGCTATTGCAGATGGACAATATAACAGAACGCCAGATGCTGAATCATATCGTGCAGTTTACAGCGCAATCAGCGGTTGGGACCCATCGAAGGGTGCGACTTATTACTTTAACCCTAACACAGCTACATCCGATTGGATCTGGTCTCGTGAACAAATCATCCAAATCGGAAAGCATATCTTTGCAAAATAGAGAGAGTATATGGGAATGGCTTACGAGTCATTCCTTTTATTATGTTAATAAGTACATAACAATCATGTGAATGATACATCTTTTTTGGTAAGATATATTTTGGAAAATAACTTGGTTGAAGGTGATTGCAATGTCAGAAGAGAAGAATACCTATGAAGTATTACTTTTTTATAAATATGTTACGATCGAAGACCCGGAGTATTTTGCAAAAAAACATCTGAAGTTTTGTAAAGGAATAGGTATACTGGGAAGAGTCCTCATCGCAAAGGAGGGTATTAACGGAACAGTATCCGGAACATTGGAACAGACAGATGCTTATGTGAAAGCCCTTCATGAAGATCCTAGGTTCGAAGATATGGAATTCAAGCGTGAAAAGACAGAAGGGCATGCCTTCAAACGAATCTCTGTAAAAGAAAGGGATGAAATCGTCTCATTAATGCTTGAAGATGACCTGGATCCCAATGAGTTGACGGGGAAGCATCTCTCCCCGAAAGAGTGGCTTGAAACGTTGGAGAATGAAGATGTGATTATACTTGATGCAAGGAATGACTATGAATATGATATCGGCCATTTCCGTAACGCGATTCGCCCGGATATCAAAGCATTCCGTGACCTTCCGGAATGGATCAAAAAGAACCTGGGCGATAAAAAAGATAAAAAGATACTAACGTATTGTACAGGTGGCATCCGTTGTGAAAAGTTCTCTGGTTATCTGGTTCGCGAAGGTTTTGAAGACGTGAATCAATTACATGGCGGCATCGTCAAATATGGACAGGATCCTGAGACGAAAGGCCGAAATTTCGATGGGAAATGTTTTGTGTTTGATGATCGGCTGGTTGTCGATGTCAATCAAACGGGGGATCAAAAAGTAATCGGCAGATGTCATCATTGCGGTGAAGAAGCGGAAAAGTTCGTCAATTGTCCGATTGATGAATGTGATAAACTGCACATCGTATGTGATGCATGTCAAGTCGACTATCAAAATTGTTGTTCAGATCAATGTAAAGAAGAATTTCTCAGTTCGTAGGAAAAGGAGGTTGCCATGACGATCGAGATTGGATATATCGTGACGGCTTCTTATAAAACAGGACGTTATGTAGGGGAAGTAATAGATATCAAACCGAAACTCGATAAAGCAGTTGTAAAAGTTTTAGCAGTCCTTGCTCACCCGAGACAAGGGGATTTACATTCTCCAAACCAGGTTGATGTACAGCTATTCCACGAAAGAAGGGCCCTTGCATACAACGAAAAAGCACTGGTACCATTATCCAGCATCAAGCCGTTTGAAGATGAAATTCCTGATTATCACTTTTCATTGATCAAGGCGATCAAGGATCAAATGGTGAAACTAGTGAAGGATGATAGTGAGTATGCTAAACTATCCTATCAAAAACTTGAAATTCTATTGAAAGATTATGAAAAGAATATAGAGTAACGTTGAAGATTTCCGTATCAGTCAATACTGATACGGATTTTTTGTTCTAGTAAAGACATCCTTCCACTGGAAAATAACTTCTACTTTTTCTTGCTTGTACATATTCATAGGATATGTCACTGTCTGAAAGGAACGAAATGTCAATGAAGAAAAAAGACCGCCTATTATATAAACTTAAGAAACCACAAAGCGAAACCTTTCTGAAACGGGCTATTTTCTTTGCTGCGATTGTGCTTGTATTATTCGTGACTGTATCGGTATTAGCCTCCTCCTTTTTTGAAAAACGGTTTCAATCCAGTTCACTGAAAGGGACTCTCCATATATTTTCCACTGAACAATTGGTGACTTTTATGGGGACAGTCAATCCATATTTCAAACAAGGACTGCCGAATTCCTATCAGCCTCCTTCAATGCAAAGTTTATCTTTTGAATTGGCGACCAATATCAAACCTGGGGACATACGGTCTTTGTTAGGACGGGAACTGCCAGGATTTGCGATATTCGATACAGAAATTGTCGTTGCAGGAGAGGGGACAGACTATACAACTTTACCGATCGAATCAGCTCCCCCGTTGGATGTCCTTTTAAAGGAAAGGGAAGTGGCAGAAGAAAATTTGAAAGTGGAGGAGTCCGAAAAAGATAAACCAAAACCTGATATGACAACCAATGGGCGGAAGGTTGTCTATGTATATCAGTCCCACTCCTACGAGTCCTTTTTACCGTTATTGAAAGGTGCAAGTGCACCTGATGATGCCAACAGTTCCAATCCAGAAGCAAATATGATCCGTGTTGGAGGGATGTTGGCTAATGAACTTGAACAGAGAGGGATTGGCGTACAACAGGATCGTACCAACATCGGGGAAAAGTTGAAGGAGAGGGGCTGGAAACACGGGAATGCCTATCAACTGACAAGGGAAATTGTCCAAACGGCTGTTGCAGACAACAATGATATAACCTTTTCCTTCGACCTGCATCGTGACTCTCTGAGAAGAGATATGACCACAGCTACGATCAATGGAAAGAGTTATGCGAAATTGATGTTCGTCATCGGAAGAGCGAACCCGGATTTCGAAAAGAATCTCCAGTTAGCTGAAGAATTACACAATCTCCTAAAGGAAAAATACCCCGGGTTAAGCAGAGGGGTCATCTTGAAACCAAAGACGGAAGGGAACGGGGTTTACAATCAAGACCTCTCAGATCGGGCTGCTTTAATGGAAGTGGGTGGAGTCGATAACAATTTGGAAGAAATCCAGCGTTCTATGGATGCCTTTGCTGATGTGTTCGCAGAATTTTATTGGAAAGATGAAAAAGTCAATGCAGGAGGACAATGATTTTTAGCGAATACTGTTATTGGGATAAATCATTCACAATTTTCTCAAACTTAACTCCGGCTGGATGCTGCAGTTTATGAGAAAATGGGATTAGCAAATACTTAAGAGACTGAGGTTGGATAGGATGCCTGTTTGGTTAAGGAAAACGCTCGTCGTTTTGATCACTGTCTTTACCCTTGGGACCGTTTCACCACCACCGCATCTCCTGGCGGATAGTGATGAAAAAGCGACTGCAGAAACAACAACGAACCATATCGAAAATAAGGAAATGACAAAACCAAGTATTGAGAAAGCTCCTGAAACGGATTTCCAGACAGCTGCATGGAAGGAAATCGCAGCAGGATATGAAGATACTGAGGATCTCCAGGAGGCTTTCGTGGCGTACACCGTCATCCAGGCAACAGAACAGACGAAAGAAAAATTCGGTGAGCGAATCGAAGCAAAACGCGGAGAAGAATTCCGAACGGTGATTTTACCTAAGATCGAAGAAACGATTGCTCTTTTGAGCTCGAAAATGGATGAAGGAACATTACGGAATTTATCGATCAGTGATCAGCCCACAAAAGGCAAAGGCGAAAAAATCTTTCACATCAAAAACGCGAAGACAGGAATGGATGTTTTCCGTCTCCATGTTCGTCGGGAAAACCCTCCCGGACAGGGCCACTGGTTTTCATTCCATTACCATGATGCCAGGGATGGATTTGCAGCTCATCATGAATTGGGTAGCATCTATTGGGACCGGAATACCCCTCCAAATTGGAGGAGTTGAATGGCAGTAGGGAATCAAGCATGCATTTAAAATAATGCATGCTTCTTTTTTGCCATTGCTAATCGTTTAGAAGAAAGATATAATCATTTTTGTTTCACTTAAAGAAAGAATGCATTCTTTCTTCAGTATAAGTTCGACTATAGCGCAGCCTACACTATAGCTTGCTTTGCTAAAGTTTTCTTTACATCGATGAAACCTTTTTGTAATTGGTACGTAATTAATAGGGGTAGGAGGGGATGACATGAAGGTGTTTATCGGTTCAGTCATAGTCGTCATTTTACTATGTATTGGTCTATGGCTCTTGTTGTCACCAACATATACTAAGGTAGGTAAAGCTGCCAAGAAGTATAAGAACTTTTGGGGGGATACAGAGAATGGAAACAGTTCAGATGCCAGAAAAAAAGAGAAATAACCGTAAGATCATCGGTGGAATCATCATAGGGATTGTGATTGCATTGGTTGTCGTGATTGCAACATTTTTCATCCAAAGAATACCGAATGGCTATGTCGGTGTCGTTTATAGTCCGAATGGTGGGGTGCAAGAAGATACGTTAGGCCAGGGGTGGCACCTCGTTGGACTCTTCGATAAGATCACGGAGTACCCGGTCAGGATGCAAACAGTCGAGTACCAGGATATCCAGGTGGCTACTTCAGATGGAAAAAATGTAACGATGGACTTTGCCTATAACTATAGCATTCAGCCAGACAAGGTAGTTGAGCTGTTCAATAAATTCGGTCCGGTACCGGTGGAGGAAATTGAATCGACTTACTTGAGAACTAGACTATGGGATGCTGGGCGTAAGGCGATTGCAAATTACTCCGTCATTGATACGTATGGACAAAAGTCCTCTGCAGCAGGTATGGATTTACAGAAAGTATTTTCAGAAGATGTCGGGGACTTGGGTTTCATCATTGATGATTTGACGATCGGCGTTCCGAAGCCTGACGAAGCGACACAAGAAGCAATTGATGCTAGGGTAAAAGCCTCTCAAGAGCTGGAACGTAAACAGACTGAATTGAAAATCGCAGAAGCTGAGGCTGAAAAGAAACGGATTGAAGCAGAAGCAACTGCGGATTATAACGAAATCATCAATGAATCAATGACATCAGAAGTGATCCAATACATGTGGATCCAGAAGTGGGATGGAAAAATGCCGAAAGCTACTGGAACAGGTAATCTCATACAAATCCCACTTGAAGATGAACCTGCTCAAAGTCAACAAAACAACTAAATAAAATCAAATTAATCCCCTTTCATGTTCATGAAGGGGATTTTTACTGTATTTGAATCCCAAAAAGAACCTTTTATAAAAATAAAGGAAAAATATGTGATCAAGTGACATAAGATAACTCAAAATAATAAACAAAGCGGTGATGGCATTGAGTATAGATAAACCTCTTGCTGCATTCTTTTCAAATTCAATACCTAAGAGTGGTACCAATTTAGTGAAACAACTATTATTAGGTATGCCTGGAATCTCCCACAACAATGCGCAGCATACAATTTACGGACATTTTGATAGCGTAAAAGCGGCTAAGTTGAGGAGTATCAAACAGAATCAATTTGGGGCTGGTCATATTGTTTATTCTCAAAAATGGACTCATTTGTTCAAGGAACTTGATATGAAGCAACTGATCATCAGCAGAGACCCTCGGGATATTGTTGTCTCGTATGTACCGTTCATGAAAAAGTTCCCGAAATTAAGTCCGGTTACATCTTATATTGTAAACAATCTAAGGACGGATAAAGAACGCTATTTGGCGACCATCCGTGGGTTGAAACATTTTAATTATGATGATATCAACCTTTTTTTTCGAAGGTATATGGGATGGTTCAATGCTCCGGACACTTTACATTTCACTTTTGAGGACTTGACATGCAGTTCTGTGTCCCAAAAGAAGGTTATAAATGACATCTTAGGTTTTTTATATGGACCATCATTACTTGCGGATAGGAAATCCCTTCTTGTAGAACAAATGATAAGCAATGTAAATCCAGCAAAAGCTGTTACATTCCGGAAAGGTTTGATCGGAGATTGGAAAAATGAATTTGATCTGGAAATAGCGAACGCTTTTAAAGAAGTAGCAGGATCCCTTCTCGTCGAGCTAGGATATGAGAAAGACCTAAATTGGTAGAATGAGTGTTTTACCGGACATCTGATTTGCTATTCGTTATTAAAAGGGATGATTCAATTAATTAGTGGACAACATCTGTTCCATTATCTATGCCTTGTAGGTACTTTTCAGGCTTTTTACGCGAAAAGGTACTGAAGTCATCTTTTTTGTTGGCTGTTTTCGTATAGATTATTGTTTTACAATTTGGAAGTCACGTAGGTCACTGGAAGACTGACGAGGAGACTCGAACCAAACAAAGTTCGGTTCTGCGTGGGTAAACACTTTGAACTAAATCAATGAGTCGACCACCACAGGAGGACTGAAGTGATCCAGTTGGTGGGACGTTGGAGCTAGACATCACTTCCCTGAATTAGCCTAATTCTGCAAGCCTCAGCTCGTTCCTCGCTTGTGGGATCTCGCTGGTTTGCTTTCACGTAGGAGTCTCGCATATTTCCAGTTTTCCTCTCCTTATCAGCATTCCATTAGCAAGAAACTTCTAGAAAACAGCCTTTTTATTAACGTGGGGGTTTAGAGATGATAAGGCCGCTCGTGTCCGTTAGGATCGTAAATAAAATCATAGAGGCAGCTGTTTCTTATGAATCGTTTCCTCCTGGAATCCGCTTTTGCTATAATTAAGACAGCCTATGTGAAAGAGAGGGGTAAGATGGAACAATATAAAGAGTTATGCCGCCATATTTTAGAGAACGGTGCGAAAAAAGAGGACAGGACAGGCACCGGAACGATCAGTGTATTCGGATATCAGATGCGTTTCGACCTGCAAAAGGGATTTCCTTTGCTTACAACGAAAAAACTTCATTTGAGATCGATCATCCATGAATTGCTCTGGTTTTTAGAGGGCGATACGAATATCAAATATCTTCAAGAAAACGGTGTGCGTATTTGGAACGAGTGGGCAGATGAAAATGGGGACCTTGGCCCAGTATACGGAAAACAATGGCGATCCTGGACAAAGCCTGATGGTGGGACGGTCGACCAGATCTCAAGAGTGGTTGAAGAGATCAAAAAGAACCCCGACTCCAGAAGATTGATCGTCAATGCGTGGAATGCAGGTGAGCTTGAAGAGATGGCCTTGACACCATGCCACTGCCTCTTTCAGTTCTATGTATCGGACGGAAAGTTATCATGTCAGCTCTATCAGAGATCAGCTGACACATTTTTAGGAGTACCCTTCAACATTGCATCTTACGCGTTATTGACGACAATGATTGCACAGGTATGTGACCTTGAACCAGGGGAATTTGTCCATACATTCGGAGATGCACATATTTATTTGAATCATCTTGACCAAGTGAATCTGCAATTATCAAGAGAACCTAGAGAGCTTCCGACTATGAAGATCAATCCTGAAGTGAAGTCTATTTTTGATTTCAAATTTGAAGACTTCACTCTAGAAAACTATGATCCACATCCTCATATTAAAGGGGCTGTTTCCGTATGATCTCGTTACTGCTTGCCATGGGGAAGAATCGGGTAATCGGAAAAGATAATGATCTTCCCTGGCACTTGCCAGAGGACTTGAAATGGTTCAAACGTATTTCGACCGGACATACGATCATCATGGGGAGAAGGACGTATGAATCAATCGGCAAACCGTTACCGAACCGGAAAAATGTCATCGTTACAAATGATGAAAACTATCAAGCCGAAGGATGTATCATGACCCATTCTATAGAAGAAGCCCTCCAGCAAAATGGTGATGAACGAATTGTCATCGGAGGGACCAATGTCTTCAAGCAGGTTCTTGATAAGGCTGATCGTATCTATTTGACTTACATCGACGAAGAATTCGAAGGGGATACATTCTTCCCTGAAATTAACGAATCTGAATGGGAAGTGAAGTCAAAGGAAAAGGGAATTAAAGATGAAAAGAACCCATACGATTATTATTTCATGATTTACGAACGGAAACGGAAATAATCAGAGTGCCCGGCTCCTTTTCAAAGAGGGGTCTGGCACTTTCCTGTCATTTTTGAGGTGATTTGTTTTGTATATTGAAGACCGTCTTTATGGAAATTTCAAGATCGATGCTATATTGGAGGAATTGATCCATACGAAAGCAGTCCAGCGTTTAAAATATATCCATCAAAACGGTGCGAGTTATCTCGTGAATCCGAAGTGGAACAATACGAGATTCGACCATTCAATCGGTGTCATGCTACTTATCCGGAAATTAGGCGGTACGATAGAAGAGCAAATTGCAGGGCTTCTCCACGATGTTTCCCACACAGCTTTCTCTCATGTCGTCGATCAAGTTTTGAAAATGGAGAATGAGGATTATCATGAACAAATAAAACATTCCATCATCATGGATTCAGAGATACCTGATTTGCTGCAGAAACACAACTTTCAACTTGAAGATATCCTGGACGATTCGAACTGGTCAATTTTAGAGCAACCGGCACCCCATCTCTGTGCCGACCGGATTGATTACACCTTAAGAGATCTTTATGAATACGGGGAAATTTCTCATAATGAAGTGGAATACTTTATAGACAATCTGACGTTTTGCGAAGGAAAGATTCACGTTATTGATCGTGAAGCCGGGGAATGGTTTGTCCAAGTGTATTATAAAGAGGTACTGGACTTTTTCTTTAATCCTTTGAATGTATATAGCAACCATAAGATGACAGAAATATTGACGTCAGTATTTGAAAAAGGATATATAACCAAAGAAGATTTTCTGAAAACAGATGAAAAGCTTTTACAAAAGATTCTCAATAGTGGAGATGAAACCATTAAAAAGGAGTTGGGCAAACTTCACACAGGCGTTGTAGTCATTGAAAGTCTTGATGATTATTCGATCCATATTCACAATAAAACAAGGTTTATTGATCCAGATCTTTTTGATGGAAAGGAAAGTAAGCCTATAAGTGAATGCTCAGAAAAAACGAGGGAAATGAACCGAAACGCAAGGGAACGAGCATTAAAAGGCATGAAAATAAAAGTAGTTTAAAATTTCACGTACCGTACTTAGAATCATAAATAAAAATACTGTATTATAAGAAATTTTAATATTTATCAGTATAGAAGACAATTGAAAATTTTATATTTAGAGTGGAATTTTGATTGGAAATTGCTATTGAGAGGAAGTTTAAAGATCTTTATGGGTTTACGTACCACCAAGGAATGTCCTGTGTTTTCCTCTAATCATTTTTACAAGCCTATTTGTGACAAATACATTCAGTGAAAACCTGTTGTTGATCCCTCGATATGATGTTTTGCTGCTAATTTGCATTACTGCTCAAATCCTGATGATATGGACAGGATTCGAGACCATCGATGAACTAAAAGTCATCTGTGTTTTCCATATCATTGGTTTAGGATTAGAGCTTTACAAAGTGAATATGGGTTCATGGACTTATCCAGAGGAAGGGTATTCGAAGTTTTTCGGAGTACCGTTATATAGCGGATTCCTGTATGCAAGTGTGGCCAGTTATATGTGCCAGGCGTGAAGGCGTCTTGATTTGAAAATCAACCGATGGCCCGATTCCCGTTTATCCATTCTACTTGGGGCCATGATTTATCTTAACTTCTTTACTCATCATTACATCATTGACCTGAGATGGTGGCTGATCATTTTATTGTTTCCCTTATTTTTTCGCACGAGCGTATCATTTACACTCAGGTCTAATGTTTACCGGATGCCTATTATTTTATCTTTTTTGTTGATCGGTTTTTTTATATGGATTGCAGAAAATATTGCCACTTTATTCAAAGCCTGGCATTATCCCTATCAGCAGGAAGCCTGGTCAGTCGTTGATTTGGGGAAATTGAGTTCATGGTTTTTATTCGTCATTGTGAGCTTTTTGATCGTTGCACAATTGAAGATATTAAAGAAGAATATAGACTAAGGAGGTATTAATGAAAGAAAGATCGATTGGTATTTTCCTAGAACGCGATCATGTTCCTGAAATCGAATGTTTCAGAAGTAAACATGATCCATTGTATAATAAAATCCCGCCTCACATCACCCTTGTCTTCCCATTTAAAAGTACTTTGACTACAGAGATTTGTAAGGATCATATCATAACTATTCTGAAAGGCTTCTCAACTTTCGAGCTTACACTTAGAGAAACAAAAATTGCAGAAGATGGCTGTTTGTATTTGCTTGTCGACCAAGGTAAACATCAAATCGAAAAAATGCATAATGCTCTTCATCATGGTATTTTAAGTCCTTACAAATCAACTGAACATACATACGAACCCCATGTGACAATTGGTCGTTTTTCCAATTCTAAAATGGCTGAAGAAGCGCAAGTGTCAGTAGAGCGGTTCTTTGCACCCATTTCAATCATTGTTGTTGAAATTACGCTAGAAACAATTGGAGTGGACGATAAAACACAAATAGAGTATGTATATGAATTAAACAGGACAAAGAAAGTTTAAACGATAACGAATCGTATGATGTATGAGATAGGATGGCCGCGTTAATGATAGACATAGAATAAAATGATAAGGAGCATGGAAAATGGCGTTGAAAGAGAAGAAAGTAAGTGAGTCAAGAACAGTTAAAAGCAGTCATGTGCTTCCTCCTGATACAAATACGCATGGCACTTTATTCGGTGGAAAGTTGATGGCCTACATTGATGATGTGGCTGCAATCGCAGCAACGCGTCATGCACGGCAAAACGTTGTCACAGCATCCAGCGATTCGGTAGACTTTTTACACCCGATCAAAGTAGGCTATTCTGTATGTTTGGAAGCGTTCGTCTCTTGGACACATCGGACGTCGATGGAGGTATTCGTTAAAGTCATCGCCGAAAACTTGCTGACAGGAGAACGACAACTTTGTGCGCTTTCCTTTTTGACTTTTGTTGCCATCGATGAAAATGGCAATCCCAGCCCGGTTCCGAATGTTGTTCCGGAATCGGAAGAGGAAAAATGGCTGTTTGAAGGAGCAGCGAGTCGTGCCGAGAGACGGAGAAAGAGAAGGGATGAGAGCAAGCAGCTTGCTAGAAAATTCGGAACAGAAAAACCCTGGGAAAAGTTATAAATCGTAATTTAAGAAGGGGCTGTCCTAAAACAATAGCGTCAGACACGACCAACACCACATATTTTTTATGGGACTGCCCCTTTTTCATTATAAGTTACTTGTAGGAAGGCTTTTCTGCTAAAGAAGGTAATATATTCATCCTTTCAATCTCTAATTTCGTCTTTGACGTTCCTAACGTGTAGATCCACTTATAAATTTCAAGGAGTTTACTATGGGTTATATTTCTGTCTTTATCCACTTCCTTCTCATTGAAGTGGGCGAGGGACCAGAAATCCTCTTTTTCAGCATCCTCTGATGAATTGAATTCCGCAACGGCAACTCTAAATTGATTCAGTTCATTTTCCGTAGCTTTTATCTCGAATAATTGTAGACTTTGGTCTGTCTTCATAGGAAAAACATCGCCTTTAGGTGATACATAATACGTTTCTCGTTCTTTCATGATTACCACCTCTTTGATTTCTTATTACTAGTACCATTCCCTCTCTAAATGATCATCTAAACTTTTTTCAAGCGCATTAAACAATGACATGAATTGGATAGTTTCTTTCGACAGAGAAACATTATTTATCCCTTCGAAAAGAGGGAATAGGCAAACAATGTCAAACGGTGTATGATGAACTATAAAGCATTCAGTGAGATACCTTTAATTATTCATGTATAGAATAATTAAAGTCATGCACATTCCAGACAAAAGCTACCGGAAAAAATCATAAAGGAATAGTGGATTTTCCAAGTGGAGGCAAAGCGGGGACCATAGTAACTGTCAAGCCTCCTATACGTTTTTGGCACCACTAAATTTCTATTAGGTCATAATTTTTCAATTTGGGGGTAAATGCAATGGAAGCAGAACTGTTAAAAATATTTGATGATGACCGAAAACCTTTAGGTATAGCAAAAAGGGAAGAAGTACACCGTCTTGGACATTGGCACGAAACCTTTCACTGCTGGATCATCAGTTCGAAGGATGAAAGGCCTTCTATTTACCTGCAAATCCGGAGTGAACAGAAGAAAGATCATCCGAATTTACTTGATGTTACGGCTGTAGGTCATATTCTTGCAAATGAAGTGATAGACGATGGTATACGTGAACTAAGGGAAGAGATCGGGATACAAGTAAAGATGGATGCATTAATAGCCCTTGGAGAGATTGACTATTGTTTCTCTAGAGACGACTTTAATGACAAAGAGATTGCACACGTATACTTGTATGACGATCCCTTGAGTAGGGAGGAGTTTACACTTCAGCCAGAAGAGGTGAGTGGAATCGTAAAAGCCGAAATCAATTCTTTTCAAGATTTCTGTAAAGGCCACATCCATCACCTTGAGGTAGAAGGCTTTAGATTAGATCCATCCGGGAAGAACAAGCCTTTTCGAATGGAGGTGGATAGATCACATTTCGTCCCTCATTTTGACTATTTTAAACAAATTGCGGAAATGATCCGAAAGTACATATATGAATAGGGAAAAGGAGATGACCGGACGTGGGTGGCATCTCCTTTTTTGAATTAGTCAATTAGATTCAAGTTTTCATTCAGGCTAAGTGAAGCGATCATTTCTGTGATCAAAGTGATTTCATCCTCCATGTCTTGAAGACTTGCTGTTTCGACAGGTGAATGCATATATCGGAGTGGAAGGGAGACCAATGCGATCGGGACCCCTTTTCCAGTCAATCGCATACGGTCAGCATCAGTTCCTGTTACGCGGGGAGTAAGTTCATATTGGACATCGATGTCCAGCTTACGAGCAGTTTCTTCGAGCATATTATTCAATTTAAAATGAATCGGTGCACCTTTGGCGAGGACAGGACCATGATCCAATCGGATGTCTCCATGCTTATTTTTGTTCACTCCTGGATAATCTGTTGCAAATGTCACATCTATAGCCAGGGCAAAATCAGGTTGTACCTGTGAGGCTGCGAAATAGGCACCGCCCATATTCGTTTCTTCATTTACAGTACTGACAGCATAAACACCGACTTGTGGATTCTTCTCTGATAATCTTTTAAGTACTTCAGCCACGATGAAGGCCCCAGTTCGATTATCAAGTCCACGACCGCTGATCCTATTATTAAGTAGAAATTCGGTCTCACGCTTATAAATAGCCAGATCCCCAACTTGAACAAACTTTTCAATTTCTTCTTTACTTTTTGCCCCACAATCTATGTACAAATCCTCGAATCCATAGTCGTCCTTAATTCCACCGTGGTGCTCTGCATTTACCCCGATGACACCTGTAATCGTCTGTTGATTCCCTAAAATTTCGACCTTCATACCGATCGCAGGTTTATGGCTTATTCCTCCGAGCTTTGTGAAATGAAGGAAACCGCTTTCATCAATACGATTGATCATAAAGCCGATCTCATCACAGTGCCCTGCAATCAATACCTTGAAGGGAGCATCTGGATTAATGATTCCGTATGCATTCCCAATATTATCTGTCTTGATTTTATCTGCGAATGATTGAACATACTCAATCCATTTGCGTTGAATCTTCATTTCAAACCCTGATGGAGAAGGGGTTGAAAGTAACTCCTTTAAAAAATGTTGTGATTCCTGTTTCATATGTTGAACCTCCTAAAGCTTCTGTCTAACTCCCATCATAACCGAAAAATTAAAAATAAGGAAATTACGTTTATTCTGGCTTCCTACACTGCATCTGTCTATTAGTAATATTGCACAATTTTCTTACCTCTAAACGGTTGTCCATATCACACAGTTAGCTGGCACATAAATTAATATAAACACATTTAAATATACATTAGGTGAACATCAATGGATGAAAATACATTACGGTATACAGCATTGGGGGATTCCCTGACAGTAGGAATAGGCACTCTTTTTTCCCCGGGCTTTGTAACACGATACAGCGCCTCTCTAGAAAGAGCAGCAAACCGCAAAGTCGAACGGACTGTATTTGCAAGGAACGGTGCCACGACTCAACAGATTTTGGCCTTTCTATCTGAAGAAAATGTAAGAAACGTTGTCTATAATGCTGACGTCGTTACGATTACGGCAGGGGGCAATGATTTAAAACGAGCAGCGAGGACCTATTTTATTTGGAACGACCCGAATGTTTTCCAGAATGTCATAAAGGATAGCATCAATAACATTGCAATGATGATACAACAAATCCGAAATATTAAAAATCATTCCAAAAAGCCATATATCATCCGTTTGGTCGGTTTATACAACCCCCTTCCAATTCTTGCCTTCAGTGATACTTGGATCAAACTATTCAATCAGCAATTGGAAAAGTTCCAAACGGACAATCTGAAGGTTGCAAACATTTACGATGCATTTAAAAGGACTGGTCGAAATGCCCTTTCAATCGATGGGGTCCATCCCAATGGCACGGGTTATAAAATCATTGCGGATGAACTTGCAGCATTAGGCTATGACCCATTGTTCAGGAGGCATAAAAAAACGTTCCTTTTCCCGATATTCGATTAAAAAAAGCTGATTATAAGCCTATCTTAAACGTAGATTTAGACTTAAATCAGCTTTGTGTTATGAGGCGGCATTACTTGATGCTTTAGATTTAGCGATCTCTACTTCATGGATGGTCATTTCTGGCCGTGAACCTACACGGATGTTGATGCCTGTTTGTCCTAGCCCCTCACTGATATAAAATGGCTTTTCATACATATGATGAAGTCCCTGAACGATCTTTTGACGAGCTAATTTGCCCATCTTTGCAAGGTGAAAAGGCTTTGGCCAATGGATTTGCCCATTGTGAAAATGACCGGACAGCAAATAATCAAAATGACTTTGATTCAATTCTAATACGATATTCGGATCGTGAGTGAGAACCAGATTATAATCTGACACAGGCAACCCTTTATAGGATTTTACTAAATCACTTTTACCTGTCCCGTAATCGTCAATCCCGATCAGATTGATTGAATGGCCATCCACACTAAGAAGCTCATACTCATTCCGCATCGTTTTGCAGTCATAATCATTCAGTATTTCTTCCAGCTTATCAAATGATTTTCCTTTTAGAACATAATCGTGATTACCGAATACAGCATAGATCCCATAACTCGGATCAAGCTTTTGGAAAACCTTCAGATAACCAGGAAGTTTGTTTAATGTCCTTTTTCGATCGAGATAATCTCCTGTAAGCGCGATTAGATCGATCTTTTCGTCTTTCAGCGTATGATAAATTTTTTCTGGTGATATTGAAATATTCTCAAGATGCATATCAGATATCTGGAGAATTTTTAAATTTGTTTGAGACTTTGACTCCTTGCACTTTATTTCAATTCTTTTCAAGTTGACATCTTTAGTATTTTTATATGCTTTAAAAAGTCCAATAAATAAAAAAAGAATAACGATCATTCCGATAAACAATATAATCCCCTCCCATATACAATTATAGGTAATTGGGAGGGGATTGGAACCGGTAAATGATGTAAATCATCAGTTTTTACCGTTATACCGCTCTATAAGCTGTTCTTTGGACATCATCAAATACCTTGGATCAGTACCGAAAATGCCATTATTATTTTGGTTAGACAATAAGTAGATCGGTAAAAGAGAAGTAAGTTTGAACATACGATAGATCTTGCTCTTCAACGGGAATGATTCGAATCCAAGCTTCTTTGTCCCTTTATTAAGGAGAGTTATACCAATGATTCCCTTGATCTCACCGTATCGTTCATGCCCCTTTACATAGGCAGCTAGAAATGGCATTGACTGTTGGACATTTCGATACATTAGGATCCCTTTTTGAAAATCATTTGGTGAGTACCGCATTTTTTGGAGTAGTCGGACATTATGAAGATGGATCTTTACCAGGAGATCATTTTTGTTGATTTGGGTACCATCGTTCAATAAGGTAGGTGAGCCTTTGTATTTTGTCAGTCGGACTCTGAACACACATTTTTCCGGTTCCCCTCTTTCGATATATGTCAATCGTGTAAGCGAATAATATAATGGATCCCATAAGCTCCATAATGAAATTGCATAGTTTCTTATTATTTCCATTTCCATAACTCCTTAAAATACAATTTTCGTCCCCATTATTTTTACCTGCAGAATCTGATGTAAAGATGGTAATAACAGGTTAGAAAACCAAAGGAATGTTTTTAGCTTTTTCCCAAACAATAAGATTAAAAAAAAGAGAAGAGTTAGGGTCAATGAATAAAGTCTTAATTATGCCGCTATTAACAATTTCATCAGGACACCATCATGTAGCCGACACAATCAGCCGTGAATTAAATAAAGCATTTGATTGTGAAAAGATCGAATTGATTTCTTATGTATACGGAAAGGGTGAAATGGCCGTATCACATGCTTATTTAGGATGGATCCGTACAGGACCTGGGATTTATAGCAATGTCTATAAAAGATTCGCTAAATCAAGAAATGAGAATACCTTTTCCCAAAGGTTTTATCAGAAACTGTTTCTGAAGAGATTACGACAAATAATCGATCGGTATCGACCAGACCTCATTGTTTGTACCCATGGGTTGCCCTCATGCTTGTTGAACCATTTGAAAGGACAAGGTGCCATAAAGGTTCCGATCATTAATGTCTATACGGATTTTGTCATTAACAATCTTTGGGGGAGGGACTTTGTTGATCTACACCTCGTACCCGATACGGATTTCAGATCTGAACTTGTTCAAAAAGGGGTGGCAGAACATAAGATTATCACAAGTGGTATACCGGTAGATCGAAGTATCATTCCGATTGAACGAAGGAAACATCAAGTGAAAAATAATCTTCGGCTCCTTATTTCAGGTGGGAATTTAGGCACTGGCAGGTTATACGACTTCATAAAATCAATCCAGCCTTCAGGGAAGGTCCATTATAGTGTTTTATGTGGAAAAAACTATCGGTTGTTAAGCCAAATCAAAACATTAAATAACAAGTACATCACTGCCTACCCTTACATCGATTCAAAAGCTGAGATGAATGACTTATATGAACAAAGTGACGCAATCATCACTAAACCAGGGGGTGTAACGATTTCCGAATGTCTGGTGAAAAGATTGCCGATATTTATTTATGATTACTTGCCTGGACAAGAGGAATACAACCTGGATTACCTTAAGAAGCATCAGCTGGTCTTTTCCCTCATACAGGAAAAAGATATTGAAAATCAAATCCTATATCGATTAGATAATGAGACGTATTATAGGCAGCTGCAGGAAAAAATACAGCAATATTATGAACGAATCGAACCAGTGGATTTTCCCCATATTTTTATGGATTTAATCCAAACCAATCAATTGATTGGGCTTACAAAATAGCAGATTGAGAAAGGTGAGTGCACATGAGAGGAATGAAAGCAGGAGCAATGATATGGATGGCTGTTTTAATTGTTTTTTCTTTTCTTGCAGGATGTAACATCAAACAAGAAACAGAAAGACAAAATACGATCACCACACAGGAATTGGGTAACAATGAAGGAACAATATTAGAAAAGAAAATCCAAAAGATGGATGGAGTAGAAGATGTAAAAATCATGCAAGCACGGAATGATCTGCTTGTAGCCATTAAAGTTACAACAGTAGACCGATTCCAACTTCAAGAAATTACGAAGAAAGTGAAAAAGAAAGTGGAAGCGAGGCACCCCGATATGGATGTTACGGTCTCACCTGATAAAAAAATTTTTTTAGAAATGGATAAATTTGAAGCAAAACATGCAGAGAAGCAGTACAATGAGGACAAAATCCATAAGAAAATAAAATCCCTCATCAAACTCTCGAAGGATGAAGGATAACATAACATTATTATGTTAACAAATTAGAGAATGATCGATGTACGCATTCATTTTACATGACATATATTACAGAGCGAGCTTTATACGGGGAAAGGGCTTTGTTTATGAATATCGTTATGAAAATGTTGAAATACAGTTCGATCATTCTCTTTTTCATTTTTCTGGGCTTGATCGGCAGGGAGTATGTTGATTATGATACAGAAAATTTAAGGGACTGGTTGATTTCCTTCGGGATCTTTTCCCCAGTCATCTACGTGTTGTTTTGTTCACTTCGCCCGTTCATTTTCTTTCCATTTCTTATTTTATCTGTTACTGGAGGGCTTGCCTTCGGTATAATAGCAGGAACGTTACTGACAATTGTAGGAAGGCTGCACCCCTTTCGTTCGGTATTGTGAGAAAATATGGAAACCATTTTCATATTCAAAAATGGAAGCGGACAAGGAATCTTCAAAAAAGTATCGATGAAAAAGGATTTTACTATATCTTAAGGGTAATGCCTTTTCTGAACTTTGACTTGGTAAGCTATGCTTCAGGTCTTTCTACTGTAAACTTCCGTTCTTATTTATCAGGAACCTTTGTGGGTATGATCCCAGGAACATTCTTGTTAAATTTTTTCGGGAGCAGCCTGGCATCTGGTAATCAAATTCATATTATCATATCCTCAATCGTTCTTACGACAGTATCCTTGCTTTCCTACAAAAAAGCTAAATTACCGATCGATCACTAACTCAATGAAAAACGTTCGTATTCCATGATGTCAAATCATAATAACCTGAATCAATTTGGTGTTTTTCTTCTAATAATAGCTGTTTCAATGATCCGGGCATGTCTGGTGACAGGGGATGATCCATGTCAATTGAATCATTTTCTGAATATACAAGAACTGAAAAAAGCTTACGATTGACCATATCCATTCCAGTAATAGTAAGAAAATTCAAATCTCTCGTGCGAAAGGTATAGAAGATCCGGTATAATTCCATTTGAAATCACCTTTTTTAGTAAACATCATCGCCCGTTTTGCATAAGTTCATACCTTTTTATGAATAGGATAAAGGTACGTGCTATGGTATATCCATTCATAATCGATCTACCTTACTTAAAAGCTGAGGAGGTAATGGAAAAACAGGCTATAGAGGGGTTCTTCAATACCTATTTTGATAAACCGATTGAATTGGGTATTCATTAATATTTGGACGGATGAAACGATTCAATACTGGAAAAACCGGACTTTTTTAATCGCAAGTGTAACTTATTACATTATTTCAGGCATTGTAGAGTGGAGCAGCGACAAACTTTCTGAAGTCTTTTTCGCCAATGGGTACCAATTGCTCGATTGGAAACAAAGCAATGAGTGAGTGACGATGCACTTCAGTTTAACGCCATAGATGAGCAGGACCAATTCTTTAATCGTACTTTTTATCATGATAAAGGAGAAACCTCATATAAATAGGTTTCTCCTTTTTAATATATTACTCTCCGAACCGGTTCAGCTTTTCGTAAAACTGTTTCAGGAATTCAAAGAAGATCCTTTCTGATGGGGCAAGCTGCCGATTTTGTGGAATGATGATACCGACTGTCCGTTTTACATTCGGTTCGATGATTTCGATCGCCTTCCATTCTTGTTCACTTTGTCCATGGAGAGTGATTTCAGGTAAAAGACTTACCCCGAGTCCAGCAGATACAAGTCCTTTTATCGTATCGACATCCTCACCTTCAAATGCGATGCGAGGGTTGAAACCGACTTGTTGACATGCTCTCATGACGGTATCCCGCAAAATGTACCCCTGACGGAACAGAACAAAGGGTTCATGACGTAATTGGACAAGACGAAGATAGGGTTCATCCGCAAGATGATGATTGACTGGAAGAAGCGCCATGACCTTCTCAGTGAAAAAAATCTCACCTTTTACATCTGTCTGTTTTTGAGGAACTGGAGAAACAAACGCAAGATCGATGTGTCCTTGAATGACTGCTGTCGTCAATTCGGGTACAGTTCCTTGACGTAATTGGAAGCCGATTTGTGGATGTTCCTTACGGAATGCTGAGATGACCGACGGTAAAGTTTTCGCTGCTAGACTTGTTGGAAATCCCAGCCGGATCGTACCTGTTTCCGGATTCAGGAATTCATAAACTTCTTGCTTTGCCTTTTCCAGCTCAACAACAGCGATTTTCACATGATCCAGAAAAATCCTACCGACTGGGGTCAACCGGATGTTTCTTCCTTCCCTGAAAAACAAATTCACCCCTAATTCTTCTTCAAGATTCGCAATTTGACGACTTACCGCTGATTGTGCAACGTGTAATTCAGCTGCCGCCTCACTGACATGCTCCATTTCTGCAACTTTTATAAAATATTTTATCTGTCTAAGTTCCATGTATATCAACCCTTGTAAGCGTTTAATCTCAAAAAGAGATCAATTCTATCGAATTTATATATTGAAAGCATAACAGAAAACCCTTAGGATAGAAACAAACCTTTTGTCAGAAATTTTCGAACCAAACATGTAAAAGTAAGTTTTTATTATTGATAGATGTCTCACTTTAACTCCGTTTATCACTTTTTAAATCTACAGGCTATTGCCCCATTTCCTAACGATTTGACCAAGTTCACCTTGCTCGTTCGTATCAGAAGTGGAGCAATCTTTTAACGAAAATAGGAGTCCGTTAGAAAACCTTATATTTAAATGGGGCTATAACGAAAAGTGCGGAAAGGCTATATCAAGCCACGATTTAATTTTGCAGATGGGGTGATACTATGATTCGAACTGGTCTTCCACAGAAACAAGGACTTTATGATCCAAAATATGAAAGTGATGCGTGCGGAATCGGTTTTGTTGCAAAAGTTGACGGGGAAGCGACACATCAAACAATCAAAGATTCCATTACTATGCTTTGTCGACTGGAGCATCGAGGCGGCCAGGGGGCAGACCCAGACTCTGGGGATGGAGCTGGAATCATGGTGCAGATACCAGATCAGCTATTCAGGGAAACATGGAACAATTTCCTGCCGAAACAAGGAGAGTATGCTGTCGGTATGTTATTTCTGCCACAAGATTCCAAAGTCCGTACACAGATTGAAAATTTAATAGAAGAAATAGCATTAGAAGAAAACCTTAAATTGATAGGCTGGAGGACAGTGCCTGTTAATGAGGATATTGTCAAGTCCTCATCTAAACGGACAATGCCATACATTCGTCAACTCTTTATCAATAGGCCGGATGATATCCGCTCGGTTCAAAAATTCGAACAACGTCTTTACTTGATCCGTAGAATCATTGAAAAACGTGTGGTTAAAGAAATAGATGTTAAGGAAGGACCGTTCTATATTGCAAGTCTATCTCCAAGTACAATTGTCTACAAGGGGATGCTTACATCCTATCAATTAGATCAGTTCTATCTGGATCTTGACCATCTATTATGTAAATCCCAATTCGGGATGGTCCATTCACGTTATAGTACGAATACGTTTCCTTCCTGGGAAAGAGCCCATCCTAACAGGATGATCATGCACAATGGAGAAATCAACACCATCACTGGTAATGTGAGTTGGATGAAATCCAGGGAAAGTACAGCAGTTTCCAATGTTTTCGGAGAAAGGCACAAGGAACTTCTTCCTGTCATTTCTACGGAAGGAAGCGACTCTGGAATGCTTGACCAGGCTTTCGAGTACTTGATGATGAATGGACGGTCGATCTCTCATACCGCAATGTTGATGGTTCCTGAAGCATGGGATTTCAATGAACAGATGAAAGATCCAGAACGTGCTTGTTTTGAATATTTAAGCTGTATTATGGAACCGTGGGATGGTCCGACTGCACTTGCTTACACAAATGGAAGACAAATCGGGGCATCTATTGACCGAAACGGCCTCCGTCCAGCTCGCTATTATTTGACAGAGGATAACACAATCATTTTCTCCTCTGAGGTAGGGGTATTAGACGTTGAACAGGATAAAGTCGTACAAAAAGGACGATTGGCACCTGGCGAAATGATCTTGATCGACCTTGAAAAGAATGAAGTGTTATTGAATGAAGATATTAAGCGTTCAATCGCAATGGAACATCCTTACCGAAAATGGCTGAACGAATCATTGGTACAATTGAATGGACGTATCGATGGACCAAGCTTCGAAAACATCTCTGAAGATCAATTGAAGACGTACCATTTCACACATGGGTTCACAAACGAGGAGATCAACAAAAATATCGTTCCGATGGTCAATGAACAAAAAGATCCGATCGGTTCAATGGGGAATGATACTCCTTTAGCAGTGTTATCGGAAAAACCACAATTATTATTCAATTATTTCAAGCAGTTATTTGCTCAAGTGACCAATCCGCCGATTGATGCGATCCGTGAAAAAAGTGTCACATCTACAACTTCTTATCTAGGACCGAAAAGCAATGTATTAGAGGAAGGGCCACAGCATTGTAAAAGGATCAGGCTTTATACACCAATCCTGCGTAAACAAGAATATGAGGAAATCATCCATAACGGACGGAATGATTTCCGATCGAAAAAAATATCTTACTGTTTTTCTGCAGATAAGGGAGCGGAGAGCTTAGAGGTCCGATTGGAAGAAATCTTTGAAAAAGTTGAAGCGACGATTGCTCAAGGAATTCCTTTGATCATCCTTACTGATCGTGAAATGGATGAAAAGAATGTCCCGATTCCTTCATTGCTCATGGTAAGTGGATTGCATCATTACCTTGTCCGTAAAGGGCTTCGAACAAAAGCCAGTATCATCGTTGAAACAGCTGAAGCTCGTGATGTCCATCAGTTCTCGATGCTGATCGGATTTGGCGCAGATATGATTTATCCATACCTTGCTTATCGCACGATTGAAGACCTGATCGGCCAGGAACATATCACCGAGTATGATTACGAAGAAGCTGTCGAGCGATACAGAGAAGCAGCTACCTCTGGTATTGTAAAAGTGATGTCCAAGATGGGAATTTCCACAATCCAGAGTTACCGTGGAGCACAAACCTTCGAAGCCATCGGGATCGATGAAGAAGTCATTTCGAAGTATTTTGCAGGAACAGCTTCAAAGTTGAGTGGTATCGACCTGAAGACAATCGGAGAAGAGTCGTTGAAAAGGCATAGAAGAGCATATGTCGAGAAAGATTTATTGTTGGAATCCGGCGGTGCGATGCAATGGAGGAAGGATGGGGAATATCATTCCTTCAACCCTGAAACCATTCATACCCTCCAGCACGCCTGCAGGACGAACAACAAAGAGTTGTATCAACGATTTTCCGAATTAGCTTCTAACGAGAACATCACGTTTCTTCGTGATTTACTTGATATCGATACGAAAAGTGATCCAATTCCACTTGAACAAGTGGAGCCGGTTGAATCGATCTTCAAGCGTTTTAAAACCGGAGCAATGTCATACGGTTCACTAAGTAAAGAAGCTCATGAAATCCTAGCGGTAGCAATGAACCGTATAGGAGGAAAAAGCAACTCTGGTGAGGGTGGAGAAGACCCTGATCGTTATATCCCTGATAAGAATGGGGATATTCGAAAAAGTGCGATCAAACAAGTAGCTTCTGGGCGATTTGGCGTAAACAGCCATTATCTTTCCAGTGCTGATGAAATACAAATCAAAATGGCACAAGGGGCGAAGCCTGGAGAAGGAGGTCATCTTCCGGGTAAGAAAGTCCACCCTTGGATTGCAGAAGTCCGAGGATCTACTCCTGGTGTAGGATTGATTTCGCCGCCTCCGCATCATGATATCTACTCGATCGAAGATCTATCCCAGCTGATTTATGATTTGAAGCACGCGAACCCTGAAGCACGTATCAGTGTAAAATTGGTTGCCAAGACTGGTGTAGGCACGATTGCAGCTGGTGTCGCAAAAGGAAAAGCAGATGTCATCCTCATCAGCGGCTATGAAGGGGGTACAGGAGCTTCTCCGAAAACAAGTATCCGTCATGCAGGACTCCCATGGGAGCTTGGCCTGGCAGAAGCTCATCAAACACTTGTATTGAATAACTTGCGTGATAAGGTTGTCGTCGAAACAGACGGTAAGTTGATGACTGGAAAAGATGTCGTAAAAGCAGCACTTCTTGGTGCTGAGGAGTATGGCTTCTCTACTGCTCCGCTGGTCGTACTTGGATGTATCTTGATGAGAGCTTGTCACCTTGATACATGCCCGGTCGGAATTGCTACCCAAAATCCTGAACTCCGGAAAAAGTTCATGGGTGAGGCAGATCATGTCGTCAATTACATGCGTTTCATTGCAGAAGAGATTCGGGAACTCATGGCACAACTTGGCGTCAGATCAATGGATGAATTGATTGGAAGGACCGATCTTCTTAAACCGAACCAAAAAGCAAAACAACATCCGAAGGCAAGTCAAATGGACCTTTCTCCATTACTCGTCAAAGCAGATGGGACCTGGAAGGAGAGAGAACGTCCTTACCGAACAGAATATGCTGAAACCCATCTGGATGTAGCTGAAATCATACCGAGAGTCCAAGACAGTATCCTTTATCAAAAACCGGTATCGTTGACATTGCCGATCCGTAATACAGACAGAGCAGTCGGAACACAGTTAGGTTATGAAGTTACCAAACGCCATGGCGGGAAAGGCCTACCTGAAGATACCATCAAGCTCAAATTCAATGGATCTGCAGGTCAAAGCTTCGGTGCTTTTGTCCCGAAAGGTATCACGATGAAAGTCAATGGAGATGCCAATGACTATGTAGGAAAAGGGTTATCTGGCGGAAAGCTTATTGTCTCTCCAAGTTCCCAATCTATCGTCCGACAGATGGAAGAGGTCATCATTGGAAATGTATCCTTGTTCGGAGCGACTGATGGTGAAGCATATATCAACGGCTCAGCAGGTGAACGCTTTGCTGTTCGTAACAGTGGTGTACATGCAGTGGTCGAAGGTGTAGGAGATAATGGTTGTGAATATATGACAGGTGGTAAAGTCATTGTACTAGGATCGATCGGGAAGAATTTCGCAGCCGGGATGTCAGGCGGAATCGCTTATATTTGGAACACGGATCATAGAGCTGTGAAAAAGCATTGCAACCGTGAAATGGTATTGTTTGAACAACTTGATGATTATGATGAAATCCAGCACCTTCACACGATGCTTCTGAGACATGTCCAATATACAGGGAGCCAGAGAGCTAAACACATCCTAAGCAACTGGAATGAATCGATTTCCCAATTTGTGAAAGTCATTCCTGAAGAATTCAAACGCATGATTGTTGAAAATGATAATAAACAGAAAAAAGTTACAAAAATTTCAAACTGAATCAAAATCGAGGACTGATCTGGAAACAGATCAGCCTCTTACCTTTAATACAAGGACTGATCAAATGATGGGATCGGTCAACACTTCAAAGGAGGGGTTATTTGTGAGTAAAGTAAAAGGATTCCTTACGTATCCTCGGAAGAAAAACCCTGAACGCAACCCATTGACGAGGACGAAGGATTGGGAAGAGTATACCCTTCGACATTCAGATAAAGATATGAAAGAGCAAAGTGCACGTTGTATGGATTGCGGGACACCATTTTGCCATACGGGTGCAGAATGGGGACGTTCATCCATCGGCTGCCCGATCAATAATTTGATCCCCGAGTTCAATGATCTCGTCTATCAAGGAAAATGGAAGCAAGCGCTTGCCCGATTAGATGAAACGAACAATTTCCCTGAATTTACGGGCAGGGTCTGTCCGGCACCGTGTGAAGGATCGTGTACCCTCGCAATCAACAGTGATCCGGTCACGATTAAATCGATTGAAAATGAAATTATTGAACGTGGATTTGACAATGGATGGGTCCAGCCAGAACCCCCAGCCTACAGGACTGGTAAGAAGGTAGCAATTGTCGGTTCTGGACCTGCAGGACTAGCTGCAGCTGATCAGCTGAATAAAGCAGGTCATTGGGTAACTGTATATGAAAGAGATGATAGGGCTGGCGGTTTACTCATGTATGGGATCCCGAATATGAAGCTAGAGAAGGAAACTGTTGAACGTCGGGTAAACCTATTGAAGGAAGAAGGAATCCGTTTCGAGCTCAATACAGAAATCGGTGTAGATATAAGCAGAGAACAGCTTAAGAATGATTATGATGCTGTCATCGTTTGTACAGGTGCACAACAACCTCGAGACCTCCCGATTGAAAAAAGGGAAAGTAATGGTATACACTTCGCTATGGAGTATTTGACGAGTTCGACAAAAGCTTTGAGTACTGGATCCAAATTCCCGATTTCAGCAGAAGGGAAAGACGTGATTGTCATCGGCGGTGGAGATACCGGTGCCGACTGTGTGGCAACAGCATTACGCCAAAACTGTAAAAGTGTCGTCCAGTTCGGTAAACACCCTGAACAGCCTAAAGATCGGCCTGAAGATAACCCATGGCCGCATTTCCCTCTTACGTTTTCCTTGGAGTATGCTTATGAAGAAGCGTATAAACAATTCAAGAAAGATCCGAGGGAATATGAAATTTTAACGAAGAGTTTTCAGTCTTCAGAAGATGGTTCACTGAAGTCATTATGTACAGTCCAAGTCCAAAAAGAATTGGTCGATGGGAAAATCATTACAAAAGAAATCCCAGGTACGGAAAAGGAATGGTCGACGCAACTCGTGTTGATCGCAATCGGCTTTACTGGACCAGAAAAGGAATTTCTTGAACAATTTAATCTGAAAAAGACTGATAGAGGCTTAATTTGGACGGAAAACGCCAGTTACAAAACCAATCAGGAAGGGGTTTTCGCAGCAGGAGATGCTCGACGAGGACAAAGCCTGGTTGTATGGGCGATCCGTGAAGGTAGAGAGGTAGCAGAAGAGTGCCATTCATTTTTGATGAACCAGGAAAAGGCTGCTATTACAGGGTAAGAAACCTCCCCAAGGTTACGAGTAAAAACCACTTCTATAGGCCATCCTTTAATACAAAAGGTATAAAGGAGGTTAAACCGTGGGTAGAGGCCAAAACTTTAAACACAAACGTCAGGGGACCATAAACCGTCCCCCGAAAGGTTCAAAAATTGCACGCGAGGAATTTGCAAGAGATGAACCGATTGATTTGGAAATCAAAGAGGATAAAGAAAAAGAACGTTAATAGAGATGGTTAGACCTTCAAAAGGAAACTGGCGGCAAATTCGCCAGTTTTTTTGTTTTGTGCTTAATGGTGTTTGCAGGGTATTGAGTCAGGGAAGAGACCCACATAGGACAAGTATGTAGTTGAAGAGAGGAGCCTCAATAGTGTCGATTATTGAACAGAGATCTAGTTTATTGCTAAAGCGATACCAGCAGATCAGAGCTTTTTCCGAACAGATCGTAACGCCATTGAAACCAGAAGACTATGTCATACAATCGGTGACTGATGTCAGTCCGCCAAAATGGCATCTCGCACATACGACATGGTTTTTTGAAACATTCATACTCATTCCTTATCATGGTTCCTACGAGTGTTTCAATGAAACATATGATTATTTGTTCAATTCATATTATGAAACACATGGAAAACCATATCCGCGACATAAAAGAGGTTTGCTATCCCGACCATCCGTTAAAGAAATCATCCAGTATAGGACGTATGTGGATGAAAACATGGTCAGTTTTTTTGATCGATGTGAAGAAGGTATACTCCAGGAGATAACACCAATCATGGAACTCGGATTACAACACGAACAACAGCACCAGGAATTACTCATCACTGACATTAAATACAATTTTTCCATCAATCCTTTAAATCCTGTATATCATGAAAAAGTTGCAGTTTCGGGTTCAGATCTACCAGATTTGGAATGGCATTCGTTTGAAGAAGGAATTGTAGAAACAGGTCATCCTGGTGAAGGATTTTCCTTTGATAATGAAAGACCGGTCCACAAATCCTGGCTGGATGCTTATACCCTAGCAAACCGCCCTGTAACCAATGGAGAATTTATAAACTTCGTTGAAGATGGTGGTTACCAAGAACCCTCCTATTGGTTGTCAGAGGGCTGGTCCAATATCAAAGAAGCGCAGTGGCAGGCTCCATTGTATTGGGAGAAAGTTGATGGGAACTGGTACACCTTCACGCTTTCAGGCATGAAAAAGGTGGAAAGGAATGAACCTGTCACCCATATAAGCTTTTTTGAAGCAGATGCATTTGCGAGGTGGTCAGGAAATCGCCTGCCTACAGAAACGGAATGGGAATATGCCATGAAACAAGTGACAGTCAAAGGTAATTTCGCGGACAATAGGATTTTTCATCCAAATTTTGATTACACAAGCGATAATCAAATGTATAAAGTTTTTGGTGATGTGTGGGAATGGACATCAAGCCCTTATACCCATTATCCAAGGTCGAAACCGTTGGATGGAACTTTAGGTGAATATAATGCTAAATTCATGTGTAATCAAATGGTACTTAGAGGTGGATCTTGCGCGACACAATCCACACATGTGAGGCATACGTATCGGAACTTCTTCCATCCAGACAAACGATGGCAGTTCAGTGGAATAAGACTTGCAAGAAATGAATAGGTACCTGGGCTGGTCCAAGAGGGCATATCAGAGATCTTCAAACGACTAGTAGTCAAAAAAACCAGACACTTATGGGTCAGCCCCTTTTTTGCATTTATCAGGACAACTCCCTATACCAATATCCTTTCACTTGAATCTACTAAGTATAAGAGAATGTGATTTAAGTGAAAAGGAGATAAATGCATGTCAGACCTGAAACTTTTCCCCACTAAGATACGGAGCACGAATGAACTCAGTCAGGAGATTCCCTATGGTGTTGAAATGATCAATACAAAGAAAATGTGGGACTTAGGCTATAAAGGTGATGGAGTTGTGATTGCTGTTCTGGATACCGGCTGTCAACCGAATCACCCTGATCTCCAAAAAAGAATCATTGGTGGAAGGAACTTCACCCCAGACCATAATGGGGATCCTAGGAATTACTCAGATAATCACTTTCATGGAACGCATGTTGCTGGCACAATCGCTGCGGAATTGAATGGACAAGGCGTAGCGGGGGTAGCACCTAAAGCGAACTTATTGATTTTAAAGGTCATCCGTTCAAATGGTACAAGTTCATATGATAGTTTGATCAGAGGTATTCATTACGCAATCAACTGGAAAGGACCGAATAAGGAGCGGGTAAGAGTCATATCAATGTCATTAGGTGGCCCCGTGCATGATCCCCGATTGCATTCTGCAGTAAGACGAGCTGTCGCAAAAAACATTCTAGTCGTTTGTGCTGCAGGGAATATTGGAGATGGGATTACAAATCCATCCGAGCATACGTATCCTGGATTCTATCCAGAAGTGGTTTGCGTGGGCGCGTTGACAAAAGACCGAAAACCTGCAACTTTTACGAATACAAAGGACCAGATTGACCTGGTAGCTCCTGGAGTGAATATTTTATCGACGTATATTGGTACTAGATATGCAGAACTATCAGGTACATCAATGGCTACCCCTCATGTAGCCGGGGCTGCTGCTTTACTGATACAAGGGTATGAAGAAAAGTTAAATCGTAAATTGACTGAGAGGGAGATCTATAATCTGCTCGTCAATAATACCCAAAAATTGGATTTTGATCGCGCCGCAATCGGTGCAGGATTACTAGATGTATCACGTGGTATCAAGTCAAAGAAATAATGGTAAATAGGGCTAACCACTCCCGGTCAGTCCTCATCATCTACATAACGCAACTTCTCCACTGGCTCAATCGTAATATAAATTAACAATAAAATATACAGGGAGATCGAATCTAGATGACGAAAACCCATGAAGATCCAAGTGGAATTATGAAACAATTGTTTGATGGTGAAATCCTTGAAGTCAGAGTTTTGGATCCAGGTTATGAAAATCATGCTAGTCAAGTTTGGGATGTTAATACATCTTGTGGAAATTACATCGTCCGGACCTGCAAATTAAATAACACGACAGAAAATGAATTCTGGTATGGGTGTCGTATCCTATTCGGTATCATCCCGTCACGTTCAGAGTCAATGATGATTACGAATGATATGCTAAGGAGAACCAGCTTGATCCCAGTTCCGAAGGTGTATGACAAACGGTTCATTGATGGCCGGATTTATTTGATCGTCGAGAAATTAGAGGGATCGGCAGTAAACTCTTTTTTAAGTGCATCACAGAACGTTTTGAAGGAATTAGGGAGAGGGATCGCTTCCATTCACAAGCAAAAATTCGCTTATATAGGCCAACCCGACAAAACTGTTCAATATCCGATTGAACAATTTCATACACAGCTGCTGATCGAGATTGAAAACGTACTAGAACGTTTCTATGGTGACCACCCAGATTTTCAAGATCTTTGGGTATCATTAAAACCAGAACTGTTGGCATTGCCAGATCCCGAGTATTCCACACTCGTGATGATTGATATCGATCCTACGCAATTCCTTGGGAACCGAAATCATTTAACAGGTCTCGTCGATACTGAAGCCTACGCAATTGCACCAAGGGAACTTGACTTGATCGGGCTGGAATATATCCTCGATGAACAATCTTCACTGCTTGTAAAAGAAGGATATGAAGAAATAGCACCTCTGCCTGACTTGGAAAGGTGTCGCAGTGTATATCGATTTCTATACCGATTGATGGAAGTACAAGGGAAGGTCGATTTAGATACGTGGATGGACCATCCGATCTATTTTTAACGTCGTAGTTAAGCGTGCAAAACTATTCATACTAGGAGGACGAATGATGCAACCAATCGCAGTAGCAGTCATACATGGTGCCGGAATACAGAGAGAGGATTTCGCGGAAATCCTTATTGAAAATCTACAGGATAGATTAGAAAGAGCAATGAAGGACAAAGGCATCGATTATACAGGGAAGGAATTTATCTTCCAACCGATCTACTGGGGCGAGGTATTCAATCAAAGAGAAAAGGACTTGTGGAAAGCGGTTCAAAAGGGGGGACGGCTAGATTTCGCATTATTAAGGAAGTTTGTCGTTGAATTTTTAGGTGATGCCATCGCTTACCAGCCGACTAGCGACCAATTTCAAAATTATGAAAATGTACATCGGATTTATTTCGAGGCACTGACTGAATTAAGCGAAAATGCAGGAGCGAAAGCACCACTTATAGTGATCGGACACAGTCTGGGAACGGTGATCACAAGTAATTTCTTTTATGATCTGCAAAAGAAAGTCGACCGAATGTCTTACATTGAGGAATGGACCAAAAATGCATCTCCATTGGAAAAAGGGGAAACGCTCGCAAAATTCATCTCTCTCGGATCTCCATTAGCGTTATGGAGTTTACGATACACCAGTTTTGACAAACCACTAAAGGTTCCATCTCCAGATTTCTTTCATCATTATCCAGATGGAAATGGAGGCTGGTGGAACATATACGATCGTGATGATATTCTAGCCTATCCTTTGAAAACCGTCAGTAATGCCTACGGAAATGCAATTCAAGAGGATCAGGAAATAAATACCGGTAATCTGCTGACCAGCTGGAATCCCGTTTCTCATTTTCAATATGTCAAAGACAAACAAGTGCTTTCTAACCTTACAAAGCAGTTGATCGAATTATTCCATTCCATCAACAACAATAAATCCGACTAAACTTGAAGAGTGAATAAAATGAAGGCTCTTGATCTGCCCATACCAGCATATCGAGAGTCTTTTCTAGTACGAACTTTTTCAGTGTTGGATAGAGTGTTCTTTTTCAACATAGAATTGACCAACAGGTCAAAACGAATTATAATAGGATTGACTAGGTGGTCAATTCTAAAGGGGGACTATGATGAAAGCCATTGAACTGAATCGACTGTCAAAACGTTATGGAAAGCATCAAGCCGTATCTGATCTTACTTTCTCAGTAGAAGAGGGAGAAGTGTACGGGTTCATAGGTCCGAATGGGGCTGGAAAAAGTACGACGATCAGGACTTTGTTGAATTTCATTTATCCGACGAGCGGTTCTGCAAAAATTTTCGGTAAGGATATTATCACTGACACAAAAGAGATCAAACAAGAGGTTGGATACCTCCCTTCTGAGGCCCATTATTATGAAAATATGAAAGTTAGGGAACTTTTGAACTACTCGGCAAGCTTCTATAAAAAATCACCAGCGAAAAAGAAAATCGAAGACCTTTCAGAGCGATTGGAATTGGATTTAAGCAAACGTTTTGAAGATCTTTCTTTCGGTAATCGGAAGAAAGTCGGGATCGTTCAAGCTTTACTACATGAACCGCGTATCTTGATTATGGATGAACCTACAGGTGGTTTGGACCCATTGATGCAACATACTTTCTTCGATCTCTTGTTAGAAGAAAAGAAGAAAGGAGTTACAATATTTTTCTCTTCCCATATTTTGAGTGAAGTCCAGAAGATGTGTAACAGGGTCGCCATCATAAAAGAGGGACGATTAATCGCTAATGATACGATTGAAAACCTGACAAAGAACCAATTCAAGAACGTAACCATCCTATTAGAAGAAGGTCAGTCTCTAAACCTTGGCCTTGAGGGAATCATCCAGCAAGAACAGATTGGTCAAACGTTAAGCATTCTTTTCCGTGGAGACACTCATGCCCTTATCCACGCATTAAGTCAACAATCTTACAGGGACCTCGTAATTGAAGAACCGTCATTAGATGAAATTTTCATGCATTTTTATCAGACTGAACCGAATGGAGGGGCAGAACAATGATTTTCAGACAGGAATTCAAATGGAATCTACGGGGATTACTCATTTGGTCAATCATTCTTGGTGGTTTGGTATTTTTAATGATGCAGATCTATCCTGACTTTGCAAAACAACAAGAAAACCTTGAGGCATTGATGGAAGCCTATCCTGAAGGAATAAAGAAAGCTTTTAACATGGATCAGATCAGCCTCGGGACAGTACTTGGTTTTTATGCGGTTGAGGGCTACATGCTTATTACTTTGATCGGCAGCATCTATGTTGTCCTTTTGGCAGGGAACATTGTGGCAAAAGAAGAGAGTGAGAATACGATCGAATTCTTATTGTCAAAACCAATTTCAAGAACAGCAATGCTTACCCAAAAAATATTGCTTTTGATGGTGAACATCATTCTATTCAATGTTCTTGTTTCCCTGATCAACCTGGCTGCCTTCATGATTGTAGATGACGGATCATTCAAATTTCTGCCATTCCTCCTTATGTCTATAGCACCGATTCTATTGCATTTCACATTTGCCTCGATTGCTTTCTTTTTATCTACATTATTGAAAAAGGGACGACAAATTCTTTCTGTGACAGTAGGGTTAGTTTTCATCACTTACTTTTTGCAGGTGATATCAAGTGTTTCTGATCAATTGGAAGTGCTGAAATACTTCAGTCCATTTGAATATGTGGACCCTGCAGATATCATAGTGAATGAAACACTCAATGGCTTGTATATTTTGTTCACGACAGGTATCATATTGATTTGTACAGTAGCTGCATTTTTCTATTATAAGAGAAAAGATATCGCAGTCTAAGGGTGGTTATATGTCCATGAATCCAGCTTTTGAAAGGTTGCCAGATCAAAAGAAGAACCAAATCCTCGGTATCTGTCTCGAGGAATTCGCTGCAAATGGCTATGAAAATACGTCTACGAACAAAATCATAGAACGAGCAGGGATTTCGAAAGGGTTATTATTCCATTACTTTAAGAATAAGAAGACATTGTATCTGTTCTTGATAGAACGTTCTGCTAAATTGGTTTCTGATCAAGTCTTTGAACAATTGGAGTCGGAAAAGGCAGATGATTTCTTTGAGCGGATCAAAAAAGTCGCCATTCTCAAAATGAATTTCTTTTCAAAACATCCAAATGAATATCTCATTTTGATAAATGGATTTTATAACACGCCTAAAGAGTTACAGGATGATATAGCTGCATTGTACGAAAGGGTGTATACTCAGATGATGCAGTTCAATGCTAAACAACTCTTCGACTATCTTCATGAAGATCAACTGCGAAATGGTTTGAAGAAAGAGTTTGTTTTAGAGTATGTATTGAAAGTCATGGAAGAATTCAATCGAGGGCTTTTGCAGAAATATAAAGGGCATGAGGAAGAGTTATTGACAGATTTTGATCCTTTGCTTAGTCAATTGGACAAATATATTGATGTTCTCAAGTATGGGGTTTATGAACAAACATGATATAATTATAGAAATATTAGGATGGGGTGACCGAAGACTGTTCAATCTTCCGGTCACTCCTTTTCTCTACCAATTTTCGGTTTATTCTTTTTGGAGGTCGACATGAAAGCATTAGCAAAGAATTTTTTGAATGGTATTGTCACTGTTTTACCTATTATCCTGGTCATCTATGTAGTCATCAAAGTATTTGAATTCTTGGATAACATTCTTGGAAATACGTTCAGAAGCATCATGAAGGAAGATTATGTACCAGGGCTTGGCTTACTTGCATCGATTCTATTGATAACCATTCTAGGTTGGCTATCAAGACAATATTTGAGCGGCAAAATCGTAGAGCTTTTGGATAACCTGCTTGATCGGATTCCGATCGTGAAAAGTTTATATTCTGTCATCAAAGATACAATCCAATCCTTTTTGGGAGAAAAGAAATCATTTTCGAAGGTCGCGCTGGTCCATATTCCAGGTACGAATATGAAGTCTATCGGATTCGTGACTTCGGAAAATATAGACGCTATAGCTGATCCTCTTGTTGATCACATAGCAGTATATGTTCCGCAAACCTTCCAGATTGCGGGAATGACGTTTCTCATCCCGAAATCTGATGTTGAAATATTGGATATGAAACCAGAAGAAGCGATGAAGTTTGTTCTCTCAGGAGGTATGACTGTTCGGAAAAAAGATGAAGGGAATAGACAAGGAGGAGTATAATGCTAAAACCAATCCCAGATGTGCTTGATTATGATTTGAAGATCGTGTTTGTCGGTTTCAATCCAAGTATTCGATCAAGTAAGACCGGGCACAATTTTGCTAATCCAAGAAATCGTTTCTGGAAGATTCTTCATCAATCTGGATTGACTGACCGAATGTATACTCCCGGAGAAGATCGAATTCTGCTTGACAAATTCGGCTATGGATTCACTAACATTGTAGAAAGACCTACAAAAGAGGCAGCAGAAATCACAAACAAGGAATATAAAGTAGGCAAGGAAAAGTTGGTGAAAAAGTTGAATAGATATCAAGCAGAGGTTGTCTGCTTCGTTGGAAAAGGAGTTTATAATCAATATAGCGGAAGGAGAAAAGTGGGATGGGGGTTACAGGATGATCCTGTAGGATCTGGGATGAAAGAGTTTGTCGCTCCTTCATCAAGTGGCCTTGTCCGGATAAAATTAGAAGAAATCGTGCGAATATATAAGCAACTTAAAGAAATCATCGAATAAGCCTAATTACTAACTAGAATAAGTTAATTTACACTTCATAACGGATAAAGTCTATTAACATACTGTTGGGGCGAGTAAATAGCGATAGAAAGTGACCAGAACATCATAGAACTATGCGATTCATGTAAAGAAATGTGTTCAAATTGGTTAAAAGAAAACAATATAAAGTCACTTGAAAAACTTATGTTGGAATGTCATGATATTTGCTCCTACACCATCTCTGCTTCGCAACGTAAAACGCCTTTCACAAAAGAGATCTACCGACATGTTCTAATGTCACTAAGCTTATCTATAAAGTCTCTATTCGGATATAATATTTCAAAAAATGGAGTCGACTCTTAAGAAATTGGCAACATTTCTATAGTCTCTCCGCTTTTTTCATTCAACCTTTCAGGTCGATGTTATGTCCAGAAGTAGGATGCTGAGCTTGCACAGCTTTTTGTGATGCTTCAAAATCTTTCAGCATGACAGTACTTTGCGCTGCCTGGGTCGCTAGGTTGCCACCCAACAAATTCATGTTCAAGGTATGCCTTAATTGTTGAAGGTCATTTGCCATGAATGAAGAGAGCTCCATCTTACGCGCTCACCTCCTTATGGCTTCGGCTTACCTTTCATATCGGTTTCCACAGCAGATTATTAAGGGTTTACTGGATTCTTTCGACCTTTCGCATAACTGCGTTGCAAATATTGAAGTCTCAAATACAACGTAATCGCCCCACTGGTCAGCCCCGAGCTTAATCCTATCCAATATCCGAATGGTCCGAATGTTGTGTAACTTGCAAGGATGTATCCTAGTGGTAAACCTACAAACCAATAGGAAATCAAGGCCATGATCAGCGTCATATTTACATCCTTATATCCCCTTAGAGCCCCTTGTATAGGAGCTGCAATGGCATCTGAAAGCTGGAAGAAGATCGCATAGATCAAGAAATGTGCAATCAACTTCAATACTGCCTCATCTTTCGTATATAAACTTGCAATTTGTTCATTGAAGGACCATAGGAATACGGCTGACAAGCATGCTAAAGCAATAGCTATGCTGATACCTAATACACCATACTGCCTGGCATCTTTTATACGCTTAGCCCCTACCTCGAATCCTACAGCGATCGTCAACGCCATCGATACACTGAGAGGTCCCATATATAGGAGAGAGGCGAAATTGATCGCAGCCTGGTGAGCCGCGATTGTAATCGTATCAAAACGGCTCATGAGCAAGGTGACAGCCGCAAATATGCTTACTTCAAAAAAGATGGCAAGTCCGATCGGTACCCCAATTTTCAAAACTTCTTTCCACGTAATCAGCGAAACACGGAACCACTTTCTAAAAATCCGGTAATGAGCAAATGGCGGATTCTTGTGAACGACAAGGATGGCCACGAAAAAGATAAACCAATAAGTAATGGCTGAAGCATAACCCGCTCCAATACCTCCCAATCTCGGGAAACCAAATTTTCCAAAGATAAACAGGTAATTGAAAAGGACATTGATGGGAAGGGAAAGTAAGATGATGAACATCGTCGTCCTCGTTTCCCCTAATGCATCAATAAAACTCCTTATCGATGTGTAGATGAATAAGGGGAGAATACCCATGGATAAACCGATCAGATAATGCATAGCGATATATCTTACTTGACCTGTAAGATCCATCACGTTCAATATCGGCTTCAAGACAAACAAACCGATCAAAACCACTGCAATTGAAAGGAATATAGCCAGATAAATAGTCTGTATGACTGAAAAAGGCACCTTTTCTTTCGTGTTACTGCCGATGAGATGGGACACGATAGGAGTCAAGGCCATCAGAATACCGCTTAATCCTGTAAAAACGGGTACCCATATGCTTGACCCAATCGCTACTCCAGCTAAATCTTCTGCCCCTGCTTGCCCGCTCATCAGCGTGTCGAAGAAATTCATCGCCAACAAACCGACCTGAGTAATCAAGATCGGAAAGAGAATGTATAGAAATTGTTTCAGTTTCTGTCTAATCGTATGCGTCTGATACATATATATAAAGCTCCATCTTCTTTTAATCAAGTCATTATATCACAAAATATGATAAATCAATCTCACTACAATTCAAGCAATCTATTTTATTTATGATGAATTGGAATTTATAATGAAAGGAAATTGAATTGAAGGTGGGATCGAACATGAGTATTATTGATTCAAAACAGATAAGACTGGCAAAAAGACCGACAGGGATGCCGGATCACGAAAACTTTGAATGGACAGAATCACAAGTTGATGAACCTGGAAGTGGAGAAGTATTACTGAAGTCGTTATATATATCCGTCGATCCATATATGAGGGGAAGAATGAATGATCAAAAATCATATGTAGAGCCTTATAAATTAGGACAAGTCATAAATGGGGGGGGCATTGCTGAAGTTACTTCAAGTAAAAGTGAAGAATTCGAAGTAGGAGACCTCGTCATAGGGAACCTGGGCTGGGAAACATTCCAAATCGCTTCAGAAGACGCTCTTAGAAAAATTGATCCGCATCAAGCTCCCGTTACAACTCACTTGGGAGTGCTTGGTATGCCTGGAATAACGGCCTATTTCGGATTACTTGACATTGGAAAACCTGAGCCGGGTGAAACGGTTGTGGTTTCAGGGGCTGCTGGGGCAGTCGGTACGGTTGTCGGCCAAATAGCAAAAATTGCAGGGGCCAGGGTCGTAGGCATTGCAGGCTCTGATGAAAAATTAACCTATTTAAAAGAAGAGCTTAAATTTGACGAAGTGGTCAACTATAAGTCAGAAAACTTTAAACAAGAATTAAAGGGTGTATGTAAAGATGGTGTTGACGTCTATTATGACAATGTAGGCGGTGAAGTATCGGACGCTGTCTTACGTTTGATCAATAAAGGTGCACGTATTCCGATCTGTGGTCAAATTGCATTATATAACCTAGAAAAACCTGACCTCGGACTCCGTGTACAGCCGAACCTACTTATCAATAGTGCTTTGATGAAAGGGTTCATCGTTTCTGATTATGGCGCGTATTTTGAAGATGCGGTCAAAGATCTTGCAATGTGGCTCAAGGAAGGTAAATTGACTTATCGTGAAACAATCGTTGAAGGGTTTGAGAACATTCCTGAAGCATTCCTCGGGTTGTTTACAGGTGAAAATATTGGTAAATACATTGTGAAAGTGGCTGACCCATCTCAAAATGTATAGTAGGCAGTGGGACTGATCCTGGATCAGTCCTTTTTGAAAAGATAAGAAAGCATAAAAATTTGTTTTAATGAAGTAATGTCTAGCTCCAACGCCCAACCACTTGGATCACTTCAGTCCTCCTGTGTCGGTCGACACATTGATTTAGATCGAAGAGTTTTCCCACGCAGAACCGAACTTTGTTTGATTCGAGCCTCCTCGTCGGACTTCCAGTGACCTTCGTGGCTGGTCAGGGCGTTTGCGCTTTTCTTACTTTATTTTGGTATGATAGATACATCGTTTAATTACCCTTAAAGGAGAACGAAATATGGACATTACTACGATTAGTTACTTTTTATTTGCATCGATATTACTAACCATTACACCTGGACCCGACTTCATGTTTGTTTTCGCGCAAAGCGTTTCCCAAGGTAAGAAAGCGGGTATTGCAACGGGGCTCGGCCTTTGTACGGGACTGATTGCTCATACATTAGCCGCTGCAGTCGGGATCTCAGCCATCCTTTATCAATCAGGTTTAGCCTTTACAATCATAAAGGTTGCAGGGGCAATTTATCTATTGTACTTAGCGATCCAAGCATTCCGTGAAAATTCACAACTAGAACAGAAGAAAGCCAAGATCTATACGATGATAAGCCTTTATCGTAAGGGTATTTTAATGAATATATTGAACCCTAAGGTATCGATATTCTTTTTAGCTTTTCTGCCTCAGTTTGTAAACGTCAACAATGGCGCAGTCCCCATACAAATGACAATCCTCGGATTATTATTCATTGCCCAAGCTTTACTTATTTTTATTATCCTATCACTTACGGCAGGGACAGTCGGCGAAAAGATGTGGAGCAATCCAACAGTATTACGTTGGATCAATCGCTTGAAAGGTACTGTATTTGCATTTTTCTCGCTTCGTTTACTGTTGGAGCAGAAATGATAAGGAGGTGTTAAAATGGTAAAACTACTAGGACTCGGCTGGGATGTAGGAGGGTGGATGGGGACCAAACAGGGTATTGCAGCTTGTCAATTTGAGACCCATACCAACAAATTCAAGTGGATCGGTCAACCTGCGAATAAAAAAATCGTTGATCATAACGATTGGATACCTGAAAAAATCCTTCAACTTCTAGACCCTGAAGCCTCACTCGATGAATTTGATGTCACTGTAATTGCCGTAGATGCTTCGTTAGGTTTTCCGATCGAGTATAAAAAATTAGTCAACTATGAATCAACTTCCGTAGAAAGACCCACAAAAGAGATTTTCAACCCTTATGCTTACCGGGAGACGGAAAGGCATATCTATAAAATGTTTGGAAAAAAACCTTTGTCAGCACCTTTCGATAAGTTGGGGAACAATACGACACTCGCTATGAGCTATGCGAACCATTGGACACAAGACCAGAATTTCAACGTCCATCCCCAACAAGGTACTACGGTGGATTCGAAGACCATCATCGAAGTCTATCCAGCTTTGATTAAAAATTATGACCCTATACATATACAAGAAAAAATTCTTAGGATGATACCTGAAGTTGTCAAGAAAAACACAGATGCTTATGATGCAGCAATATGCGCCATACACGCGCTTTTATATGCAGGAAATGGAGAAATCATCAAGAATATAACCCTAAGCGAACCTTGTATTAACATGGAAATCGCCAAAGAAGAAGGGTGGATCTATTATCCTGTGGAAAGGGATTAAGATGAAGACATCCAATTAGGGGAGAGACTGTTGGATTACTTATCAGTGTTTGATGAAATCGTTTCAATTATGCACCATGATATGCAGGCTGTAAGGGAAAAAAAGGGTGGGATCGACCTGAGCACTTTCGTAAAAAGATAGAACATGGATCCCAATTAGGGGTTCTCGATAATAATACATTTGCTCAGATTGTAGAGGATTATCTACTTGACTTCCACGATCATCATGTCAGTTTCAATGAAACCAATCAGACTTTGGGTGATAAATCCATAGGTTTCCATGTAAAAAGGTATCATCATGACCTGTATATCACTAGCATTACTGATGAAGAGCGGATAAAGCCGGGTTATAAAATTAAAGCAATCGATAATGTTCCAATTACTATCTTAGTAGAATCTAAACGACGATTCTTGGCAAGTGACATCCCAGAAAGGGAAAATTGGCAATACATATTAGCCAGGGCACAGTTTTGTACATTGGAGGACCGAAATGGTATTCGATTTAACCTTGAACTTAAGAAGTATATTCCAAAAAAATCACTTTCAGAATATATCTTAACGACAATTGATGAAGAAACACTTTTCCTAAAAATGAACGATTTCATGGATGGGGCACAACTGAAAAATTTAATTATAAACAATCAACCCCTATTCGCCTTATGTAAAAACCTGATTATCGATGTCAGAGTGAATAGTGGGGGTATGGATAGCGTCTATCAACATTTATTGAATTATATTTTTCCTCCTGACTCTGTAAATAGGGATGATCCTGTTTATCATCTCATTACAGATCGTAATTATAAAAACCGTATGAAGTTATTTAAAGAGCTCCAGCACAAATATGGTGAAGATAAATCAATCAGGCAGTTTATCATTAATATGGATCTCTACAAGGATAAAGGTTTCTGCGAGTTTAAATTTGAGATGGATCAAGATGCAAACATCATAGCCGGTTCGAAATCACCTATCAACGTCATCATATTGATAGATAATCTGTGTGGTAGTTCTGGGGATCAATTTGCCTTGACTGCTTCACAATCCCCAAAAGTCACACTGATTGGAAGGCCAACAAGCGGACGTATCGATTATAGTAATCTTGCTATCGAATATTTTGAGGAAATCAATTATCGACTTCTCTATCCAACTTCTAAAAGCAGTCGTATAGATCTCAATGAAGGAATTGATAATAGTGGGGTCCAACCCGATATCTATATACCATGGACACCAGACCATATTGAGGTAGATGTAGATTTAAGAGGAGCTCTGCAATACATCAAGCGCCTTTCTAAAGTGTAACCAGACACTTATTGACATATGGTGACTATAGTCCGCAAGTTTTTCACTTTTAAAATAAGTACTTTAACAATACATTTTAGGGGATGTTCAACATGAAAGAATTGATTTCCTATGACGCCTATGAACAATTAGCCGATCATTATGACCGATTTGTCGATACTAAACCTGCTAACGCATATTATGAACGGCCAGGTACGTTGTCTCTACTTCCTGATGTAGAAGGGAAAACAGTACTTGATGCGGGCTGTGGAGCAGGTTGGTATACGAAGTGGTTCATTGACCACGGGGCTAAGTATGTTACTTCGGTCGATTTCAGTCCAAGCATGGTTGAATTGACGAAAAAACGTGCAGGTGACAAAGCCAGGGTCATTCTAGCTGACCTTAACCAGCCATTGGAGCAGATAGAAAGCCAATCTAAGGATGTAATCGTTTCACCTCTTACTCTGCATTATTTAAAAGACTGGGAAACCCCTATGCGAGAGTTCAATCGAATTTTAAAAAATAGAGGACGGCTTATCTTTTCGGTCCACCATCCATTTATGGACTATCTTGTTTTTGGACGTGAAAATTACTTTTCAACGGAATTACTGGATGATGAGTGGAATACACCGGATGGCAAAGTGAAAGTGCAATTCTATCGAAGGCCACTGAGTGAAATTCTAAAGCCGCTCCATCTAAACGGGTTCGTGATTGAAAAGTTGATCGAGCCGATGCCAACCGATGATTTTAGAAGAGAACAACCTGACACATATGAAAAATGGACGAAAAGACCACAATTCCTCTTCATCCGTGCCCAAAAAACGACATCCATAAAATAAGTAGGGACCCTAAATCGCCCAACGTTCCTTCCCCTGATACAAGCATCATAAACGTAGGTAGGTTTGAATAATAATGCTTGCGTTTTTCTTATTTTCAAAGGGGGATGAACCTCATGAAGGCTTGTTAACAAGAAGCCAGGGCGGAAAAAACTTTGATATGATGTTAGGACACTAGACTAGGGACTAACAAGACTCCGTGAACCACTTTATAGAAGGAAATTAGCAATTACATATGATACCTTAGTGATCGACGACCATCAATTTTACATCGAACTTTTCTAATCTGCTTATGAATTCACTATCAGGGCTATGGTTTGTAATCAGAATATCGATGTCTTGGAATGAGAGGCTTTTAAATAATTCCTGTTTGCCAAACGATGTGGAGTTCGCCAAAACGATGACTTGATCTCCACGTTTAGTCATGGCGCGTGTTACCATTCCCTCTTCTTGGTTAGAATAAGAAATCCCCTCTGATACAATACCCTCAGCCCCAATAAAGACTTTATCCACATAATACCTTTCCATATCCTCTAATAAAGATAATCCTTGTAGAGAATCCCCTTTTTTGTTCAATCGGCCACCGAAAAGATGGATATCAATATCCGATTTATCAACAAGAAGCCTTACTGATTTCAAAGAGTTCGTAATGACCGTCGATGGGATAGTGAGGATATCAGCAAGATAGAGAACAGATATAGAGGAGTCAAACATCAAATTTTCTTCAGCTTCAATAAGACTCATCCCCTTTTGAGCTATGGATCGATCCACTTTAGAACTGAGTAGCAACTCATCAGAGTCCTGTTTCCTTCCGTCGTCTGTTTTTTCATTAGGAGAGAGAAGTGCACCGCCTCTAGTACGTTTGATTTCTCCTTGTTGTTCTAATTTAACTAAATCTCTTCTTGCGGTATCCCTGGATATGTCATACATCTCCATCATTTGAGTGACCGTAATACGATCATGCTTATATAAGTAATCAAGTATTTTCACTAGCCGCTCATCTTGGAACATCTGAATTCCTCATTTCTCATTACTTACTTTTATTTGATTATAAGGGATGTAAGTGAAGAACACAAAACAGTAAGTATGCGTGTAACTTATAATTACTTATTGTGAATATGTGTATAATCACTTATAATTGATTATAAATGCTTACACAAGGGGCGTATCTATGTTTGGTTTTGTAGCAATCGTTATACTATGTATTCTAGAACTTGGTTTAGCTTTTATTGTTTCAACAGACCCACCACCTCCAGATCATATAGATAAATAATCCAGTAATATTAATGTAGATTATAATGATATTATGTTAACCTATGGAACGTTTTTAGAAACACGGAAAGGATTCCGTGTTTTTTTGTATAAGTATAGGGGAGTAAGGAAATTTGGGATTTAGCTCAAAATACAAGATGGAAGGATCATTTTTCTATGGGATCACGTATTATGCATTTGATAACCACAGATATGGTAGTGAAGGAGTTATCAATACGAAGTGAAAATGACTTTTTGCTTGGGACTGTTAGAAACGATAAAATATTTACAAACTATAGGATTGGCATGAGGGGAAAAGATATATGAATTTTCAACAATACAGAAAAGCGAGTGAATTAGCTCGAGTTGGACAAGCATTTCTAATGAAAGACGAGGCACTAAATAATCTTCCGCTTGGTATTATGCATCGTTGTATCGAAAATGAGATGAAGGGGATAAGTAGTGATGATACAAAACCATTTTTCGCATCCGTTACGGATAGCAAGAAAAACTTGGTTTTACTATTAATCATGACGCCCCCGTATAATTTAGGGATATTCGGGGATGGTTCACACCCTCACTTAAATGAAGCTATAAAACGAGCTGTCGAAAAATTACAAGCACATCAAGTAAAGATTCCAGGAGTCATTGGTCCCAGTAAACTGGCAGGCTCATTCGCTGAATACTGGGGTGCAGCCTATAAAATCAGTTACGACCTTGCAATGGAACAATGTATCTTTAAACTGACAAAGGTGAATGATGTATCACAAAGTTCTGGTTTCATCAGATTAGCAACAATGGATGATCTTGATCTGCTCTCAAGATGGGGTTATGAATTTTCTCTTATAACCGAATCTCCATTTACGAAAGAATTAGCAAGGGAAAAAACGCAGGAATTCATTTTACAAGAAAGCCTATATGTCTGGGAAGATAAAAAACCGGTTTCCATGGCAAGAAAGGCGAGGGGTACTTCTTCGGGGATAAGCGTCAATTATGTATACACTCCAAAAGAGTATGAAAGGCATGGATATGCAACATCTTGCGTGGCTGAACTTAGCAGGATCCTATTAAGAGATGGCTATGAGTTCTGTACACTATATACAGATCAATCAAATCCGACCTCCAACAGTATCTATAAGAAGATCGGATATGTACCAATCGGGGATTCGATTGTCTATCAGTTCAGTGACACCTTATAAAGAAGGAAACCAATGTTTCCATCTTTTTTAATTACAGGAATCACAATGGTCATCTGAATATTCGATTTGTAACGTTGTATGATTGATATGGAAGGAATCCTTTAGATGATTGGATGCTTGTTCCAATATTTCCTGATGGTCGGTTTCCTTTTCAATCGTAATATGACAACTTAAAGCGGTAAAGCCTGATGTAATCGACCAGACATGAAGGTCATGTACACTTTTGATAGATGGGAGGGCACGGAGTGATGCTTTGATTTCTTCAATGGCAATATGACCTGGTGTACCTTCCATCAATACATGGATAGCTTCCTTCGTGACACGCCACCCGCTGATCAAAATCAACAGTGCAACCACAATGCTCGCAATCGGGTCTGCATATCTCCACCCCAGAAAGATAATGAAAAGCGCAGCAATCATAGCGCCTACAGATCCTAAAAGGTCACCTATAACATGTAGAAAAGCACTTTTTACATTTAAATTTCCGCTGGTATCACCTTTCAGTAGGATATAAGCGACGATCAAGTTGATCAACAAACCGATAAAAGCAATTGATAGCATCCCGTATCCTGCGACTACAGGGGGATTCATAAAACGGTGTAAGGCTTCATAAATAATGATGAAGGAAATGACGATAAGGGCAACCCCGTTAATGAATGCGGCCAGAATTTCAAATCGTTTATATCCGATTGTTTTATCAGGATTCGGTTTCTTGCTTCCAAAATGGATGGCTAAGAAACTTAAGCCTAATGATGCAGCATCGCTTAACATGTGTCCGGCGTCAGATAGCAGGGCTAAACTGTTGGTCAGAAGGCCGCCAATCACTTCGACAATCATGAATGTACAGATTAAAAGGAAAGAAATTCTCAAAGCTTTTTTATTTACATGGTGATCATGTTGATGGCCCAAGATCATTCCTCCCTTTAGGAACCGATTCTAACTTACAGATAATAGCTTTTGCAATTATCGTTTTTTTAAATCTTATTGTTGATTTACAAAACTTTATTCCAATAAAACGGTAATATCCTGCATATATAGTGGAACACAATCATTTATCATGAAACAACCTTACTGCTTAAGCATGTCATTTCACATTCGAAAGAATAATTTTGTATATTATTTATATCAACTAAAAGAAGGGGATTTTATGAAAGATATAACATCTGAACAACAATTCAACGATCTAATCAATCAATCGCAGCAGACGGTCATCAAATTTGAAACGGATTGGTGCCCCGATTGTAAACGACTCGATATGTTTATTGGTGAAATAATGGAAGATCATCTGGATAAAGCTTGGTACCAGATCGATAAAGATCAATTTCCTGAAATCGCTGAAAAATATGGAGTAATGGGAATCCCGAGCTTGCTTGTATTCCAAAAAGGAGAAAAGGTAGCCCACTTGCATAGCGCAAATGCCAAAACACCTGATTCTGTTAAAGCGTTTTTTAAAACTGTTGATTAAAGAAAGAAGGGACATTTTAAAGTCTCTTCTTTTTTATTGGAAGATAGGCAGGTATCCGTACCGAAAAATGAAATTATCAATACCTTAATAAGAGATGGTTACTATGCCATTGGTAACTGGTGTTGGTACTGAAAGGGGGGATTTTCATGGCGAAGAAAATCAACGAGGAAGAAATGGATATTAAAAATGAAGATTTTGAACGCGAAGAAGAACAAGAGGATGTAGATCCTTGGGATGCAATGTGGGGGTTTGGTCCAAATAGAAATGATAATGAGGAAAATGAAGATGAAATTGAAGTGAAAAATGAGACTTCATATGAAGAAGAGGATGATGAGTCAGAAGAGGAAGAAGACTCCGATCCTTGGTTTTCCTGGTAGTGATCAAATCGGCTGAGATCAAACCGGTTTCAGCCTTCTTAAAAAACTTTATAACTTTTCAGCGATGTAGCTAACCGATGTAGCAGAAAAGTTTACGAACTAAAAAAGAGCAGCACAAAGGCTGCCCTGGTAACTAAACTTTTAAAAAATAATGTGTGCCATCAATACGATGACTGGTAATGTTACTAATGTTCTCTCTAGGAAGATGAGGATTAAATCTTTGAAGTTGACAGGAATTTTAGAACCGAGTAACAATCCGCCAACTTCAGACATGTAAATGAGCTGTGTAACAGATAGACAAGCTACGATGAATCTTGTCATTTCACTTTCGATTACTTCCACACCGATGAGGGCAGGTAAGAACATATCAGCAAATCCTACCACGATCGTTTGGGCAGCATCAGCCGCTTCTGGTACCTGCATGAGCTGAAGCAGCGGTACAAACGGTTTACCGAGCCATTCGAAAAATGGAGTAGCCTCTGCAATCCCTAATGCAATTGTACCGATAGCCATGACGATTGGGATGACACCCATCCACATATCAAGCACATTTTGGAATCCACCTCTTACGATGACATCGAAGCTTTTCGTTTTTTCTGCTGTGTGCGCGGCTGACCTCATACCCCAAGATAACACCGACATTCCTTCAGGGATATCCTCGCTTTTACGAACATCCGATTCATCCACATATGTGTCTTTCTTTTTGGATAGCGGTGGAATCCGAGGTAAAATCAGGGCTGCTACCACTCCAGCCAACACAATTGTTAAGTAGTATGGACCGAAATATGCATCCAACTCCAACTGTTTTAAGACTACAATCGTAAATGTGATCGATACGACAGAGAATGTAGTCCCGATGACTGCTGCTTCACGTTTAGAATAATTTCCTTCTTCATATTGTTTACTCGTGAGAAGAACCCCAATTGTCCCATCACCCAACCATGATGCCAGGCAATCGATTGAGGAACGCCCAGGAAGAGTGAAAACCGGACGCATGATCTTTGTCAATAGTGCTCCGAATAGTTCTAACAATCCAAAGTTCAGTAACAACGGCAGGAACAACCCTGCGAATAAGAAGACCGAAAACAGTACCGGAATCAGCCCTGTCAACAAGAGTCCCCCTGTATCTGGTGACCATATCCATTCAGGTCCGATTTCATTCAATGTCATGATTGCAAAGATCATACCTAGCAATCTTGCAATCAACCAAACTGGACGCACAAACAAGAGAGATTTTAAAAATGCATTATTCATAATGAATGCGGGTTTTGCCAAAACAGCAATAAATGATAGCAAGACTGTAAGGACAATGATCCATGTCATGATGACCGGGATGCTGTCACCGAGCAAAGCCTGTATCCAGTCTGCAAGCAAGGCGACTGGGATGGTTACTTGACCTTTGTAATTAATCGGGATCATGAATAGAAATATTCCGATCAAGGAAGGTATTAGGAATTTAATGTAGTTCAAAGTACTGGGTTTAGGCAGTGTTTTCTCCTTTTCCATTTCTAATGGTTCACCTCGTTGAATGTAGTTTTGATCGTTCCAACTTTTCACAATGATGTTAGACGATGTCCAGTCCTTTAAACCATGTGCCTTATAGGGATTGTATAAAGCTGTAAAAAAACCAGACGATATGTACTAATATAAATCATTCTGAAGTCGGGAACAGCACAAATGTAACACGAATAAGGATGCATTTATAAAACCGAAACAGTATAATTATAACATACTTAAATTTTCAAAAAAAGATGAAATTTCGACCAAATTCTACAAAAACCACTATATATTTAGCAATAGAATTGAATGTTCCTTATATACGCCGTGTTTTGTGATAGGTCAATGAACCGTTTTCTCAAAAAAACTTATAAAAAACGGCGGAAGATATCCAAAATATCGCCACTTGTCCCTATCAAAACCTGTACTTCTACATAGTATGTAATGAAAAGAATCTTCTCTAGGTAGAATAGGTTCTTTTAATGACCTGAAGGAAGGAGGATGTCTTTCATGGGTTACGGCTATGGAGCAGGTTTTGCTTTGATCGTTGTTTTGTTTATTCTCCTTATTATTGTGGGAGTAGCTTTTGTAAGCTAATTTGACGAAAGCGATCATAAAAAAGGGTAAGCAAAGGAGTTGTCGGACTCCTTTTGCTTCCTAAATAAAAATTACATGTTTGTCATCTTTCAAAAGGGTATGGCCAAATCAATTGCCTGGCTACTTCATTGCGTTATTTTGTCTTTCTCTAAAACAAGATGACGTATATGCTTAAGGAAGCCTGAATGGATAAGGTCCAGCCCTTTTCATGCATTACAGGGTAAAGGAGAGTGGCTATGCCGACAATAATCATTGCACCTATAAAAATTTCTGCTGTGAATGATGGAACGGTTAATTTCGGGGATCTATTCTATAATTCACCCGTATCAACTTCAAAAACTGCACAAGGCTCTGGAGGAGGGAACACTGGAGATTTCTTAACAGAAAAAAACGTTTTCAGTGTAACATTTACAATTGATCCAGACGCCTCCGACAGTAATAATATAGGTAATGTCTAGATAATATGGAGGGTTGGCGTGAATAGAGTGTCAGCCCACCTTTAATCTGGGTGAAATTTAATCTCGACTTTCTTCTTCGAGCGATCATCCGTCAATAGACGATACAGCCTTATATAGAGGATTCCTTTTTGATAATACGCCTCAATGGGGTCTTCACGGACTGAGTAGGGCAAAGTCACTTCGCGCTCGAATCTTCCTTGAAAAATCTCATTTTTCTTAAGGGACATGCCATGTGCGTGGATCGTGGTATTTCCGATTAGCTTGATTGAACTCTTATATACATACACCTCCACATCATCAATATTTTTCAGGCCCGGAAGTGAAATCAAACATAAAAGTTCATTCTCTGACTCATAGATGTTCATTTGAGGACCTGGCTTTGCATTTTCTTGTTGATTGGGAAAGAAATTTTCATTGAAGTACTTATCAGCCATTTGCTTCCAATCCATCATTTTTGACCATGAATCCATAAAATCTCCTCACAATTTCTACTCGATCATCCTTATGGCGCCAATGGAACCAACGGACCAGCAGTAGGTAGTTCTACCACACCCCCGAATGGTTGTATCATTGCAGGGGCAGGTTCAGTGAATCCGCCTGTATTGGCGGCATATGATATAGGTTTTATGACTCCACTCGTACCGATTTGGAGGACAGATGAATTTGATAATCCTTCTATACGCAAGGTCTGGATTGTAATCGTCTGATTGACATACACATTCATAATCATCCTCCTATTCATAAGGATTGACAGTGAAATGGCGAATGTGTTTAACACGGGTTTCGCTGGAGATGAAATCCGTTTTTCCGATTCGGACGGCAGAAGACGCCGCAACCCCTATGATGTTGATCGAATTGACCTGGATGGCAGGTACCTCTTGTACGGTTTTTACGGGAATGCATTCATAGGATAGAGGCGGAAAAGGTATTGAAAAAATCGGATACATATCAAGTCGATGCTCATTAATGTCATATGTCGATTCTTGCCTTTGTACCGCTAATGCTTTAGAAACCGGGGTCAGGATATTCGTGTCACCTGCTTGAACGATGGATGAGGAGGTGACAGACACGATATCGATAGATTGAACAACAGAAATACGATCCATTTCAGGATTCCGTTCCCAATGGTACGAGAGGGGTACCGATGATCAACGATTCTGGAGGTGTGTCGAACATGGATTGACAATTGATCACATCGCTATCACCGACCAAAAGCAGTGAAGAAGTCGAAATACCCATGATACGAATATCCCCGACAGATAGTTCACGATTGATAACGTTAAGTTCCATCCTGTTTTCCTCCCTGGGATTTCTCCTTTTCATTATTCATATAGATTTCAATTCCGCTTATAATATCTTTTTTAATTTGCTCCATGATCCGGTCAGCTTCTTGATTCGGATTCCGTTGTGCGTTATCAGGGTCTGTTGCCATCACATAATGGGGAAGACGATGCCCCATCTGTTTTTTGATATCCTCTACAATCACTTTTTGCTGTTGCTCGGTTATACTGAATCGAGTCCGCTTTTCCACTTTTTGAATATCATTGAAGATATCATGGTTTAAATAATGATCGACTCCTTGATTGATCCATTTATACATATCATCTGTAAAAGGGGCCTGGGTTTCAGAGGTATTATTCTTATTGATCTGGATTTTCTTACCGTTGACTCCAAGATCCTCAATATTATCAAGGCCGCTCCCTCCAGGAGAGAGCCCAATATTCAGTGTCCCCTCCAACGTTTCGATTTTCAATTGATCGAAATTATATTCAATTGAGGTTTGAGGTGAATTTTTCAATTGTCCAACTTCATTTTGCAAACCTGAAACGATGGACTCGATCGATTGGGTTTTTTCTTGTAAGCACCTGAGGACTTCTTCAAGCTGCCGGATACGTTGTTCGAAATAATTATTACTCAAGTCCATCACCCCCTCATAACTAACCTATGCAAACTCACCAAGAATTTAACACAAGGTTCTTCCGAAAAGGGGATAATATTTAGCCCGTATTTCCAATTAGACTGTTATCGATGACATCGGAATCTAAGGTATGAGTGATATTGTATCCGTTGTTGACCTGCAAGTTGTCACCCGTATTAAAAGACCCTGCACCCGCAAAAGTTTTCGATACACTATTAGGTGCTATATGATAGACATCCCCGATGTTGAAAACGGCTGATCCTGAAACCTCGTTGATTTTTATTGCTCCGACCATAGCAGGCATATATTGAACATCCTTTTCAGGAGTTATTTATTACAACATATGCGAATACCTAATCTAATGTTAATGGGTACCACAAGTTCATGAAGTGCATAAGATACTGTAGAAAAATGTGCCTATGAGAGGAGTGGATTGTAATGCCTTCAGTCATATTAGCTCCGATTAAAATCAGTTCAGTCTCAAGCAGTGGTACAGTCAATTTCGGTGACACCTTGTACATCTCACCAAAGACGACGTCCAAATCATCGAGTGGCAGTGGTGGATCGAATACAGGTGACTTCATGCTTGTGAACAACTTCTGGAACTTGACCAATACAATTGATCCAGACATCAATGATTCCAACAACCTTGCGAACTTTTAAACTGCGTAGAAGGGAAGAAGAGAAGGATGGATTTTTGGAAAAATCAGTTGAAGAATCTTTTCAATGATGAACGTATGGATACTTTTTTAAACTCCATTGATCAGCATTTGCAAAAATCCTTACAGGATTTCGATAAGCATTTGAACCATTTCCAATCGAATTATTTTTTTCATGTTGATGTAGCTGAATCAGAAAATGAGGTCCTCATTCAGGCAACATTACCAGTTGAAAAAGATGACCGTGTCAATTTAGAAGTGATCAATCATCAATTAAGGATTCTAATCCAAAAATTCGAAGAAGAACAATTACAAAATGATAAAGGGGAGGTTTTAAAGAAAGAAAATTATTCGAAACGCATTGAAAGATACTTGCCATTACCGCCGAACGTGTCACAAGAAAAAATCAAAGCGTCGATGACAGGGAATCAACTTACCGTCAAAATACCCAAATTACCGGATGACCAATCGAGAATAATCCAAATTGAATCGGAATGAACGTAAGGGGCTCGTCTATTTTACTAGATCAGCCCTTTCTTCTTGTAATATAATTACTCTACGTGATGCATGTGATGTGGCGGTCGTTCTTCCTCGTAACTTCCCGGGCCTGATAACATTGTGATGGAATACATTCCTGTACTTATTAAAATTAAAGTGATCCCGATGATAAAACGAAAGGTTTTCGGGTATTTCTTTTCTGCCCTCTTATATAAATAAGTTACATTAACCAATAAAATAATCACCAGCATCATAAGAAGGACTTTCATCATCAACTCCCATTCATGGACAGGAAGCATCGAGCCAAGCATCACTCCCATCATCCCGCCCATGCTGCCTGCAAGTAATCCTTCTAATGCTGCAAGTATGTGAACTGGGGCACTAATGATCAATCCCACGCCACTTCCGATCGCCATGGCGAGGAACGTTGCAAGTGAAAGTTGTTCACTTAAAAAGAACATCAAGTATAGGCCTGAAGCCAACCCTAATGTCATCCCGAATGACATCCCTATACTTTTTGCTTCCATCATCGTGATTTGGTTTCGATTTTCTACAACAAGCAAGAGGCAGAACAATAATATGTTGAAAGACAATATTGAAATGGTTACGATAGCAAATGTCATCGGAATTCCCCTTTTATGATTTTCCTTCTTCAACTATATGAACAAGTTTTAGAAATCATGTTGGGGAATCATTCTTTTACTTACAAATTCCATTCAACAACACCAAACGCTCAGAAATTTATTGTTCTGAGCGTTTTTCTTCGTCTAGGCTATTTGATTTTCATCACTCTCGGAACCTTTTTAACCATTCACCAAATCTGCCATATGGCTCTTCTTTTTCATAGGTCGTATCGAGGGCTGCTGAAACATTGATGACACCATGTCCAGTATATGGATCCTTTCCAACTCTCCCTACATCATCCGTTGTATCTTTGATAATCTGCATGACTTCGCTGTTTTTAAGTTCCGGCTGGGAGGAACGAATCAATCCTGCAAGTGCAGCAACATGAGGGGTTGCCATGGATGTACCAGACAATGAAGCATACTGATTATCAATATACGTACTTGCGATGTCCACTCCAGGGGCTGCAACATCAATGTAATCACCATAGTTTGAAAAATCGGCACGGCGTATATTGGCGTTGACTGCAGCTACACTAAGGACATTATCGAACGCCGCTGGATAACTGATCTGATTAGTATTATCGTTTCCAGAAGCTGCAACTAAGACAACATCCTTCTCATATGCATAGTCGATCGCTTCAGCTAAAGCCTTTGATTCTTTATAATTCCCAAGGCTGAGGTTGATGACGTCAGCTCCATGATCTGTCGCCCATCGGATTCCTTGCGCGACATCGAATGATGTACCATAACCATCAGCGTTCATCGCTTTGATCGGCATGATTTTGTTGTACCAGGTCATGCCAGCGACACCAAGGCCATTATTCGTTTTAGATGCGATGATTCCAGCTACATGGGTTCCATGTCCATTATCGTCAACAGGGTTGGGACTATCTTTCAGAATATTATGTCCCTCGAGGAGTCTACCCGCTAAATCTGGATGCTGTATATCAATACCGGTGTCAATGACCGCTATAATCACCTCTTCCTTACCGCGTGTAATTTCCCAGCCTTTTTCAGTACCGATCGCAGGCAAGTTCCATTGATATTGGCGATAGAATTCATCATCTGTCACAATTTCATTTTGTAAATAGAGGTAATTAGGTTCAGCAAATTCAACATCATTTCTTGAATCGAAATAGCTGATCAACTTAGGGGTACTTAAGGTGTCAGATTTAAATATATAAGTTGAGTCCAGTTGCTTTGCCACTTCACCATTGATTTCTTTCCTAAGAATTTCCATGGCCTTTTGACTTGGTTTTTCTTTGAATTTTACCGTAGCCTGTCGCTCGTGATAGTGACTTTTGACCTTTGTTTCATGGTGGATCACCCCAACGGAAGAACTTGTATTAAGCTTTTTGACAAGTCTCTCTCCATACTCGATTGAATTCATTTTCACGAGTTCCCTGGATTGTCTTGTATCCAATTTATTTGGAACGATCCTTTTGTCAGGTTGCGTTTGTTGAATTCGAGGGGCTTCTACATTGTTGGTAGGGTAAAAGAAATAAACTGCAAATATTGCAACCAACGAAACCAATGCTACTGTAACTACTCTAAATCTCAACGTTATCACCTCCGTAAATACACTTCAGGTTTAGCTTGTGTATTTCAAAGGCAAATTATTTTATGAAAGGGGGCTTGTCACAGAAAAATCCCCCTTCTGGTAAAGAGGGATTTAAGTGCCTAACTTAAAATGTGGCTGACCATACCTAACGTAGAACCTGCAATAATTCCAATGAAAAACAGGCGCATGCGGAACAACCGAGACCCTCCAAACATAATGGTTTTCAATGGCTGAAGAAGCAAGGATAAGATTTTTTCTATATCTTTGCCATAAATTTTAAACCTCTTCAAATACTTGGTAAATGACGAGTTGTTTATTGAGTCCTTTTGTAACATATAAGTTTTACTTATTAAAAATGAATCATTCAACTGATACATTGTTGCAGTCTTTGCAATAAACCGTATCCATGCTTATGCGATGCTCTTTAAAAAATTCTTTTACCCGGTCGGTTGATAGTAATCTGCCTACAATAAAACCATATTGCTCTGGATCATTCAATAGATCTTGATCATAAGTATGCAGATTCCAATAATGGTTGTCCACAGACCATTTCATAATCATCGTATACAATCTTCCTTCATAAACAAACGCAAACCTTATCTCATCATTTTGGAACGAACGGATGACCAATGAATCCATGGAAACTACCTTCTTTCTAAAAGAAAATAAGTACTCTAGAGGAAAATCTTACATGATGGATGAAATGAAAGAAAAATTTGAAAGGATAAAAAGAGAAAAGGGCACAAAAATTTTCTGTTGGCTTTGAAATGGCGACCATAATCGAGTTAGTTCTAATTATATAGAAGAATCCATAAGAAATAAATATTTCTATCTTATAGTTAATATAATTTTCAAATAATCACACCATTGGACCTATAAAACCGTTTTCATTTTCATCATTTATACGATTTACTGACATTATACGCTTGAGGTAGCGAAAGGGAACAGAAAAATTAGTTCAGGAGGGACCTAATAATGGGATAGGGATATGGAGGATGTATCGATGATTTTTTCATGCATAAGGAATAAAGGGGCTGTCCCATAAGTGTCTGTCGCTCACCATTCCTGACAATATTTTGTGAAAAAAACGCGGTTTATTACAAAATGTTGTGTTGGTGGTGTCTGACACGATTGTTTTGAGACAACCCCTTTATTACATCATCAGCCATACATCGCTTCAAGTTGTTTTTGAATTTCTTTATTTTCTAGATATTCATCGTAAGTCATTTCCTTATCCATGACCCCTTTGTCCGTCAATTCAATGATACGGTTAGCGATCGTTTGGACGAATTGATGGTCATGAGAAGTGAAAATTATAGACCCTTTGAATTTGATCAGTCCATTGTTCAATGCTGTGATGGATTCAAGGTCAAGGTGGTTAGTCGGTTCGTCGAGCAATAGGACGTTTGCATTGCTTAACATCATCTTTGAAAGCATACAACGAACTTTTTCTCCTCCAGAAAGGACACTTGCTTTTTTCTTCACTTCCTCACCAGAGAAAAGCATTCGACCTAAAAATCCTCTTAAGAACGTATCACTATCATCTTCAGGTGAGTACTGGCGCAACCAATCCACAAGGTTCAGTTCACAACCATCGAAGAATTCGGAGTTGTCCTTAGGGAAATAGGCCTGAGAAGTCGTGACTCCCCATTTGAAAGTTCCACTGTCTTGTTCCATTTCACCCATCAAGATCTTCATCAAAGTCGTCTTCGCAATTTCATTTTTCCCGACTAAAGCAATCTTATCGTCTTTATTCATGATGAAGCTAACATTATCAAGTACTTTTTCACCGTTGACTGTTTTGGTCAAGCCTTCAACACGTAACAAGTCATTACCGATTTCCCTTGCTGGTGTGAAACCGACAAATGGGTAACGGCGGGATGATGGTTTGATGTCGTCTAAAGTGATTTTTTCCAAAAGTTTTTTCCTGGAAGTCGCCTGTTTCGATTTAGATGCATTTGCACTAAATCGCGCGATGAAGTTTTGAAGATCTTTAATCTTTTCCTCTTTTTTCTTATTCTGCTCTTGGGCCATCTTTTGGGCTAATTGACTGGATTCATACCAGAAATCATAGTTTCCGACATAAATTTGTATTTTCCCGAAGTCCAGATCAGCAATATGTGTACATACCTTATTTAAGAAATGACGGTCATGAGAAACAACAACGACTGTGTTCTCGAAGTTGATCAGGAATTCTTCCAACCAATGGGTCGCTTGAATGTCAAGTCCGTTTGTCGGCTCATCAAGCAAGAGGACATCTGGATTACCAAACAAGGCTTGCGCCAGCAATACCTTGACCTTTTGACCACCAGTCAAGTCAGCCATCTTCTTGTTATGGAGTTCTTCTTCGATTCCAAGACCTTTTAACAGAACTGCTGCGCTCGATTCTGCTTCCCAGCCATCCAGTTCAGCAAACTCACCTTCAAGTTCAGCTGCCTTGATCCCATCCTCTTCTGAAAAGTCCGGTTTTGCATAGATTGTATCTTTTTCCTGCATGATTTCATAAAGACGCTCGTGTCCCATGATAACAGTGCTCAGTACTTCATATTCTTCATATTCGAAATGGTTTTGTTTCAACACTGCCATACGTTGCCCCGGCTGGAGATGGACATCACCTTTTTGGGGTTCTATTTCACCGGAAAGGATTTTCAGGAAAGTGGATTTCCCTGCTCCATTCGCTCCGATCAAGCCATAACAGTTACCAGGGGTGAATTTTATATTGACATCTTCAAAGAGCTTGCGATCCGCAAAACGCAAACCTACATTCGTAACAGTAATCATTCTTAACATTCCTCCATATTTCAGCTACTTAGAGATTATATCATTTTCTAAGCGGCAGGGCGAGGTGAGAAGTGTGGTCATCTCTATAAAATAGCAGGAACACGAAATGAAAAATCAAATCAGAACATTTAAAACGTTTTACCTATTGATAAAAAAACCACATCTGGTATAGTTGTTATAAATACATCAACATTAGTAAAGTTGATGTAAATATATCAATCATATATGAGATGAAAATACTATTAATGGGAGGTGTTCCAAAAATGCCATGTATTTGTATTGCTTGTGATGTGAAACATTCCAGACAATTGGATAAAAAGCAGCTTCAGACAGCATTATTGAAGTGTACAGACAGTATGAATGAAGAATGGAAAGAGGAATTGATTGTCCCATTTGATGTTCGGAACGGGGACGAGCTGATTGGAGTCTTGAACCGCTATTCTTCAGGGTATATTGCTGCTGAAAAGGTTAGCAGCACAATGGCTGCTTATGGAATCCCCTTGTATATCGGATTAGGGCTTGGCGAACTGGAGACGGCTGATTCCACAATCCATACCATGAACGGATCAGCCGTACTGAATGCGATTGATGCTCGGGATCAATTTTTAAAAAAGAATCATCCAGAAGCAAAGTATTGGCATTTGAATGAAGATAACAGTTCCTTCTTTTTTTACGCTGAAAATCTCCCTTATCAGTCACTTAATGCGTTGACCTTTTCCATAAATGAAAAGATCATCAATCAAAGTGACAAACAGAAGGATGTTATCAAAATGGTAGAAAAAGAAAAGGAAGCTACCTATGAGGAAATAGGGACCCGACTTGGCTATAAGTCACCTAAATCTACCGTTTCGTATTTATTGTCGCGATCGAATTACTATACGGTAGTTGAAATGAGAAGCAGCTTGTTACAATTATTGGATTATATGGAACAATCAGCTGAAAGGGAAGAGGGGTAAAGCATGTTCCAATTACTCCTTTTAATTTTATTAGCCCATTTCATTGCAGACTTCGTACTTCAGAAAAATTCATTGATCGAGCTTAAAAAAACGCGGTTGCATAAAGGTTTACTTAAGCACATTTCCGTACATTTCATCGTCCTTTTTGTTGCTGTTATTATTTATTTTATTTCAGTGGGTGACTTGAATCAGGAAACAATCTACAAAATCACTGTGAGTATGTTTGTCATCCTTCTGACCCATTACCACGTGGATTGGTTGAAGGAATCCATCAACAGGAAATACGAACATGTCCTTGTCGGTGCAACCCTATTCTTGGCAGATCAACTTCTCCATATCTTCTCCATCATCTTGATATTAAATTTTACAGGGTTGATTTCTTATTCTGTGACTGACATCTCAATCGGTATCTTACAGTTTTTGTTTGAGGGTATTGAAATGGGACTTGTGTCAAAGTTTCTCTTCATCAGTATCCTTTTCATTCTCGTGACAACTGGATCAGGCTATTTTCTCGGAATCCTTCTAAGGAATCTTGGGCCAAATCCAACATTATCAAAGGATAAATACAGTATTTCAGACGAGAAGACAGAAATAAGGACCCATTATAATGAAAAAGGGGAAGAGGTAAACGAAGTAACAAGAATTCGAACTGAACAGTTTTATAGGGATTCACCTAAGAATGTAGGGCGTTACATAGGGATGGTTGAACGTGTATTGATCATCATTTTCATTGTTCAAGGGATTCCGCATGGAATGACTTTTCTCATAGCGGTAAAATCATTGACCAGATTCAAACAATTCGAGAATAAAGAGTTCTCAGAATACTATTTGATTGGCAGCTTACTCAGTGCTTTGATAGCCGTGTTCATGGGGTATTTAGTATTAAGAGTTTTGTAATCAAGTTACGTCAAATTAAACAGGACAACCATATGGGATACCTGGAATAAGAGAGAACTTATGAACAACAAACAATTTTTTTCGAATACCAATCTTGCTCAATTTTTCGCAGGGAACCGAACTTTATTCAGGGAGATGGCCTTATCCAGCTCCCTGATCGTTTTTCCATTCATTTGGTCATCCTCTGATCTGATTCCTGGTACTCGTTCGCTAAAAGGATGTATGTATATAATAGAAGAAACAGGAGAAGATTTTTAATCATGTATATTTTTAGGCATAGGTTTCATCCTAATATTAACAACGATAAGAAGGAGGAATCAACATGCCACATAAACGAAATCAAAACCAGGAAGCGGTAGAACGTACAGCAAAAAATATTAAGGATGGGGCAGACACTGCTTTTGATAGTGTAGAAAATGCAGTCGAAGCAACAGAAAGCGCTGCTATGAATGCTGTTGATAAAACCGCAGATGCAGTCAACAAACAAATCGAAAGAAATAAAGAATAGAATTATGAAAAAAGATCATCCAAAGCGTATGGGTGATCTTTTTTCATTAGTTAAAGTTGTTGTGAAAGCTTGATTTCGATTGCTTATCGGGAAATTCGTGACACTACTGCGGGAAAAGGCGGATCGCCCGCGAAAAGGGAGTGAGTTTCCAAATATCTACAATAAGGATAAAAGAGTTTAGTTAGGAACATCCCTACAAAAACGGCAATTTCATCACTAATCGTTTTTCTTACTGATTATTTATTGATTCACATACGTTGCCAGAGCTTTCTGGACATCATAAATGCTTTTGTCTTTCCGGAACTGTTTGGATATTGGTTGAGCTGTACCGGATACAAAGATTTTTAATTCTGCATCCATATCGAATGTCCCGGCTGTTTCCACACTATAATGGGTGACACTCCGATAAGGGAGGGAATGGTATTCAACCTTCTTTCCTGTCATACCTTGTTTATCGATCAAAATCAGTCTCTTATTTGTAAAGACAATCATGTCCCGTAAGATCTTATAAGCTTTTTCAACTCGTTCATTCTCGGTAACGATTTTTTGAAGGTCTTTCTCAACTGTTTTCAAATCTGCTTCAGAAGCATTCCCCATAAGTCCATCCAAAATCCCCATATTATTTGCCTCCTTAATTAATTTGCTTTATATAGGTTGTTCGCCCAAAATGTTTATTTTCCTACTAGCTATTCAAACACGATTATCCTCTTGCATGTTTATTCGTTGCGATGACAGCCTTAATCATTTCTTTCATTTTATTTGTTTCTAATACTTCAATGCCCGCGGCAGTAGAACCGCCAGGGGTCGTAACCTGATTCCCTTAGTGTTTCTACAGGAGTGCCGGTATCAAGCATAGCAGCTGAACCAGCAATCATTTTCGTCACGAGGTATTGTGCCTGCCTTTTTGTAACCCCATAACTGATCGCGGCTTCTTCTAATGCTTCTGAAAATAAATAGAGGAAAGCGGGAGCGCTCCCTGTTATTGCAGTCAAGTTATGCACTTTTTCTTCAGTCAATTCTTCATACTCCCTGATCGCCTGTAATATTTCAACAATCACAGCTCGATGTGATTGATCAACATTCTTTCCACATGCGAAGCTAGTCATGGACTTTTGTACAAGAGCAGCAGTATTAGGCATCATCCAACAGACAGGTGTACCTTCAGGCAAATGGGCTTCCATTGTAGCAGGATCAATACCTGCAGCTACCGTGATGACTAACTGGTTCTCAAGGTACGTTGAAATTTCAGCGAATAAAGCTACATGTGCAGCTGGAGGAACTGCCAACAAAATCACATCTGAATTAGAAATCGATGCTTTCCAGTCCATCGTTCTTTCTATGGCGTAACCAGAAGCTAATTGGTCCAAACGTCATGTATCAGACCGACTTGCGACTGTTATTGTTAAAAAAGGGGAGGTAAATGTTTTAAGGCCGGAAATGATAGCTTCTGCCATACGTCCAGCGCCAATGATCAATAAACGGGATGATGCCATATTACTTCCACAACCTTACAATAATTTGTGATGAATGGTTGATCTCCAAAAGAGAATTGCTTTTAACTGGGAATGAGCGAGGAGACATACGGATCATTCGCTGAATCCGAGTTAATCAACAGTTAGTTAAATTTCTAACTTAAACGTACCAAAGATATAGATTATTGTAAAAGATTACAATGATAAATTGGAATTTGTAACCTTTTTTATGTGATATCCGTCATTGGAGAAAAGGGGGCATGCAAATGAAGAAGGTATGGTTTTTTTGCGGAGTGATCGTATCCGTTGTGATTGTTTGTATTTATTGGTTCAATCAGCCCACAGTATTGAATGGGTGGATGGAAGAAAATGAAAATCCCGTCGTTCTACAAAATAAAACCTGGAAACTGGTGTTTTCTACGGAAATTGATCCAAAAACCGTCACAAAGAAGAATGTCTTTGTGACCAATTCTCAAGGCGATCGGCAAGATGTAACTGTTTCTCTTGGCGACGATCGGCGAACGCTCCACATCGAACCACCCAAATCCGGGTATGAACTCACAAGTAAACATTATATGCTTCAAATTGACGAGGATATCCGTTCAACCCGAGGCCGGAAAATACAACGGATCGAACCTATGAAGTTCTATGTCGAGTGGACACTCCCAGTCATAGGATCAAAAGAAAACTTGAATGACTATTTTGTTCAAGCAATCAAAGATAATAAAACTAAACAAAAGGCAAGTCTCTTTTCACGGGAAGATTCCGGGGGCACGGAAAATTCATTAGCTGCTAGTGACAGTGGCGGGGCCGAGAGTAATGTGTCCAGTGATTTCTCAGAAACAAATGTTCAGGTAAAAGGAATTGATGAACCGGACATTGTGAAAAATGATGGCACATTTTTGTATCAGGTGATTGAAAATCGTGTTGTCATTACACAAGCCGATCCAGCAGAAGAAATGAAGAAAGTATCGACGATCACTTTTCCAAATCAGGAATTTTCTCCACAAGAATTGATTCAGAATAAAGACCGGTTAGTCGTCATTGGACACAGTTATGAGGAAATGCCTGGAATCAAGGATAGAGAAGGTTCATCATCTGATACATTCCTATTACCGATGCATCATACTTTAATAGCCAAAATTTATGGGATTAAAGACCGCTCAAAACCAATTTTAGAAAGAGAAGTCGAAATTGAGGGTTCCTACGTCTCTGCCAGGCAATCGAATGATTTTCTATATTTGGTTTCAAGCTATCATCAAAATTTTCGGTTATTGGAAGAAAAGAAAAAAGAGGAAATCGATCTTAGACCAAGGGTGAGAGATAGTTCAAATCAAGAGGGAACGCAATACATCGATTATGAAAGAATCAATTACTTCCCGCAATCAAAAGAAACCAACTTTACAATCATTTCATCCATACCGATAAATAAACCGAAAGAAGAAGCGAATTTCACAACCTATTTAGGAAGTGGAAATCAAATTTACATGTCCCATGAAAATTTATATATCGCAGTCAATACCTATCCTGATATGTCTGTTGATTCACGAACCGCCTATTCACCAGACACAACCATTTATAAGTTTGCGATTGATCAGAATGAAGTCCATTTCACTTATTCGACTGAAATTGAAGGCTCTGTGCTGAATCAATTTTCAATGGATGAGTATGAAGGGAATTTCCGGGTCGCCACCACAAAAGGAGATGCTTGGGATGAAAGGAATCAATCCTCCAATCATTTATACATCCTCAATGACAAATTGAAGAAGATTGGAGAGATCAAAGGACTTGCTGAAGGGGAACGTATCTATTCCGCACGATTTATGAAGGAACGCATCTATATGGTGACATTCAAACAAGTGGATCCTTTATTTGTCATCGATGCCAGTGACCCTGCCAATCCTGAAGTAAAAGGAGAGTTGAAGATCCCTGGATTCAGTAATTATCTTCATCCATACGATGATAACCATATCATCGGTTTTGGTCAAAATACTAAACTACTCAAGAATGAAGGTTCAAGAAACGAACCAATCGTTCAAACTGATGGGATCAAAATCTCGATCTTCGATGTAAGTGATATGAATAAACCTGTAGAAAAGTTTACAGAGATCATCGGTGGCAATGGAACCTATTCTCCATTGAATCATGATCATAAAGCATTGTTATTTGATAAAAAGCGAAACTTATTTGCTTTTCCTATCCATATATTCAGTTACGAAGAAGGGAAACAAACAGACGAAAATTCCTTTCAAGGTGCATTGATCTACAAAATTGATTCAGAGAAAGGATTTAGATTGGCGACAAAAATATCCCATTTTCAAAGCGAAGATGTTAGAGATCATAGACATTGGGAATCAGAGATACAGCGTCTTGTTTATATCGATCATACGATTTATTCGTTGTCGAGAGATAGAATACTTGCACATAATTTAAACACTTTCAAGCAAATCGGTGAACTTGATCTTGATCATTAAGATGGAGTCAATATCGATTTAAGTGACCATAGAAAATCTTTTAAGGCGAGCGAAACAAGGCTCGCTCTTTTTCGTCGTTTTTCGACAAATTGAAAGCGCATACCCAGATAATTTTGAATTATTACGAATAATCTTATACCAAACAAAGGACTTTTTCCCTAAATCCAATCCTTTTTTTCAGCCCAAGTTACTACATGGTATAGACCAGACAAACTATTGTTATCATTAGGAAAGATGGGGTTTTGGAATTTATTCCCACGACTACCCTCGTGTAAGTTGATGCAGAAAATTGTTGCAATATTTTTAACCCGAACATATAATTGTTCTTGAGTAAATATTCAGAAAAAACAAAAAAAGAAAAGGGGTTAGGTATTGTGTTAGAAAGCATCGTAGGAATTTTAAACGATTATTTATGGGGGTATATCCTGATTGCAGGATTGCTCGGACTTGGGCTTTACTTCTCAATCGCAACAAGATTCGTGCAATTCCGTTACCTTGGAGAGATGGGCCGAGTTCTTTTCGAGAAATCTACTCTTCAAGATGGAAAGAGTATTTCTTCATTTAAGTCGTTCTGTATCGGTGCAGCAACACGGATCGGGACTGGTAACTTAGCTGGTGTCGCTGTCGCCATCGGATTGGGTGGCCCGGGGGCTGTATTCTGGATGTGGATTGTTGCATTAGTAGGTGGTGCTACAAGTTTTGTAGAAAGTACATTAGCACAGGTCTACAAAGTGAAAGACAAAACAGCTTTCCGTGGTGGACCAGCCTATTTTCTTGAAAAAGGTTTAGGAAAAAGATGGTTAGGTATCATCTTTGCTGTATTGATTGCTATCACATTCGGATTGATCTTCAACTCTGTACAAAGTAATACGATTTCAGAAGCTTATGCTAATGCATTCGGTTTCAACGGAGCTGTAGTTGGTATTATCATCACTGCTCTTACTGGATTGGTTATTTTCGGCGGTGTACAACGGATCGCAAATGTATCTGCCGTTGTTGTACCGATCATGGCAATTCTTTATATCATCATTGCACTTATTGTATTGGCTCTTAATGTTTCACAGATTCCAGCAATGTTTGCACTCATTATTAAAAGTGCTTTCGGAATTGAACAAGCTGTTGGCGGCGGAATCGGTGCTGCGATCATGAATGGTGTAAAACGAGGTTTATTCTCTAACGAAGCCGGTATGGGTAGTGCACCTAATGCTGCAGCTACTGCAAGTGTTTCCCACCCAGCAAAACAAGGATTCATCCAGACGCTTGGTGTGTTTGTGGATACGATTCTTGTGTGTTCTGCAACTGCATTCATCATCTTGATGTCCGGATTATATACTTCTGGCAACGTAGAAGGAATCCAGCTATTGCAAGATTCACTTGGACAACAGATCGGTGGAGCAGCAAGTATATTCATTGCCATTGCCATATTCCTTTTCGCATTCAGTTCGATTATTGGTAGCTACTATTATGGTGAAACGAATATCGAATTCATCAAGAAAAGCAAACCTGCCGTTTTCGTCTACCGTTTGTTGACAATGTCATTGGTAATGGTTGGAGCTATCCTTCCACTAGCATTTGTATGGACACTGGCTGACTTGTTCATGGCTCTGATGACAGTGATCAACCTTATAGGTATTGCATTACTTGGCAAAGTTGCCTTCAAAGTCCTTAAAGACTACGAAATGCAACGTAAGGAAGGTAAAGATCCTACATTCGACCCTAAAAAGCTTGGTATTGAGAATACGGAGTGCTGGGGTGACGATACTAGTAAGAAAGATGAATTAGTGGGTTAAAAATCTATAAGTTAGAGGGGCTGTCCTAAAAAGTGTCAAACACTTATGGGGCAGCCCCTTTTTTATTTTATATCCAATAAAAAAAGGAAATATTGACAATAATATTTGAAAAGACGATAAAAGGAGATATTACCGTGAACATTAAAGATGGAACTGTTTATCAGATTATGGATAACTCATTAGGTAACTTCAATTCCGCTAAAACCTTGAAAATCACTTCTCACCATAGAAGTATCGTATCATTCAACCTTGGAAATCAACAAGGTTATGGATCCATGCCTGTCCAACATTTAAGGTATTTATTGAAACGAAACTATCTTACAGAATTGATCGATGAAAGGAAGACGATAAACTGAGAAAGGATATAGACAAGTTCATTTCCAATGCTTAGTAGTTGAAATAAATCCGACATGTTTAGTACGATTTGTTTATTAAAGAGGTTGGAGTGAACGCTTATGTGGGATGTATATGAACCATTTATAACTTCAAAGCGCCAGGAAGAATTATTCACCATATCTGAACATCTTGCAGCTAAGGTCCGGAAAAGAGCTGCAGAAACTGACCGAAAAGGAACTTTTTCGCTTGAAAATCTTAAAGACCTGAAAGATACAGACTATATGGCATTGTCACTCCCAAAAGAACTTGGTGGAGAAGGTCTTTCCCTCTATGAATTTGTCCTATTACAAGAAAAACTCGCTGAAGGGGACGGTTCAGTTGCGCTGTCTATTGGGTGGCACCTTGGGATCATCATGGAAATCCGTGATGAAAATTTGTGGGAACCTGATACCTTTAAATGGCTGTGCTCGGAAGTGTCAACGAATAAAAAAATCATTAATCGAGCAGCAACTGAACCTGCAACAGGAAGTCCTACGAGAGGTGGGATACCTGAGACAAGGGCGGTAGAAAATGAGTCTGGTTACACCATTACTGGACGTAAATCTTTCACGACAATGGCTGAAGTCCTGGATTATTATCTTGTTTCGGCCTATATTGATAAAATTGATGAAATCGGCTGGTTCCTAATTGAAAGAAATCAGAGCGGGGTCTCTGTTGAACATACATGGGACACACTGGGAATGAGGGGAACAGGAAGTGATGACCTAGTGTTGAATGGGGTTCATGTGGACAATAATAAACTTGTTGAACTTAAGACGTCCAAGCAGGAAACCCCAGTTCCGAAAGGTTGGCTATTACATATCCCTTCATGCTATCTAGGTATTGCCATTGCAGCACGAAATGAGGCAATTGAATTCGCTAAGAAATATCAGCCCAATAGTTTACAGACACCGATATCTGAAGTCCACCATGTAAAAGAAAAGATAGGACAAATGGATCTGGAATTATTGAACGCCAGGCACTTCATGTATGCTGTTGCTGAAAAATGGGACCGCTACCCGGAAGAAAGAATAAGACTTGGACCAGAATTAGCTGCAGTAAAAACAATCGCAACCAATGCTGCCAACAAAGTCGTAGATCTGTCAATGAGAATTGTCGGTGGACGAGGACTTTCGAAAACGTCCAGTTTTGAACGGTATTATAGGGATGTACGAGCTGGTTTGCACAATCCGCCTATGGATGATGCTGTGATCCAAGCCCTTGCACAAAGGGCGCTTGAAGACCATTGATTCCATCCAATGGACTCTGCTTGGCAGGGTCTTTTTTTGTTCATTTGAAAAGTGATCAGATATTTAGTAGAATGGAAAATTGTGTGTCACCCTCTAAGTAAATAACACGACTATTAATATAGCTTAGGAAGGAGATAACAATGTCACTAGCACTACGACAACCATTTTCTACTGAACGTACGATGGATCCTGAAGAATTGGAATTTCAAGTTTCCCGTATGCAGGAAGATATGAAACATATCGCGAAAAAGTGGGATGTAGTAGGTATAGATCAGACGAAAGAAGAAAATCTAGTCATCATTTACAAATCTGAAGAAAAAAACCGTTGTAACATCATGGTCAACGATTGTGAAAGTGCCTTCAGAGGCATTTGGGATTTCTCAATTCAAGCCTATTACCCTGAACCAGATCGCATCCATATTGGAGATATAAAAGGGCCCGCTAATAAAGGTTACGGTTCCATCTGTATGAACTACTTGAAAGAAATGGCCGAAGACAACAATGTCCCCTATATTACTGGTGATATTGTTGAGCGGGATTGGGACCATGTAGACAGACTCTTACATTTTTATGAAAAACATGGTTTCCACGTTGAATTGGATTATGAAAATAAGGAAGGGAAAATACGTTGGAATCACGGATATTAGTACGCTATATACTCTAGGACTGACTCTAAAGCGTCATTGACTCATCCAATGAGAGAGAATGGTACTTTAGAATCAGTCTTTTTAATGAATCAAGTGCAAGTCGATCATAGGTTTGCTATCCTGAAAATGGAGACAGGGTAAGGGGGGGGCATCAAATGAAAATCATTCTGAGCAGAAAAGGATTTGATTCATCAGCAGGAGGTTATCCAAGTCTCATCTTAAAGGATGGGACCTTGTTATCATTACCTATTCCTGATGAAGATAGTACGGTTCATTACCATCATTTAAAAAAGGAAAATACATCTTACTATGATTTGATGCATTTGATAAAAGGGAAAATCAAAAACGGTAATAAATGGTCCAAGCTTCATAAACATACGAGTTGCCATCTGGATCCTGATATTGATTTTAACGTTATGGAGAGGAAAGAAGGCTGGAGAGGTATCTTTGGCCAAAGTGGTGGAGCACAACGACATCTGGAAAACCAACAAGTTGAAATCGGTGATCTGTTTCTTTTTTTCGGATGGTTCCGTAAAACCATTCAAGATGGGAAACGGATTTCCTTCGATCCTAAAGACCGGAATGGGAAACATATCCTGTATGGATATCTACAGGTGGGAGATATCCTTAAGGTACATCCCTCGACTAAAGTACCAGACTGGATGATGGAACATCCGCATTGTACTCCTTTAAAACGAAGAAGAAAAGGGAATACAATCTATCTAGCACGAAGGCACCTAACCTGGAATGAATCCTTCCCTGGGTACGGTACCTTCAAGTTTGAAGAGAAACTCGTCTTGACGAAAGATGATATGAATAAATCATGTTGGGATCTACCTGAATGCTTCAGACATGTTCCAATCAGTTACCATAAACCCGAAAACTGGAAAGATGATCATTTTCAATCAGTCGCAAGAGGACAAGAATTCGTGGTCCATACCACCGAGGAAGTTATCCAATGGGCAAAACAGATCATCTCCCCTTGACTTCATGAAATGTTTGGATAAACATTAACCTCCACATTCCCTTTGATCGCACGAGAAATCATACACGATTTTTCAGCTTTTATGACAAGTTTATCGACCAAACGAAGGTTGTCTTCAGTTGGATCCTTCAAAGCGATTGAGGGACGGTGGATGATTTTTTTATAAGTGATCACTTGGTTTGAAACGTCCACAATTCCTTCAGATTCCATAGTCAGAGAAATTTTTTCAACTTTACTTCTTTCCAGCATTGCAGCAAGGGTAATGATATAACACGTCGCTGCCGCACCCAGCAACATTTCATCAGGATTCGTTCCGATACCCGGACCGCCCATTTCTGGAGGGATGGATATTCTGGCTTGTAAATTCTTCGTTTCGATTTTCCCGACATCATTTCGTAGTCCCTGCCAAATCGCTTTTAAGTAAAAACGGTGTTCTGACATCAATGATCATTCCTTTCGATCGTATATCTATCATTATTTTATTTGCTCAAAAATTCAAGCACAAATGTTTAAATCTTATTAAAGAAGGTATACAATAGGATAGAGGCACTTACTATAAATAAGTATACAAAGATCGGAGTGATTTAAATGGATCGAATGCCTTTGAAAGGAATCCATCACGTATCAGCTATTACTGGGGATGCGAAAAGAAATTATGAATTTTATACAAAGACGTTAGGCATGCGTCTCGTAAAGAAAACGATCAATCAGGATGACCCTTCAGTATACCATTTGTTTTATGCAGATGAGCGAGGGAATCCTGGAACTGATCTCACCTTTTTTGAAATACCTATGGCTGGTAAAACGTATAAAGGAACGAATAGCATCTCAACCATTTCATTACGGGTGCCGAATGATGAATCATTAGTCTACTGGAAAAAGCGTCTTGTAGAGCATGAAATAGAACACGGTGAAGTTACAGAAGGATATGGTCGTGCGACCTTGGCTTTTCAAGACTTTGAAGGTCAGCGTCTATTGTTGGTTTCAGATGAAAACAATGATGGCGTACCCCCTGGAAAACCATGGGACAAAAGTACAGTCTCTGTAGAATATGGTATTCAAGGCCTTGGACCGATCTTTTTGACCGTACCTAAACTTGATCTATCTGAAGCGATCCTGCTGAACGTACTTGGGTTCTCGAAGAAAGGGACATACACGAATAGAGATCATCAGGAAGTGTCAGTATATGAAACCGGACAAGGCGGGACAGGTGGAGAAGTCCATTTGATCCATCGAGAAGACTTACAACCTGAACGACAAGGGCGTGGAAGTGTCCATCATGTTGCTTTCAGAGTAGAGAATGAAGAGGAATTGAAAAAATGGACCAGTTATTTGAAAGAATTACGCATACCGAATTCAGGTTTCGTAGAACGGTACTACTTTAAATCTTTATACTTCAGAGAACCGAATGGCATTCTGTTTGAGCTGGCGACAGATGGACCTGGATTTGAAGGGGATGAAGATTTTGAGCACTTAGGGGAAAGCTTGGCGTTGCCTCCTTATTTCGAACAGGATCGTAAAGAAATCGAAGCCCGTTTGAAACCGTTGGAAACCAAGCAATAGGTTAGATTAGAAGGAGGATAAACATGCAACATGTTTTTATTGAAGGAAACGATAAAAATGCCCCGATACTATTATTGCTGCATGGAACGGGAGGAAACGAAAGGGATTTATTGCCGCTTGCTGATATGATCGACCCGAACGCTTCCATATTAGGTGTACGAGGAAATGTAACAGAAAATGGAATGCCTCGATTCTTCAGTAGGCTTCGTGAAGGTGTTTTTGATGAAGAGGATCTGAAATTCCGTACAAAGGAGTTGTATGAGTTTATCCAGGAGATGGCTTCCCGATATGAATTTGATCGAAATAAAGTTGTCGCAATCGGGTATTCGAATGGTGCGAATATTTGCGGCAGTCTCATGTATCATTACAATGATGCATTAGCTGGTGCGATTCTTTTTCACGCTATGGTACCGCTCCGGGACATACAATTACCCGATTTAAATGGTACACCTGTTTTCATCGCTGGTGGAGAAAATGATCCGCTTATCCCACGGGATGAAACGAAGGAATTGGCATTTGCATTACGTAATGCAAATGCGGTTGTAAGTGAGTATTGGACAAAAGGCGGACACCAGTTGACGAGGGAAGAAATCGTTGAAGCACAAAAATGGTACGGTTTCAATATAAAATAGGGCATTTTTGAGGTGACCTCGAGAGGCAAGCTTTTTCGAGGTCATTTTATTTTTCCATCTATATATCTGTACGGATTCAGAAGACTGAGCAAATAACACTACTTTACAACCATAATTGATGTAATATGGTACAAGGACCCACTATGAAAGAAGGCCGCTAGATATGGAAAATCAAAATGTAGCACTAAAAGATAAAATATGGACACGGGATTTTGTATTCGTTTGTTTATCAAACTTTTTTATTTTTGCAGGCTTCCAAATGACTTTGCCCACACTCCCTTTGTTTGTCAATGAATTAGGCGGGAAGGACGAAATGATCGGAATGATTGTCGGAATCTTTACATTTTCTGCTCTTATCATCCGTCCCTGGGCTGGGCATGTTTTAGAAACCCTTGGCCGGAGGTTCGTCTATTTGATCGGTCTCGCCGTATTTATTATTTCAGTAGGCGCTTATTCATTCACATCCAGTATCATACTGTTATTCTTACTAAGGGTAATCCAAGGTCTTGGTTGGGGGATGTCTACAACGGCTGTCGGGACGATCGCAACTGATTTGATACCACCGAAACGCCGGGGTGAGGGAATGGGCTTTTTCGGCCTAGCTGGAACACTGGCAATGGCATTCGGTCCGGCTCTTGGCTTAATATTGGTAGCAAAAGCTAATTTTTCTGTGACCTTTGCCATTGCAGCAATTTGTGGATTGTCCTCATTAGTGGTCGCTTCTCTTATCCACTATCGTCCCGGGGAGAAAAGTCATGCTCCCCAACGAAAATGGGATTTGTATGAAAAGACGGCATTAGTACCAGCTTTATTGCTGTTTTTCATTACAATGGCCTTTGGAGGTATTACTTCATTCCTGCCATTGTATACAGAGCAACTGAATATCGGAGGGATTGGTTGGTACTTCACTGTCTTTGCCATATCCTTGATGGTGGTCCGACCGTTCACTGGAAAACTTTATGATAAAGCAGGGCATAAAGCAGTATTCCTGCCAGGCGCATTTTTAATTCTGATCGCTATGATTGACTTGGCTTTCCTTGCAAATGAATGGATGTTACTTGCTGCGGCATTGTTTTTCGGTGTCGGTTTCGGTTCGGTACAGCCCGCCCTCCAGGCGTGGGCTGTGCAGCAAGCACCGAAAAATAGAAGAGGAATGGCCAATGCCACCTTCTTTTCATCCTTTGATTTAGGCGTAGGTACAGGAGCCATGTTTTTTGGAGTGATTGCATCGTGGGCAGGCTATAGTGAGATCTATATTGCTTCTGCCGTATCCGTCACCATTTCGATGCTTCTTTATGTTTTCATTACGAAGATGGTTCCTGAAAGGGGAAGAACACGACAAGGACAACTTACCAGATAGATCAAATACACCGCAATTATTTGCGGTGTATTTTTTCGTAGTGCTATTGGAGGCAGGTAGTGCATTATTTTTATTTCGGTGCAAGTAGTTTTGAAAATCGTGCAATTCACGAATTTCAATGATCAGAAATACGTCAACCACTTGAAAGTTGATACATTAATATCAACAAAATGATTCTAAGTACTTTATAAAGAGGAAAAACGGTTATAAGGTACTCATAGAGGGCTTCTAAGTACCTTATAAGGGGCGAAACGATTGTAAAGTACTCAGGCGAGGTACACTCTCACCCTCTTAAAGCTTTTGCATCGAACACAAAAGGACCGAATGGGAGGACAGAGGCGAGAATTCCTAATGCCGCTTTCGTGAAACTCCAGTTCTGATTGAATTTCAAATATACGACCATCATGCAATAAAGGACAAATAATCCCCCGTGGATTGCCCCGACAATTGTCACTGCCAATGGATAATCGAACATATATTTCAAAGGCATTGCGATACCTAACAAAAGGAGAAATGAAACTCCCTCAGAGTAACCGACGATTCGAAACATTTTCAACATATTCATCAACCAGGCTCAACCCCTATTCTTCATAGTTTCTTAGCCTCTGTAAATAACCTGTACAGAGCTTATTCCAAAGTCATTATAACAGGTAGGTCTTCAAAGTTACGCAGGCTTTTTAAATGATTCATGACAATTTCATCGGCTGGCAGCTATACTTTTTTATTCTTTTTACTCTTGACAAATATAGAGGTTTTTTAATAGTATAGGTATAAGTTTTAATTAGCACGATGAGTTGAGTTGAGATTAGAGTAGAGTTTGAGAGAGTTGAGGAGAGCTAAGGTACGTTTATGTTTGTAACGGTTCCTTGGACACCCTTATGTCCATGGGATTTTTTTATTTATCTATATACCTTCATACCCTTTAACCTCAGCTCTATCAGTACTCCATCAAAAGGAGCGTGATAGAGATGTCTTTCAATAACCTTCAAATATTAAGCTTTATTCCACCTTGAACTTCTTTTGATCCAAACCATTCTGAAAAATAAAGGATCGAAAGGAGCATTCACATGATCAAAACCCATTTAAAAAACGCGATGGATGGAGCCACTTTTTCAGAAAGTGAAGCACAATCCATAATGGATCAAATCATGAGCGGCAGTGTGACTTCATGTCAGATCGCCAGCTTATTGACTATATTGAAAATGCGTGGAGAAACGGTCGAAGAACTGACTGGTTTCGCAAAATCAATGCGCAAACACGCAATTTCTTTTCCAGTAAACTTACATGATACAGTTGATACTTGCGGTACAGGAGGAGACGGTTCTGGAACATTCAATATTTCTACAGCTTCGGCAATTGTTATGGCTTCTCTTGGCGTGAAAGTCGCTAAGCATGGAAATCGTTCTTTTTCTTCTAAAAGCGGAAGTGCAGATGTTCTTGAACGCTTGAATGTGCCTACCCAATCAGGGGTTGAAGACGCTATGGAAGCGTTGAGGGAACACTCGATGAGTTTTTTGTTTGCGCCGCTTTATCATCCCGCAATGAAGCATGCGGTAGGTCCGCGGAAAGAAATCGGATTCCGAACGGTCTTCAATATTTTAGGTCCTTTATGCAATCCAGCTAGGTGTCATCGCCAATTGATCGGAGTCTATGATTCTCAATTGGCTTCCAAAATGGCTAAAGTTGTCCAACGGCTAGGTATTAAAAAAGCGATGATCGTTTCAGGTGACGATGGACTGGATGAATGTACGATCACAACAACGACAACCATCCTGGAAGTTACGCCAAATCGAATTAAAACCTATACAATCCATCCAGAAGACTTTGGATTGTCAACAGGCCAATTAAAAGACATCCAGGTCGACTCACCGGAAGCTAGCGCCAACCTGATAAAGAATGTATTTAACAACAGCGCGAATCTGACGGCTAAGAATATCGTCATCCTGAACACAGCAGCTGGACTCGTTGCCGCTGATCGAGCTGCGGACTTCAGAACTGCCGTACCGATTGTAAGAGAAGCCATCGAGTCTGGTTTGGTTGATCGTCACTATCACAACATGGCCCGCGTACAGGAGAGATTCTATGCTTGAACAGATTGTTGAAACGAAGAGAGATGAGGTTTCCAACTATCCAAGTTCGTTTCAGAAACGCACATTCACTAACCATTCGTTAAAAAGGGCGATGATCAACAGCAATCGGAAGGTTGGACTGATTGCTGAAGTCAAAAAAGCATCACCCTCAAAAGGGATCATCCGTAAAGATTTTCATCCCGTGGAGATTGCTAAAGCGTATGAGAATACGAACGCGGATGCAATATCCGTATTGACAGACCAAACCTATTTTCAGGGGCATCCTGATTATTTGACACAAATAAAGCAAGTCGTGGATCTTCCCGTGCTGCGGAAGGATTTCATCATTGATCCTGTACAAATTGAGGAGAGCAAATCGATTGGGGCAGATGCAATCTTGCTGATCCAAGCAATCCTTGATCCAAGGCAAGCGAAAGAGCTGTTCCTTCATGCGAAAGAACTGGGCCTTGAAGTATTGCTTGAAGTCCATTCGAAAGCGGAAGTTGAGATGGCTTTAACAGAATTCACCCCGGATCTGCTCGGAATCAATAATCGGGATTTAAATACATTCAAGACGTCAGTAGCCCATACAAGTGAAATAGCAGCATTCATTCCGGAGGGTATCCCTTTCATCAGTGAGAGTGGTATCAAGACATCAGAGGATGTGAACCAGGTACATGCAGCTGGGGCATCCGGCATTCTAGTTGGGGAAACCTTGATGAAGGCTGATTCGATTACACAATGCATCAAGAGCTTGTTTGAGGAGAATGAGTGAATGCCTTATTTGAAAATTTGTGGAATACGTACACAGGAAGATTATGAAAACGTACGAAACGCTGGAGCCGATTTTGCAGGGTTCATATTCGCCGACAGCAAGCGCTATGTTCCACCAGTAGAAGTGTGCAGATGGATCACAACGGATTCAAAACTTAAACATGTCGGTGTATTTGTAAACCCTGGGATTAAGGAGATCGAAAAGACACTTCAGCAAATCCCCCTTGATGTCATTCAACTTCATGGCAGCGAAACGGAGCGTTTTGTCAATGAAATTAGGGAAATCTTCGGTATTGAAATATGGAAAGCATTGACCCATAGTACAAAGACGCTTACACATATGGAAGATTACCAGAGTGCTGTAGATGGTTACATCATCGATACAAAAGTAAAAGGAAAATGGGGCGGAACCGGTATTTCGTTCGATTGGAACGCCATCCCGTCTTATGTGGAAAAAGCAGAAAAGCTGCAGAAGTCGTGTTTTATCGCTGGGGGGATCAAACCAGTCAATATAAAGAAATGTCTGACCTATAAACCGAGTGGGATCGATTTATCGAGCGGGGTAGAAGAAAACGGACGGAAAAGCCCTCGGCTCATCAATGACCTAATAGAGAGGATGAATACGAATGCAGACCACTTATCCAGATCTTAAAGGACGTTTTGGCCAATTCGGTGGCCGCTATGTCCCTGAAACATTGATGTTTGCATTAGAGGAATTGGAAGAAGCATTCAATCTTGCAATGGAGGATGAAGACTTCTTAGAAGAACTCGACCATGAATTGACCCATTATTCAGGGAGACCGACTCCGCTTTCGTATGCAGAAAATAGTACGAAACGTTTTGGCGGGGCACGTATTTATTTGAAGCGTGAAGATTTGAACCATACAGGAGCACATAAAATCAACAATGCGATCGGACAGGTACTGTTAGCTAAGCGTATGGGAAAAAGCAAAGTAGTAGCTGAAACGGGTGCTGGGCAACACGGCGTTGCAGTCGCTACTGCATGTGCAAGATATGGATTGAGCTGCAAAGTTTTCATGGGAGAAGAAGATGTTGAACGGCAATCTTTGAATGTGTTCCGTATGAAATTGCTTGGAGCTGAGGTGATTTCGGTCCAAAGCGGAAGCAAAACGTTGAAGGATGCTACGAATGAAGCGATCCGATACTGGGCAGGTGCAGTACAAGACACGTTCTATTGTATAGGTTCTGTCGTCGGACCGCATCCGTACCCATACATTGTTCGGAACCTGCAAAGAATTATCGGGGTTGAGACAAAGCAACAGCATCATACACTTGAAGGAAAGCTACCTGACAGGATTGTCGCTTGTGTCGGCGGAGGAAGCAATGCAATCGGCATGTTCCATCCATTTTTGGAGGATAAGGTAGACCTTATCGGCGTTGAAGCCGGTGGACACGGAATCGAAACGGGTGAGCATGCTGCATCGATTACGACAGGATCGATAGGTGTCCTCCATGGAGCAATGACATTCTTGAATCAGGACTTGAACGGTCAGATCATCGAGCCTTATTCAATATCCGCAGGGCTTGATTACCCTGGGGTGGGACCAGAACATGCTTTTCTCGCAGATTCTAAACGGGTGATCTATAAAACGATTACTGATGATGAGGCTGTTGAAGCTTTGATAATATTATCTGAAGAAGAAGGAATTCTGCCTGCAATTGAAAGTGCCCACGCTCTGGCACAAGCGTTTAAAGAAGCAGCTGAAATGGATCAGAATCAATCCATTGTTGTATGCCTTTCAGGCCGTGGGGATAAAGATGTAGGGACGATCATGAAAGTAATGGAGGGGAGCCAGTAATGAGCATCCGGTTTGAAAATCTGAAGAGTAAAACAAAACCTTTGTTTATCCCATTTATCATGGCTGGGGATCCATCACCTGAAATTACAATCGAATTGGCTCTTCTTTTACAGGAAGAAGGAGCCGATGTGTTAGAACTCGGCATCCCTTATTCAGATCCGCTGGCAGATGGACCTGTCATCCAAGAATCTGCAAAACGAGCAAAGGGAATGACAATTAAAAAAGCGATGCAGCTTGTGAAAGAGATGCGAAAAAGAGGTCTTGAAATACCGGTACTGATTTTCACGTATTTCAACCCGTTCCTTCAATTGGGCCGAGAAACCTTCTTCCAGTTAGCTGAAGAAAATGATGTCGATGGATTATTGATTCCGGACTTACCTTTTGAAGAGAGTGAATCGTTAAGGCAACGTTGCATGGAAGAACAAATCAGCTATATTTCATTAGTTGCTCCGACGACGTCCCCAGAGCGATTGTACCAAATCGCGCAAGAATCACAGGGATTCCTGTACTGTGTTTCCTCTCTAGGTGTCACAGGTGAACGAAAGGACTTCCATCCAGAGACGAAGAGATTATTGAGGGAAGCCAAATCATTTACGGACCTCCCTGTCGCATTAGGATTCGGCATTTCATCAAGGCAGCAATTCGTTGAGGTGGGGAAAGTCTGTGATGGGGTCATCATCGGGAGTTCCATCATTCGGAAAGTCCACCAGCTCTACACAGAATGTCCGGATAGCTGGGATGTAGCGTTCAGAGCCTATCTATCATCATTGACGAAAGAAGAGGCAAGTGTAAACTGAATTTTGATGAAAAGAGATGAGTATAGCAGAGACATGATGAGACGAGATGAATCTTTTCCATGTCTCCTTTCTATAAGGAGGTATAGATTTGCAACATTATTCCAAAACACCTATTACAGAAGTTAAAGACTATGAAACAGCAGGTGGAATTAAGATTACACGAGCACAAAAAAACCTGGATCCTGATGAGGCTGTTGACCAGATTCTAAAACAGATCGATAAGCATAAAGGTGCGTTGTATTCGAGCCGTTATGAGTATCCTGGCCGTTATTCCAGATGGGATGTAGGGTTTATCAATCCCCCTCTTGAAATAAGAGCCAAAGGATTGGATTTCTCCATCGAAGCTTTAAATTATCGAGGTAAATTGTTACTTAAGATGATAGGCAGCACCTTAAGTCAAAAGGAAGAAATGATTGAGGTCAAAAAGAGTGAATCTTTGATTAAGGCTTCAATCCTACAAACAGAAGAAAACTACCCAGAAGAAGAACGTAGCAAGAAACCATCGATATTCACAGTCATAAGGGCGATCAAGGATCTATTCTTTTCGAATCAAGATTCCTTTTTAGGCCTCTATGGAGCATTTGGATATGATTTGGTTTTTCAGTTCGAGCCAATCGAGCATAAACAAAGCCGTTCGGATGATTCGGATATTAAACTTTTTCTGCCGGATCAAATTGTTGTCGTTGATCATCAATCAAATTATGGGTATGAATTATCCTATGATTTCCAATATAATTCATTCAATACGGAAGGCGTGCAACGAACCGGGGCACAATTTCCTGTTCAACCTAATCGAACTATTGATCTGGAAAAATATCAACCAGGAAGATATGCAGGATTAGTAGAACAAGCGCGTGAACGTTTCAAGCAAGGAGATATGTTCGAAGTTGTTCCATCGCAAACCTTGTATGAAAAATGCGAATCAGTCCCTTCAGAAGTGTTTGGAAGACTTCAACAAATCAATCCCAGTCCTTATGGATTCATCATCAATCTAGGGGGGGAACACCTGGTTGGCTCTTCACCGGAAATGTATGTCCGTGTAGAAGGAAATCGTATTGAAACATGTCCGATATCCGGTACCATCAAACGCGGGAAGAATGCACTGGAAGACGCTGATCAAATCCGGAAGCTGTTGAACTCGAAAAAAGATGAAGAAGAGCTCACCATGTGCACCGATGTAGATCGAAATGATAAATCGAGGATCTGCCTACCTGGTTCCGTAAATGTCATCGGGAGAAGACAAATCGAGATGTATTCCCATTTGATCCATACTGTCGATCATGTGGAGGGATATCTCCGACCCGAATTTGATGCGCTTGATGCTTTTTTGACCCATATGTGGGCCGTTACTGTAACCGGTGCTCCGAAAAAAGCAGCAATCAATTGGATTGAAGAACACGAGGATTCACCACGCGGCTGGTACGGGGGTGCTGTTGGCTGGTATAGCTTCAATGGCGATTTGAATACCGGCTTGACATTAAGGACGATTTCCTTGAAAAATCAAATTGCTGAAATCAGGGTCGGGGCTACCTTGCTTTATGATTCAATTCCTGAGGATGAAGAACAAGAAACGCTGACTAAAGCGGCTGGACTTTTAAAGGCGATCCGTGAACCTCTATTGCCTGAGAGGATTCAGGAAGTACATTCATATGGGGATTCCAAAAACGTTTTGATCGTCGATCATGAGGATTCATTTGTCCATACATTAGCAAACTATTTCAAACAGACTGGTGCAAATGTGGTCACGTACAGAGCTGCCAAAGCCCGGGAACTGCTGCAAAAATCGGAGAGTTTTGATTTGGTCGTTCTTTCGCCTGGTCCTGGGAATCCTTCCAGATTCAATCTCATTGAAACGATAAAGTTATGTTTGGAAAGTAAGGTTCCTATCTTCGGGGTTTGTCTCGGTTTTCAGGGCATTGTCGAATATTTTGGAGGGAAGTTAGGACTGTTGGATTATCCGCAGCACGGGAAGACATCAATCATAACCCAATTGGATCCTAACAGGTTGTTCGAAGGATTACCCGCACAATTCAACGCAAACAGGTATCATTCCATTTATGCTGAACAGCTTCCAGGCTGTCTGACATTGACTGGATTTTCACAAGACGACATACCTATGGCAATCGAGCATAAGGATCTTCCGATTATAGCTGTACAGTTTCATCCCGAATCCATCGGAAGTTCAGAAGGGGATATCGGTCTGAGAATCATTAATAACGTGATGAAGCAATTGGAGAAGTCAGGTAAAAAACTTCCAGTATGAAAGAAAGGGTTGACCTAAGTGTCAGCCCTTTTTCCATTTGTCCTGGTTTACTCCATTAAGAAGACATTAAGTGGGTTGTAATCTGAAATTTTAATAATCACAAGAACTCAGACTAATGGGTGGATCTCTCATCATTCCTCCTTGTTTTGAGTTATTGAGATAAATATGAAGTTGTCGAGATAATGCTACTCATCATAAGTTATTTGGGGTTGTTTTTTCACACAACCACAACTTCCGCGTGCAATACGCAAGCCTCTGGTCCGCTTTTTCACAAATTTCGTTAAAATCTCTAAAAGAAATCAAACATCTTGTATACTATGTCATATAAACTGATTGTTTTATATTAAAGGAAGGAATCGATCATGCAGCCATTTACTGAAAAAGTCGTCCAAATTATCCGGAATATACCACCAGGGAAAGTGATGACATATGGACAAATAGCAAAGTTGGCAGGGAATCCAAGAGGGGCAAGGCAAGTCGTCCGTATCCTCCATTCGTTGAGTCAGACATATGGTTTGCCGTGGCATCGAGTCATCAATGCCAAAGGGGAAGTTGCGATCCATGATGAAGAGCAGAGTAACGAACAAATATCAGCGCTTAAGCAAGAGGGAGTAGAATTTGACAGACAAAATAAAGTTGACCTTTTACGATATCGATATGACCATGAATGGAATGATATAGATCTCATATAAAGAAAGAAGCTATTAGGCAAATAGCCCATTTTTTCTTAAATATGTTTAATCCCTACTGATTGTGTGAAACGAAACTTATAACACATATTTGAGGGGGAACAGCTATGAAACGTTGGTTATCCTTTTTCTTTTTGGTAGTGGTTATTCTGATCCTTGGTGCTTGTGGAGCAAATACTGATGATGGAACCGATTCAGAAAAAAATTCTGAAAATCCTTCTTTAAGTGGTAAAGAAAACGAAGGAAATACCCGGGATGAAGTGATTCCTGTTTCCGTAGAACTTAAGAACGGAAAAGGTGAAAAAGTTGGCTCAGTTGACCTCGAACAGCATCTATCGGGGGTCGTCATAAACATCAAAGCTTCTAATCTTTCACCTGGGAAGCATGGTTTCCATATTCACGAAAAAGGGGTTTGTGAGGAACCTGACTTCGAGTCAGCAGGAGGACATTTCAACCCAACTGATGCAAGTCACGGTACTGAACATGAAGATGGACCACATGCAGGAGATCTCCAAAATCTTGAAGTTGAGAAAGATGGGACAGTACAAGCTGAAGTAACCAATGATATGGTCACATTAAAAAGCGGAGAAGAGAACTCATTGATTTCCTCTGATGGAACCAGCCTGATCATCCATAAAGAACCTGATGATTATCAATCACAGCCTTCAGGAGGTGCCGGGGACCGTGTAGCCTGTGGTGTAATAAGTGAAGGAGAAGGATCTTGATGAATTCACAAAGGTTATCTTAATGATAGCCTTTTTTATAGCTCTAATTTCCCGTTCCCACCTCAGCCATTTCAAATTCTTCGTAAAAGTGAATATTTTCAGAATTTACATCATAAAATTCACCACCTGGCTTTTTTATTTTTAGAACAAAAGGAAGGAGTGGCAGAGATGGACGGAATTTTGACGTATTTCGCTGCTTTAGTCGCTGGTTTCCTCCTGTTGGAAGTGTCCCTGTCTGGTACATTTTTAGAAAGCTTCGGTTCGGCATTGAACGTTATCGGAATTATAACGGTTATTGCATTTGCAGCTGTCATTATATTCAAGGCCGTAAAGCTGCTTATAAAAAAAGCGTAAAACTTGCTTTGTCTTACCTGGGGCAACCATAATTAAAGGGGTTGCCTTTTTTATATATAAAAAGGAGGTTTTTAGTGAATGGTGATAAAAGCTACACTTAAGGAATTGGACAAGGTCGCTGCTCTATTCGATAAGTATCGTGTTTTTTACGGTAAACCTTCTGAATATGAAGCTGGCAAAGCATTCTTAAAAGAACGGTTGGAAAAGGGAGAGTCGGTGATCTATTTAGCTTTAGATAAGGATGAATCCATGACAGCTATAGGATTTGTCCAATTATACCCGATATTTTCATCCGTAGGTTTAAAAAGGCAGTGGTTATTGAATGATTTATATGTGGATAAGGGGTTCAGAAGGCAAGGTATAGGAGAAAAATTGCTATCTAAAGCCCAAGAACTTTCTTACCAAACTGGTTCAGCAGGTATCCTTTTAGAGACGGCAGAAGATAATATTAGAGCTCAACAACTTTATGAGAAAATCGGATACAAGAAAGATAAAGAGCACTTTTATTATTTTTTAACAACGTAGCATGTTTTCCTGACCATAGCAAAAAAATGAAAGAACTTATGATACTGAAAGGAAACAAACCGATGTGCGTCTTATTTTTTGCTTTTAAAAAACAATCTGAATATCCACTTATCATAGCAGCGAATCGCGATGAAAATTATGAAAGACCTACAGCACCTGCCCATTTTTGGGAGGATGAGCCGACGATTTTGGCTGGGAGGGACTTGAAACAAATGGGGACGTGGTTGGGTGTCACGATGGATGGACGATTTGCAGCATTGACAAATTATCGTGATCCTAAGGAATCAAACGAAAAGAAGGTCTCAAGAGGCCAGATCATCCGGGATTATTTATCTTCAAATAAAGACAGTGATGCATTCTTACACCAGTTAAAAGAACATCGAACAAGCTATCAGGGATTCAACCTTGTATTAGGAAATGTAGATGCACTATGGTATTACTCAAACATCCAGGATGAAATCAAAGAGTTGACCCCAGGGATTTACGGATTAAGCAATCATTTTCTCGACACTCCATGGCCGAAAGTAGAAAGAGGGAAAGAAGATTTGAAGCGATGTATTGATACATCAAATTCCATAAATAAAGAGTGTCTGTTTCAACTCCTGGCTAACAGGGATCGGGCAGTCAGAAGTGAACTTCCAGATACAGGCATCGGATTAGATTGGGAAGAAAAGCTTTCGTCCATATTCATTGAAACAGATCAATATGGGACTCGGTCATCAACAGTCATGACCGTCGATGCACACAAGATGGTTGATTTCACGGAACGCAGTTTGATAGATGGGAAAATCTCCACGGTCCATTTTACAATTAATATAAATCTCGAAAAGAACAAGTGAAGTCACCCGTTACTTGTTCTTTTCATTCCGGTTTTCGTTCATTAAGTCATCTTCGGCAGGAGTGAATTCCTCACCGACTTCAGCTGCAAATTTTTGCCCCTTTGGATCCGTAATATCCGCTTTGGAAATACGCAATGGATTCGAAACTTCAATAAGAATGTGATATACGTACTCTGAAACCGCAATGAAGAAGGCAGCAATTGCAGCACCGAATAATTGATTTGCCGGTGTTTCGATATATTGGTCTGCGAACAACCAAAATACGAAAAAAAACAATCCGAAATCAATGATCGTAGCAATGAAATTACCTAATTTCTTCAAAATGAATAAGTCCCCTATAACATATCCAACAACTGTAACCAACGCAGACATCCATAGTATATTTCCAATCGGTACTCCGTAAAAGACAGTCAACGTTACAAAAGCAATACAGGAAACAACCAGAAACTTCGATAGCAAAGCAACAATATGTCTTATATTCAAGTAGATTTCTCCTTTGTGTAGAATGTCGGTTCATCCCTATTTTCACCATAATAATTTGGATTATTTATCATATTTCCGATGGATGTTTCATTTTTCCAATCACTCAGTCGCAATCCATAAGGTTGGACTTTTGATCATAAGGCTTTGTTACTCTTCATTGTTGATGTTTTAACATTATAGGTTTACAAAAGAAAAGGGAGGATATATAATTACTCTACAAATCGTAATCGTTACGGTTTGTATTTTTTATCCAGTAAATCGCAATGATTACATTTTATCGAAAATCCAAGGAGGCAGAACCACATTGAAGAAAAAGATTCCGGTTACTGTCCTGAGCGGTTATCTTGGTTCAGGCAAAACAACATTATTAAATCATTTGCTTCATAACAAACAAGAAAAGAAAATCGCTGTCATCGTAAATGATATGAGCGAGGTGAACATCGATGCCACAATGGTCAAACAGGGAGGGTTCAGCCGGACAGAAGAAAAATTGGTTGAATTGCAAAATGGATGTATCTGCTGCACTTTAAGGGATGATCTCATTCAAGAAGTTGAAAAATTAGCGAGACTGGATATTGATTACATCGTGATTGAATCGACAGGAATATCTGAACCGATTCCAGTCGCACAAAGTTTCACCTATGAGGATGAAGAACTGGGTATCAACCTTTCAAAATATTGCCGGCTCGATACGATGGTCACTGTTGTGGATGCCAACCGTTTTTGGGAGGATTTCTCAAGTGGAGAAAGCCTTCTCGACAGGAAACAGGGTCTTAATGAGGATGATACGAGAGAGGTCATCGATTTATTGATTGATCAAATTGAATTTGCAAATGTACTAGTACTGAATAAGGTCGATCTTATAAAAGAAGAGGAAAAGAATGAATTGAAAGCAGTGTTGATGAAACTGAATCCGGATGCAAAGGTGATCGAGACCTGCTACAGCAACGTATCAGTTGACGATATCCTTCATACGGATTCATTTGATTTCGAAAAGGCAGGACAGGGAGCAGGATGGATCAAAGAGTTGAATCAAGAGCATATACCAGAAAGTGAAGAGTATGGGATCACTTCATTTGTTTACAAAAGAAAGAGACCTTTCCATCCAGGGCGGCTTATGGAATGGCAGGAAAATTGGCCAGTCGAGATTGTAAGGGCAAAAGGCTTTTTTTGGCTTGCGACTAGGCACAACACGATCGGCTTGCTGTCTCAGGCAGGAACATCCCTTTCCATCCAGGGTGCCGGCAATTGGATTGCGACCTATCCAACTGCTGAACAACAAGCATTGTTGGATGGAGACGACCACGTGAAGCAGTATTGGGATGAACAATTTGGAGATCGTATGCAAGAACTTGTGTTCATCGGAATTGGCATGGACCGTAATGCCATTGAAGATTCATTGGATGAATGTCTCCTGACTCCTGAAGAAATGGAGGGGGAGTGGACAATCTACACGGACCCATTGCCACCATTCGAACAGGTTGTCAGTAGTTAAAAATCGCCTTAATATTGGATTAAAGATTCCGAGCTATTGGCGAGTGTCCTGACAAAAACGGCTCTGATAAAGATTCAAATTACTTCGGTCAACTTCAAGCCGACGGATCATAGTTATGAAAAGTGTCCAATTACAGGTATCTATCTTCGAAAAAGATTTATAAGCAGCATTTCAATCTTCGAAAAGCCAGTCTTTATTTCAGGGCTGTATTGCCTACCCCTGAGCGGGTTTCTTTGGATTCATTTTTGATAAAATGTCCCGATCCCAACCATGCTGAAAAAGCAAACATGAGGTAGATGGCTTGTGTCGGATGGTTTCCCTGGAGGACCAATTGAAGGCCTACTCCTATACCTAAAGAAGGTATAACAATCAAGAACGTACGCATGATCCGTTCAAACCCTTTATTCCGGGGAAGTGGCCAGATCCTTGAAAAAATCACCCCTAAAGCCACTCCAAGTGCGGTGACGATAATGATCTGAAAGATGACTGTAGGAGTAGGGAAGGGCCAATCTGCAAGGAAGTGACCAATCAAATAAAACAATTCTAAGAAAAGAGCAATTCCCAGTGCTTTACGCATCACTTTCAAATCTAAATAAGGTTGGAACATGTAAAGTCCTAAAGTCAGGATTCCGAAAAATGTTGTCATAAAAAATCCTCCTGTATAAATACTTAGCCAAAACGCTTATGTATGGAGATAAACTTACCTCCCTAAAATAGTAGCGATACCTGAGTGCTAATTTGGTTGGTTAAATTCACCAAAAAACTACATATTTTCATCAGATGTCCTCTTATTTTCCTGAATACTTACATATCCCAAAAGGATAAACCCATGGAGAAATTTACACTTTCTCCGTGGGTTTTCCTCTTTTATAGGGATGTCGTTAACCCGTCTTATTCATCACTTTAGGTACACGAATATCTTCAACCATTTGTTGGATTTCCTCAGGTGGAGCTGCTGTACGCCTTGATACGATGAATGAAATGACAAAGTTCAGAAGCGCTCCGACGACACCAATTCCTTGTGCATTAATACCAAGGAAGCTCTCGATCACTGGTGTTTCTGTTCCGAAAACTTGTGGTGATCGCATGAGTAGAATCATAATCACTGTGAACGCCAAGCCAACCGATATTCCCCAGATCGCTCCTTCACGATTCATCCTCTGGTCAAAAATTCCAAGGAGAATGGCTGGGAATAAGCTTGCAGCCGCCAAGCCGAATGCAAACGCAACAACCTCACCGACGAATCCCGGTGGATTGATACCAAAATACCCAGCGACAATAACCGCAAGGAAAATCATGATCCGGCCAACTTTTAAACGCTGCTGTTCAGTTGCATTTGGCCTATAGATCCGATAATAGATGTCGTGCGAAACTGCGCTAGACATCGCCAGCAGAAGACCAGATGCGGTCGAAAGCGCTGCTGCAAGCCCACCGGCAGCAACTAATGCAATGACGAATGGAGCAAGTTCAGCTACTTCAGGGGTGGAGAGGACGATGATATCGGGATCGATGGCCACTTCATTAACTGTAGCATCTGAAGAGAATGCCAACACCCCATCACCGTTTTTATCTTCCAATGACAGGAGTCCTGTTTCCTCCCATTTAGTTACCCAGGCCTCTTCACGGACTTGTTCTATTGGTTGATCGTTGAAGCTGTTGATCAGGTTGTATTTCGCAAATACTCCGATCGCAGGTGCTGTTGTATAAAGGAGGGCGATGAAGAGTAAAGCCCAACCAGCTGACCAGCGTGCCGCACGGACACTTTTCACCGTATAGAAACGGATGATCACGTGTGGCAGGCCAGCTGTACCGATCATGAGTGCAAGGGTGACAGCAAATACATTCAGTGCCGACATGTTTGTAAATGGTGCCACATACTCCGTCAAGCCTAATTCAACCTGCAAAACACTCAGCTCTCTCGCAATATCACTGAAGGTCAATGCTAACTGCGGCACTGGATTCCCAGTCAATTTTAATGAAATGGCAATAGCCGGGATCAGAAAGGCAACAATCAGAATCGTATACTGGACAACTTGCGTCCAAGTGATTCCTTTCATACCGCCAAGTACAGCGAAGAAGGCTACAATCGCCATACCTATCAATACACCAACAATGATATCAACTTGTAAATAACGGCTGAAAACAATTCCCACACCACGCATCTGACCCGCTACGTATGTAAGGGATATAAAAAGCGTTGCAACTGCAGCAACCGCTCGTGCACCATTCGAGTAATAACGATCTCCAATAAAATCGGGTACCGTATAGCGACCGAACTTACGAAGATAAGGTGCAAGCAAAAGGGCAAGAAGGACATAACCGCCTGTCCAGCCCATGAGATAAATCGTGCCGTCGTATCCTAAGAAAGAAATCAGACCAGCCATCGAAATGAAAGATGCTGCAGACATCCAATCTGCTGCAATCGCCGCACCATTCGCTGCTGCAGGAATATCATTTCCGGCTACGAAAAAGTTGCTCGTATCTTTTACTTTCGAACGCCATCCGATATACAAATAGATGGCAAATGTAATGACAACGAGGGTCAGCGTCAGAGCTTCAACACTCATGTCGATACCCCCTTGTCCTTAGATGAGGGTTCTTCCGTCAAAATCACTTCTTGGACGTCATATTCCTTATCCAGTTTATCCATCCTTATCGCATAATAAAAAATTAAAAATAAGAAAATGATGATCGATCCTTGTTGGGCAAACCAAAATGATAATGGAATACCAAAGAATTGTATACCACTAAGAGGTTTTGCAAGGATAATCGCAGCGACTAAAGAAACAAGTGCCCAGATTACGAGTAAAACTCGGATCAATCGCGTATTTTTCTTCCAATATTCTTTCTGCTTTCGTGTCAAATCCTGCTGTGTTTCTTTCATGATATTTCACCTCCATACATCGTTCCGTGACAAAAAGGACTGATACCATGATTCCAGACTTTCCATCAATCACCCCCTTTAAGCAACATATCGACATGAAAGCCCTAACATTTCTTTATTTACTAGAAATTATACAATAGTTATTTGAAAGTTCAAAATATTATGAAGGGCATATTTTAATCTACCATTCTTACATCCTCTGGATGGGTTTATAAAAATAGGACATTATAGGAGATTCTTATTAAAAATCAGCATTTATCTTCATATCCTTCAATATAGTAGGAGTAAATAGGCGAACTAAGCATTTTACAAAAAAGCGATTTTCGTAGTAAAGGAGAGGTGTCAAATGCTTCATATCGTCGCTTGCATCAAGCAAGTGCCTGATACGAAAATCATCAAGATGAATCCTAAGACGAACACAATGGATCGGGCAAGTGCACCTGCGATTTTGAATCCTTATGATGCACATGCCGTTGAGGAAGCGGTACGGATTAAAAAGAAGTATGGCGGAATCGTTTCGGTTTTGACAATGGGGCCGCCCCCAGCAGTTAAAGCTATCAAGAAATGCATCGAAATCGGGGCAGATGAGGGGTATATGATCTCAGATCGAAGGTTTGCGGGAGCGGATACACTCGCGACCAGCTATGCCCTTACCAAAGCTTTGGATAAGATCCAGAAAATCAGACCAGTGGATCTCATTTTATGCGGAAAAATGACCATTGATGGTGATACTGGACAAGTTGGACCCGGTATCGCGCGACGTTTGGATATTCCACCGCTCACATCGGTGAAAAAAGTAGAGGCTGTTCATCAAGAAGAGGGACATATCATCGTTCACCGTAAGATTGAAGACGGCCATGAAGTGATCCAATCAACCCTTCCATGCTTACTATCGGTTGAAAAAGAAATCAATGAAGTTCCTTACTCCTCATTCCCGAATATGATCAAAGCTGCCAGGTACGATCCTGTGATCTGGTCAGTCGATGATCTGGAAGATGTGGACATCAAACAGCTCGGATTGAAAGGTTCCCCAACCATTGTTGCAAAAGTCTGGGCACCCCCAAAACCTGAAGGTGGAAAAATGTTGGAGGGGAGTCCAGACGATCAAGTTGATCAAATTCTCTCGGTCATTTTAGAAAAGAAAGAATTATTTCAAGCGAAAGGGGGATCATGATGAACCTCGATGAGTATCATGGCGTATGGGTTTTTATAGAGGAACAGGAAAGTACAATCGCCCCCGTATCCGTAGAGTTGTTAGGAGCTGGAAGGCAGTTGGCCGATAAACGGGGGGTAGAGCTTGCTGGTGTGATCATCGGCAGTCAAGTGACAACTCTTGCCTCAACTGTATTTGAGTATGGAGCAGATGTCGTCTATGTTTACGACCAATCGATTTTCAAGGATTATCGTACTGAATCCTATATGAAAGCACTCCTGCATTGTTGTGAAACATATAAGCCTGAAATCATTCTATTCGGGGCTACTTCCACCGGCAAAGACCTGGCAAGCGCAGTAGCAACTGATCTCCCGACTGGACTAACCGCTGATACGACGGAATTGGATGTCGAAGAAGATACGGGCTTGTTACTTGCCAGCAGACCTGCATTCGGTGGGAACATCATGGCGACGATCCTTTGTAAAAAATACCGTCCACAAATGGCTACCGTAAGACCAAAAGTTATGAAAGCACTGGAAAAGGAGCCTGGAAGGACAGGGAAATTGATAGAAGAACAGATTGATATAAAAGAAGACGATATCCGGACGAAGGTGTTGGAAATCGTTCAGGCAACCACAAAAAAAGTCAGGATAGACGAAGCTGACATCATTGTCGCAGGTGGTAAAGGGTTGGGAAGTGCTGAAGGATTCCAGCTGATCCACCGATTGGCAGAGACCCTGGGAGGAGCTGTCGGCGCCAGTCGGGATGTCGTCGAAGCTGGGTGGATCGAGCATCATCATCAGGTTGGTCAGACAGGGGTCACCGTTACACCAAAGATATATTTTGCAATCGGCATCTCCGGGGCGATTCAACACCTTGTGGGAATGAAAAACTCCACTATGATCATTGCGATCAATAAAGACCCTGATGCTCCGATTTTCGAAGCTTGCCACTATGGAATCGTCGGGGACGCCTTCGAAATCATACCACTTTTAGTTGAACAATTCAGTCGAGCTATAGCAAAAGAGGAGGTCAACCATGTCGGAGAGGTTTGATTGCATCGTTGTCGGAGCAGGCCCAGCCGGAATCGCCTGTGCGTATGAGCTTGCCAAAGGCGGGGCAAAGGTGGTCCTCATAGAACGCGGGGAATATCCAGGCTCCAAAAACGTCATGGGGGGTGTCCTCTATCGACAAATGATGGAGGACGTCATCCCAGGATTCTATAAAGAGGCTCCTTTAGAACGTCCGATCGTCGAACAGCGATTCATGATGATGGATAAAGAATCCGCCGTCACATTCGGATATAAAGGTATGGAATGGGGGAAGGAACCTTACAACAATTTTACCGTATTGCGTGCTAAGTTCGATCAGTGGTTTGCTTCCAAAGCTGTCGAACAAGGCGCTTTACTCATCAATGAAACAGTGGTAACAGAATGTATCGTTGAAGAGGGAAGGGTGGTCGGTGTCCAGACGGATCGCCCTGATGGTGAGGTATATGCTGATGTTGTGGTTCTTGCTGACGGTGTCAATTCATTATTGGCCAAATCACTCGGTTTTCATAAAGAGTACAGACCAGATGAAGTCGCCCTTGCAACAATGGAAATTTTAAAACTAGATAAAAAAATTATCGAAGACCGGTTCAACCTTGAACCGAACCAGGGATGTACAATCGAGTTGTTCGGTGATGCGACCAATGGAATCCTCGGGACCGGTTTCCTCTATACGAATAAAGACTCGTTAAGCATAGGAGTGGGTACGTTATTATCCGGGCTCATCAAGCATAAAATCAGACCATATGAACTTTTGGAATATGTTAAGAATCATCCGATGATCCGCCCTTATCTACAGGGCAGCGAGCAGCAGGAATATTTGGCTCACCTCATTCCCGAAGGCGGTTACAAATCGATGGGGAAGGTTGTCGGAAATGGTGTAATTGTTGTTGGAGATGCCGCTCAGCTTGTCAATGCCATCCACCGTGAAGGTTCCAACCTTGCCATGACATCGGGACGTATTGCTGCGGAAACGATTCTGTTAGCCATGCAAGCTGGTGATTTTTCAGAGGCGTTGTTGGACCGGTACCGTGTAAAATTGATGAATAGTTTCGTAGGTCAAGATATGAAAAAATATAAAGATTCTACCCATCACTTCGATAAATTCCCACAGTACTTCGATCAATATATCCCAATGATGAACCGTGCTGCAAGTCAAATGTTCACTGTAGATGGAAAATCAAAATGGGAAAAACAAAAGAAAATCTGGAAGGACATCGGGTCACCTCGGGAGAAAATCAAAATTGCTCGAGACGCTTATCGGGCTTGGAAGGTGATGAAATAATGAGTGAAGAGAAGAAAAAGGGACAGTCAATCGAGGAAAAACAATACCTTGTCCGTTTCAACGCTGATACGAAATCCCATCTTCATGTAAAAAATCCAGAAATCTGCATGACCGATTGCCCCGATAAAATTTGTACGATTTTCTGCCCAGCTGAAATCTACAAATGGGAAGACATCAGGATGCATATCGGTTATGAAGGCTGTCACGAATGCGGAAGCTGCCGGATCGGATGTCCGCACGAAAACATCGACTGGGTCTATCCGAAAGGCGGTCACGGAATCATCTTCAGGTTGGGGTAGGGGGAGACATGTGAGAGCGAGCATCCGGTTCTCACATGTTTTATTTTGTACAGAGTGCAGTTAGGTTAATGCAGCTCATTCGAACCAGCAAAAACAGTCACACGAGGCAATTATGTGTTGCGGTCTCCCAGGTTCATCGTGCTCAATTGTCCGTATAGAGTATTTATAGAGCACTTTCATCCGGTTTTTCGTACTCGAATGTCCGTATAGAGCGTTCATAGAGAAAGAAATATGAGGTATGAACGAGGACTCATGGAGGGTTATGTATCCGTCTAACTTTGTACATTGTTTCACATATGTGATCAAAAAGAGAGAAAATCAGTTCGATTTTTTTCTCTTTTAATTGGCAATCTGACATAATTGATCTTCTTTTGCCTTCTGTTCGAGCTGTATGGTGTAATCAATAGCTTCATGAATCGATTGGAAGTATTCAGATACATAAAATGGTTGATAGTAGTTGAATCCCCCGCATTTTTTGGAAGGAAACACAAAGACATTCCATTGATATGCACCCGTTACTTTATCCAGTTCAGTTCCTTCAAGTGCAATGAGCCAGTGGGTATAAATTTCACACTTCGATTTTTCCTGCACGGATAGGGAGTCATCTTTACCAATCAATACTAATGATCTCTGATAGAACTCGCCGTAATTAGGGACATTTTTCATAGGCATCACTCCTTTCGAATTAGAACCTGTCTTATTTTTACAGGTTCAAGAATGATTAGTTGATATTACATTCAGTATATGTTTCAATTTCCATAAAGATTTTAATTTTTTATAATTTTATAAATATTTATAGAGAACGGAAGGAGTGATCACATGTTACTGAAAAAAATGCCATCGGTTACACTTACAGACATGGATGGCAAAGCCTATTCAACTGAACATCTACGTGGTAAGAAGGCTTTGATTTTCATGTGGGCGTCTTGGTGAAGATGCAGGGAGCATCTGCCTGGATGGCAGGAATTTTATGAAAGATATGAAAACGAAAACTTCGAGATATTATCGGTAGCGGTCGACCTGCAAGGCCCCGAGGTGGTCAAACCCTATATCGATAAAACCTCTTTCCGCACAGTAGTCGATACGGAAAGTGCCCTTTCGGATCTGTTTGGTTTCAAAATTGTTCCAAACGGTATTTTCATAGATGAAGAGGGTACGATCCGTCTTATTAAACAAGGTTTCAAGGTTGGGGAAGATGAACATGTCCAAGCGATTGAAAGACTGATAAACAATGAGGTTGAGAAAGTTGAACTTAAGGACACGTATTATGAACCGAAATCTAATGAACATAAGGTGCAAATGGAACTGACGAAAACGAAGTTTAAGCTAGGTATGGAATATTTAAATAGTGGTAAAAAAGAGGAAGCTCTAAAGGAATTGGATAATGCCATCCGTTTAGATCCTGATAACTTTTTGATCCGTAAACAACGCTGGTATATCCGATACCCCGAGAAGTTCAAAGAACCCATTGATATTGAATGGCAACAGGCACAGTTGAAAAAAGAGCGGGAAGAGGAAGGGAATTGCGGTCCGGAAGGCTGTGAAATACCGGGGACATATCGTTGACTCCATGGCTGACCAAAAATGTTTTTGCAATAGAGGACATCTGTTCCTTACTATGATGCTAACCAAATAAGGTAACTGGTGTCTTCTATTTTTGTAAAACATCGGTTTTTTTGAACTAATAAGGGTATCTGTGTCCACTAAAAAAGAGGACCTCTGATAACGAAGCCCTCTGAACAAGAATTTTAGTAGCCATATCCTCCGTCGCAGCAGCCACCATAGCCGCCACCGTAACCGCCATGACCGCCACCATAGCCGTCACCGTAACCGCCATGACCGCCACCATAACCGCCATAACCACATGCTGTAGCTCCGATGATCACCAACAAGATGAATAAAACGACAATCAACGCAAAAATACGTCCATGGCCAAATCCTTTACCACTCATATTTTTCATCCTCCTAAAAGTTAATCGACACAATAGCAATATATGTGGATGAAAAATGATAGTCTACATATTTGGACGAAAAACCCTAAAAATAGGCATCTGAATACTTGTCTCGTAAACATACACCTAATTTGAGCAGGATCAGCCAAGAATTTTCCTCATTACATCAATCTTCCTCAAAAAGTTTTTCACCTTTGTGTAGTCTCATTGCAATACGAGCTGTATGTGGCATTTCCCGTGCTGTGGGAGCATGCCCAGCCAAATACCGGGTAATGGCAAGGATCAGCGTTTCTTGCGCTCGTTCCGATAATGGCGAATCATCCTCAGCCCAGTAATCATGTTCCACAATTCCAGCTTCATACATTTGGAATGAATGGAACTCAGCATCCTCTCTTAACAGGGCATGGCCCAACGTATTAAAGAGCGCTCCTTTTTCGCCGCCGCTGTCCAAATAAGTCACCACCCAACGAGCACTTTCTGCTACCTGTTGCTGTTTGTTCATGAGATTGAGCAATTCGGATGGATCTTGGGGTTCGGTTATTCCTTCAACTGGCTGAGGTTTTCGAGCAGCAGGCATATTCAAGAACCGATCGAGATAGACGCTCATCGCACCGTGGAAAACAGCCCTTGTCAATTCAACCGTTGTAGAACGTCTTAAACTTTGGTGTACAGCATGCGCATGTGTAAAGGTGTGAAGGACTGTGATCCAATCACTGAAATCATTTTGGGTGTGAAATCGTGCAATTCTTTCGGAAGCCGCCAAAGCGACCAACTGTGATAACCGTACCGGAGTGACTCCTGACTCCAAGGCATCCATCATCCTATCGACCGTTTTGACCGGTTGATCAGACAATAATTGATCGACCAATGCTTTTTCATCAAACGTTTCTCCATCTATCACGCTTTTTCCGCTAATGATGTCTGGCAACTTTTCAAAAGCTTCTTTTAATGGAGTGACTAAGTCCACGGGTGATTGCCAACTGTGGGATTCTTCACTTCGTGAGACATCCGATATTCCGGGAAGTAATGATGTAAGCACATAAGGTCGGTAATCATCCCCGACATGTCCCAGCACTTCAAAGGCCTTATTATGAAAATCGAGGGTATGACCAACATTGATATAAAAATGATCAGTAACTGCGGTCATCATCATTTCCGCTAGTTGATCCTCTGACCATCCGGATTTGATCGCGGTAAGCAAAATTCTTTCTGCACCTTGTGAATCACGGACTTCTACACAATGGCGGTACCATTTCGTCAACGTTTCAACAGATTGTGTTTCCATTTCATCCGACCCTGGGAGGGAGCCTAGTAAGAATCGCGTTCCCATCCCTGAACTTTCCCTTGCCACATGGACAACCCCCTGATACAACGCAAGAATCTGGCCGGTTTTATCAAGTTTAGGCAAGATATTCGTCATTGCTGTCAAGATCGTGAGTCCTGATCGCCATCCGCTTTGCCGGTGCTTCGTACCAAATTCAACACCGACTTTGGCAATTTCACCTGGTGCTATGCCTGCCTCGACCAATCCAACGACCGCTTTAGCAATTACCAGGCTTAAACTTTGCTCAAGGCCTTCTCGAAGGCGTCGCTGTAATTTCTCAACGGTGACTTTTTGATGTGGTATAGTGTGGACCCAAACTTCACCATTCTTCACTTCTACAGGATAGGTAGGTACATCATCCGCCCAAGGATCTAACGTCCCGCCGCTTTTTACATCGAATCGTGCATGGTGCCAGTGACAAGTTAAGATTCCGTCACAAAGGCTACCCATATGTAGAGGAAAGCCCATATGAGGACACCGGTTATCTACAGCGTGAAGCTCTCCTTCATGAAAAAACACAGCAATGCCAAGATTCCCATCTTTTACGATTTTCGCACCATCCGTTTTCAACTTCTCAAGTGGACCAACAAGGATTGATTCTGACATGGAACACACTCTCCTTTTTTTCGATTTTCGGTACTTCTCACCTACTACTTTAAATTAATTATCAATAAGCGAAATCCTTCATAAGTTGAAAGTTTTCTCATTCGAAAGTCTGAGATTCAAATGAGATGTTCAGGAGGTTTTTCGCACTGTCCACTTGAATATAGTCCAAATCATCATAAAGAAAAGCATATACCCGAAAAAGGAAAATGCATGAGACCACAGAGGGCTATGTACTAGTAAACCGATATTTTCGCTGATCATTTCACCGAACATCATAATGAAAGAGGTAACAAACACAAAAACGATCCTTGCTTGTTTTTCCAATATTGTTAAAGCAAAAAGGACTAAAGAGGTCACTACCGGTACACCAATCAATGTAAAACGGATATCGATTGGGAATAGCTGAGGGAAGGGACGTTGCGGAAAAGAATAAAAGCCAAGTCCTGTAAAAAGTAATTCCAGATAAGTGCATGACAAAGAGCTGGCTAGTACCGCAATAATATAAGGGATAATATTTTTACCCCTTCCTGAGAAAGATCGCCTTCTTTGTAAAGATCGTAAAGGCGAGTTTTTCAAGCGATTTACAATAGGCATGCTGAATCTCTCCATCCACTCTATCTGGAATATTAATCAGATGATCGATTGCCTTGCTATCCTTGCACCAATCCGTCTGGGAGGGTTCAGTATGTTTAATATCTCCCCAGGTAAATTGAAGTGAAGGGCTATACAAATGGCTTGCTCCCGGTTTAAGACTGCAATCTTTAATTTGTGGATTGTAAAGCCGTCCAGGAATCGTTTCCTTTACCTTTTTGAAAATGTTGGGCCAATAATCACTTCTCGATCCGGTGTGTGGATGATCTTTGGCCCATTGAAGAAAATCGGCATATTTCGTTGTATCGGAAAATAATAATGTGTACATTCGTTTACCTAGCTCAATTCTTTCGTAAAGAGAAGTGAATTGGTGCAGTGTTTGTCCCATCAATTTTGTTTTACCATTACGGGCAAAGGGGAAAAGGATGTGGTTCAGGCTTAATACATCCTGAAGGCTGAACTCGATCGTATGAAGAACATTCGTATAGTGTCCATCCTTCAGCAATTTTTCTTCTAAATAACTTTGCTCATTGATAATCAATGAAACAGCCAACAAGGGACGATCGCCCCATCGCCAGAAAAAATCCCAAACCGTCTCCATAAATACGGAAACCGAAAGGCATGGGAGGAGATGAAATAAAGGCTGCTCAAGCTGTCGGCTTTTTTCATAAAGAAGCAGCTGCGGAAAAACATCCTGGAAAATCAACCAATTTCCTCGTTCTAAAAAAAGAAAGAAATCCTTCTGTTCTCGCTCGGTCAGAAGCCGGGAAAGAAATTCACCTTTCAAATCCGTCATGTTCCATCCTCCATTGCGGGAAACCATATGCCCTAAAAATGACCAATGAATTTCTGGATTCCGTAAATAAAAATCAAGGTAAGCCTGCGTTCTGGTAACATTGTTTAAATTCAAATCTCTTGTTCTTGTATTTATGTCTTCCATAATCATCCTTTCATCTTTTGATAATTTTGAATTTGTAAAACCCGAGGAATATGGCTGATTTGACAGGTTATCTTCAAGTTCTTCTTGCAGGAGCAGTAGATATCCAGGAGTCGTTTGATGAAAAGAATTTTTCTTGATGAATTTGTAAATCATGACCCGCTCCTCTCATATGAATTCTAATAACATGAAACGAATATGTATGGTTGTATGGGAGGTTGATGAACTTGAAAGATGGTATAGAGCGTGAGATGAATCGACTCATTTCAATCTTGTTAAGAGATCAGACCCGTGACGGTTCATGGAATTATGCATTTGAAACAGGGATTGCAACAGATTCCTATATGATCATATTATTACGATCATTTAAAATAAATGATGAAAGGTTGATCCAAGCACTTATCAGAAGAATAATCAATAATCAGGAGGAGAACGGTGGATGGAAGTTATTTCATGATGCGGAAGAAGGAGACTTGTCGTCTACCATACAAGCTTATTACGCATTATTGTATTCGGGATATCTCGATAAAAATGACCCGCGTATCATAGCAGCGAAAAACTTTATCATTGAACAAGGGGGCATTGAGAGAGCAGAGACTTTCACCAAAACCCTTTTGGCGATAACGGGTCAATATTCATGGGACTCACTCGTTCCATTACCGATTGAAATCATGTTGTTCCCACAGAGTTCCCCGCTCAACTTCTATGACTTCTCTGTTTTCGGGAGAGCCAACATAGCACCCATTCTCATCCTTTCTCATTTCCGTTATCATCGAAAAACCTCTCATACTCCCGATCTCTCTGAGCTGTATGTCAACCACATGACGGGTCAATCCGGTAAAAGGAATGAAGAATGGCGTAATTTGCTAAGCTCTATGAAGGATCAACTACAAAAACTAACCGCTAAACCAGCAGAAATAAAAAGGAAGGCAGTAAGCGCCGCTAAACAATATATACTCAAACGTATTGAGCCTGATGGCACTCTATTAAGCTATTTCAGTTCAACCTTCTTGATGATTTTTGCACTGAATGCTCTCGGATATAAGCCCGATGATCCTTTGATCAGGAATGCTATTGACGGATTAAGATCCATGGCTATCCGTATTGACGACGCTATTCATATGCAATATACAACGGCAAATGTTTGGAACACAACACTGATTTCCCATGTGCTGCAAGATGCAGGTTTACCCAGTAAAAATGCCGCAATACAGCGTGCCAATCACTATTTGTTGTCTCGCCAGCATACCCGGTTCGGAGACTGGGTATTGAGGAATCCGAATACCATGCCTGGTGGTTGGGGATTTTCCAATATCAATACGATCAATCCTGATGTGGATGACTCGACGGCCAGCCTCCGATCGATTTGTGAATTTGTTGAAATTGAACCCGCCTATCAACAAGGCTGGACTAGAGGAATCAGATGGGTATTATCAATGCAAAATGACGATGGGGGTTGGCCCGCTTTCGAGCGTGGCGTCAACAAAAAATGGTTGGCACTTGCTCCGATCCAAGGTGCCGAACATTTGTTACTAGACCCATCCACATCGGACTTGACAGGGAGGACGCTTGAGTTCCTAGGGAATTATACTTCATTAAATAAAGATTCTCCCATAATGAAAAAAGGAGTGAATTGGTTGAAGAATAACCAACGAGAGGAAGGTTCATGGTATGGGCGATGGGGGATCTGCTATATCTATGGTACATGGGCGGCTTTGACTGGCATGGCTGCTGCCAGAAAAACATTACACGACCAATCTGTTCAGAAGGCAGTAGAATGGCTTCATTCGATCCAGAATAGCGATGGGGGATGGGGAGAATCATGTAAAAGCGACATTGAAAGAAAGTATATCGCCTTAGGTGAAAGTACACTGACACAAACGGCATGGGCATTGGATGCGTTAATTGCAGTTACGGATAAAAGTACACCCGAAATTGAAAAGGGAATAGTATACTTGATCAGAAATGGCGGAAAAGACGACTGGACGACCCGATATCCGAAAGGCCAAGGGATGGCAGGCGGGTTCTATATACACTACCACAGCTATAGATATATCTGGCCATTGCTCACATTAAGCAATTATCAAAAAAAGTTCACCGGATAAAACCAACTTTCAAACCGTCAATTAACCCTTCTCCTGTTGGTAACAGGTTCTATTTTTGAAAGGCCCGCAGTACAAATACACACACGAAATCACCTTCGTTTTCCTATAAAAACGAAGAGGCTGTCCCATAAGTCTGGTTTTCACTGTTCCTAACCGTATTTTGAGAAAAATCGTGTTTTTGATACAAAATGTTATATTGGCGGTATCTAACACGATTGTTTTGGGTCAGCCTATTATTTTTTTAATTTAATTAGTACCAGGTGCTAGTAGTTAGTGTTAAAATATTAATACAATCTAAAAAAGGGAGGAATCGGTAATGATGTCAAAAGCATCTATCACGGCTATAGGATCCTATGTGCCCGAGAAGAGACTTACAAATCGCGATTTAGAGGAACTGGTCGATACAAATAACGAATGGATTGTTAAACGCACCGGAATGAGAGAACGCAGAATAGCGGGTGAAAATGAATATACAAGTGATCTAAGTGTGAGAGCTGTAAAAAATTTGATTAAACGGTATGATAAACAAGTAGAAGATGTAGATATGATTATCTGTTGTACGTTAACTCCTGATTTTAAAACACCTAGCGCGGCTTCATTAGTTCAAGCCAAGCTGGGTATCAAAAATGCTGGAGCCATTGACCTAAACGCTGCTTGTGCTGGATTTACATATGGATTATATGTGGCGAATGGTTTGATAACGTCTGGTCTAAACAAGAAAATCTTAGTGATTGGAGCAGAAACCCTATCAAAGATTACCGATTATAGTGATCGGACAACGTGTGTATTATTTGGTGACGGCGCAGGTGCTGTCCTTATCGAATATGACGAAAAGAGTCCGTCTTTTATTTGTGCCCATACTGGATCCGAAGGGGAAATGGGCGACAATTTATATTGTACTGACTTATCCGACAGTATGTTTAATGAACAATTGAAGGATAGTGGTTACATCGTTCAAAATGGAAAAGAAGTATATAAATGGGCAGTCAATACGGTACCTGAAGGAATAAACATTTTATTGGAGAAATCAAGGATCCAATTGAAGGATATTGACTGGTTTGTCCCCCATAGTGCCAACTTAAGAATTATTGAATCCATATGTGATAAAAGTAATATACCAATTGAAAACACTTTGTACAGCCTTGAGTATTATGGGAATACTTCATCAGCTACAATACCGCTGTCCCTGGATATGGGAGTGCGAGAGGGTTTATTGCTCCCGAACCAAAACGTTCTCCTATATGGATTCGGCGGAGGATTAGCCTATGCTGGACTGCTAATTAAATGGACGGTTTAATTCATTTTTACTGAACCGGGGGGTGTCAGGTTGTCAAATATAATTGATCAATTCTATCTTGATGACATTACGTCAAGTGCTGTATCCAACAATAACATTTTTGGTGCAGTAATTTGTGTTGAGAGTGGTGATGGCTCACTATCTCTTATAAGTGGTGCAGGTAATTTGACTGCAGACCAACCCTTTTTTATTGCAAGTGTAACGAAATTATACGTTACAGCTGTTTTACTGAAATTAAGAACTGAAAATCAACTTCAATTAGAAGACAAAATTTCTAGGTACCTCTCAGATGATATCCTCCATCAACTTCACGTCTTTAGAGGTGTTGATTACTCCAAGGAAATTACAATTAAACATCTAATGTCAAATACATCAGGGATTCCAGATTATTTTTCTACCAATACTGTTTCTGAATTAACTGCAGGGAAAGATCAAAAATGGGGCTTCGATAAAACGATCACTCATGCAAAACGGAAGAAACCAAAATTTGTACCGGGAAAAAAGGCTAAGTATTCCGATACAAACTATCAACTTTTAGGAAAAATCATTGAAATAATAACAGGAAAAGATATAAACACTGTCTTCAAGGAACATATATTTAATGAATTGAATTTAGTAAAAACATTTATATGAACATGTAAATGATTCTAGACCAGCTCCGTTATATTTCAAAGATAAGGAGCTACATTTACCGGTGTATATGTCATCTATAGGGTCTGAAGGTGGTATTGTCTCCACCGCAGAAGAGACTATGATCTTCCTAAAAGCTTTTTTTAGTGGGTACTTCTTTCTGGAAGAAGTTTTCAAAGAGCTGAAAAGTTGGAAACTTCTTTTTGGTCCTGGATTGTTTTATTATGGCACTGGTATTTCAAGCCAGCCAATCTCATTGTTAGAGTTAAAAGACGGATTAATAGGACACTGGGGTCAATCTGGTTCATTTGCCTTTTACCACCCCAAGACTGATCTTTACTTTTCTGGAACCGTTAATCAGTTTTTCGGACATAGAGTAGCAGCAAAGCTAATGATGAAAATTATAAAAATTCACAAAAAAGTGATCGTTTACTATTGGAATAATTTTCATTAAAACTATCAAGAAGCTCTACTTTCTTACTGTTTAAACATTTGTAGTTCATTAAATTTGAAATAATCGATTCGTTTCGTCATTATTTCTCTATCATAAAGAAAGTACCTCTTCTGTTTGGATGAGGTGTTTTTTGTTTGTCAAAGAACATGTTGTCAAGGGTTGCATCAAAGTATTACATATCAGGACACATTGAATAGCCAGGTGTGAAGCTTGGTAATTAACCTGCTGAAAATAGTTTGCATCAGAACCTATGTTTTTTCCTTGTCAAATAAGAAACATTACTATAATATATAAATCGAAATGATTACGATATACTGTAAATCGGAATGATTACGTCAAAGGGGAGTTCACACATGATATCAAATAATTATTGGCAAAGCTACACCAGTTTCAAAAGGATTAAAATTGCGATTTTATTGGTCTGTGTCAGTTTGTTAAGTGCTTGTACGCAATCGACAGGAAGTACGGGTGAGAAAAAAGCAGAAGACAAGCACATCAGCTTTCTCTATAATTTTTCTACTAATTCTCTAGATCCTCATGTTGATTCAAGTTATGTGCCGTTAAGAGCGGGGATAACTGAAACGCTAGTCCGACTAGATGAAGATAATTTAACCATTGCCCCATGGCTAGCGGAAAGCTGGGAGGGTGATGATGCGCAACATTGGACGCTTAACCTCCGTAAAGATGTCACATTCCAAAATGGACATAAAATGGATGCTGAAGCAGTGAAATCCTCCCTTGAACGAGCACTGAAAGAGAATGTTGCGATTCAAAATGCACTTAAAATCGATAAAATTGAAGCAGATGGCTATACATTACATATCACAACAAAAGAACCTTTTCCGGAATTCGTTTCGGAGCTTGTTAATCCAAATGTTTCGATCATTGACGTAACAGAGGAGGACATTGTCAACAAACCGGTCGGTACAGGACCATTTGCATTGAAGTCATTCACACCTGGAAGCAAGCTTGAACTCGATCGCTATGCTGATTATTGGGATGGGGCTTCGAACCTTGATTCCGTAACATTCGCTTTTAATGAGGATGCTAATGCTCGTTCGCTTGCGCTTCAATCTGGGCAAGTGGATATTGTTTATCGTCCAGAGGTAGAAAGCTTGGAATCGTTACGAGCACAAGATGGAATTGAAGTTGAATCGACCGCAACATTCCGTGTACATCAAATGACAATGAATATGGAACGCGAAAGTTTACAAGATGTCAATGTGCGTCGCGCTGTTGATGCGTTGATTGACCGTAAGAAGATTGTTGATTCAATTCTATTAGGGTATGCTGAACCTGCTGTTGGGCCGTTTTTGCCATCACTGCCGTTTGCCCCATCATATGAACAGAGGGAAACAGGAACGGATATAGCTGTCAAATACTTGGAAGAGGCGGGCTATTCACTTGAAAACGGGGTGATGCAAAAAGATGGAGAGCCTCTTGAATTTACCCTTTTAACTTATAGCGCAAGAGCAGACTTGCCATTAATCGCCCAAGTTTTTCAATCGACCGCAAAAGGCATCGGAATTGATGTTAAAATACGCCAAATCGATATCCCTGAGGAATACATGGCGTCAAACCGTGGCTGGGATTTGGCTACGTATAGTAATTTAACAGCCCCACGCGGAGATGCTGGATATTATTTAAATGCAACCTATCACCCTACTGGCGCTCTCAATTTTAGCGGCGCTCATGAGCCTGAACTAACTGAAATCATTGACAAGCTCAATCAAACGGTCAGTCAAGAAGAACGAGCTGTTCTTGCAGAGCAGGCGGCTGATTATGTTCATGACAATATGATCAATTCATTTGTCTTGCATCCTTCCACCATTGTTGCGTATAACGAAAACAGAGTTAAAAATTGGGTGACGACACGAAGTGAATATTACATGATTACCAACCAGTTGGATGTGAAGTAAATGGTTCAGATTCTTGCTCGGAAATTCTTTGAAGTTCTATTTTTCATGTTATTTATCACATTTGTCAGTTTTTTGTTTGTTCGGCTTGCACCGGGGGATCCTGTTTTAACTATTTTGAATGTTGATGAGCTGTCGGTTAGTCAGGAGCAAGTAGAAGAATTAAGAGGGGAAATGGGGTTTAACAAGCCATTGTTCGTCCAGTACGGGCTTTGGCTGCTTAAATTTATCCAGCTTGATTTTGGGGTGTCTTATGTCACTGGCCAACCTGTAATGGATATGATTTTAATGGGGTTGCCTGCCACAATGGAATTAGCCGTTGGTTCGTTGCTTGTCATGCTGGTCGTATCAATTCCATTAGGGTCGCTATCTGCTCTTTATCGTAATAGCTGGATTGATCAAGTGAGTAGAATTCTATCTATTCTTGGTGCGGCCATCCCAAGTTTTTGGCTTGGCCTTATTTTTATTAATTTATTCGGTGTACGTTTCAACTGGCTTCCAACCATGGGGAGGGATGGCTTCGTCTCATTGATCTTACCCTCATTGACACTTGGTCTGGCCATTTCAAGCGTGTATGTTCGTTTGCTTCGTTCCAGCTTGCTGGATTCGCTTAGCCAGGAATTTATCCGTGCAGCGAGAGCGCGTGGGTTGTCAGAAAGGCGAATTTTTCTGGCCCATGCATTACGACACAGCCTTCCTCCTGTTATTACCGTATTTGGAGTCAGTTTAGGAAGCCTGATTGGCGGTGTTGTAGTGATTGAAGTTTTATTTGCGTATCCAGGGATAGGAAAGCTTGTCGTTGATGCGATACGTCAACGTGATTATCCCCTTATACAAGGGTATATTTTAATCATGGCGATCATTGTTTTCTTTGTAAACACATGTGTGGATTTATCTTACAGATATTTAAATCCCGAGATGAAACTAAAAGAAAGGGAGACCAACTGATGAAAGGATTGTCTGTAGGTATAGGTTTGCCAAAGGTAAAAAAACACAGTTGGCAAGGAATTATGGCAATAATATGTGTTGTCTTTGTTTTTGTAGTCGCCATATATGCTTTTTTTTATTTACGGCATGATCCAACATTAACAAATCTCGATCATCGACTTCAGGATATGAGCCTTCAACATCCACTTGGAACAGATCAGCTCGGTCGAGACGTACTGACCAGACTTTTACTGGGTGGTCAGCAAACAATCGGTTATAGCTTGCTGGCGCTGATTGTCGCCCTCATCATCGGGATCCCATTTGGTCTTATTTCCGGGTATAAACGCGGGTTGGTAGATCGGATATTCATGCGGATTGCTGATGGATTTTTAGCCTTTCCGGATACGATTGTCGCCATTGTTCTAAGTGGTCTACTTGGACCGGGCATCGGTAACCTCGTGCTTGCTATTGTGATGGTCAAATGGGTAAATTATGCCCGTCTTGTCCGTAGCACGGTTTTATCAGAATCCCAAAAAGATTATGTGCTGATTGCCCGTATCAATGGCCTACCTTCAAGTAAAATTATGCGTAAGCATTTATTTCCTCACATTATGGGGCATGTTTTTGTACTCGCAAGTCTTGATCTTGGCAAAATTATTTTGCTCATTTCTGCCTTTTCATACATTGGACTTGGAGCACAGCCCCCAGTTCCTGAATGGGGAGCAATGCTGAATGACTCTCGTCCGTATTTTCAGTCAAGACCTGAATTAATGATATATCCAGGTTTAGCTATTATGGTTGTTGTGCTGTTAACAAATATGCTGGGAGATTATTTGCGTGACCATTTTGATGTGAAGAAAGAGGTGCAGCAATGATTTTATCGATTGAACAATTATCCATCAGCAGCAAAGAAAAGAAAATTATTGATAATGTATCACTCTCTATTCGTGAAGGAGAATGGTATGCACTGGTTGGACAAAGTGGAAGCGGTAAAAGCCTACTCTCACAGGCAATTGGAAGAATGCTTTCCCCTAATTTGCAGGTTGAGGGAAAGATTCTTTTTAAAGATGAAGATTTGCTAACGTTATCTCCAAAACGGATGAGGACATTCCGTGGCCAAAAATTGTCCTATGTTTTCCAAGATTATCAGGGCTCTTTTACACCGTTTAGAACCATCGCACAACATTTTGAAGAATATCAGAAAGCCCACGGCATTCTCGATACCAAAGACCAGCAAATAAATTCAATGGAAGCACTTGACTCAGTTGGATTAGATGAAGCTTTGTATAATCGATACCCGTTTCAGTTAAGTGGGGGGCAACTTCAGCGGGTTTCGATTGCTATTGCACTTTTGCTGTCACCTGATTTATTGATTGCAGATGAGATAACCACAGCACTTGACAGCGTCTCCGGCCACAGGATTCTAGAATTGCTTGCAAAGCGGCAAAAGGAAACAGGCTGTACAATTTTATTCATCACCCATGATTGGCGCCATGTCAGACGCTATGGCACTCGTCTAGCTGTCATGAAAGAAGGGAAAATCGTTGAATCAGGCGGGAAGCATCGTATACTTGACCATCCGCAGCAAGAATATACCAAGCAGTTGATCCAAGCCGCACCCAGGATAGGACACAACCTTCTATCTGGGTTAAAGGAGGTTAAAAACGTATGAGTCTGCTTACTGTTGAACGACTGAAAAAATCATATCAAGAAGTAAAAACAGCAGTGAACAATCTCTCATTTGAACTGAACAAGGGTGAATGTCTAGGCCTCGTCGGTGAAAGTGGCTGTGGTAAAAGTACCTTGGCTCGTTGCTTGCTGAGGATCGAGCCAATTGACAGTGGCTCGATCTATTTCAATGATGAAGCAATTGAAAAGCTTAGTGAGCGTCAGTTGCACCCTTACCGGAAAAAGATTCAAATCGTGTTTCAAAATCCATCAGCTGCTTTAAACCCCAAGCTTAAAATAAAGGACTCATTGATTGACCCTTATGGCCAGTATAGGAAGGAACTTAATCTTAACTATTTTTCTTATACTTCTAAGGACGCTTTTGTAAAGCAGCTTCTTGAAGCCGTTGAGCTTCCGGCTGACCTGGCTGATCGATATCCCCATGAATTAAGTGGTGGACAACGGCAACGTGTGACGATTGCCCGTGCTATCAGCATTGAACCAGAGCTCATTGTTCTGGATGAGCCAACTGCAAGCCTTGATGTAATCTCGCAAGGGGCAGTGCTTACTTTATTGACAGAACTTCGCGAAACGTTAAATCTCTCTTACTTGTTTATTTCACATGATCTGGCAGCTGTCAGCCAAATGAGCCAACGGATCATAGTAATGAAAGAAGGGAAGCTTGTCGATCAATTCAACCGCAATCATTTATTTAGTGAGGAACGCCATCCTTATACTAAAGAGCTAATTTCAATTTTTTAGATAGAACGATAGTGAACTGGCACCGATTTACTCCATTTCATCCGCATTGTATTTTAATAAATTGAGATGGGAAGTAGAATTTTTTCTCATATAAAACTTTGAAAATGATAATACGACTGTCACAAAGATAAAACATTTTAATCCCCCTCTATTGAAAAGATAGTGGTATGATAGATGTGAAAATCCACAATGGAGTGAACTTGGAAATGAAAAAATTCGGCAGTTTATTCTTAGTATTTATCCTTAGCCTTCCGCTTTTGGGTGCTTGTTCTGATGAAGAACACAAAGACCATGAAGGGTCCCATCAAGCATTAAACGGTGATTTACGGGAACAAACGGAATCAGCGGAAGTCATTCCGACATTTTTGGATGACAAGTCTGAGGATATGCAAAATATATATAGAGCAGTAGCCATGCATCAAGATCTCCTGGAAAACATCCCTTGCTATTGCGGTTGCGGCGAATCGGCCAACCATAAAAACAACTACGATTGTTTCATCCATGAGAACAAGAAAGATGGCCCGCTTGTATGGGATGATCATGCAACAAGGTGTAAAGCGTGCTTGGATATCGCAGTGAAATCTATATTGGAATATAAAGACGGAAAATCGATCAAAGATATCCGTACCATGATCGATGAACAATACAAGGATGGATTCGGTGAACCGACACCTACACCTGAAGTATAAGAAGCCCCTGTCAAGGGGTTTTTATTTTTTTCGAAATAACAACAATGAAGAATAAGAGCAACTGGTTTTGATTTGGAGTACACATTGTATAATTCGTACATAAAAACGCAAGTGGTTTCACATTCGGAATGAACTGCGTTTATTCTTGTTTATATTTCAAATGCTTTCGTGGGACATGGGTTTCCCTATTTTCATAATCTAGTTCCTTACCTTACCTTCGAAAGTTCGTCATTTCTATTTCAGAGAACGATTCACACCTTAAGGAGGAACTCATTCACTCCGAAGAGGCTGACCCATAAGTGTCTGAGTCTCTCCGTACTTAACAACATTTTGAGAAAAGTCGTGTTTTCGATACAAAATGTTGTGTTGGAGGTGTCTGACACTTTCTTTTGAGTCAGCCCCTCCAATTTATCTATATAAGAAGGGGGTAGGGGAGGTGCTTGGCATCCCCTATAAACAGATCATAACAATTTCAAAAGCATGTTTTATAAATATGTGATACTTTTGATAATTTTGTTTGTAAGAGCTTTATCTATAGATTGTATTGAATTCTTTAATTTGCAAGAGGTTTATGTCTTTTTATATTGAAATTTATCAGAAAGACCTTGCCTATAGCCGGCGATTGTAGTGTATAATCAAACATAGCGGAAAATTTCATACATATAACAGAGTTGGTGTCTTTTTGAACAAAGACTTGAAAGGGAAGTTGGTTCAATTCCAACGCGGTCCCGCCACTGTAATTGGGAGTTCACTGCAAAATGCCACTGTATATCGTACGGGAAGGCGTAGTGAGCGATGATCATGAGCCAGGAGACCTGCCAACATCTGTATGCACTGATAACCTACGCGGATAGGGGGTGTGTCAACTGGTAGATTTCTAATTTTACATTTAAAGTCTATTTCCCGACATCTCCATGTTCTATGTGGAGATGTTTTTTTATTCCATCAATCAATAGGAGGCTTTATGAAATGAATAAGGTACTATCGCTCATACTCATATTATTATTATCAATCGGATTGGTAGCTGGATGTGGAGATGACAAAACTCCAGTTGAGGAAAACACTTCTAATGAAGGTAGTCAAGAAAGTAATCAGGGTGAGGCATATCCAGTAGCCATAAAGGATGCCCTTGATGAAGAAGTCATCATTGAGGAACAGCCTGAAAGGATCGTTTCGCTTATCCCTAGTAACACGGAAATAGCCTATGAATTAGGCCTTGGTGAAGAAATTGTAGGGGTTTCAGACTTCGATAATTATCCAGAGGATACGGCTGACAAAGAGAAAATCGGCGGCCAAGAAATGAATATTGAAAAGATCCTCTCTCTTAAGCCTGACTTAGTATTAGCCCATGCATCAAGTGCACATAATTCAACTGAAGGATTCCAGCAATTGAAAGACGCAGGTATCCCAGTACTTGTCGTAAATGAAGCTCAAAACTTCGATCAAGTCTATGAATCTATCGAAATGATCGGAAAGGCATCTGGAAAACAACAAGAAGCTGGTCAAATCGTAAGTGAAATGAAAGAAGAAATAGAAGCAATCAAAGAAAAAGCCCAAAGTATTTCAGAAAAAAAATCCGTGTTCATTGAGGTTTCTCCAGCACCAGAAATATATACTCCAGGAAAAAATACATTCATGGATGAAATGTTGTCCATCATCAATGCAGAAAATGCAGCAGGTGATTTAGAGGGTTGGGCAAAAATCGATCAAGAAGCAGTTGTCGAGAAAAACCCGGATGTCATTATCACGACGTATGGCTACTATACTGAAAATGCGGCAGAACAAGTCTTGTCAAGAGATGGATGGAAAGATGTAACGGCTATAAAAGATAAACAAGTCTATGACGTTCATTCAGATCTTGTAGCCCGCTCAGGGCCTAGGCTTGCTGAAGGAGTAGAAGAACTTGCAAAGGCGGTTTATCCAGAAACGTTTAACAAATAATAGAATACTAGCTTACCTATTTTCAATTACTTTTCTAACCATTTCAATCATTTTAGGCATTTCAGTCGGTACCGTTTCTGTTCCTGCCTCTATGATCATTCAAATAGTAGGTCATGAAATTTTTCCGTTCTTAACGGTCGATTCTATCGACTCGATGTACACAAGTATTGTCATGGATATCCGACTTCCAAGAGTGATTCTTGCTGGTCTTGTAGGTGCTGCCCTCGCTATAGCGGGTGCAGCCTTCCAAGGTCTTTTAAGGAACCCTCTAGCCGATCCATACACGCTAGGTGTATCATCAGGCGCATCTGTAGGGGCTGTCATAACTCTTTTTTTCCAACTATCGATTCCGTTCATCGGGTCTTTTACACTGCCTTTGTTGAGCATTCTCTTTTCATTTATTACGATTTTCCTTGTCATCAGTTTTGCCCGAAAAATTGAACGTTCTATGAAAGTGGAAACCATCATTTTGACAGGTATCATTTTCAGCTCCTTTCTTGGAGCGCTCATCTCCCTAATGATTGCGTTGACAGGTGATGAATTAAGGCAAATCATCGGATGGCTATTAGGAAGTGTTTCCATGAGAGGGTGGGAATACATAAAGATCATATTACCATTCTTCATAATTGGGTCAGCGATTCTTCTAATAAATGCAAATGAATTGAATGCAATGTCATTCGGTGAAGAAAGGGCTCATCATCTTGGAGTGAATGTTCAACAAAGAAAGTTGATTGTGTTGACTGCTGGTTCGATATTGACGGGAGCAGCAGTAGCCGTTTCAGGGACGATTGGATTTGTCGGATTGGTTATTCCACATTTGACAAGGTTGTTATGGGGACCGGACCATAAACATTTATTGCCATTGTCGATATTAACAGGAAGCGGGTTCTTGATACTTGCAGATCTTGTAGCAAGGACAGTGATTTCACCGACTGAGCTTCCGATCGGTGTCATTACAGCACTAGTAGGAGCACCTGTATTCGGACTGATTTTAATCAAGCGCAGGACGGAAAGAAGTGGTTGAATGCTATACGTAGAAAACCTATCAGGCGGTTATGGCGAAACGGACATTTTGAAAGAGATAACTTTTGAAGTGGATAAGGGGGAAATGTTTGGTGTCCTAGGTCCAAATGGGAGTGGAAAGACCACCTTGCTGAAAATGATCAGCGGGATCCTGGGCTTCCAACAAGGCATGGTTTCCGTCAAAGGAAGACCTATTGAAAGCTATTCATCAAAAGAATTGGCCAAAATCATTGCAGTCCTTCCACAGCACTCTGATCAAGGCTTTTCGTATTCGGTAAAAGAAACGGTTTCTCTAGGAAGGTATGCACATCAAAAAGGCTGGTTCCAGTCGTGGAGCATGGAAGATGAATCCATTGTCAAAAAAGTGATGGAACAAACAGGGATTACAGAATTTCAGGATAAAAATATCCAGTCTCTTTCCGGCGGGGAACGTCAACGAGTATTTTTAGCTCAAGCATTAGCCCAAGAACCTGATATCTTATTGTTGGATGAACCGACGAATCACTTGGACCTCTCCTTTCAGAAAGAGCTGTTGGATTTGTTGAAACAGTGGACAGAGGAACGGGGATTGACGGTCATATCGATTTTCCATGATTTAAATCTGGCAGGATTGTATTGTGATCGGATGTTGCTATTAGAGGACGGTGTCATCAATATCCAGCATACGCCGAACGAAGTCTTGCGGCAAGAACGGATCCAGACCGTTTATCGAACGACAATCGAAAAGCAACCGCATCCGACAGTGCCCGCACCTCAAATGGTTCTTCTTCCGAAAAAGTCGTCCAATAAGCGGGATGGAGTCCATGTCGACTCCTCATTCGTTACCATATCAGATGAACGAATCGTATTACGCACTCCAATTCCATTAAAAACGATGTCTTCAGGCGTAGTCGGATCTGGAACAGGCTGGCACCAGATCTTCATCAACAGACATGTGGCTCTTGATTATGACTGCAGCGACTACAAGCAGGAAATGGTCCAATATTTGAAAGGCCATGGATTTGAACCTTCTGAAACTGTCGGGATGATGACAGCGGTCCAGTTGAAAGACGCAGCATTACGTTCTTATGAAAGAGATGGATTTTCCATTTTCGTCATCATAACAGCCGGAGTAGGAAACGCCATCGACGCCTCTAAAAGTTACCTGCATGACTTTCAGATGCAGTCAGGAACCATCAATACATGGATATTCGTCAATGGGGAAATGACAGAAGAAGCATTCATCCAAAGTATGATGACAGCAACAGAGGCTAAAGTCAAAGTGTTGCATGATCAACAGGTGATGGATAAAGTAAGCGGTACATTTGCAACAGGGACGTCCACTGACAGTATTTTGATCGCTGCTACCCAAACCGGAAGAAAGCTTGAATTTGCCGGTACGATCTCACCACTTGGAAAACTGATCAGTAAAGCAGTATATGAATGTACGAAAGAAGCGATTCAAAACTACGAAAAAAGGAAACAGTCATGATCCTCTTTCACTTGTACGCAATTACACTTGCATTTGTTATTGATGCACTTGTCGGTGATCCCCCTGAGTGGCCTCATCCTGTTCGATGGATTGGAAGATTGGTAGCCAGCTTGGAAACAAAAATGAATAAGGGTCCGTTTCGATTGCAAAAAGGAGTTTTCATGCTCCTTTTTGTCATATTGACAACCGGGACGATCACATTCTTGTTCGTATGGTTCACTTATCAAGTGAATCCGTTCATAGGCGTATTCATGGAGGGGGTGATCATCTCGACAACCATTGCCAGAAAGAGTTTGAAGCAGGCTGCAATGGAGGTCCATCAACCACTCGTACAAGGTAATATCGACAAAGCTCGTAAAAAACTTTCCTACATAGTCGGTCGTGATACTGATAATTTGGATGAGGGAGAAATCACTCGTGCTACTGTTGAAACCGTTGCTGAAAATACGAGTGATGGGATCACCGCACCATTGTTCTGGGCCCTGATTGGCGGCGCCCCATTTGCCATGATCTACAGGGCAGTCAATACCTGTGACTCTATGGTTGGATACCGGAATGACCAATACCGACGATTCGGCTGGGCTTCTGCCAGGATGGATGATATTCTCAACTGGATTCCGAGCCGATTGACTGCTTTTGTCATGTTGATATGGAATAGACCGAAGCATCACTACAGAATGACCACCTGGAAGTTGCTGTTCCGGGATGCGAAAAAGCACCCAAGTCCGAACAGTGGTTGGGGCGAAGCAGCTGTGGCAGCACTGCTGGGCGTTTCACTCGGCGGCATCAACTATTATGGGGGGAACATATCCCAGAGGGCCGTCATGGGGGAAGCGGTCGTACCTTTGACGAAAGATAACATCATATATGCAAACACAATCATGGAACATACACTTTTAGGATTTTTATTTGTTTTATGGATAGGAGGGACTTTACTTGAATTGGCCATCACATGGTTCTAATCCAAACTATCTTTATGAAGCTCTCGATTTACCAATGCCCGAGAGATTGATCGACTTCAGTGCCAACATCAATCCGCTTGGCCCGCCACCTGAATTGGAAGCACGGTGGATGGAAATATTCCATAGGATCACGGATTACCCCGACCCTGATGCAACGGAACTTAAAAAAACCATATCGGAGGTTGAACAAGTGGAGCCGCAATCGATCTTGATCGGAAATGGCGGTGCAGATCTGATCAGCCTCGTGTCAAGGATGTTAAATGGGAAAAACGTTTTGATCATTCAACCGACATTCTCGGAATATGAGAAAAACTGCCATCTAAATGGATGCAAGATCCACTATCACCACCTCGAGGCTCCCGATTGGGAAATGAATATAGAGAAGCTACAAAATAAGCTTAAAGGAATAGATGCCCTTTTTCTATGTAATCCGAACAACCCAACTGGCGTACAATATCATTTTGAATCAATCATTCAGCTGCTCAATGCCAGTAAAGATGCGGAGTGTCTATTCATATTGGATGAAGCCTTTTACGACATGGTGTCCGACTATGAGCCGATTATCCCGTTTACAGAAGAATTCCGGAACCTGATCATCATCCGTTCGATGACGAAGATGTTCGCGATACCAGGCCTAAGGCTAGGTTATATGATCGCACACCCAGAGATCGTCCGACGAATCAAGAGCTACCAGACTCATTGGAGTGTGAATGTTCCAGCACTGGCTGCAGGAGAAATCTGTTTGAAGAACCGATCCTTTATGGTCGAAACATGCAATTACTTAGGTAAGGAACGACGGAAACTGTTTACGTTTTTCGAAAATGAACCTTATGCGTTCTCTCCCTCTAAAGCAAATTTTTATCTATTGAAAGATACAGATAATGAAGATCAGTTACCGCTGCTCCGTCATCTATTGAGAAACGGAATCGTACCAAGACACACGTATAATTTTCCTGGATTGGATGGAAGATGGCTTCGTTTTGGAATCAAACATTCATCTGAAAATAACCGTTTGATCGAGGTGTTGAAGCAATGGAGGCAACATCATCTATGATATTCATCACTGGTGGAGTCCGTAGCGGTAAAAGCAATTTAGCCGAAAAGATCGCTACGGATAAAGCGATTGCCAGCAATGGAAAGCTCAATTACATCGCGACAGGGTTACGTTCTGATCTGGAAATGGGGAGGCGTATTGAAAAGCATGAACGGGACAGGCAACATTCTAACCAGTTTTGGAAGACGTGGGAACAACCGAGGAATATTGGAAAACTCGCTGAAAACTTTACTGCTAGTGATATCTTGCTTTTGGATTGTTTGACAACCCTGTTGAATAATGAACTCTTTTACTCGGACACACATCCCGATGACAGGTTGATTGATTCCATCATAGACGGAATCGGACAGTTAAGGGAGAACTGCCATACATTGATCATCGTCAGCAACGAAATTTTAAACGAACCTATACTGGAAAATGAACTTGTCTTAACATATAAACAGACGTTAGGGATCTTGCACCAACAAATCGTCTCAAATGCACACCAGACATTTTTGGTCGAGTCTGGTGTGCCGATTTTGATGAAAGGGGTGACTAAATGAAGGGGATCATGATCCAGGGAACAGCTTCAGACGTCGGGAAGAGCTTGATTGCAACGGGAATATGTCGTTTATTGGCGAATGAAGGCTGGAAGGTCACACCATTCAAGTCACAAAACATGTCCAATAATTCATATGTCACCATCAATGGTGAAGAGATCGGCAGGGCTCAGGGGATTCAGGCTGAAGCAGCGAAATCGGAAGCCTCTGTTTGGATGAATCCGATCTTGTTGAAACCCCGATCTGATCAGCAGTCAGAAATCGTCCTTCATGGAAAAAGTTTTGAAACAATATCCGGGAGCGGGTATCGGAATCAGTTTTATGAAAAAGGAATAGATGTAATCCGCTCCTCACTTGAATATTTGGAAGGGCACTTTGATATTGTGGTTATTGAAGGTGCAGGAAGTCCTGTTGAGATCAATCTGAAAGACCGTGAACTTGTCAACATGAAAGTTGCTGAAATGGCGGATGTACCTGTGCTGTTGGTCGCAGACATCGATCGAGGGGGGATCTTTGCCAGTATTATAGGAACACTTGAGTTACTAGCACCAGAGGAACTGAAAAGAGTCCGAGGATTGATCATCAATAAGTTCCGAGGAGATATAGGCTTGTTCCGAGATGGCATCCAATGGCTGGAGGAACGAACTGGAATACCTGTTCTTGGTATACTGCCTTATATCCATCATCATGGGATCGATGGGGAAGACTCCTTATCCTTGCAACAGCAAATGAACAAAAACAGAGATGGTGAGATCGATCTAGCCGTCATTTATCTCCCCTATGTTTCCAACTATAATGACTTGGAACCGTTCACATATGAACCAGATGTATCAGTCCGCTGGATCAAACATATATCTGAGTTCGGGACCCCTGATGCAGTCATCATTCCAGGCACGAAGAGTACAATCAATGACTTACAGTATTTGAAGGACACTGGCCTCGATGGTCCTATAAAAGATTTTACAGAAAAAGGCGGTCTCCTTATCGGGATTTGCGGAGGCTATCAAATGCTTGGTGAATTCATCATTGATGAAGCTGGAACAGATACCGGCTCGATTGGTAAAAAAGTTAAAGGGCTGGGCCTTATACCTGCGGAAACGATCTTCCATCCGGTCAAAGAGACAAACAGGGTCAAAGGGTCTATCAACTCCAAACGCCTCAAGGTAAACTTACATGTCGATGGTTATGAAATCCATTTAGGGAAGACGGTCCATTTCAAAAAGGATCAATATTTCATACAGCTCGAAAATGGTCAAACTGATGGGTACTGCAATCGTACGGGGACAATCATCGGAACCTATCTTCATCACCTGTTCCACAATGATGGTTGGAGGAATGCGTGGTTGAACCTGATTCGTGAACGGAAAGGCTTAGAAAAGAGGACTCCTATCTATGCTGCTGATTTGAAGGAAGATCGGTATGATGCCCTGGCTGCTCACTTGCAAGAAAACATCGACTGGCCTCTTTTGAAAACGATCATTTACGACAAGGAGAAGGTATAGGTGAAGTATATAAAAGGGTTTATCATCAATCTGCAATTCTTCACGATGATTCCTATACCGTTAGAGGTTGCAATGGATGATGATCACCTGGAGAAAGCTGTGAGGAGCTTTCCGCTGTTAGGCTTATTTCAGGGCCTAACATACGCTTTCCTTGTCTATGTTCTCGTCCATTGGACACCCTTTTCAAGTCTTGCTATCGCCTTTTTCCTTTGGCTCATGATGATCATTCTGACAGGAGGAATTCATCTGGATGGCTGGATGGATGCAAGTGATGCCTATTTTTCATATCGTAGTATCGAAAAACGCCTTGAGATCATGAATGATCCGAGAGTTGGAGCCTTCGGGGTTCTTTCTGTCATCATTTTGTTAAGTACTAAATTTTTATTCATTTATGAAATTGTAACAATGCTTACTATGACATCGTATTTAGCGATCGTGTTCCTGCCATTCTTGAGCAAGGGCTTGATGGGAATCCTTCTCGTGCTGGTGAAACCAGCTAAGGAAGAGGGACTTGCACATCATTTCGGAAGTGCTGTAGCCTCCTCATTGTTCGGGATTTATTCCGTATATATACTGTTGGCCATTGGAGCCCTTATGTTCATGGATATGAAGGCTCTTCCAGCATTCATGATCATACTTATCGTCACGGCGATGTGTTTTATTTTTATACGGACAAAAGTAGGCAGGTGGTTTGGCGGCATTACAGGTGATGTTTTAGGTGCATCTGTAGAAGGAGTTGAATTGATATTATGGATGACGATATGGTTATTGCATTATTCCGTCATGCTCTGACTGAAGAAAATAAACGGAGGGGATATCTTGGTTGGTCCGACTCGCCATTATGTCCCGATGAGTCCAGTTCCATCCTGCCTCTATCCCGGTCATATGATCTTCTTTTCTCAAGTGATTCCGGAAGATGTGTCCAAACAGCAGAACTCCTGTTTCCAAACAAAGAGAGGATATGTTTATTCGAATTACGGGAGATGAACTTTGGAGAGTGGGAAGGAAAAACCTATTCTGAATTGAGAGGTCATACCGATTATGAATATTGGCTGCAAGATCCTTGGAAACATTCTCCCCCAAAGGGTGAAAGCTTTTCAGAATTTCAGGATCGAGTCCATGCTGGATGGGCAAAAGTGATGGAATGTATGATAGCTGACAAGGCTCCTAGGGCTGCGGTCATGACACATGGAGGGGTGATCAGGTTATTATTGAGGGATTTCGCCCCGATCCAGAAGGAGTTCTGGGAGTGGGGTGTACCACATGGAATCGGATTTGAGCTTACTTTCAAAAAAGGAACCGTAGGGAGGGGTGGACGATGCACTTCATTACAGGAGGTGCCTTTAATGGCAAAAAATCATGGGTGAAAAAACATTACCAGATTGAAGGTAAATCGTATTACCAGTGGGTATCGGCTTATCATCATGACCAATTGCCGGATGATCTCTCGACATTTGGAAAACAACTCCTGTTCCTTGAAGGGATTGAGCAATGGGTCAAAGAACTCCTCCTTGAAATGGGTATGGATGAATGCAGAAGAAGTTGGCATGAAAGATTAGCCAAATGGCAGAGTTGGGAAGACAAGAACAGCCTAAACAGGATCATACTGATCGGGACAGACATTTCCAAAGGGATTGTCCCATTGGAAAAAGATGACCGCACTTGGCGGGATGTTACAGGTTGGTGTTACCAGGATACGGCGGAAAAAGCTGAACGTGTCGACCTGGTATGGTATGGAATCAATCAACGAATCAAGTAGGAGGAGAAAAAGATGCGAATCTATACACGGACAGGTGATAAAGGACAAACAAGCTTGATTGGAGGAAGAGTAGATAAAGATGATGTCAGGGTAGAAGCCTATGGGACGGTTGATGAAGTAAATTGTTTCGTCGGCCAAGCCATGACAGAGCTAGATCCAAATATTTTTCAAGATGTTCTCGAAGACCTCGAAAAAATCCAACATGAATTATTTGACTGCGGTGGAGACTTATCGAACGTTTCAAAAAAGCGGGCCATGAAACTGACTAAGGAATCGATCACTTACTTGGAGGATAAAATCGATGCATTCATCGAGGAAGCACCTGAATTGGAAAGGTTCATTCTACCAGGTGGTTCTAAACCTGCAGCTTCGATCCACATTGCAAGAACAGTTACAAGGAGAGCAGAACGGCTCGTGGTACGTTTAATGAAGGCCGAGCAAGATGTTCCGGAAATTCCTCTGCAATTTTTGAATCGGTTATCCGACTACTTTTTCGCGCTGGGACGTGTGATCAACTTCCGGATGAGTGTAAAAGATGTGGAGTACGTCCGAAGTGCTATGGTATTCAGGAATGGAAAGAGAAAGAGTAGTGAGGAGAAATGACCAGTAAGCAGATCAGCTTATCAGGACTTTTCGCTGGCCTTTCTGTTGTTGGAGCTTCCATTAAAATTCCTGCTATCATAGGAAGCATTGCACTTGATGTCTTTCCAGCATTAGTTGCTGCGGTAATGATAGGTCGCTGGTCAGGAGCATTGGTGACTGTTATTGGTCATCTCGTCTCCTCCTTGTTTGTGGGAATGCCGTTAGGCCCGTTCCATTTCATAATCGCTCTGGAAATGGCTTTTTTAGTATGGGCATTCGCGATCCTGTACGAGAAAGGTCAAAGGATGTGGGCTGGTTTGATTTTCATCATTGGAAATGGATTAATCGCTCCTTTACCATTCATCTATCTGATCAGCCAATCCTTCTATTTTGCCATCGTACCATCCTTGCTGATTGGTTCGATTATCAATACTGCTATCACCTTCCTGCTTGTCCATCGGTTCCACTCAGTGGTGATTAAGAACAACATACAAGAGGCTAGAAAATGAGAAATGCGATTATCGTCCCCTTTAATGAAGATGAAAAGCTAATCATCACAAGTGATAATAGTGGATCTGTAGGGGAAAAAGATCAAGATGATGTCATTGTACCTTATGACGTCGTGTCCTATCATTCCTTTCGTGTAGCCGTGATAGAATGTATGGCTTCTGGAGGAATCCCGATATCTGTCGTTATACACAATTTCTGTGGTGATGAAGCATTGAGATCACTTAAAAAGGGTGTAGAAAAAGGGTTATCAGAACTTGAATTGGTTCAAGTGGAGGTCACAGGAAGTACAGAAAGTAATTTTTCACTTAATCAGTCCGCTGTTGGTGTGGTAGTGATGGGAAGAGGCATACCTGCTGAAAAGGAAATCCGACTTGAAGAGTTACAAACTGCTGTGATCGGAAGTCCTCTAGTAGGTCCCGAAGTGATCGAACAAAATCAACAGGTTGCTCCATTATCTATTTTCAAACGTGTCTTGGAATTAGAGGATCTTCACGTTTGGCCAGTCGGTTCTAAAGGGATCCGATATGAGGTGTCGCAAATGAATTCAAGATGGGTGTCACCTGATGTACATTTAGAGTCTGATGTGGATTTGGCCAAATCAGCAGGACCTGCTACATGCTTTATCGTCTCATATCCCCCTGAACTTGATTCCAGCATAAGGGATTTAACCGGCACCCTATACCATCCTTTGACTATAAAGACCTGAATCAAATCCATTTGATTCAGGTTTTTTGATTTTCATCTTCCAAGAAATCCCGCATAATACCTCCGTCAAATTCATTTATTAAAAAGAGGACCTTTTAACTTGTTCACCCCTTGAATAAGCGGCGAATAGTATAGTGTACGTACAGGAAAAAACCAACTAAAAATAATAATATAGGGCATGTCAGGTTATTTTAATAGGACAAGAAAACGACAAAAGGAGATGGATGCAAGTGAATGGCAGTTTCTTTGCAGACCAGCCAATGGCGTTTAAGAACCTTACGTATCCGTATTTGACTTTTGAAGATGTATTCCAGCACATCGTGACCTTTATGAAAAAAGAACCGATGGGTAACTATAAACTCATGATTGGAACAGATTCACATGTCTATCAAAACGAAACTGTCTTCATCACTGGGCTAGTCATACAGAGAGTCGGCAGGGGTGCCTGGGCCTGTTATCGAAGGATACGATACCCGGAAGCAATCCGGAATCTCCACCAGAAGATCTCTATCGAAACTTCTTTGACAGAAGAAGTTGCTTATCTGTTTAACGAGCAATTGAAGAATAGGCTGGTCCAGATTGTTTTGCCCCATGTATATAAAGGGTCGAGTTTTACAATGGAAGGGCACCTGGATATCGGGAAAGGAAAACGTAATAAAACGAGGGAATTCGTAGCTGAGATGGTCGCAAGGATCGAAGCGCATGGAATAGAAGCAAAAATCAAGCCGGACTCTCTAGTTGCCTCGAGTTATGCCAATCGATATACAAAATGATATAGAAATAAAAACAGGTTCGAAAACACGGAGCTGTTTTTTTAATTTGAATCTGTTAAAGTTCATTGTTGATATATGCAAAATTCACTCCCTTTCCGCGGGCGATCCGCAAGCCTCCTCGCTCATTTGCACAGGATGTGCTGGCTTCGACGTTCACCACAGGACGTGGTGGTTGTTAGTCGAAGATCTAAATCGCTGCGGGGTCTCGCCTGGCTCGTTTTTCCCGCTGGAGTGTCGCGAATTTCATTTTAGAAGATTTCCTGTAAAAATCAACATTCCTATTTAACAAAGCCTTTATTATTGGCAAGTGCTTAAAGCCCCATGATGACAGTATTTTGATACGAAATATCCGTGCCAATATTTGCCGAAAAATAGTTCTTTCTTTTTACGGTTTTCAGGATTATACTATTCTAGAAATTATTACATTTTCAGGGGGAAAGAACGAGTTGAAACGTTTATTGACTGCATTTTTAATTCTAGCTTTATGTGTTACGGCAATGCCACATTTCGCTTTTGCTGCACCTGAGGAAGAAGATCTCCAAAATTATTTGGATCAAATCGGATGGATGAAGGATGAATTGATCGAATATCTGGATTTCTATGAAATGGCGTTGGAAGACTTCGAAGACATGGATGAATTGAAGGACTTCCTAGGTCCAGTCCTGACAGAAGAATTGTTGAATGAATTGTTGAATGAACATGGATTGACATTTGGAGAAGCAACAGATCTCCTTATTTCAAATGGTGAGTTGGAGGATGGAGAAGAAATTTTAGATGTCTATACATTCGTAGATGACCTCGATAGCGATCTATATTTCTATTCATTGACACCGATCACTGATGATAGCTTGGACGAACTACTAAAACAGTATGATATGACAGTAGAAGAATTGGAAGCCCTATTAGCAGAGAATGATGATGAACTTGCTAATTATGAAACAATCGAGGACCTCGAATTCATGTTGGATTTCTATATCAATGGTCCCGAAATCGATATGACAGAGTTTGATGATCTTTTTAATCAAATCGGTTTTACACAGGAAGAGTTCGATCGGTTATTCAATCATCTGGAGACAATCGACTATGAGGATCCAGCCTTTCTTGAAAGGCTGGACAACCTTGGCAACCGTATGATGGCATTCGAAGAATTTGAGACAGCCACTGAATTGAGTGCGGCCCAGATTGCTGAATTACTGGATATCTTCAATGAGTTGATGGATTTGTTCGGGTTAGATGTAAAATCTTATCTCGTAAAAGGGGATGAAGTGAAATCAATCTCATTTAAGGCATTGATGGCGATGGAGGACCCCCAAGGATACGACCTGCTTCTTGAGCTTTACAACAAGAACGGAGAATTTCTTGCTGATTTCCTATTTACCGCAGATATGTTCGATTCTGAATTTGTAAAGGAAGTAGGAAGTGACCTGAAACAGTCAGAAAAAGTCGTTGAAAAACCGGTTGCCAAAACAGTAAAGGGTGCAAAACTTCCGAAAACGGCATCGAACTATGTTGAAAATACAGCCGCAGGCTTGGTCACAGCATTGTTAGGATTCATTTTATATCGCCGTTACAAAGTGAAGAATACGTAAATGGAGAAGATGAACAAAGGAAGAATCAAGCAATTGGTTCTTCTTTCCCTTTCTATCGGACTGATTGTAGGTGGGATTTGGCTCTCAAGTACAAATACGTATAAGTTTCTAAAGGGTTACCTCTTATTTAAAACAGGGCAAGTTTCCACTGTAGAAGCTTCTCCAGAAAGCGAATTGCAAGAGGTAAAAAAAGATCCTGAGCTAAATGAAATGGCCGATCTTCTATACCCTGAGAGACCTGAAAAGGGTGAACGGATCGGGGAACTGATCATCCCGAAGCTTGATGCGACCTTACCAATCTATCATGGTACAGATGAAGATGATTTGGAAAGAGGGGTCGGCCATTTCGCCGGCAGTGTTCTGCCAGGAGAAACGGATAACTCAGTTCTTGCAGGGCATAGGGATACCGTCTTTCGTAAATTAGGGGAGGTTGGCATCAACGACATCTTGATCGTGAAAACTTCAGCTGGGGAGTTCACCTATAAAGTCCGGAAAGTAAGAATAGTAGATCAGGACGATCGTACCGTGATTGTTCCGAAGCCTCAAGCTACACTTACGGTTTCGACTTGTTATCCATTTGATTTTGTTGGTGCTGCTCCTGAACGTTATGTTCTTATTGCAGAATTGAAAAGTAATACAAACAACAACAGCCGTTGACATCGTTCGACGGCGTTTTTCGTAGATTCCATCTATTCCGTCACCAGTACCGATGGTTGAGCATACAAGGGAAATGTTCAAGGATCGGAAGCCTGCCAGGAACAGTAAAATCAACTTTGTAACGTGTTACATGTGCAATTGGGAGGAAGAGATTCAAGGGGAAGAGAAACATTTCGCTTTCACTTACACAGAAAATGATCAAAATATCTGTTTGGAAATGAGCAGCGAATCCAATGAAAAACAGACGATCTGTCTATCCCTCGATGGTTTCCGTGACCTTCACGTATGGCTGGAACAACGGATCGAAGAAGGAAAAAGCATGTACTAAAGCAAAAACTACATCTTTAACCGGGTGTAGTTTTTATTTTTCAAAAGGAAAATCCAATTTATTGTAGAAAAGAACTGAGAAACAATTTTTTTCAGGAGGCAGCCATAATGGTCAAAAACGATATCATGATCGAACCCAAATTAAAACGAGTCATAGAAGATGAAGCTTTTTCTGGCACGATCCATATGAAGATGGACAAGGAAGAGGTCATCCTTCTTGCAGCAGGTTATGCCAACCGTTCAGAAGAAAAAAAGAATGAATTGAATACAAGATTCGGAATAGCTTCCGGGTGTAAACTTTTCACAGCTGTCGCAATTGCTCAACTGGTTGAAAAAGGAGAAATATCCTTTGAAAGCCGTCTGAAAGACTGTCTTGATATTGAATTTCCTAACTTTGACACAAACGTAACGGTCCATCATCTCTTAACACATAGTGCTGGAATTCCTGATTACTTTGATGAAGCCGAGATGGACGACTTTGAGGATTTATGGAAACAGCAGCCAATGTATCTTTTGCGGGATTTGAAAGATTTTTTACCTATGTTCCAAGAGAAAAGCACGGCGTTCAACCCCGGTGAGAAATTCCATTATAATAATGCCGGATTCATCTTATTAGGGTTGATCATTGAACATAAGACGGGACTTCGATTTATCGATTATGTTGAAACGAATATTTTCAAGAGGTGCAAGATGCATGATTCGGGGTATTTCTCTATGGATCAACTTCCTAAGAATACTGCTTCAGGCTACATTGAAGAAGAGGACGGGACCTGGAGGACGAATGTTTACTCAATCCCTGTAATAGGAGGGTCAGATGGCGGGGCGTATGTCTCTGCTCCAGATATGAATAAATTCTGGGAAGGTTTACTCAACAATATGCTGTTGGAAGAACCGGCTAAAAAAATGTTATTGAAACCCCATATTCAAGTTAAACAGGATGTGTATTATGGGTATGGAATTTGGATCAACAAAAGGGCAGGGGAGATATCCAAATACCACGTGATGGGCTACGATCCAGGGGTCAGCTTTCATTCGGCAGTCTACCCAAACCCTGGGATCATCCTCACAATTACTTCCAATAGAAGTAAAGGACCGTTCAAAATCATGAAATTTCTTGAGGATGAATTGATCCTAAAATAAAATATGGTTAAATTCCGAACCATATATATTAGCAGAATGACCTATATAAAAGACTCAAAAAGGAAAAACCCATGGAAGAATATTCATTTCCTCCATGAGTTATTCTCATTATTCGTAGTAACCTAACTTCACTCCGATGTCCTGCGCTTTTCAATTTCCTCTGTGACAATATAGGCAAGATCATCGTTACCGAACATGGATAAGACAGCCAGCAGGGTCTGATCCCCGATTTCACCTGCTTCCTCTTTAGGAACTGTAAGCTCCCATGCTTTCTTAAGCGCAGGATTCGAAGCTTGGTTAGGATAAGCTTTTTTATAAAGTTCTTCTGGATCGAGATCATGATTGATACACCACTGAGCAAATACAAGAATCATCATTTGTTCATCACGTTGATAATTCTCGATGACCTTCTCCTGCACCTCTTTTGAATTCATACTAATACCCCTTTGTCATTCTTATATGACTCATTATAACGAAGAATCCTGCCAATATATACACCTTTATGATTTAAAGGTTCCCATAAGTAACAAAATCAAAAAAAGATAAAGCGGATCCTGATACCTCTTAGGATACGCTTTATCTAAGTCTAGAGTTAATCCTTATTCAAAAAATCGATGAACTCCCTTACGATCTCAATATCTCCTGTAATCAATAGGGCAGGGAGGAACATGATGAAACCAAATACTGCAAGGTTCGAAATCACAATGATTCTGAACGCCTTTTTGACAGCTCTCATTGCTTTCACTTCCTCACTGAACGATATAAGCTATCCTATATAAGCTATCCTATTGTCCTTATGATCTTTTTAATACTCCGATTCGATGTAATCCCTGTTCAAATATGATTCGACTAGTTCACTGATCTGATAGGACACTTGAGGCAGATCATAATTTTCAAAGGCATGTTCACATACATTCAAATAATTCATCGTTTCATCATAATGCTTCATATGACGGCGGATAGCAGCATCATCATCCTGGCGTTCTTGTTGTCTTTTGATGACTGTGTCCCGATCCGCATAGATGAAAATCCTGATCACATTCTCACCGTACATGTGTTTTAATTTGTCTGCACCTTCAGGATTTAAAGCAAGATAGACTAATTTATGATCTTTGAAAGTGTCAATAATATCCTTTTCCCGTATACCGTAATGGAAGCCATCAATATCGACACTTTCGAGGAATTCATTTTGCTGGTGCATCGTTTGGAAAGCTTCCTCGCTTACAAAATGATAGTCTTTCCCGTCAACTTCATAATGCCTGCGGCTCCTGGTCGTATAAGAGATTACCGTCTCCATATCAAAAACAGTAGCGACCATCTTCGCTAACGTTTTTCGGCCTGATCCGTCCGGTCCGGTATAAATGAAAATTTTTTCATCATCTTTTACTTGGTACATATAAAACCTCCTTATAAAATATTAGAAATTTCAGTTATTTATATTATACCATATTTATGATTCAGAACTGCCAACTTTACAAAATTTTTCAACAATTTAAAGGTATTATGTTTATTGGAAAAACAGTTTAGGGTATTGCAATAGTACCACTAATGAAAAGGAGGCAAATGATGTCACATGAGAAGTACCAATCCTTGATTGATACCTTGCATGAGTGTATGGTAGCTTGTAATCACTGTTATGACGCATGCTTAAAGGAAGATGACGTCAAAATGATGGTGGATTGTATCCGCCTGGACAGAGAATGTGCTGATATGTGTGCATTTCTCGAGCAAGCATTGGGAAGAGGAACTCCATTTACCGCAGAATTAGCAAAAGCATGTGCTGACATCTGTGAGGCATGCGGAAACGAATGTAAAAAGCATGATCATGACCATTACCAAAAATGTGCAGAATCATGCTTCAAATGTGCTGATGCATGTAGAAATCATGCCGCATGAACAGCCAATGAAAGACAGGGCGTACGTATAAAGTTCCTGTCTTATTCATTTGATTCGCCAAGAACTCACTTACATATGGAAAGTGAATATTTAGACTTGATCAAGCTAAAAATACCAAGGTGCAATCCATTAGTCTAATCAACCTTTAAAATGATGGAGACAAAAAATGAAAGAGAATAAGTTTGCTCTTTTGGCCTTAGCCTCGATTCCCCTGATGATGACATTAGGGAATTCAATGTTTATCCCCGTCCTTCCAGTCATCGAGAGGGAAATTGATATTACGGCCTTCCAATCAAGTCTGATCATCACCACTTACTCCATGATCGCCATCGTCCTCATCCCTATTGCGGGGTATCTATCCGATCATTTCGGCCGGAAGAAAATCATGATTCCCAGCTTAATTCTCGTTGGAATAGGAGGCATTGTTTGTGGGTGGGCATCTATTTCCTCGGACAACCCATATTCATGGATTTTGTTTGGCCGATTTTTACAAGGAGCTGGCGCTGCTGGCGCATTTCCCGTTGTCATTCCAACTGTGGGGGATCTGTTTGAAAAGGAAGAAGAGGTAAGCGCCGGTCTTGGTCTTATCGAAACTTCAAATACTTTCGGGAAAGTTCTGAGCCCGATTTTAGGAGCTGCCTTAGCCATTTGGGTTTGGTATATCCCTTTTTGGTCTGTACCTCTGTTTTCAGCTATCGCGGTCATCTTGATGTTGGTTTTTGTCAAAGCTCCAAGGGAAGAAAGCGAACCTTTACCGTTCAACGCTTTTGTGAAGACGATCAAGAAGAGCTTTAATAAAAATGGCCATTGGTTATACGGGGTTTTCATGATTGGCGGCATCAATATGTTTGTTGTCTTTGGATTCCTCATTTATTTGTCATCTTCTTTGGAAGCCAAGTATGAAATTACAGGGGTTCTTAAAGGCGTATACTTAGCGATTCCACTACTTGCACTTTGTGTCGCTTCCTATTTGACAGGGAAAATGATCGGAAAAGATAACCGAATTATGAACCATTTGATTTTTGTCGGAAATTTAGTTTCTACGATAGCTTTATTCGTATTGTTGTTCACAAACTCGTTATTGATGATCATCCTATTCCTGTCTGTATCGGGATTAGGACTCGGGATCGGCTTGCCTTGTTTAGATGCATTGATTACAGAAGGTATTGAAAAAGAGGAGAGAGGGACGATCACCTCTTTCTATAGCAGTATGCGTTTTATAGGGGTAGCTGCTGGACCGCCTGTCATATCTCTATTATTAAAATCATCTGACAAACTGGTCTTCATCACACTTGCTTCAGTTAGTGTATTGGCCATCGCTATCACGTTATACACTTTGATTCGGAAAACGGCGACAGTTCGTGAACAAACATAAGAAAAGCATAAGCGCCCTGATCAGCCACGTAGGTTACTGGAAGTCCGACGAGGAGGCTCGAACCAAACAAAGTTCGGTTCTGCGTAGGTAAATCCCTCGACTTAAATCAATGTGTCGACCGCCACAGGAGGACTGAAGTGATCCGAGTGGTTGGGCGTTGGAGCTAGACAACCAATCGAAACAAAATCTTTATCCTTTCTTATCTTTTAAAAAAGGAGCGGCACAGGTGTGATCCCGATGCCAGCTCCTTTTGATTTTCCCTATTCTTTACCCTTGTTTTTCAAAAGAACTTTAAGTCCTTGACCCATGTCAGAAGCGAGAATGAAGTTGCGATCTACGAAAACACCCCAGAAGTATGCCTGTTCCGGTACGTACTTGCCGATTTCAACAGGGTTCGATGGGTCGGTGATATCAACTGCACGAATGCCTCCAGCGTAATGGGACAGGTACAACGTGTTGCCATGGACTTTTGGATCATGCACCGTGTTCGCAAAGGTTACACCATCTTCCACATTATCTACTAAATCCGTTTTGAACGTACTTAACAATTCAGGATTGGATTTATCCTTAATATCAAAGATACGTGTATAACCATAAGACTCTTCATACCCTTCACGAGTAGGCGCATATACTTCACGCGTTTCAATCAATACATTTCCACCTTTTGCTATAGCAGCTGAATGTGCTGATCCTTGAACGTCAGGTGCGAAATCAGTCCGCCCTAAATATTGTACATCATCTGGATTGGAAATATCGAGAATGATCGTTCCGAGATCCCAGAATGAAAGGTATGCAGTCTGACCGTTTCCATCAGTCATCGTGCTATGGTTGAAAACAGGTCTTGTCTTCCCGTCAGGAGAATTCCAGTGGTACCCGTTGAAATCTTCAGGAACTTCTTCTAACATTCTTGGATCGAATTCATAGACTGTATTTGGGTCTGTCGGGTCAGAAACATCAACAAGGGCAAAATCTTTCTGCTCGCCATGCGTATAATAATCAGCATATGGGTTCGCTGTCAACACAAGGGGTTTATTACCTTGAACAGTCAAATATAACTCATGTGTTCCAGGTACCCTTTTATCAAGCTCCCAAAAGCCAAGTTTCTCAGGGTTATGTGGATCTGTTACATCGTAAAGGAGGAAACCACCTTTTGAAAGCGGGTTATTACGATTCAATTGTTGAACACTTACAACGGCCAGGTCACCTTTAAAGTGAGGTGTATTCACCGTTTTTACGATGACTTTTTCTTGCCAGGTTCTAGGAATTTCTTCTGCGAATCTTGATATTTCAACAGGATTTGAGGGGTCCTTCAAATCAAAGACTCGGACACCGCCGTTCCCTCCTCCAGAGGTATGGGTTCCTAGATAAGCGTAACCTTTATAGGCGTAAACATCTGCTGTTGAATTCTTTTTACCGTCGTATTCCTTGAGAGGAACTGCTGCGGCTTCTTTCCAGTTATCCAGGTTTTTGGATCCTTCAAGTGTCGGTATTTCGTTCAACTCAGCCTCATTGGAGCCTTTCTCTATTGAGATATCGTCTAGTGTATCATGGGCAGACACTCCAGGCGCAAATAAAGAAAAGCTCATGATTCCTGCTAATACAGTATGTAGGACTACTTTATTATTCAATATAATACCTCCAATTCAAATCGTTTCCAACAAGATAGCACATTCTCCCTGTAAAATCAGCAAAATTCTGAAAAATAAACCGTTAAGCAGGGGCGGAAAGTTATAGTTGTTAGGATTTATAGACTAGTTAATCTATACAATCATCTTGTGTAAAGGGTTAATGAGGTTCTTAGTCACGATTAATGAGCTTCAGGACTATTTCAAATGTCATGAGAGGTAGAATCAGATGATAGGGGGTTGAAAAGTGAACTCAGAGGTGCATTAGTATGAAAAGGTTGACAAATGACTTATTGGAAGAGCCCGTAACGGAATGCAGGCCATATTCAAGAGATGGTCAAGTGGTAAAGGACATACCAGGTCATAGGACAATCGATCATCAATATGGATAATGAAGTGTACTCTGCAGGGGGATACAGATATGAAATTCCCTCTTCCATGCGCGTCTAAAATCATTAGTCTGATGATGGCGTTGGATGACTTTGGAAGGAAGAAGTTTTTCAAAACGTCGGAATGGAACCGATGGGTGATTTTTATAATTCAATCAGTCATCTTGAAGCACATGATGTCACAAAACCATTCAATCCGATGGTTAATGGAGGAGCGATAGGGGTAGCTGCAATGATCAAAGGAAAAGATGTAGATGAGAAATTCAAACGTATTTTAAAAACATTGAGAAAGATCACAAACAACAATTCAATCAAATTGAATGATGAAGTTTATGAATCTGAACAGCTTAAAGGGGATCGTATTCGCTCATTAGCCTATTTCATGAAAAGCACTGAAGCGATCGCGCACGATATAGACGAAACATTAGACTTATATTTTCGTATCAACTCGATTGATGTTCATACGACTGATCTTGCCAAAATTGGAGTATTCTTTGCGAATGGCGGTAGATCGCTTAAGACAGATGAGCAAATCATTCCGATGGACCATATCACTACGATTGAAGCGGTCATGATGACATCCGGAATGTTTAATGAAGCAGGAAAATATCGGTAAATGTCGGGTTCCCCGTCAAAAGTGGTGTCAGCGGTTGTATCATCGGGTCCGTTCCAGGACGGTATGGGATAGAAATCATAGGTCCCGCCATTAATGAAAAGGGGAATAATACTACCGGAGGAGCACTGCTTCAAAGGATTTCCCGAAATTTAGAACTGAACATTTTTTCGGTAACCCGTAAAGACCAGGAATAGCCCACAACCCGATCATTGGAAAACATCACAAAACCCTTTTAAAAACCTCATTCCAAAATAAAAAATGGTTCCTGGAAACCCACGCGCACCCGTCCATGATGTCCTTATCCTGATGGCACTGACGAAGCCTGAAGTCTGTAACTATGTTGTTAAATCGGTTGATGTTCAAATTGAGGGGCCGGCATATTGACTAACGATAGCCGACTCTACCAAAACCATCCGAAAGAACCACTAGCACTACCCGTAAATGAGATTGAAATCGCCAGCAGCTCAACTACAATCTTTTTTATGAAGATTTTCTGATGGCGATGACTGGAAAAACACTTCCATCCATATAGTCTTGAGCCTGAATATATGATAATTTATGTAACGAGTTTTCCTGTTTAAGACTCGTTTTTTTACATTTGGGGTATATAAAGAATAGGATGATCCATACAACATTACCACAAGCTTCCACAGACATTACAAATTTAAAATTTTGACACAATTTTATTTGTACTGAAGGCATGAAAACGATACACTAGTAACAGCAAATTTCTTTATAATACCCAACGAAACCAGAAAAATCACCAAAAGCACTTTGGAGGTATTGACAAATGAGTACTAACCAACCCAAAAAGGGACAGCCGTGGGCGGGTTTTGACGGACCCAACCTTGGTTATGCGATCGAATTATACGATCAATATGTAGAGGATCCCGAGTCTATAGACCCAGAAGTAAGGGAACTTTTTGAGAACTGGGGGGCACCGCCAGCTTCTACTGATGAACTTATAGACAAATCTTCCGAAACATCACAATCGATTAATCATGCAACAACGATGAAGAAAGTAGTTGCTGCAGCCAAGCTTGCAGAGAATATACGAACTTACGGACACTTGGCCGCCGATATCAATCCCTTGGAAAAACCGAAAACAGATGCGCCTTTCCTTGACCCAGAAAATTATCAACTTAGCAACGCAAGTTTGAAAGCGATTCCTGCTAAAGTTGTTTGGGAAAACGCACCAGAAAATATCAGCAATGGTTTAGAAGCCATTGAAAAACTTAAACAAATCTATACCAAATCCTTAGCTTTCGAATTCAGCCATGTCCATGATGAAGAAGAACGGAAATGGCTCGATGAAATGGTGGAGTCGGAAGCGATCTATCCATCCCTGTCTCCTGAAGACCGGATCGAACTTTTGCATCGATTGACAGAAGTAGAAGGATTTGAAAAGTTTTTGCACCGGACATTCGTGGGGCAAAAACGCTTTTCGATTGAAGGTCTTGATACAATGGTTCCGATGCTGGACGAAATCATCCATGCAGGTGTGCATGACGGCGCACGCAATGTCATGATCGGGATGGCTCACAGAGGCCGATTGAGTGTACTCGCTCACGTATTGGGAAAACCTTATGAGAAGATTTTTTCTGAATTCCATCACGCTCCAAACAAAGAACTTGTTCCTTCCGAAGGTTCAATGGGAATCAACTATGGATGGACAGGGGATGTCAAATACCACCTTGGAGCAGACCGGGAAATTGAAGAAGAGAATCATGAGCCTGCATGTATCACCTTAGCAAACAATCCGAGTCACCTCGAATTCGTCGATCCTGTGGTGGAAGGGTACGCTCGTGCAGCCCAGGAGGACCGTAGTTTAGCAGGTTATCCAAAACAAGATGTCTCCAAATCTTTTTCGATTTTGATTCACGGTGATGCCGCTTTTCCTGGAGAAGGCATTGTTGCTGAAACCTTGAATTTAAGCCAACTTCCTGGGTACAAAACAGGTGGTACCGTGCATATCATCGCAAACAACCTTTTAGGATTCACAACCAAGAGTTCTGACTCAAGATCAACGAAATATGCAAGTGATCTAGCAAAAGGTTTTGAAATCCCGATTGTCCATGTGAACGCTGATGATCCTGAAGCTTGTTTAGCTGCGATCATCTTAGCTTACCAGTATCGGAAAAAGTTCCAAAAGGACTTCCTTATCGATCTGATCGGATATCGCCGTTTTGGACACAACGAGATGGATGATCCTTCTGCGACGAATCCGCAGCTTTATGATAAAGTCAACAACCATCCTACAGTGCGCCATCTATACGCTGAAGTGTTACAAGCTGATGGTGTAATGACGAAAGACCAATCCAAAGAAATGGAAAAGGATGTACAGGACAACCTGGACGATAAATATGGAAGAGTCCCGAAGGATCATGAAAGTGTAAATGAAATTGAAGCACCAGAACAAATTGCCAACGGGCTGCCTACCATCGAAACGTCAGTACCGTTGAATGACCTAGAGGAAATCAATACTAATCTTCTTAAATGGCCTGAAGGATTTACTGTCTATCCTAAATTGGAAAAAATCCTGAAGCGTCGTGAGAAGTCCCTTAATGAGGGTGGGAAAGTCGATTGGGCATTAGCTGAAACGCTCGCCTTTTCTACGATCCTTAAAGATGGAACGCCAATACGGTTGACAGGACAGGATACTGAACGTGGTACATTTGCTCATAGACATTTAGTACTCCATGACCCTAAAACCGGCGAAACATTCTCGCCATTGCACATGCTTCCTCAAGCGAATGCATCTTATGCCATTCATAACAGCCCGTTGTCTGAAGCATCCGTAGTTGGATTTGAATATGGTTATAATGTATTTGCCCCTGAAACACTTGTACTTTGGGAAGCGCAATATGGAGATTTTGCTAATGCTGCCCAGGTCATTTATGATCAATTTGTTTCAGCCGGCAGAGCAAAATGGGGACAAAAATCCGGACTCGTCTTGTTACTTCCACACGGATATGAAGGACAAGGTCCAGAGCATTCAAGCGGACGTTTAGAACGTTTCTTGCAGTTATCAGCTGAAAACAACTGGACAGTAGCAAACCTGTCGACTGCTGCACAATATTTCCATATTTTACGTAGACAAGCAGCATTGACGACTAAAGAAGAGGTCCGGCCTTTGATCATCATGACACCGAAAAGTCTACTTCGTAACCAGCGTGTTGCATCCATGCCTTCAGAATTCAGTGAAGGGCAATTCAAGGCAGTTTATAACCCATCAAATGTTGGTACGAAGAAAGAAGAAGTCAAGCGACTGATCCTTTGCAGTGGTAAAGTTGCGATCGATCTTGATACTGCTGTGGAAGCCAATGAACAAGATTGGGATTGGGTCGATATCCTTCGAATCGAGCAGCTATATCCATATCCAGAAAAAGAAATGGTGGAACTGCTTGATCAATACAAGAATTTAGAAGAGGTTGTTTGGGTTCAAGAAGAACCGAAGAACATGGGGGCATGGTCTTATATCGAGCCGAAAATAAGAGCTTCGGTATCAGATGACATGAAAGTGACTTATGTAGGTCGACCTGAACGGTCCAGCCCTGCTGCTGGCGAACCGAATGTTTATAAAAGAGAACAAGAACGCATCGTCAACGAAGCCTTGAAATTGAAAAAGACAGACACAGTTACCACTGAAGGAGGAAATGTATCGTGAGCGACATCAAAGTACCAGAACTAGCAGAATCCATAACAGAGGGGACGATCTCAGAGTGGTTAGTCGGGGTAGGTGAGAAAGTCACTAAAGGTGATTATCTTGTTGAATTGGAAACCGATAAGGTTAATGTCCAAGTTAGTGCCGAAGACGATGGCGTGATCACTGAGTTGTTGAAAGAACCTGGTGACACAGTAGAAGTAGGGGAAGTCATTGCAACCCTTGGTGAAGGTGACGGGGAAGCAACAAACGAAGAAGGGCCATCTGATAAAGAAAAGGAAGAACCGAAAGAAAAAGAAGAGAAGGCTGAGAAGAAAGAAGCAAAGCCTGAAAAAGAAGAAGCTCCTGCAAAAGAGGAGCAAAAAGAAACGGATCGTCCAGTCGCTTCTCCTGCTGCCCGTAAGCTGGCAAGAGAACTCGGAGTTGATTTAAATGAAGTGAAGACGAAAGATCCAATCGGACGAGTCCGTCCTGAAGATGTAAAGAATCATGCTGATCAATCTTCTTCAAAGGCAGAAAAGGCTGACACAAAGAAATCCAAACCGGAAAAATCAAACCGTCCAACTCAGCAGGCTGCTGAAGAAAAATCAGACAAGCCAGTTGAACGTGTAAAAATGTCACGCAGACGCCAAACGATCGCAAAAAGACTTGTAGAGGCTCAGCAAACAGCAGCAATGCTCACAACGTACAATGAAGTTGATTTGACTGCAATCAATGACCTCCGTAAACGACGCAAAGAACAATTCTTACAGCAAAATGACATAAAGTTAGGATACATGTCCTTCTTTACAAAAGCAGTTGTTGCAGCATTGAAGAAGTTCCCAAGAATCAATGCAGAAATTCAAGAGGACGAAATGCTTCTTAAAAAGTTCTACGATATCGGTATTGCCGTTGGAGCTGAGGAAGGTCTTGTCGTGCCCGTCGTGCGTGATGCAGATAAATTGAGCTTCGCAGAAATTGAAAAGGAAATCAAATCTCTTTCCAAAAAGGCGAAGGACAAAAAGTTGACGATTGATGAGCTTCAAGGTGGTACATTTACGATTACAAATGGTGGCGTCTTCGGTTCACTGATGTCTTCTCCGATATTGAATACTCCGCAAGTAGGCATACTCGGAATGCATAAGATCCAATGGCGGCCAGTCGCAATAGATGAAGAGCGGATGGAAAACCGTCCGATGATGTACATCGCTCTTTCTTATGACCACAGAATCGTTGATGGTAGTGAAGCAGTACGCTTCCTCGTTAAAGTGAAAGAACTGTTAGAAGATCCAGAATCCTTATTATTGGAGGGATAAATGGAAATACCAGTTTAGAACGTTTATAGAGCACCTGGTTTTTCGTGCTCGAATGTTAAGTGGCTGACCTTAAAGGTTCAGTCACTTTTTTTTCACTTCATTTTTCCGTTTAAAGATAACCGGTAGATAAAGAATAGAATTGGATCGTCTCGAGAATAATGAGGTATGATATATAACTTCTGGAGGTGACAAGATGAATGAAAATGTAAGAGATGCATTCCTCCCGTTGACATCTGTATCTAGCGGTAAAGGAAGTCTCGTCATACCTGATGTATATAGCTATACAAATCAAATCGTCAATTTGTTTTTTGTCATGAATAAAAGTGATGCCTGGGTTCTGGTCGATGCTGGAATGCCGAAATCAAAAGAAAAAATAGTGGAGGCTGTCGAAAAACAGTTTGGCCAGATCCATCCACCTAAAGCTATTATCTTAACACACGGACACTTCGATCATGTCGGAAGCGTTGAAGAGCTGGCAACCTACTGGGAGGTACCAGTTTATGCACATCCATTGGAATTCCCCTACCTGACTGGCGAAGAGGATTATCCTAAAGGAAATCCGAAGGTAGATGGGGGAATGGTCAGTGAAATGTCTCCACTCTTTCCTAATCATTCGATTGATATCCAAGAAGTATTGAATGAACTTCCAGCTGACGGTTCAATACCTGATTTACCCGAGTGGAAGTGGATTCATACTCCAGGCCATACACCGGGGCACATCTCTTTATTCCGTGAATCTGATCGTGCCCTTATTGCCGGAGATGCCTTTGTAACAGTAGACCAGGAGTCCTTGTATAATGTATATACACAAAAGAAAGAGATCAATGGCCCTCCAGCCTACTTCACAATGGATTGGAATCAAGCAGAAAATTCCGTAAAAGTTCTCGAGCAACTCAAGCCTTCTGTTGCCATTACCGGGCATGGTGTACCAATGTCAGGAAACCAGCTACAGAATGAACTTCTATATCTTATCAATCATTTTGATGAGGTTGCCGTCCCAAAAATCTATCAAAACAAAGAGAATGAATCAGACTGATCAGAAAGTTCTACCCAACAACTTAACACAGGAGACCTTATTTTGCCGAAAACCCCATACTTTTTAAAAATAGAAGACACCAGAGTCCCTATTTGGTGAATATCATTCAAAACCAGGAGCTTTTTACCCGACTAACGGAATAGATGTCCTCTAAAATTCCGGTCCATCTGTGAATTTTCCTGCACACATAAAAATGAAAACCCATGATGAATTTTCATTTTTCCCATGGGATTTTTGTCATTGTAAAGAATTTTAGATTATTTTCTATTTCCATCTTCAACAAGCTTTGCTGCGTTCATCCCAGATGTCACTGCTCCTTCCATGGTCGCGAAATAAGGCTGCAACGTATAATCACCAGCAAGGTAAAGGTTCTTGATCGGAGTGGTTTGTGTTGGTCTATGTTGGTTAATACCTGGAGCCAGGCTATAAAAATCATTTGGATGATCAATTTTTTGATAATCGATGATTTGTTCTCTCCCGATATGGATCTTCACCCTTTTCAAGTCTTCAAGGACAATTTCTAAGGTTTTCTCTTTAGAGAGATCAAGGAATTTTTCAGGTGGTGTCAATATGATCGATAATCGTCCCTTGGATCCTTGGAACGTGGACCTTGATTGTTCACTGAAACTTCCCAGGCATGTATTGGGACCGAATGTCGTAATATCTTTTGGCAAAACCGGTTCTGTCAATTCAATTTGAAAGGTGCAAGCATGCATCATTTTCAATTTTTCAATTTCTTTAAACCAGGTAGCCTCGGCAAAATGATTTCTGAAAACATTTTTCATCGCAACCACAGATGTAGCCCAAACGACATAGTCAGCTTCAATTCTCTCTCCCGCCCCATTAAAAACTCCGTGAACCTCGCTTTGATCTTCTGAAAGTAAAAGAGAGTCGATTGGTTGATTCAAAAAAATTTCTCCACCACATTCCTTGATTCTCTCACCGATTGGATTGCACATGATTTCAGACATCCCACCAAGAAAAGCACCTATCCGCATTTTATAAAACTTAGGGATACCAGGGGCAAAAAGGCCGAAGAAAACATAAGCTGAATATCGCTCAGGTGGAAGGAATAAAATTCCAGATGATAAAGGGATAATCAAATAATTGAACGCTTGATCACTTACATGATAAAGGTCTGCATATTGTTTGATGCTTACCTTGTCAAGTTTTTCTGGGTTCAACAAATAGTCTTTGAAACCGAATATAAAAAATGAGATAAGAGAGGTCTTGTCTTTAGTAGATAAAGTAGGATTGTTACCGAGGATACTTCTGATCAATTTTAACGGACCAAAGAACGGTGCTACACCCATTACGACAGATTCGTCCTGGTCGGGTATCATAATTTCGACCTGTTCCTCCCAGGTTACCATTTTGTTCAGATCGATGCCTGCTTTATGAAGAACTTTAGGCATATTCGAGTAATAACCTATATATCTGTGGAATCCTGATTCTACATACATCCCTTTTTCATTCCAGGAGGAAGTCCGTCCTCCAAGATATTCATGTGCTTCAAATAATGAAACTTTCTTGTTTTCAAGGGATAATTCAAGTGCACAAGTAAGCGCTGCTAAGCCACCACCGACAATGATACAATCATATTTCCTCATATTTCGCACCTTCAGTAAAAAGAGATACGGTTAGTATTCACAAAAATAGGAACTTAATAATCCTTTACTCAACTTTCCCTCTAATACCTTGAAAGATTAACTTATTATCGTTCAGGGTAATGGGTTAATGTACAAGAAAGAAAGGAGAGGATCCGTTTTGAACCTGAATGCGGTAGTGTTGAACTGCTCATTGAAATCCAGTAAAGAAAGTTCTAATACACAAGCATTATTAGAAGAAGTGGTCCAAATTTTTGAAAAGAATGAGGTTCATACAGATATCTATCGGCTTGCAGACTTTATATACGCTATGGGATCTCCGATGACATGGGAGAAGGGGATGAATGGCCTTCAATCTTCCAGAAGATCAAAGAGACGGATATTCTGCTTATTGGAACTCCATTATGGTTAGGTGAGAAAAGCAGTGTAGCAAAACTTGCGATCGAGAGACTATATGGAGGAAGCAGCCTTACGAATCATAAAGGACAGGGGATCTATTATAATAAAGTAGGTGGGATCGCTGTCACCGGGAATGAAGATGGAGCAAAAAACGCCTGCCGGTCAATCCTATATTCGCTTACCCACATTGGGTTTACAGTCCCACCCAACGTTGAAACCTATTGGGTCGGTGATGCCGGGCCGGGACCATCCTATATCGAGGCAGAAGGATACAAACACGAGTTCACTCAAAAAAACGCAAGGATGATGGCCTATAATCTGATCCATCTCGCAAAAATACTTAAGGATAATCCTATCCCTGCTGAAGGAAATGTTGCTGATTGAAGAACTGCTTTAAAAACATTTTTGCCCACCAATTCTACGTTCAAAATTCGATTATTAAGGAGACGAATGGTGTTTGCGAAGAGTGAAGTATATACAAAGATTCTTGATATGGAATAAGCTGACCTGAAGGATAATTTTTCAGGTCAGCCTATTTGCTAGTCATATAATTCGATATTTGGATTTTTATCTTTGAACCATTTTAAAGCAAAATCACTTTCGAAAATGGATCACTGGTTTTCCTAATTGATCATGGACTAAGTAATTTGGACATTACTTTCACGTCCCTTATGTTCTGGCGCAAGTTCAAGAAAGTGTTCCATGAATGCAGGAATACCAAAAGTCGAGATAGCATTGCCAAAGAGGAGTCAGTTTCCCTTGTTTGATCGCCTCTAAGTCCATAGCATCTCCGGCTTCATGAGAGAGAATGGATATGCCACGCTGTTTTTCCATTTCCATCCAGTCAGAAGTTGCATACTTACCAGATTTCCTTGATTTGACGGTCCCAGCCGAACGAATGGCTCCACTTAAAGAACAAGATTTTTTCTGTAAGTGTAGTTTTTCCAGCATCAGGATATGAGATGATTGCGAAGGTCTTCCTTTTATTGATTTCATTTCCTAGTTAGGATGGTTTCCTCATAATACATGCCTTTCTATATTCATGATATAGTGATTTCAGACTTCCATGATGACTGGGAGAATCATTGGGTTCCGTTTTGTTTCTTCAAAAAAATAAGAAGTGAGAAGGTCGGAAATTTTCTTCTTCAATTCAGACCATTTGGTGACCCCTTCTCGCAACATGGAGTTGATTTCCTTTTCAACAAGTCGTTCAACTTCACTTAACAACTCTCCGGATTCTTTCTTGAAAACAAAACCTCTTGACACAAGTGCAGGTCCTGAAAGTAACTTCGCATTCTTGGAATCGATGGTAACAGTGACAACAACCGTTCCGCATAATGAAAGGACCCGTCGATCTCTCAAAACAATATTCCCAATATCTCCAATTCCTGTTCCATCCACATAAACTGGATTTGCTGGAAAGGATTCCGAAACCCTTCCACCTTCCTCATTTAATTCCAGAATGTCTCCATTATCCAATACAAAGGTATTTTCTTTTACAACACCACAATCAACTGCCAGTTTCACATGGTTGATAAGCATCCGATACTCACCATGAATTGGAACGAAATATTTAGGTTTCAATAAACGGATCATCAATTTTTGTTCTTCCTGTGTTCCATGTCCTGAAGTATGGATGTCACTCATTTTATTATGTATGACATCTGCCCCGATCCGTTCCAGCTGATCAATAAGCTTATAAACTTGCTTTACATTGCCTGGAATAGGGGAGGAGGAAAAGATGACTGTATCACCAGGTATAACTTGGATTTGACGGTGAAGACCTTTCGCGATCCTTCCTAAAGCAGCCATTGGTTCCCCTTGATTCCCTGTGCATAAAATCGTTATTTTACTAGAAGGATATCGATTGATTTCATGTCCTGAAATGAAGGTATCCTCTGGAGCACGGATGTAACCCAACTCCCGGCCGATCCGGATCGATCTTTCCATACTTCTACCGAAAATGGCTACCTTACGGTTGAATGCGATAGAAGCTTCAATAGCTTGCTGCAATCGATGGATATTAGAGGCAAAGGTCGCAAAGATAATCCGGCCCTCGATTTGTTCAACGATATCAAATAACGTTTCTTTAACCGCTGAGGAACATCGTCTTCTTGGCACCTCTATTTTAAAAACAGTTGATGAGATCAAATCTTTATTTTTTTCTAAAAATGTGAAATCAGGAATGACATAATCCTATTCCCCGTAGTTCTTCATCCGGAAACTTGAATAATGGAAGAAGAGGATGATTGCAATGAATTGACTACCATCCCCTAAACCACAAGCAATTTCTAAAACCCTGCCTTTTACATAAGGCAGGGAAAAGAAATAAAGTTTATATGTTCCAAGTAAAGGCCGTTGTAGGCTTTATCTCATCAGGGTTGATGGGCTTACCAGTATTTTTTTAACACGGTAGTCACCGCTTTGATCAGATTTTTTCACCATTTTTCAATTTTTCAATAAAAATAGAAAGGTCTTCTTTTTTTACCCGCCAATGACGGCCGATCTTAAAACCCGGTATTTTCTTTTCCTGTACGAGTTTGTAAGTTGTCATTTCACTGATCTGCAAATATTCCGCAACTTGTGAAACCGTCATGATTTCAGGATATTTATCTTCCATCAGGACAACGCTCCTCTTTATAAATCTAATTATAATTATAACAAACTCACTTTATGGATAAAAGTAATAGGGGAACAATAAATTATAATCAGTTATAAAAGAATTGATTAAAATAAAGATTAGTCATATGAAATGAAAGTTGTTGTGTGATACTATACTACAGATTAAGAGTTAGGAGAATACATATGAGTGCCGATATAGATATCTATTTAACTGCAGAAGAATGTTTACGCTTCAAAAAACTTGAGGATATCTTGTTCGAAGAGGATGATCTTGATATCCTGAAGCGTGCCCAGACAGAATGGATGGTGCTTATCGAAAAAGCCAATGTCAGGAAAATAAGAGGGCAGATGAAACATTGACCCTCTAAACTGTTTTCGTGACAAAGATGACCTCGAACTTATAAAAACTGAAACGGATGATTTTTCTGTATAAAAATCACCTTCAGGATGAACACTTAAGGCGCTTTAACCTAAATGTAGAATGGGAGCTTCTTGTTATGAAAGCTGTTACCTATCAAGGACCAAATAAAGTAGCAGTCAAAAATGTAGAGGATGCGAAAATCGAGAAAAAAGATGATGTCCTTGTCAGAATCACTTCAACGGCTATCTGCGGATCAGATTTACACTTATACCAAGGGAATATGCCTCTTCCTGAGGGATATATCATCGGTCATGAGCCAATGGGGATCGTAGAAGAGGTTGGACCCGAAGTAACAAGAGTGAAAAAAGGGGACCGAGTAGTGGTACCATTCAACGTCTCCTGCGGTCAATGCTTCTATTGTCTGCATGAAATGGAAAGCCAGTGTAATCACTCAAACCCTCATTATGATTCTGGAGGTTATTTGGGTTATACAGAAAAATTCGCTAATCATCCTGGTGGACAAGCTGAATACCTAAAAGTCCCTTTTGGGAACTTCACTCCATTTGTGATCCCGGAATCTTGTGAACTAGAGGATGAAGTCTTACTCTTTTTGAGTGATGTCGTTCCGACAGCTTACTGGAGCGTTGACCATGCTAGTGTCAAAGATGGAGATACAGTCATCGTACTCGGGTGTGGACCTGTTGGATTGATGGCTCAGAAGTTTGCTTGGATGAAAGGTGCTAAACGCGTGATCGCAGTCGATTATTTAAGTTACCGGTTAAATCATGCCAAAGAGAAGAACCATGTTGAAGTTTTTGATTTTACCCAATATGATGATATGGGCGAACATTTGAAGGAAATCACACAAGGCGGGGCAGATGTGGTGATTGATTGTGTTGGGATGGATGGCAAGAAATCGCCGCTTGAATTCATTGGGCAAAAGTTGAAAATTCAGGGTGGGACGCTAGGCCCGATCCAGATTGCAACAAAAGCGGTACGAAAATACGGAACATTTCAAATTACGGGAGTTTATGGAAGTAACTACAATAACTTTCCTTTAGGAGCCTTTTTCTCACGGAATATAGATCTTAAGATGGGGCAGGCACCAGTCATACACTATATGCCCGAGCTATTACAGAAAATCACGGATAAAGAATTCGATCCGACAGACATTATCACCCATAAAATCACTCTGGATGATGCAAGCAAAGCTTATAAATTATTCAATGATCATGAAGACGACTGCATCAAAGTCATATTGAAGCCATAGAAAAAGAAATAGGGGGCTGTGTCAACACAGCCCCTCTCGTTCAAAACTTTCTCGTATTCGTTTCAATTTATGAGGATTTCACCCAAAAAGCTGCTTCATTACTTGAAGGTGATGGGGGAAATTGTTCTCCTTCTTCAAGTTTTACTTCGGTATTGTCCTCATTGGAATTGTTTCCATTGACTAACGTGTCTACCTTGTACGTGCCTGATTCAGGAGCCTTTTCACCAGTCTTATAATTTGTTGCCATTATGAACACCTCCAAATTTTTTTAGAAAAGCACCTTGCCTTTCTATATACGGTGTACCCGGATCCTTTCTTCATAAACACCATTTTTTCAACTATAACTTTCCCGAAATAGGTAATGCTTTATTTTGAAATTTCACTTAAAGCATTACCAGCAGCTTGGTCAGCTTGTTTAGAGGCAGCTAAATCGCCAAGAGAAACAATCCCTTTCAGCTTTCCGTCTTCTACAATCATCAATCTTCTGATTTGATGATCCTGCATGAGCAAAGAGGCATCTTCGACAGGCATACCAGGTTTGCCCGTTATGATCTTTTCTGTCATGATATCACTTATACGGATTTCATTGCTTCCGACATCTCTCGCGAGTCCTTTGACCACTATATCCCGATCCGTCACACAACCGACTAATTTTCCATCACTTTCAACTGGAACCATACCTACATTTTCATCTTCCATGACACTAGCAACCGTTCGAATATCATCGGATGGGCTACAGGTCCTGATGTTTTCTGTCATAAACTGTTGAAGGACTGCCATAGTTGATTCCTCCTTCTATAATGATTTTCTGAACTTATTTGATTTGTAATACTCTATAACCGATTCATACAGAATTAAACATAAAAAACTGCCTTTCCTTGAACGAAAGGCAGTTTTTATGTTTAACAGAATGTATCTTTAGGATTAGGGACTGACATTCCAAATAATGGTCTTAGATACAGTGCGATGAATGTTCCGGCGAGGGCCATCACCATCCATACCCAACCGTGGAGGCTGAATGAAGCAATTCCGCCAAAATAGGCACCGATGTTACAGCCAAATGCGATCCGTGCGCCATAACCCATCATAACGCCTCCGATGATAGCGGCAGCGGCGCGTTTTGCCCCGATTTTTTTAAGTGCGAAAATCCCTCCTGCTGCTGAGGCTAGGAAAGCTCCAAGGATGACGCCAAAATTGAGGACACTCGTAGAATCAAGCAGAACAGACTGATTCAATGCAGCAGCTTTATCTCCTGACCAGTAAGCCCATTGTGTAACGTCGATTCCAAGAGCCATAGCTGCCTTCGATCCCCATAATGCAAATGCAGATGTAACGCCCCAAGGCTGACCTCGGACAATTAGTGTGATTGCGTTAAGGACGGCTAAAAGAATGGCTGCGACCCATAATGGCCAAGAGCCACGCAGGACACGTACGAAACCTTTGCCACTAGGCAGAGGTTTCATCTCAGGTACACGCTTTTTCCTTGCAATCAGATATGTTGCGCCGAAAATGGCTGCGAAGACAAGGATTTGAACCAACCAAGCGCCTGTATACCCGAGTCCGGTAGTTGTCGCCAAAGATATCGGTGCAAAAGAAGGAGTCTTGTTGACCCAGAAATCCCAGTGCCAGGCCCCAAGAACTGAGCCTACGATAAATGCAATCAACGTAATGAACATTGCAGACCGGCCGCCGCCTACTGCATAGAGAGTCCCAGAAGCACAGCCACCTCCTAATTGCATACCAATGCCGAAAAGGAAGGCACCAACTACGACACTTGTACCAACTGGTGAAACATAACCAGCTGGCGTGTTGCCGAACGCCCCAATACCCATACTAAGAATCGGTGCAAACAATGTACATGCGACAGCCATCATGATCATATGCGCCCGTAATGCTTCTCCGTTTCCGACTGCCAGCAAGCGCCTGAAAGCAGACGTAAAACCAAATCGTGCATGGAATAATGTATAACCTAATAATAGACCAATCCACATCGTCATACTTTGCTGTAGCCCAGCCGTAGAAAAAATTGTGACGCTCAATGCCAATGCAGCTATAAGGCCGCTTGTTACCAGTAAAGTTTGGGGAGAAGGCAGGGCAGAATGATCTAATGCATTCGTCTCATTGTTGATAGCAGGTTGTTGCATAGCCATAACCAATCCTCCTATTCCTATGTGTTTTATCAGATTTAAATACATTATATTATAGTACAGACGCTCGGTGATTGTAAACCTGATTAATTTTTCGGAGGGGATCCATCCAAAAGATGATGATATTTCATCAACGAATAAAGAGTTGCCATTTTCATGACAACTCTTTATTTGCTAATTGATTTGTAATGTTTCATAACGTCCGAACCATTTGAAGCGGTTTTTAGAAACCCACATATAGACCGGACTGAAGACTTTTTCAATGAAAGGAAGATATAAAAGTAGACTGATTGGAAAGGAGACTGGCAACAACATCAGGATTCTACGTACCGTGTCAAACCCTTTAAGAATTTTACCTTTAGAAGTGATCATGTGAACTTCCTCGTAGACATTACGATTTTGGGATATAAACATTTGATACTCCGTTTTTTCAATATGTTGCAGAGGGATCCAGTGTATTCTATGGAACCAATCCAACCTTTCAATCGCTGACCTTGCTTTTGAGCATAAAGGACATTCTCCATCATAAAACACAATATGTTTCATCCAGCATCATCCTCAACTTCATATTATATATGTCTTATTCCCATATGAAGATCATTTACAAACTGTTTTTTGTTTGAAGAGATTAAGAAAAATCCTTAAGGTGGTACTTTGTGTGACTTCATTTATTCGCTTGAACACTTATCCAATTTAAATTTACCAAGTCGTCTGAAATGAAGTTTCCAGAATAAATTGGTAAACTATTGATAACCCAAAAGGAAAAGGAGCGGTTCAATTTGGAATATATTACATTGAATAATGGTCTGAAAATGCCACAATTGGGTTTTGGTGTCTGGCAGGTAGAAAATGAAGAGGCGGTACATACAGTTAAAAAAGCATTGGCTGTCGGATATCGATCAATTGATACTGCTGCTATCTATGGCAATGAACGGGGTGTAGGAGAGGCTCTTAAACAGAGCGGCATCTCTCGTGATGAACTATTCATCACCACAAAGGTATGGAATTCAGATCAAGGCTATGAAAATACTCTCCGTGCATTTGATGAGAGTCTAGAAAAGCTTGGACTCGACTATGTCGACCTCTATTTGATTCACTGGCCTACTCCAGAATATGACACATACGTGGACACATACAAAGCACTTGAAAAACTTTATGATGATGGACGTGTCAAAGCGATCGGCGTCTGTAATTTCGACCAGGATCATTTACAGCGCTTACTTGATGAATGTAACGTGACGCCTGTTCTCAATCAGATAGAGTGCCATCCTTATTTAGCACAAAAAGAACTTAAGCAATTTGGCCGTGAACATGATATCTATGTAGAAGCATGGAGTCCTCTTATGCAAGGTGGAGAAGTTTTGAATAATGAAGCCATTGGCGAAATTGCGGAAAAACATAACAAAACACCGGCTCAAGTCATCCTCCGGTGGCATTTACAAAACGATACGATTGTCATTCCGAAATCCGTAACCCCTTCACGCATAGAAGAGAATTTCAATGTCTTCGATTTCGAGCTAAGTAGTGAAGACATGGACAAAATTGATTCGTTTGACAGGAATGAACGTAGAGGACCAAAACCAAGTGAGATGAATAAACGGTAGAAAAGCGGAACCGCCCTGATCAGCCACGAATTACTATTCTATCTTATAAAAAGGCGCCTTCCTGATGGATGGCGCCTTTTTTGAGATGATCATTTTACTTCTACTGTCCACTGATATCGATCTTCAAGCTTCCCTGTCTGGATGCCTGTAATCGTATCATACAGTTTCTGTGATAACTCACCAATTTGATGGTTGTTGATCACCATTTTCTTCCCAAGCCAGTTCAATTCTCCAACTGGTGAAATGACAGCAGCTGTCCCAGTACCAAATGCTTCTTCTAAGCCGCCATCTTCGTGAATTTGATACAATTCCTCAATGGAAATTCTTCTTTCTGTTACTGGAATTCCCCATTCTCTCAACAATTCAATCACAGACATCCTTGTTATCCCTTGCAATATGCTTCCATTTAATGCTGGGGTAACGACCTCACCTTTGATTTTGAAGAAGATGTTCATGCTGCCGACTTCTTCAATATATCTTTTTTCAATCCCATCAAGCCATAATACGTCTGCATTACCTTCAGAATAGGCTTTTGCTTGTGCCTGATAGGCGGAAGAATAGTTTCCTGCTGTTTTCGCCATACCGGTACCACCTTTGACAGCCCGGGTAAACTTATCTTCAACAAGGATTTTAACGGGGGTTAAACCCCCTGAAAAATAGGGTCCTACCGGTGAAAGGAGAATCATGAATTTATATGTTTTTGAAGGGGTGACGGAAAGATTCGGCTCTGTAGCGATGATAAAGGGACGGATATAAAGTGAAGTACCTGGCGATGTTGGTACCCAGTCCTTTTCCAACCTTATCAATTCCTTCAAATATTCCATCACTTGTCCTTCATCGACTGGGGGTATGCTTAATCGGTCACTGGAACGATTCAACCGTTCGAAGTTTTTCTCCGGTCGGAACAGTAAAATACGATCCCCTGTCCGATAAGCTTTCAAACCCTCGAAAACCGTCTGACCATAATGGAAAATCATGGCCGCAGGATCTAATGTAAGGGGTTCATAAGGGACAATCCGCGGCTCATACCAGCCTTTTCCCGTTTCATAGTCCATGATAAAAAGATGATCAGTAAAGTTTCTGCCGAATCGTATTTGGTCCGGTTGCGGCTTTTCCTGCATGTTTGGATTTTTAACAATAGTAAGTTCTTGACTCATCTTGAAAACTCCTTATATTTTTGTGATTAGCTTTGGAAGCGGATAGATTATCTACCATTGTACGCCCAATCTCTGTCAAATTAAAGTATTAAGGGACTAATAGACGAAAAATTATTACCTACCTATCAAGCTTACAATTCAGAAATCAAATATTAGGAAAAAAGCATGATACATCTAGATTAAATTAGTGAATTATTCAAGAAGTGTTTAGCTTAGTAGATTCTGTGGAAATGCTCTGGCAAGACCTCAGAAAGAAAGGTGGATCTCTATGAAACGACTTCAGTGGTTAAGCTTCATTCTTGTCCTTGGATTATTTTTAGGAGCATGTGGATCAGAAGAAAATCAACAAGACAATAACGAGTCTGAGCAAAGCCAAAATGAAAATGAATCAGGACAGAAAGATGATCAAGAAAGCGAAGACCGAGACACTGATGAAGATTTAAGTTCAGAAATTGAAAACTTTCGAGGTACAGTTGAATCGATGGAAACCACGCTTGATCAATCTTCTGAGGATGTAGAAACAATAAACGAAAATGGAAAGACCATTGAAGAAGAGTGGGATATGATTGAGAAGAAAGTTGAAAAAAAGTACCCTGAGCAATATGAAAAAGTTGAGGAGAGTCTATACCCACTGATTAATGAAGCACAAAAGGAACAGCCTGATGTGGAAAAGGTAGATGAATTGACTCAAACGACTATAAACAGCCTGAGAGATCTCCAAAACATGGTCGATAAACAATAACTTAGCTAAAAACAATCCAGGAAATGCGAGGTGCTAATGCTTATGAAACGGTTAGAGAACAAAACAGCAGTCATCACAGGAGCTGCAACAGGCATTGGGCGTTCGACCGCCGAAGTGTTTGCGGATAAGGGAGCCAATGTCATTTGTGCAGATGTGAAAATAGAGGAATTGAATGAAACAGTTGAAAATATAAAAGAACAAGGCGGAATAGCGAAGGCATTTGATTTGGATATATCCAAAGAAGAAAGTGTCAGAAATTTCGCTGACAATATTAAACAGGAATATGGTACGGTTGATGTTTTATTCAATAATGCTGGAGTTGATCAGGAAGGCGGCAAGCTTCATGAATACCCGGTAGAATTATTTGACGAAATCATTAAAGTGGATTTACGAGGCACTTTCTTGATGAGTAAATATGTCATTCCATTGATGCTTGATCATGGTGGATCTATCATAAATGTTTCGTCAATGTCTGGCCGTGCCGCAGATCTGGACCGCTCTGGGTATAATGCGGCTAAGGGAGGCATCATCAATTTGACTAAAGCAATGGCCATTGATTACGCAAGAGAAGGGATTAGGGTCAATTCCATTGCTCCAGGCACGATTGAAACACCGCTCATTGATATATTAGCTGGAAGTAAAGAAGAAGAAGATGGGCGTGCTTTCAGGGAAGCCCAGAAATGGGTCACTCCTTTAGGGCGCTTGGGAAAATCGCATGAGATCGCAAATGTGGCACTATTTCTTGCTTCAGATGAAAGTTCCTTTGTAACAGGGGAAGATGTTCTGGCAGACGGTGGTGTTCAAGCCTATACATGGCCCGGGAAAATGTTGTTGGATGATAGCTGGAAAGATACAGCAGAATAAACTTTTAAAATCGGAGCTGGCAAAACAAAAATGCCGGCTCTTTTTACGTTCTGCTGATTATATTTTTCAGTAGGTAGATTCCGAATTTTTATTATATTCAATATTTAACTAGACAAGTCCATGCAGGTAAAAGTTATAATAAGGAAAATACATAAACCCAAATTTTAATCTTAGAGAATAAGGAGGAAAAAAGGTGGAGCATTCAAATCATGTTAAAAAAGAAAATAGAGACGTCTCCATTTCGGATATTTGGTCGGCTAAAAAAAGGATTTCTTCTCTCCTCCCTAAAACACCACTGATTGAATCTTACATATTGTCAGAAAAGATAGGGCATCCTGTTTATTTAAAGCTGGAAAACACACATAACACAGGATCATTCAAAGTAAGAGGCGCAGCAAACAAGATACTAGCCTTAAATGAAGATGAAAAAAAGAGAGGAGTCGTTACTTTTTCAACTGGGAACCACGGGCTTGCGGTTGCCCATGTTGCTAATAAACTAGGAATCGAATCGGTCATATGTGTCTCCAATCGTGTTCCAAAAGCAAAAATCGATTCATTAAAAAGGACTGGTGCCACCATTGAAATTTATGGTGATAGTCAAGATGCGGCAGGGGAACGTTGTTATGAACTGGAAAGGGAGGAAGGGATGACAGTCGTTCCACCATTTGATGATCCTGATGTCATTGCAGGGCAGGGGACAATCGCCCTTGAATTGTTGGAAGATGTCCCTGACTTGACCGATGTCATCATACCACTGTCAGGTGGAGGACTTCTTTCCGGTATTGGTCTTACCTTGAAATCAAACGATCCGGATATAAAAATTACGGGCGTATCAATGGAGAAATCAGCGGTAATGTATGAAAGTATTATAGCAGGGAAACCGGTCCAATTAGAAGAACAGCACACGCTAGCTGATAGTTTATTAGGTGGCATAGGTCTTGCAAATCAATACACATTCAGGTTGGTCAAGCAATTTATGGATAACGTCATCCGTATTCCTGAAGAAGAAATTGCCCACAGCATGGCCTTTATGATGGATCATCACCGTATGATCATGGAAGGCGCTGCAGCAATAGGCATAGCTGCATTGTTCAGTGATCAATTCGTACCACAAAAGGGCCCAGTCGTTGCCATTATAAGCGGGAACAATGTGGATCTATCTGTCGTTCAAGATATCCTTCAAACGTACAGCGGTAAAGATATCATAAAACACACTAGATAAATTTGATAAAAATCAAAATAGCCCTCTACATTCGAAATTTTTAAGCAGGTAAAGGAGGGAGAATATGAAATTATCGGTTAAGGACTTTTTAGAACTTGATATTATGAAAGATGCGAGGGTAAGGACGGGTGAACATCTTCTCGAAGAACGCTATGTCCAATGGATTTCAGCAATGGAAATGCCGGTGGAGAATTTTGTACGTAAAAATGAAGTCGTGTTGAGTACAGCCATTGGCTGTGGACAGGACCTTGCCACCTTAAAACAATTTGTAAAGGATATCATTGAATCGCAAGCCTCCACCCTTGTCATTGCTTTAGGCCGACATATCTATGACATTCCGATAGAAGTGATTGAAATAGCAGAAAAAAATGATTTCATCCTCATTGAAATCCCGTGGGAAGTACGATTTGCAAATATTGTAGAAGAAGTGATGGATCAACTGAATGGATTTCACCGGGAAGAACGACTTAAATCGGAGAAAATCCAACAAGAGTTCCTAAACTTGATCTTACAAGATACTGATATTCCTCAAATTTTAAATGTGATCCAAGAATATACAGGCTGTCCAACCTTCCTGACTGACGAATCGGGAGTCTTCCAGGGGAAAAGTGATAAGCTTAGAGGGTTTTTCGAAAGGGATGGAACAGATGACACAGATTTGCCGACAATGGTTCCGGTTGAAAGTGAAGAATCAGTTGTTACACATGACCCTATGTTCCAGAAATTCAGAGCAATTGAAATCGGAGGAAAGTCAGTATTGCAATTACCGATTTTAAAGGCATCAGGGAATCCCCAGGGCTATTTGTTTGTCACAGTTCCTCCCGATGAGCCGCTAGAATCTTTTTTGACACAATTTCGGGTCAACGTACTGGATCATGCAGCGACTACAATTGCCCTTTGGCTTGTACGGAAGAATGCTGTGGAAGAGACAAAAATGCGATTACGGAGTGATTTTGTACAAGAGCTTGCAAAAGGAGAAATCCATTCATTCGATCAAGCGGATTCCAGAGCCAAATTACTTGGATATAATCTAAATGTTCCATATATTTGCATTGTCGGGCTTCCAGAAAATTTGAAAACGATTTTTGAGAAATATAAGCAGGATTATCATTCTTACGATCATTGGTTTAAGAGCATGATCCGTTATATAGAGGAAGAAATCATCTATGCGGGTCGGTCACTTGATCGAAATGTGATGATGACTTATCAAGGGGAACATTTGATCATTTATCTTGAATCTACAGGGGAACAAATAAGTGAAAATCCTGCGGACTTCTTGGATCTTGTTGAACGCCGTTTGCGGAATCTTCTTCCTGGAGTAATCAACTCATGGGGAAGCGGCGACTATCATGGAGGCTTAAAGGGATTCCAGGAAAGTTATCAACACGCACAGGTGGCCTTAATGATCGGCAGAAATAAAAAAGGGATCGGACAGCGTACCTTGTATGAAGATACCCGGGTGGATCGGGTGCTTTTGAGTCTCGCTGAAAATCCGAGTATGAAGGAAGTCATCATGTCAACGATCGACCCGTTGATCCACTATGACGAGCAAAGAAAAATGGACTTGATCGGTACATTCCAAACCTATAATCAATATAACGGGAATGTGAGCAAGACAGCGAGGGCTTTGAATCTGCACAGACAGTCCCTATTATACCGTTTACGAAAGATCGAATCACTGACTGGGTTATCCTTGATCGATCCTGATGATCTATTTTTATTGGATTTAAGTATTAAAACATGGAAAATCAGTTTATCAAAGTTAAATGGAACCTAGACAAGAAAAGATCAATAACGTAGCTGGCCGATTGCCTGGATGGAGCCGATAGAACTCTGTCCAGGCTTTTTCTAGTGGGTAGGATCATTATCAAAATTGACTACAGGAGGCGCAAAAAGTTCATACATTTTTGCAGATGAAAAATTTACTGTCCATTTACTATAATGAAATAAAATTAAACTATTCTAAAAATTTACACAACTGAAAGGGGGATAGCCTCATGTCATTTGGAACAGAGGAATATAAAGAGAGGATCCGAAAAACCAAAGAAAGAATGGCATCACAAGGCATTGAAGTATTGCTCATCACCGACCCAGCTAATATGTACTATCTCTCGGGTTATAATGGATGGTCATTTTATGTCCATCAGATGCTTGCGATCATAGATGATGAGGATCAGCCGATCTGGATTGGCAGGGAACAGGACGCGAATGGCGCTAAATTAACCACCTGGCTGTACCATGAAAACATCATTCCGTACCCTGATGATTATGTCCAATCGGACTCGAAACATCCGATGGATTTTGTAGCTGAAATTTTAAAGCAAATTGGTCAGGAACGCCGTTCGATCGGTGTTGAAATGGAAAACTACTATTTTACTGCTAAATGTTACGAGCAACTGAAAAAGGGGTTGCCGAATGCCTCCTTTAAAGATGCAACCTTACTCGTCAACTGGGTGCGAATTGTGAAATCTGAAACCGAAATCGATTATATGAAACGCGCGGCAAAAATCGTAGAAAATGCGATGAAGGCAGGTATAGATATGATTGATGAAGGTGTGAGGGAGTGTGATGTAGCGGCTGAGATTTTCTACACACAAATAAGTGGCACCTCCGAATTTGGCGGGGACTATCCGGCGATTGTACCACTGCTTCCATCCGGAGAGAAAACGTCCACTCCACATATGACATGGACCGAAGAGCGTTATAAGAGAGGGGATGCAGTCATTTTAGAACTCGCAGGCTGTTATAAACGGTACCATACGCCTCTCGCAAGAACGTTGAATATCGGCCCGCCTACAGTAAAGGTCAGGGGACTTTCAGATGTTGTGGTGGAAGGATTGAATGCATGTCTGGATATGATCAAACCTGGTATTTATTGCGAAGAAATCGAAGAGACCTGGAGGAGGACCATCGTGAAAAGCGGAATCATCAAGGAGTCGCGTCTCGGATATTCCGTCGGACTTAATTACCCTCCAGATTGGGGAGAGCATACAGCGAGTATCCGAAATGGTGATAAAACCGTTTTACAGCCTAATATGACCTTCCATCTGATCCCTGGAATCTGGTTGGATCATTATGGATTTGAAGCAAGTGAATCTTTACGGGTAACAGAGAATGGATGCGAGACATTTGCCTCTCTTCCGCGTCAATTGATCGTGAAGGATGGGTTGATCACAAACTATTAATGGATTCAAGGGAGGGGAACTCATGCTTATCTTTACAGAACAAGAACTTAAAGAGCATGTACAGGTGGATTTTGAGGCAATTTCAATTGTTGAGGAAGGGTTCGTAAAACTGGCAAACGGCGAAGTCACAATGCCACCGATCATGAGGGTCGATATCCATGACCAGAATGGGGAAGTAGACGTCAAGTCGGCTTATGTCAAAGGAAAAGAAATGTTTGCGATAAAGGTTTCTTCCGGCTTTTTCAATAACTATAAGCTCGGCCTACCAAGCGGGAACGGGCTGATGATGTTGCTCAGTACAAAAACCGGTATTCCCCAGGCACTTCTGCTAGATAACGGTTATTTGACACATGTCCGTACTGCAGCAGCTGGTGCGATTGCTGCTGGCTATCTTTCAAGGGAGAACATCCGAACGGTTGGTGTCATAGGAGCAGGAGACCAAGCAAGGTATCAAATCAGAGCTCTGAAACTAGTCCGTGATTTTAAAAGAGTACTGGTTTACTCCCGATCACTCGATCGTGCTGAAAGATATGCCGAAGAAATGCGTGTAGAGCTTGGTTTAGACGTGCAGGCAGTGGAAAACGCTGAAGCAGTTGTCCGTAATAGCGACACAGTCATTACGACGACTCCAGCAAACGAACCAGTGATCAAAGCAGAATGGGTTCATCCGGGACTGCACATTACAGCAATGGGGTCAGATGCTGAACATAAACAAGAGCTGGAATCTGAAATCTTACGTCGTGCAGATAAGCTTGTCTGCGACACAAAAGCACAATGTTCCAGATTAGGAGAATTGCATCATGCTTTAGACAGTAGAGTGCTTGCAGATGATTCATCAGTCCTTGAACTAGGTCAACTAGCGTCAAAACAAATGAAAGGACGTGAAGATGACCGACAAATCACCGTGTGTGATTTAACAGGGACCGGTGTCCAGGATACGATGATCGCCCTGTTCGCCTACAACGAAATGGTGAAACGAAATAAAGGATTGGCGATTGAAAATAAAAAGTTTGCCACCAAAAAATAATGGGAGAGTGATTATATGAAAAAAGACATCCAACAAGGAACGAAAGCCGTTTGGGCTGGAGAAAAAGAGTATTTGGCACACGGAGCGACTCAAGTCCCTGTTGTCCTAAGTGTGGCATACGGATATGACGATATGGATGATTGGTATAATGTCGCGATTGGAAAGAAAAAGGGCCATATTTATGGACGGAATACAAATCCTACAGTCCAAGCATTCGAGGACAAAGTGAAAGTTCTGGAAGGTGCAGAAGCTGCAACTAGTTTTTCAACAGGTATGGCCGCAATCAGTAACACATTGGCGACATTTTTAGTACCTGGCGACCGGATTGTCTCGATCAAGGACACATATGGCGGGACGAATAAAATTTTCACCGAGTTCCTCCCGAGACAGCAGATAGAGGTCGTCCTTTGTGAAACAGGGAATCATGAGCAAATTGAAACAGAAGTAGCAAAAGGCTGCAACATCTTATACTTGGAAACACCGACGAATCCAACAGTCAAAATATCAGACATCGAACGTTTAGCAAAAGCTGGACATAACGCTGGAGCACTTGTAGTAGTCGACAATACATTCGCAACACCGATCAACCAAAACCCGCTTTCATTGGGGGTAGATCTCGTCATTCACAGCGCCACGAAATTTTTAGGCGGGCATGCAGATGCTTTAGGCGGGGTAGTATGCGGCAGGGAAGACCTTATCGAAAAAATCTATCATTACCGTGAAATTAATGGAGCAACAATGGACCCGATGGCTGCCTACTTGATGTTAAGAGGTATGAAGACTCTCCATCTCCGTGTCCGTCAACAATGTAAAAACGCGATGGAGCTTACAAACTATCTCAAAACGAAAGAAATTGTGGAGGGTGTTTATTATCCGGGGCTTGAAACACATCCACTTCATGAAATTGCAAAAAAACAGATGAAAGATTTTGGAGGTATGCTCAGTTTTTCCGTCAAAGGTGGAGTAGATACGGTAAGGCACTTGCTGCCAAAACTACAATTCGCCAATCGTGCTGCGAATCTAGGTGCCGTTGAAACAACTGTCGGACCAGCACGGACGACAAGCCATGTCGAATGTACTCCGGAAGAACGTGCTGCCATGGGTATACCTGAAGGATTGATCCGCGTTTCCTGTGGTATTGAAGAAATAGAGGATATCATCGCGGATTTCGAGCAAGCCTTCAATTACGTCAGAAGTGCCTTGGAGGTTTAATCGGAACCTTGTGATGACAGGAGGTGAAAATGGAGTGGCCAAAATCGATCCGATCATTCAAAAAGCGATTGATATGACAAACCAACTAATTGAATGGCGCCGCAGCTTCCATCAGCACCCTGAGCTTAGCTTTCAAGAATACTGGACCTCCCAGTATATTTTAGATACGCTGGAGCGATTGCCAGGCATGAAAGTTGAAAAAGGTATAGGGATCGAAACAAGTGTGATCGGTATCCTGACCACAGGAGAAGGACCCAGTATCGCAATTAGGGCGGATATAGATGCCCTTCCAATCCAAGAAAAGAATGAAACGAGTTATGCATCTAGGAATGATGGTGTCATGCATGCATGTGGTCATGATGCCCATACCGCCATATTACTAGGTACAGCTACGATCCTATCCAATCTGTTTAAAGAGGAAAGCATAAAAGGAACGGTGACATTCATCTTCCAGCCTGCAGAGGAAAGTACAGACGAAAAAGGACTTTCCGGATCACCTTATATGGTGGATGATGGGGCTTATGACCATGTAGATACGGCTATCGCACTTCATGTTTGTCCGTGGCTTCCAGTTGGCGGGATACAAATGAATGATGGATTCAGTATGGCGAATGTAGATGTATTTGAAGCGAAAATATCTGGAACAGGCGGCCATGGAGCTTATCCAGAACGCGGGACCGATCCGATTTGGATGCTTGGTCCAGTCATGCAAGCCCTATATGGGATCGTGTCCCGAAAGGTTTCTACACTGGATCCCGCAGTAGTAAGTATCGGACAAATAAATGCTGGGACAGCAAGTAATATCATTCCATCAGAAGTTTCGATCACCGGGACGTTACGCAGCTACACTCCAGAAGTACGCAATCAATTGGGATTGGAACTGAAGAAAGCACTTTCGATCGTGGAGCCTTTAGGGGGAGAATTTTCGCTAACTATAGAAAGAGGCGAACCAGCATTAAAGAACGACCCTTATGTGAATCAATTACTTTTTAAAGTCATCACCAAAATCTATCCAGAATTCAATATTTCGGAAGGTCCCTTCGGATTAGGGGGAGAGGATTTTGGTTATGTGACTCAAAAGATTCCTGGGTCGATGTTCTTCCTTGGAGCAGCTCCAATAGATGGAATGAATAGAGATTTGCACACCCCGATTTTTGATATTGATGAATCGTGTTTACCGATTGGAACCGCGATTCTCGCGAAAACTGCTCTTGAATTTTTAGAAGGTGAGGGGAAATTGACAACGATCAATACCAATGTGGAGGTAGAAATACATGAGGCATAAATTAGCATTTATCGGTTTCGGTATAGTCGGCCAAGGACTCGCTGAAATTTTACGTGATAAAAAAGAGGCTTTAAGACAACAAGAAGGATTTGAACCGTTAATTGTCGGTATAGCTGATTTGATGAAAGGTTCAATCTACCATCCAGATGGTTTGGATATTGATACAATCCTTCAGACACTGGAAAAAACGGGAGATTTGGAGAATTACCCATCTACGACAGGCCTTTCGACAAGCTGGGATAGCTTTAAAATGATCCGGGAATCGAATGCAGATACGATCATCGAGGTGTCCTATACAGATGTTCAAACAGGACAGCCAGCGATCGACCATTGTAGAGCTGCCTTCAAAAGTGGGAAAAATGTTGTTATGACGAACAAAGGACCTGTTGCACTGGCCTACAATGAACTTTCCAAGATTGCAGATGATTACGGGGTTCAATGGGGGTTTGAAGGCACTGTGATGAGCGGGACACCAGCCCTTCGTATGCCGGTCACCTCACTTGCAGGAAATAGGATTACTGAAATTCGCGGAATTTTCAATGGGACAACGAATTTCATCCTTACCAAAATGGAAGAAGAAGGCGTTCCTTATGAAGAGGCACTTAATGAGGCGCAGAAACTTGGCTATGCCGAAGCTGACCCGACAAGTGATGTGGAAGGTTATGATGCGAGATATAAAATCGTGATATTAGCAAATCATGTCATGCATATCCCCCTTACCGTCGAAGAAGTATCATGCAAGGGGATTACGGACATCACCTTGAAAGATATTGAAGAAGCAAAAGGGGAAGGGAAACGGTGGAAGCTGCTGGCGAAACTGAAAAATGAAGGTGGAAGAGTACTTGCATCAGTCGCTCCAGAGAAGGTGCAGGTCACGGATCCACTTGCCTCCATTAATGGTGCCACGAATGCGATTACCTATGAGTGTGATCTACTTGGTCCTGTCACATTAAGTGGTGCCGGTGCCGGTAAGGTAGAAACAGGTTTTTCACTTTTAATTGATTTGATCAATATCCATCGGGAAAAAAAGCTCGTCAATATCTAATTAGAGAGAGGTGGTCTCTATGAAAACTCAATTTGGAGGTCAAAAAATGTACGCAGCAGGAAAGTGGGCGGATCGTGAACGGGTTATTGAAGTACGGGATCCTCAGGATAACCAACTGGTTGATACCGTACCCGCCGCATCAGTCGACGACATGCTCCAATGCATAGAGGAAGCAAAAGAAGGAGCAAAAACAGCAGCTTCAATGCCTGTCCATGAACGTATGGCTGTCATCAATAAAGCTGCAGATCATATTGAAACGAATTTAGAGGAATATGCTTATACCATTTCACGGGAAGGAAGCAAGACGATCCGTGAAGCAAGAGGAGAGGTGTATAGATGTATTCAAACCCTTCGTATCAGCGCAGAAGAGGCAAGGAGAATCCAAGGAGAAACAATTTCCTTTGATCAACAGCCCGGAAGTGAGAATCGTGTAGGATACTATTACCATGTTCCTGTCGGGATCATCGGTGCGATAACCCCGTTCAATGATCCGTTGAACCTTGTCGCTCATAAAGTCGGCCCTGCCGTCGCTTCAGGCAATGCGATCATCGTAAAGCCTGCTACTGCCACACCTCTTAGTGCTCTATTGCTTGCGGAAGCTTTTGCGCAAGCAGGGCTTCCGCCAAAGGTTTTGTCAGTCATAACCGGGTATGGGAATGAAATCGGTGATGCGCTTGTCACACATCCAGCCGTTCGGATGATTTCCTTTACCGGGGGCCTGGAGGCTGGGGAAGAGATTACACGAAAAGCAGGCTTGAAAAAGATCAGTATGGAGCTTGGATCGAACTCTCCGGTAATCGTATTGGAAGATGCCGATCTCGCCGAAGCCATTGAAGCATCCATCTCTGGGGCATTTTCAGCAGCCGGTCAAAATTGCCTGAGTGTGCAGCGAATTTACATTCATGATAGTCGGATCGATTCCTTCCAAGAAGGGCTTGTGGCACGGACAAAGCAATATACGGTCGGTGATAAACAATCTGAGCTGACTGATATGGGCCCTCTGATCAGTGAAAAGGAAGCCATCCGTGTGGAGGATACAGTTGAAGAGGCGATCAGTAGAGGGGCTGTACTTTTGGAAGGCGGTAAACGGGATGGGGCTTTCTATACCCCGACAGTGTTGACCAATGTCCCAGAGGACTGCAAAATCGCTAAAGAGGAAATATTCGGACCTGTGGTTCTCCTTTATCCCTTTGAAGATTTTGAGACAGCAATTGAAAAAGCAAATAATGTAAGATTCGGTCTGCAAGCGGGGATTTTTACGAATGATGTCAGGAAAGCCCATCAGGCAATAGAGAGGATGGATGTTGGCGGAATCATGATTAATGACAGCAGCGACTATCGGATTGATGCCATGCCATTCGGAGGCATGAAAAATTCTGGGTTAGGGCGTGAAGGTATCAAATGTTCTATAAAGGAAATGACGGAACCGAAGGTTGTTTGTTATAAACTTTAACGGAACACAACAGAGAGGGGGATTCAGCCCCTTTCTCTATTCAAGGTCATCGGACAAGTTGCTCCTCGAAATCATGTTACAAGACTTTAAAAACAACCACACAAAGGGTGATTGATTTGAAGATACGAAAAGAAAAAGCTTCTTATAACAATCTCGTTTTTAAATTCTCTGCCATCGTCATTGCAATTTTCACAATTTGGGGAGCACTTTCACCAAATAGTCTTGCAAAAAATGCTTCTGCTGTTTTCAACTTTACAAGTTCCTCCTTCGGTTGGTTTTATCTCGGTTCCGTCGCATGCTTTGTTGTTTTTTGTTTCTTCCTCGCCTTCAGTAAATACGGGAAAATCAAACTGGGAAAAGATGATGATAAACCGGAATTTTCTCTTTTTACATGGATCAGCATGCTGTTCAGTGCAGGCTTCGGCGTAGGGATTGTCTTTTGGGGTGTTGCCGAGCCGCTGACGCATTTTGCAACCCCTCCATATAAGGAGGTCGAACCACAATCAGTGGAATCCGCCCGTCTGGCAATGCGTTATTCTTTTTTCAATTGGGGTATCCATCAATGGTCAGTGTTTACGATTGTTGGCTTGTCCCTTGCTTATTTCCAGTTTCGAAAAAAGAGTAAATCACTTGTCAGTGAAACATTAGAGGGGATTCATATAAAAAGAGGGAAGGAATCGATCAAAAAATCAGTAAATATCCTTGCCGTCATTGCGACAGTCATAGGTGTATCCACCTCACTCGGCATGGGAATCTTACAAATCAATGGTGGTCTCAGCTATGTCTTTTCGGTTCCGAACAATGCCTGGGTGCAAATTTCAATCGTACTTGTGTTGCTTACGCTCTATATTACCTCGGCTACTACAGGTTTACATAAGGGAATCAAAATCCTAAGTAATACAAACATGATCCTTGTCATAGCCCTGATGGCTTATTTTTTGTTCAGAGGTCCTACGGTCTTTATTTTAGACAGTTTTGTATTAGGTATTGGCGATTACCTTCAAAACTTTACTGAAATGAGTTTTTATATGACACCCTATAGCGGTGATACATGGGTGAATGATTGGACAGTCTTTTATTGGGCTTGGGTTATTGCCTGGTCACCTTTCGTCGGGTCATTCGTTGCACGGATTTCAAAAGGAAGAACCATTCGGGAATTCGTTTTGGGCGTACTGACCGTACCCTCTGGGATTGCATTCATGTGGATGGCGATATTTGGAGGGACCGGACTCTATATGGACCTGTTCCAGAATACAGCTATTGCCGAAGCGGTTTCCAGGGATGTCTCAACCGCTATCTTCATTTTACTGAAGGAGTTTCCGCTTTACTTCTTTTTTTCCATCATCATCATGGCATTAATTATGATTTTCCTTGTTACCTCAGCTGACTCTGCGGTATTTGTACTAGGAATGATGACTTCCGATGGGAGCTTGAATCCGTCTAACACTGTAAAAATTATTTGGGGTGTACTAATGGCTGGCATTACAATCGTTCTCATTATCAGCAGTGGCCTGACTGGATTGCAGGCAGCTTCCTTGGTTTCCGCACTTCCATTCACGATCATCCTGATTCTGATCAGCATTTCACTTTATCGATCCCTCGTTAAGGAAACGAAACCTAGCCGAACAAGAATCGATCACTCCGAGCCGCAAGAATTAGAAAGAAAAGCTCAATAAATAAAGGCAGAAAAAGTAAGGAAGGAAGTCATGATATGCTCCCCTCATAGTAGCCAGAAAAAAGAAAGCACATTACCCTGTCTATTATCGAGGGGATTTTTCTAAAGCGAAAATCGCGACACTCCAGCGGGAAAAGCGAGCCAAGCGAGACCCAGCAGTGACCTTCATGGCGGATCAGGGCGTTTGCGCTTTTCTTACGATATATTATGAAAGAAGGACCTATGTTCGACAACAGTCGATAACTTCAACAAGGTAGAGGGTTCACCAAATGCTAATGCAGCGTCAATGAATTCCTCCAGCAATGATACAGATTCGGTTACAACCTTCACTAAATAACTATACTGGCCAGCCAGACGATGACATTCCAATACAAGCGGATGGTCTTTACAAAACGTCCTGAATTGTTTCCCCTGCTTGGTATCGAACAAAATGAAGGCTGTCACTTTCTTATCAAGCTTTTCTGGATCGATGACAGCTCGATATTCCTTTATGATTTCCTTGCCTTCTAGTTTTTTCACCCTTTCATTTGTAGCAGGTGTGGAAAGTCCGACCTTTTTCCCAAGATCCGTCATGGAAATACGAGCATTCCCCTGGAGTATTGAAAGAATGTGTTGATCGATCTCATCCAAGGAAGTCACCATCCTTTCCTATTAATCTTAAGTTAAACAGCGTAAATACGAGGAATTTTAAACTGAATACCTAAATTTCATTACTATGTTTATGTACGTCTTCCAACATAATTCGTAAAATAATAGTAATTTAAATTGCAGTTGAAAGGAGGGATGTGTTTGTATCTACATGGGAGCAGTAGAATCAATCCCAACGGCCATCTTGAGATTGGCGGGATTGACTCGATCGATTTAACCGCTGAATATGGGACTCCCTTATACGTCTATGATATTGGATTAATCCGTGAGCGAGCATCATCATTCAAATCTGCGTTTGATAAAGCAAAGGTAAAAGCAAAGGTAGCTTATGCCAGCAAAGCTTTTTCATCAATAGCCATGATCCAACTCATGCAGGAAGAAGGATTATATTTGGATATAGTATCAGCAGGTGAACTTTTTACTGCGCTTGCAGCAGGGTTCCCAGCCGAAAGAATCCACTTCCATGGGAACAATAAAAGTCAAGATGAAATAAAACTGGCACTCGAACATGGGGTAGGCTGTATTGTGATTGATAATTTTCATGAAATTGAACTATTGGATCTGATCTGTCGAGATCTGGGAATAAAAACGAAAATTCTTCTACGAGTTACACCTGGGGTAAACGCATATACGCACAAATACATGACAACAGGCCAAATCGATTCTAAGTTCGGATTCGACCTCCTCAATGGCCAGGCTGATGAAGCTATTCAACTAGTAACCGAATCAGCCTCTTTTGAAATGTCAGGGTTCCATTACCATTTAGGCTCACAAATTGTGGACATAACCAGGTTCGTTCTTGCAGTTGATGAAATCTTCAAGTATATCAAGAAATGGAAAGACCATTATTCTTACGTGCCTCAAGTCCTCAATTTAGGCGGAGGATTCGGAATCCGTTATACAGATCAGGACAACCCGCTAACACCTGAAATTTATGTAGAAAAGATTATTGAAAAAGTTAAAGAGAAAGTCAGTGAATTAATGATCGACATACCCGAAATCTGGATCGAGCCTGGCCGATCGCTGGTCGGTGAAGCTGGAACGACATTATACACGGTAGGTTCACAAAAAGTGGTTCCTTCGATCCGGACTTATCTAGCGGTTGATGGCGGGATGAGCGACAACTTAAGACCATCATTGTATCAAGCCAAGCACGAAGCCGCTCTCGCGAATAAAATGACTGAAACCCCTGATCGGATCGTCACTGTGGCAGGGAAGTGCTGTGAAAGTGGAGATACGCTGATATGGGATGTCCCACTACCAGATCCACAGGCTGGGGATCTTCTCGCTGTTTTTTGCACCGGCGCTTACGGTTACTCGATGGCCAACAATTATAATCGGCTACCAAGACCGGCAGTTGTCTTTGTTGAAGATGGAGAAGCACAACTTGTCGTCAAACGGGAGACATATGAGCATATATTGCAGTTGGATTTGCCCTACAATACAAAAGCCAGCAAATGAAGGATCAGAAGGGAACTCATGCCTGATTCTCACCGTCCATTCGATTGGAAAACGAGGTTTAGCTGATGGTCAAAAAGGATATTTATAAAAATAATCGAAATGTACAAGTACATGGCCATTAGGAAGCTGAAAGGAGTAATGGAATTGAGTAAACCGATTGAAATTTCTAAAATTAAGGTCGTTCAGGATAAACGGCCGAATCGAAGAGCGTACATTGCAGAATTTGATGAGCCTGTTCATTATGGTGTACACGGAGGGGTAAAAGATTTTTATAAAGCGGTACCCGAACAAGAATACCCTTCCACACTGGATCATATCGTTTCTGCAGCTGGTGGTTGACTTACCGGTACACTTTCAGGCGCGCTGGAGGCGCGTCAAATACCGACATTTCCCAATAAACTCGAAGGCCACTTTGAAGGCGTGATTGAAGCTCCTGATGGCGTATTGAAAATAACGAAAATCCGCTGTCATTACAAACTGGAAATCCCAAAGGGGAAAAGAGAGAGTGCCGAACGGGCCTTGAATGTATTTGAAAATGGATGCCCTGTTGCCCAGACATTGAAAGGCTGTGTCGACTTTGAGCATGAATGGGAGATAACCGAAGTTGAAGAATGATAATTTTTAATCGTATAACTAGAAAAAGTACGGGGTATATTACAACCCGTACTTTTTTAGCGTTAATTTGTTTTATTCTTTTCCTTATGAAGCGGAGGTGGTACGAGCCATCCTTTTTCCTTGTTCATCTGTAAAAGTTTGGCACCCATTTGCGCTTTTTTCATATGCATTTGCCCGAATAACATGGCAACATCCTCACGGATAGATTGTCCAATCACTTGACTATCTGCCACAAGCCCCTGGGCGATATCCTTGGAAATCGTCATAGCGATTTCTGGATCATTGATTCTTGCCCCAATTGGTATATCGTCAAGATCAGCCTCTGAGCGTTCAGGTGGAGTAGGGGATAGAGGGACTCGGTTCTTTTTCAAAATTCCTTCTAACTCCTCAATGGAAGGCTTAATGACCGAGCGTATCATATCCTCGATAAAACGTTTCAGGTCTCTATCTCCAGTATGATTATAATAAACTTGATAGGCGACTAATGAAGCCTTAGCAGTAGAATAAGCACCCCACAACCCATATACTTCACCATAATGAAGCGGTTCATTTTTTGGATTTCCACTTAGAATTCCCAAATTGTATCCTCCTCGAATAATAATACCTTTGTATTATGTTTTATAATAAAAAAAACATCCAGCCAAAATTTGGTCCAGGCAATGACATCAACCACTGATCCATTATGCTTTATGTAGTTTTCCTCCAACTAATAAATCTAGGAATGATGTTCAAACTAACGATATGGTCCACCATTAACTAAGAAAATGGGCAAAGCAGGTGTCATTATGAAGTCTGGCCTTATTTCAATCATCATCCCTTCTTATAATGAAGCAAACAATATTGAATTGTTATATAAATCATTGAATAAGGAATTTTCGGGTATTGATTATGATTACGAAATTCTTTTTGTCAATGATGGCAGTACCGATGACACTTTACTTGTCATTAAAAGGCTTGCCAATGCGGTTCCAAATGTAAAGTATATTTCTTTTACAAGGAATTTCGGTAAAGAGATGGCCATTTGGGCAGGATTTCAACATGTGAAGGGAGATGCTGTTATCGTCATGGATGCAGATTTACAACATCCATGCTGTTTGATCAAACCTTTCATAAAAGGATACGAAGAAGGCTACCACCAGGTCATTGCACAACGTAACCGGAAAGGGGATAACCGAATACGATCGTTCCTTTCATCCCTTTACTATTGTGCCATCAACAGGATCGTGGAAGTAGACATACGAGACGGAGCAGGGGATTTCCGTCTGTTAAGCCGTAAAGCAGTTGATGCTCTCCTGATGCTGAATGAAGGAAATCGTTTTTCCAAGGGGTTGTTTTCGTGGATCGGGATGGATCAGAAGATCATTTATTACGATAATGTCGTACGGAAAAACGGGAATTCGAAATGGTCATTCTCCAATTTATTGAATTACGGAATCGATGGGATCGTCTCATTCAACAATCGCCCCTTGAGAATGTGTTTCTATACTGGAGCATTCATTTTGTTAGCCTCACTGATCTATATTTTTGTCAATCTGATCATCATTATGAACAAAGGAATTGTGGAGCCGGGATACTTCACAACCATATCGGCTGTCCTTTTCCTGGGAGGAATCCAACTGGTAAGCCTTGGTGTAATCGGTGAGTATATCGGCAGGATCTACTATGAAACGAAAAAACGTCCGCATTACCTGATACATGAAACAAATGTAGAGAGTGGGGAAGGCAATGCAAATACTGAACCTGGAATTCACAAGATTCATCGTAGTTGGGATCATTAATACATTCCATTATTATACCATTTATCTCTTCTTGCATACCTTGATCGGTGTCTACTATTTATCAGCGCATATGATCGCTTTCATGGTCAGTTTGATCATATCATTTTTCCTGAATGTATACTTCACATTCAGGGTCAAACCTTCATGGTCCAAGGTTCTACAATTCCCATTGACACAGCTCTTCAATATGGGCTTTTCATCTCTCCTTGTCTATTTGTTCGTGGAGCAGTTCGGTATCAATAGCACAATAGCGCCGGTATTATCTGTTTTCGTTACTGTTCTACCCACCTTCTTCATCACAGGAAAACTATTAAAGAGGTAGCGAGGAACCTTCATGCGAATTTTCATCCTGTTCATCAGCAGCTTCATTCTTTCTGTACTCGCTCATATGTTTTTTATAATCGAGTGGACAAATGACAGATACATGGTCGGACCTAATGATGGTCTTGGCCAGATCTTGACCTTCAAAAAACTCCTTTATGAGCAGTATACGAGCGGAAATCTGTTCTACTCTTATGCATTTGGGTTTGGGGCAGGCACGTATAGTCATTTAGCCTATTATTTCTCAACCTCGGTCTTTTTCATTTTGACCTTAGCCGTTATTGTCGTTTTACAATCCGTCCATATCGTTGAAGCGGTGGACATCCTTTTCTGGTCGAAAGCCGCGGTCTACCTTAGCGTTGTTCGCCTGGCGTTCATCATTTTCATCTCGACTCTTGTGTTCCGATATATGAAGAACAATTGGTTCGCCTCATTTATTGGAGCAAGTGTATATGCCATCACAATCCTTTATTTTCGTCATGCGACCTATTGGGAGTTTTTTGCTGATGCACTCCTTTGGGTACCGTTGCTTGTATTCGGAGTTGAAAAAATCAAAAGGGAAGCACGGATCGGATGGTTCATGTTTGCAGTTGCTATTACCTCATTCGATAATTTTTATTTTGCCTTTACCAATTTGATTTTTATAGCTGTTTATATCCTCTTCCGTTGGTTCATCAAATTGGATAAGGAGGAAGTGCGCGGATGGAAACAGCTGAGATTGTATCTGATCAGTGGAGTGACCGGTTTCGGTATCAGTCTGGTATCTTTCATTCCGGCTGTTCATGGGCTGTTCAACAATCATCGTCCTCCATATGAGAAGCCGATTCCGATGTTCCATTGGGACAATATCTTTTTTGCGAGTGGATATGTGATCGTTCCAATCTTTTTCTTGATCTTTCTATACACCTTTTCGTTATATAAATATCCCGCCTTCCGCTTATTTACACTGATGAGTCTTTTTTTGACCATCTTTCATTTCAGCCCGATGGTCGCAAGCTTCTTCAATGGATTTTCTGCACCCCAGTATCGGTGGGAGTATGTTCTAAATTTTACGATGGGTGGTACGGTTGCTGCTGGATTACACCACATGATGAAGATAGGTAAAAGGGAGATGGTTCTTTCCGTAATTCTAGTGATAACTACATATATTTCCGCTTTCCTATACAGCCAGCGATGGAATATCACTTCACTCCCGATTCTTGTCTTGTTTACGTTGCTTTTCCTGACGATTGCACTGTTGATGATCTTCAATTGGAAACGGAGCAAACCGTTGAAATACTTGATACATTTATGGATTCTCATGATCACCTTGATTTTAGGAAACATCTTTCAATATTCGATTTCCACCTATGGACATGTGAACAAAGTATCGAAAGAGCACCTGACTAGTAAGGAATACAATGGTCCAGAACAGCAAGCTATGTTGCAGCGGTTGAAACAATACGATCCTAATCCTTATTATCGAGTTGATTGGAAAATCGGTTACGCAAATAATACCCCTTTAGTGCAGGGGTTTAATGGCATGAGTGCTTATTCAAGTATCTTGAACGGGGACTTGCTTTCCTTTTACCTGAATGATCTGCACATCGACATGGGACGTGAAAGCGTAAGCCGCTTTTCAACTCTAGGGAACCGGGCTAATCTGTATAGCATGCTGCAAGGAAAATATATGATGATTGAAAAGAAACATCGCAAGAAAATTCCTTATGGTTTCAAAAAGTTAATGGAATCAGAAAACTATCTCATTTACCAAAATACAAACATCCTTCCATTTGTACGTACCGCAAAGCAAGTATTCCTGGAAAAGGACCTGGAAAATCCACTGGAGAGAGAACAAGCGATGTTACAAGGGGTCATTGTAACAAATGGGCACTCAGAAAGCAGAAATACTCCGAAAGTACACGATATCCTTGATCAAGCAACCATTAAAACATATGGCGCAGCATACAAGGGCGGGGTATTGAAAGTAAAGAAGAAAAGGGGCGGCATCGATCTAATCATCAACAATGCCGATAGGGGAACGAAAGATTACTACGTCAGTTTCCATTTAGAAAAGTTATCGCAAAACGAAGGATTTGCTCTGAAAGTCAATGATTATCGTACAACTCGCAAACCTAACCGATCAATCTACAGAACCTTTGTGGATGACTTGACCATACGTGTTCCGAAAGCAGAAAAGATTAAAGTACGTTTGCCAAAAGGGGAGTATATTTTTAAAAACCTGGCATTGTATGGAGAGGATTATCGTACACTTGAAAAGGTGAAGAGCAGTGTAATAGAACCGATCGATTTCCACTGGGACAGGAACAGGATTAAAATCACCTATGATAATCAAACCGATGAGCGGTATATGGTGTTACCCATCCCATTTGAAAAAGGTTGGGAAGCTTCGATCAATGACAAGAAGCAAAAGGTAGAAAAGGTTAATTACAGTTTAGTGGGGATTCAAATGAAAGATGGCATGAACAGGATCGAATTCGTCTACATCCCGCCATATTTCCGGAGTTCATTGGCATTGTCCATCATCAGCCTTGCACTCGGAATATGGTTGATACGGAGACAGGAAAAGAGACAGCATTAAACGAAATTAGTAATCATTTGAATAATGGTTTTTTACGATAAATGTTGGGGAGGCAGTTTATATGATTTTTGAAATGACAGAAGCTATTGAAATTCTGGAACATACACCGTAAACAAGCGCTTTCTGTCTAGATTGTCTGATGGATGGCTGCAATCTAATGAGGGTGAAGACACCTGGAATGTAACTGAAGTAATTGGACATCTCATCGAGGCAGAGAAGTATAATTGGATACCAAGATTGGAATTGATCCTCCAAGAAGGGGAGAGCAAACCATTTCCACCATTTGATCGTTTCTCTCATGTAAATGGGTGGGAAGAAGGGGCAATTGAAGAAAAACTGCTTGTTTTCAAAACCATCAGGAGTGAAAACATTGCCAAACTGAAAGAACTGATCGACCCTGAACGGCATCTCGAATTGACAGGTACGCACCCAGCCTTTGGTATAGTTAAGATAAGAGAATTAATAGCGACATGGGTTGTACATGACCTTACCCACATCTCGCAAGTCGTCCGAGTAATGGCTGAAAGATACCGAGAAGAGGTTGGGCCATGGCAAGAGTACTTAGGGATACTAAACCGATGATAAATGGTCTAGGGAAGTGTAAGCAAAACAAAAGGTTTCCCAACAATCAAACAGATCTGTATTAATTGTTAAGTAAACATTATACAAGAAGCGATCGATAGTTGTATTTTAAGCTATCGATCGTTTTTTTTAGAGAGGATATTACTTTGAATATAGAACAATCGTTCGAACAATTAATTTGAATCGATAAACCAATACGGGGTTAATGTTTAGTACAAAAACTTTCGAGTAATAGAAATAGTAAAGTACTTAAGGTTTGAAAGGGAATTTTTTCTTTAGATTACACACTATAAGTAGAAGATAAGGAAGGAGTAAGATAAATGAAACATTCAGATCATCAAACTATACATGAAAGAGATCATGAAAACACTGACCATCACAATGGTCACCATGAAGACCACGGAGGGTATGAAGAACATGAAGGTCATGATCACCACGATCACCATTCCCATATGGTGGAAGAATTCAAAAAAAGGTTCAACATTTCACTAGGGGTTACCGTTCCAATATTAACCCTATCCCCTATGATCCAAGAGTTCTTCAATTTTCAAATTGAATTTACGGGTGATTTGTTCATCCTTTTCTTACTTTCAACGTTCGTGTTCTTTTACGGTGGCTGGCCATTCTTAACCGGTATGATTGATGAGATTAAAGATAAGAATCCTGGTATGATGACTTTGATTGCACTAGCAATCGTAGTTGCATATGGATTTAGTTCACTTGCTGTCTTTGGATTATCGCAAAAGAATTTCTTTTGGGAATTGGCTACATTAATCGATATCATGTTGCTTGGGCACTGGATTGAGATGAAATCAGTGATGGGAGCGTCTAGAGCCCTGGAAGAATTAGTGAAATTGATGCCATCTGAAGCACACTTAGTCAATGACAGAGGTGAAACGGAAGACGTCCCTGTTTCTGAACTTCAACACGGCAATTTTGTGTTGATCAAACCTGGTGAAAAGGTACCCGTTGATGGAATCATTGTAAAAGGGCACTCATCAATCGATGAATCAATGCTTACAGGAGAATCCGTTCCTGTTGAGAAGAACAAAGATGAAAATGTAATAGCAGGTTCGATCAATGGTGAAGGCTCCCTTACAGTTAAGGTAGAAAAAACGGGTGATGAAAGTTACCTTTCCCAGGTGGTCAATATGGTAAAAGAGGCCCAGGAATCAAAATCAAGGACGCAGGATTTATCCAATAGGGCTGCCAAGTGGCTGTTCTATGTCGCCCTCGTGGCAGGTTTTTTAACTATTTCAATCTGGTTGGTGATCGGATACGAATTTTCTTATGCACTTGAAAGAATGGTTACTGTCATGGTAATTGCTTGTCCGCATGCGCTTGGACTTGCTGCCCCGCTTGTTGTAGCGAGATCGACTTCTCTTTCAGCCAAGAAGGGCTTACTAATAAGAAATAGAGCAAGTTTTGAAGGGGCAAAAAACTTAGAAGCGATTGTTTTTGATAAAACAGGGACTTTAACCGAAGGGAAATTCGGGGTGACTGATATCGTCATGGAAAATGGATATGACGAAACAGAAGTCTTGCAGTTGATCGCATCGCTTGAAAACCAATCAGAACATCCAATTGCTAGAGGAGTTTTAGAAGAGTCTAAACAACGAGAAATTTCTTTAAAATCTCCAGATGATTTCGAATATATGACCGGCAAAGGCCTAGTAGGAAGAGTAGATGGTACAGAAGTCAGCGGTGTGAGCCCCGGATATGTTAAAGAAAACAATATTACCTACAATACCGAGAAATTTGAGAAGATGTCTGAAGAAGGGAAAACAGTGATTTTTGTGTTGATTGAAAATAAATTAGCGGCGATGATCGCCCTTGCGGATCAAATTAGAGACAGTGCAAAACGAGCGATAGATCAATTAAAAGAAATGGATATCCAAGCTATCATGCTGACGGGCGACAACCGCAAAGTAGCCCAATGGGTAGCAAAACAAATCAATCTGGACGAAGTATATGCGGAAGTTCTACCAGATCAAAAAGCCGATAAAATCAAAGAAATCAAAGAGAAGAAGTTAAAAGTCGCCATGACTGGAGATGGCGTAAACGATGCTCCTGCTCTTGCCAATGCTGATCTTGGAATCGCTATTGGCGCAGGTACAGACGTTGCAATGGAGACAGCGGATGTCATCTTAGTAAAAAGTAATCCCGAAGATGTAGTTTCCATCATAACGTTATCAAAAGCAACTTATCGAAAAATGATCCAAAACCTATGGTGGGCAGCAGGCTATAACATAATTGCACTTCCATTAGCGGCAGGTATTTTATACCCGATTGGCATCGTGTTGAACCCAGCCGTAGGTGCAGTGTTGATGTCCCTTAGTACAGTTGTCGTTGCAATCAATGCACAATTATTTAAAGGATAATACGGGGAGTTAAGATATTATTATTTAATTGTATGTAATCCTATTTTATGTTATAAATATAATGACCGTTCTATATAAAGGTGGTGTCATATATGAGTAAAAAGAAAGAAGATTTACTTGAACACGCAGAGGATTTATTTTATAAACATGGTTTTCACTCCGTTGGCCTAAAACGGGTCGTTAAAGAAGCCAATGTCGCTCTAATGACATTATATAACCACTTTGATTCTAAAGAAGATCTGATACTTGAAGTTCTTAAAAGACGAGAAAAAAAGTATTTCTCTTACTTGGAATCATCCGTTATCAAGCCTAAAAACAACTCAATAGCATTGTCATTAGCAGAGGCTAATATCCGCTGGATTCGATTGCATGAAACTAATGGTTGCATGTTTCTAAGGGCAAAAGAAGAGTTTTCATCGGATTCAAACCAGGAAATTGTCAGATATGTAAACGAACATAAAAAATCATTGATCCGTTTTTTCGAAAAGCTCAATTTTGATCATTGTGAATCTACTCGACTAGCATTGCTATTTGAAGGCGCTACTGCGTTGTCAGAAATATTAAATGTAGATGATGTGGCTCGTGAACTTATCCATTCAATAGAGCACTTGTTTGAAAAATAAGTTGAATCGGTAAGCCAATACTGGCTTGCCAATTTCTATCACAAAAAGTATAATGAACGTTCTATATAAAAAGGAGTGGCAAATTAATGAGAAAAATTGTTCTTCCTGGTATCGCTATGATTGGCGTAACTTATTCATTTGCACGATTCAGTTTCGGATTGTTCCTACCGAACATTTCAGCCTCCTTGAGTCTTACCGAAAGTAATGCTGGTGTAGTTGGTTCAACAGCTTATATTTCGTATACCTTAGCTTTATTTACATCTGCATTTTTGATTCAAAAGTTTGGCCAACTAAGAATGATTCAACTTTCTGGGATAAGTGCAATTATTGGATTACTTGGAATAGCAATTTCTCAGGAATTTTATTTGCTCGCTTTAAGTTCATTTATTGCAGGGATAGGCAGCGGTTGGGCGTCACCTGCTTTTAGTCAAGTGGCATCAACAAATTTACAAACAAAGGATAAAGATCAGGGCAATACATGGATCAACAGTGGAACAAGTTTCGGAATTATGCTTTCAGGTCCTGTGGCGCTGGTATTCACAGAATATTGGAGATTTGCCTATGTTCTTTTTGCGATAATTACATTGGTTGTTCTCGTATGGAATAACCTGAGTATACCTTCTCAAGATATGAGATCTAACATAACCAGGACTAAACTACAGTGGTTACCAGTCATCAAAAAAGCTAGGTTTTTATTAGTAGCATCTCTCATTATAGGTGGAATCTCCTCCATATTCTGGACATTTTCAAGAAGTTATTTAACTGTTGTCTATGATATGAGTATGAATGAAAGTGTGCTGTTCTGGATTTTGATGGGTATCTCTGGAGTAGTTGGGGGTATTGCAGGGGGACTAATTAATCGAGTTGGTCTAGCTTTATCCTATCGTTTAATCCTTATAATGATGCTTCTATCTCTATTTTTTATTACGATCCCATCATCGATTACCGTCTACTCTTCCGCCGTATTTTTTGGGATTTCTTATATATTTATGACAGGTTTATTTATTGTCTGGTCTACCCGCATTTTCAAATCAAACCCTTCAATTGGAGTAAGTTTATCTTTTTTATCATTAGGAGTTGGTCAATCGTTTGGGTCAGCAATAGCAGGTGGTATGATTGATATGACATCATATACTCTAAGTTTTATGTTGTTTTCTCTTATCGGCCTTTTGGGATTATTTGTTCCCATCAGTAGCCGAGTAAAAAACGAGAGCAATTGAAAAATACTGGATTGCGCCAGTGGTTTTGTTAAGGGGGGCTTTCCTTTATTAATTCCAACAATGAAGCGGATCGTAGGTTTAGAATATGTAATTATACTGGATGAATCATTCCTTTACTTTAATTATAACATCCATATGATGGGCACAAACCCATGCCAAGCAAAGGGTCATGCCCATTTTCTTATCAAAAATGTGTGTAACTAGGATTTCGGCATTTATCTTTTACCCCTTTTATTTTCTTTTGAATTTTGGTAAGGGAGTTTATTGAATGAAATCAAATATTTAATACAAGGCAAGCACGAAAATAAAATTTTAATTAATTTAACGTGGATTTTGACATAAAACTCTCTTGGGATGGTTTTTATGTATTCCTTTTAGAAGTGTATTAGGTTTTATTCAAAAAATGGGGGCAATATTTTACTGAAAGAAAATATGAAGAGCCGTGCAGGAATTAATAATTTGCAATAGTCTTAAACCAAGACGGAATACGATCACTTATTTTCTCTTTTAGCATAAGATCCACGGCAAAACAGTAAATCACTTTAAACATATATAAAGATAATACGGCAAGTAAAACTTTGGGGACTGCTTCAGACAATAATAGCAGCGTACTCACTCCCGAAACCGATAAAAATATGGCAATTGTACGTTGACCATCATGATTGATCTACCATAGTATTTACGGTAAAAGCAGATCCAATTGTAAATACCCACACAGTGAAACTGACACTGTAATAACCTCAAAGTAACCAGGCCATTATAATGGGCTGAACATGAATTAAAATAAAAAACAATCGCCTATTGGGGTTCATTTTATAGTATGAATTAGTCGAAAAGGAAAAGTTTGCAACGACACCACCTGCGATATCAACTATCAAAACGGTAAATATGCTAACTTGCCAAATTGCAAGATGGTGCCATTCAGCATAAGTCAATATCAAAATTGATACTGTCATTCCTGTACAAAATAAAACCGTTAACCAGAGCTCCAATAAAGATATTCTCTGCCCAAATAATTCATGAAAAAATGGGGGTACCTTTACGGTTTTCATGTTCATCACCCTTTTAATAGAAACTCTTTCGTGCCGGATACTTCTAAAATAACAATAGTATGATTACCATTTATAATAAAGATATTTATAAACGTAAGTAGTTTTCTTCCGTAAAAGGAACACAGCAGTTCAACATAGGTGAACTGCTTATTCAAAGAACGTGTAAGATTATGGAATACCTATGAATTACAATGATTATATTATCTATTACTCTGCTGGTGGAGTGAGGTTCCAGAGATGATTATGGCTAAAAGAAGTACTCTGGAAGAACCGAGAAAAGAAGTAAAACAGCTGTAATGATAACCCCTATAATAGTAACCTCATTATTTATCAAAATACTGCCCGAGATAAACGTATGAAAATAAATTATCCGATACCCAGATTTACCCATCTATTTGTGGGCAGTGATGGCTTCGCCGGTATTACCTATTTGTTAGAGTTGGAGTCACTTAATGGAATGGATTTTATAACAGATAGTACTTGATAAAATCATGTAAAACACGTAAATTTCCCGCTTAAAATAAGCTAGTGTATACCGGATTTCTTTATTGAAATAAAACGCATACTATATCTGGTTTTGCTCTAACGCTTTAATTCAAGAATCCCTATAACACCCGTTTCCAGGACAACACCTTCTCCACCATCTATCCCCCACTAAATCCCTGATTCATCTAATAAAGTAGCAGTTTGTTGCAATACTGACAGTTGGTCGGATTCTATTAGCTCTTTTAAGATTTTCCTATTAAATCTCGCTTCACAAAACTTAAAAAACCAGCCTATTTTTCGTAGTAAAAGCTCCCTTTCTAACTTTTTTAGAATAAAGTAAAACGAAGAAAAAAATGGGGGGAATCTGATATGGTGAACAAAAGGCATTGGGACCTCCATCGAATGTTCATCCGAGCATTCTCTAAAAATATTTTTAGTAAATTATTGTTTTAAAAATGGAGGTGTATAAATGGACAATTTCAAAAACGAACTTCAAAACTTGGGTGTTGGTGAATTTAGAGAAGGTCAGATGACACCTTGGGACGATGATGATATGAGTCAACAATACAGTGGGGTCCATTGTCATCATTGTCATGAGCAGTCTCATCACTGCCATACACATTGTCACCACTGCCATGGACAGTCTCATCATTGCCATACACATTGTCACNCATTGTCACCACTGCCATGGACAGTCTCATCATTGCCATACACATTGTCACCACTGCCATGGACAGTCTCATCATTGCCATGCACATTGTCACCATTGCCATGGACAGTCTCATCATTGCCACCATTGTCATGCACATTGCCATAGTCGCAATTATTGAGGTGGTGAACATCACAAAGAATTTACCACGGAAACTCTGAGGAAGCGCCCCTGCATCGAGTGTTTCAATCCGCTGGGGCACTTCTTCTCCACTCAATGATGAAAGAGGACAAGCTGGTAGAGCATAATATAGTACCGAAAGAGTAAGTGGGTATGAAATTTCCTTATGGCTAGGAGGTAAAGAATGACAACATTTGAGCCATCCGTGCGTCTGAAAGTGAAAGGGGATACTATATTTATTCCAGATCCGAACGGTGGAGTATATTTTCGAAACAATGTATGTTCGTTTCGAATAGAAGGTAGGAACATCGATAAGTGGGTTGAAAAATTGATACCGATGTTTGATGGGGAACACACATTGGAGAACTTAACTGAAGGATTGCCTGTTCAATACAAGGAACAGGTGTATAAAATCGCTGAGATGTTGAACAAAAACGGGTTTGTACGGGATGTATCTAAAGATCGTCCTCATCAATTGCCGGATAAGGTGATGCAAAAGTACGGTTCTCAGATTGAGTTATTGGAAAATTTAAGTGATTCTGGTGCGTATCGTTTTCAGACCTATCGTCAGTCGAAAGTGGTGGCTGTTGGATCAGGCCCATTTTTTATTTCCTTAGTTTCATCATTGTTAGAATCTGGACTTCCAAAGTTTCACATGTTGATTACAGACTCAGTACCGACCGATCAGCATCGATTAGTCGAACTAGAGGCACATGCTAAAAAAATAGATCCCGAGGTCATGTTGGCGGAAGTTACCTTGAAGAATGAGAAAATGAGTTCTTGGCGGCAGGTTTTACAGCCGTTTGATTTTGTTTTGTATGTTTCACAGGAAGATGATATTAAGAAATTACGGCTTCTTCATACAATTTGCCGGGAGGAGAAGAAGGTATTTGTCCCCGCTACAATTCTTCAGCAAGTCGGTCTGGCGGGTCCGCTGGTAAAACCGGATTCTGAAGGGTGCTGGGAGTCAGTATGGCTGCGCCTACACCAGTCCGCGATTTCCAAAGATTCGCAGCATACCTTCTCTTCGACTGCAGGAGCAGTATTGGCGAATTTAATAGTATTTGAATTGTTTAAAGCGGTTACAGGTATTACAGAAACGGAACGGAATAATCATTTTTTCTTGCTGAATCTGGAGACGTTGGAAGGAGATTGGCATTCGTTTATCCCGCATCCACTAGTTACTGGTCATATGACAGCTGAATGGATTCAAGATCTCGACAGACTACTGGCACAAAGCTCGGAAAGCGAGGCAAGCGGATTATTTCCCTACTACAGCTTTTTGAATTCGGCAGAATCAGGTATTTTCCATAGTTGGGAGGAGGGGGATTTAAAGCAACTTCCCTTGTCTCAGTGTCGTGTTCAAGTTGCCGACCCGATGTCAGAAGGACCAGCCGGGCTTTTGCAGGAAATGATCTGTACAGGGATAACGCATGAGGAGGCACGCAGAGAAGCAGCCCTAGCTGGAATTGAGTCGTATGTATCACGTATGGTTGGTCAAGTCAGTACAACACCTGATTTATACCAGGAAACAGAAAGTAGAATAATAGACATTCATGATGTTATAGGCGTAGGAGCAGGGGAAACAGTTACTGATGGGATATATCGCGGGTTGCAAAAGTGTTTGGACCAGGAACTGGACAAACAATGGGCAAGTCAAAAGCCTCTTGTCTTTCAAGTGGATTTAAAATCAGTAGAAGATAGACGTTGCGAGTTTTGTTTACGGGCATGGACCAGGATAAAAGGAGTACCGAATATCGGTTTAGGAGAGGAAGTGTGTGGATTTCCAGTGGTATGGATCAATAATGGAGACCGCTGGTATGGCAGTATAGGAATGAATTTGACAATGGCGTTGCAGAAAGCTTTGCAACAGGCAGTGTCTATGGAACAAAATAGAGAATCATGTCTTGTGACGAAAACGTTGGAGGTCTCGTCTGTGGTTCTTCAAAATACAGTGCCACAAAGTATTGTGGTCCCTGCTTGTGAGGAGACAGAAAGATCACAGATTTTGCTGTCCGCTTTACAGGTATTGAAAGAAAACAATAAACGGATATTGGTGTTGGATCTAGCGCTGGAACCATTTTTAAAAAGTCAACTGGCAGGAGTATTTGGCGTGCTTTTGCGAGAGGAGGCATCAAGGTGACTACAGTTTTGGTGTTCGGAGATGGATTGTTGGCGGGGTTTGTGGACGAAGTACTTTCTGGACAATATCAGGTGGTTCGTCGTACTGATTTGAGGAGGGGAGTACCAGAAAATACGGGATTAGCTCTGGTTTTACACGATACTTGGAAACCCCACGTTCATCGTGAAGCGGAAGAGATATTTAAATCAGCTGGTATCCACTGGTTACGCGGCTTCGTTTTATTTGGCAAAGGAGTGGTTGGACCACTTGTTCGCCCGAGCACACCGGGTTGTTCACAGTGTGCGGACTTACGATACGTAGTGGCAGGACTCGATCGCAAAGAAATGTGGGAACTGCAACAGACAGGGGGAGTTCACGGGGGAATCATACGTAACCCATGGGCTTCCCGTACCGGCCTTAAACAGATGGCTAACCTATTAGCCGCGGAGACACAGAGACTGTTGCAAGGGAGAAGGTCTCACTTAGAAGAAAGGCTATTTTTAATTAACCTAAAAACGCTAAAGAGTTCACGTCATTTCTTTCTACCTGATCCACAGTGCTCGTTTTGTGGTCAATTACCAGATGATTCATCAATAGCAGCCCGGATTTCGCTTCGACCAAGTCCAAAGATTAACTTGGATAACTATCGCTGCCGCTCTATGGATGTTTTGAAGAATTTTCTTATCAACGATTATCTAGATTATCGGACGGGGATTTTAAATGGAAAAAGGATTGACCTCTTGTCGACGTTTGCTGATGCGAGTGTGAATCTACCGTTGTTAACGGAGGATGTGGCAGGAGGTGGACGTACTCACTCCTTTTTTAAAAGTGAGTTAACAGCTATTTTAGAGGGCCTCGAGCGTTACTGTGGCCTTAAACCACAAGGCAAACGGACAGTGATCCGTGAGAGCTTTTGTAATCTTTCTGATAAAGCACTTCATCCAGCCAAGATAGGGTTACATACGGAGGAGCAATATAATCAGCCTAATTTTCCGTTTAAACCGTTTAAACCTGACCGCCCAATCGACTGGGTATGGGGTTACTCGTTTTTACAAGAGCGTTCAATTCTGGTTCCACAGTCACTCGCCTATTACGGATCGAGTTGCCATGATGCCTTTGTCTTTGAATCTTCCAACGGATGCGCTTTGGGTGGAAGTTTAGAGGAGGCTATTTTCTACGGAATTATGGAAGTGGTTGAACGCGATTCATTCCTAATGACATGGTACGCGCAACTTCCTGTTCCAAGATTTGATCCTTATTCGATTGACGACCAAGAACTACAGTTGATGGTCGACCGTTTCCAGGCTGTGACGAGTTATGATCTTTATTTATTTAATACGACGATGGAGAATAGGATACCAAGCGTTTGGGCGTTAGCGAAAAACAGAAAACACAAGGGAGCTAATCTTATATGTGCGGCTGGAGCTCATCTGAATCCAAGACAGGCGGTGAAAAGCGTAATTCATGAGTTATCAAGCACCATGCATATGATTGATCAGAAATTTGCAGCAAATCAGAAGAAGTATGAACGGATGTTAACTAATCCTTTCCTTGTACAACAGATGGATGACCATTCCATGCTTTACAGTTTGCCACAAGCACAGGAGCGCCTCCAATTTTTAATAGATGAAAACCGGCCATTGAGAAAATTTAAAGAGGAATTCAAGGGGCATTGTAGGCAACCGGATCTGACCAGTGACCTGATCAACATTCTAAAGGTGCTCCACCAATTGAATCTCGACGTAATCGTGGTGAACCAGACGACATCGGAAATCGATCGAAATGGCTTTAGTTGCGTGAAAGTGCTGATTCCGGGGATGTTACCGATGACGTTCGGACATCACTTTACCCGTTTGTCAGGGCTTGAGAGAGTATTGAAGGTACCTATGGAACTCGGGTATGTGCAACAACCATTGACGCTTGAACAGCTAAATCCACATCCTCATCCATTTCCATGAGCGGATTTAGAAGAGTAGAAAAAGGATGAATCTGAAAGCATTACTCCACTCCTTCACTTATACATTGACAAAATTAACCCTCTGGACTGCAGTTAGATACAGTGTCCACATAACCCATTAATATTCACTTTTTTAGAAGTGTTGTCATCATGCGATTATCTTTTCCTCAAAAAAAGTATAAAATCACCAAGTATATGTACTGTACACAAGTACAATCCGCCTGGGGAATTGTAAACGGGCCATTCTGAGGAAGTAATAAACGGCCTAGAAATAAATCCATAAATAAAGGTTGGTCTTAAAACGAAAAAATGAATACTAAAATTCTGAGCGCCCTTGCCGAACCCAGTAGATTACACATTATTGAATTACTTCGAGACGGTCCTCTCACCATGGGGAAATCGCGAATCGGCTTCACATACGACATCCACATGCGTCAAAACATCTACGCGTGCTGTATGAAGCGGGAATAGTGGAAATTTTATGCTGGAGCGAATCGTCGCATTACAATCTACAATCGGAGCTTTTAAAGTATTAAATTCTTGGTTGGAAAAATACCGTGAACTGTGGCAAGAAAAGTTCAACGAATTGGACATTATTTGCAGGAGTTGCAAAAGAAAAATAGGTGAAAGTAAACATTCAATAATCCTAAGAACGATTTTGGGTCGATTTGATCTTATGGAAGGAAAAAAATAATTTGTGGGAGGAATTAAAATGTCTGCGAAAATCGAGATCACCCGTACATTCGATGCTCCACGTGAGCTTGTCTTTAAAGCTTTTACTGAGAAAGAATATCTTTTGAACTGGTGGGGTCCAAAAGGATGGACACTTGATGTAACTAAATTAGAACTCCGCCCTGATGGTGTCTTCCATTACAGCCAGAAGTCCCAAGATGGTAACGTTATGTGGGGAAAATTTGTTTACCGTGAAATTAAAGCTCCAGAGAAACTCGTTTACTCCAATTCCTTTTCTGATGAGGAAGGTAATACCGTACGTGCTCCCTTTAACGCCAACTGGCCATTAGAAATTTTGAATACTTTGACGTTCATCGAGCACGATGGCAAAACAACCCTTACAATGATTGGCGTTCCAGTATCACCGACTGAGGAGGAAATCAAGATCTTCGAGGAATCACAAGAGATGGTTCAAAAGGGGTTTGAAGGAACCTTCGATCAATTAGCCGATTATCTCTCAAAGGTAGTAAACATTTAATATAAGACGTTTTAACGAAAAAACACCGACTACGGTGTTTTTTTACTTGAGGTGGAACCTGTTTAAACTTCTTAGTTCAAGTTCAACAAGAAAAGTCCCACACGATAAACCGAATACTCGTTTATTCAACAATCAGGTGCATTTGTGGAGGATTTTAGAGTTACTTCTTTCCTTTAGTAAAGCGCCAGTTTGTACAACTAACTCGATGTTAGAGAAGGATTTCACGAAACTTAAAAAGAATTTCACTAATACTTATAGATTATTTATTAGATAGATTCTCTTTATTTTATGAGCAAAAAGATATATTAGCTGAGTAATTATTTAAAGATGGGGAATTCAGAAGTATTAGAATGTGTGTTATTCCAGAAAAGGGTGGCGCACTATCTTCAATTGCTACTCTTCGTCTTATCTTACCTTATTTTAAATTTATCGATGCTCCAGTTTCATCTAGTAAAGTTATTGCGTCCTAAAAAAAAATTTAAAAAAGGCTGTGTTAATCAAAGAAGGAAAGGAGGGAGGGGACCGTTTTCTTGGCTAATATTACACCGTATCAATTAGGATTAAGAAGATAACCCCGGATCTATTCCGAGGTCACTTACATAGGACTTTCTTAAACTGTCATGATAAGGTTAATTTGTTGTTGAAATTCCATTAACAACTTGTTTCAGTCCTTCGCTAATAGGCGTAACTGGACGTCCAAGAACCCTTTCGAAATCGTTGCTTTCAACTTCTAATGAACGGTTTCGGATACTCTCTTGAATTCCAACTACAATTGGAATTACAAAATCAGGTAGGCCTAAACCTTTCATGATCTCTGCATATTCTTCATCATTGACTTGTTGTAATGGTATTTCTTTATCTGTTACACCTCTAAGAGCATTGACTAATTTTTCCTGTGTTAAAAGTGGACCTGAAAGTTCATACACCGTATTGTCGTGACCATCTCCGACAAGAACTGTTGCTGCCGCATCTGCATAATCTTGTTGAAGTGCCCAACCTACTTTACCGTCTACAGCAGAAGTTACCCACGGCGCTCCTGCCAAAGCACCTTCAATGCTTCCAATTTCGTTTTCCAAATACCAATTGTTGCGCAAGAAAGAATAAGGAATACCAGTATTTACGATGGCTGCTTCTGTCGCCACATGAGGGGGTGCCATTATATTGGTACTTTCTGGTGCGTTTGCAAGGCTTGTATAAGCAATGAATTTTATTCCTGCACGTTCAGCTGCTGCTACTGCATTAGCATGCTGACGAATTCTCTTGTCATTTTCACCATCTGTAGAAATAATTAATAGGCGATCAATCCCTGCAAAAGCAGTATCTAAAGTTTCTGGATGGTCAAAATCACCATGGCGAACTTCTACACCTTTAGAACGTAGTCCTTCAGCTTTTTCTGGATTTCGGACACTAACTGCCAATTGGCTTGCAGGGACAGTTTTCAATAATGATTCTACAACCTTTGAACCTAATTTCCCAGTTGCTCCTGTAACTAATAATTTCATTTGACTATTCCTCCAATCAGAGTTTAAATGTAACGTATTTGATTACCTGTAACAATTATATTTACATGTAATTTATTTGTCAACAGGTAATCGACTTGTTATGATACACTTGTGTTTGTCTTAGTTACAGGTTACAGGTATAATATAAACGGTATACCTATTTTAGGAAGGTGAAAGAAGATGTCTATCAGCAGTCGTTTTGCTGTAGGAATTCATATATTAGCTCTTATTGAAATAAATAAAGATGGAGTTAGCACATCAGATTTTATAGCAGGAAGCGTAAATACGAATCCAGCTGTAATAAGAAAAATTATGGGCATGCTCAAAAATGCTGGTTTGGTAAAAGTACGACCAGGTATTGCAGGAGCACAATTAGCGAAGAATCTATCAGATATTACATTACTGGATGTGTATAAAGCAGTAAATGTCGTGCAAGAGAAAGAATTGTTCAGCATACATGAAAATCCAAATCCTGATTGTCCTGTTGGAAATAATATTCAGGATGCTATCATTCCACTTTTTGAAAATGCACAGACGGCTTTAGAAAAAGCTCTAGGACATATAACCATTGAAGATGTAGTAAGGGATCTTATTGATAAAGAGAATTTCGAAAATAAAAAGAGAAGCAATTAACAAACCGGCATTGATTCCTTATGTCGGTTTGTTTTGACATAAAGGTGGGATGCCAAAGTGCCAACGCTGTGATATTGGATTATTAATGGATGATCTGTTTTGTCCAAAAGGCCATAACAATCACAGCAGGAGGTAACGATTTATAACCACAATTCAGTAGACATGAAAGTCCTCCTTACTGTTAAAGGGGTATATTTTCAGTCTATTAACTTTCATCATTTCTCTTTTTCCTCTGTGTAATAGCACCCCGCTTCTGTTTACTATAGTTCCATATACTCCAAGCACCAACAATTCCAACAATCAAAGCAATCAAATACAGCAATTCATCCATAGCTAAACTCCTAGTCTAACTTCATTAAAGATTAGGATAACCAACAGGCAATTCAACATTCATATCTGACATGCCAAGATACAGGAGGAAACCCTTATTGAAAAAGGGGATCGATAAATATTATTGTACGGCTGGGCGTATGGGCCAGGAGGCAAAGCATTAAGGGAAAGAATTGGTGTTGGCAATATCGATTGGAGGGACAGAGAAATCTTATCGATCTGGTGAAAAAAATCAATTCACAATCAGCGAGTTAAATATCTACAACTCGGTCGCAATCCTGTACTTTTATAGAAATTTAAAGGGGTTTTCTATCTAATTGTTGAAATTACTTAAGACGTAATCAACAGATGAGAATGTTGCTATGGTGGGTTTTTCTAGAATAGAAATTATATTGTTTATCTTGTGAAGGAAAACTTTTTTATGAATCTAAAGGTAAAGGGGATCACACATGAAACAAACCATCACAATAATACATACAAATGACCTTCACGCGAATTATGAGCAATTATTAAGACAAGCTGCATACATAAAGAAACGGATAAAAGAGCTCAAAGCCGAAAATGAGAATTATCTACTTTTAGATGGTGGAGATCATTTAGATATGAGCATCAATGAGTGTTTGGCCACTCAAGGCAAGATTCACTTAGAGATGCTAGAAGATGTTGGTTACAATGCGATGTCAGTAGGTAATAATGAGTTGTTACGTTCAACCCCGGAATTAATCCGCAAGCAAAGTCTTGAAACAACCGTCCCATGGTTATTGCTAAATTTAACAGAAAGGGATGGGTCTACCATTGGAGGTATGAAAGAATCACTTTTATTAAAAGCAGGTGACTATTTAAAGGTAGGGGTCTTCGGGGCAACCGATCAATTTGAAGACCTTTATGAAAATAAGCATGGTTTTCGTAATCGAGATACATTGACTTCAATAAAAAGAGCTGTAAACGATTTAAGTAATCAAGGGGCTGATTTAATCATCTTCCTTTCACATATGGGGTATGAAGCTGACCTTGAATTAGCAAAAAGTTTAAGGGGGGTAGTTGATGTGATTGTTGGCGCACACACCCATACGGTTCTTGAAAGTCCGATTGTGGAATCTGGTGTTATTATTGTACAGGCCGGATCTCACGGAAAATATGTTGGAGAGCTAAAACTTGAAATTGATCTGGAAGAGAAAAAAATAGAAAAGTATGCCGGTAATTTAATAAAGATCAATCTAGATTCAGAGTGTGATCCTAGCATGACTGAGATATTGGAACGGGGGCGTAAAGAAACGAATGAGTTTTTATCGGAGATTTTATCTTATACCGAAGAACCCCTTCCACATGAGGATATCATCAAGCTCATGGCCGATGGTATACGGAAATTTTGGGATGCAGAGATCGGTATTATGTATGGTGGGGCCGCAATTGGGGGAATGGAAAAAGGCGAATTGACGAGGTGCAAGGTATTGGATATTTGTAAAAGTATGCATTCCCCTGTGTTGATCGAAATGAAAGGGAAGCAGATTGCAGGTTTAATCCATGATAGTTTGAGAGAGGAAATTACTTCTAAAAAGGTTTACGGCAATGGGTTCCGACCACATGGGATCACTATTGGATCTTTAGGATTCTCTGGAGTTTTATGGACAGATCAGAATGGCGACATCTCAGAGATAAAGGTGAACGGGGAACGATTACAAGACGAGCGAGTATACACTGTTGGCAGCGGAACCCCACTGTTGTACGAAGAGGTTTGCGGGTATACATCTGTTAAAGGCTGTAAAATGATTGATATCGGTAATACGTTGATGGTGAAAGATGTATTCATGGTCTATTTAAAGAAGAAAACTCATAAATTATTAAACAAAATATAAGGCTTGTTTCCGTTCCTTATCACATGAAAATAAGGTTAGCAACGTTAAGTGATTCTGCTCAAGTTTTAAAAGTATTAAATGAAGTAACATAAAAGGTACCGGGGAAGTCAATAACATTAGTATGCCTGTACTAGTTCTTTGGGGCGAAAACGACCTCGTGGTTACTGAATCGATGACAAACGAATTAATTGAAGACCTATCGGGTGAGGTTAGTGTCGTTACGTTTAAAAATTGTGGACACTCTCTGTTAATTGATAATCTGGGACAACTCGTTAAAGAAGTCGATACATTTTTACAAAAGTATTGAAGGGGAGTAGGATATGAGACTAAAAGATAAAACAGCAGTAATTACAGGCGGCGGAAATGGCATCGGCAGGGAAACCGCCCTGACATTTGCAAGGGAAGGGTCGAATGTAGTTGTTGCCGATTTTGATCCGGAAGCAGGAAAAGTTACGGTTAATAGCATCCGGGAATCCGGAGGCAAAGCCGCATTTCAGCAAGTGGATGTCTCTGATCAGGCAAACGTTGAAACGTTGATGAAAACGGTTCATGATACTTTTGGGAGCCTTGATATTTTAGTCAATAACGCAGGAATTACAGATGATGGCATGCTGGCGAAACTGGGGCGCGATTCATGGCAGAGAGTCATTGATGTCAATTTAAGTGGCGTGTTTTATTGTACGCAGGCAGCGGCGGCTTACATGATTGAACAGGGAAGTGGGAAAATCATCAGTGCATCATCAATATCAGGTGTTTACGGGAATATTGGACAGACGAATTATGCAGCAACAAAGGCAGGCGTCATTGGTATGACAAAAACGTGGGCTAAAGAGCTTGGACGCAAAGGCATCAACGTTAATGCGATTGCACCCGGGTTTGTGGAAACAGGTATGGTAGAAAAGGTACCGGAAAAAGTCATTGCGCAAATGGTTGAAAAAGTGCCATTGAAACGGCTTGGCAAGCCGTCTGACATTGCTAAAGCTTACTTATATCTCGCTTCAAGCGACGCCGATTATGTGAACGGTACTATCCTGCATGTTGACGGGGGTATCGTTGTCTGACCATTGTTACCAGGAGGGAGAGATAAGGATTAACTGGGAAACCGATTGGCTTGAAGGAAGAAATCGTTTGACACCGGCGGCAAAAGCGGTCATTGATGCAGAGACCGGCCGGCGGTGGACTTACTACGCACAGTTAAACGAACGCGCTTGCGGATTGGCTGGAACTTTTAAACAACTTGGCGTAAAACACGGTGACCGTGTCGCCCTTTTGGCACCAAACCATATCAGTTATCTCGATATCCTGTTTGCGTGCGGAAAGGCGGAAAAATCGGGGCTGTTTTCGTCCCCCTGAATTGGCGGTTGTCTGCGGCAGAGCTTTCAACTGCCAGCCTGTCCTTCTTGCGTTTCATGATGAATTAACAGAACTGTTGGAAGCGTTAAATGTTAATCAAACATTGAGGGTGAAAAGCACGAAAAATGGGGCGAAGTCGTATCGGCCATTATCGTCTTGAAACGAGGAAAAGCTGTTTCAGCGGACGAATTGAAAATTCATTGCCGTCAGAAGCTCGGACGATATAAAGTTCCGAAGAGGTTCTTCTTTGTCGACGAGTTGCCGAAGACCGAAGTCGGCAAAATTGATAAGAAAGGGATTGTGGAGAAATATCGTGTCGCTACCTGATTGGCGGCCCGGTATTTTCTATTACTCTTAAGGAGGAATTTTTTTAAGATACTTAATGCTGTACTCCGTTGCGTTGTCACTGCAACTGATAATAAATTTTGTCCGGCCCCAAACGATATCAGCAGGTAATCAAGGGGAGGAAGGTTCTTTTATTCAAGGATCTTATTTAAATGAATATGGTACACGTGATTATAAGTTATATATCCCCGAAGATTATAACGGGGAGTCTGTTCCTCTCATCATCATGCTTCACGGATGCGGCCAGAACCCTGATGATTTTGCTGCAGGTACCAAAATGAACCAGATTGCAGACCGGGAAACCTTTTTGGTAATTTATCCAGACCAGTCGCTTGAAGCAAATACAGATCAATGCTGGAACTGGTTCGATCCGGATCATCAGCGTCGCGGAAAAGGAGAACCTTCGATCATCGCCGGTATGACGAAACAAATCAGCAATTCGTATAATGTGCACTCGAAGCAAATTTATGTTGCCGGAATGTCAGCCGGCGGTGCTCGAATATAAAGCTGCTACTGACATAGCATCAGCTTTAATTGTAATGCAAACAGGCGGACCGGATCCCGATAAACAAGGCAGATTAGCTTATCAAAACGCAAAAGCAGAGTCACGGGTAGTACCGACGATCATTTTTCACGGAAACGAAGATTTAGTGGTCAATGTCAAAAACGGGCACCAGGTTCTTTCGCAATGGGCACAAATGAACGATTATGCTGACGACGGGTTCGACAATGACAGTATTAACGAACATGTTTACAAAAAGATTCACGGTCAAGTGCTTAACGGTTACAGATATACAAGATCTATTTACAGTAATACAAAGGGAAATGCAATCATGGAGAAATGGATTGTCGAAGGGATGGGCATGACTGGTAGGGAGGTAGCACGAAAGGTACACATACAGATCCTAAGGGACCAGACGCTTCAGAAGAAATGGTGCGCTCTTTTTGGACCATTCGAACCATTGATAAATTGATTAAATAAAGATTCTTGTTACCACTTCATATGGTAAACAATTATTTTTTGTTAGCCGGATTTTTCCACGGAAGAATGCGGCTACTAAACATTTTGAGCGAATACATTTTGATGAAAGGGAGGGCAATATCTTATAGAACAAGTAAAACCAATCCATGAATATTCATCAAACGGAGTTATAAGAGTAGCTTTAGACACACGAAAATTTATAAAGATGGATTTTTTGTGGATTTTAAAGGATACATTAATAAAGTCAATCAAAATGACGTGTGAAAATGAGGAAATAAAGTACGTAAGGTTTCGACATACAGATATGTATTTTGTTACCTATGTTCAAAACATTTCCAGACTTAAAGGGGGATGTGATGTTATGAGTAGCTTCTCGGAATGTACATATACAGGCTACAAGTATAACCTTTATGTACCGAGCCGGTACAAAGCGGGAAACGATGTACCTTTGATGGTAATGCTTCATGGTTGTAAACAAGATCCGAATGACTTTGCTGGAGAAACAAAAATGAATGATCTAGCTGAACAAGAAAACTTTATTGTACTTTACCCTGAGATGAATCGCTTGTATAACCCTTTTAACCCTGACCAATTTAATCTTGAAGGATGCTGGAACTGGTTTTTAGATTATAATCAGCATCGTCGAGGAGGTCAGCCTCAGATCATTAAAGGAATAATCGATGATGTCAAAAAAAATTATAGTATTGAGCCAAATAAGGTGTATGCAACTGGTTTATCTGCAGGTGCAGCCATGGCTTCCATTCTGGGAGTAACCTATCCAGATGTATTTAGTGGAATTGGAATATGTTCCGGGTTACCGTATGATGCTGTAGATGTATTTATCCCAACTGATCCAACGGCACAAACGGCTAAAGATGTCATGATTAAAGGTACATCCGATCCGTATGAGTGCGGGAAGAAGGCCTATGAGGAAATGGGAAATTTTAAGAGGAAAATGCCAGTCATTGTTTTTCACGGTATTTGTGATACCACTGTGCACCCGATTAATGGCCAGCAGGTTATTATACAATGGGCTCAAACCAATTTTCTTGTGGAAGGTGGTAAAGGCAAAGCCGATGTTACACCTGCTTTTCTAAAAGCGGGTATTGTAAATGGAAGAAGCTATACCCAACATGTTTATAACGATAAGGATGGATTTTCATTAATGGAACTTTGGATGATCGACAGAATGGGACATACATGGTCTGGTGGAATCCCAAATGGTTCTAATACGAATCCGTTAGGCCCGGATGCATCATCCATAATATGGAGGTTTTTTTCAACGCATTATTAGGATGCAATCCTCACCAGAAACCACATTAAGATTTTCTATGCAGCCGTTTTATCCAGACTTTTACTATTTAATATTTATTTTTGTTATATGAATCAATTTCATAATTGCTTTTTAAAAAGAGGTTCAGAAGAGCAGAATTTTTTAAAATTCCTTTTTTAAATAGAGAACAGGGAATTTGCTCGCTTTCCGCGGGCGATCCGTGAGACTCCTCGCTCGTACCTCACTGCGGGGTCTTACCTGGCTCGCTGATCCCGCAGGAGTCATTCTGTCTTTTAGATAGGCAATATCGATAAATCCATTAAGCAGCTTCTTGGTCAAGCATGAAATTGATTCGGTCACAAGCTAATTTTGAAGCATTAAAGACAAGTGTCACCAGATCGAAATGAACTTTGGTGCGTTTACCGGTACGATAACGAATGTTATCAAGTTGAAAGAACTCTTTAAGATAGGCGTTAACTCGTTCTACTGCAGTACGTTTTTTGAACAATGTATTCCAGGCTTTTGAGCCGCGTGCAGGTGCTGTGTATTTCCGGAGATCACTTGTTATTTTGACCTTATATACTTTTTGACAAAGATCATCATTCGATAATGGGCATCCCTTACATTCTTTGGGTCCTGTATATTTAAGGGTATCGTATTTAGAATCAAAGCTGTCATAACGATAGGAATGTTCCCTCACACATGTGGGTGCGAAATGTTTGTTGAACCCTACGGGTTCTGGTTCATTTCGTTTATTATAGGCAATCACGGATTGAAGTCCTATTTGATAAACCTGTTTGTAAATTGGTTTATAATCGTATCCTGCATCCATAATCGTATATCGGAGAGAAGCGATAGATAATCGTTCATAAATCCCTTTTAATAAAGGGATGGCAGCTTTCCCATCGTTTAAATTCCCTGATGAAAAGAGGGATTGAAGAATATACTGACTCGTTGTCCCGACAGCCAGATGACCTTTATACCCATACCAAAAGGTGTTTTTGCCTTCACTATTTTTCTTGATCCCCCATCGTGGGTCTTTAGAAATTTCTGCACGGAGTTTACTTAATGGAACATCAAGCTGAGCTTCAATTTTCTGCTCGTAAAGAGGAAGATTTGCTTCGTGTTTCGCTTGTTCGATAAACCATTTTTCTCTTTCAGCCTTAGACTTTCGGCCTCGTTTTTTAGGCTTGGGTTTTGGTTTCTCTTCCTTGGGAGGAGCTTGATCACGCGCTTCGAAATGAGTGGCATCAATAGCCACGGCATCGTCTGTTATAAATCCTTCGGCAGAGGCTTGGAGCACCACAAACTCCATTGCTTCTTCAAGGACATTTGTGTCGTCGAGTTTAGAAACAAGACGTGAATAGGCCGCCTCTGAAGGTGTTTTATCGGAAAGGAGAAACCCACAATTCAGTTTGAAAATAAAGTCATTATTCAAACGTCGAATCAAATCCTTGGTGGTAGGGATTCTCTCCACAATTCGAATGATCAGTGAGTGAATCATTGCCCTATAATTAAGTTCAATAGGTGCACCACGCCAAGTCTTTTTACTCACCTTATGATAAATGGTATCAATATCAATTTCGGATAAAATTGCTTCATAACGGTGGGTAGGTTCTAAATCATATAAATCTTGCAGGTCAAACAGGCTTCCTTGTTGTATAATAGACATAGGGAGTGTTCCTCCAATCTCTTTAGTTTGTTGTGGTGACTAACTATTTCGAGATTTGGGGAGGTAGCTCCTTTTTTATATGCTTAAAGCTTTGTCCCGCAAGGGATATGATTTATGAAATTCATTCATATTTCAAAAAAAAGAACAGCGATTGCTCGCTGTTCTAGTTAAACCTGCTTAATGCCGTTTTTGTGTTGTTTTCAAATGCATTGAAAAACCCTTTTTGTGTTGTTTTTACTTGGTTTAAAAAATCTTCCAACAATGGTTTTAGTTCTTCACGATTTTTTTGTTGCTGACCAATAACCGATTTAGTAGATTCTTGGAAGTGCTGTTGTGACTGACTTAGTACATTTAAACTCGCTTTATAAGGTGTTACGGTTAGTTGTTGAACGCGGCTGATTACTTCATCAAGGCGCTCATTCGACTGTTCGAAAGATTTGGTTAACTCTTCACCGCTAACACTTTCAATGTTCTGCATAACGTTTTGACGCAGTTCTTTCATTAATTTTTTTTGCTCGTCTTCGATTCTGTTCATATTGTCAGTTACTTTTTCCCATGCATCCTTTTGGTGTTCAAATGCTTGAAGCGTAAGATTTTCCACTTCCTTTTGGGAATCGTAGACGAAGTTCAATCCGTTTTTCCAACTGTCCCAATAAGAGTCAACTAAATGAAAAGTATTCTGATCATTGCTTTGGCTTTTTTTGTTTGCAGCCATTTTTAAAAACCTCCTAAAAAAATTAAATATTTATTGTGATTGCAGTAATACTGCAGAGTCACTTTTCATCATAGAGACAACAAAAGCAATTACTCTTCATCTTTTTTATCACGATCTGTTAAAGATGCAGGCATGAACATATCTGTATACATTGTAAAGAAACGGTTAAGAATCGATTGGTATTGCTCAAGAGAGCCCGCCCACGCTTTTAAATAAGCCTCGCCAGCATCGGTTAAAGAGTAGATTCGCCTTGCCGGTCCTCCTGTTGACGTATCCCATTCAGACTTTACCATCTTCTCTTTTTCTAATTGTCTAAGTGTTCGATAAACATTTCCCTGGTCAATAGATGGGAAACCAAATTGGGTCAACTGTTGAATCAATTTATAACCATGCAAATTCCAGCCACGCAGACTTAACAAGAGTACAGGTATCATTAAGTTTTTCGGAACGCTGGCCATTACTTTCTCATCATTTGGTGTTGAGTCATTAGCACCCTTTTTCATTGGCATATGTACCACCCACAAATATGTTAAATATCTATAAGTGTAATTTACACCTATATGATTCATTTGTCAAACCGAAACATCTAACACATCCATCAAAGATTGCGAAAACTTGTATACTTTATTAATTTTTTATATAGCCACTATTGTATAGAGGGTAGCCTCTGCGTGTTGTCTTCTGGAAAAATGAGCATTACATCGGAGACTTTAAAAATTAATAATAATTTCATAATTTACAGAAAAATTACAATAAATCTCTTGTACCACAGCAACTTTATCGACTAAGATGATTCATGTGATTCAATAAATGATTGGAAGGAGAGAACAAATGACTCAACAGAAAAACTTTAATCCATTGGAACTGTGGAAAGACTTTTATAACCAGTCCGAATCCTATTGGAGTAACGTATTGGATGAAAAAATCAAAGAAGAATATTTCTCGGAGTGGATGGGGAAAGTCTTGGAAACGAATCTTCTATTCAAGAAAATGTTGGATGAAACGACAGAAAGTTATTTAACTCAAGTGAATATTCCTACTCGAAATGACCTTTCAAACATCGCATCTCTCATCATCAATGTTGACTCAAAACTTGATAATTTAGAAGAATTGATTGAAGAAACCAGCACAAATCAAGTAAACCAAGTGGAACTGAAACGTGAAATGGCACGTGTGAAAAATGATATAAAAAGTCTGGACAGTAAACTTGATGAAATCTTTACCTTATTAAATGAAAAAAGCAACACAGGAAACGCCAAAAAAACGGCTGAGAAACAACAAAACAAATAGCCGATAAAAAGCTTTTCAAAATGTCTTTTAACAATAAAAAAAACATATAAGGAGTGCATCTTGATGGCGGATTTAAACAACCGAGTAGCAATAGTAACAGGCGGCGCAAAAGGAATCGGAGAAGCAATTTCAAGGGAATTTGCTAAGAACGGTGTAAAAGTCGTAATCAACTATAACAGCAGCAAAGGGCCGGCAGAAAAGCTTATCGCAGAACTTAAGGAAATCGGCGGAGAAGCATACGCGGTGAAGGCAGATGTTTCAAATTTGGACGAATCTAAAAAACTGGTAGAAGAAACGATTGATCATTTCGGCACATTAGATATCGTTGTCAATAATGCAGGAATTACACGGGACTCTACTTTCAAAAAACTCAGTGAAGAAGACTGGAGAACCGTAATTGACGTGAATTTGAACAGTATTTACAATACAACCTCAGCTGCCTTGCCTCACCTTTTTAAGTCCGATGCAGGACGCATTATTAATATTTCCTCTATTATCGGGCAGGCAGGGGGCTTTGGACAAACAAACTATGCTGCGGCAAAATCTGGGATGATTGGTTACACAAAATCTCTTGCGCTTGAGCTTGCCAAAAGTGGCATTACGGTTAATGCCATTTGCCCAGGATTTATCGAGACAGATATGGTTAAAGAAATTCCGGAAAATATCCGTGAACAAATTGTCGCTAAAATTCCGAAACGCCGTTTTGGCCAACCGGAAGAAATTGCGCGCGGAGTCATTTTCCTATGCAAAGAAAGCGAATATATCACAGGTCAGCAGTTAAATATTAACGGCGGACTATACATGTAGTGCACTCATTTTCAAACGAACAGGAAAGGTGTGAGACGGCATGAGCATTACAGATTCAAAAGAGTGGAAACAGCTTATGGAAACAGTCCCTAATGAGTTCCAAGAATCGTATTCCCGTTTAGCAAGGGCAACGGAAGTGTTAACAACCGAACCCGATCCGGAAGTTGGTCTAACACCAAAAGAAGTGATTTGGACAAAAAATAAAACGAAGTTATACCGGTATGCATCCGATCAGTCAACAAAGTTCAAAGTTCCTCTCTTATTGGTTTATGCACTTATTAATAAACCGTATATCTTAGATTTAACAAAAGGAAACAGTTTAATAGAATATTTGGTAAACCGTGGTTTTGACGTGTATCTCCTTGATTGGGGTACTCCAGGTTATGAAGACAAAACAATGAAACTAGATGACTACATTTTGGACTACATACCACGTGCTGTTCGGAAAGTACTGCGGACATCGAAGACAGACGAAGTTTCTGTCCTTGGCTATTGCATGGGCGGTACAATGACATCTATTTTCGCCGCTCTGCATCCTGAATTGCCGGTTCGCAACTTAGTATTTATGACAAGTCCATTTGATTTTGAGGAAACAGGCTTATATGGCTCTTTCCTTGATGAGCGATACTTTGACATTGACAATGTCGTTGATACATTAGGTCTTATACCACCTGAAATGATTGATTTCGGAAATAAGATGTTAAAACCAACCACAAACTTTTTTGGACCTTACGTTAGTCTTGTCGATCGAGCAAACAACGAACAGTTCATAAGAAACTGGAAACTGTTACAAAAGTGGGTATCCGATGGAATTCCATTTCCAGGTGAAGCGTATCGTCAGTGGATCAGGGATTTCTACCAACAAAATAAGCTGATTAAAGGAGAACTCGTCATTCGCGGTCGTAAGGTTAACTTAAAAAACATTAAGGCAAATGTACTCAACTTGTCAGCTGATAGAGACCATATTGCGCAACCGCATCAAGTAAAAGCGTTAATGGACGTTATATCCAGTAAAGATAAAGAGTACGTTACCTTGCCTACCGGTCATGTGTCTGTAACATTTGGGCCTAAAGCTGTAAAAATAACCTATCCAACTGTCGGTGACTGGTTGGAAAAACGATCAAATTAGTAGAATTGAGAAAATAAATAGCTGATTTCATTCTGAAAATTTTTCCAGGAGGGTAAAATGCGAGCATTAATACAGCCAATTTATAGTCCTTGTGATGGCAAGGTTGAAAACATTTTTGTACACGAATCATCTCATATATATGAATGGGAAAAGCTGTTTTTAATAAAAGAAAAGAATGGGTCTGTAAAAGAAGTTACGGTTGGGTTGAGTGGTTTGATTACGTCTCTGGAAGTTAAAGAAAATCAAAATGTAACTCCAAACACGGTGTTAGCGAAAATAAAGGAAGATTTATTAATTACCGGGTCGGATTAATCAAATTACTTTAGCAGCACAAACTTCTGTCCTCTAATAACAAAAAAACAAAAAATGGTAAGGGAGTTTATAATGTGAGTATAAGAGAAGAATCGCTGAAACTTCATTTTAATCACAAAGGTAAATTGAGCATTGATGTTAAGGTCCCTGTTTTTGATGAAAGAGATTTAAGTTTGGTTTATTCTCCAGGGGTGGCCGAACCATGCAGATCAATTTTCGAAAATGCTGATCGGATTTATGATTATACGATCAAAGGGAATCTTGTAGGCGTTGTATCCAATGGTTCTGCCGTTCTTGGACTAGGGAATATCGGACCTGACGCCTCTTTGCCGGTTATGGAAGGAAAAGCAGCACTTTTTAAGCTATTTGCCGGAATTGATGCTTTTCCGATATGCCTAAAGGCAGCCACAGCTGAAGAAGTAATCGAAACAGTAAAACGGCTGGAGCCCACTTTTGGCGGTATTAACCTTGAGGATATCTCTGCGCCAGATTGTTTTGTTATTGAGGAGAGATTGAAAAAAGAGATGAACATCCCCGTCTTTCATGACGATCAGCATGGTACAGCAATCGTTACGGCAGCCGGTTTAATCAATGCTTTAAAAGTAGTCGATAAATCGTTGGATCGAATCAAAGTCGTGGTTAATGGTGCGGGGGCGGCTGGGATTGCCATTACTCAACTTCTTCTTAACATGGGTGTTAAAGATATAATCATGTGTGATTCGAAAGGAGCGATCTTTAAGGGCCGTACAGTTGGCATGAACTCGATTAAAGTAGAGATTGCCAAAAAAACAAACCATCACATGATCGAAGGATCTTTAAGCGAAGCACTTAAAGATGCCGACGTTTTCATCGGCGTTTCCGTAGCCGGTGCATTAACAAGAGAAATGGTGAAATCGATGAACATGGCTCCGATTGTTTTTGCGATGGCCAATCCCATCCCGGAAATTATGCCGGAAGAAGCCGAATCCTTGGGGGTAGCCGTTATCGGTACAGGACGATCTGACTATCCTAACCAAATCAATAATGTTCTAGCCTTTCCCGGAATTTTCAAAGGAGCACTCGAAGCTTCCGCATCAGAAATTAACGAAGCGATGAAGCTTGCAGCCGTTTATGCCATTGCTGACCTTATTCAGCCTCATGAGCTAACAGGAGATTACGTGATTCCGAACCCTTTCGATAAACGGGTTGTAACATCTGTTTCTTCTGCCGTCGCTGAAGCGGCTATTAAAACCGGGGTAAGCCGAAAAAAAGCTTATACTACAGTAGGTGCCCTGTAATTAAACTAATTTTCTAAAAGGAGAGGAAGAAATTTGTCGCAAAAAGAAATAGTCATTGTAAGTGCAGTCCGGACACCAATCGGAAATTTTAATGGAAGTTTAAAAGATATTTCAGCTACAAAATTAGGTGCCCTCGTTATTAAATCAGCATTGGAAAAGTGCGGAATGAACCCGGATCTAGTAAATGAAGTGATTATGGGGAATGTGCTTCAAGCCGGATTAGGTCAAAATCCAACGCGGCAAGCTTCGATTCGAGCGGGCATACCTAAAGAGGTACCGGCTTTGACAATAAATAAAGTCTGCGGATCCGGATTAAAAGCGGTTCATTTGGCGGCACAATCCATTTTAGTCGGTGATGCCGACATTGTTGTTGCAGGTGGTATGGAGAACATGAGCCAGGCGCCGTATTTATTAAACGGTGCTCGCTCAGGATTCCGCATGGGTGACCAAAAGGTAGTCGATAGCATGGTTCACGACGGCTTATGGTGCGCATTTAACGATTATCATATGGGGATTACCGCAGAAAACCTTTGTGAACAATCTGAGTTGACCAGGGAAGAACTTGATCAGTTTGCTGCCCGCAGTCAACAAAAAGCGGTGACAGCAATGGAGGCTGGTCGCTTTGAAGATGAAATTGTTCCGGTTGAAATTCCGCAGCGAAAAGGAGAACCAATCGTGTTTGCAAAGGATGAATTTCCTAGGGCGGGAACAAATGCTGAAAAACTGGCAGGATTACGTCCAGCGTTCAAAAAAGACGGTATCGTAACTGCCGGTAATGCTTCGGGCGTTAATGATGGAGCTGCCGCCGTTGTTGTCATGAGCAAGCAAAAAGCAGATAAATTAGGACTTGAGCCGCTTGCAACAATCCGGGCGAATGCAAGTGCAGGGGTTGATCCAAGCATTATGGGAATTGGTCCGGTTCCAGCTACGAAAAAAGCATTGGAAAAAGCAGGCCTTTCCATTGAAGACATAAATCTTATTGAAGCAAACGAAGCTTTTGCTGCACAGTCGGTAGCTGTTGCAAAAGAGTTAAAATTTGATGAAGAAATCTTAAATGTAAACGGCGGAGCAATCGCATTAGGACACCCGATTGGCGCAAGCGGAACGCGCATTTTAGTAACGTTACTGCATGAATTAAAGCGAAGAGATGGCCGTTACGGGTTAGCAACATTATGCATTGGCGGCGGTCAAGGTGTTGCAACAGTGATTGAGCGCTCGTAAGCAAAGTTTAATAGGAATTAATTCTCAACTGGACCTGTGTAACATGAACACGTTCAGTTGAGTTTTTTTTATGGAAAAGAAAAGAGGCTGTCTGATAAGTCCCTTTTAATGCAGTACAAAGATATAAGAAAACTTATTATTTATATACAAAGAATCATACTGCTAAGTGAAAAAGGGTTTTGAAGGGTGCATATTGAATTCTATGTTGTTCCAGAAAAGGGCCATTTAATGGAGTAAGACTTTCAAAAAAGTAAAAACAACCATCATTACTTGAGGGGGAGCATCTTAGGGTTCAAGTCCTGAACGGTAAAGTTCATTGAGCCGTTAGCTATTGCAAGGGAGTCTGGGCCTCCCCAATTTTTTAAATATTTATATTTATGGAAACTTTAGAGAACTTTTTTTATTTCCTTTTTCTATTACAGTCCAGCGGCTTTTTTCCTTTCTTAACTTAACCATATAATTTACATTATCTATACTTTTATAAACAATAATCCCTTCATCATCTTTTAATAAAAAAGTTGGTGACTGTATACATCCTGGTTTACAAATTGATGCCAATTTATCGAATATAAACATATACTCTTCTTTATTTGAAAAGGTAAGCAAGTCATCTTTTTTATACCGTTTATATTGTAACAAGTTAATATCAAAGCTCTTTGCAATGTCATGTAAAACTTTGGTTTCATAATAATCTGCTTCTTTAATTTTTTCTTTATCTATATTACCTTGCACGTAAAAAGGGAAAGAAGACAAAGCTAGGGTAAATATTAATACTCCGATAATTTTTTTCAATTATACATCACCTCTTTATGTTTGTTTTATTATCTTTTACAATTCTTTAAAAATGATGATTTTGATTGACGAATAAAGAATGTCCTTTTCGATTAAAGGCTTTTCTGATCAAGTCTTCAATTATACCAGCTAATATAAGTCAATACTTTTTGCTTAATAT
>NZ_JAIBLJ010000029.1 GCF_020179385.1 Alkalihalobacillus sp. YIM B00296 | reverse complement strand
TTTTTCTTTCATCATATCAAAAAACGCCCCGAAGGGCGTTTGATTGGGAGAGTGTAAATAGTTCATGGAAAAGGGTCGGTGCCACCTGTAAGAGGTAATCGACTTTTTCTGGTTGATCCATTATAAAGCAATAATTACATCTTAAACCGTGCAATTAAGAATGTTCCGATGCAATGATTTTTTGTAACCGTGCAATTAATTTTAATTCCGGTGCAATCATCTTCAGAAATCGTGCAATTCCGATCTATCAACCGAATCAAATAAAGAAAAAATCGCTCAGTGAGCGATTTTCTCCGAATGATGGATGAAATTTGCTGGAATATGATCATCTGTTGCTCATTTTGTCCCTGCTTTTCTTCGGAACATAGTCGAAGATCTCGTGGGTTTCGAATAATTCAATGACTCCGCTGACCCAAGAGAGATAGTCCAATCCATCATATAACTTTTCAAGGTCTTTCTCGATCAATGCTTTCGTTTCTTCATCCAGATTGTCTTCTTCCGCCAATTCCTTCAGCTCTCTGATCGATTTTCTCATCGAACTAGTTTTGGGGGTTATTTGTTTTCGCCAATGATAGCAAAAGAATTTGATGAAACTTTCATAATTATCTTCCTCGACCTGATAGATGTCCTTCCGTTCGCCTTTTTTCCAAACCTTTTTAACGAGGCCGATTTCGATCAGTTCCCTGACCGCATTGCTCATGCTTGCTTTGCTCATTCCCAACAGGCTTGCCATATCATCCAATGTCATCGGTTTTTCATAGTAATACATGATGGACATCAGACGCTTCAGGGTATGATGCATGCTGTATAATGTCTGGGATTCTGAATTCTGCTCAATGATCCGTTCTCTTATTTCTTTAAATTTCTCATTCAAGCGAAACACACCTTTAATTCCGAACTAGAATTACTTCGTCCTTCATCTTTTACTCTATTCTAGACCAAATATTGTGTAAAGTATATCCTGGACGTCTAAAATCTCTTAAACGATCATGAAGATCGGTTGATCACCGCTGATAGGAAGACCTTTCCGGCGATCAACATCGATTTTTCATCGACATCGAATTTCGGGTGATGGTGCGGATAGAACGCATCGATTTCAGGATTTCCTCCACCGATCCAAAAAAATGTACCAGGTACAGCGTCGACATAATACGCGAAATCTTCGCCGCCCATATCCGGTGGTTTGACGGTGACGTTCTCTTCACCGACGATTTCCGTCGATAGCTTTTTGATGTATTTGGTTTGTTCCGGGTGATTGTATAACGAGATATAGCCTCTATTATAGTTGACATCGATCGTCACACCATGTTTTTCCCCTGTTTTTTCACAAATCAGCTTTAATTCGTTTTCAACCTGGTCCCGGACATCCTGGTCATATGTTCTGACGGTTCCTTTCAGATAAGCTTTATCCGGGATGACGTTATGAGTGTCCCCACTTTGGAATGCGCCTACCGTCACGAGTGCAGGGTGGAGGGGGTCCACACGTCTGCTGACGATATTTTGTAGATCAACGACAAGATGGCTTCCTATGAGGACAGGATCTTTTGAACGATGCGGCTCAGCTGCGTGCCCACCTTTTCCTTTGATCGTAATATCGAATGCGTCAGACGAAGCCTGCACATATCCATCATTAAGCGCAACGGATCCGATCGGAAAATTTACTTCCACGTGGGCGCCGTATACTTCATCAACACCATCAAGGCAACCATCTTCGACCATCGCTTTTGCTCCACCAGGGGCCATTTCCTCTGCATGCTGGTGAAGGAAAACGACTTCCCCTTCAAGTTCATCTTTTATATGGCTCAACACTTTCGCGACTCCGAGCAAGGCTCCTGTATGGATATCGTGTCCGCATGCATGGCTGACACCAGGGACCTTTGATTTGTAGGGGGCATCTTTTTCATCATTGACGAGTAATGCATCGAAATCCGCACGCAAAGCGATGGTTTTCCCAGGTTTTCCACCCTTTAAACGACCGACGACCCCATTGCCGCCGACTTTCGTTTTCACTTCCAATCCTAAGTCTTCCAGGTATTTCGCGATCATTTCCGGTGTCCGTTTCTCCTGGAAAGAGATTTCTGGATGCATGTGAAGGTCTCTTCTGATGTCGACCATTTCAGGATAGATTTTTTCTAATAGATCAAATGCTTTTTGTGACAACAAGTTAACACCTCCAAACTCAAGTTATACATGGTGACTGATTGTACATCTATTACTCGAATGAAATTTCCGTCGTGATGATCCTTCCTGTTGGATGTGGATCGAAACCTTTTAGATCAGCTCTTCCAGCCAGAGCAGGTGTCGCATGGACTAAAGGTACGATCGGCGGGTCCTCGTGCATGATTTCCTGAGCTCGTTTATATAACTTATCCCGTTTATCTTGATCCGTAATGGTCCGGGCTTCACTTAACAGGCTGTTCAGCTCATCGTTTGCATAGCGTGTGGAATTCAAGCTGCCAATGTTATCTTCATGCCATAAGTTGTAAATGAAATCATCGGCATCACCATTTGTTCCTGTCCAACCGAGGATAAATGAATCTGCTTCGCCTTCTTTGACTTTATCCAAGTAGGTCGCCCATTCATAAGAAACGATTTCTGCCTCTACACCGATTTTTGCAAGGTCGGATTGAATCGATTCCGCTACTTTATTTGCATCAGGCATATAAGGACGTGCTACAGGCATTGCCCATAATTCCATTTTAAAACCGTCAGGATAACCTGCTTCTTTAAGTAGTTCTTTTGCTTTTTCAGGGTCATACGGATACGCTTCAATTTCATCATTATAGCCTTGGATGACAGGCGGGATCGGATTTTTGGCAGGCTCTGCCTGGCCAGCGAAAAAGGCTTTGATGATGGCCTCCTTATCCACGGCATGATTCAATGCTTGGCGAACTAGCTTGTCATCGAACGGTTCTCTCTCAACGTTGAACCCTAAGTATCCTAGGTTAAGCGATGGCCTTGAAAAGACTTTGAAGTTTTCGCTTTGTTCGATCTCGTCGATGTTCTCTGGGTTCAGCCCATCCATCAAGTGAATCTCCCCGCTCTTCAACGCATTCAGGCGGTTGCTGTTATCAGGGATGATCTGGAATATGACCTGGTCCAATTTCGGATGACCATCTACCCAATAATCTTCATTTTTGTTCAAGGTCACCCTGTTTTTCCTTTTCCATTCTTCAAATATGAACGGTCCAGTTCCGACCGGGTTGCTGCCATATTCCTCTCCATGTTCTTCGATTGCTTCCGGGCTTGAGATCGAGAATGGCGTCAATGCAAGATCCTTCAAGAACGTAGGCTTTGGATATTTCAGTGTAAACTTGACCGTATGTTCATCAACAGCTTCCACCGATTCGATGGCATGATTTTCATCGCCTTCGTAACCACCGAAGACAGATCCATACATGAAGAATTTATCTTCATCTGCATTCATCCATCGTTCAAAGTTATAAACGACGGCCTCAGCATTGAATGGAGTCCCGTCATGGAATTGCACACCCTCTTGAAGTGTAAATGTGTAAGTCAATCCGTCATCTGACTCTGTCCACTCTTTTGCAAGAAGAGGTTCCATTTCTGTCTTTCCTTCAGTGAACGTGACTAACGTTTCCAAGATGCTTTGCGATACATTTTCTGAGACTGAATCCGTGACTTCAGCCGGGTCGAGGGAAACCGCATCACCTCCAAGACCGATAACCAAAGTATCGGGCTTCTGGTCAGTTGCTTTCCCATCGCCAATGTCCGAGCATCCCACTAATGCGAGCATCAAACACATCAGTAGGATCAGAAAGCGTCTTCTAAACATTCCTTAACCAACTCCTAAATGATAAATTTATTATCATTGCCACTTCAAAATCGAAGGGGCATAATGACCTGGATCAAACTTCTTCAAGGATTGTCAGACGTTTTGAATTCGTTTTTATGATTCATACAATATGTATAGTTCGTACAGTATATATTAAATAAAATATAAACCTATTATATCGGACATACCAGTCAATGTAAAATGAATATTCAGTATATTTGGGATTTTTTTTCGGTCAAAGTTTTGAACATGAAGTGGTTGAAGGGGGTTGCTTTCGAAAAAGTGAAACCGAATCAGGGTCGAAGCGTCTATTACATTATAAAAATAGCGATAAGGAGAATTTACTATGGAGCCGGTTTTCATGATTGAATATTTATTATTATTTGGAGCTTTCTGCCTTTATCAGGTCTGGGCTTTTCTGAAACGTAAATCATTAAAGGCGAAGCTGCTGCCGATGTTCCTCATCTGTGGAACAGGAATCGTCTTATCTTTTTTCGTGCAATGGTACCTTTTCATGTTTGTCGCTGTCCTGATCGAGACGATTCTCTTTGTCACCATGGCTGTCCTCTTGATTGAGATTTTCATAGAATTCAAGAATTCCGGGAAGACATCACGTTTGTGGAAGCTAGCTTTTTTCGAAATTCTTTTCATCCTCCTGTATCTCTGGTTAAGGAGGATCATCTGATCGGCAACATTACAAAACAAGAAGGAAAAATCTGGGCAGCGTAGAATCATTATTTAGCTTAGTGAAATTCCGGACATCAATGACCGTAACCTCACAATAGGTATGGTCTTTTTCATCTGTCCAAAAAACTTTTGAAAGGAAGGATGACATGCAACAAAAAACGAAAGCCTTATTTGAATGTGAGGTAATGGAGAGGGAGTTCAACCTAGTCGGCCAAAGTGTTACAGCTAGTTTTCCGGATTCTTTCCCACAAACATCGATCGATATCCATTACAAATTCGAGCAACGGAGAGATGAAATCAAGAACGCTGTAAATCCTGACGTCATTTATGCTCCGTATATGTGCAACGAGATCGTTGCCACCTACTTCGGATGCTTGGAAGTGAGGGGCTTCGAATCGATCCCGGCGGACATGGTCGGTTTTCATGTTCCAGCAACGAAGTACGCCAAAATCACCTGCACGAACAGGACGATTGAAGAAGGGTATACGAAACTATTCGAATGGATGAGAAATAACAGATACAAACAGAAATGGTTCGATCAATCATTCCCGATAGAGATTTTTTACTTGGAAGAAGGGGTAGAAGAGGAGACAGTCGAGCTGCTCGTCCCGTTCATTGAGGACAAATAGGGGGACCAATTCCAGAAATTCTATGACCCGGACGGCAACATGTTCAACGTGCAAGGTCATATAAAAGACTAAAAGCATGAAACTTTCCACACACTGTTTTCGTAGAATACCACTGAAAGCAGGTGTTGAAAGATGTTCAGACGATTTATCTCAATATTCATCATCCTATTGACGTTTGTGACCTTTCCTCTCCAGACATTTGCGGTGGATTATTCGATCAACCACACACAAATCGATGCGTATCTACAGGAAAACGGTAGCGTAAATGTAGAGGAAACACACACCTATGAATTTGAAGGGAAGTTCAATGGGATCACGAGAGAATTGATCCCGAAAAAGGGTACAGAGTTAACTGATTTTGAGGCTACCGACGATGGAAAGCCACTACAAGTTGAAAAAGAAGGTGATCTATATAAAATACACCGGAAAGGGAAAGACGAAACGATCACGATTGATCTCACCTATACGATCAAAAATGGTGTAGACGTTTATTCCGATGTCGGGGAATTCTACTGGCCTTTCTTTGATAAAAGCAATGAATCCACCTATGAAGACCTGACTGTGACGGTCCACCCGCCGAGCAAGACAGGCGATGTCATCGCATTCGGTCATGACGAAGCTTTTGATAAAGCATCCATTCAGCCTAACGGTACTGTCATTTTCAAGTTCGGTAAAGTTCCGGATGGCCGTAACGGCGATATCCGGGTCGCTTACGACCACACACTTTTTCCAAGTGCAAACATGACATCAGATAAACCGATGAAAGACGAGATCCTCAGTGCTCAACGTAAGATGAATGAGGAAGCTGCTGCCAAAGCGGCAAGACGTGACACGGTTGAGACGATCGGACAATTCGTCATTCCGATCTTTGCCTTCATCATCCTGGCATTAATTCTCACGACAGGTGTAAAAAGCCTGAATCGAAAACGTGCTGTAGAAAGAGAAGCGAACCTTTCAGATCGGATCCCGAACCAGCGGATGAGCTTACCAGCGACGATCTATTTTTCAAATTATAAACTCCTCCCCCCTGAAGCCTTATCCGCAGCCTTGTTGGATCTCGTCAGGCAGGGTTATGTGAAACAAGATTCGGAAAATCGATTCCGTATCGTCACACGGGAAGGTACCATGAAACAAGAAAAGGTCCTCATGGAATGGTTGTTTGATGAAATCGGTGAAAACGAAGAATTCGGCTTCGAAAACCTGACCCGCTATGCGAAAAAGAAAAGCAACCACGAAACCTACCAAAAATACCAGACGAGATGGAGGCAAGCGCTGGAGGAAGAAGTGAGAGAACAGAAACTGTATGAGGGGAAAGCAAAGTATCGTTTAGGAGTCGGCCTGTCAAGTCTATTGGTGCTACCGTTCATCATCCTTTTTCCGATATACGGGTTGTTTTTCTGGATGTTGATGTCGATCATCGTCCTTGTCGTGGCCATCACCTATGCCTTCGCTTACCATCCGCTTACATGGAACGGGGCACTGATCGCCTTTGAATGGAAAGCGTTCAAGGAAAAGTTCCGAAAGCTTTCTGACGACGACTGGCAATCATGGCCAGAGGATGACCGGATGAGAGCATTTATTTATGGGTTAGGCACGCGGGATAAAAAGATCCTTAGGAAAAACGAAGAGCTTGCCAAGGCTTTTTACGGGTCAAAAACAAGCGGTCCGGAAGTCGTTTATTCAATAGATGTAAACACCATGATCATCCTCGCTTCAGTGGCTTCCGCAATCTTCAGTACAGCAAATGAATCAGCCAATCCCTCCTCTTCAAGCAGTTCCACGGGAACAGGCGGAGGTGTCGGTGGAGGAGGAGGAGGATCAGGGGCATTTTAAAGTATGGGATAAAGGGGGGAGAAATGCGTTTCAGGATGAAGGATTATGTCCTATTCTTTCTGTCCCAAAATGAAACAAAGTAATAAATCGCCCCTCTTTAAATTGGGGCGATTTTCTTTCGGAGGATACTTTCTACTATTCACCAACTAATGCAAAGGTGAAGATCATACAGTACAGCTGTATATCACGAAAAAGCTCTACTACTCCTTTCTCTACGTCCGATTTGCAACATCTACTTAGTGGACAAAAAGGCATTACGAAAAACCAAAAATAGGTTTGTTCGTTAAGAAAGTACTATCGTCCACCTACCACCCCTGTATATCGTCTTTGGCGATAGGGGGTTTAATGATTCAGTGTTTCTTGGTTCATTTCTTCCCTAATGGATCCCTTATATTGCGAGCCAAGGATCAGGCCGATCACAGTACTTGCAGCCAAGAACATGAAAACAAACCAATAGCCGCCAGATCCGCCTAATCCATTTGAAATAGCAAGCAGTCCCGTCAATATTGGAATCCCTATCGCACCACCCCTGTTCCTGCTAAGTTGGACCATTCCGCCGACAACCGCTTGTTTACTCTCGGAGACTGCATTTTGAGCTGGAAGTAAAAGTGTCGGAAGAAGAATTCCAAGGCCGAATCCTAATAGGAAAATGAAGAAATATGAGATGAAGTTGAACTCCTTATCATACTCATAACACTCAATGCAACCAAACTTACACAGGATATGATCCACCCCGCTACACTGATCGATTTGTAGCTGAACTGTTTGATGATACGGCCACTTATGATGACGCCGAGCCCCATACCCACCATGAGTGGAATGAGCAATTTGCCGCTATTCACTGATCCAGAGCCGAGAACATGATTCGCATAAAGAGGCAAAATGGCAATGGCTCCATACATCAATATGCCGACCAGGAAAGCACTGGAGCCGGACACTTGTAGACTATCGAGATTCTCAGGTCAATTGTTTCTCCCCTCGTGATAACTCATTAAATGGTATGATTATGGTGATCAATTGTAGTTCACCTAATTGTTTAAACCGCGTACTTGTGGCTTCATAAGGTGTTTTCTGATTGCTGTGACCGATGACGAGTTCATTGGTTCGATTGAATATGGACCAGTAAGTGATCTCATACGAACGTGTACGAATGAAGCTTTAAAAGACCTGGTGGAAGTAGGGACAGTCTTCGTCCATCCAGGCTATCAGGGGAAAGGGATCGGCAATTCATTGTTGAATGCGATGTTTCTTTCTTTAAAGAAGAAAGGAATGGAAGAATTCTGTTTAGACAGTGGCTATGACAATGCTCAAAAAATCTGGAAAAAGAAATTCGGTGAACCCGATTATTTGTTCAAGGATTATTGGGGGGAAGGACTAGATCATTTGATTTGGAAGGTCAAGATCAACGAGGTATTAAAATAATCAAGAAAAGCGAATACGCCCTGGTTAACCACGAAGGTCACTGGAAAGTACGACGAGGAGGCTCGAACCAAACAAAGTTCGCTTCTGCGTGGGTAACTTCTTAAGTAGTATTTCAATGTGTCGACCGCCACAGGAGGACTGAAGTGACCAGTGGTTGGGCGTTGGAGCTAGACAATTCTTCACCGCAACCAAAATTATGATACAAGAAAGGGCTGTCCTATCACTTTTTGTGTGGACAGCCCTTTTTTGTATCAAATGGTGATCACGAATCTCAATCAGTAAGATAGTCCATGACCGTACTCGTAAAGGTCCGGGATGGTGACAGGAAGTTTGCCCGCGGGAATCACTTCGCCGGCGATGACTTTCGCAAGTGCTTTGACCGAGACATCCCGAAATCCGTAGGTCACCACATTGGCGTGAACGTCAGGAAATGCGATGATATCGTAGGGATTCCGCATTGAGGCGACGACCACTTCCTTGCCTGTTTCCATCAATTCTTTTACGAACCGCTGTTGTGCATTGTTGAGGTTTGCGCTATAAGCGGTCACAATCACCGTATCTTTATCAGCAGCCTGCTGGACAGCGTTCGCAATTTGGGTAGAGGTCGGGCTTGTTCCAGTTGCATATGCTGATGCAGAGTATCCCTTTTCCGACAACAAATTTGCAAGCATTCCTGGATTTCCGATCGAAGGACCTGTAATCAAGACATCTTTTTCCGTATCAAGCGGCAATACACCATCGTTTTTTACAAGTGTGATGCTGTCTTCCGTCATTTGGTCTGCAAGCGCCAGGTTCCCCTCTTGACCGATATTTTCAATCGCGTCTTCTGGTGTCTTTGGGTCATGGAATAATCCCCGTTTAAACTTCAACTCCAGGATACGGAAGACCGACTCATTCAACCGTTTTCCTGAAATTTCACCGCTTTTTACCGCGTCCAATACAGCATTGTAGGCAAGCGGGACATCAGGCGGGTTCAGTAAAATGTCCGCTCCAGCTTTAAAAGCCTCAACTGCTACACGATCGGGAGGAACGACATTCGCTCCGGACATTCCTAGGCTGTCTGTGATGATGACACCGTTAAACCCCATTTCCTTACGAAGCAAGTCCGTTAGAATCGGTTTGGACAATGTGGCAGGAAGTCCAGAATCATCCAAGGCAGGGACGACGATATGGGCAGGCATGATCGAATCGATTCCGGCATCGATTGCAGCCTTGAATGGTTTCAAATCCACTTCGTGCAACGTCTCAAGATCATGATTGATGATCGGGAGACCATAGTGGGAATCCACATCCGTGTCGCCATGACCAGGGAAGTGTTTGGCTGTCGCCATCACGTTTTCATTTTGATATCCGGTTACTTGAGCGGTACCCATTTCTGCTACTAGATCAGGATTTTCCGAAAAAGATCGGACCCCGATGACCGGATTATCCGGATTCAAATTCACATCCAATACGGGAGCGAGATCCATATTGATGCCAAGGCTTTTCAGTTCAAGTCCCATGATTTCAGCAGATTGTCGTGCATACTCGGTAGATCTGGTTGCGCCAAGTGCCATGTTCCCCGGGAAAACTGTAGCAGGTTCTGTCACACGTGCCACCACACCGCCTTCTTGATCCGTCGCAATCATCAATGGGATCGGCATCCGTTGCTCCATCGCGATATCCTGCAACCCGTTCGAGAGGGCATTGACCTGTCCGAAGTCGATCGGTGTTCCGATATTGTCCGTCCAGTTGAAGTAGATGATCCCCCCGATGTGGTACTTTTCAATCGCTTCTTTGAAGTTTTTCACGCCGCGGTTCTGCCTTAAGTTGGTCTCTTCATAGTTCGGATCAGTAGGTGTTTGTCCATAGACATGGATCATGAACAATTGACCGACCTTTTCCTCTACGCTCATGTGTTGAATTTTATTCTGGATCCAACCTCTGCGCGCTTCTTCATCATCCCAACCCGGCTTGGTCGGGTCATCCCAGAATGCATTTGCAAAACTTGGTACGAAGAGAAGCATGGCTATCATCAAAAGTGTCGCTCTAGCAAAGAACTTTTTCAAGGTTATTCATCCCCTTTCAAAATGGTTCCATTTTGGCCTCTGGCCAAAGTGATGTCCGCAATGACGGGCAAATGGTCGGAAGCTAGTGTAGATAAGACTTCGCTATGTTGTATGGTCATTTTATCGGATGTAAAAATATAATCGATTCGCTTGCTTGGTGAAAGGGCGGAGTATGTAAATCCAGGCGAATCATCTGGGTTGATGCTCCATGCATCAGTGAAATTCTCGAATAACGGCGACAACTCTGGCGCATCAGGTATAGCGTTCATATCACCCACAAGAATCTTGTCACCAGCTTGATCCTCAAAGATATTCAGCATATCATCGACCTGCATCATTCGGACGGTCGGATCACCGCGGTAATCCAAATGAGTGACGTAAAAAGGGACGATTTTTCCATTCACATTGATGATGGCTTCAGCAAATCCTGGTGAAGGTGTCGGTTTAGGTTCGGCATCTTGTGTAGAAAGTCTCGTAATCTCGTGGTTAGTTGCTTGAAGAATCGGATATTTGCTAAGTACAGCTACTCCAAATTGTCTTCTTGGGGTATCTTCTGAAAGAGGATCGAAATCATAAATAGGGGCGAAGAAATAATGCATGTCCAGCTGCTCGGCGAGGTCTTTGACGATGTTGTCATAGTTGCTGCGTGCTCCCCAATGTACATCAACCTCCTGCAAGCCGACGATTTCTGCGCCGGACTCCTCAATGACCTTGGCGATCCGTTCAGTGTCATACACACCATCTGATCCAGCCCCAGCATGGATATTGTAGGTCATGACACGGACATTCACCTCGGTACTGGTGGAACCTTCTTTGGCGAATATGGTTCCGGATCCAACGACCATACCGGAGACGAGTATTCCCAATACAGCAACACGTAGCATCAACCTGAAAACATTCAAATCGTGTCCACTCCCTTTCAATGGATTCACTTACATGGAAAAGTGTAGCAACAACTGGTATAGATGTCTATACGACCATGTTCCTCAATTTACCAATTCGAGGACAAAACATAGGACCCTTGTATCAGTTAAGAGGAGGGGTGACGAAAAATAAGTAGATAAGTAACATACAAGGCTAGCAGAATATGATGAAATACCATGGCGAGAAATTGGAGCAGAGAGCGAGTATATTTCCAAATTGATATACGATGAACAGCCTTTCTTAAAGAAATAAAGATTAAATTGTAAACTACACAAACTATTTTTATCAGCAAGGCTTTTTAAAAGTAATCAATTGGGTGGCAAGCCAGGGTCAAACCTTTTTAATCTGGTTTTTCGTCTTAGGAGCATAGTCCATGTTTGAATTTATATTCTAAGTAGCCGAAATAAAAGTGGAAGGGCAAAAATCCATTTTACATAATCAGCTGAATTTATATGGGTAGATGATTTGATGTGCCCAAACATCCCATTATCAGTTCCGTTATCAGACTGGTTTGTTCGTTTAGGTGTAAGAAATGGGAGGGGTAAGTCATTTTATAAGAAAGAGCTGGATGAATAGAATTCATAGATGGTTTTTCTTCAATGAATGTGGATAAGAGAAAGAAAAGATTCCAGCGAGGTGTATGAAGGGTGGACAAAACCAGGGGGAGTAATCAATCAGAAGGCATGTTGCTTGATGAGATACAGGCAGTGCGATTCTTCAATGTATTGAAGGCGAATGTCGAACGTTCCAAAACGGCCATGACAGCAATTTTCCTGACGGTTCATAGTCAGACGATTTTCCGGGAAGAAGACGAGGATTTCATCGATCAAGGCATTACATCCTATTTAGTACGCACGGTCAGACAGACTTAGTACATCAAATTGCCAAAACCTTATCAATGGGCTGTCATTTTATCACAAAGTAAAGAAGAAGAAGCAAAAGCGTTCTTGGAACGTTTATTCAATCATGTAAAAGACAGTGATGATCGCTTATTCCGGATCTATGATCTGATATTTTCTTCGAGTGTCGCTGAGATCGGGAATAGTGATGTACAATTTGAAGATTTGTTGGACAAAGGACAAGAAGTGTTGGCCAATTCTTTGAAAACTGGTGATTGGCATATTGAATATGTGGTTGATTATAAAGAAAAGAACATGGAGGAAGTCAAGGTAAGTATCATCGAGGAAGATGAAATCCTGACTAATATTTTGGCTGCTACTCTACAAAACATATCTTCAGATCAGTTTCAGCTGTCATAAGGACGTTCCAAGAGGGGGAAGACTTTCTTCAATATGAATCTAAAATAAGATATAATAAATATATAACCTTTCAACGATTATTTTATTGGTTAGATTATCTAGGGAAATTGGGAGGTAAACTTAATGACTGAAACAAACAAATTTCCACTCATTTCAGGTCATCTTTCTCTTGATTTAGTGAACACGGAAATAGTAAGACGTGGCCAACGTCAGGATTTATTGCTTTCGGAAGAAGATTTTATGGACTGGCTTCATGTAATAAAAGAGGAAAACTCTTTTTGGGGTGATCAGCTATTCTTAAAGGTCAAAGTAAGGATTGGACAAGTATTATTATGTATTCTAGAAATGCGGACTGTTTTAAGAGATTATTTTGAATTAATAACAGATGAACAGTCATTTCCAGATCAATTTATTGCCTATTTAGAAAAAACTGTCGAAAAAGCACCATTCACTTATAAATTAATGAATAAAAAATTGATTCCCATTCCTGTTGGTGAGGCAGAAGATGCCCTTTTATCGTTGATTGCCTTTGATGTATTAACTTTAATTGAAACAAAAAAGCTGTCCTATCTCAAACGATGCTCCAATCCGGATTGTGTACTTTTATTTATTGATGAAAGCGGAAGACGCAAGTGGTGTTCAATGAAGATATGCGGAAACAGAAAAAAAGTAGCACGGTTTCAACAACGTAAATCCGATGAATGATGAGAACCAACTTATTTCAAGAGTTGGTTTTTTTTCACTCAATACAACTAACCTTTAAAATAAGTTTTGACAGGTTAGTTGTATTAGTGTAAAGTAAAAATTAAGTTTAAGGAGGGGAAATAATGGATCGTGCTATAACAGTAAAGCGAGAAGAAGAACATTTATTTCACGTACGTTATTTATCTAAGATGAAAGGGAATGGGAGAAATCCATTAAAGGTAGATGTAAAGGACATAATAACTGGGTTAATCGGTGGATTTTTAACCATTTTTGTGTTAGTACTTTTAACAAACATGACAGCATCCGTATGGTTAATGGCTCCCTTTGGAGCTAGCTGTGTGTTGGCATTTGGTGCATGGAATGCGCCTTTATCACAGCCAAGAAATATTATTGGGGGACACTTTGTTTCAACATTCGTTGGATTAGCCATATATCAGCTATTGGGTAATGAACCTTGGACGATTGGTTTAGCTGTCGGCTTAGCGATTGCGTTTATGATGATTACAAAAACGACTCACCCACCAGCAGGGGCAGACCCACTTGTTGTTATGCTGGGGGCGTACAGTTGGAGTTACTTATTTACACCGGTATTAATTGGCTCGGTGATAATTGTTTTCTTTGCGTTGATTATTAATAATTTGCGCAGTAACCGGGAATATCCTACATTTTGGATATGATTAAGAATGTTCAGGAGGGAATAAAGTGGAAAACTATATCTTTAAACAATTAAGCTATGTACGGGATAATACGATTGGTCATGTGGCAGAAATGAATGATGAGACATCACTTTCCATTCCAGAAGGATTTAATAACAATATTAAATGGAATCTCGGGCATATATATGTTGTCCAAGAAAAGTTCGCCTTTCATTTTACTCGAGAAGAAATGAACTTACCTGATCAATTTACAGAATTATTCAGTCCAGGTACTAAACCAAGCGATTGGGGAGAAGAGGTGCCACCAATTCATGAATTAATCTTATTGCTCGAAAATCAAGTTTGTAGGATTGAGAAAGTATTGAAATTTAGGCTTAAAGAAGCTGTAGAACAACCTTATACAACATCCACAGGTCTTACATTATCGACAGTAGAAGAATTTCTTAGCTTTTGCTTATACCATGAAGGCATTCACTTTGATGCGATTAAATCAATCAAACGAATTATTCAAAGTGGGAGAAAAAGCGAAGTATTTAGAGAGAAATAAAAGTATTAGTTTCTTAATCAAATTTATTGTCAAACAACATTAAATTTTTCAATGATTCAAATCAATCTAGTTGCAGGTTAAACAAAGGTAATCATGAACAATTACATGGTTAATATTATTGTTTCAATTATGTAAAAAGTAAAGATTAAATTAACTGGGATATATTAAAATAGTTAATCAAAAAAATTACATTTTTAATCTTGTTCAACAATACCAAGGTCAAGTGTCTAGTAAACTTCTAACAAAATACAACTATTACAATAACTTCAAGTAATTACGTTTGAAGTTTATTTTGTATGTTCATTTTTACATAAAAGCAAGAAACTTCCTGTTATTAAAATCGTATAAGTCGCTCCAAAAAATAGCGTACTCCTAAAAATGGGTACACCTTAAATGGACTTAATCACGGATAAATCAATACATAACGATGAGCTATTGCTTAATTGCCAAGGACCTGCCCTTCTTTATATCTAAACTTCGAGTCCAATTCTTTCATCTCTCTATATGATTTCTAGCAGCACCTTTCCCATTCAACGATAGAAATGGAATGACTTCAAAGGTCATTGTATTGCCTCCTTATTTTCTTTTATTTCAGAAGCCAAGATGTTCATCCAGGTAATATACTGCAGATTTGTATTGGAATAACCAGAGTGGTTCCTTTTTCTGTATAAAATAACGATAATTTGCAAATAGTAATAAAACGTCAGAGGAGGGTTGATTGATTATGGGTTTTACAGTCTTTTTCTTTATTGCATTTCTTGTGTCCTCATTGTTCATTATCATGGAAAAGAAATTATCGATCGCTCACAGTACATTTATCTACTTATTGATGTCCATTATCACAATCAATGTATCATGGATTGTCACTGAAGAATTGAAATTAATTGAGGTGACGGATGAAACAATGAATTATTTAGCGTTTATCATCAACCGAACAATCATTACGCCTATGATTTTAGTCATGCAACTGCACCTTATATATAAATACAAGTCAACAGGAATTACTTTTTTAATAACACTTTGTTCTTTAGGGGCTCTGCTCATAATCAGAGGATTAGCGATCTATTTCGATATCCATACGTATAAAAATTGGAATATAGGTTTTGATTTGGTCTTTTTCCTGGTTTTGCATCTTATTGCATTCTATACATACCGATTATTGCGTAATCGAACCTATCGTGAGGTGAATAAATCATAATGCTATGGGAAAATTTTGACAAAAATGAAATCAGTATTTTACTTTTGATGGTCATAACATTTACCATCGTCCGGCTTCTTCCTAAGAGGCTGCCTCCCAATATTGCATATTTAAGTTTATTATGGGGGCTAGCGAGTGGAATGTTTTTGGATTTTACAATAGGGGGAGGGCAAATGGACTTTTATATGGTTAATGATGCCCAAAAATATGAATTGTTCGACTTCCTTTATTATGTTTTGTTCAGTCCATTTAGTTATTTCTTTGTCTATTTTTATGAAACACTCGGTATTAATAAAAAGACATTCATATGGTATGTAATAGGGTGGAGTTTCATTGCGGTGGGAATAAATTGGCTCCTTATTTGGTTAGATATCATCCAGTTCCAGAAGGGTTTTGAACTCCCCTATTCATTTGCGGTATTTTTAATGATCCAGACAACTACAGGCTTATACTATGAGTTCATCAAATCAAGACAGGAAGTAATGTTAGGTTAATGCACTTCAATGTTTGGCAGCTCATTTTCAGCCATAAAGAGTACATCCATAAATGCCATTAAGAATAACACTTAAAGAACCCGGATCTGATAAAATAAAAAAGGGATTGGCTGTGAAAGTTCAGCTCATCCCTTTTTCCTTTATTCCCTGAACTAAATTACAGGTAGTAAAGTCAGGTTTTACACATAGGAACCCACGTTAGTCTTACAAAAAGACATTTTTTGTAGTCCAGGGGGTTTACAAGTGTCGATATCTGTGATAAATTTTTATTATCAAAATAGTTTGAAAATTACAAAAGGGTCCAAGGCTGGGTGGTTTAATAGATGAATTGGGCAGCTGGCCAGTTTAAACAGGAACTCATCAAAGATTATAATAATATCAATCTTCGGATGTTTAATATAGGTGTTAAACGTCAAAAGATCGATATTATCGGGGAAAAAGTGTTGATTCTTGCTATACATAAGAGGATCCCTTCTCTTAAATATTTAGACGAGATGAATCGCTTTGTCACCCGGATTGCCGATGCAGCCATCATTGATGCGTATAAGGAACAGCTCAAAATGACGATCGAAGAAAAATATGAAATGAAGGTCCACTCCGTCTTGAAGGACTATGATCCAGTCACCGAGTGTTCGGGGACGATCATCATCCTCGACAAGGATGCTAGTGCTTATATCTCAGGGTTATAAAACTGAATAGATTGACTGGTAGAATGAACTCTCTATGAGTGCAGTAAAACCGTCAGTACAATCTTGCAGATGAATGTCTGCTTGATGCGTGCTGGCGTTTTTTTATTGAAATTATAAAGGAGGAATGAAAATTGAAAACAGTAGCTGATGTACTGGATGCACTGGATTCACTGACGGGAGGGAGGGTCATCAAATCTCCTGGTGATGTAACCAAGGGAGACCATCCATTCGTCATGATGAAGACGTCCAATCTCCCGGGAAAGGGAATCATGGAAACGCCAGGGCTTATCTATGGGGACCTCAAGAAAAAGGTGAAAAAGCTGGCTATCACGATGACGATGACAGAAGGAAGCATCGAACTAGCCGGAGCGACGGCGGTCGATGCGATCATCGCTCACCATCCGATTGCTGAAGCGGCCAATTCAGGCGGTGTGGCGTTAAAAAACTACCTCGACTTGTATGATTTGACTGCCTTCGAGCTTCACGAAGCCTTTCATGGTCTGCATCCCGGCATCCCTTATTTGCACGGACACAACGTCTATCGGACCGAAATCTGTTATGGCGGCATTCACGGGAACATTTTATTCATTGGACAAGCTGTAGAAGGGGTGGAGACGCTTGGTGACATGTTGACGAGGTTGAATACGTTCATGGGGGCTTCGATTGAAAAAGAACTGATGCATATGGAAAGGGAGCTAAGGGATGCGTCATCCATGGTCGAAACAAGCATGATGACCCGTGGGCGAATCGTATGCGGTGATGAAAATACGTTAGTGAACAACATCCTGCATATCTTCCCACATACTGGCTTTTCCTCCGACCATTTACGGCAGGCTGTTGATGAAAATCCGGAAATCGATACGGTCCTTGTCTCAATCAGCCGTGTTTTTGATGGTCATTCCCTGATTGAGACGGCAAAGGAACTGGGACTCAACTTTATCATCGGGAACAGCCATGTGCTTGAAATTTTAGAGAATGGACTGCCATTAGCCTATGCTCTTGAAATGTTATTACCTGATGTACAGATCGTCGTGTTTCAGGAACGTATTACAAGCACACCGCTGCGGCAAATGGGAACTCCGAAAATCAAGGAATATGGTGAGGAAATGGCCACCAGGTATCTCGCAAACAAAAGAGCGGCCGTACGATCTTAAAAAAGAAGGGAGAGGTAAAAATGAGCGAACCAAAAATTGCAGTAAAGACAGAAGTCGAAGAAGTCATTGTCCCTAAACAGGATAAGAGGAAATGGACAAGGATCGAAGTGGTCGGGCTTTGCCTAGTCATCGCCTCTCTGTTGACCCTATTAATCTCTCCGGGTGCATTGGCAGGATTATTCAACTCGATCATCGATCAGGTTTTCCCTGTTGTCGTTGAAGTGTTTTTGACCGGTACGGTAGGGGTCGCGATCATCGTCAGCGTGATTATCGGACGAGGGTTAGAAAGACTGGGTTTCACAGATGCATTGATCCGGATCTTCGTCCCCTTCACCAGATACATGAAGATCAATTCGTCTGTCGTCATTCCGAGTATCTATAATATCTTGGGGGACATCAATGCTGCAGGGAAGATTGCTGGACCGATACTTATACGTGCTGGCGCCACAAAGGCTGAACAGAAGATAGCCGTTGCCACGATGGTCCAGTCACAGCAATCGTTCGCAACCTTCATGCTTGGTATGGTCGCCATGACAGCGGTAGGAGTCAATGCGTTCGTGGTTGTCGTTTTAGCCGTGTTTTTACCGGTGTTGATAGTCCCGTTCCTTCTTTCAAAAACGCTTTTCCGTGATACGAAGGCGGTTCAGCTGGAGCAACTGCCTAAATTTACACCGAACACCCGTATCCTTCCAACGTTGTTCAATGCAGCCCGTGAAGGAGCGGAACTGTTATTCCTGCTGATCATTCCGGCCGTTGCAGTCGTTTTCGCGCTCATAGGGGTACTTGATTATATCGGGATCTGGTCTTCCATCGAATCAGCTTTGTCCTCAGCCCTATTAGCCATGAGCATCGATCCGGAAACGGGGATTTTATCGATTTTGGCAAGCCCAACACTTGCGATGGGGCAGTTAGCAGACGTTGCCAGTAGCATGGACCCAAGATTGGTGATCGGATCGTTCGTTCTCGCATCATCCGGGCTGCCATTATCAGCCGTCCTTGGACAAATTCCCGTCATTTGGGCAGCCAACTCGGATTTGAATGAAAAGGAAGCGATGGGAGCGGCTGTTCTTGGGATCTCCATGCGTATCGTCACTGCATTCCTGATCGTCTATTTCTTGACACCGCTATTGGTCTGATCAAGATGCTTCAGAAGGATCAAAGAAAGGTCAATTAGTAGTTGTTCAGGCGAAAGTTCCTGAACGGATTGACCATCCAGATAGAGAGGAATCCTTTTTCGGTGACCGGTTTTTATTATTATAAGATGTAGACTGATTGAACGATAGATAGGGGATAGCGTAACGCCTCGTGGCAGTGTAAGCTGGACATGGATCGTTTTCGGCCGAACAGATGGAGATGATACAAGCTGACAAACACCTGCTTGGAAATCAGTAAAACCTGAAGGATCAGTTGATTGGTGATGGATTCTCCCTGTTGCAGTAATCCGTCTGTCAGGAAGGATCAGCCCGCCTGTCGGGTAAACATCCTTTCCGATCGAGGAGGATAGTCGTTGTCCATTCAATAGGATGCATATGGAATAGGTATGGCCTGGTAATACCGGGAGAGCCATATTTGCTATGAGTTCAAAACCGATGTTACGCACACAACTTCCCCCTTCTAGATGTCATACTAAAAGCTATGTTCAAAGGAAGGGACTCATACTTTGGATTTGGAGGAAGGGAATTTTCAGTCCATTCGTAGTCGGCATTTGCAAAAATTTTACTTACCTTACCGAGTCTTTAGAATACGAAAATAGTAGCTTCATAGTTTTATTCTATCCTTTTTATTGAACGTACATAACGAAAGGATGGAATAGATGATGAAGAAACGATGGAAGAATGGATTGATGGCTGCTGCACTTTTTGGCATGGTTACAGGTTTTGCTTCACAGGCAACGGCAGCATACCAAAGCGAGACTGCACCAAGTATGAATCCGAACAAGATCTTGAATGTCGCTCATCGGGGTGCGTCAGGTTATGCACCAGAGCATACGCTTCCTTCTTATGAACTCGGAGAACAGATGAAGGGCGATTATGTCGAAGTCGACCTCCAGATGACAAAAGACGGTGAATTGATCGCGATGCACGATGAAACCCTTGACCGCACGACTGACGGCACTGGATTGGTAAAAGATCATACCCTGGAGCAAATCAAACAATTGGATGCTGGCAGCTGGTTCAATGAAATGAATCCGGAGATGGCGAAGGAAGAATATGAAGGCTTGCAGGTGCCGACGCTGGATGAAGTGATCGATAAGTTCGGGAAAAGCGCCAACTATTACATCGAGACGAAATCACCGGAAGTGTATCCAGGCATGGAAGAGAAGCTCCTGGAAACCCTTGAAAGACATCAATTGATTGGACCGAACTCTCCTTCAAGCCAAGTGATCATCCAGTCTTTCAGCCCTGAAAGCTTAAAGAAGGTCCATGATCTGAACCCAAGGATCCCGCTTGTCCAATTGTTATGGTATACGAGCCCTGCCACCATCACAGACGCTGAGCTGGAGCAATACAAAGGGTACGCTGTCGGCGTTGGGATGAACCACAATCAGATCGATGAAGCTTACGTACAAAAGGTCCGAGAGCATAACCTATTGATCCACCCGTACACCGTCAATGAAAAGGAAGACATGCAAAAGCTCCTCGACTGGGGCGTGACAGGCATGTTCACCAACTACCCTGATCGATTACACGAAGTATTGGAAAGTAGATAACATAAAAAGGGATAGATTGCGGAATACAGTCTATCCCTTACTTATCTACCTCATGTTTCCAACGCTGAACTGACTAAAAGCCTTCTATTAAGGTGATGAGCTTCCTCTAATGCCTCTTCATCATTTAAAATTTCTTGAGGTTTTACGCCTTCACCTATGATATAGTCCTTGAACTCCGTCCCGATGAATTCGCAGATATATTTGAACTGATCGACTAAAGGGAGCCCTTTTATTCGAGGTCCATCTCCACCTACTACGAGCAGGTAAGCTTTTTTCTTTTCCATCAATTCCTTGAATCTCGGAAATTCCTCATCTCTGATCGTTTGCGACCAACGATCAATAAACGTCTTCATAACACTGGACATCCCGTACCAATAAAGTGGTGTAGCGAATATTAAAATATCCGAAGCCATTACCGACTCAATGATCCGATCATAGTCATCCTCAACTTTCGTGAATCCTTGTGGCTCATGTCGTTGATCGACGATATCTTTAATGTGGAAATCCTTCAAAAAGATCTTTTTCGCGGGAAGGTCTCGGATGACATGCTCTGCTAATAATTCAGTATTCCCGTTCTTTCTGGTACTTCCATATAAGACTGTCACTTCCATTCAGATCACCTCATACTTTAGTTTTCGTTTTTCTTTATGACTCGTGACAAAAAACTGTATCGTTATTCCTACTCCGATTCCATACGCCATATCTGAAAAACCGAAGACGATGGAATCCGCTTTAAGTGTCTCATTCACATAACCCGGTAACACAACGTTATAGATCATCATTGACACGAGCGGGATGATCGAAATGATCCCTAATAGAAATGTGAGTTTGTGTGAAATTAGATACGATATACCTTTCTAAAATGATTCAAAGAATTTCTCTTTATCACTCTCAAGTGTAATGGATTGATACTTCACCATGGCCATCAATAGGCTGCTGAACAGGAACATACCAGCATTAATCAGTAAAATGGCTTCAAAGCCGATGAATGTATAGATGAATCCCGATGCTCCACCAGCCATGAACATGCCAACTTGCAGACTGATTTCAATCAGAGAGTTTCCTTTAGAAAGTTCTCGGTCTGACAAAAGCTCCTGGATCAAGCTTCTTAAGGAAGACATGTAGATGCTCCATCCGATTCCGTTGATGATGGCAAAGGTACTTCCCATACATATAGGAGATACTCGGTTCTTCTTTAAATCAGGCTGATGTTCTAGCAACAAATCCTTCAAAGCAGACCGTTCATTACATTTCGTCCGACGACTTTTTTAGCTGAGAACATCAGGTTCGGCTTAAATTTAGTATAGCAGTTACAAGCCTTTAATGGAGTAACGAAAAAAGTTTAAATTTATCTATTTTAGTACTGATGAATTGGGCTTTTTAATATTGGATTTTCCTTTACAGTGTAAATCTGCATTTTCCTTTTATTGTAATCTATCTGACGGACTAGAGAATTAGACATTTTCCACGAAATGTTGGTGGCGGGACCCTATTAGGCAAATATACCTAAACAGTAGGAAACAAGAGTCGATAAAATTGGTAAATTCAGGTCTATAAGAGCATTTCTTTAATAACGATTCTATCTATAATTAGAATGGTATGACTATTTTTAATATAAAGGGGTTGTTTGCCTTGAAGAAGGCTTTACTGAAGATAGGGAGAAAGGTTTTGGCTACGGCAACGGCATTAACATTGCTTTCGACTCCAGCAATATGGAATTCCGTAGATGCTGCACCGAAGAATAATGAGGGAAAACATGATGTGGAACTAAGAATTCTCGGAACTACCGATATTCACACGCACCTATACAACTATGATTATTACAAGGATGCAGAGACAGATGAATTCGGCTTCGCAAAAACAGCAACCTTAATTAAGGAAGCCCGTACGGAAGCGAAAAACACGCTGCTATTTGATAATGGCGACTTAATTCAAGGAAATCCCCTTGGTGATTATAAAGCAAAAGTGGATGTGTTGAAACCAGGAGAACTTCATCCAGTTTTTCAAGCGATGGAATTGGTAGATTATGATGCAGCTACTGTCGGTAACCATGAGTTTAATTATGGATTAAATTATCTTGATGAAGTGCTTAATGACGCTCCTTTTCCGTATGTTAGCGCTAATGTGTTCAAGGATGACGGAGACGCTGATCCGACAAATGATGAACACTACTTTAAGCCTTACGAGATTATCAAGAAAAAAGTGGTCGATGAAAAAGGGACGAATCAGGTTCTCCGCGTAGGTGTAACCGGTGTTGTTACTCCTCAAATTATGCAATGGGACAAGGCTCATCTTGAAGGCAAAATAATTACGAAAGATATTGTGAAATCAGTGGAAGCCATTATTCCGAAAATGAAAAAGGAAGGTGCAGATATCATTATTGTACTTGCCCACTCCGGAATTGGTGATGCGGAATATACGGAAATGGAAGAAAACGCGACATACGACTTAACAAAGGTTAATGGAATAGATGCTATTATTACCGGACATAATCACTTAAACTTCCCGGGCGGATTTAAGGATCTTCCAGGTGTAGATACGGAAAAAGGAACCATCAATGGTGTTCCTGTTGTAATGCCTGGTAGCTGGGGCAATCAGCTTGGAGTAATGGACTTGATGCTTTCAAAGGTAAAGGGTGATTGGATTGTGAAAGACTCCGAGACGGGTCTTAAGGCAATTTATTCAAAAGAATCAGGGAGTCTTGTCGATGCAGATTCAGAAGTGTTGGAAGCTGTGAAGGAAGCACATGAAGGTACGGTGAATTATGTGCGTCAGCCAGTAGGGACAACAACGGCTGATATCCACAGTTACTTCGCACTTGTCCAGGATGATCCTTCCATCCAAATTGTAACGAATGCACAGAAATGGTACATTGAAAAGCAATTAAAAGGTACAGCTGACGAAAACACGCCAATTCTATCGGCGGGTGCGCCATTTAAAGCAGGCGGCAGAAACGGGGCAAGCTATTACACGTTTATTCCTCAAGGGGAGATCGCTGTGAAAAACGTAGCAGACCTATATCTGTATCCTAACACCGTTGCAACTGTTAAGGTAACAGGTGCAGATGTAAAGGAATGGCTGGAAATGTCTTCAGGACAGTTCAAGCAAATCGATCCTAATACGAGCAGCGAACGAGCTTTAGTAAATAATGATTTCCCAACTTACAACTATGATGTCATTGACGGCGTAACTTATGAAATCGATGTGACAGAGCCGGCTAAATATAATAAAGACGGCAAGCTGATCAACGCTGAAGCGAACCGAATCAAAAATTTACAATACAACGGAGAGCCTATTAGCTTGGAGCAGGAATTCATTGTTGTCACAAACAATTACCGTGCCAGCGGTAATTTTCCTGGGGTAAGAAACAATACTGCAGTTAAACTGTATCCAGATGAAAATCGCCAGGTCATCATCGACTATATAAGCGAGCTTGGCACGATTGACCCGTCGGCAGATGGAAACTGGACATTTGCCCCGGTCAGTAATAACGTGAAGGTAACATTCGAATCAGCTAAAGAAGCGATCCATGCTCTTCCGGAAAACGAAACCATCAAATATGCTGGTGAAGCAGCAAACGGCTTTGGTAAATATACCATAGAACTTCCATAACAATAAAAGGTGCCTGAACTACCACTTAACGTGGTGGGGGTCAGGTACCTTTATTATATGCTTCCTTCTTCCAAGTCCTAAAATTATTCCCATTCACTAGAGAGTTTGCAATTAGATAAATTACGAAAGGGGTAGCGTTAGGATTAACAACTCTAAGGAGACTCGAACGCAAAAATATCCAAATTCCACCACACTAAGGGGATAAGTGCAGTTAAGTTTGCGTTCTTTTATGTGCCATAAACTTTTGAATCTGCCAGTATACCACCTTTTAATCCTAAAACAGCAGAAGCAATCGCAGCAGGTACCAGTGAAAAACCAATTAATCCAGGCTCTAGCTTATTAACATTAGATAGTAACAGTGGACTGAGGAAAAAAACAGAATAGCCAATCCCGCTTACAAGGAAAGAGATTATTAGGCCTAAAGTATACTTTTTGTTATAAAAAAGTTCAGGCCGGATAAATGGTTCCGCTGTTAAATGAATTCTGATAATAACAAAGCCTGTCATGAGAAGACTACCAAAAAAATATGCCATAGTCCCTCTGTTACACTAAGCATCAATAAGGCAACTGCAGATGAGAGAAGTGTTCCTCCAATCCAGTCAAATTTACCTTTCTGTCCTTGATCTTCACTAAAGTACTTTCGATAAAATGGAATCGTTAACAAGAATAAAAGTGGTAAACAAAACAACCAGCGCCAATCCAAAAGCTAACAGTTAATGCTGATACTATAGGCCCTACTGCCGTACCAAGGGCTGTTCCAACAGATTCAATTCCTAGCGCACGTCCACGTTCTTCTTGACTGAAATAACGAACAGGTATGAGCATAGCTATTGCTGGACTAACTGAAGCCCCTATTGCTTGGATGAAACACCCAATTAGGACCATTGAGAATGTTTGGGAATATAAGCCGATGATTAACCCAATAGCACATAAAAAAAATCCAAATGTCAGTAAATTTTTAAGTTTATAAGTGTCTGCAAGCTTTCCATAAATAAAAGAAAATAACCGATTCATTTTTCTTTTGTACGAAATCGGTCCTTTTAATTTGTATTACAAGTCAAATACACCATATGGATTGATATGTCAATAAATGAGATGAACAGATCCTACATAACAGAGACGGTAGTTAAAAAGTCAGGGTATTTTGTTGTACAGTTTGAATGTAATCCTTGACTGCTTGTATAAACGTCCGTGCAGCAAATCCTAAGTATTTATCAGTTCGATATATAAGACAAATATCCTGACTTGGTGTGGGTTTCGTTATTTTGATCGTTTGAATGTTTTTATCATGAAGATTTTCAAGTAACAGTCTAGGCAGAACGGTTACTCCAATTCCCTTTTCAACCATGGAAATCAATGATGATAAGGTCGTTGTTTCAATTTTTGGTTTAATTCGGAATCCTAATTTTTGACAATGAATATCAACTAGTTTGCGGCACTGATGATCAGGAGGAAACATCACTAACTTCATCTCTTGCAAAGCGTTAAATTGAATGGACCTTTTCTTTGCAAGTGGCGTTTCTTTGACAACCGCTAAAGAGAACTCTTCATGAAAAAGAGGTATTTCTACAATTCTTTCATCTGGATTAGGGGATGTTGTAACACCAATATCAATTATTCCTTCAATCACTTGTTCGGCGACTGTAATTGTTTCGACTAATGATAAGGAAACATTCGGGTAAGTACTGTGAAAGTCTAGAAGCAATGAATTGAACATAAGGTCAGCATCTCCGGGTAAGATTCCAATGGTGAGAGAACCGCCTTTAATTTGTTGCAGTTCCGAAATGCTTTCCTGAGCTTGCTTTAAATGTGAAAAAATATGCTTACTCTGTTCATATAGCAGATAACCTGCTTCTGTTATGGTGATCCGTTTGCCAATGCGATTAAAGAGAGGGACACCTAATTCATTTTCTAGTAACTTGATTTGCTGGCTTAAATTAGGTTGAGAAACCATAATTTTCTCTGCTGCTCTTGAAAAATGAAGTTCCTCGCAGATAACCATGAAGTATTCTAACTGCCGTAATTCCATGTTAACTCCCCTTCCAAATATTTTCATAACTATAACTTATCATAATGATAAGAAACACTGCATTGATAAACTTTTGGGGGCTAGATATACTTACGTTGTAATTGGTTATTTGAATTTTTCGAAAAATGAAATGGAGGTTTTTTATTATGTCAAATGCATTATTAAGTACGGCTAAATCTGTTCGCCAAATGGTTATTCAACTGGTTGAATCGATTCCTGAGGATCTGTTTGACGTTCAACCCAATCAATTCAACAATACAATTAGATGGAATATCGGACATATTGCCTTCACCAATGAGTACTTGCTTTCATTAGGTTTACCGATTAATTCCAGTCTTCCAGATAACTACGCACAATTATTTAACACAGGAACGAAGCCGTCTGATTGGAGTCCCATACCTCCGACCAAAGAAGAACTTATTCAAAACCTATCAAGGCAGCTTTCTAATTTTTCCGATATACCTACTAACACATTTGATCAACAAATGGATTCGCCTATTGAATTAGGACCACTGAAATTCGAAACGTTTGGAGAGGTATTCAACTTTGCGACCGTTCATGAAACGATGCATTTCACAACCATTTCATCCTTATTAAAAGTATTAAACTACCAAAAAGTGAAATGAACAAAAGGAGGGATATAATATGCCATTCATTGAAACCAAAGATGGCACGCGCTTATTTTATAACGACTGGCAGGTAAGTCCCTAGTTCCTCTCTACTGTTTTTATGAACTCCGAAATGTGGGAGTACAGATTCCCTATATGGCCAACAAGGACCTGCGTTGCATTGTCTACGATCGGCGCGGTCACGGTCGTTCCGATTGGCCTTGGAATGGTTATGACTACGACACACTTGCCGACGATCTTGCAGAACTGATCGAGCACCTCAATCTTCACGAGGTCACCCTCATTGGTCACTCAATAGGTGGTGATGAGATCATTCGCTATCTGACGTGCCCCGGTTCCGCCCGTATAGCAAGAATTGCACTCCTTGCTGCAAACGGACCGTTTCGATTAAAAACGACTGGTAATCCCGAGGGGATGGATAAGAGCGTCTTTGAAGAAATGGCCGCAAGCCTGGCTAAGGACCGACCGAAATGGGTCTCTGACTACGCACCTACATTCTTCGGTGTAGGTGTTTCCCAGAGGTTTCTGTTTCTCCTGAACTCATGCATTGGATGGCACAGATGGCTCTTCAATGTTCTCAGAAGGCTATGATGGACTGAATTTTACTCGACTTTCATGACGGATCTCCGGGACGAAATGTGCGAGATCACGGTGCCCACCCTGATTATTCAGGGTGATAAAGATAAGAACACACCTATCGAAGTCTGTGGGCAAAAGTCTGCACAAGCTCGTGCCTGGTAATCAGTTTATCGTATACAAGGGAGCAGCGCACGGTCTATTCGTCACCCATGTGGATCGACTCAACGCAGACTTCCTTGAATTCATAAAGGGCTAAATTAACGGTATCGAATTCAGACGAAGTTTTGTTTCACTCCCTTTTCTAATAAAATTTTCTTTATTCCATTATCGGGCGCGTTTATTTAGGAGCGCGTCTTATTTCATAAGCAGGATTATAAAATAAAAAAATGTTAGATTCTTATTGAGGAGAAATGATTATACGAAATTCATAATCAGATTAATACGTGAAAATTCATGGAATAGCATGAAACTTACATAATAAACAAGAGAACTTAGTATTACAAAAAGGAAGGGAACTTTATGACAATTTCAGAGAGCCCTGGCCAAATAATTATTCTTAATGGGACACCCAGATCTGGAAAGTCAAGCATAGCCCTGGAGATCCAAAATACATTTGAGGGTTTATGGATGAACATAGGTGTTGATAGGAACATGGAAATGACACCAGAACGATTTCGACCAGGGATAGGATTGAGACCTGGAGGAGAGCGACCAGATCTCGAGCCTCTAATAATGCTAATGTACAAAGGGATGTATGAATCGATTGCTATACACAGTCGTTTAGGTATAAACATAGTCGTGGATGTTGGTCACCATGATTCTTATTCTGTTCCTCTTGGTATTCTCCCAAAATGCGCTCAAATACTAAATGGTCTTCCTGTTTTATTTATAGGAGTACGCTGTCCACTCGAGGTTATAATGGAACGTCGTATTAACACCTGGAATTCCGGTTATGCCAAAGACGGTTCAGTTCCATTGCCAGTTAGAAAGTGGCAAAAGGCAGTTCATGAACCAGGTATTTATGATTTGGAAGTCGATACCTCACAATTAAGCGTAGCAGAGTGTGCTAACAAAATTCAACACAGACTTAAGGATGGAAAACCTTTAACAGCTTTTCAAATCATAAAGGGTATTAGATGATGCTTAGGTTTTTGCTGACAATTATTCAATTATAGGACGCTTTCCTGTAGGAAAGGTGTCTTTATTAGTTATCGATGAGAACTTAATAAGATATCCATTTGTTATTACTTTTAAGACTTAAACTGTACGTTAAAGTGACGGAAACTATCTGACAAAAAGGAGCAAAAAAATGAAAAACACTTCAGGCTTACAATTATCAGAAATCGACAAACAGAAGGTGGTAGTTCTGGTGACAGGGATGTCCGGTACAGGGAAATCAACAGTTCTGATTGAACTTGCTCGTAGAGGGCATAGGGTGGTCGATACCGATTACGACGGTTGGAGTGAGGAAGTGGCACTCCCGAATGGGGATGGTTCAGAATGGTTGTGGAGCGAGAATCGGATCGATAAGCTTCTTACTGAACATGCTGAAGGTACTTTGTTCGTCTCGGGCTGCGTATCAAATCAGGTAAAGTTCTATCCGAAGTTCGATGCGATCGTGTTGCTGAGTGCACCCCTCGAGGTAATCCTTGAACGTGTGGTTTCTCGTGAGACAAACGACTACGGCAAGACTGACGCACAACGCGAACAAATCGGGCACTACGTCACCACTGTCGAACCTCTACTACGTGCCGGAGCTACTGCGGAGATCGACACCCGAAAGCCACTCGACGAAGTTGTAGCCGAGCTTAAGTTCATTGCCAACACGGTTCATTAACCGGAACACTTCTTCACACCCTTCACTACCGCGCAGTTCGAACAGAATAGCAGTAACTTATTCAAGAATCGGGCGCATTTCTTTAATAAGAAAGCGTCCTTCTTTATTTATTAGGCCATTTAATGGAACAAGGCTTGTTGGGTTAATGTTGGACCTATCCAATTTTTGTTAATATAGGTCGTATAAACTAATAAAAGGGGGTATAATATTGTGGTTCAATTATTGAGAGCATTTGGAGACTTAGTTCCTTTATTCATAATAATAGTTTTAGTCGTTGGCATTATTGTTTATTTTGTTAGTAAAAAGAGAAATTTGGATTTTAAAAAAGTAATAATAAACATTCTTTTTATATTTAGCATAACCTCTATACTATTAGTAACTGTTTTTCCTCAGTATTATGGTCCAGAAGTGCCGAGAATAATTAACATAGTACCGTTTATTGGAATGTATAATATTTTGTTAATTCCGTTGATATAACAGTACCTATTCGTAATTTAGGTCTTAATATTTTATTATTTGTTCCTTTTGGATTCTTCCTATCTTTAAAGAAATCATACTTACAAAAAAAGTTAATGTAAAACGTAATATTAATAGGATTGCTATTATCTCTGATTATTGAAGTGGTACAATATTCCTTTCCGATGGGACGTTCCGCAGACATAGATGATTTAATATTAAATACGTTTGGAGCATTTTTTGGGATACATAATTTGGAAGCTTTTCAGTTCAAAATTCCCCAATATATTTTTTACTATAAAAACAACAGAAAGACATCTATAATAACTTTGCTTCTTCAACAGGGCGTTAATAGTCTATCAATAATGATCTTCCGTAATCATGGCAGGATTGTGGAAGATAAGGACCTTCATTAATATTGAGGTGATGTTAGTGATAAATGAGAAACAAAAACAACTTTTTCATGCATTGAAAATAGTTAAAGACCAGTGGGTAGATATTTCTTTAAGTAAGTGTGTTTTGCAATAGAAAAGTACAGAATAATGCAATGGAATATACAGAGTGTTGCCACCCAATACATCATGATTTTGACAATGCGTTCGTTAATCGAAAACTTTGACCATGAAACGAAAGTATATGTGCGTGGTGAATCAACCGATCCACCAACGCTGCTGTTAATCTAGTATCTGTGAAGATTCGGTTCCATTGACTGAATTCTAAATTAGAAGATAAAATCAAGCTTTTTTGTTCATAACACTCTGAGATCAGCTGGAATAATAGCTCCGCACCTTCTTTACTGAATGGTAAGTATCCCATCTCATCCAAAATGATTAGATCGAACTTAAGGATTCTTTTCCGTAATGCTCCCAGTCGGTTTTGTTTTAATGCCATCTCGAGCTCTTCAACTAAGTGAGATACTCGATAGAACCGCACATCATAACCGAGCTCACATGCTTTTCTCCCTAGGCCCGTTGCGAGGTGAGTTTTACCCGTTCCGGGTGACCCGATTAAAACTACGTTTTGTTGGTCTTCAATAAACCTTAAGCTTGTGAGTTCCTCTTTCGTTAAATAAGAAGGAAATCGTATTTGATCATTCCATTGATAGGTGGCCAATGTCTTTCGATCTAAAAACCTAGCTTTCTTTATTAACCGTTGGGCTTTCGCTTGGTCACGCAAACGGAATTCCTCTTGAAATAAAGTGTTTAGATACTGTTCAGGACTTTCAAATGGGACGTCATTATAAATGTCTGCGATATATGCTAGACGAAGGGATTTGCACTTTTTTCGTAACTCCTCACTCATTTCACATACTCCTGATGTTCTGGCGTTAAGGAGTCATACTGATTCCAGTTTACTTCATATGGATTTTGATCCTTTCCAAATTGACTCTGTTCAATCAAATCGTAAAAAGTTTCATTGATCTGCTTCATATCATGTGTGACCAGTAAATTGGTTAGTTCCATTAAGCGTTCTCTACGAATGATCAAATTGTCTACCAGTAAATAATCACGAACCCTTGCGGGTAAATACTTCTCATACCTGGAATAGGGCATAGAACGTGGTTTGTGAATCCAGGTTTTGATAATAGAGGACCATGGGATTACTCTTCGCTTATTCATGTATGGACGGTAATCTTCTAAAAGAATCTCACCGTCAGGTGAAATTGCTTTGAAACGATCCCAAGTTAATAGTAGGTAAATAGAACTGTAATTGGATGCTTTTGGTACATGTATCAGGGTTTGATCGAGCTTTACCTCATTATACTTATTTACCTTGCCTTGTCTTTCTTTGAAAACTGGGTAGTCTATTTCAGGAAGAGCTAACAAGTGCTTGGATTCTTTCTCCCAAAGCTCTTCAATCAAAACTCCCTTTTCATAGTGAAGTCTCTTCCGATCATCTGTTAACTTATTCAATAGTTTACTTGTCAAGTCTTCTAAACTTTCAATTACCGGTGCTTTATTGAAAAAATTGTATCGAATATAACCGACTTTATTTTCAACATTTCCTTTCTCGTGTCCACTTCTTGGGTTACATACCTGTACTTCAAACCCGTAATGACTTTGAAATTGAATGAATTCATCTGTCAGGTGGACTTCCTCAAATCTAGAACGTGTTTTCTTAATGGCTGGCGTGAGGTTATCAATACGGACTTTTCTCGGAACACCCCCAGCTTGGTTAAATAATTGCTTTAATCCTTCGAGAAAACACTCTTGATTTTCGGATGGCATCGGTACCGCAAAGGAACCATTACTATTGGGAAAAGACATAATCAATGTATGTACATCAACATATTCACCATCTTGTACAGCTTCCATAATCCCAAAGTCAACCTGTGCTTCACTCGGAGGATGTTCTAAACGTTCAAAGCCTTGATCGTTGTCATCTTGATGATTCTTTTTCCAGTCCGAAATAAAGTAACTTAACGTTCGATAAGATCCTTGAAATCCTAATCCCTTCAATTCATCAAGGATAGCCTTATTGGTACGACGTAATTTCTTCTTTAGTTTTTGATCTTCGAAAAGCCAATCTGAAACAATTTCGCCCCATTTTTCTTCATGCATCATCCCTTTCTTTTTCTTGTTTTTTATTTGGGGAACTTGTTCCCCATCTGCATATTTTTTAGCTGTTCGCCAGTTAATCCCTAATGTTTCCTCTATCTTACGGATAGATAAACCTTTGTTGTTTCTTAAGTGTTTGATACAATTAATATCGGACATTGCTAGCATCCTTTCTTACCTCCACTGCATTGATTCGACACCAATAACAGTAGAGGGACTTGGGGTGGCTGGCAAGTCCTTTTTTAGTTTAAATAAAGTGCAGGACTCTGCATTTTTCCTTTGCAAAGCTCTGCACTTCTATTTTGCAATAAACAGTAAGCTTGAGAGTGGTGTTAAAGACGGTGATTTAAAAGAGCAACAGAATGAAATAATTGAGTCTGTTCTTTATTCAATAATGGAATTGATTGATGGATATAACGATGAATTAAGTTTCCCAATAGACTTAATTGAAAAAGATACGGGAAAATCACTAAAAGGTGATATAGAGTTACATGATAAATTTATAGATTACTTAAACGAAGTGGAAAATGATTAGTGACTTATTAAACAAACGGGCGCATTTGTGGAGCAACTTAGGGCTGTATATCAGCCTTTTTTCTTTATTCTTTCTGATTTTTTTGAAACAAGGCGAAATGGTTGCTTTTTGATATCTAAATTATATCAATTAATTTAACTTGGGGGATAATTCTAGACATTAGACATATTGAAGGACACCAATCAAAAAAACTATTTTAAATTACATCCACAATATGGATAATAAATCCAAATACAATATACGTAATACTGAACCACGTAAAAAGTGATTTTATCCATGAATCTCCTTCCATCTTCATCATTTTCGAATGTGAGCCTGAACGACGGAAACGTCGATACAGTTCTAAAGTAAACAACGTGACGATAGCAAATAATACATTGAACCAAAAGGTATAATTAATTTTAAAAGGACTTTCATTCATAATTTCGCGACTGGATTCCGGTAGAATACCAATACCAGCAAAGATTCCATGAATACTTAATGCCGTGATAACGATAGCAGCATAAAAGATTACCGCGATATATAGCGCTATCTTCCACCCGTAATATTTCTTATTCACCATAACTATTGGAGGTACGATCAAGTCTGAATAGATAAATGCCATAATACCTGCAAAGGTTACTCCGCTAGATGCGAGGATGGTAGATATAGGGATATTACCCATTGATCCGATGAAAGTCATGGCAGCAGCAAGGGGTGCTACCAATGCATTTTCCATTATGATAAGAAAGCCAGTTTCTGTATCAGCAAGAAATAGTCCTTTCCAGAAAGATTCTGGGACAAACGTTGCCATTATACCAGCAATCGTGAACCCGATTATAATTTCTTTCCAGACCATCTGCCAATTCATCACAAATTCATTCCCTACCTGATACCAGCCTTCTTTAGTGCGAATTTTTTCCCGCCAGTCAAATTCATCTTGCTCCTCATCCTCTACATATTCTCTGGCCTCTTCGACCCATTTTTTAGGCATGGTAATTCGTGCTATCAATGAAACAACAATGATAAGGAAGATGCCACCAATTATTTCGGCAACTACAAATTGCCAACCCAAGAAAATAAAAATCAATATTCCTAATTCGATTACCAGATTAGTGGATGCAAAAAGAAAGGCAAGGGTCGCAATAAAGTGGGCTCCTTTCTTAAAAAGGCTTTTCCCGGCAGCCAGTGCAGCAAACGAGCAGGAAGAACTAATGGCTCCGAAAAGTGTTGCCAAGCTAACCGATTTCATATTCGATTTTCCGATGTAGCGTGCTAGTCTCCCCTGGGGGATGAATGCTTGGATCATAGAACTGACTAAGTAGCCCAGTACGAATGCCCAGCCTGCTTTCCAGAAGAAACCTAATGATGTAATTGCTGATTTTCCGATTTGATCCAACATAAAAGACACCTCCACTGTTCGTTACCTATTCAATAAATAATACAGTCATATGCACCCGACAAATAAATAATTTTTCGGCAACTCCTTAATTGGATCCAGAGTTTTTCGGTTATTATTTGATAACTAGTTGACCCAACGTCTTTTCTAGTTTTGTGATTTTATCAATCTTTGTTCATCAATTATTATCTATATAGACGATTCAGTATAACGGTAAACAATTGGTTACCTTCAATGGGTCCTATGTGGGGTGACGGTACATGTAATTACCGCAATCTATGAAGAAAAATAAATAGATTAATGAATATAATATAAGACATGTTTCCGCAACATCTCTTTGGTACCTGAATTTCATAAATGAGGTTCCTATTATTTATTTTCTTTTTAGAGTTCTATTGGTTTATATATAAACATCCGATAAAAAGCTAACTTTAGGTAAACTATTATAAGTAAATAGCTTATTTTTAAAGAATGATAAATAACAAAGCTGAAAAAGTTTAGACTTCACAAAATACACAAATTTTGCTGTTACAATAGACCGGCACACTATTAAAACGAGGGATCTTATGAATAAAATTCTTATTGTCGATGATGAATGGAATATGAGGAATTTAATAAGGATTTACCTTTCTAAGCAAGATTTATACATTGATGATGCAAAAGATGGTAGAGAAGCTTTGAGTATGATCAAAAAAACCAACTATAGCCTTGTCATTTTAGACATCATGATGCCTGCTATGGATGGATGGGAAGTTTGTACCATGATTCGCGAGCAACAGAACGTACCCATTTTAATGGTTACTGCCCGAAATGATGTCAGGGATCGAGTACAGGGTTTGAATATTGGTGCAGATGACTATCTGAATAAGCCATTCGCCCCAGAGGAATTGGTTGCTCGAGTAAATGCATTATTACGCCGTCAGAATCTAAACAGAGTAGAAAAACCTAAAGACTCGATTTTAAGTTTTGATGAGTTATCTCTAGACCATGAGAGCAGAGAAGTGAGGGTTAAAGATGTTCCCATAGAATTAACCCCAAAGGAATTTGAATTGTTATATTTAGTTTGCAGTCAGCCGAAACGAGTTTTTACAAGGGAAATCTTATTAGATCAAATTTGGTCATCAAGTGATTTTCGAGATGTTCGAACAGTCGACACTCATGTAAAAAATATTCGAGTTAAACTACGAAGTGCTGGACTTACTTATAACCCAATCAAAACCGTCTGGGGCGTCGGGTATAAATTGAATGCCGCAGAGGATCAGACATGAAGTGGAATAAAATTGTCCTGAAACTTGGCGGAACCATCATGATCTTATTTCTGGTTGTGTTATTACCCCTCGGTTTTATCATCAATCAGATTTTTACAAACTTTTATTTCGATAAAGTTCAAGAAGAAACAGAAGAGCTGTCAATGAAATATGCGAGAACACTTGAATCAATGGACAATCCTATGATGTTGAATATGTTTGAAACACTTGCTGAATTAACGAGTAAAGAAATCGTGATTTTAAATGAAGAACAACAAATTATTGCTAATTCAGGTGTCCAAACTCTAGATTTATCAGAGAATGAATGGGATCAGTTAGTAGCTGGACGATCTGTCACAAAACAAATGGAGGAACCGGTAACCGATAAAAATTATCTTGTTTCAGGCCAACCTATTGTCAGATCCAATACGTATAAAGGGGCCTTTTTTGTCCTTGCGTCAGTCGGAGGCATTCATGAGTCAATTGAAAAAGTGAGGGATTTACTTGTTTTATCTGGAGTGGGTGCCATTTTCCTTGCACTTGGTTTTACCTTTGTCGTCTCTCGTAAAATGTCTGATCCACTAATCGAAATGGAAAAAGCAACACGACAAATGGCCAAAGGCAATTTAGATATCCGATTAACTGTTCCATCTGGTGATGAAATTGGTTCGTTATCGAAAGCTATCAACGATCTGGCTTATGAATTAAATCGATATCGGACGAACCGGAAAGAATTTTTCGCAGACATCTCCCATGAATTACGAACGCCCATCTCCTATTTACAAGGATATGCTCAAGTATTAAGAGCTGGTCTCTATCAAACCGAAGAGGAAAAGAAACATTATCTTACGATTATTGAAGAGGAAGCAAACCGACTCATCCAATTGATCAATGATTTATTCGATCTTTCAAAAATGGAAGAAGGTCGGATTGATCTTCATTTTGATTCCCTTGATGTAGGAGAAATCGTTGAGAATGCCCTTTCTAAAATGAAAATCGAAGCTCAGAAAAAAGGACTGGTAACGAACCTGAATGTTCAAAGCAATTTACCCCTTGTAGAAGCTGATGGTCTTCGTTTGGAACAAGTTTTCATCAATTTGTTAAGCAATGCGTTACGTTACACAGAAAGTGGATCGATCAATGTCGATGTAGGTTATGATCATCAAAATGTTAACGTTGTTATTACCGATACCGGCATAGGGATTCCTGAAATGGAACTTCCTCATATCTTTGAACGTTTTCACCGAGTTGAGAAATCTCGTTCCAGGGATTTTGGAGGCTCAGGATTAGGTTTAGCCATTGTTAAGAATTTAGTTGAACTTCAGAACGGAACAATCTCGGTCCAAAGTAAAGAAGGGGAAGGAACTCGATTTAAATTAACTTTCCCAATAAGGGGGGAGAATCGATGAAAAGAATTGATTGGTTTATGGCCATTTTACTTGTTATCTCTGGGTTAACGTGTCTTACCATTTCTGGAACCGCTAAGTTTGGTCCAGATTCGATTGATTCTTATTTGATCACACTTCTTCATCTTTGTTTATGGATGGGGGTTCCAGTATTGGTAGCTGGTATTGTTTATTTAATTATTATCAGGAAAAAAAGGAAGGAAACCGACAAATGATGAAAATGAAATTATATGTATTATTCATATTCACAATCCTATTGGGGGCCTTTCCAGTCGGCGTTTTTGCGCATGGGACGGAGGATGAACATCAAAAGGAAGTATTTTTACAGAATGTAATCACGTATAGCTTATACGGAACATCAATATTAGTGATCTTATTTGTCATATTACTGATCTTGACCAAAAAGAAAATCAATCAGGTGAATGTGAAGAAGAAGGAAGGACGGGAAAAGAGGGATACTCTGAACCAAATAGCAAAATTTTATAAGTGGTTAAGTATTCTTTCTTTAATAGCTTTGATTCTTGCAGGTGGATTGAACTTAATGACTAATAAAACCACTGAAAAAGTAATCGAATTTCAACATATCCATGGATTAGGATTTACAGATGATGGTGAAGGAATCTATGTTCCGGCCCATGATGGGTTACGGGTATACTCCGATGGACAGTGGACAATTCCAGATGGGGAGAAACACGACTACATGGGCTTTTCGATGGTGGACGATGGATTTTACAGCAGTGGTCATCCTTCACCGGGATCGAATATGAAGAACCCGTTTGGAATTGTAAAAAGTGAAGATATGGGTGAATCTCTAGAAACCCTTGATCTATATGGTGAAATTGATTTTCATAATATGGCAGTCGGCTATTATTCACATGCGATTTATGTGCAAAATCCTCAACCGAATTCAAAAATGGATGATACAGGTTTATATTACTCTTTAGACAACACGAAAACATGGAAGAAAAGCGAGATGAACGGGATTGAAGGAGAACCAGTAGCCATGGCCGTTCACCCTTCAAAAGAAAACGTTATTGTTATCAGTACAGATAAAGGCGTTTTCTTGTCAACAGATCATGGCAATCAATTTGATGGTTTAGTAGATCGTCCTGCTACATCCTTAGCATTCACAAAAGAAGGCAACCTTTTAGCAGGGATCCTTACCAATCAACCGTCATTGATCAAGGTCAATATAGACTCCAGGCAACAAACAACGATTCAAATTCCAAAAGTGAAGGAAGAGGATGCCATTTCGTTTATTGCAGCAAACCCGCAAAACCCTGATGAACTTGTATTGACCACGTTTCTTAAAGATATTTATCTGACGAATAACAACGGGGAACAATGGGAGAAGATAGCTGAAGTAGGGACAGCCTCTAAACTATCCGATGAAGCTGCAGCTTCCCATAAGGACGACCATGATAACCAAATGTCAACACACTCTAATGGGGATGAAGAGAAAGACGAGCTTCCATTGGATGTTTCATGGAATTTTGATCAGGACCCTCAAGCAAACAGTAAGCAAACTTTAGAGATTAATATAAATGATAAATCTGGACAAGCAATGGAAGACTTTGATGTAGAACATGAAAAGCTTATGCATTTAATTGTAGTAAGCAAGGATCTTTCTGTTTTTCAACATCTACATCCAGAATTCAACGGGAATGGACAATTCACGATTCCAACCAAGTTCCCAAAAGGGGGACAATACAAGCTGATTGCTGATGTAGTACCAAGTGGTTATTCCACATCTACTGTTACAGAATGGATCGATGTCAGTGGAAATGCAAAAAGTGAAAAACTTGTCGTAGACAGCTCATTAACAAAAGTGGTCAAAGATAAAAAGGTTTCACTTGAGTTCGATCAACTTACTTCAAATAAGGATGTCAATATGACATTCACTATACAGGATAATGAAACAGGTGAGCCAATCACTGATTTACAACCTTACCTTGGTGCTATTGGTCACGTCGTTATTGTTAGTAAAGATGGGGAAGATTATCTCCATAGTCATCCAATGAATTCAGCAGATGAAAGAGATCCCAAAGCCGAATTTATGACTCTATTCCCGGAAAGTGGCGTTTATAAGATTTGGGGTCAGTTTCAACACAATGACCAAATTATTACTGCACCGTTTGTCGTGGAAGTTCCATAATATATAAAAAAGGAGAGAGACAACATGATGATGGGCTGGGGTATCCTTAACATGTTTATTATGATTCTTATTGTTGGGTTTATTATTTATGGAATTATATTAGTAGTAATGAAACCTTTTGAAAAGAAGGATGATCCTTCACTACAAATTCTGCGTGAGCGGTTTGCAAAAGGTGAACTTACTGAAGAGGAATTTGAGGAAAAAAAGAGGACCTTAAATAAAAAAGACTAAAGCCTACTAGTTATAATTCAATAAATGTAGCCCATGTGTTTTCTTGATAGGAAATTAATTTTCAGTCTTCACAAAATCCACAAATTTTTTGTTTATACTGAAATTGTCCTAGCAGAAAGGAGGGTAATACAGTGAAAATCAAAAAATTACCACTTGTATTTTCTTTTGCTTTAGCCACCCTGTTAGTTGTAGGACAGGCTGGATTTGCGGAAGGTTCTGAGAATAATGGTACGGGAAACATGATGAACGGCAATGGAATGATGAACATGATGGAGAATGGAAACATGTCTAAAATGATGGATGCGATGAATTCCCCTGAAGGACAGAAGATGATAAAGGCTTGCGGCAATTTCATGGAATCTGTTAAGGACGACAAAGAAACGAAGTAAAACCTTATAAATGCCCCCCTTATGCATAAGGCCTCGTTTTGAGGCCGTTTTATTCTTTTTACAGCTTGTAAAAAATTGTTTTTTACTTGAGACCACCTTGGAGTCTGTAAATTTTTGAAGTTTAAACTATTCGCTACTTAAACGAGCGTAAACCTAAAAGGATTCGGAAACGATTATTAGGCTGAATACATCATGAAATTCACAGTTTAGATTGACGTTTTGGGATCTATTAAAAACAGCGAGAGGTAAATTCCCGCTGTAGAAAACAACTGAATATCATTTTTAAATATTTTCGAGTAAGGTATCCTGAAAAACCAACAATTTTCAAAGATTCTCATTGTATCGCTAATGAAAAGGGATTCTTACCATTGTCCTATTACTGTGGGGACTTTTTCTTTATAGAGGAGGTTTATCTATTTTACCTTCCTCAAATAATTCTTTGAACATATGCTTTGCATATCCTGTGGCTTGTCCAAAGGTTATTTTGGCCGGCAAGGGAGCTTCATTGGCATCAACAACAACATCAATGATACAAGGCTTATTTTGTGATATAGCTTGTTGTAATGCAGGAACCAGTTCATTTGGCTTTTCCACCCGGTATCCAATCCCTCCACAAATATCGGCATACCTTGCATAATTAGGGTTCTGCAAATTGGTCCCAAATTCTGCATTTCCCATCACTTCCTGTTCAAATTTGATCATGGCGATTTTATGATTGTTCAGGACGATGACAACAATAGGTAAATTATATTTAACAGCGGTTACGAAGTCATTCATTGTCATCTGAAAACCGCCGTCACCACAAATGGCAAAAACTTGTTTATCTGGATAAGCGATTTTTCCGGCAATTGCCCCTGGCAACCCGCATCCTAATGTTGCTAACCAACTTGAAATAATAAATTGCTGGTTCGTCATTCGAAAATGGCGTGCCATCCAGACGGTTACATTTCCAACATCTACAGATAAGACAGCATTATCGCTTGCAATTTGTTGAAGAGCTTTAACAACCCTCTGCGGTTTAATAGGCACTGAATCATCGTTTGCTTTATGGTCTAATTTTTCCCACCATGTATTCATATTGTCCTGACACTGGTGTAAGAAAGATCGGTTGTTCTTATGGTCTAAATGTTTAGAAAGCCATGTCATCGTTTCGCCCGCATCTCCGGCAAGCCCAACGTCGACAGGGGATCGTTTTCCAATTTGTGAAGCATCCGTATCGATATGGATCGTATTTGATTCATTTGGTAGAAAACCGGTAAATGGGAATGATGTTCCGACCATTATCAGTGTATCCGCTTCTTTCATTGCTTCATAAGCTGGCTTAGTCCCTATCAAACCAAGTCCGCCAAGGCAATAAGGATGCTCATCAGGGATGACACCCTTGCCGGGTAACGAAAGTACAATTGGTGAACCTATGCACTCTGCAAATCCCAATAGTGATTCTTTTGCACCCTGTGCTCCTTTGCCGGCGAGAATGACCGGTTTTTCAGCTTTTGTAATGATTTCTTTTGCTTTGTGTAAATCTAGATCTTCAGGTAGGATCCTCGACTTAACAAAAAAGGAACTGGTTTCTCGATGATGTCGTTCAACCTCAAATTTGGGAATATCATCTGGGATGGTCAAGACCGCTACCCCTTTTTTCGTATAAGCTGTACGTATCGCTTGGTTCAAAACTGCCGGAAGTTGTTCGGCCGACATCACTCGTTGGTTATAAACCGCAACATCCTCAAATAAGCGTTCCAACTTTACTTCTTGAAAAAAATCTGTACCAAGTAGATCCGATTCTACCTGACCGGCGATCGCAAGAACGGGTGCTTTATCCAATTTGGCGTCATAAAGCCCATTTAATAAATGAATAGCCCCAGGTCCTGCAATAGCTGTGCAAACGCCCAGCTTTCCGGTCAATTTAGCATAAGAAGCCGCTGCCAGGGCTCCGTTTTCTTCATGTCTCACTTGAATGAACTTGATTTTATTTTGGACTTTCCTCAATGGTTCAATGATTGAGTTGATCGAATCTCCGGGCATACCATAAATATGGTCTACTCCCCATTCGATCAGTAATTCCATTAAAACTTCTCCAGCTGTTTTCCGAAACATATTTAACCCTCCTTTTGCATGATTCTACTGATATTGTTTGTTTCTGCTACAAAAAGAAACCTATAATTTATAAAAAAGAGGGTCTATCCCATAAAAGATTTAAAATATCATCATCTACATTTAAAAACTGATCAACAAGAGTGAGATTCGTATTAACGGTAACTGTGTCAGTGAGGATAAAAAATTTAGGCTTTCAAAAAGATGAAAAACACTTGGGGTAATTCATGGAAAACGTTTTGTAGGGGGAATTTAATGAACAAACGTATAAGTAGAAAGAGGGACTTTTTTTAAAAAAACTCAAATCCTCAAATCTTCATCAAATTTGTCCTGTATACTAAAAGCTGTACAAACGGAAGCGAAAATTAAGAAAGGTCACCTTTTTATCATTTGTATGCTTCATTGAAAGGAAGGAAAGGTTTTCTAGTGATGAGGCCTTGTATTCGTTAGGTAATCGAATATAGATCAATCGGAATAGAGGTGATATGTAATGGGGAAATGGTTTCCAATTGTTTATGATACAGCAATGAAGCCCCTTGAACAGACGACTTTTAAGAAAATCCGAACAAACTTATTACATAAGGCTAAGGGAAGGGTATTGGAGATCGGATCAGGGACCGGAGCTAATTTCCCGTTTTATAAAAACGCTAATCAAGTGGATGCGATTGAGCCGAATACTTTGATGGCCAAAAAATCTTTGGACCGAATAAAACAATCGAACATCCCTATTCAGACCTATATGGTAAAAGCCGAAAAATTACCTTTCCCAGATAATACGTTTGATTCAGTTGTAGGAACGCTGGTTTTATGTACCATTCCGGAACCAGTAGAGGCGCTAAAAGAGATCCAGCGTGTTAGTAAACCGAATGCTAAACTTTTATTTTTTGAGCATGTAAAAATGGACCAGCCATTGTTAGGAAAACTACAAGATGTCCTAACTCCCACTTGGAAGAAAATATGTGATGGGTGTCACTTAAATCGCAACACCCTTGAAGTCATCAGACAGACCGGTTTCTCCATTGAAAAAGTCGATTCCTATTATAAGAAACTATTTTTGGCGATTGAAGCTTCAAATAAGAAATTAGATTGATTCGAAAACAAGTGACTCATTCACAAAGTGTCATTTCAACTAGCATTTCTTTTTAGATAAAGAGAAAGGATGCCCCTAAAAATAGTATGGCTGATAGGGCTGCTGCTGTCATGTTATAAGGCGTCATAGCTCGTACATATTTCATATGGTCCGCGTTTGCTATACCAGCTGACATTGCAGTCATTCCAGACACAGGGGAGGTTACATCCCCGAAAGTTCCTCCAGAAAAGACCGCAGCAATCACCAACGGGATTGAACTTCCTGTGGATACAGCTAAGGGAATGGCTACCGGCATCATCAAGGCCCATGATCCCCAAGAAGAGCCGATGAAATAGGTGACTGCTGCAGTGACCACAAAAACAATCAACGGAATCCAAACGGGCTTAATGGTTCCAGCAAGGGTGCCTTCAATTAATCTGGTCAATCCAAGATCTTGCGAAACATCCGATATAGGCCATGCCAGGACTAGAATAATGATCGTAGTCATAAGCTTATTTCCACCTTTGATAAAACGGTCCATAATCGTTTTCAATTTTAAGCCCTGAAGAAGATATAACCCGACGGAAGCCACTATTGTGAGAATTAACGCCGATAACATCATTCTTGATGGATTTTCACTTTCCCACATTAAAATAAAACTAAGTGGAATCAAGATGAGAATCGGAACGGCAAGATTTAAAAGGCGGGGCTTCAAAGCAGGTTCTTCATTTTCCATGCCCATTTTCATCCCCTTCATGTGATCCTCTTTTCCTTTCATTGCCACACCCATCTGATCTTTTGCTGTATCAGCTTTTTCTTGATGTTCTTTATCTCCATCCATTTCTTCAGAAAATTCAAAGGCATACTTATGATTTTGCTTTGATTTTTTTGTTTGAGGTTTTTCCTTATGTCCATCATTTTGCTTCATCAAATTTTTCATGCGCGAAAAATTAAAAGCCGGCATAAGAGAAAGCAGGGCAATCAAAATAGAGACATAGCTGAAAAAATGAAAGGGTAATGAACGAAGAAAGAGGGTGATAGGCGCTCCTCCGATGTTTGCTGCCTCCATCCCTTTACTGATTACACCAGTGGTATAGCCGATAAAGGTAGTGGCCATCGGTATGAGGACAATCACTGGGCTTGACGAGTTATTCAACATATAAGCAAGTCGTTCCTTTGCCACGTTAAACCTTTTTGCCAGCGGATTAATGATCGCTCCTCCTGCTACTACACGAAATCCACAATCCATGAATGTGATCGGCAATAACGCCCAGGATATCAAAAGAGTTTGATTGGGTCCTTTAATGTATTTAGAAATAAGAGAGGCAAAGGCTTGGACACCGCCCGAAACCTGGATTAGAGCTACCATTCCGCTAAAAGCATAAAGAAAAAGCAGGACATCCAAATTGCCGGTGTCCGTTAATACTCCAGAAATATAACTAATGGTTTGATTCAGTGATTCAACTATACCACCGGTGTATAACAGACTTCCAATCCATAGCCCAACAAGTAACGATGGAATAACCTGTTTTGTCCAAATGGCCATAACTATGGCAGCGAGAGGTGGAACGATTGACAACCACAATTCAGTAGGCAAGAAAGAAAACCTCCTTAATAAGAGCAATTTTAATTACCTTTAACTTTTGTCTTTTCTTCTTTTATGGGTAATAGCGAACCGCTTTTGTTTACTATAGTTCCATATACTCCAAATACCGACAAGTCCGACAATTAAAGCAATCAAATACAATAATTCATCCATGACCTCACTCCTTATGCAACTATCATTATCGTTTAGGATAACCAACGGATAATACAACATGTATAAGGATGGTTGCATCAAAAGGGGAAGAAAGTAAAAATTGCCGCCATTTTACCGACAATTACATAAAGGAACTCGTTATGACAGAAGGAGTTTTTCAATTTCATCACGGTTTTTTACAAAGCCGATAAAACTTTCATCTCCAATTTTTATTGTTGGAACGATATTTTTTCCGGTTAACTCTCTAAGCTCCTCAATATTGGTTGGTTCGTTTTTAATGTCATGTTCACTATAAGAAATCTTATGTTGCGAAAGAACTAATAATCGTNAGTGTGACAATATGACTCGTATATAAATTGCGTTTAAAAGGATCTCTATCTGCAGCTTCTTTAAGCTTATGTGCTTTCTCCAAACCCCATTTGTAAGAGCGTTTAGCACCCTGTTTAAGTATTACGTCAGCGATTTGTTCAACCGTTTCGCCTTTAACACCTTGGGGCGTTTGATAGTGTAGTAGGGTTGCTAAAGAGGTCGGAGAATACAGGGCTCCGAAAACGGTTTTATACTCCGGAAAGACTTGATCCAAAATCGTCTGGAA
>NZ_JAIBLJ010000028.1 GCF_020179385.1 Alkalihalobacillus sp. YIM B00296 | reverse complement strand
GCTACGCCCTGTATGGGCTTTCCCATTCGGAAAATCTGTAACAGCGCTTCTTTATCCCCATGTTGTGCTTTCCGCACAAACTTCTCGATCTCCAAAGGCTCTCCCCCCCTCTTCCATCCACACCTTAGAGTCACCAACCCCACAAAAAGTTCAAATTATTTTATAAAAATAGATATGTGTACCAAGGCACGACAATTCAGCCCTTGTGCCGCAAGAAATTTCAAAAAGTGCCTGGTACCGATAAACAACGTTGATGTATCAAGGGGGCCAGATCGGTGCCAGGAACCCCCTAAATTATACCTATTAATTAAACGTTTGTTTGAAAATACATTATGTTGCGGCGCAAGAGGTTAAGCTTCTTAATCAAATGTTTGTTTGAACGGGTGCAAGGCTTGTCGTAAAGGTGAATTTTTACACTTTTACACCTGCATTTAACCGCCAATCAAACGTTTGTTTGAAATCCAAATATCTTGCCCGATAACTAATTCAGCCACTTAATCAAACGTTTGATTGAACTCTAAAGTAGATTGTCGAAAGATTCTCTGTACCAGGCACCGAAGTGAAACCCCTATCCCCCAACGGATCATAAAAGGTGCCTGGCACCGAGCCAGGCACTTTTATTCAATGGACGACGCCGTCATCGTATTTATCGATGTAGAGTGTTCCGTCTTGTTGAACTTCTGCGTAAAACACTTCTGAGATCTGCTGAATACCGGAGTCTCGTAGTTTCTGCTCAAGCCAGGCCATGTCGAGATCCAAATTAGATAAATTACCCTCGATTATTTTGCCATCAGATACGACCACTGTCCCTACTGAACTGCCACGAGCCGGTTTGAATATGTTCATATCCCTCTTTGTGAGGGGTTGCAAACTTTCTTTTTTCATGACCGATATGGTTCCATCCGTTTCAAAAACGGCAAAAGAAACATCAGAGAGGGAAAACACGCCTTTCTTCCTTAACATAACATTGAGTGTTTCCATGTTTAGTTGGGTTTTCCGGAGTGAATCCTCCATAATCTTTCCATCCTTGATCACAACGATGGGAGTTCCGTTAAGAAGTTTATGCGCTCCCTTCGATTTGAGATCAAGAAAACTGAATGCCAAAGTAAATGCTGCCCATCCGATTAGTGCAAGTACTCCATTTCGAATGCTTATCATGGAATTTAACGCAAGAGAACCAGCGATCGTCCCGATTGCAATCGCCGACACGAAGTTATGAAACGTCATCTGACTTATTTCTTTTCTTCCCATCAATCTGGTCATCGCCCACAGTACTAAGAAGGATATCGATAATCGGATTATCAGTTCTGTAATATTCATAGAGCCACCCCTTTATTTAGGATCAACTATAAGGGTGCCCACGTTTTTCATGGATAATTCTCTCCCAATTTCCCATCGATAAGCTTACTTGAAAGGTATATAATGTAAATAATAAATTTGCTTCCTTTATAAAAAAACAGTCAGTATTCTCCCAGGGGGCTAAAGATATGACAGATATCGTTTTATTGACTTTGGCCATCTTCAGTTGGATCATTTTCAGCTGGCTCGTCATCTATTTTCCGAAAAAATTACGTTGGCACATCCTCCCTTATCTCATATTTCAGCTTGGAGTGACATTGATTGTATACAGTGTTGTATTCGTCAAAGGCTGGTCGGGGATCGGGTATGGTGGACTTGGGGTAGCAATCGTCGGGATCGCCTTGATTTTGTTGTTGATCGTACGGGTCTACTATCGCTCGAAACCTAGCGGGACATCAGAGGAATACGAATCTTTTTAATCTCAACAGTAAAAGAGTTGGCCAATCTACAAGTCGATCTTTTTTAATTCACCTGCGGATAAGTTGATGATATCCGCGGACGTGCCGCTTTATACCACTGGAAACAGAAAATCGTGATTAATGCGATATCAATCGCATCGCCACCGTAATACATGATCATACTCCCGATTTCCGCCTGTCCCGAGGGAACACCAGCAGGCGGATGGGCATAGAGATACTTAGACAATATTCCATGCCCTCCCAATGCCAAAACAAGCACGACTGCACGATACAGAAAGCTTCTCTGATGAGGAGTAGGATCCATATAAATCATCGAAACAGTAAAAAGATAGCCCGCTAAAAATACGTGCAGATGGACCAACACATGCAACACTAAACTTTTATGCATCGCCATATATAGGCCCGTCGTATAGAGCAGCCATAATCCTCCCACATTAAGAAGAGATGCTACCACCGGATCGCTTGCCACCCGGAAAAAACAACTTTTCAACACACGGGTCAGTCGGCGGGACCATTTGACACTGATCGTCCTCAAAATAAGCGTAACTGGTGCCGAAATAGCAATCAGGAGAGGAGCAAGCATTCCGAGCAGCAGATGGCCGGTCATATGGGCAGTGAAATCCATATGTGCTCGATTGGCGATCGGACCGACAACCGCCCCGGCGGCACTCAAAACCCCGAAACACCAGAAAAAATAACGGTGCAACGGCCATGAATGATGGTGCCGGTTGGAAAACACCCCTGCGAATATGTATAAATCGATCAGCAACAGGAAAGGAAGCATTAACATCATCTGTTCATTGTTACTTGGATGGATATGTCCATGCATTACCTTCTGTTCCCTTCCCATCTTTTGCGGAATTCCTTGCTGGTACGGTTGATGAGAAGTCCACCAGCAATAATCATGATCACCGCGATGATATTCCAAACCCAGTCGTAGATGAACACATGATCGACATACCGGATTTGATGGATTCTCATAATTTTGTGCTGGATAATTCCATCATAGAATTGGAACGCACCTCCTGCTAACATGCTTCCGCCCCACCACCTCTTAAAAACAAAAGTATTCCGCCTGCGGAGATCAGCTATCATGAATAATCCGCCGATTGTTGCAAACCAGCTGAAGGCATGAAACAGACCATCGGAAATCAAGCCCATGGATCGAGTCGTTTTATCGTAAAAATGATGCCAATGCAAGAGCTGATGGAATACCGTTTCGTCAACAAAGGCGACGAATCCAAGGCCGAATAGCATCCCTGACCAAATATTCCGGTTAAAGTATGTAATAGAATTATGATTCGAATCAAGATTTTCAGAAGCCATTTTGGTCCTCCTAATCATTCCGTCCTTTCCTTACCCTATCCTTTTTTGGAAAAGTTGAACCGGGATAATTGAAATTGGGTATTTTTGACCAAAACGGAAGTTTCACTTCAATTTATTCTTGATATCCTGAATATTCCTGTACAGCCAAAGGGTTTGCATAGACTAAATAGAATCCCTATCATCGTTAATCTGATCGTTTGTTTTCTTTGTCTTTTTCTTGTTATCATCATGCTCCACCTTACCTTGGTTGTTATTTATTACTAGAATACCTCCAAATCGTACAGTTTATCATAAAACTCTCCATCTCATAAACCTGAAAACAAGGCGCTGTCAACTCCTATTGTTGAATATCCTATAAATACTCTTTCGGGAAAAGCGATCCAGGCGAGATCAACAATAAAGGAAAGAAAAGCGCAAGCACCCTGATCAGACACGAAGGTCACTGGAAGTCCGACGAGGATGCTCGAACCAAACAAAGTTCGGTTCTGCGTAGGTAAACACTTCGGCCCAAATCAATGTGTCGACCGCCATAGGAGGACTGAAGTGATCCAAGTGGTTGGGCGGTGGAGCTAGACATTCCTTCATTGAAACAAATTTTATGGTTTCTTATCTTTTAAAAAAGACTGACCAGCATATCGCATGTCGGTCAGCCTGCGTATTTCAGCTTCGCTTGATTCTCTTTGGATTTTCTTCCTTTTCGACTCTTTTACCGTGATATTCTTCCGAAAGCTCCACGTTACTTTTAAGTGTTGCCGAATCAAGATTATTGTTCATTGCTGCTTCTTCATTGAGCTTTTCGTTTTTCGCCATCTTAATGGTCCTCCTTACCTATCGCCCTACAATGCTCACTTTTGGTTTTCGTTCTTATACGTTTTATTGCCTGATGAGTATTCGTATCCGAACTTCAACCCGGTCGTCTTATCTTTATAAGGACCTGTCACAACTTTATATTGGCTTTTACCTTTTTGAACCATTTCGATCACCGCCCTGTTAAAACTGATCATCTGGATGCAAGTTATTTTGCATCATAGCCTGGGTTTTTCCGATTTGCTCTGTCGTAGCTGGTTCAACTTTATACCAGCCTTTCCCACTCATGATGTCAAATAGCTTGCTTTGGTTCTGTTCAGCATTGTCAAAGCATTGCTTATAGACTTCCCTCAATTCCTTATGGCTTGTTTCGAGCAACGTATTAGTGATGCATCTGCATCTTCCCTTTTCCAACTCCAGACAAAGCTGGAGCATTTCTCGATCCGTCAATCCCCGGTTTTCTATATTATTCGGCAAGGTCCTTCACCTCCATTGACTATTGAATATGCATCGAACGATTGAAATACTTAGAGAGATCTCCGACTTTCATCTGGTGGCTTTCGGCCAACTCCTCTAATTGCTTCTGCAGTGCTTGATCCTCACATTGAGCAGCACACCAGTTGATGGTTTTTGCAGTAATTTCCTCAGCTCGGATTTCATCTTCAATATAAGACAATTCCTTCGTCGTAAGTTGGTTCACTTAACGTCACCCCCGCTTGATGGTAGTCATTTATGTTAAATAGTATTGATTGACCGCCCTGTTTTTATCCAGCTTTTCTTACAACAAAAGAGTAGGTGGCAAGGGTTTCGTAAACATTAAGAACGATAACTAAATGAATTTACAAGGAGGATTGTTCATGAGTGAAGTAACCTTGACAGTAAAAGGAATGACATGTGGGGAATGTGTCCAAAAATTGGAAAAAACACTTACTGGAAGTCATGGTGTTGCGCGTGCGATGGCTGATTTGGAATCAGGGCATGTGAAAGTTGAATATAAGGAGGATCTGGTAGGCGAGAAACAGATTAAAGAAACGATCGAGCAGACTGGATATGAAGTGGAGTAGTATCCTCTGCCCTGTCTAAAGGATAAATGTTAAATGTGTTTAATGATTTTCGCGGGATTTCCACCTATAACGACGTTGGCTGGCACATCCTTTGTAACGACTGTACCCGAAGCGATGACCACATTATCCCCGATGTTCAAGCCTGGGTTGATGATCGCTCCGCCTCCGATCCAGACGTTGTGACCGAATGTAATAGGTTTTCCGAATTCCCTTCCAGAATTTCGCTCTAGCGGATCGAGCGGGTGGGTCGCTGTATAAATATGTACCCCTGGTGCCAGCATACAATTGTCTCCGAACGTCACCTTGCATACATCTAAAATGACGCAGTCAAAGTTTGCGAAGAAGTTTTCTCCGACATGGATGTTATAGCCGTAATCACATCGGAAGCTCGGTTCAATATAGATCTGCTCCCCCGTCGAACCGAACAGTTCTTTTAAAAGGGAGACCCGTTTATCTTCCTCTGTTTCCGTCGTTCCGTTGATCAATCTTGTTAACCGGCGGGCATTTTCCCGTTCTTTTACGAGCACACTGTCCGCTGGATCATACATTTCTCCCGCCAGCATCTTTTCCTTTTCGTTTGTCATAAATGTCCACCTTCGATAGAATACAAACCCGGCTTTACGGGCCGGGTCCTGTTTTTTATCTGTCGTTTTCAAAGCGTTCTTTCGGGACGATCATTTGCAAATGGTGCCTGAGGTTCACGAATTCGCCTGGAAGCAGGCCTCCGTATTCTCCGTCAAGGTTCAACTGCATTTTTTCTTCGGTATGGATATTGATACGTCTCGCTTTTTCATAAATGACGTGTTCATCCCGGATGTGATCACCTTTGATCGCAAGTGTTGCGACGCGGATGAACTCGGCGAGGTTCGCTTTTTTCAAAATGATGAGGTCGAAATAGCCGTCATTGAATTCGGACATCGGAGCCAGTTTTTCAAAACCGCCGACAGAGTTCGTATTGGCGACCAGAAAAAGCATGACGTCACCTTCGTATACTTTGTCATCGTATTCGATTTTGACGTTGGTCGGACGGATCGACGGGAGCATCTCCATCCCTTTCAAGTAATACGCCAACTGGCCGATCATCGTCTTCATTTGACTCGGAACAGCATAGGTCAGTTCTGTGAGCTTACCGCCGCCAGCGATGTTGACGAAATACTTTCCGTTCACACGACCGATGTCTACCGGGATGTCGATCCCATCACATAAAACCTCTACAGCTCTTTCAATCGTCCGAGGAACCCCTAGGGCCCGCGCGAAGTCGTTGGTCGTGCCTGCAGGGATGATTCCCATCTTCGGTCGGTTCGGAAGCTCTGCGATGCCGTTGATGACCTCGTAGATCGTTCCATCGCCGCCTGCTGCAATGACGAGGTCGAATTCACGTTTAACTGCCAGTCGTGCTGCTCTTGTTGCATCTCCTTCATCGGCGCAGGTTGCATGAGCCGAAGTCTCGTAGCCTGCTTTCTCCAGTTTTTCCAGGATATAAGGCAGCTGCCGCTTGACTTGTTCCCTGCCTGATGTCGGATTATAAATTAATCGAGCTCGTTTCATAATAGATCACCTGATTTTATTCTATTAGGTTCAAAAAACTAGATGCGGACAAGTGTTGTGTAAAAAATTTCCTTTAATTGTTTCCGTCCATCTTATTATAGTGACCTTAAATCCAAAATGCAAAGCAATTCGCTGTGACAATTAGCGCCGAAAGCTTGTCCAGAAAATCCCAGAAAGTTGTCGCGATAAATTCTCTGCCCTCCAACCAGAAAAGAAGCCCTCCTAAAGGGCTTCTTCATGACTTAGCGCTTTTCGATTTCTTCGACGATCAATTTGTTGACCATCGGCGGATTCGCTTTCCCTTTCGTCGCCTTCATCACTTGGCCGACCAGGAATCCGAGTGCCCGGTCCTTCCCGTTTTTATAATCGATGATCGATTGTTCATTCTCATCCAAAATTCCAGTGACGATCCCGCGAAGCTCACCTTCGTCCGAAATCTGGACAAGTCCTTTTTCCTTGACGATCACTTCAGGGTCACCGCCTTTCTCGATCATCTCTTTGAACACTTTCTTCGCGATCTTTGAAGAAATCGTTCCTTTTTCGATGAGCTCGATCATTTTCGCAAGGCCTTCTGGTGTAAGAGCTACTTCATCGATCTCCTTGTACTCAGCGTTCAAGTACGCGGAAACCTCACCCATCATCCAGTTGGATGCAGCTTTTGCGTCAGCACCATTATCCAATACTTTTTCAAAGAAATCGGACATTTTCTTCGATTGGGTTAAAACCTTAGCATCATATGCTGGGAGCTTCAACTCGTCGATGTACCGTTGCTTACGCGCATCCGGAAGCTCAGGTATCTCGGACTTCACACGTTCGATCCAGGCTTCATCGATTGAAAGGCCGACAAGATCCGGCTCTGGGAAGTAGCGGTAGTCGTCAGAGCCCTCTTTCACACGCATGAGGATCGTTTTCTTGGAAGCTTCGTCAAAGCGACGTGTCTCCTGGAGGATTTCGCCTCCGCTTAGCAATACTTTTTCCTGGCGTACTTCTTCATGAGCAAGTCCCTTTTGCACGTTCGCGAACGAGTTCAGGTTCTTCAGCTCCGTCTTCGTGCCGAACTCCTCCTGTCCAACTGGGCGGAGGGAAATGTTCGCGTCACATCGTAATGACCCTTCTTCCATTTTACAATCGGATACTTCCGTATATTGCAGGATCGCCTTCAGTTTTTCCAAGTAGGCATAGGCTTCTTCCGGTGTACGGATGTCTGGCTCTGATACGATCTCGACAAGCGGAGTACCCTGGCGGTTCAAGTCCACGAGGGAATGGGTTCCGTCTTCTGCGTGCATCGATTTACCGGCATCCTCCTCCATATGAAGGCGTGTGATCCCGATTTTCTTTTTCTTGCCGTCGACTTCAATTTCAATCCAGCCGTTTTGGCCGATCGGCTTATCAAATTGAGAGATCTGATAGGCCTTCGGATTATCCGGATAGAAATAGTTTTTGCGGTCGAATTTCGTTTCTCGTGTGATTTCACAGTTTAACGCCATTGCCGCACGCATCGCGAAGTCAACCGCCTGTTTGTTCACGACAGGTAAAACACCTGGGTGTCCAAAACAGATCGGGCAGACGTTCGTGTTCGGTGGTGCTCCGAATTCGGTGGAGCAGCTACAGAAGATCTTTGAGTTCGTTTTCAGTTCAGCATGGACCTCAAGTCCGATAATCGTTTCAAAATGCATCTTTTTCGTCCCCCCTTACAGTTGCGGTTTGTTTTGATGATGGTCTGTCGCTTGCTCGTAGGAGTGGGCAACACGATAGATCGTACTTTCATCAAACGCTTTTCCGATGATTTGTAGTCCGACAGGCAATCCATTGGAGAGCCCGCATGGGACGGAAATTGCCGGTACCCCAGCAAGGTTGACTGGGATCGTCAGGATATCGTTCGCGTACATTGTAAGCGGGTCATCGGTTTTCGCACCGATCTTGAACGCGGTTGTCGGCGCTGTCGGCCCAAGGATGACATCGTATTTTTCAAAAACTTCGTCAAAGTCGTTCTTGATCAATGTACGTACTTTCTGTGCTTTTTTATAATACGCGTCGTAAAATCCTGAGCTCAACGCGAATGTTCCGAGCATGATCCTGCGTTTCACTTCGTTACCGAACCCTTCGCTGCGCGTGTGGTTGTAAAGCCCCAGGAGATTGTCCGCGTTTTCCGTGCGAACACCGTAACGGACTCCGTCAAAGCGAGCCAGGTTGGAGGACGCTTCAGATGACGCGAGCAAATAATAGGTTGCGACACCATATTTCGAGTGCGGGAGTGAAACCTCTTCCCACTCTGCCCCCAAGCCTTCTAAGACTTTGAGCGCGTCCATGATCCGATTCTTGACGTCTTCATCTACACCTTCACCGATATATTCTTTCGGCACCGCGATTTTCAGGCCTTTGATATCACCAGTGAGGGCTGCTGTGTAGTCCTGGTTTTCAACGTTGGCAGATGTGGAATCCATCTTGTCATATCCGCTGATCGCCTGGAATAAAAACGCGTTGTCTTCGACCGAGTTTGTGATCGGGCCGATCTGGTCAAGAGAAGAGGCGAACGCGACAAGGCCGAAACGGGAAACACGTCCGTATGTCGGTTTTAAACCTACGACGCCACAGTATGCTGCTGGCTGCCGGATCGATCCGCCAGTGTCGGAACCGAGGGAGAAAAAGACTTCTCCTGCTGCCACTGCAGCTGCTGATCCACCGCTGGAACCGCCTGGTACGTAGTCCGTGTTCCAAGGGTTGCGTGTTTGGAAAAACCCTGAGTTTTCGTTGGATGAACCCATCGCGAACTCGTCCATGTTCAGTTTACCGACTGTGACCGTTTCCGCTTTTTTCAATTGCTCGACGACTGTTGCATCGAAAACAGGCTCGAAGTTGGCGAGCAGCTGGCTTCCGCAAGTCGTACGAAGACCCTTCGTCGAGATGTTGTCTTTCACCCCGATCGGCAGACCGAACAGGAGTCCGCGCATTTCATCGGTCCCCATCTTACTATCGAGGTATTTCGCTTGTTCTCTTGCGCCTTCTTCATTCAGTGTCAAGAAGGCTTTCACTTTATCGTCTACTTCACTGATTCTTGAGAAGGAAGCGTCGACGAGTTCGCTTACCTTCATTTCTTTTTTATGTAGGAGCTCATGCAGCTCTGAAATCTTCTTTTCAAATAAAGACATCGTCCGTCTTCTCCCTCCCTACTCTAAAACTGCCGGAACTTTGATTAGACCGTTTTGCGTATCTGGTGTATTTTTGAGTGCTTCCTCACGTGTCAGCCAAGGCTTCACTTCGTCTTCACGGAGAACATTTTTCATGTCTAAAACGTGTGTGGTCGGTTCCACGCCATCTGTATCCAATTCCTTCAGTTGCTCTGCATAGCCGATGATCGCGTCAAGCTGATTTGTGAACATTTCCGCTTCTTCCTCAGTCACCGCAAGCCTTGCCAGCTTCGCAACATGCTTAACTTCTTCCTGTGTGATTCGGGCCATTTCTTCCACCTCCAAAAATCGTACCTATTGCAATATACTGATGATACCAAAAAGAACCCGCCCATATCAACAATCAGGGTGTAAAGCAGTAGATTGTCCAGCTTTCGTGTAAAATTAACAATAAATTTTGGAACTGCTACGATAAAGCATTCATAGGGACTTTGAGATGGTGCCTGGCACCGATTGAGAAGTCAACGGCGCCAAGGGTTCCCGATCGGTGCCAGGCACCCAAAACAAAGTTTGCTATATCATGTCGGTGATGAGTTTGGCGAGTTTTGTGATGCCTTCGGTGTTTTCACGATCGCTGAGACCGGAGTAGCTGATACGGATTTCTTGTGAAGGTTCGTTCGTTGCATAACATGCGCTGCCAGGCAGAAAGGAAATCGAAAGCTCGGATGCCCGTTTCTGTAATCCGAGTAAATCAATCCCCTCAGGCAGCTTGATCCACAAATTCAACCCGCCTTTCGGAATTTCATATGTGATCCGGTCTTTCAAGTGGTTTTCCAAGATTTCAACTGTCATATCCCGCCTGATTTGCAAGGCTATTCTCAATTTTTCAAGGTGATCCTTCATCCGCTGTGTCTTCATGAATGGGAGGATCACTTTCTGGTTCAAGAGCGGGCTTCCGACATCCATGGAGGCCTTTGCAATAAAGATCGACTCATACAATATCTTGTCCGCAATGAGGGCTCCTAATCGAATTCCCGGGGCCATCGTTTTACTGAATCCTTTTAAAAAAATGCAATGGCCGGTCGTATCAAAGTACTTGATCGGTTTCGGGGGAAGCACACCATCAAAATAGATTTCATTGAACGAATCGTCCTCAATGATGAGGAAATGATACGTTTCAGCAAGCTCCAGAAGCTCTTTGCGTCGCTTTTCACTCATTGATGTCCCAGTAGGGTTATGGAAGGTGGGATTGACGTACACGAGCCTTGGCGGGTTCCTTCGGCATTGCTCCTCCAATAGATCGGTCCTCATTCCATCTCGATCAATCTGTATCGGTAGAATCGCATTTCCTCTGTTCATGAACGTATCGAGTGCAGCACCATAACAAGGGCTTTCGACCGCTACTGTATCAGACGGTGTCAAAAAAGTGTTTGCAACTACATTGATCGCTTGTTGGACCCCACTCGTGATAAGAATTTCATCGATTGGTGGTTGATAACCAAGCTGATTGCCCAAGTAGGCGGACACTTCTGTACGGAGCTCTTCATCCCCTTCCACCGGTCCATACGTCGTCAAGATCATCGGGTATAGATCAAGGATTGTTTTTGCCTGATCCGCAAGAAAATGACTCGGCAACAGTCCCGGAGATACGACCGCTTTTGAAAAATCGTATTGACGTTTCGAACGCTGCATCAGATATTGCGAACGCGTAAGAAGAGGCGTGAAACTATCCTGATGCCCATCTATTTGTGGGAATGTATGGCCGGAATGAGGACTTTTCACAAAAGCTCCCTTTCCTTGAAGGATTTCAACATAACCTTCTTCCTCCAAGCGTTGATAGACTTTATTGATGGTCAGATAATTTACTTCCAACTCTTTTGACAATAACCGTAATGAAGGCATTCTCTCTCCAGCCGCTAATACTCCCGTCTGGATCCTGTTCACCAGCTGATGATAGATTTGCTGATGGATCGGTGTGGCCGCCTCTTTCTTCAGGACTAGTTTCATATTCAGCCCTCCTTTTTCTATAAGTAAAGCTGAAATCAAAACGTTTTACAAGGAGAACTGTTATACGCTCTATAAAACTGTTATACACAAACTCCTTTATACTCCTTTTAACTGAAAAGGAGGTTATCAGATGATCTTGATCAATTATATTCTAGTTTGTATTATTTTCGGTACAACTTTTCTATTTATAAAAGTCGGGATTGATGCAGGGTCGACACCGATTCTTTCTGGCGGAGTCCGATTTATGATTGCTGGACTGCTTGTCCTTGGCTTTTTTGCAATCAAAAAACATCCGGTCGTTGAGGCTTTGGTATCCAAACAGCTCATTTTGGTAGGTTTCTGTATTACGTTCATGACCTTTTCAACCCTCTATTGGGCTGAACAATACATTACGTCTGGCTTAGCTGCTGTCCTCTCCGCAACTGGTCCCATGATGATTCTGTTGATCCAAAGGCAACGCAAGGAGGCTGAACTTGATTTCATCAAGGTGAGCGGGTTGATGATCGCACTTGTTGGTGTCTTTTGTATCTCACTGCCTGGTTTAGGCGAGACACTTTCTTATCTTTGGGTGATCGGATGTATCGTGGTGTTGATCGGAGAAGTCGGCTACGGATACGGATCGGTTTTTTCCAAACGATATTTTGCGACAGAACAGCGCTTCTCCCCATTTTTAATGAATGGTGTGCAAATGTTTTACGGAGGGATTATGTTGACTCTTTTTTCATTCGTAGTCGAGGAACCTAGCTTTTCTTCGCTCGTGGCAAATTCTAATGCACAGATCGCGCTGCTTTACTTGATCCTGGTGGGATCGATCGGGGGACACGGACTCTATTACTGGCTGATATCAAAAACGAATCCTATCTTCCCATCGACTTGGCTGTATGTCTCGCCATTGATTGCCATTTTCGTAGGCTATATGTTTTTACAGGAAGCATTGTCTCCAGTCATGATCGTGGGGGCATTCCTCATCATCCTCGGCGTGGTGCTGACCAATCGCACTACCCTCATGAAACTGGTCAAGAACGGAGAAGTCACCCGCTCCAACGTCTGACTTTTGAATGGTGCCCCTATTTGGATGTACCAGGTACACTTTCAAAACCGTTGCGGCACAAGGGATTGAAAATGGTGCCAGGCACCGAAAAAGAAGCCTACAGCGCCAAGGCTTCCCGATCGGTGCCTGGTACAGAGACAATGCTTCAGACAAAGAAAAAAGACTGGCTTGGAGAGGGTTTGCCTCTTGAGCCAGTCTTTCTTTTATCTCTTTTTATTCAACAGCTTCTGTGAATTCATCTTTGACTTCTTGTTTTGGTCCTTTGCCCATCATACTTACAATGATGATTGCAATTGTTGCCAGGATAAACCCTGGAATGATTTCGTACAGTGCAAATGGAATGACGGCTTCTGTTTGCTCAGCTCCTGCTGGTGGAGTTGAAAGTACCTTCCAAAGTACAACTGTTACTGCACCGACTAGGATTCCTGCAATCGCACCGTTCCGAGTCATACGTCTCCAGAAGAGTGAAAGGATGATGACAGGCCCGAATGCAGCACCGAATCCTGCCCATGCATAACTTACAAGCTCCAATACACGAGATTCAGGGTTGGAAGCGATCAATCCGGCAATAAGAGCAATTCCAATCACCGCGAAACGACCGATCCAAACCAATTCTTTCTCACTCGCATTTTTTCTAAGTAACGCTTTGTAAAAGTCTTCTGCAAGAGCACTTGAGGATACGAGCAATTGAGAATCAACTGTACTCATGATTGCCGCAAGGATTGCTGCTAATAGGATACCTGATACCCAAGGATCGAATAAGACTTGCGTGAATAGGATGAATACAGTTTCAGTCGCTGCACCTTCAAGCGGGTTGTCTGCAAAGTAAGCGATACCAGCCAAACCTGTAAAGATGGCCCCGAATAGAGAAACGACCATCCATGTCATTCCGATCATACGAGCCTTCGGAATATCTTGTGAAGATTTTACAGCCATAAAACGAGTCAGGATATGAGGTTGTCCAAAGTAACCAAGACCCCAAGCAAGCGAAGAAATGATTGCGAGGAACCCTGCAACACCACCCATACCTGCCATGATATCGACAAAGCCTGTATCTACAGCTCCTACCTGGTTGATCGTTTCATTCCAGCCACCAACCTTATTGACTGCAACAATCGGAACAATAATCAAGGCTAAAAACATCAGGATCCCTTGGATGAAGTCAGTCCAACTTACTGCAAGGAATCCGCCCAGGAATGTGTACGAGATAATGACTGCCGCTCCAATCCATAATGCAGCCGGGTAAGACATATTAAATGAGGATTGGAAAAGCTTTGCTCCTCCTACAAGTCCTGAAGCTGTATAGACAGTAAAGAAAAATAGAATGACAATTGCAGACATCACGCGTAAAATTTTCGAATTGTCACGGAAACGATTTTCAAAGTAATCAGGAATTGTGATCGAATCATTGGAGACTTCCGTATATTGGCGAAGGCGTTTTGCCACAAACTGCCAGTTCAAATAAGCACCGATCGATAGACCGATTCCGATCCACGCTGCGTTCATACCACCAGCGTAAACAGCCCCTGGCAGCCCGAGCAAGAGCCAACCACTCATATCCGAAGCACCCGCACTAAGCGCTGCTACTCCTGGAGTCAGGCTTCTTCCTCCTAATACATAATCTGATAAGTTACTTGTAAGGCGATAGGAAATGACTCCGATCGCAAGCATTACGACTAAATAAATGATGAATGTTATTAACGTAGGCGTATCAATACCCATCTAATCAATTCTCTCCCTTCGATTCAACAAAATACGATATGATCGATAAAATAACTAATAAAGGCATAGGTACTAGTAACCAAAACCATGTTGCTGTTGATAGACTGAATTCCTCCACTTGAACACCTCCTGTATTTTATATGCAAGTATTATGCAAAAATAATTCATTCTTACCCTGCTCAATATCCCGCATTTGTTGCAACTATCAAAGACCATAACATAATATAATTTATAGAACATTGTGTCAATTATTATTAATCGAAGCAAATGTATGTTTATACATATATTTCGAAAATGTAAGCCTTTACAACCGTATATAATAATATCTATTCATAAAAACTTATGAAGATTAATTCAAGGATAATTTTACCACTCAAGGTGGTTTTTATACGGCATGTGCCCTTTTTCCCATCATTACCATATATAATTTCCCACTCAACGGTATAGAAACGGAATATTATAGACTTATTGTCATGTATAATAAAGATAACAGAAAAGTCGGTGATCTTTAAAGGATTTTAGTTTAAGGAGGATGGATATTTGGAGGGATTGTTTGAACCAAATCCACGAATAAAGGCTCAGCATAAAAAATTATCGAAAACCCAGCTGGTAAAACGCATCATTCTCGTTCCGCTGGGGGCATTGCTTGTCGCAACCGGGTTAGAAATCTTTTTGGTCCCTAACCAGATCATTGATGGAGGGATTGTAGGGATCTCTATCATCCTTTCACACTTGAGCGGTATCAAACTGGGATACTTGCTTCTCTTATTGAACCTTCCCTTCTTTTTCATCGGGTATAAACAAATCGGCAAAACCTTTGCTCTCACCACTTTATTCGGCGTCACCTCCCTTTCCATTTTCACATTATGGCTGCACCCTGTTCCGGTTTTGACCGATGACCCTCTACTGGCATCCGTATTCGGTGGGATCATTTTAGGGATCGGTGTAGGGTTGGTGATCCGTTACGGAGGCTCTTTGGATGGGACTGAAATAATGGCGATTCTTTTTAATAAGGCGACACCCTTTTCAGTCGGCGAAGTCGTCATGTTTTTCAATCTTTTTATTTTGGGGAGTGCAGGCTTTGTATTCGGATGGGAACGGGCGATGTATTCGTTGATCGCTTACTTCATTGCTTTTAAAATGATCGACATTACAATCGAAGGATTCGAATCTTCCAAATCTGTATGGATCATAAGTGATATGCATAAAGAAATCGCAGAAACCTTGAATGCCCGACTAGGGAGAGGTGTCACTTATTTGAACGGTGAAGGTGCCTATACTGGCGATGCGAAGAAGGTCATCTTCTGTGTCATTACTCGTCTTGAAGAAGCGAAGCTCAAAAGCATCGTTGAAGAACTCGATCCCTCAGCGTTCCTGGCAGTCGGGGATATACATGACGTCAAGGGCGGACGGTTCAGAAAAAGAAACATCCACTAATAGGGCAAAAACATACCTGCCAATACAGCTGGAGTTCCTCAAAGGAATCCAGTTTTTATGCTGGAATAGTAAAACCCCCGTCGCTTGGTGGCAGACAGGGGTTTGTTTAAAGTTGTTTATAGTCCTTCTGATGTTGTCTTCGCTTGCATGTGCTGTATGAGATAGTCTGGTCCTCCAGCTTTGGAGTCTGTTCCGGACATGTTAAATCCGCCGAATGGCTGATATCCAACGATTGCTCCAGTACATCCTCGGTTGAAGTAAAGGTTACCGACAAGGAAGTCTTCTTTTGCGCGTTTGATCTTTTCGCGATCGTTTGTAAGAAGAGCACCAGTAAGGCCATATTCCGTGTTGTTAGCAATTTCAAGCATGTGGTCGAAGTCACGCGCTTTACTGAATGCAACGACTGGACCGAAGATTTCCTCCTGCATGATGCGCGCTTTCGGATCAAGATCAGCGAAAATCGTCGGTTGGATGAAGAATCCTTTGGAATCATCACCTTCACCACCAGCCACAAGACGGCCTTCCTCTTTACCGATTTCGATATAGTTCATGATCTTGTCGTAAGCACCTTTATCAATGACCGGTCCCATGTAAGTGTTATGATCAACCGGACTGCCAGTCGTAAGTTCTTTCGTAAGCTTGATAGCTTTGTCAAGAACCTCATCGTAAACATCTTGGTGAACGACCGCACGGGAACCGGCAGAACATTTTTGTCCAGCAAATCCGAATGCAGAGTAAACGATTGATTGGGCTGCTAGATCAAGATCAGTGTCTTTGTCGACACAGACTGTATCTTTTCCGCCCATTTCAACGATTACGCGCTTAAGCCATATTTGGCCATCTTGGATCTTTGCTGCACGTCCCCAGATACGTGTACCAACGTCACGGGAACCTGTGAAACTGATGAAACGAGTTTTCGGGTGATCGACAAGATAGTCTCCAACTTCAGAACCGCTCCCAGGCAAGTAGTTCAAGACGCCTGCAGGAGTGCCGGCTTTAAGCATGACATCTGCAAACCATGCTGCAACGACTGGTGTCGCACTAGCTGGTTTTAAAATCACCGTGTTACCCGTGACGATCGGTGCAACTGTCGTACCAGCCATGATTGCCAGCGGGAAGTTCCATGGCGAAATCGTGACGCCAACACCTAAAGAAGTGTATTTGTATTGGTTGTGTTCGATTGGACGACTTTGGATCGGTTTACCATCCTTGATTTCGAGCATTTGACGGCCGTAATACTCAAGGAAATCAATTGATTCAGCTGTATCAGCGTCCGCTTCTTTCCACGGTTTTCCTGCTTCTTTTACCAACAAAGCAGAGAATTCATGCTTACGGCGGCGAATTTCTGCAGCTGCACGGAATAGGACGTTCGCACGTTCTTCCGGATCAACCTTGCGCCAAGTTTCAAAAGCTTTATCCGCAGATTGCATCGCCTTTTCAGCGAGCTTTTGGTTCGCTTTTGAAACACGACCGATGACCTCTTCTTTATTGGCAGGATTGATCGACACGATCTTATCATCTGTAGAGACGTACTCTCCATTGATGATCAGGTCATAGTCTTTACCTAATAATTCGTTCTCGACTTTTTTCAAAGCCTGTTCAAAAACTTCACGATTCTCCTTGACTGAAAAATCGGTGAATGGCTCGTGTTTGTAAGGTACTACCATAAGAATGAACCCTCCAATATCTCAATAGAGTAGTATTGAAAACGTATTCAAAAGTTTTCAATTACATTCTACACTATGAAAATAATGCTTTCAAACATCCAGTAATAGTCAGAATTTTACATAATAATACAATTGATTTTTACTCGTGTTTAGCGGTGCCTGGCACACTTTTTAACCCCTTCTGCCACAAGGCTTCTGGAAGTGTACCTGGCACCAGGGATAAAACTAAAAAAACAGAATGGAGCGGGGCCCATTCTGTTGATGATTCATTCAGTAGATATGCACGATCGAGTCTTTCTTGGATGGATCGGACACGATGAGGCTTTCGTTCTGGTCGAGTGAAGATTTGATGTTGACCTCGACGACTTCATCCGGGTAGTATTGCTTCACGAGATAGTTCACGTATTGCGTGAAGGAAATCACCTCAGACTTCCCGTTGAATTTCATCGGGATTTCAATCGTCAGTTTCGAGATCCTGTCATTTCGATATAACGCTTTCCCTACAACCCCGATATAGTTCGGGAAGTAGTCTTTGATTTTTTCTTCAAATTGGATGAACGTGTTATAGTCCTCGCGATGGTCCTCTTCTGCATCTGAGGATGGAAAGAAGTAGTACTTCTCGTTGACGTTTTCCCAATTCGCTTTTGTCTCTCCGCCTTTTACAACCGTCTTCGCAAAATAATTGCCGGGAACGACTGCCCCATGCTTTTCTTCAAGAAACAGTCCGACAGAAATCGGTACATCCTGAAGCTCTGGATGCTGACGCAGACGGTTGATCACTTCCTGGCCAGTTTTATGAGCGAACTCCCTTACTTCAGATTCGTTCAGCTTCACTTCATCACGATGCAGGCGGCCCTGGTCATCCTGTACTGTAAAATAAAACGTCGAGTGGAAGGAGAGCGCGAGTGAGATGCCCGTAAGTTTAACAGAATCCTTTCCACTATCCTGCAAATAGTTCTGTTCTAAAATGTATGAGAGAATCTTCGGGTTGTTCTTCAACATTTCCTTTCTATCATCAACAGAGGCTTTCTCATATGCTTTCTCATCAATCCCGGGATTCAAGCCCTTCTGAATGAATTGGCTGTCATCTGAATTCGGCTCTTCAGAGGAGCGTTTCAGCCAATTCCTGATCGTCTGCTTCGTCAAGTACTGGCCATCTTGAAAGTAATAATCATCAATCGAAAACGTTTCTTTTGAAATCCTCATCAGACCGGTTTCCAATTCATCGACGTCTGTCCGATTATCGACGCCGTAAGAAATCTCTCCACGTGCGACCCCCGGTTCATAATTCTTCAGCGATTTAAAATACTGATCTTCAGTGGTATTGATGTTATGGAGAGGAATCGCCTGCTCATTGTTGTTCGCTTCTTCTTCTACCACTTCATCCCGCTTTAGATTATCGAAGGGTAAACATCCGGACAAAAGGATCAGAGAGGCACTGAGTATCACGAATAGCTTTTTAAACATCCCCTAAACTGCACACTCCTTAATCATTCAGCTGGCCGATGAAAGTGTCTTCATTCCAGACTTCGATACCTAGCTTCTCTGCCTTTGTAAGCTTCGAGCCTGCATCTTCTCCTGCAATGACCAGGTCCGTGCTCTTGCTCACGCTCCCTGTCACTTTACCACCAACCTTTTCAATTTCTGCTTTCGCTTCATTTCGAGAGAGTTGCAGCAATTTGCCCGTCAACACGATCGTTTTGCCGCTGAACGGAGAATCGATGTTTACGGTCTCACTTCGCTTCAACCCTTTATATTCCATGTTCACGCCTACTTTACGCAAGTGCTCCAACAATTGTTCTACTTCCGGTTTTTCAAAATACACAACTACAGAGTCGGCCATGATCTCGCCGAATTCATGAATGGAGGTTATATCCTCACGTGTTGCTTTCTGGAGGTTTTCCATTGTCTCAAAATGCTCTGCTAATGTCCGTGCGGCTTTTGCGCCTACATTCCGGATTCCCAGGCCAAACAAAAGCTTCTCGAGGGAATTCTCCTTCGATGCTTCTATCGCTTTCAAAAGATTATCAACTGACTTCTCGCCCATCCGTTCAAGCTGTAAAAGCTGTTCCCGTTTCAGCTCATAAAGATCAGCAACGGCCTGGATCAGGTTTTCATTGAAAAGCTGGGTGATGACTTTCTCTCCTAACCCATCGATGTTCATCGCGTTCCGTGAAACGAAGTGGATCAGGCCTTCCCGGATTTGCGCCGGACACTTCGGATTGATACAGCGCAAAGCGACTTCATCCTCGATCCGCACAAGTTCACTTTCACATTCAGGACAATGCGTCGGCATGTGGAAGTCCTTCTCCTCACCTGTCCGCTTCTCTTGAATGACATTCACGACCTCAGGAATGATATCTCCAGCTTTTTTGATGATCACATAGTCCCCGATCTTGATGTCTTTCTCTCGTATCAGATCTTCATTGTGGAGGGAGGCTCTTTTTACCGTCGTTCCAGCAACCTGTACCGGCTCCAAAAGCGCAGTCGGTGTCACGACGCCCGTACGCCCTACTGTCAGCTCGATATCTTCAAGCCTTGTCACGACCTCTTCAGCAGGGAATTTGTACGCGACAGCCCAGCGAGGACTTTTCACCGTCGTTCCTAGCTCGTCCTGTTGATCGAGTGAATCGACCTTGACGACGATTCCGTCGATTTCATAATTCAAATCTGGGCGGCTCTCCACCCACCCATTCACATACGTGATGACTTCCTCAATCGTCTCGCACCGCTTCCATTCCGGATTTGTTTTAAAACCAAGCTCGTCCAGGTAATGAAGGCTTTCACTATGTGAATCGACATTCCGGCCTTCAACCGCAGCGGCTCCATATACAAAAATATCAAGGTTACGTCGTGAAGCAATCTTCGGATCAAGCTGACGTAATGAACCTGCGGCTGCATTCCGCGGGTTCGCGAACACCTCAACACCTTCCTTTTCACGGGCTTCGTTCAACTTCATGAAGGAAGCCTTAGGCATGAAGGCTTCGCCCCTTACTTCAAGAGTCGCATCCTCTTTCAAACGAAGCGGAATGGAACGAATTGTCTTTAAATTATTTGTGATGTCTTCTCCGATTGTACCATCGCCTCGGGTCGCCCCGCGTACAAAACGGCCATTTTCATAGAGAAGGGAAACGGCGAGACCATCGATCTTAAGCTCACAAACATATTGGACTTTCCCGCCGACACCATCCCTTACCCGGCGATCGAAATCACGGAGATCCTGATCGTTGAAAGCATTCCCGAGACTGAGCATCGGCGAACGGTGTTCAACCTTTTGGAACGCATCTATCGGTTCTCCTCCGACACGCTGTGTAGGGGAATGCTCTGAACGGAATTGCGGGAATTCCTGTTCAAGATTGATCAGCTCATGAAGCTTCTGATCATATTCCGCATCTGGTACGGACGGTTTATCGAGAACGTGGTATTCATAGTTATATTGATTGAGTAGATTGCTTAATTCTTCGATTTTAGCCTTCGCTTGTTCCTCAGTCATCACTTTACCTCATTTCTTGTTCAGGTTCTAAGCTTTTTCAATCGGTGCAAACTTCGCCAATAGACGCTTGATGCCTGTCGGCTGCGGGAATGCGATATCGAGCTCAAGCGATTCGCCTTCACCCTTCGTGCTGACAACCGTTCCGACACCCCACTTGCCATGCTTCGCCTTATCACCGACACTCCAACCAAGCGATGCGCCGCTTTTACGGACAGGGACCGTTCGTTGTGACCGGCGCGGTGTACCGGCACCCGTCATTTGTGTAGACGTTTGCTGCCACGGTAACGTTTCCTGTTCTTCATTCAACGACTCCATGATCTCATCTGGAATCTCGTTTATAAAACGTGATGGGGCATTCATTGTCGTTTTCCCATATAATGTACGCATTTTTGCATTCGTTAAAAAGAGCTCTTCCTCCGCTCTCGTAATCCCGACGTATGCAAGACGGCGTTCTTCCTCCATCTCATCATCGTCGAACAGGGAACGACTGTGCGGGAAGATGCCTTCTTCCAGACCCATCAAGAAAACGACAGGGAACTCAAGGCCTTTTGCGGAATGAAGCGTCATCAGCACGACGCCATCCTTCTTCTTGTCCTTTTCATCATCGTCCATCTTGTCAATATCGGCGATCAGGGCAAGGTCTGTCAGGAAAGCGATCAGGCTTTTATCCTCATTCTGCTTTTCGAATTCCTGTGTGACCGAAAGGAATTCCTCCAGGTTTTCAAGACGGCTCTGCGACTCGATCGATTTCTCTTTTTCCAAAGCTTCCTTATAACCAGTCTTCTCTAAAACCTCTTCTGTCAATTCTGTGACCGATAGATATTCCTGCATTTTCGACCAATTCAACACTTGATCCCGGAATTCGGTCAAAGCATTCACGAAACGGGCACTCAAGCCCATCAGTTCTACCTCTCCAAGCGCTTCCATGATGGAAAGGTCATGGATTGCCGCATGCTGGACGATTTTATCGAGTGTCGAAGCACCGATTCCACGTCTTGGAACATTGATGATCCGGCTCAAACTGATATCGTCATCCGGGTTGGCGATCAGGCGCAAATACGCAAGGATGTCCTTGATCTCCTTACGGTCGTAGAACTTCGTACCGCCGACAATCGTGTAGGAAATGTTCGATTTCACAAGCGCTTCCTCAATCACACGCGATTGAGCATTCGTCCGGTAAAGGATGGCAATATCGGAAGGCTTCCGCTTCTCTTGTAACATTTCCTTGATCTTTCCGACGATGAAATAACTTTCCGTATGCTCGCTGTCGGCCTGGTAATAATGGAGGTTCGCCCCCTCCGAATTGTCCGTCCAGAGGTTCTTCGGTTTCCGGCTGGTATTGTTCTGAATTACTTCGTTCGCCGCCTGGAGGATCCGTTTCGTCGAGCGGTAGTTCTGCTCTAATAAAATCACTTCAGTATCCGCGTAGTCCTGCTCAAATGAGAGGATGTTCACGATATCCGCTCCGCGCCAGCGATAGATCGATTGATCCGAGTCCCCGACGACACAAAGGTTCCGGTACCGTTCGGCCAACAGATTGACAAGCACATATTGTGCGCGGTTCGTATCCTGATACTCATCCACGTGTATGTACTGGAACTTGCGCTGATAATGCTCTAAAACTTCTGGCACACGTTGGAAAAGCTTGATCGTCGACATGATCAAGTCATCGAAGTCGAGGGCATGGTTTTTACGAAGTTGCTTTTCATACACCTCGTAAACATCCGCAGCTACCTCTTCATAAATCCCTTGTGCGGTCTTTTGGAAATCAGCCGCTGTCTTCAGCTCATTTTTCGCTGAACTGATCGTTCCGAGGATGCTTCTGGCATCGAACTTTTTCGAATCAAGATTCAGGTCTTTGAGGGCCTGTTTGATGACGGACAACTGATCTGTCGCATCAAGGATCGTGAAATTCCGGTTGATCCCGATCCGATCAGAGTCCCTTCTTAAAATCCGTACACACATCGAGTGGAACGTCGAAATCCAGATGCTTTCCGCAGCTGGTCCTGTAATCGACGCAACCCTCGATTGCATTTCACGAGCCGCTTTATTCGTGAATGTGATCGCCAGGATGTTCCATGGAGCAACACCCTTCTCAACCAATAAATAAGCGATTCGATGGGTCAAAACCCGGGTCTTACCACTCCCAGCGCCTGCCATGATCAAGAGTGGTCCTTCAGTATGCTTGACCGCTTTCCTCTGTTCAGGGTTCAATCCTGACAGCAGTCGTTCTACTATCTGTTGCACAATTTCCACCACCTATACAAACATATGTTCCTATCTATTATTTTAATCGAAGCCTGTTGAAAACACAATTCATCCTTTGACAACTTTGACCGTTTTGAGCGCAGCTCCCAAATCTTCATAAATGATGTTCCCAACGACTATTGTATCAGCAAATTGCGCCATTTCCCTAGCCTGTTCTACCTTTTTGATACCGCCGCCATAGTAAAAACGGGTCTTGTCGAGGATCGTGCTCACATCTTTCACTGTTTCGACATCTCCATACGATCCGCTGTATTCCAGGTAAAAAATCGGCAGCTGGAACATGTGCTCAGCAATCCGTGCGTAAGCGAGAATATCTTCCGCGTTCAGTTCCGTATCCGCTTCAGAAACCTTGGCAGCCTTCGATTCCCCGTTCACAATGCAATAGCCTTCTGTCACGAGCTCCCTCCAATTGATGAGCTCGCCGAATTCCTTGACCGCTTCATGATGCAGACCGATGATCCAGTTGGCGTTCTTGCTATTGAGCACACTAGGGACAAAGTAAAAATCAAACCCCGGCGTGATCGAATCGATATTAGAGACCTCAAGTACACAAGGTACGGCATACTTTCTGATACGGGATAGAAGGTCGATCGTATTTTCAAGCGTCACCCCTTCACTACCGCCCACGATTACAGCATCGGTGCCCGATTCACAAATCTGATCAAGCGCTTCAGGGGTGATTTCCTTGTCGGGATCCAACTTGAACACGTGCTTCCACTCTTTATATTCAAACATAAGGTTGTCCTCCTAAGTAAACACTTCCTCTAAGGATTATAACAGAAAAGGATACCGGTAAAAACTGAGGGGCGGAGATGTCTTTTTAGAAGCTGGAGCGGGGTGCCGATTTTGCTGAATTTTGTCGTTTCGTCGATAAATACTCCTTTTTCGTCGTTAAACCGCTTAATTTCGTCGTTAAATCCCTCAATTTCGTCGTTAACTTTCGGTGACGGCCCATAAGGAAAGACTGACTCGTAAAAGTCAGCCCCTTTCCTCCCTTTTTTATGATTGGGTGTGGACACGGTCGAGCGCCATTTCATAGGTGTCGTTTCCATAGTTGAGACAGCGTTTTACACGGGAAATTGTCGCTGTACTTGCACCTGTCTCCTTTTCGATCTTATGATACGTATACCCTTCACGGAGCATACGCGCGACCTCAAGGCGTTGCGCCAGCGATTGGATTTCATTGATCGTCGCCAGATCGTCGAAGAACCGATAGCATTCTTCACGGTCTTTCAGCGAGAGTATCGCATCGAAAAGCTGATCCAATGTTTTTCCTCTCAGTTTATCAATTTGCATCCCTTTTTCACTCCTCCAAGACTACTCCCAGCTTACGTCTGAACCAATGCTTGATGCAGGAACCAGATTCACCCACGTCTTGCCTGGCACGAATGAAACCTCTGTTTCATCTTTTACTGGAATGATTTGTCCATTTTTGTTCTTCCAATTTATCTCTTGTGCTTTCCCTTGTTGAAATAGGACTGCGTCACCGCCGCTTTCTAAATTGATGTTCCGGCGCCCCGCACTGTCAATGACTTTGTGATCCGCTCCAACGACAAACACGTTTTCGAGTTCGATCGGTATGTTGGTTTCTCTATCAACAGTCTGCTTATTGTTAATATATCTTAAATAGATGCCTTTTTCCGATTGGTATCGGTATTGCACTTTATAATGATCGCCATAAGAAACAGTGACTTCGTCAGCTGGATCCCCTTCTATCGCCGTCACTTCATCTGTTTTCAAAAATGAGAATGCAGGAATCTCCTGTTTCGATTCGAAGTTGTTTTTCTTCGATCCCTTTTTGATATTTTCGTAAGTGATGTACGAATTGTGTGGTGCTTTGCGGAAGTCTGCACGCTTGAAAAGGGACCCATCGTAATGTAACCCATTCAGCGAATCAATATTTCCTGATGTCAGCATTGCTTGTGCTGATGAACTCCAGCCATGGAAGACATAGATCGCATCGAACCCATTGCTCAAACGCACATAATAATCACGTGCACTTCTGACCGGTCCGATAACATCAGGCTCTTCACTTTGGAAGACCGCGAGTAATCTCGTGATTTTCCCTTCCGCCAAAACTTCATAGACGATATCAGCTTTATGCAGACCAGACTGTGGTCTCGCTTCGGGTGCATTGTTGACCATGACGGCTACTGCTCTCGAAGTCAATGTCTCATCCGTACCTTTTCCTGTCAATGGGAAGGTATAGGCAAACCGTTGATCATCCACTTCCTTTTTCTTAATGCCTGTGCCTTTGGAAGCCGCATCCTCAGTCGGCTTTGACGTTTCTTTCGAACTGCAAGCGGCAAGCATAAGGAAAAGTGCTGCGAAACACATAACCCACAACCTTTTCTTATTCATGTTAGTAAAACTCCCCCTAATTTTTTCCCTGAACTACTCTCTCTTTAAAAAAACCCTTGAACTTTTTGACCCTATAAAATTGACTCCGTTGACAAATTAAAAACAAATATCGGTTTTGAGGATCGAATAGATGAAACCGGCTAAAAAATGTTACGTCCTGTGACAACGCCGGTACTAGTACATCCTGTACATCGGAGGCCGCAAAAACCAAGTAACTATCACTGTCTAAAAACGTCACGTCCAGTGCGTCGGAAATTTGAAGTTTATCATTCGTCAACTATTATTTTAACGCATTACAATAGGAAAGGATAGTACCTGATTTTTCAAGACATCCACAATACCGCTAGGTGTGATGCGGATATACGGCAAATGAGTCGATGAAAAAAATAACAGACTGTAAATGGGATCGACAAATGTATAGCCCCGTTCCTTCAACGCTTTGACGAGCTGATCCTGCTGTTCCATGACGGTTTCCATCGGCTCTGTCGAACACCCTCCATTGAGTGACAGCGGTATTTCACATATGACCTCACCCTTCTCTACAAGTACGATTCCTCCGCCGATTTCTTTCAGCCTATCGAAAGCGGACACCATATCCTTTTTGCTTTTACCAATTATTAATATGTCGGCGCTGTTCGAATATGAACTGGCAAACCCGGACACATGCGTCGCAAAGCCTTTCAGCATCGTGTTGACCCGCCATTTCCCGTTCCGATCGATCAAAGCGAAAAAGCTTTCATCATGATCATCCGAAAGTTCTTCTCCCGTATGGTCGAGCTCGGTCCGATAAGGCTTCGTGATCACCGAGTTGACCATATCGATCCCAATCGGAGAATCGACTTCAAGATCCTCTATATTTATCGACCAATCGAGATTGTACGGCATGATATCATAATCAGCCCAATTGAAAGCGGCTCCCGGTTCATCTGTGACCCATTTCCCTTTTGATAAGACAGCTGTGGGGGTAGGCTCATTCGGATCTTTTAAAATGTTCAGGTTCGCTACCCGGCCTGGCGCCACCATTCCATATTGATGATCGATCCCGTAGTGTCTCGCCACATTGTAGGAGACCATCGCATAGGCATCTTCCACCGGCACCCCTTTTTCAAGTGCGATCCGGATCACTTCATCCGTCACACCATCCCGGTAGAAAGTCGGCGTAGAGCCGTCCGTCGTCATCAATACACGATCGAAATTATCGACACCGAGTTCAAGCATCTCTTCTAAAATTTGCGGCAGATCAGGTCGGATTGACGAATAGCGGAGCGAAGTCGTATAGCCGAGCGACATTCGCAAGACCGCTTCCTCTCCTGTCATTGCTTCATGATCGCAGTCCGTACCAAGGACCGCCAGTTTTGCCAACGTCCTTTCCGATGCCCCCGGCAGATGGCTTTCGATTTTCAATCCCCGCCGTTTCGTCTCCTGCATCCAGTGGAGCGTTTTATCATCGCCCTTCAACACTTGCGGCCAGTTCGTCAATTCACCGCCCTGCAAAGTGTAAGGATGATCGAGGAATTGATCGAACATCTCATCAGAAAAAACGTCATCCTCATTCTGCAATTTTGTTTGCGAATCATAACGGCACCACCAGAAAAACGTGTATGGCAATTTATTGAGATCCGTCATGAGCGAGAGCGCTTTCTTTTTTTCCAAAATCAAAAGCATCAGGTTGTCGCTAATGAACGTCGTCGTCCCCCGTTTCGCTGAATAAGAAGCGAACGTCTGGGGATTATAAAGTTGAAATGGGTGGACATGCGGTTCGATATAGCCTGGAACGATATATTGATTTTTACAATCGATGATGTCGCACCCCGTCTTATTCTGCGGCATTTTATCGCCGACATAGACGATTCGATCCTCATAGATCCATATGTTGGTTGTGATCCATTTTTTTAAAACGTTGTTTAAATATGTAGCATTCTCCAAAACGAGCGTGGGTGCTTGTTCACCCTGTATGACTTGGACATGTGTACGAAGCTCTTGCTTCGACCAATTCACTAAATGCTGTGACACATCATCACCCCAGTAGATGTATGGTTTCGATTTGTTAGAACTGTTTTAATCTTCTGTACATCATGATACCATAACGGGTAAATTCGCTACAGTTTTACGAGTTAAGCCTTGAACCCCTTAAATATCAAGAAAAAGGAGGAGAAGAGCATGAAACAGAACATAGGTACAGTGAATGCCCTGATCCGGATTACAATCGGGCTTACGATGGTTGGATGTTCTGCTGCCAGGATTGGCCGTCATCCCCACCACCATCAAGGCCATTTGATTACGATGCTGCTTGGCGCGATGAAGGTAGGCGAAGGAATCACAAAGTACTGCCCATTAACGGACCTATATGAGAACGGCCAGAAGTTGAACAACCTGGACCTCGCTTCCATGACAAAAGAAGGCTCTCCAATCAACCCTTCTTGAGTGTATTTAGCGCAGTAAGATCGTACCGTTTGGCATGATTATTTTAAAATCGACGTGAATCCCCAACAAACCGCGTGATCATTCAAAAATGAAAAAGCTCCCAGTCTGGGAGCTTTCATTAATATAACCGTAACTAAGGTTCAGCCTGCGCTAAAGGCTTGACCTTTCCAAGTTTTCTTTATAAGAGGTGATTTTACATGAAGTTTATAGATGTATTGATGGAATACATGACAGACATGTTGTTTGTGCTTGTGATGATTGTTGGCAGTATCATCGCGCTGACTTTCTTCCTCTTCAGGAAGAGGAGACAGCCTTGATCGCTTTTGAACCGATGTCCTTCCGGTAAAAGCCGCCAGTACACTTGAGCTTTTTCATTTCTTTATATACCGAGGATTGCGCTTGTTCGAGGTTTCCAGCTTTCGCGGCTAGAAGCAAAATCCGTCCTCCATCTGTTACAAGCTGTCCTTCCTCTTCTTTTACACCTGCAAAAAATGTGAGCGTATCAGACGAAACAGCATCCAGCCCGTTGATTGCAACGCCCTTTTCATAAGGACCAGGATAGCCGCCGGATGCGAGCACAACACCGACGTATTCATCGTCAGACCATTCAAGGACCAAGTCTTCCCCCTTCAACAGCCCTGTCATGACGTCGAAAAGGTCGTTTTCAAGGCGCGGCAGAACGACTTGTGTCTCTGGATCGCCGAACCGTGCATTGAACTCGATCACTTTCGGTCCTTCTTCTGTAAGCATCAATCCTGCATATAAAATCCCTGTGAACGAGGTTTCTTCTTTTACAAGGGCATCAGCCATCGGTTGCAGAACCCGCTTAATCGATTCCTCGACTATTTCATCTGAAATATGTGGAACAGGTGAATAGGCGCCCATGCCACCTGTGTTCGGTCCAAGATCTCCGTCAAAAGCCCGTTTGTGATCTTGAGATATGACCATCGGCAAAACTTTTGTTCCATGTACGAATGCCATCAACGAAAACTCTTCGCCTTGCAGAAACTCTTCAATAACGACTTTACTGCTCGCTTCACCGAATTTTGTCTCCACCATCATGCTATGGAGTGCTTCTTCCGCTTCCGTCATTGTCATCGCAACGATGACGCCCTTTCCAGCTGCCAATCCATCCGCTTTGATGACGATCGGCGCCCCTTTTTCCACCAAGTACGCTTTCGCTTCCTCATAATCTGTAAAAGAAGCTGAGAAAGCGGTCGGGATTTCGTATTTTTCCATCATGTCATTCGCGTACGTCTTACTGCCTTCAATCAGCGCAGCCGCTCGAGTCGGCCCGAAAACCGCAAGCCCTTCAGCTTGGAAACGATCGACAAGCCCGTCGAGCAAAGGCTGCTCAGGTCCCACGACCGTCAAATCGATTCCTTTTTCCTTCGCAAATCGGACCAAACCGTCCTGGTCGGACTCTCCAATCGCGACACACTTGGCAACATCAGTCATTCCAACGTTCCCTGGTGCGACATATACGTCCGTCACACGCCCGGATTGTGCCATTTTCCATGCAATCGTATGCTCTCTTCCGCCTTTTCCAACGATTAGAACCTTCATCCAATCACCCCCGCTTAATGTTTGAAATGACGCACGCCTGTAAATACCATCGTGATGCCGTACTCGTCCGCTTTATCGATCGATTCCTGGTCACGGATCGAACCGCCCGGCTGGATGATCGCCGTCACACCAGCTTTAGCCGCGGCTTCAACCGTATCACTCATCGGGAAGAACGCGTCAGATGCAAGTGATGAGCCCGCAACTTTATGCCCTGCTTGCTCAAGAGCGATTTTCGCAGCACCCACACGATTCATCTGTCCTGCGCCAATCCCGATTGTCTGGTTGCCTTTTGCCAGTACGATCGCGTTCGATTTGACATGCTTTACGATCTGCCAGCTGAGCTTCAAGTCGGCCCATTCCGCCTCAGTCGGTTCACGCTTTGTCGCTACCTTCAATTCTGCATTATCGAATCCGTAATGATCTTCCTGTTGTACCAATGCTCCGCCAGAAACAGACTGGATCCGTTTCTGTATTTTAGTCGCGATCGTTTTCGGTTCAACTTGTAAAAGACGGAGGTTTTTCTTTTCCTTTAAAATCGCTAACGCTTCCTCTGAGAAAGATGGTGCGATGATGATCTCTAAGAAAATCTCACGGAGCTTTTGAGCCGTTTCTGCATCGACCTCCTGATTCGTCGCAACGATCCCTCCGAAAATCGAGACAGGATCCGCTTCATAAGCGAGCTGATACGCTTCTGCCAACGTCTTCCCGACACCAACACCACAAGGGTTCGTATGCTTGACCGCGACGACTGCCGGTTCATCAAATTCATGGATGATCTGGAGGGCCGCATCCGCATCGTTGATATTGTTGAAGGAGAGCTCCTTACCATGCAATTGCTTCGCTTTTGCAATCGTGGATGGGTCTCCGATCGGCACTTCATAAAACGCAGCTTGCTGATGAGGGTTCTCCCCGTAACGCAGCGCTTGTTTTTTCGTATACGTCACCGTATAAGATTCCGGATACTCTTCTTCCGTCATTTCTATCAAGTATTGGGCGATCAATGCATCATAAGCAGCAGTATGACGGAACACCTTAGCGGCCAGGCGGCGTTTCGTTTCATCTGTTACCGCTCCGTTTGCCTTCAGCTCTTCCAAAATCGGTCCGTAATCTGCCGGATCGACTGCCACAGTTACGGAAGCATGGTTTTTTGCAGCGGAACGCAGCATACTCGGACCACCGATGTCGATGTTCTCGATTGCATCTTCAAACGTGACATCAGCACGGGAAATCGTTTCTTTGAACGGATATAGATTGACGACCACGAAATCGATCGGTGTGATCTGATGTTCCTCGATCTGTGCTTGATGATTCGCATTGTCCCGAACCGCAAGCAACCCTCCATGGATGTTCGGATGCAATGTTTTTACACGGCCGTCGAGGATTTCAGGGAACCCAGTCACCTCTGATATTCCTGTGACTTTCAGACCAGCCTCTTCAATCGCCCGTTTCGTGCCGCCAGTCGACACGATTTCGATTCCCTGTTCAATGAGTCCTTCCACGAACGGGATCAGCCCTTCTTTGTTCGAAACACTTACGAGTGCGCGCATTATACGAATTCCCCTTTCTCCGTCGGTGTGTGAAGTACATCCTGGATGACTTTCGGATATAATTCATGCTCAATCTTATGGATTTTTTGTTGTAAAATTTCTACTGTATCATTCTCATCGACCTGTACAGTTGCTTGCTCGACGATCGGTCCTGTGTCCATCCCATTATCGACGAAGTGGACGGTGACCCCTGTCTCTGGTACGCCTGCCTCAAGGGCTTGTCCGATCGCGTCTTTACCTGGAAAGGCAGGCAATAAAGAAGGGTGGATGTTGACCATCTTCCCCTCGAATCGTGAAAGGAGCATCGGCCCGATCAATCGCATATATCCTGCAAGTGCGATGAACTCGACCTCTGCTTCCTCCAGCTTGTTTAAAATCTCCGTTTCGAATGCTTCCTTATCTGGGTACTCTTTAGGTGAAAAAGCGAATGTCGGGATGCCATGCTTTTCCGCCCGCTCAATGGCTTTCGCACCTGGACGGTCGCAGACGAGCAAGCTCACCTTCGCTTCGAGCGACCCAGATTCACTTGCATCGACAATCGCCTGAAAGTTGGAGCCAGAACCGGATGCGAATACTGCGATGTTTTTCATTTCAGCTTTCCTCCACCGAATGTGATGCTTTCTGTCCCCTCTTTTACTCGACCGATCAGATAAGCTGATTCGCCCTGTTCTTCAAGTTTCCTGATGACCCCGATTGCATCCTCATGTTTGACGGCAAGCACCATGCCGATACCCATATTGAACGTCCCGAGCATGTCTTCGGACGACAAGCCGCCTTCCTTCTGTAACAATGGGAAAATTTCAGGAACAGGCCAAGAGCCGAAGTCAACCTCCGCACTCAAACCTTCCGGAAGCATACGCGGTACATTTTCGATGAAACCTCCACCGGTGATATGGGCGATTCCTGAAACTTCATAGTCATTCAGTACCTGAAGGACGGGCTTCACGTAGATTTTCGTCGGTGTCAAAAGCTCTTCACCGAGGGTTTTTCCGAGTTGATCAAACGTTTGATCAAGCGTGTACCCTGCCTGCTCAAGCAACACTTTCCGGACAAGTGAGTAGCCATTGCTATGGATTCCGCTTGAGGTGATCCCGACCAGCGCATCGCCTTTACTTACTTTTTCAGGGGAGATGAGCTTTGCTTTTTCTGCAACCCCGACCGTAAAACCAGCGAGATCATACTCTTCAGGGTCGTACATGCCCGGCATTTCGGCAGTTTCGCCGCCTATGAGGGCTGCTCCTGCTTGTTTACAGCCTTCCGCAATTCCTTTGACGATCTGTTCGACTTTTTCAGGCTCAAGCTTCCCACAAGCGATATAGTCTAAAAAGTAGAGCGGCTCCGCGCCCTGTGCAACGATGTCATTGACGCACATCGCAACAGCATCGATGCCGATCGTATCATGCTTATCCATTTGGAACGCAAGCATCAGCTTCGTCCCGACTCCATCTGTGCCTGATATGAGAACAGGTTCCTTGACATTGAGCTTGGATAGATCGAACATGCCGCCAAAAGCTCCGAGTCCGCCAAGCACTTCTGGCCTCATCGTTTCTTTTACATGCTTTTTCATGCGTTTGACCGCTTCATATCCTGCTTCAACATCTACCCCTGCTTGCTTATATGCTTGTGCCATGTCTTGCCTCCCTAAGTTACGTCTACGTCTTTTCGTCAGCTTTGTTCGTCCGGTGTTAACGAAGATTTTTGGTTCCAAAAATCTGTTCCTTTTCGTTTACCAATATTTTTAGGTTCTTTACCAATATTTTTGAGATGTTTACTAATATTTCCGAGTACTTTACCAATAAATTCAGGTTGTTTACCAATATAAAGTGTAGAACTACACTTTTATTTAAAGACGAGTTCCTTTTCGTGTGGCAGAACGGTGTCCGGATATATCTCTGTCGGGTACTTGCCTGTAAAACAACCAAGGCATTGTCCGCAGTTCTGCTCGTTCGGGTTACGCCCAATCGCATCCATCATTCCATCCACACTCAAGTATTCGAGCGTATCGGCACCGATGATCTCCCTGATCTCCTCTACGGAATAGTTTGAAGCAATCAATTCATCCTTTGACGAGATATCGATTCCGTAAAAACACGGGTGGGCGATCGGTGGTGAACTGATGCGGACATGGACCTCTTTCGCCCCAGCATCCCGAAGCATCTGCACGATCCGGCGGCTGGTCGTTCCGCGGACGATCGAATCATCGACCATGACGACACGCTTTCCTTCTACGATTCCACGGACTGGGGAAAGCTTCATTTTAACCCCTAGCTCCCTCAATTCCTGAGAAGGCTGGATGAACGTACGTCCGACATAACGGTTCTTGATCAATCCAAGCTCATATGGAATACTTGCCGCTTCCGCATACCCGATTGCTGCTGAGATGCTCGAATCTGGAACGCCTGTCACGACATCCGCTTCGACAAACGCCTCTGATGCCAGCTTCTTCCCAAGATTTTTACGGGCTGTATGAATGTTGATGTCATCAATATGACTGTCTGGTCGGGAAAAATAGATGTACTCCATGCTGCAAATCGCACGGTTCGTGGATGAAGTGAACGTATCGCTTTCCACGCCTTCATCATTGATGATCAGCAGCTCACCTGGATGGACATCTCTTATATGTTCGGCACCGATGACATCGAAAGCACACGTTTCGGAAGCGACGACGTAGGCATCACCGATTTTCCCTATAGAAAGTGGACGTAGGCCGTTCGGATCCTGAGCCGCCATGATACCCTCTTCTGTCATGATGACGAACGCATAGGCCCCTTTGATCATTGAAAGGGCGTTCTTCACTTGCTCGCGAAGGTTGAAAAGACCGCTGCGCTTAATAAGATGAGCCAGAACCTCCGTATCGGAGGTCGTTTGGAAAATACTTCCCTGCGCTTCAAGCTGCTGCTTCAGCATGTTCGCGTTGACCAGATTCCCGTTATGAGCAAGCGCTAGGCCGCCACGTTGGGATTGGAAGACGAGCGGCTGGACATTAGCGTATTCCGAACCGCCCGCCGTCGAATAGCGTACATGTCCGATTGCCGCTTTCCCTGTCAGTGAAGAAAGCTCCCCGCGACTGAACACCTCGGTGACAAGCCCGCTGTTTTTATGGAATTTCATGCCTTCACCGTCTGTGACCGCAATTCCAGCGCCTTCCTGGCCACGATGCTGCAGACTGTGCAAGCCATAATAGGTGAGTTTCGCCGCCTCCGGGTGACCCCAGATGGCGAACACTCCGCACTCTTCGTTTAAACCTTTGATGTCAGCAAACATGGAATAGCTCCTTTCCAAGCTGTTTCAAGCTCTTCTTTCGTTGCTGTAATGAGTTCACTTCCATTTTCCGACTCGATGCGTAATGCTGGACGATCAAGCACAACACCGATTTCTGTAGCATCTACAAGGCTTTCGAATTGATCGACATTCTCCGGTTTTACCGATACGAGGAAACGAGATTGTGATTCGCTGAATAACGCAGGAACTTCTTCGCCTCTCAACGTAATTGACGCGCCTAATCCACCTTCCATCATGCTTTCTGCAAGGGCTACTGCTGTTCCGCCCTCTGCTACGTCATGCGCAGACTCTATGACACCTGCCTGGATCGCTTTTAATAGTTGATATTGGCAGCTTGCTTCTTTTTCAATATCAAGTGCTGGTGCTTTCCCGAAAATCCTGCCTTCTAGTAATTTCTGAAGCTCGCTTCCGGAAAACTCAGGCTTCGTTTCTCCGATCATATAAATGACGTCGCCAGCTTCCTTGAACGATTGTGTCGTCACATGATCAAGGTCATGAACAAGACCGACCATGCCGACAACCGGCGTCGGGTAGACGGCTACACCATTCGTTTCGTTATACAACGAAACATTTCCGCTGATGACTGGTGTGGAGAGGGTTCGGCAAGCTTCACTCATCCCATCGACCGCTTTTTCGAGCTGCCAGAAGATCTCAGGCTTTTCAGGATTCCCGAAGTTCAAGCAGTCTGTGATGGCAAGCGGCTCCCCGCCTGAGCAGACGATATTACGAGCAGCTTCCGCGACAGCGATTTTTCCACCGACCTCTGGATCAAGATACAGATAACGGGAATTGCAATCCGTCGTCATCGCGAGCGCTTTGCGTGTTCCGCGGATCCTGACGACAGCCGCATCTGATCCTGGTGAGACGACCGTGCTTGTTCGCACCATATGGTCATACTGGTCGAACACCCAGGATTTGCTCGCGATCGTCGGTTGAGCCAATAATTTTAATAATGTCTCTTTATAATCGTTCACTTTTGGAACGTAAGCCTCTTGGTTTTGGAATTCTTCATAATAAGCTGGAACAGCACTTTGCTTGTGATAGACCGGTGCTTCTTCAGCGAGTGCGTCTACCGGGACGTTCGCTACGATTTCACCTTTGTGAAGAAGTCGAAGTTCTTTTTCCTCGATGACTTTTCCGATCGTCACCGCTTCAAGACCCCACTTGTCAAAGATCTTGACAATCTCATCTTCCCGGCCTTTTTTTACGACGATCAACATACGCTCTTGCGACTCAGAAAGCATCATCTCATAAGGCGTCATGTTCGTTTCACGTTGAGGCACAAGGTCAAGGTCCATTTCAATCCCGACGCCTGATTTACTCGCCATTTCACTGGATGATGACGTCAGTCCTGCCGCCCCCATGTCCTGGATTCCGACAAGGGCATCACATTGGATAAGCTCAAGGCACGCTTCAAGCAAAAGCTTTTCCATGAACGGGTCGCCGACCTGGACCGCCGGGCGTTTTTCATCGGAAGCGTCATTCAATTCTTCAGATGCAAACGTCGCACCATGGATCCCGTCACGACCAGTACGAGCACCGACATACATGACTGAGTTACCGATTCCGTTCGCCTGCCCCTTTTGGATATCTTTATGGTCGATGACACCGACACACATAGCATTCACAAGCGGATTCCCTTCATAAGATGCATCGAACTGGACTTCACCGCCGACCGTAGGGATACCTATACAGTTTCCGTAACCAGCAATCCCTGCTACAACCTCTTCAAACAAATACTTCACACGGTCGGAGCTTAACTCGCCGAAACGGAGAGAGTTGAGAAGGGCAACTGGACGAGCACCCATGGAAAAGACGTCACGGATAATGCCACCGACACCCGTCGCTGCACCTTGATAGGGCTCGATGGCTGACGGATGGTTATGGCTTTCGATCTTGAAAACGACAGCTTGATCGTCACCGATATCGACGATTCCAGCCCCTTCTCCTGGTCCTTGAAGGACGCGATTGCCATCTATAGGGAATTTGCGTAAAACAGGCTTGGAGTTCTTGTAGCTGCAATGTTCGGACCACATGACCGAGAAAAGCCCCGTCTCTGTATAGTTCGGCAGTCTTCCTAAAATCGATTCAACCATCGCAAACTCTTCATCGTTCAAGCCCATTTCTTGATAAAGCTTCTGTTCCTTGATCAACTGTTTTGTAGGTTCATGAAGATACGACATGTGCTTCCCTCCAAGATTTCACGATTGATTGGAATAACTTAAGTCCATCTCTGCTTCCGAGCAACTCATCGACTGCCCGTTCCGGGTGGGGCATCATTCCGAGAACATTTCCTACATCATTGGTGATCCCGGCGATATCATGTCTTGATCCGTTGATGTTCGTTCCATACCGGAATGCGATCTGCTTGTTTTCTACTAATCTTTCATACGTCGCCTCATCGCAAAAGTAGTTTCCTTCACCATGTGCGACAGGGACCGTGATTTTTTCTTCTTTTCCATATAAGCTTGTGAACATCGTCTCGTTATTCTCGACGATTAGTTCGACCTGGCGGCAAATGAACTTCAGTTTCTCATTGCGCTGCATCGCCCCTGGCAATAGTCCCGCTTCAAGCAGGATCTGGAACCCGTTACAAACACCAAGGATCGGTTTACCAGCTTTGTTTGCTTCATAAATCGAATTCATGACATTGGAAAAACGTGCGATCGCCCCGCCGCGCAGGTAATCTCCGTATGAGAATCCACCAGGGATGAGGATTCCGTCAAATGAGCTGAGCTCTTGATCGTCATGCCAGACATATTGGACTTCTTCACCAAGTTCATCCTTGATGGCGTGATACATGTCTACGTCACAGTTGGAACCTGGAAAAACGACGACTGCGAATCTCATTGAGGGACGACCTCCTCGATTTCATACGTAAAATCTTCGATGACCGTGTTCGCAAGTAGCTTTTCGCAAATCTCGCGGACTTGAGCGTCAATATCTCCGTCCTCTTTTTTTAACGTCAATTCAATGTATTTTCCGATTCGGACATCCTCCACGGATTGATAGGATAGATGGTGAAGAGAATCCTTCACTGCAGCCCCCTGTGGATCCAAAACGCTCTCCTTCAATGTGACAAACACTTTTACGTTATACATGAAATCGGCCTCCCCGAGTTTTTTAAATGTGTGAAACAAGCTTACTTTTCCCCAAACTGTCTTAGTATCTTATATGCTATGAGTACCTCAAAACCATTTTTCGTCTGTTGAGGGTCTCATGACACTCTTATGAGTACCTCAAAACCGCTTTTTCGTCTGTTGAGGGTCTCATGACGCTCTTATGAGTACCTCAAAATCGCTTTTTCGTTTGTTGAGGGTCTCATAAATCCAAAACTAGCGAACGACAGTCAACCGGTCTAAAAGTTTCGCGTACGTTTCTGTCAGACTGCCAAGATCGCGGCGGAAAACGTCCTTATCAAGCTTTTCCTTCGTCTCCGCGTCCCAAAGCCGGCATGTATCCGGTGAAATCTCATCGGCCAGCAATACTTCCCCATCAGGTCCGATCCCGAACTCCAGCTTGAAATCAACGAGATCGATGTTGAGTTTTTTAAAGTAAGGAACGAGCACTTCATTGACAGCTAAACCTTTTTGGCGAAGCAGTGAAAGCTCTGTCTCTTCGACCAATCCAAGAATACGGATATGATCTTGTGTCAAAAGAGGATCACCTAGGTCATCGTTCTTGTAGTAGAACTCGACGATCGTCTCTGGCAGGATTTCCCCTTCTTCCATTCCAAGCCTTTTTGCTAGAGACCCTGCCGCTATATTCCGGACAACGACTTCAAGTGGGATGATCCGCACATTTTTCACGAGCTGCTCAGTCTCTGATAGCTTTTTAACAAAATGGGACTCTACCCCGTCTTCACGGAGTTTTTCAAACAAAAGTGAAGAAATCTCATTGTTAAGCTTCCCTTTTCCGACTATGTTCGACTTCTTTTCACCATTGAATGCCGTCGCTTCATCTTTATATTCGATCCAAACGAGTTCAGGATCATCGGTTTGGTATATCCGCTTTGCTTTCCCCTCATACAGCAACGCCTGTTTCTCCATCCTGGTTCCTCCTCTTTTCATTGTTGAACCTGAGAAAATCAAAAAGATTTAATAGCACCATTTACTTTAGTCCAGTCCGACACGTTTGAAGATGTTCTCTACTTCGCGTACGTGGTAGTTATAGTCGAAGCAGTCTTCAATCTCGTCTGGTGAAAGCATTTCCGTTACACGCGGCTCAGCTTCGATCAGCTCGCGAAACTGGATACCCTTCTCCCATGCTTCCATCGCTTTCGGTTGCACGAGATCATAGGCTTCTTCACGGCTCATTCCTTTATCGATCAAGGAGAGCAATACGCGTTGCGAATAAATCAGACCGTAAGTTCTCGTCATGTTCCGCTTCATGTTTTCAGGGAACACGGTCAAGTTTTTCACAATGTTCGAGAACCGGTTCAACATGTAATTTAAAAGGATCGTGCTGTCAGGGATGATCACACGCTCAGCTGAAGAATGCGAAATATCACGCTCGTGCCAAAGGGAAACGTTCTCCATCGCTGTAACCATATGACCACGGATGACGCGGGCAAGACCTGTCATATTCTCTGATCCGACTGGGTTCCGTTTATGCGGCATTGCGGACGACCCTTTTTGTCCTTTTGCGAAAAATTCTTCTACTTCACGTGTTTCACTCTTTTGCAATCCTCGAATCTCAGTTGCGAATTTTTCAATGGAAGTTGCAACCAACGCCAATGTCGAAATGTAATGAGCATGACGGTCACGCTGCAACGTTTGGGTCGAAACCGGTGCCCGGTTCAAGCCGAGCTTTTCACAGACATACTCTTCAACGAACGGAGGAATGTTTGCATACGTTCCGACTGCCCCGGAAAGCTTACCGAAACGGATCCCTTCAACCGCCTGTTCCACACGTTCTTTGTTGCGCTTCATCTCTTCATACCAGAGCGCCAGCTTCAATCCGAAAGTCGTCGGTTCAGCGTGGACCCCGTGCGTCCGCCCCATCATCACCGTGTATTTATGCTCGCGCGCTTTCTCTTTTAAAATCTCAATGAAATCGTCCACGTCTTTCAACAGGATCTCGTTCGCCTGTTTGATCAGGTAAGATAACGCTGTGTCGACAACGTCTGTCGAAGTGAGGCCGTAATGGACCCATTTCCGCTCTTCACCAAGCGTTTCAGAAACGGCTCTTGTAAAAGCGACGACATCATGACGAGTCTGCTCTTCGATTTCGTGGATCCGATTGACGTCAAAAGAGGCATTTTCACGAAGCTTCACAACATCCTCTTTCGGAATATCTCCTAGTTCAGCCCAAGCTTCACATGCTAGGATCTCTACCTCCAGCCATGCTTTGAACTTGTTCTCTTCTGTCCAAATCGCTCCCATTTCCGGTCTTGTATAGCGTTCAATCATTTGACTTCCTCCAGCTTATATTTTTGGGTTTTTTGTAGGTTCTCCATTATCATCTGTGCTCTATCAATCGCTTCAGTCAATGTTTCATCTATGATGGTGAAATGACCCATCTTACGTTTTTCCTTGATCTCTTTTTTCTCGTAAAGGTGGAGGTGTACATCATCAAAGAGCGGTGCGATGTTCAAGATTTCGGCCGCATCTTCACCAAGAAGGTTCACCATGACACTCGGTTTCAACAAATTCGGTTTTGCAAGCTTCCATCCGCAAATCGCGCGGATATGCTGCTGGAACTGTGAAACCATACAGCCTTCAATCGTATAGTGTCCTGAGTTATGAGGCCTTGGCGCAAGCTCGTTGATATAGATGCCTTGTTCTTCTGTCAAAAACATCTCGACTGCAAGAGTTCCAACGAGCCCCAGACCGTCCGCAATCTTCCTTGCTAAAGATTCTGCTTCCACTATGCTCGTTTCAGAAATCCGTGCCGGGACGATGGATTGATATAAAATGTTGTCCTTATGAATGTTTTCAGCGACAGGGAATGTCTCCGTATCACCAGATGTATTCCGTGCGACAATGACAGAGATCTCTTTTATGAAATCAATCTTCTTTTCTAATACACAAGGGACATCTCCTGCTAGCAGTCCCCTTGCAGCTTTCAGATCATTCGGTGAGTCGAGGACGACCTGACCCTTTCCGTCATATCCACCGCGCGTCGTTTTTAAAATGGCCGGGTAATCGACTTTCTCTAACGCAGTTTGCAGATCAGATTCCTGCATGACCAGTTCATAAGGGGCTACCTGGACACCGATTTCTTCGAGTGTCGCTTTTTCGTCTGCCCGGTTTTGTGTCACTCTCAAAAGATTACTGCCTTGTGGAAGATGATGATTCTCCTCAAGCCATCTCGCCGTTTCAAGATCGACATTTTCAAATTCGTAGGTGATGACATCACTAACTTCAGCAAGCTTGTTACGGGCCTCTTCACTTGCATAATCGCCGACGATTTCAATGTCGGCAATCAAGCCGCAAGGTGATCCTTCTGTAGGATCGACAGTCGCAACCTTGAAACCCATTTGCTTCGCTGCGATTGCCATCATTCGACCAAGCTGGCCCCCGCCAAGGATCCCGATTGTTTTCGGTGGGACAATTTGTTTACTCACTTCAAATCACCACTGCTTTCAAGTACATTTTCCCGGATCTTTTCCCGACGTGCTTCCAATCGTGAGGCTACATCCTCATCGTTGGTCCCGATGATCTGTGCTGCTAACAGCCCAGCATTTGTCGCGCCGGCTTTTCCGATCGCAACCGTCGCAACTGGTACGCCTCCTGGCATTTGTACAATGGATAAAAGTGAATCCAAGCCATTGAGGGATTTTGATTGGACTGGCACTCCGATGACCGGAAGTGTCGTTTTCGCAGCTACCATCCCCGGAAGATGCGCAGCCCCGCCAGCTCCAGCTACGATGACTTTCAGTCCTTTTTGCCTTGCTTGTTCTGCATATTGGAACATGAGGTCTGGTGTCCGGTGTGCTGAGACTACCTGCTTTTCATAAGGGATTTCCAGTTCATCCAATATGTGACACGTATGTTTCATCGTTTCCCAATCGGATGTGCTGCCCATGATGACGCCTATTTTTGGATCCATGTTCTTCACCAAACCCTTCTGTAATTAATAGTTTTTTCTCTTTCGCTATTTTAAATTGGCTCGCTTTCCTAACAGGAGTGTCGCGAATTTCTCTCACGGTCCAAAATGGTATCTAAAGACGTAAAAATGCCCAGGATTCTGAAAGTTTCTCTTAAATGATGAGAAAGCATGAAAAATCCTGGGCATAGCTCAATCGATCTGTAACTGACGTGAGCATACCTATCGCTTTCTCTCATAGTCCAATGATTTACGGTCAATGGGTAGAAACTTATGGGCCATATTCCCAAGATTATATGAGAGTCATATTCCAGTTATATTGTAACAATGGAAAAACAGCTATGTCAACGAAATATCGAACGATGTTTTTCCAATTTATATTTAATGTTCGTGTTTTACTGTAATTTTCCTTCAAAAGTGACTTTTTGACGTAAAACTTCCACTTCCTTTTTGCCATTCCGGGAATTTTCCTGAAATACAGGCTCCTCCATCCGGCGGACAGGCACATAGCCTTCCGCTTTCATACGGTCGAGGCAGCTCGCAATCGTCTCGTTTTCCAATACTTCAAACTTCTTCTTTTTCGGCTTATTCTTGTCCATTTACGTTTACCTCCGAATCGACTTAACCCAAAACCCTCCATAAAACGCCTTAGGTTCATGCGAAATGATGAAAGCCTTCGGGTCAAGGGCTTTCACACTGTTGTATAAATTATGTTCTGATTTCCGTGAGGTCAAGATTTCCATCATCAGCCGAGGACCCTCTCGACCGTCGGCCATCCAATTCGTGACCCCGTATCCCTTATCCCGAAGGGCATTCGGAATATTAGAATCGAAGTCCTTCGTGATCACGTTAACGGTAATATACCCCAACGCCAGCTTTTCTTCAATTTTCATACCGACAATGACGCCGATTCCATAACCGACTGCATAGGCAATCAAATTTTGGATCTGATTCAGATTTTCAAGGACAATGCCAAGGCCGATGACATAAATGAGCACTTCAAAAACACTTACCCCCGCAGCTAAGTAGCGTTGATTTTTAAGCGTTAATATCATACGGAGCGTAAAAAACGTAACGTACACAATATTAATGATCAAAATGATTGCGATGAGTATCAAACCATTTCCAAACACGGTCAAACCTCCAAATATAACTTTCAATTTTTGTAATTCTAAGATAGCATGAAATTAATGTAGAAAAAAAGAGTAAAATGATTAATCCATTCCTAAAAGCTCCTAGAACTTTTTGGGAGCTGTTTGGCATCTCCAAAAGAGTTTGGGTACAACCCTCCATTATGATTTGTGTTTTTTCTGTTTAAGAGCCAATTTTTGAATTATCCCGATCGACGGAACAGGTGAATTATCCTAATTCAGCTTGTGTGAATGACTTCGATATGTTTGTTAGTGATTTTCCTCTTAAAGAATATTTCCAAACCTGTTCCCTCTCGTAATTGTGTTTGTCACGCCCGCAGACCAAACAAGCCAAAGAACTTCACGTATTACAAGTAGATAGGATTTATTTAGGAAGACCCTTTTAAATAAAAGGCTGTTTTCGTATAGGTCGTTGTTTTAGAATTTGGAAATATACTTGGCGAAAGAAAAGCGGAAGCGACCTGATTAGTTACGTAGGTCACTGGAAGACTGACGAGGAGGCTGTCTCCCGCCACAGGAAGTCTGAAGTGATCCAAGTGGCTGGTCGCTGAGCTAGACATCACTTCCCTGAATTAGCCACAGGACGTGGTGGTTTTTAGCCGAAGATCCTTTTAAAGTGTCGGCGCTTGTGGGGTCTCGCTTAGCTTGCTTTCCCGCAGGAGTCTCGCATATTTCCACTGTTATAGGTTTTCATCTCCTTGTCAGCATTCAATTAGCAACAAACTTTTAGAAAACAGCGAAATAAAAAGACTGGGTCTTACTTTTGCGAAAATGGTAGATTTGTTACCTTTTCATTTACCGAAGTTTCATGTATACTGATGGCAAATTAAATAAGCAAAACTAGGGGAGTCCAATAGTTTGGGCTGAGAGAAGAACACGTTAAAGTTCCTTGACCCTTTGGACCTGATCTGGATCATACCAGCGTGGGGAAGTTAAATACAACCTCTCTTTTGAGATGATATTATTTCCACATATGAAGCCGGGTCCATCCTTTTTTAGGAATCCGGCTTTTTTATATCCTTTTTTATCTCATGCCGCTGTCTTGGTCTGGATCTCGTCCTTTAAAAATCTTACCAAAGGAGAGATTGATCAATGTCAGTAACCTCATTGAACGAAAAGAACATTTCCATCATGTCCAATTTTTCTGGTAGCAAAAAAGTCTATGTACAAGGTTCAAGACCTGATATCAAGGTACCGATGCGCGAAATTGAATTGAATCCCACAACAGGTTCTTTTGGTGATGAAGAAAATCCCCCACTGCGAATCTACGATACAAGCGGTCCCTATACGGATCATGATTATTCAGTGGATATTACAAAAGGGCTTCCTGCACTTCGAAGCAGATGGATCCACGAACGAAGGGACATTGAAGAATATGATGGTCGTGAAATCAAACCTGAGGATAATGGTTATCGCGATAAAAATGACCCTCGTGCCAACCACAACGTATTTCCTGGTTTGAAACGCAAAACATTGCAAGCAAAAAAAGGGAAAAATGTCACACAGCTTCATTATGCTAAAAAGGGCATAATCACTCCTGAAATGGAATTCATCGCATTAAGGGAAAATGTGAAACCTGAATTTGTACGGGATGAAGTCGCAAAAGGCCGTGCGATCATTCCTTCAAATATCAACCATCCAGAGACAGAGCCTATGATAATAGGACGTAACTTCCATGTTAAAATCAACGCGAACATCGGTAACTCAGCTGTTTCTTCATCCATCGAAGAAGAAGTTGAGAAAATGACCTGGGCTACACGATGGGGTGCAGATAATATTATGGATTTATCAACAGGGAAAAACATTCATAAGACACGGGAATGGATTATACGAAATTCTGCCGTTCCAGTTGGTACTGTTCCTATTTATCAAGCCCTTGAAAAAGTGAATGGTGTTGCTGAAGACCTTACTTGGGAGGTTTACCGTGATACCTTGATCGAACAAGCTGAGCAAGGTGTTGATTACTTCACCATTCATGCGGGTGTTCTTTTGCGATATGTACCATTGACAGCGAAACGTCTGACAGGAATTGTATCACGCGGTGGATCGATTATGGCACAATGGTGTCTCCATCATCATAAGGAAAGTTTTTTATATACCCACTTCGAAGATATTTGTGAAATCATGAAATCGTATGACGTAGCATTCTCTTTAGGAGATGGTTTACGTCCCGGGTCCATTGCAGATGCGAATGATGAAGCACAGTTTGCAGAACTGGAGACGCTAGGAGAGTTGACACAAATTGCATGGGAGCACGACGTACAGGTCATGGTTGAAGGTCCTGGACATGTGCCGATGCATCTTATTAAAGAGAACATGGATAAACAACTCGAAATTTGTAAGGAAGCTCCCTTTTATACACTTGGGCCCCTTACAACCGATATAGCACCTGGCTATGACCATATTACATCCGCTATCGGCGCTGCAATGATTGGTTGGTATGGGACGGCCATGCTTTGCTATGTTACACCTAAAGAACATTTGGGCCTTCCGAATAGAGATGATGTTCGTGAAGGAGTCATCACCTATAAAATCGCTGCGCATGCTGCTGACCTGGCAAAGGGACACCCAGGCGCACGCAAAAGAGATGATGCTTTATCAAAAGCACGTTTTGAATTCCGCTGGAGAGATCAGTTCAATTTATCCTTGGATCCTGAAAGAGCATTGGAATATCATGATGAAACCCTACCTGCGGAAGGTGCAAAAACAGCACATTTCTGTTCCATGTGCGGACCTAAATTCTGCAGTATGAGAATCTCACAGGATATTCGTAATTATGCGAAAGAAAACAAACTTGATACGAAGGAAGCGATTGAAAAAGGTATGAAGGAAAAAGCAGAAGAGTTCAAGCAATCTGGGGGGAGTATATATCAATAACTTTTGGTGTAGGAGGTTATCACGATGAATGCTCAAGAGATTGAAGAGGAAATCAATCAATACAGGGCTTATATTGCTTCTTTACAGGGACGTTTAAGAGAATTACAGCAAAATTGCGATCATCATTTTCAAAGGGATTTATACTTTGAAAAATGCCTCAAGTGTAACAAAGTCAATGTTTTATATTATTGAGGTAAAAATTCAAGTTACGTGATTAAAAAACCTTGCCTTTAATAAAACTAAGGCAAGGTTTTCATGTAGGATTTCTTTTTAAATACATTGGAAGTATACTCGCTTAAATTGCTTTCCCGCAGGAGTCTCGTATATTTCCAGTTTTCATTTCCTTATCAGCTTTCAGTTAGCAACAAATTTTTAGAAAACAGCCTTTTTTAACGTAATTAAACAAAAGAAAACTTGGCGAAGGCTGAGCCCTAGTTGCCCTTATACTGAAGAAAGTTGTTATACTTTCTTTAAGTGTAAAAAAAGATGAAACGACAGAAAATTGTACGTTTCACCTTTTTACAGCCCGGCGACCTCCTACTCTCACAGAGGGAAACCCCAATTACCATTGGCGCTGAAGAGCTTAACTTCCGTGTT
>NZ_JAIBLJ010000027.1 GCF_020179385.1 Alkalihalobacillus sp. YIM B00296 | reverse complement strand
TAAACCGGACAATTTGGGGAAGTTATAACCGGCCTTGACACCCTCTTCAATTTTCAATCGATGTATGTTTTATTAACGAATAGAGGATAAGGTAAAGGAAATAATACCAACAATAAAAAACAGTCAAATAGATTTTAAACATTCTATAACTAAGCTTTAAATCAGTAAACGGAAAGAGTCTACCTTAAATTATATATTTTGCAATGTAGATATTGATTGTTTGAAAAGGGGGAATATTTTTGGATTTACACTTCATATGGAAAGCAATTGTCATTGTCATTGGTGGAGTACTTATTTTGCGGTTAGCTGGAAGAAAATCAATCTCACAGCTTACGGTTGCTCAAACTGTCATGATGATAGCTGTTGGGTCATTAATTATTCAACCTGTTGGCGACAGGAACGTTTGGATTACTATGTTGATTACATTTTTAATGGTTCTTACACTTCTTTTAATTGAGTATATCGTTTTAAAATCCAATACTCTTGAGACTATTATTTATGGAAAATCACTTATCGTAGTCGAAAATGGCCAAATCAATGAAAGCAATTTAAAAAAGCTACGGTTAACGGTGGACATGCTTGAAGTACGAATGAGACAACAAAACATTCAAAATTTTAGTGATGTAAAATGGGCTACATTAGAATCGAACGGTCAGTTAGGATATATGTTAAAACCTAATAAACAATACGCTACTAAAGAAGATATTCAAATGCTAAAATCGCTGATTGAAGCAAATCAATCTAATCCCTCGACTGAAAATACAATAACTCAAACAAGTAAATCAGATAACATTTTTACTGAGGTTAAAAATAGAAAGCATATAGAAAAACCTCACGAGAATTTGGATTAAGAGTAAATGCTAAATGATATCAAACTAAGATTAATGACTTTTTACTCTGTTTCTCAAAAAGGGATCCTTTCTTGGCTTAAGTCAATGCTCAGCCATATGCCACCATTTAAACTTAACTTAACCCAAAAAATGGAGGTTAATAAATGGCTACCTTTGAAAATAATATGGTGTTTCAGAGAAAATCTGCTCTGACTGCTGGCGTATCACTTATCATCATGGCACTTGCTGCAGCTTTTTCCTATGGCCATGTGCAAGGAAACCTTGTTGTGTAAGGTGATGCTGGAACCATGTTTAACAACATCAGGTCTTCCATCACCCTTTTCGGTGCTGGAATTTTTGGTTGGCTCATCCTCCTGATCTGTGACATCGTCGTGTCTTGGGCCCTCTATATCTTCCTGCGGCCTATTAATAAAAGTCTTTCGTTACTCGGGGTATGGCTTCGGCTTACCTATGCAGCTATATTAGGGATTGCCATTCTAAATTTGGTATTTGTATTTCTCCTTGTAAGAAGTACAGAATATTTTTCCTTACTTAATACTAGAGGTCAAATTCAAGGTCTCTTAATGTTATATTTAGAAGCATTTCATTTTATCTGGTCTATTGGTTTGATCATTTTTGGTTTACATTTACTGGTTGTGAGTTATGTGGCTTTCAATTCGGACGATATACCTAAAGACCTTAGCATCTTATTATTTCTGGTTTCTGTTGGTTATATAATCATACACCTATTCAGCGCGTTTATCCCCCAATACGATGGGATCGTTAAAGTACTTGAAATTGTTTTTACAGTACCGATGATTGTTGGAGAATTAGGCTTTGGATTATGGTTACTATTCAGAGGAAGGAAAAATTTTATTAAATAGAGAATACTTATTCTAATTGGTTTAATTCTGCTTAAAGACTCTGGGGTAATTCCGAGATAACTTCCCAATTGATGTTGGGGTACACGAGCGATCAAGTAAGGTCGCTTCATTAAGAGTGATTTGAAACGCTCTTTTGGTGTTAAAGCGACAAAAGCAGCAAAATCTTCTTGTACTTGACCAAAGTTTTCTTCGATCATCCTGCGTGTCATTGACTCCAATTGATCATATTTAGTATAACTTATCTAGTTTATGATGATTGAAAATTGCAACGGCTTGCTCTTCGGTATAGAAATTAGATGTAACCTCTTTTCCTTTTTCATCAATCGAGTACTACCTAATGCAACCTGCAACCTTTCAACACAAAATAACATTTAGTGGGGACATCTCCTTGTCTAAGGAGCACGGTTCCTTTTTTATATTCCTTTACAACGATTTTATTCGCGATAGCCAGTTGTTCTTCCTTATTGAGAGAAGTGAATGTATTCATATACTTGAATAGTATGTTTTTCATTTCCATTTTCCCCTCACAGGTTAATATTCACACTACTTTTTACCTTATAAATCTACAACAATATATATGATTAAGAAAGGAAATAATTTCAGTGATACTTACACATTAATAGGTGAGATCTCTATAAAAGAAGTAAAAAGAGACCCTCTACTATTGAGGGCCCCATTTACTTATGATACGGTTCACCGCGATTGATCTTGAACGCTCTGTAGATCTGTTCCACCAGGATCAAGCGCATGAGTTGATGGGGGAAGGTCATTTTGGAAAAGGATAGCTGTTCATTCGATCGTTTTAAGACTTCTTCACTCAATCCTAAAGAACCTCCGATCACGAAGGCTATTTTCGATTTTCCATAAGTAGCGAGCTGATCTAAATTTCTGGCAAGCTGCTCAGATGTCTTTTGTTTCCCTTCAATCGCAAGTACTATGACATGGACATCTTGACCGATTTTTGCAAGGAGACGTGAGCCTTCTGCATTCTTTACCTGCTCCATCTCATTCTCACTGAGTTGCTCTGGCGCCTTCTCATCGGAAACCTCGATTACTTCTATTTTGGCATAGGGGCCAAGCCGTTTTACATACTCTGAGATCCCTTGTTTTAAATACTTCTCTTTCAACTTACCTACAGTAACGATTTGTATATTCACAGGTTGTCCACCTCTGCAAAGACGTTATCCACAAATTTTATCCACATATACACATTTTCTATCCACATTCTGTATAGGAACATTAGTTTGATACCATATATATGGCGTTATTTTTGCAATATTCACAGATTGTGGATAACTTCTCTGATTCTGTGAGTTCTTTCATTTCAGGAGCTGTTTCATATTCATCAACGATGACTTCCAAAGCCAGTTCTACATGTTCTTTACAGCAAGCGATCACTTTTGGTTCACTTCCTTTTACATTGTTCACCTATTCATAGTGTAGCATATCTGTTATTTCGACATGAAAAAGGGAGAGTGATGCTTACTCTCCCGAACCTTTTGATTCTCCTAATTTCATTGTTGTCGTCTTCTTTTCCCCTTCATGGTAATACGTTATTTCCAATTCATCTCCGATTTCTTTATTTGTATAAAGATGTTTTCTTAATTCAGCTGGTGAATTGACCTTCTTGCCATCAAGCTCGACAATGACATCGAATTCCTTCAAACCGGCACTTGCTGCTGGTGATGTCGATTCAACTCCCATTATGACAACTCCTTGAGTTACATCATTCGGAATTTTCAAGGTTTGTTGCCTGTGATAGTTCGATACTTGAGAAAGCGGTACAATTTCAACTCCCATATATGGCCGCATGACTTTTCCTTGCTTCTCAAGATCTTCTATGATCGGCCGGGCAATATCAGATGGAATGGCAAATCCGATCCCTTCTACGGCCTGTTCTGCTATTTTCATTGAGTTGATGCCAATGACTTGGCCCTTAATATTGATCAGGGCACCACCGCTGTTACCAGGGTTGATCGCTGCATCTGTTTGGATCACTTCAGCCTGCCAATCTGGTTGACCATCATTATTAGGGTCAACTCCAATCGTCCGATCAGCGGCACTGACGATTCCTTGTGTGACTGTACCAGGAAAGTTTCCTAGAGGGTTTCCGATAGCAATGGCGGGTTCTCCAGGTTTTAAATTGCTAGAACTACCAAACTCAGCAACTTCATCGATTTTGCTTCCGTCAACTTGTAATACAGCCAGATCCATGATTTGGTCAGAACCCAGCAATTTAGCCTCCAATTTCGTACCATCTACAAGGGCAACCTCTAATTGAGCGGCGTTTGCTACAACATGATGATTTGTGACGATGAACGCCTTCCCGCCCTCTTTTTTATAAATGACCCCAGAGCCGACACCAGCTTGACCGTCCTGTGAAAACATACTTGATTTTTGTATATTTTCGACTTCGACGACAGAGCCTTGTGCCTTTTCGACAGCTTCTGTAATAGCTGTATTGACATCTACGTTTACCGTTTCATTCGTTGCATTTTGTTCGGTATCCCCTGCAGCGTTCTTGTTCGGGTTTAATTCCATATCTGAAAATAACCCGAAATCAGTGGCGAAAATAACGAGAAGAGCCCCCAGTAAGACACCTGTCAAACCCATTAAAAAACCTTTTGATTTGTTCCCCTTTGGTCTTTGAGGATTACGAGGATCTTGATCATAGTAACCCATTTATCTCATCATCCCTTTCAGTTATCTTTGTTATGTCCATTATAGACAAAAAAAACCGTCAGACTTCGGAATATGGGTGATTTTTGACATTTATAAACCACATACTATATTTCCGTAACTGACAGTTTTGAAACCTGGTTTCTCTCTAAACAGTTATAAGTTCTGTCGGAACTTCTGCATCCGTATCATAGAGAGCTACCTTTTCACCGATCTCAAATCCGCGATTCTCTAAGGTTTGCTGTACCGACATTTTTGCTAGATCTTTCATATTGTTATCCTTGCTCAGATGGGCCAGATAAATACGGCGTGTTTTGTCACCGATGATTTCAGCCAGGGCTTCACCAGCGTCTTCATTGGAAACATGGCCTTGATCACCCAGTATACGACGCTTGATATTCCATGGGTATCTCCCCATCATCAACATATCGATATCATGGTTCGATTCAAAGATAATCATATCCGAATCTTTAACTGTCCCTTTGATCCGATCACTGACATAGCCCATATCAGTGGCAAGGGTCAGCTTCTTATCCCCTTGGTGAAACACATAAAATTGGGGCGAGGCTGCATCATGGGATACACCAAATGACTCAACTTGCAAATCATCGAAGGATCGTACCCGATTGCATTCAAAATGGAACTTCAGATCAGTCGGTATTTTGCCGATTTGGTTTTCCATAGCAATCCACGTTTTTTCATTGGCATAGATCGGTAACTTGAAACGTCGTGATATAATCCCCAACCCTTTAATATGATCACTGTGTTCATGGGTTACGAGAATACCATCAAGAAACTTAGGATCTCGGTTTATTTTTTTAAACAAAGCCTCTATTTTCTTCCCGCTTAAACCAACATCAACAAGGAGACGGCTTTTTTCCGTTTCAACATAACATGCGTTCCCAGTACTTCCACTAGCCAAAACACTAAACTTCACGTTATTCCTCACTTTCTTCAACTTCATCTTCGTCTTTGTAATTATCAAGGGTAATGACAGAGGAATCAGTCGCATCTACCATTAGCTCTCGGTCTTCAGTAACGATGTGCCAGCTTGGTACAAACACCTTCCATCCCTCATTGTCGATCAGGGTAAAATACACAGGCTCAATACTTTCTATAGTAGTTCCAGAAGGAATGTTCTGAACTAACAGCGCTTCTTCAGCTGTAATCAATTTATCGTCAGTTTCCTCTTCCGCAATATTCATTTTAGTTAATCTGTAACTGGTAATCTCATCATCTTCGTTGGTATATATCTCAATCAGTCCAGTTAAATCGGTTTCAGTAATATAATCACTGAAATAGAAAGGGACATCATCTTTCTGTTGCCTGAATAAATATAGACCCCGATTCCCTTTCTCTTCATGCTTCCAATATTTATACTGTTCATGCTCAGGGACATATTGTTCAATAAAAGTCTCTAGCTCAACCTTATTCTCACTATCAGTTGATAGCGAGTACGGTTCCTTCAAATAAGCATTTATAATCTTGTTTGCATTGACATTGACTTTCTGGTTAGAATTCTTTTTTGTAAATTCCTCTGCAATTTTTTCTGAGTATTCTGTAGCTGTTCCGCTTACCATCGATAGATTTTGATTCATTGTTGGGAATGTGCCTTCATACTCAATCTTCAACTCTTCCAAAGCTTCTTCCTTAAGAGCAATATCCGGGTATATTTTTTCATATAATTCTGAACCAAGATAGAAATTCAGAATAAGAAAGGTAAAGATGAAAATGGTTTTGATGGTTTTCCAGTCCATGTTTACCCTCCTTTTTTCTTAATCGGCTCTATCGATTCGAAATCCACTGGTCTCCAGGTCGAGGACGAGCGTATTTTATAATACCATGCCGGTTCTAAAAAAAATAACGTACCCCCTACTGAATTTGTTTCAATTACTCCTCCTAGCTTACCTGGTTTAAGTGCATATCCGATTGTGATATCCGATATGTTATTTGCATCGGAAAGCTCTGATAATGTATTAATGACCTTTGATCCTTTTTCCACGGTTTTCTGTTGATCATTATAAAATTCTTCTTTTAAATAAACAAGTGAACGGTTATATTCACTTGCTTGATTCGACGCCCAATTTAATGAAATTACCCCAATACTATTGCCCACTATCGGAAATCCGTTCATGATCATTCGATAATAAATTTCTTTTTGTTGGCTGTATTTAGTACCGTCTAAACTTGACTCGTAATAATGATCAAGATAAAACGTATTGGTCCATCCTGTATGGTTGTTAATAAAATCCAAACTCTGAATAATGGCATTCTGCCTTGGAATTTCATCTTGGCTATTCTTATTGAAATAAGATAGCTCGTCGGATTTCTGAAAATAAGTAATATAGCTTTTTGATTTCCCATACCAAATATTATTGTTCGTCTTTGTCGTAGCTATATCTTGAGGCAAGAGAGCTTGTACAAATGACCTGATCTTGACTGCATTGGTTGTGTAAAAATAAGTATTAACCTTCATCTCTTCAATAGGTAAGTAAAACGTATTATCATTAAGCTTATATCCATCGACTTCTACGGTATTCTTAGATTTTACCATATCTTCAACTAATGCTCTGGTTGATTTATCTGAGGTTTCAAATTCATACACGACAGGATCCATAACTTCTTCTGAATTCTCTACTTCTTCAGGTTCAAAAATGAACTGTACTTTCCATTCACCTTCATCATTATAGACCCTTAACCGCTCAATATTCCCCATATAATTACGAAAAGGGTTCTCATTACTGAATTTGAACGTCTCTGTAAGTACGCTGACCGGTATTCCGGTAGGATAGATGATCTCTATACCATCTTTTTGAATCTCTTCTTCATTTTTGACCTGGTCGTCGCTCCCGATCAGCAAAACGTTTTGCAAATGATTATAAACTGTATCTTGGTCAATTGAATAGGACCAGTAATGCTTTGAATTATGATGTATGATTACCTGTAGTGGCTGAATGATGTCCGAAAGCTTTTTCTTGTTTCCAGCTGGGATTTTAGCCTCGATCGTCGTTTCATTCTCCAGGACATTATTATCCGGGGTAAATGTCCAGAGGCTGTAGGTCAGAAAAATACTAAGCGCAATAAGAAGAGTAAGCAATACCGCTTTCAGTTTTTCAACATTATGCCAAATGGTTGAATAGAATTTCTTCAATTGACGGATGATTCGCTTCCATAACATCACACTCTTGCCTCCCTGGTTTGGTGAGTTGGAAGTTTAACATGAATCGTCGTGCCTTTTCCATACTCACTTTCTGCCCAGATTTCCCCGTTATGCGCCTTGACGACCTCACTCGCGATCGCAAGTCCAAGACCTGTACCGCCAATTTCTCGTGACCTCGCCTTATCAACACGATAGAATCGTTCAAAGATTTTTGTAAGGTTTTGCTTCGGAATTCCAACGCCCTCATCTTTTATGCTGATATGGACATTGGTCGCTTCTTTTTTAAGGTTGAAGGTGACTTTACCGCCATCTGGAGAATATTTCAACGCGTTTGAGATGATATTATCCAACACTTGAATGATTTTATCTGGATCTATCCTTACTGGCAGTGGTTTATTGTATAAATGCTTGTCAAATGAGATTTTTTCACTTTTCGACATCTCAAACCGATCGATGACCTGTTGCATCATCTCCGTCAAATTAACCTTCCGGAAGTTTAACTGATAGTCTTTATTATCCATTTTTGATAATTGGAGTAAATCCGTTACTAGACGGATCATCCGTTCTGTCTCTGTCTGAGTGACGTTCAAGAACTTCGGTGCGAGATTTTTATCCTGCCAGGCACCTTCTGCCAAGGCTTCCAAGTAACTTCTCATTGTCGTCAATGGGGTCCTCAATTCATGAGATACGTTAGAGACGAACTCCCTGCGTTCTTTCTCAATTTGTTCTTGTTCTGTTACGTCGTGCAAAACGGTGATGATCCCATTCACCGGACCATCATCTTTCTGGATCACAGAGAAACTTGCACGGATAATGAAAGGCACTTCTTTTGAGCTATAGTCTAAAATCAATGAACTCGGTGATTCTTCAAGCTGGTCAATAGAAAAATCTTCTTCCAAACCTAAAATTTCTGGTAAAAACAAGCCCATCGCTTCATGGCGTGATAAAGACAACATTTCCTCTGCACGATCATTCATAAGAATGATATAACCCTCACGGTCAGTTGCAATGACGCCATCTGTCATATAAGAAAGGACCGAACGAAGCTTCGTACGTTCACTTTCGGTAATTTCATTCGCTTCCTGCAGCTTATTCGTCAGATCATTAAAGGAAGCAGCCAACTGGCCAATTTCGTCCCTATCATAAACACGGACTTTACGGGTGAAGTCTCCCCTCGCCATGACTTGTGCCTGCTTCTGCATATCAGCTAACGGGCGGGTGATTGTTCTTGCGAGAATTATACCTAGTAATGCGGTTATTGCCAGGGCAATAATTGTCGCATTTGCCAGAATTTCGTTGAGTGTCCGCGACAATTCATATATTTCCTCAATGGATGCTTCAATATATAAGGCACCTAAGACTTGACCATTAGGGGTCTGGATTGGTTTGGAAACGATATATGTCCGGACGAGTTTATCTCCATTTTCATTTTTTGTCTGAAAAATATCGTTCGTCGGTGAACCTAATAAGGCTTGTGAAATCATAAGTGATGTGGTTTTCTTTCCCACATCCTCTTCCTCGTTAGCTGCAATAACCTGTTTATCAAGGTTTACTACCATCAAACGATCTATATCCGAATAAGACAAGTCTCTAATTAAAGAGTTCAAATTCCGATAAGACTCTTCTTTCTCAGTGTTATTAGCGATTTTTTCTAGTTCTTCCTTTAAGTTAACTTCAATCATGTCAGCATTTTCATCGACATTCTTCGTGAAATTATCCTTCAATTTATCTTCTTGCCGCTCCATAAAAAGAACGCCAATGACTTGCATGGCGATTATGATAAGAAGTATATAAACCACAACAAACTTAAAGTGTATTGATTTAAAAAAGCCAACCTTTTCCATTTAATTACTCCTGGTCTGGATTTCTTAGATAATACCCTACTCCCCGTCTTGTAATGATCCACATTGGGTGACTAGGATTGTCCTCCACTTTTTCTCTTAGACGACGTACTGTTACATCTACTGTACGTACATCACCAAAATAGTCGTATCCCCAAACAGTTTGAAGCAAATGTTCACGGGTCATAACTTGACCGATATGCTTGGCCATATAATGAAGCAATTCAAACTCCCGATGGGTCAACTCGATGCTTTCTCCTCGCTTTGTCACAAGATAAGCCTCAGGATGTATTGTCAAAGCACCAATCTTGATTTCGCTGGTCCCATCTAGGCCTTCCCGCTCACCCTCTTGTTGATGACGGCGCATATTCGCTTTCACACGAGCAATAAGCTCTCGAGTACTGAATGGTTTTGTTACATAATCATCTGCACCAAGCTCTAAGCCTAGAACTTTGTCAATTTCTGAATCTTTAGCTGTCAACATGATGATCGGCATATCATATTTCTTACGGATTTCACGGCATACTTCCATACCATCCTTTTGCGGCAACATGATATCGAGCAAAATCATGTCCGGCATTTCCTCTTCTGCTTTTTCAAGGGCAGTTGCACCGTCGTAAGCACAAATGACGGTGAATCCTTCTTTTTCTAGATTAAATTGCAAAATATCGGCAATCGGTTTCTCATCATCAACGACTAAAATTTTCTTATCCATATCCTTGTCTCCTTTTCATTTAAAGAAAAACTTGGGTTTTACCAAGCCTTGTGAAGGCTTAGCCTTACATGGTTGCACTTATACTGAAGAAGAAATTTATATCTTCTTTAAGTGCACGTTAAAACCAATTCAATAGGATGTATATTTTTAAACTTCGTTTTCATAGTTTTCACTTATTTTACCACACAATGTCGATATGAGGAAATCTGCAGGTGTAATAAGAAAAACGCAAGCACCCTGGTCAGCCACGAAGGCCACTGAAAGTCCGGCCTGGAGACTGTCGACCGCTGCAAGAGGACTGAAGTGATCTAAGTGGTTGGGCGTTGGAGCTAGCACTCCTTCATCGAAACAAAATTTTTATACTTTCTTATCTTTTATAGAAAAACCTCCAGCAGGGATGACCTGCCAGAGGTATCTGGTTATTGGCTTACATAATTCAAAGGATTTTGCAGCGCACCGTTCTTATAAAGTTCAAAGTGCAGGTGTACACCCGTTGAATTTCCTGTAGAACCCATGACACCGATCTTTTGTCCTTTTTTGACTGTTTGTCCAGGTGAGACACTGATCGAAGCAAGATGCGCATATACCGTTTTAAATCCGTTATTATGATTTATTTCAATTTTATTCCCATATCCGCTAGTTGTATAGCCTCCGGATATAACTTTTCCATTATCTGCTGCTAGGATTGAGCGCTCGCTTGGGCGTGCGATATCGATTCCTTTATGTTCCCTGCCCCAGCGTTGGCCTTTATAGCTGGACACATAACCACCTACTGCAGGCCATTGGAACGAGCCGGTCCCGCTTGATGGGATGACCTTCGTCCCTTTTAGCTTGATTTCCTTGACTGGTTCAGAAAGGATTTCCTCATTCAAAACTTCTTCTTCAGTCACATTTCCATTAGTTTTGGTAATGGTATATTGGACAGCTTTCTTACCATCTTTACCTTTTTGGTCTATTTTTGTTTTACCTTTTAGCATTGAATCGTCATTTTTGACTTCTGTTTCATGATCGATCGTATATTCCTTGGTCAATCTTTCTTTGACAATCACTTGGGCATAGGGCTCATATGCCGTTACAACCAGTTCTTGCCCTTCTTTCAATTTATCTTCTTTATTGAGCTTAGGATTCAATTCATATAACTTTTCCTGGTCCAGGTCATATTTCTTTACGATCGATTTGATTGTTTCACCTTTTTTTACTTCATGTTTTTGTGTTTCCAAGGTACCCTTTTTGAATTTGGATAAAGCATCTTTAAGTTCTGTAAGATCTTCGGATTGCACTTTCGATGGTTCAATATCTACCTTTTCATCAAAAGATACACTTAAAACTTTATCTTCTTTCTTACTGTCCTCTTCTTCATTTCCTTCAGTCTCTTTTTTATTCGATTCGCTTTCTTCTAATTGCTCAAGTGTTTGTACGTCTGTATATTTTAGCTTTAACTCGCGGAGTACTTCCTCAGCTTCTTCTTCGTTCTTGAAATAGCCGAGTGTTTTTCCACCGAATGACAGTTTCACACCTTGTATACCGATAGTAAGACGATCCTCAAGCTTTTGCTTGACTAATGAATGATTGATTTCCGGATTGAAGATTCTTTCAGGAACGTACTCCACAGTTTCATTAATAACCAACTGTACATTCTTGAAACGATCTTCAGCTTTCACCTGGATATCCTTTTTGATGTCTTCCACAAAACTCTTCTCATTCACTAGACCGATATTTTCCCCGCCCACATACACATGATAAACTGTTTTGATCAGTTCAAACCGATCATCTGAAGCTTGTGTAGTGGCCGTAAAGCCTAACGATCCAAGTATAAACACTAGAACGGTCAATACTGTTATTTTTTGTATTCTCCAGAGCCTGGCCCTTTTTATCCTACTTTTTCCCATGATTCTATTTAACCTACTCTTCCCCATACCCAAAACTTTTGTCCCCTCCTATTATGTATTCTGCAACATAATTGGTTAGATATTATTGTGACTTTTAGTCTATTTATAGAGATGACACCAATATAGACGGTATCATAAGTTCAAATTATCCGACAATATGTTACATCGTTTTGTAATGAAACTGTATTGTTGTCGTAAAAGGCTTTCCATCTATTTGGGTATATAGGAATTTAATCCTAAAAAACGGCATAAAAAAAGCATGATTTCTAAGTCATGCATGATGGTGGCTCGAGACGGAATCGAACCGCCGACACGAGGATTTTCAGTCCTCTGCTCTACCGACTGAGCTATCGAGCCATATGGATGTATTAAATTGTTCTCCTTCCCTATCCAATATGGGAGGAGGATAATGTATCGGGATAACTCGCTGATGATCCAGCGTTGAACTGAAGTATATAGATGGCGGACCCGACCGGATTCGAACCGGCGATCTCCTGCGTGACAGGCAGGCATGTTAACCCCTACACCACGGGTCCAAGCTAGTTTTATGTAGTAAATGGTGAGCCATGAAGGACTCCACCGCATTAGCCAGTCCTGTGAATATTCCATCTTTCCGCAGGGGAACCTTTGACCTCTAATTATAAGTAAGATACTCTACCGACTGACCTAATGGCCCTCATTTGACCGACAAAGTAAATAGTATCATGTAATCTATTTAATTTCAATAAAAATCGTTGTAATGATTTTATCGGCGAAATTGGGAAATTAATCGGCGAAACGGCAAAAATCGGCAATTTCACTTACATTGAACATTATAATATAAAAAAGACCCAGATATCGTCTTCGATACCTGGGTTAATCCGTTTATGCAAATACACCTCTTACCATATTCGTCTGCTTACGGTCTGGTCCTACAGAAAAGATTGATAATGGAATCCCTGTCAGTTGGGATATCCGTTCAACATAGTGGCGCGCGTTTTCTGGAAGATCGTCTAGTGAACGTACACCCGTAATGTCTTCTGTCCAACCCGGCATTTCTTCATAAACGGGTTCACATTCAGCAAGCACTTTAAGGCTTGCTGGGAACTCTTCGATGACTTTTCCGTTGTATTGATATGCTGTACAGATCTTTAATGTCTCGATTCCAGTCAGTACGTCGATTGAATTCAGCGATAAATCGGTAATCCCGCTTACACGTCTTGCATGCCGGACTACGACACTGTCAAACCAACCTACACGACGAGGTCGTCCTGTTGTCGTCCCGTACTCATTTCCGACTTCACGGATCCGGTCTCCGGTTTCATCATTCAATTCTGTCGGGAATGGTCCATCTCCCACGCGTGTCGTATACGCTTTGGAGACACCTACCACATGATGGATCTTCGATGGCCCGACACCTGAGCCAATTGTGACTCCGCCAGCAATCGGGTTAGAGGAGGTAACAAATGGATATGTCCCTTGGTCGATATCAAGCATGACCCCTTGGGCACCTTCAAACAATACGCGACGGCCGTTATCAAGCGCGTCATTCAACGTGACGGAGGTGTCCGTTACGTATTTGGCAATTTGCTGGCCATACTCGTAGTATTCATCAAGGATGTCTTCTAACTTAAGGCTATCCACTTCATAAACCTTTTCGAATAAACGGTTCTTTTCACGTAGATTACGCTCAAGCTTTTCAGCGAATTCTTCTTTATCAAGTAGGTCTGCTATCCGGATTCCTGTACGAGCTGCCTTATCCATGTATGCAGGGCCAATTCCTTTTTTCGTTGTGCCAATTTTGTTTTCGCCTTTGCTTTCTTCTTCCAAGATATCAAGCTTCAAGTGATAAGGAAGAATGACATGCGCACGGTTACTGATTCTTAAGTTATCAGTATTCACACCATGGTTATGGAGGTACTCCAATTCTTGAACCAATGCCTTCGGATCGATGACCATTCCGTTTCCGATGACACATGTCTTATTATCATAAAAGATCCCTGATGGAATCAAGTGTAGTTTATATTTCTTATCATTGAAAACAATTGTATGACCGGCGTTATTTCCGCCCTGATAACGTGCAATAACTTCCGCATCATTTGATAAATAATCTGTAATTTTTCCTTTTCCTTCGTCACCCCACTGGGTACCAACGACAACAACAGAACTCATATTTACACCTCCAAGGTTATGTAACAGTTCGTCTATTGCTTTGAAAACAATGATAATTGTATCAATATAACGTATAAATGTCAATAAATCCGAACATTTAAATTATGGTTTTTCAATACGTTCGTGATTAGAACCCTTCGCTCAATCAAAATTTTGTTATAAGAAAAGCGCAAACGCCCTGATCAAAGGCACTGGAAGTCCGGCGAGGAGGCTCGAACCAAACAAAGTTTGGTTCTTCGTGGGTAAACACTTCGACCTAAATCAATGTGTCACCGCCTCAGGAGGGCTGAAGGGATCCAAATGGTTGAGCGTTGGAGCTAGCCCATTCCAATACTTTCTTATCTAAAAAGAGGCTGTCCCTAAAGTGTCTGACACTATTGGGACAACCCCCTATGCCCCCGGCGGCATTTCATTCTCATCAAACCGGCGCTCCAAATTGACAAACTTGTTATATTCTTTAACGAAAGCAAGCTCGACGGTTCCGACTGGGCCATTACGTTGCTTTGCTATGATAATCTCAATGATATCTTTGTTTTCACTTTCTTTATCATAATAATCATCACGATATAGGAATGCGATGATATCTGCGTCCTGCTCGATACTTCCTGATTCACGGATGTCAGACATCATTGGTCGTTTATCCTGTCGTGATTCTACTCCACGGGATAGCTGTGAAAGTGAAATGACCGGCACTTCCAGTTCACGTGCGAGACCTTTCAATGAACGAGAAATTTCAGATACTTCCTGCTGACGGTTCTCTCCTGACTTTCCATTTCCCAGAATCAGTTGCATATAGTCAATCAAGATCATACCGAGTCCTTTTTCTTGCTTTAAACGACGACACTTCGCCCGAATATCACTAACACGCACACCTGGTGTGTCATCAATATAGATACCGGCGTTCGAAAGGCTGCCCATTGCCATCGTCAGCTTTTGCCAGTCTTCAGGCTGCAAATCCCCTGTTCGGAGGCGCTGTGCATCGATATTGCCTTCTGCACAAAGCATACGCATGACAAGCTGCTCTGCTCCCATCTCCAAACTGAAAATCGCTACATTCTCATCTGTTTTTGTAGCTACATTTTGTGCAATATTCAATGCAAAGGCTGTTTTACCGACTGATGGACGGGCTGCAACGATGATCAAGTCATTTCGCTGGAAACCAGCCGTTATCCGATCCAGCTCAGCAAAGCCAGTCGGGATCCCGGTGATGTCTCCTTTTTTATTTTGGAGTATTTCGATATTATCGTAAGCTTGAACGAGAACATCTTTAATTGATTTGAATACACCGGTATTTTTTCTTTGTGCAACTGCTAGAATATTTTTCTCAGCTTCATTTAGAATTTGTTCTACTTCATCTTCACGAGAATAACCGTTTGCTGCAATATCTGTTGCAGTGCGGATCAATCTTCTGAGCAACGACTTTTCTTCCACGATTTGCCCATAATATTCGATATTCGCAGCTGTAGGTACTGAATTGGCAAGGTCACTTAAATAAGATACCCCGCCTACTTCCTCTAGAAGCTTACGATCCTGTAATTCCGATGTGACCGTTACTAGGTCAATAGGTTCCCCTTTTTCTGTCAAATCGACCATAACAGAAAAAATGCGTTGATGAGCTGCACGGTAAAAATCTTCAGGCATCAAGAGTTCTGTTGCTGTCGTCAACGATTCAGGCTCTAGAAAGACAGCCCCTAGGACTGCCTGCTCTGCTTCAATATTATGAGGAGGGATCCGATCTGAGAAAAGATCACTCATAGCTTTTCCTCCTTTTCATTCTATTATTTCTCTTCTGACACATGGACTTTCAGTGTTGCGGTTACTTCTGGATGTAGTTTAATAGGTACATTCGTATAACCTAACGAACGGATCGGTTCGGAAAGCTCAATCTTTCGCTTATCAACCTTATAGCCTTTTTCCTTTAGTACAGCAGCAATTTGCTTGCTTGTAATCGAGCCGAATAAGCGCCCACCCTCGCCTGCTTTAGTCGAAAGTTCAATGGTGAGTTTTTCAAGCTCATCCTTGAGTTTAACAGCTTCGAGACGTTCTTCTTCTGCCTGCTTCTTTTTACTTTCTTTCTTTTTCTCAAGCGTTTTAAGGTTGCCTTTATTCGCTTCCTTTGCGAGATTATTTGGGAATAGATAATTGCGTGCGTATCCTTCCGAAACGTTCTTCACTTCACCTTGTTTTCCTTTACCTTTTACATCTTTAATAAAGATAACCTTCATTCCACGTCTCCCCCTTCAAAATATTGATCTATAATTTTCTTCAATTGTCGTTCTGCTTCTTCAATCGTAACATCTTCCAATTGAGCCGCTGCATTCGTCAAGTGACCGCCACCATTTAATCTTTCCATGATCAACTGGACATTCACATCACCGAGCGATCGGGCACTGATACTGATTTTATCATCAATCCGCTTCGAAATCACAAACGATGCAAGAACTCCAGACATCGATAACAGCGTATCAGCTGCTTGAGCGATGAGCACTTGGCCGAACTCTTCATCTTCATCTCCTTTAGCAATTGCAATGCCACCTTTGTAGATGTGGGAATTCTCAATCAACCTTGAACGTTTTACATAACGATCGATATCTTCTTTAAGGAACTTCTGTACAAGAATCGTATCCGCTCCATGAGAACGTAAATAAGAAGCCGCATCGAATGTCCTGGATCCTGTACGTAACGTGAAACTCTTCGTATCTACGATAATGCCAGCTAGTAAAGCTGTTGCCTCAAGAATTTCCATTTTTCTGAGTTTGGGTTGATATTCTAGTAATTCGGTGACAAGTTCTGCGGTGGATGAGGCATAAGGCTCCATATATACAAGTACCGGATCATCGATGAAATCTTCACCACGGCGGTGGTGGTCGATGACGATCACCTTTTCCAACTTATTGACTAATCGTTCTTCAATGACAAGCGATGGCTTATGTGTATCAACCACAACCAGCAGTGTATTTGGAGTTGCGCGTTCCAGCGCTTCCTCAGGCGTAACGAAATGCTCCCAAAGCTCTTCCTTCTCTTTGATTTCTTCAAGCAATCGTTGAATGCCGATATCAATGTCATTCTGATCAAGCACAATACTGCATGGCTTATCGTTTATGCTTGCCACTTTCAATATCCCGATACAAGCTCCAAGGGCATCCATATCCGGGTTTTTATGGCCCATGACAATAACTTGGTCACTATCCAGTACAAGCTCTGTAAGGGCATGTGAAATCACTCGTGCACGGACACGGGTTCGTTTCTCCATCGGATTCGTTTTCCCGCCATAGAAACGTACTTTACCGTTCGTCTGTTTGATGGCGACCTGATCACCACCGCGGCCTAAAGCAAGATCCAGGCTGGATTGAGCCAGTTGTCCAAGTTCAGGCAGCATAGCCGAGCCGCTTCCAAGTCCGATACTTAAGGTCAACGGAATGTTCTGTTTAGATGTAAGATCACGTACTTCATCCAACAGAGCGAATTTAGTCTTTTCCAGTTCTGCTAAGATCCGTTGATTCAATACAGCAATAAACCGGTCTGAGGACGTCCGTTTTAAGAAAATACCATAATCGGTCGCCCATTGGTTCAATATGGAGGTCACCTTGCTATTGATGTTACTTCGTACTTGATCATCCATTCCTTGTGTGACTTCATCATAATTATCCAGAAAGATGAGCCCGATGACTGTCTGTTCTTCATCATAAAGCCTTTCCACTTCAACTTGTTCGGTGACATCCGAAAAATATAGCAATCGTTCTTCCCTTTTTAAATAAACACTGTATTTCCGTTTATTCACCTTGATAATTTCTTCTTTTTCTTCTCCTCTGATGAAAGGGATAAGCTCTTCAGAAATCAAATTGAGGGAGTTGCCGATAAAGGATTCTTGCTCAATGATTGTGGTCAAATAAGGATTTGTCCATTCAATTTTATATTGGTCATCATAGAGGATGATCCCGATCGGCATTTCCATCAGGGCTTCTTCCCCTACCTTTTTCACTCGGTGTGAAAGCGTAGTAATATAATCCTCTATATTCGACCGGAATTCGATTTCCTTTATCAATGCAAAATATACCGTCACTCCAAGTATGAAAAAAGCGACGATCCCCATTATCCAATTATAGTAGGTGATGATTCCTATGAATATAGCTAAAATTACAAGTAATAAGAGAATATGTAATTCCTGCCATCTCTTTTCAAAGAACTTCGGCATGATGGTCAGCTCCTACGCTTCAGGCTTAATCCGCTTCCTTAAATCAAATCCTAAATCAATTATACCTAAGATACGTACCACATGTAATCCCAATGGTATAATAAACAGACTGATCGTAATGAGTACCGGTATCGTCTTCCCTTTTTTCTTCACCCAGAAATAGAAATAGATGAACGCCAACCCTTGGATGGCAAGGATGATTTCCAAGACAATATATAAGTTCATCGTAATGATATAAAGAGCTGTTCCTTGTTCCGGATTCGTCAATTGAAGTAAAATCACGGCAAGGTAATACCAGATGATGCTTTTTGGGAATGACCAATTACGGAAAGGTTCCCAATGTGGAACATCAACCTTAAATCGCTTCATCAATAAGTTTGTTACAAGTATGGATGCGAATGAAAAAAGCACTGAGAGAATGACCAATAATCCAGGAATGAGATATGGAACAATTTCCACCAGATCCCTCAACTGCTGTATGGTAGTCTCAGCATCGCCACCCATAGCACCGCTGATATTTTCAGTAAGTGCAATGGTTTCTTCAATCGATTGGTTCATTGCATCAATTAAATTGATATCTAAAAAAAGGATACTAATAACATAGATCAGTATGAAATTCGCTAAATAGGTTAATGCCGTTCCTGCTAAAAGACCGAATGAAGATATTTTTTTCCGGTAAAGATGTCCCATGACTACTCCAACGGAGCCGAACAAAATCGGAACATTGAGCGCTGCCACGGTCCCTAAAATAACGGATAATACGATTGTGGTCATTATAAAAACGAGACTCTTCTTCACACCATGCCGTACCGTATAAATCGCAAAAGGCAAGGACAGTAAAAAAATCGTAAATAAGGATAATACCGGTACGAAAAGTGTTATAAGAAATAATACAGCATACAGGGATGCGAGTATAGCCCCCTCTGTTAAAGCTCTGGTTTGATTCACGATGTCACCTCATCTGCAACTTTAAATCCTTTTCTATTGTATGGGTTTCTATGTTTTGGTTCAAACATAATTGTTCACTCGTTAAAACTCCTCAAAAGAGGAATTTGTCCTCCCATTCCATACTATCCCTTATTACCATATTAGCCGAGAAAAAGTGGATTTATCCTTTCTTCATGAACATGGCCGTCCTTCAGTTTCAAGCAATAAGTTGAAGCGTCCTTTCTTGATGATACGATTTTTTCCAGTCTTCCATTTATATAATGAAGTGCAACACCATCATCTGCAGCCATTCCTTCTTTAATACTACGGTCCATTAAATAACGATGGTAGGCAGGGCGGCGGGCTTCCTCTCCATCATAATGGGGACAGTTGCTTCCATTCAAGAAACCTAAGCATGTAATCGGTGAAATTTTACCCGGATAGGAATCCGTCAGTCCTTGTTCGAACCAACAAATAGATCCAGCACTCAATCCTGCTAATATGACACCTTTCTTCCAAGCACGGTACAGAATCGCATCCAATCCCCATTCTCTCCAGAGTGCAAGCAGATTCTTCGTGTTCCCTCCGCCGACATAAATGATATCTTGGTCCAGCACAAATGACTCAAGCGAATGTGGAGGTCTGTAAAGCGATAAATAGGTAGGCTGGCATGGAAGATTTTCAAACGCCCGTAGGAATCTATCGATATATCCGTCTGCATCACCGCTTGCTGTCGGAAGAAAACACACTTTAGGGTTTTCTGAACGTGCTTGATCCAAAATGTAACGGTCGAGCAGTAAATGATCAGGCTCCATCGAAAAACCGCCGCCACCCATGGCAATGATTTGTGTGTCCATTTCTATCATCAATCCCTTTTAAAAGAAATCTATAACAAGATACTTTCCATACCAACCCGTTATATCCTTTAAATTATTTCAATCATGTATTGGAGTCGATAAATGTAAAAAGGACTTGCCCAAAATTGGACGCAGTCCTTCGGATATACTTGGATAATTCATGATTACCATGGAGCAGCTAATAGAATCATGTTCCTGGAAGCCGAGTAAAATGATCATCGTGTGTCAAGCGATGGAGGATCTCTACCTACACTGGAGTGTTCGGATGAGGGTTCATTAAAGGAGAATGAGGGCATCCATTCCACGAACGATTAGCTGACTCACACTACATAGTATGTAATACGGACAAGTCTGTTTGGACAAGTGTTGAGGACTTATGCACATTTTTTTGATCTGTTCGACCTGTCTGTTAGTCTTCATCATACAGGGATTCCGAAGGCCACCTGCTCGTTTGCTCGCTTTTTTCTGCAGGAGTATCGCGAATATCGCTTTAAGATAAAACCATCTAAAAACATCTGGACTGAGAATGTTAATCGGCGAATTTATGTGTAATATAAAAAAAGCAATAGGATATTGAACCCTACTGCTTTTTTCTTTTTACTCAGCTGAGTATGGAAGCAATGCCATTTGACGGGCACGCTTGATTGCTCTTGTCAATTGACGTTGGTACTTCGCAGAAGTTCCAGTTACACGACGTGGAAGAATTTTTCCACGCTCGGAAACGAAACGCTTAAGAAGATCAACATCTTTGTAGTCGATGTAAGTGATTTGGTTTACTGTGAAAAAACAAACCTTTTTACGCTTTCTACGTCCTGGACGAGGCATGCATAACCCTCCTTTTCATATGTTGTCAGTCGTTCATATATTATCTTTGATGTCCATCAGAACGGTAAATCGTCATCTGAGATATCGATTGGTTTACCATCATTTGCAAAAGGATCATCATTAGAGTCGTTTTTACGGTTCTGATTCCCACCGCCGAAATTCTGATTCCCAGAATTTCCGTAGCCTCCTCCTTGGCTTCCTTGCCCAGCGAAAGGATTATCTTGATCACGGTATCCACCCTGGTTAGAAGAACCTGATCCTGATCCCTTAGGTTCAAGGAATTGAACACTTTCTGCCATTACTTCGGTTACGTACACTCGACGACCTTCATTATTATCGTAAGATCTTGTTTGCAAACGGCCATCAACGCCTGCCAAACTTCCTTTCTTCAGGAAATTAGCTGCGTTTTCTGCTTGTCTGCGCCATACGACGACATTGATGAAATCCGCTTCACGATCCCCTTTTTGGTTCGTGAAAGGACGGTTAACCGCCAATGTGAAATTTGCTACGGCCACGCCATTCGGTGTGTAACGCAGCTCCGGATCTTTCGTTAGCCGGCCGACAAGAATAATGCGGTTGATCAACAGAACCACTCCTTAAATTACTGCTGTTCGTTTACGATTGTCATAAAACGAAGAACGTTATCGTCAATCTTCATTAGACGGTCGAATTCATTGATAGCATCACTTTCAGCCTTTACATAAAGAACTGTATAGTAGCCATCACGGAAATCATTAATTTCATAAGCAAGACGACGCTTACCCATGGCATCAACTTTTTCGATTTCAGCACCGTTATCAGTGAGGATGCTTTGAGCTTTTTCAGCTGTTGCCTTTTGAGCTTCCTCTTCTAGATTCGGGCGCAGAATGTACATGATTTCATATCTACGCATTCCGGTCACCTCCTTTTGGTCTTAGCGGCTTTTACTCTTGTAAAAGCAAGGAGAGTCAATTATCTAAACAATAATAACTCACACCGACTCATTATAGCAAAAAGTCCAAGCTATAACAAGGGAAGATTAATGATTTCATTACGTTACACGTTTTTATTCCATATTTCCCAACTGGAAAATAATTGTGAACTTTTTAGCGGACGGCAGAAACCTTATTTACTTAAAATCATTTAAAATCAACCCCGGTTTGCTGGATTAACGGAACAGATATCCTTTAATTAAAAAAAATGAGCAAACCACTCCGACGCGACATTCAGGCGTAAGTTCGGAGTTGGTCTGCCCTATATTGATCAGTCAATAATAGATGGATTTACACGTTAAAACGGAAGTGAATGACGTCTCCATCCTTGACTACATATTCTTTACCTTCTAATCTTACTTTTCCATTTTCACGTGCAACAGCCATCGAACCAGCATCAACTAGATCATCATAAGACACCACTTCTGCACGGATGAATCCGCGTTCGAAATCGGTATGGATGATGCCTGCTGCTTGAGGAGCTTTCGTCCCATGACGGAAAGTCCAGGCCCTCACTTCCTGTTCTCCAGCCGTAAAGTAGGTGGCCAGACCTAATAAATTGTACGCTGCACGGATTAACTGATCCAATCCGCTCTCTTCAATTCCGAGCTCTTCTAAGAAAGCTTGCTTCTCTTCGCCATCAAGTTCAGCAATTTCAGATTCAACCTTCGCACTGATCACAATCACTTCTGCTTTTTCGTTTACGGCGTATTCTTTTACACGTTCAACGAGCTCATTTCCACCTTCCAATAAATCGTCTTCTCCGACATTTGCCACATAGAGGACCGGTTTCATAGTAAGGAGATGGAGACCATGAACGAGTTTTCTCTCCTCTTTTGTCAATTCTACGCTTCGTGCAGGCTTCTCAGCTTCAAACGCTTCCTTCAATTTTGAAAGGACTTCAAATTCATAGGAAGCTTCTTTATCTTTTTGGCGCGCAAGCTTTTCAACACGTGTGATTCGCTTATCTACGGTTTCCATATCTGCAAAGATTAACTCAAGATTGATTGTTTCGATATCATCAATCGGATCTACTTTCCCGGAAACATGGGTGATATTATCATCTTCAAAACAACGGACGACATGAGAAATCGCATCGACTTGACGAATATGGGACAAGAATTGATTTCCAAGTCCCTCTCCCTTACTCGCACCTTTTACGATTCCAGCAATATCCGTGAATTCAAAATGTGTTGGTACGGTTTTCTTCGGGTTCACCAGTTCAGTGAGTTTTTGCAACCGATGATCAGGAACATCTACAATACCCACGTTTGGATCGATTGTACAAAACGGGTAGTTTGCACTTTCTGCTCCAGCTTGTGTGATCGCATTGAATAAAGTGGATTTTCCTACGTTCGGCAATCCGACGATCCCAGTTGTTAAAGCCATCTATATACACTCCTTTAATTGTCCACCTGTTATACATCCTTTCCAATTATAGAGAGAAGTGCAGAAAAAGACAAGCGTGGATACGCCGTTTCTATTACATTACAAATCTAATAAAAGACCTCATTCATCCTTATGTTCCACGTGAAACACCACAAGAAAAGCGCAAACGCCCTGACAGACATGAAGGTCACTGGAAGTCCGACGAGGAGGCTGTCGCCGCCGCAGGAGGTCTGAAGTGATCTAAGTGGTTGGGCGTTGGAGCTAGACATTCTACCGAAACAAAATTTAATACTTTTTTATCTTTAAATAAAAAAGCAAGCCTCTTGGGCTTACTCTTTATGATCTGTAAGAACTTTTTTCAACTTTCGAACGAATTCTCTTCTCGGAAGCAAGACACTATGTTCGCATCCCATACATTTAATTCGTATGTCAGCACCTAACCGGATCACTTTCCAGCGATTTTCCCCGCACGGGTGAGGTTTTTTCATTTCGACAATATCATGAAGCTCAAACTCTTTTGTCTGGCTCATAGCATCTGCCCTCCATTCATTATCCGTAACTCTATATTACAAAGGATGTGACCTGTACGCAAGGTACTTTGAAGTTGATCGCATTACGTTTTTTCTGCTCGGCTCATGAACGGTTGGAGAAGGATTGCTGCTAAAATGTAGAGGTTAATGATTCCGTAAATCGGGTATAAAACCGCTATAAGAGTCGAAAATCCAAAAATCGTCAATGGCATCATAATAAGTAACAAAACCGCACTCATCATCCAGAACGGCATCGATGTTTTATCCCGGAATCTCGAAATGATTCCGAAGACACCTGAAGCTGCTGTCGTATAGATTGCAATCCATAGCAGGATAGACATGATCAATACCCAGAAATACGGGTAATGCTTTAATATCGCAAACAATGGGATTTCATAAAGCATGATTTCATTCGCAATGGAAATCAACGATTGGTTATACAAAAGCGAGATTCCGCCTAGTACAACCCCGCTTCCTATGCTTGCAATGAGTATTTCTCCTTTATGACGGATCTGATCCCCTACCGCAGATAACACTGCAACGAGAGGTAAAATGTTGAGAGCGGTAAACGTAAAGGCTGAGGGCCAATTGGATTGGTGACGTAGATCAATTGGGAACTGAGCCATATGGTTCTTAGTGAATAGAAACAAGACGAATAATAACAGGATAACCAGAATCGGAATGACAAACGCGTTCATGGAGATCATTCCTTCCACATCCCAAAAGAATAATAAGACAAGCAAGGTGACGATGAATAAAACACCGATCCAATAGGGAACCCGAAATGTATGTAAGGTCGCTCCACCACCAGCCAGCATGACAACAGTGGTGGAAAACAAATACAGTATGATCAAGAGATCAAATACACCACTTGCTCGAATACCAATCAATTTTTCCAATACTGGGCGGTAATGAATCGTCTTTTCCTTAAAACCTATGGACATGATTACGTAACAACAAAAACTGAACAATAGGGAAAACAACACGATAGCAAGTACACTTTCTTGGCCAAAAAATTGCCACAGTTCTCTTCCTGAGGCATATCCTGCTCCTATGACGGTTCCCAAGATTAGGAACATCCATTGTAATCCTGATCGCACCAATTCTTTATCCTCCCTAACGTTTAGTATTTATCGGATTTATGTATAGAGTCAAAATTTTATCCGTATACTGATACTACTATTACAAAGGAGAGGGTCCTATGAATCTAAAACGGAGATTACTTTCAAAAAAACCGTTTCAATATAAAATCCATCATGAAGACCAAGATGCGATTCAAGAAGTCACCCGTAATCTAACCAAGCTTCTTCCTCCATCTAGACCGATTGTAATTGTATGTATTGGAACCGATCGTTCAACTGGAGATTCGTTAGGACCACTTGTCGGTACAAAACTAAAAGCTAAACACTCCCCTCCATATGAAGTGTATGGGACCCTCGAAGAACCGGTGCACGCAGTTAATCTTGAAGAACGATTAGAGGAAATCAGGAAAAGCCATATTAATCCTTTCATTATCGGAATCGATGCCTGTCTTGGTAAATTAAGCAGTGTTGGAATGGTGTCATTAGGTGAAGGGCCCGTCAAACCTGGGGCAGCTGTTAAGAAACAATTACCACCTGTTGGGGAGATCCATCTTACGGGAATTGTAAATGTCAGTGGATTCATGGAGTATTTTGTCCTCCAAAACACCCGGTTGAATTTAGTGATGAAAATGGCAGACCTGATTGCAGAGGGGATCTATTTAGCAAGTGTAAGGAACAGCTTCCAAAAACGGCCTGCCGCTGAAGCAACGTTCACGAAAGATCTTGCAGAATTACAATGAGCATAAAGAAAGGGTGCTGACTCGGAATCAGCACCCTTTCTTGTTCTATTTACATAAACGGGTGTTTTTTAAAAAATCGCTCGTTCCTTTTTTAAGGTCTTACCTTGCCCACTTTTCCCGCAATAGTATCGTGAATTTCGCAAAAGCAATTTTCTGATGTCAACACCTACCTTTAGCAGCGTTAAAAAATAGAAGAAAAAAGATTTAAAAAGGATTGTTTGTATTGGAGGAGATACACAAGGATTGCAGCCACAAGCAAGCTTGGTAAGAGATTCAGAACCTTGATGTGTAGCACCTTCAACAAATTGAGACCGATCGCACAAATCAAAATCCCCCCAGTTGCCGTTAATTCAGTAATCAAGGTTTGAAGCTGATCTGGATCAAACAGATTTTGGATTTGCGTAGCAAGAAGTGCGATCACTCCCTGGTACAAAACGACAGGGATCGCAGAAAATATGACACCGAATCCCATGGTAGTCGTGAAAATCATTGAAATAAAAGCATCAAGCAAGGATTTTGTATAGAGCACTTCATGATCGAGCCGTAGTCCACTGTCTAAAGCTCCTACGACTGAAAGTGCCCCAATTACGAAAACCATTGTCGCTGTCACGAAAGCTTTCGCTACACTTCCCTCTTTTTTAGCTCCAGCTTTCTTTTCAATCCACGAACCTAACCGATTCAAATGATCATCCAGGCGCAAACTTTCGCCAATCACTCCTCCAATGGCAAGACTGAGGATGACAAGAAGAATATGATTGCTTTCAAACCCCATTTTCACCCCTAAAAGAACAACTGCAAGGCCCATCGCCTGTAAAACAGTTGTTTTTGTACTTTCTGGAATTTTAGTGAAAATGAGTCCGAGTGCTGTTCCAACTACAATTGCTAAACCATTTACGATGGTTCCGAGTAAAACCATGGTCCCCCCACTTTCCTCTTTATCTACATTTCAACTATCTACCGCTAAAGAAAAAAACTTTTGTGTCCTTCCTTTTTCCTTCGGTAGTTGCGAAATTCAGTCCCTTTTCGCGTACGATCCGCAATAACGCCTCCTGTAAAAGAAAAAACCATTTCTAAGATGGCCCGTTTCTACTCCCTTCCAGCATTTCTAAGATTCGGTTCAGATCGTCTTGTGAGAAAAAATCGATTTCGATCTTCCCTTTTCGTTTGTTTTGTTTGATGGATACAGTGGTGCCGAAACGTTCTCGTAACGTTTCCTCTTTCTCTTTTACAAATACATTTTTTTCAGGCTTTCGTTTCTTTGTTTCACGTGAAACATTTTTATTCATTTGCTGTATGATCATTTCCACTTGCCGGACACTTAAGTTTTCTTTTACGATCCTTTGTACAAGTGGGCTGACCTTGGCTTCGTTTTTTACTGCAAGTAACGCCCTGCCATGCCCCATCGATAATTTTTTCTCTGCTAATAATTGTTGAACCAATGAAGGTAACTGCAACAATCTTAAATGGTTGGCGATATGAGGACGGCTTTTCCCCAACCGATGGGCTAATTGTTCTTGAGTGAGTTCGAGTTCCTGCATCAAGCTTGAATAGGCTCGTCCTTCTTCAATCGGATTTAAATCCTCCCTTTGCAGGTTCTCAATCAAGGCCAATTCCATCATCTTCTGCTCATTCAACTCTTTGACAATGACTGGGATCTTCTTAAGCCCTGTCTCCTTGGCTGCACGATACCTGCGTTCGCCGACAACGATTTCATAGCCCTTTATGGTTTTCCGGACGATGATTGGCTGGAGAATACCGTGTGTTTCTATGGATTCTTTTAATTCATCTATCGCTTTTTGATCAAATGTTTTCCTTGGTTGATAAGGATTCGGACGGACTTCTCCTAATTCGATTTCTTGGATCTCTTGTTCCGTTTCTAATTCGTTAGCGGGAAATAACGCATTGAAGCCTTTCCCTAACCCTCTAGCCATTCTTCATCACTTCCTTTGCGAGGTCTAAATAAACTTCAGCTCCCCGGGACTTTGGATCATAGATGATGATCGGTTTCCCGTGGCTAGGTGCTTCACTTAAACGAATATTTCGAGGAATGACAGACCTATAAACTTTTTCTTGAAAATATTTCTTCACTTCATCGATGACTTGCATCCCCAGATTCGTCCTGGCATCAAACATCGTAAGCAGTACTCCTTCAATCATCAGTTGCTTATTCAAATGTTTTTGGACCAGCCTCACTGTATTAAGTAATTGGCTCAACCCTTCCAATGCATAGTACTCACATTGCACAGGAATCAGGACAGCGTCAGCTGCTGTCAATGAATTGATCGTCAAAAGCCCTAATGACGGGGGACAATCAATGATTATGTAGTCAAACTGATCCGTTATTAGTTCGATTGCTCGTTTCAAACGCACTTCCCGTGAAATCGTTGGGACCAGTTCAATTTCTGCTCCAGCAAGCTGTATAGAAGATGGTATGACATGCAACCCTTCTACATTGGTTTGTTGTACGACTTTACTTGCCTCGACATCATCTACAAGAACATCATAAATACACTGTTCAATATCTCCTTTATCTATACCTACTCCACTTGTGGCGTTCCCCTGGGGGTCAATATCAATGAGTAAAACTTTCTTCCCTAGATATGCCAAACATGCACCTAGGTTCACAGATGTGGTTGTTTTCCCAACTCCGCCTTTTTGATTAGCAATCGCTACGACTTTCGCCACAATGTCACCTACCTTACTTACTACACTACTTTGTTTTTATTTTATCATGAAAAAATGAAGAGGAATGGACTTTTTGTTTGAAATTGTCGAAAGAAATACAAAAGAGAATTTGTTAAACAAAAAGTTTTGTTAAAGAATAGTATTGATCTTTAGAATTTTCAGCTCCTCCATGAAAAGATCAACAGAAGTTCTTTTAAAGGGCCATAAAAAAAAACTCTTATAAGTTTCGATAATTGACTGAATTTTGTTACGCTTTCACTTTGAAATCCGAACTGTATCCCGCAAATCACAAGGAAGAATGGTGTTAATAGGGTCTCATCCTGGCTCCTCTTGCAAAAAAAGAGCTGTCTTTCGTTGTGTTCATCGCCCTGAAATTATTTTCTGGGAGAGGTTTATCGCAACGATAGACAAGCTCTTTCCGTCAATCCTTATTATTTTTTAGGGATTTTGATTGTGATCTGGTAATAATCAGTATGATCCTCTTCAGCGGTATCAATTGTCAAACCTGTCTGGTGAACCATATCAATCGATTGTCGGATCGTATTCAAAGCCAGGCGTGTATCCTTACTTACAGACTTTCGCTTTGGCTTCATTCTCCGCTTCTTTTCCGTATCTTCTGATTCCAAAAGTTGTTTGATACGTTCTTCTGTTTGCTTCACATTCAGATTACGTTCTTGGATTTCAACCAGGATCTTTTCTTGTTTTTCCGGTATTTTCAACGATATGAGCGCTCTAGCGTGACGTTCTGTTATTTCTTTATTTAAAAGGGCATGTTGAACTGCATCAGGTAACTTTAATAAACGGAGCTTATTTGCAATTGTAGACTGTCCCTTTCCTAGACGTTGTGCAAGACTCTCCTGGGTCAGCCCATGGATTTCAATCAGCTTCGCATAAGCCGTTGCTTCCTCAATCGCTGACAATTCTTCACGCTGAAGATTCTCAATCAACGCTATGGATGCCGTTTGTGATTCGTTGAATTCTTTGACAATTGCAGGGATTGAATGCCAGCCAAGCTTCTGAACTGCACGATAACGCCGCTCACCAGCGATGATCTCATATTGGCCGTTACTTCTTCTTACAACGATCGGCTGGATAATACCGTGTGTTTTGATCGTTTGCGATAATTCCTCAATTCGTTCGTCTATAAAGACCGTACGTGGTTGATATCGGTTTGGTACAATCTCTTCGATAGGTATTTGAAGTACTTCTTCGTTTCCACTGAACTCTTCTTGTTCTTCTGCCAAGCCCTCTTCCACTTCAGCTTCTGAAGTTTTTTCTCCTAAACCAAACAATCGTGAAAACGGATGTTTCATCTCTCACACCACCTTTATCAAACTCCATATAGAACATTCTACAGATTGAATCCCATTTCCTTTAGTAAACATCATCTTTATTCCGACAAAATTTGATTGTTCCACGTGAAACTAAAGTGGATTTCGATTCGGCGTGCCTGGTTTCCTAGGGAATTTTTTCGGTGTCGATTTTTGTTTACGGACAAAAATTAGGTTGCGTTCACTATTTTCAATCGGCAGCAGGAATTTTTCAATCTTATCCAATTTACCTCCTAATTGTCCGATTGCCCGCTTTGCATCTTCCAATTCGTCCTTCGCGCTCGCAGCTTTCATCGCTAAAAAAGTACCGTCTTGTCTGACAAGCGGCATGCATAGTTCTGTTAGGACGGACATACGTGCTACAGCACGCGCAGTCACAAGTTCATACTGTTCTCGATGCTCTTTCTCTCTTGAAAAGGTTTCTGCACGATCATGATAAAAGTGGGCATCCTTCAATCCCAATTCCTGAGAAAGATGCTCTAAAAAAGTAATCCGTTTTTTCAAAGAATCAACAATCGCCAAATCAAGATGAGGAAAACAAATTTTCAGCGGTATGCTTGGAAATCCTGCACCGGCACCGACATCACAAATGTTGCTGATACGAGTGAAATCGAAATAAAATGCTGCAGAAATCGAATCATAGAAATGTTTCAAATAAACATCTTCTTCATCGGTAATTGCAGTCAGATTCATTTTTCCATTCCACTCTACTAATGTCTTGAAGTATGTATCAAATTGGTGAAGCTGTTGAGGAGAAAGGCTGATTCCTTTCTCCTCCAGCATTTTTTGAAACCTTTCACTGTTCATGCGAGTCCCCCGTTAATTTGCAAGTTTAGCGATCTTCCCTTGTTCAAGATAAACGAGAAGGATCGAAATATCCGAAGGATTGACACCTGATACTCTAGATGCCTGCCCTACTGATAAAGGACGAACCTCCGCCAGCTTTTGCTTTGCTTCTGTTGCAAGGCCATTGATCGCAAAATAATCGATATCTTCCGGGATTTTCTTTTCATCCATCTTCTTCACCTTTTCAACCTGTTGCAGTTGTTTATCGATATAACCGGCATATTTCGTCTGGATTTCAACTTGCTCTCCAACGACCTCTGGAATTTCAACTTCAGCAGGTGCAAGCTCTGCAATCACATCATAAGTGATCTCAGGCCTTCTTAAAAGTGAAGCCGCACTCATTGGCTCCTTCAGTGGACTGCTCCCGGCTTTCTCAAGGATGATTTGGGTATTTTCATCAGTCTTGACGGAAGTATGCTCCAATCGATCGATTTCCTTGGCAATCTGCTCCTTTTTATAAAGGAAACGTTGATAGCGCTCTTCAGGAATCAATCCAATTTCATACCCTTTTTCCGTTAAGCGAAGGTCTGCATTATCGTGACGGAGTAACAAACGGTATTCTGCTCTTGAAGTCAGCAGACGATAAGGTTCATTCGTCCCTTTTGTGACAAGGTCATCAATAAGCACACCAATATAGGCTTCAGAACGGTCTAAAATGACAGGTTCTTCCCCTTTCGCCTTTCGAGCAGCATTGATTCCAGCCATGATTCCCTGTCCAGCCGCTTCTTCATATCCACTCGTTCCGTTCAATTGCCCTGCTGTAAACAAGTTTTCCACGAGTTTTGTTTCAAGTGATGGCCAAAGTTGCGTCGGAACGATTGCATCATATTCGATCGCATATCCTGCCCGCATCATCTCCGCTTTCTCAAGTCCTGGAATGGATTTCAACATATTCCGTTGGACATCCTCAGGCAAGCTTGTCGATAAGCCTTGGACATAAACCTCTTCAGTATTCCTGCCTTCTGGCTCAAGGAAGATTTGGTGACGTGGTTTATCATTAAAACGGACGATTTTATCTTCAATAGACGGACAATAACGCGGCCCAGTCCCTTCAATCATACCTGAATACATAGGTGAACGCTCAAGGTTGTTATTGATGAGCTCATGTGTGACTTCCCCCGTATAGGTCAACCAGCATGGAATCTGATCCATGATGAATTCTGTCGTTTCATACGAAAATGCGCGAGGTACATCATCACCTGGCTGGATTTCCGTTTTACTGTAATCGATCGTATGGGAATTGACCCTCGGCGGTGTACCAGTTTTGAATCGTACCATATTGAATCCAAGTTCTTTCAAATTATGAGAAAGATTGATAGAAGGTTGCATGTTGTTCGGACCGCTTTCATAGGTAAGTTCCCCGATGATGATTTTTCCTCTTAAGTAGGTTCCCGTTGTCACGACGACAGTTTTTGCGTTATAAGCGGAACCTGTTTTGGTCACTACACCCTTACATACACCGTCTTCTATAATCAACTCTTCAACCATTCCCTGGCGGAGAGTGAGATTTTCCTCTTGTTCCATTGTCTTTTTCATTTCATTTTGATACAAAAATTTATCAGCTTGTGCACGTAACGCCCGTACAGCTGGGCCTTTTCCAGTATTCAACATCTTCATCTGTATATGCGTCTTATCAATGTTTCTTGCCATTTCCCCACCGAGCGCATCAATTTCACGCACGACAATACCTTTGGCAGGCCCACCAACAGAAGGATTACATGGCATATACGCAATCGTATCCAGATTCAATGTAAGAACGAGTGTTTTCGCACCCATTCTTGCAGAGGCTAACGCTGCTTCTACACCTGCATGGCCTGCACCTACGACAATGACATCAAACGTGCCCGCATCATATCGTTTCATAGTTGGAACCTCCTACTGTTCCTAAATTATTTCCCGAGACAGAATTGAGAGAACAACTGATCAATCAAGCTTTCTGATACAGCATCCCCAATAATCTCTCCTAGTATTTCCCAAGTCCGAGTAATATCAATTTGAACCATATCGACTGGAAGTCCAGCTTCGATCCCAGTAAATGCATCCTGGAGCGAACGTTTCGCCTGCTTCAAGAGTGAAATGTGACGTGAATTCGAAACGTATGTCATATCTCCAGCTTCCACACTCCCAGTGAAAAAGAGCTCTTTGATTGATTCTTCAAGCTCATCAATTCCTTTTTCCTCTTTTATAGAAGTAGAAACAACAGGATGACCTTTCGCTAATTCTTTAACTTCGTCCATATCAATCTCCTGGTTCAAATCAGTCTTATTGACAATGATGATAACATCCATGCCACGGACCGCTTCAAAGAGCTTCCTGTCCTCTTCTGTCAAGGCTTCACCATAGTTAAGGAGCAAAAGGATGAGATCTGCCTCTTTCAAAACTTGGCGTGAACGTTCTACTCCAATCCGCTCAACGATATCCTCGGTTTCCCGAATCCCTGCCGTATCGACTAGACGTAACGGTACACCTCGCACGTTGACATACTCTTCAATCACGTCCCTCGTAGTACCTGGGATATCCGTGACAATCGCCTTGTTCTCATGAACCAAACTATTCAGCAACGAAGATTTTCCTACATTCGGTCTTCCGATTATGACTGTAGAGAGACCCTCTCTCAATATTTTTCCTTGCTCTGCTGTTTGGAGCAGCGATTCAATTTCATTTTTTACATAGCTTAATTTTTCGGTTAACAGCTGGTTGGTCATTTCTTCTGCATCATACTCCGGGTAATCGATATTTACTTCGACGTGTGCTACCGTTTCAAGCAAGGTTTGCCGAAGTTTCTGGATAAGCTTTGATAATCGGCCTTCCATCTGGTTCAGGGCGACATTCATGGCTCTATCCGTTTTCGCTCGGATCAAGTCCATCACCGCTTCAGCTTGTGATAAGTCGATCCGCCCGTTTAGGAATGCACGTTTAGTAAACTCGCCAGGTTCAGCCAGACGGGCACCGCTATTCAATGCGATTTCCAATACGCGATTGACTGAGACAAGTCCTCCATGACAGTTGATTTCGACCACGTCTTCACGAGTGAATGTCTTAGGTCCCCTCATAACTGTCACCATTACTTCCTCTGCTTTTTCATTGGTGTCCGGATCAATGATATAACCATAATGGATCGTATGGCTTTCTACCTCTTTCAGCATTTCTTTACCGCGGAACATTTTTTCTGCGATTTCAAGCGCTTGATCACCGCTCAATCGGATGATCGCAATTGCCGCTTCTCCCATCGGTGTCGAAATCGCTGTTATCGTGTCTCCTTCCATAGGTTTCACCTCTTTTCTTTATCGTTTCCCGATTCATGCTTCCTAACACAATAGAATAGCATACATTCGTGTATCTATAAATCATCTCAAGACATTTATCCACATCCGTTGCATTTTATGGTCTTGTATCAGTATTTATCCACAGTGGATATTTCCAAACTGTTTCTTCGTGATTTTCTTGAATTATCCACAACTTACTAGTTTAGTTCTTTCTCGTTCAAGAATCAATCTTTATCTTTCAACACGTATCATTTAAACAACTCTTTTATCCATCTTTGACGTGGGAAATATACTCGCTTTCCGCGGGCGATCCGCGAGCCTCCTCACTTGAACAGGATGTGCTGGCTTCGACGTTCACCACAGGACATGGTGGCTGTTAGTCGAAGATCCTTGAATGTAGGTCGTGGGGTCTCTCCTGGCTCGCTTTTCCAGCAGGAGTCTCGTATATTTCCACCGCTTACCGGTTTTTCATCAATCTCCTTATCAAATCAAAAGTTCTTCAATACAACAACCTTCTAAAAGAAAACAATCCTTAAAAAAAGTGCCCGGCTCCCTTTGGTAGAGAATGCCGGACACTTTTAAAATCCATCATACTTTTATTCGTTTGTAGGGCTGATGATGACCCTTCGATGAGGTTCACTGCCTTCGGATGAAGTCTGGACTTTACTGTTCGACTTCAATGTCATATGGATGACTTTCCGTTCCATGGAAGGCATTGGCTCAAGGGAAACCTTTTTATTGATTTTAAGCGCTTTGGAAGCTAAACGATGAGCAAGTTTTTCGAGAGTTTCTTTCCTTCTCTCCCGGTAGTTTTCAGCATCTAAGATAATGCGTTTGAATTCATCTGAAGATTTATTTGCAACTAAGTTTGTAAGATATTGCAAAGCGTTCAATGTCTGGCCACGTTTACCGATCAGGATGGCAATCTTCTCACTCGCCATTTCAAGGATCGTGCCCTCTTCATCTTCTTTTACGGTGACGTCTACTTCGACTCCCATTTTAGAAGCTACCTTCTTAAGGAATTGGACAGCCTCCTCTAATGGGTCTCCATTCAATGTGACTTTCACTGTTGCTGGTTTAGCACCTAGTCCAAGAAACCCTTTCTTAGACTCTTCGATGATTTCAATTTCAACTTTCTCCTTGGATGCTCGTAATTGAGCTAATGCTTCTTCTACTGCTTCTTCTACTGACTTGCTCGTTATCGTGACTTGCTTCACTTTTTCGCGCCCCCCGTACCATTACTATCCTTATTTTTCATAGGAAGTGTAATAAAATAGGTTTGTGCAATCATGAATATGTTACCGACTACCCAATATAGGGAAAGTGCAGCTGGAAATGTAATCGCAAATACGACGATCATGATCGGCATGATGTAAAGCAGCATTTTCATTTGCGGGTTGGCTTCCATGCTATCTGTTCCACCCATCATGATACGCTGTTGTAGGTATGTTGTTAAACCGGCAATCAACGGCAATAGATAGATCGGATCAGGATTTCCAAGGTCGAACCAAAGGAAATTATGATTCGCAATTTCTTCTGTACGCATGATCGCATGGTAAAAGCCTAACAAAATCGGCATTTGGATGATCAATGGCATACAGCCAGCCAATGGATTGACCCCATGTTTCTGGAATAGCTGCATCGTTTCTTGTTGCAGTTTCTGCTGAGTCTTTTGGTCTTTTGAACTGTATTTTTCTCGCAAAGCTTTGATTTCCGGTTGGACCCTTTGCATCGAAATCGAGCTTTTTGTCTGTTTGATCATTAACGGTAACAACACTGTTCTAATCAGTATTGTTACAATGACAATTCCGAGTCCATAATTTCCATTGAAAAAATCTGATACTTCTGTAATCAACCATGATAATGGATAAACGAAATACTCGTCCCAGAAACCTGTACTTTCTTTCGTGACTGGTTCATTAAGTGAACAACCTGCAAGAAATATTACCATTAAAATGGATGGAATTAATATGCCTATTCTCTTTCTCACTTGCTAAATCCTCCTTACAACGATACCTTTCTATAAAAAAGGTTCTTCCTGTTCCTTCTTCTCCTTTTCAGGTACAGGATCGTATCCCCCTGGATGAAATGGATGACATTTCAAAATCCGCTTCATAGCCAGCCATCCCCCTATAATTGCACCATGTTTTTGGACTGCTTCCAACCCATAAGATGAACAAGTCGGGTAAAATCGACATGAAGGCGGTGTAAATGGTGAAATGCATTTCCGATATAATTGTATCAATACGATGAATATATATTTCATACCATCATCCTCTTGATCCTTCCATCAGTCTAGAACGTTTCATCACATGGATCAAACTGTTCTTTACCTCATGAAAATCCATTGAGGAAGTAGGTTTCCTTGCAATGATCACATAATCATATGAATCCTTGATACTTTCTTCCAGTTCGTGGAAAGCTTCACGGATATAACGCTTGATCCTATTTCGAGTTACAGCGTTTCCCACTTTTTTACTGACCGATAAACCTAATCTGAAATACTCCTGATCAGGCTTCCTTAAGTAATATATCACAAATTGTCGATTTGCGAATGATTCTCCCTTACGGAAAACAGCTTGGAACTCTTTATTTTTTTTGATCCGATATTTTTTCTTCATCCGGATTCACTCCGACACTACTTCATCATTTTAAATAATAGGCTATGTTATTCTTCATTATTTATTTTTGCAAAGACAAATAATAAAATCCATGTGAAAAAAGACCACTGTTTATCCAGTGGCCTAGGCTGATAATACTTTTCTTCCTTTTTGACGGCGACGAGCAAGAACTTTACGTCCATTTTTCGTGCTCATGCGCGCACGGAATCCGTGTACTTTCTTACGCTTACGATTATTTGGTTGAAATGTAGGTTTCATTTATTACACCTCCTCCGAGGATTTCAATTACATTTAGACATTCCTAGTAATTATAAGAACATCTCACCTTTCTGTCAAGTTCAGGGACAATCTTTCTATTATTATGAGCATTTTTAAGAGTCAGCACTCTGTTAACCTTTGTCTGGATCTGCTCCAAGTATTCATTTGGTTTTCACAAGTCCTCTTCCAGGAAAAATAATCCCCTAGACAAAAAAGCGCATTCATCTCTCTGATCGCTATAAGTCGATCAATAACGACTTATTCATTGGCTAAAAAATCCTGTTGAAACTTCTGTGGATAATTTTTCGACACATTTTTCACTATCCACACCTACTATCGACAAATTACACACAAAATCTAGTGCTGTGGACAACTATTTTCCACAAGGTGTTGTGATTGTGGATAACCGCAAAAAACCCATTGCAACTACTGGCTCCTTTTGATATGATTATTGTGTTTTAACTCGTTCAAAACTTCCTCGAAATAAATAGTTTATCCACACCTTGTGGATAAAAATGTGGACATTCCTACACCTCTGTGTATAAGCTTGTCCACAAATTTGTGTATACAGAAAATAACCCCTTTTTCTACTATAATAAATGTTATTCACAATAGCTGTGTACGGAAATCGACACAATGGGGCTGACACAAAACATAGTCAACCTCTTCACTTGATCGTAAAATTCTTCGACAAAAAGGAGGGTGAGGATGGAAAATATCACTGATTTATGGAACAAAGCGCTTGCTGAAATCGAAACGAAGTTGAGTAAGCCCAGTTTCGAAACGTGGCTGAAATCAACAACCGCCCATTCATTACAGAATGATACGCTTGTTATTACAGCCCCAAACGAATTTGCTCGTGATTGGCTAGAATCCAGATATTCGAATTTAATTTCAGAAACCTTGGATACCATTACAGGGACGAAACTGGCAGTAAAGTTCATCATTCCTCAAAACCAGACACAGGAAGAGCTTGATCTTGACCTGGCTGCAAAGAAAAAAACAAAGGCTGAAGCAGATGCTTCTGATGAACATTTGACCCAAAGCATGTTGAACCCGAAATATACATTTGATACGTTTGTCATCGGTTCTGGAAACCGGTTTGCCCATGCTGCCTCACTTGCGGTAGCCGAAGCTCCGGCAAAAGCTTATAATCCCTTATTCATTTATGGGGGGGTTGGACTTGGTAAAACACACTTGATGCACGCGATCGGCCATTATGTCATCGACCATAATCCTAGTGCAAAAGTGGTTTATCTTTCTTCTGAAAAGTTTACGAATGAATTCATCAATTCCATTCGGGATAATAAAACTGTCGATTTTCGCAATAAGTTTAGGAATGTTGACGTTTTATTAATTGATGATATTCAATTTTTGGCCGGAAAAGAACAAACTCAGGAGGAATTTTTCCATACATTCAATGCATTGCATGAAGAAAGCAAACAAATTGTCATATCCAGCGATCGGCCACCTAAAGAAATACCCACTCTTGAAGATCGGTTACGTTCACGTTTTGAATGGGGTTTGATCACCGATATCACGCCGCCTGATCTGGAAACCCGGATCGCGATCCTCCGCAAGAAAGCAAAAGCTGAGGGATTGGATATCCCAAATGAAGTGATGCTCTATATCGCTAATCAAATCGATACCAACATTCGTGAACTTGAAGGAGCGCTTATCCGTGTCGTTGCGTATTCTTCCCTTATCAATCAGGATATGAATGCCGACCTCGCAGCAGAAGCATTGAAGGATATCATTCCTTCTTCAAAACCGCGAACCTTGACGATTCATGATATTCAAGAGATGGTTGGAGAGCAATTCAATATCCGTTTGGAGGATTTCAAGGCGAAAAAGCGAACGAAGTCTGTCGCATTTCCTAGACAAATCGCAATGTACCTTTCAAGGGAAATGACGGATTTTTCATTGCCTAAAATTGGGGAAGAATTCGGTGGACGTGATCATACGACGGTGATTCATGCCCATGAAAAGATCTCTAAATTATTAGCAACCGATCAGCATCTTCAAAACAAAGTTAAAGAAATTCAAGACTTATTGAAAAATTAGCAACTGTGAACGAATGTGCATAACTTAAACACAACAATCGCTTTTATCAACAGTCTATCCACATGTGGACAACCTTAGGTGGAAAAGCAAATCGATACTTATCCACAAACTCACAGCCCCTACTATTATTACTGCTAGTTTTTTATTATTACTAAAGAATAATATGCTGCAGAATATTGGTAGATTCAGATAGATATCAAAATAGCGATTTATTGTGCGTGAGAGAAGTATGACTTTTAGCAAGAAACCGAATCGACGCAACGAAAAGTCGAGGAGTCGAAATAATGGGAAATGAAGGCTCAGCCTGCACGAAAGGCTAGACAAAGCCCGAGTTTTCTTTAAAAGATAAGAAAGTGTGAAAATTTTTTGTTACGATGGAGAAATATCCAGATCCAACACTTAACCACTTGGATCACTTCAGTCCTCCTGCGGCGGTACCACCCTCGTCGAACTTCCAGTGGACATCGTGGCTGATCAAGGCGTTTGCGCTTTTCTTATCAGGAACTGAGGAGGAAAAGAATTCATGAAATTCATAATGAACCGAAATCAGCTTGTAGACAGTGTGCAAGATGTAATGAAAGCTGTTTCTACCCGTACAACTATTCCTATTCTTACCGGGATTAAAATTGAAACTCATGAAGATGGTGTCACACTGACAGGTAGTGACTCTGATATCTCTATTGAAAGATTCATACCAACAGAAGAAGATGGCTATGAGCATGTTGAAGTTGAAAAATCAGGGAGCATTGTCTTACAAGCACGTTTTTTCTCTGAAATCGTAAAAAAGTTACCAGATTCAAAGGTTGAAGTAGAGGTTTTTGAGCGTTTCGGAACGAGAATCCGTTCTGGATCTTCAGAATTTAACCTCAATGGCCTGGATCCGCAAGAATACCCTCGATTACCTGAAGTTCAGGAAAATAACAAGTTCAGTATCCAAGCTGACCTATTGAAAACATTGATTCGTCAGACTGTTTTTGCGGTGTCCACCTCAGAAACACGCCCGATATTGACAGGTGTAAACTGGCATATCGTAGAGGGGGAATTGAACTGTGTTGCCACAGACAGCCATAGATTGGCTTCAAGGGTTGCAACTGTTGAATCGACAACCGATGAACTTGAACATCCAAATGTCGTCATTCCGGGGAAAAGTTTGACAGAGTTATCCAAGATCCTGGATGATTCCAGTAAATTGGTTGATATTGTGATTACAGAAAGCCAAGTATTATTCAAAGCTAAAAACATTTTGTTCTTCTCAAGATTACTGGATGGGAATTATCCAGATACATCTAAACTGATTCCGAATGACAGCAAAACCGAAATGGTCATTTCGACAAAAGAGTTTTTACAGGCGATTGATCGGGCATCCCTACTTGCAAAAGAGGGAAGGAACAATGTGGTCAAGCTGTCGACAATGGAGAATGGTCAGGTTGAAATTTCATCCAATTCACCTGAAGTCGGAAAAGTTTTTGAGCATATTTCGACAGAATCGTTTGAGGGCGATGAATTAAAGATCTCTTTCAGTGCAAAATATATGATGGATGCCTTGAAAGCAATGGATTGTTCTGAAGTACTGATCCGATTTACAGGGGCGATGCGCCCATTCGTACTAACCCCTATTGATGAGAACACAATCAAGCAACTGATTTTACCGGTTCGTACTTATTAATCTAAAGAGCTACTAGCGACAATATCGTCCTAGTAGCTTTTCTTGCAAGATAAGAAAGAATAAAAATTTTGTTTCCGATGAAGTGATGTCTAGCTTCAACGCCTAGCCACTTGGATCACTTCAGTCCTCCTGCGGCGGTCGACACATTGATTTAGGTCGAAGTGTTTGCCCACGCAGAACCGAACTTTGTTTGGTTCGAGCCTCCTCGTCGGGCTTCCAGTGAGCTTCGTGGTTGATCAGAGCGTTTATGCTTTTCTTGTACTTCTAGTGAATTGGAGGAAGATGAGATGGAAATCAAAATCACTACTGAATTCATTACACTTGGCCAATTATTGAAACAAGCGGATGTGATACAATCTGGCGGCATGGTAAAATGGTATTTGGCAGAACATGACGTATTTGTAAACGATGTACTTGAACAACGAAGAGGACGGAAGCTCTATGAAGGAGATACCGTTTCGATACCAGATACAGGAACAATTGTCGTAACACGTTGAATGGGGGCTTCCCTTTGCATTTAAAAGAACTGCAGCTGAAAAATTATCGAAACTATGAAAGTGAAGAAGTAAGCTTTCAGGATCATGTTAATGTCTTCATTGGCGAAAATGCCCAGGGAAAGACGAATATTATGGAAGCGATCTATGTTCTGGGGTTCGCGAAATCCCATCGGACACCAAGGGATAAAGAATTGATACGTTGGGACTGTGAATATGGTAAAATAGAAGGTAGGATCCAAAAAAGGAACGGTCCACTATCTTTACAGATTGTCATTAGCCAAAAAGGTAAGAAGGCTAAATACAACCATATTGAGCAGCGGAGATTAACGGACTATATCGGCGCTTTGAACATCGTCATGTTTGCACCTGAGGATTTAAACTTAGTTAAAGGGAGCCCTCAGGTGCGACGTCGTTTTATCGATATGGAAATCGGCCAGATCAGTCCAGTCTATCTTCATCATTTAAGCCAGTACCAGAAGATCCTGCAACAAAGGAATCACCTATTGCGCGATTTAGGACGCCACAGAAAAAGTGAACAGGAATTGATGCTGGATATATTGACAGAGCAGCTTGTGGAACATGCAGTAAAAATCGTTTCGAAGCGTCATCAATTCCTCAAAATGCTTCAAGAATGGGCATCACCGATTCATTCAGGAATCACCAAAGGGAAAGAATCGCTTGAAATACAATACAAATCCTCTGTACAGGTATCAGATTCGGCGGATATGACGAAAATGATAGAAGAGTATAATGATAAATTTACAAAAATCAAAGAGAAAGAGATGGAACGTGGAACGACGATGGCAGGTCCCCATCGTGATGACCTCATGCTGTATGTGAACGAAAAGGATGTACAGACATACGGTTCCCAAGGCCAACAGCGGACAACGGCACTCTCTTTGAAACTAGCTGAAATAGATCTGATCAAATCTGAAGTTGGTGAATACCCTCTTTTGTTATTGGATGATGTATTATCAGAACTTGATGACAGTCGGCAATCCCATCTATTGAACACGATCCAAGGGAAAGTGCAAACCTTCGTCACGACTACGAGCGTGGATGGAATTGAACACGAAACGTTGAAGAGTGCAAGCCTTTTTAACGTAGAACATGGGACAGCGACGTTAATAAAGTGAGGTGAGCAATCCTGTTTATTCATCTGGGAGAGAATGTCGTCGTACAAGCCAGGGACGTTGTGGCAATATTCGATTATGAGATTGCAAAAGGATCGGAAGAAACAAAAGAATTTCTAGATTATCACCAACGCAAAGATAAGTTGGAAATGATCCATTCAGAACTGATCAAATCCATTGTTCTGACAACAGAAGAAGTATATTTATCACCATTATCGTCTGTTACGCTTAAAAGAAGGGCGAGAATCAATCAAAACTTCGAAAAACTGTTGAATGGTTAAACTTCAAGGATCCATATCGATTATTTGATTTATAGATGTTCGAAAAAAGAAGCAGGTGAAAAAAATGAGTATTGACCAAGGTACAGAAAAACAAACATATGATGAGAGTCAGATACAGGTACTCGAAGGTTTAGAAGCTGTCCGTAAACGTCCGGGTATGTATATCGGCTCAACAAGCAAACGAGGATTACACCATCTTGTCTGGGAAATCGTCGATAACAGTATTGATGAAGCATTGGCAGGATATTGCACAGAGATTCGTGTGACAGTAGAGAAAGACAACAGTATCACTGTCCAAGACAATGGACGTGGAATTCCAGTCGGGACTCATGAAAAAACGGGACGTCCAGCAGTAGAGGTCATCATGACAGTACTGCATGCCGGCGGTAAATTCGGCGGCGGTGGTTATAAGGTTTCCGGAGGACTGCACGGTGTGGGTGCATCGGTCGTTAACGCGTTATCCACTGAGCTGGATGTAAAGGTACACCGAGATGGTAAAGTCCATTACCTACAGTTCCACCGTGGTATCCCTGCAGCAGACCTGAAAGTCATAGGGGAAACGGATTTTACAGGAACGATCACACACTTCGTCCCTGATCCGGAGATTTTTACTGAAACACGAGAGTACGACTTCGAGATATTGGCAAACCGTTTAAGAGAACTTGCATTCTTGAATCGTGGATTGAAAATCATTGCAGAGGATAAGCGTGTAGAAGAACCAGTCGAACATGTATACCATTATGAAGGCGGAATCAGATCATACGTGGAACACATCAACCGGACGAAAGAAACGCTTCACGATCCGATCTTCGTAGAAGGTATGCGTGACGATATTTCTGTGGAAATTGCTGTTCAATACAATGACAGCTTTGCAAGCAACCTTTATTCCTTTGCAAATAATATCAATACCCATGAGGGCGGGACCCATGAATATGGATTCAAGACCTCTTTAACCCGTGTCATCAATGACTATGCACGGAAGAACAACCTCTTGAAAGAAGATGGGAACTTATCTGGAGATGATGTTCGTGAGGGTCTTACAGCAATCATTTCCATCAAACATCCTGATCCACAGTTTGAAGGTCAGACGAAAACGAAGCTTGGGAATGCTGAAGCGCGGACTGTAACAGAGTCTGTTTTCGCGGAAAAGTTCTCCCAATTCCTTTATGAAAACCCGACTGTGGCGAAACAGATTGTAGAAAAAGGGAGCATGGCACTGCGTGCACGTCTTGCAGCAAAGAAAGCCCGTGAGTTGACTCGCCGCAAAAGTGCACTTGAAGTTTCTTCATTACCAGGAAAATTAGCGGATTGTTCATCGAAAGACGCTTCCATTTCCGAATTGTATATCGTTGAGGGTGACTCAGCAGGTGGTTCCGCAAAACAAGGGCGCGATCGTCATTTCCAAGCAATCCTTCCTTTGCGTGGAAAGATCATCAACGTAGAGAAAGCAAGATTGGATAAGATTTTATCAAACAACGAAATCCGGGCGATCATTACGGCTCTTGGAACAGGGATCGGAGAAGATTTTGATCTAACCAGAGCACGTTATCACAAGATCATTATTATGACGGATGCAGATACGGATGGTGCACATATCCGGACGCTGTTGCTTACGTTCTTCTATCGTTATATGCGTCCATTGATCGAACAAGGATATGTCTATATCGCACAGCCGCCGTTATATAAGATCCAACAAGGCAAAAAAGTGGTTTATGCCTATAACGATAAGGAAAAAGATCGGGTATTGAATGAAATCTCCAAATCGCCGAAACCTTCCTTGCAGCGTTATAAAGGTCTTGGAGAAATGAACCCGACCCAGCTATGGGAAACGACCATGAATCCTGAGGAGCGGACAACCCTTCAAGTCGAGCTTCAAGATGCCATTGAAGCTGACGAGATCTTTGAGATCTTGATGGGTGATAAGGTTGAGCCACGTCGTGATTTCATACAAGAGAATGCACAATACGTGAAAAACCTTGATGTATAGACGCAACAGGTGGTCAAAGAAACCATGTTAGAAATGAAGTGTAATTGGAGGTAATCGGGAATGGCCGATATCGAACAATCTCGAAAGAAAGAAATCAATATAAGCGATGAAATAAGAACATCGTTCATGGATTACGCGATGAGCGTTATTGTCAGCCGTGCTCTTCCGGATGTAAGGGACGGACTTAAGCCAGTGCATCGACGTATCCTATATGCAATGAATGACCTCGGTATGACAGCCGACAAGGCATATAAAAAATCTGCGCGTATCGTCGGTGAAGTAATCGGTAAGTATCATCCACATGGTGATTCAGCGGTTTATGATGCGATGGTACGTATGGCACAAGACTTCAACTACCGTAATATGCTGATCGATGGACACGGTAACTTCGGTTCTGTTGATGGTGATGCAGCAGCTGCGATGCGTTATACAGAAGCGAGAATGTCTAAAATTTCAATGGAAATGGTCCGTGACATCCAAAAGGATACGATTGACTACAGGGAAAACTATGATGGAAGTGAACAAGAACCGGTTGTCCTTCCTGGACGTTTTCCGAACCTTCTTGTAAACGGCGCAGCAGGAATTGCTGTCGGAATGGCGACGAATATCCCTCCTCACCAGCTTGGAGAAATCATTGACGGGGTTCTTGCTTTAAGTAAAAATCCCGATATCGACATTCCTGGATTGATGGAATATATCCCGGGGCCTGACTTCCCTACGGGGGGAGAAATTTTAGGTCGCGAAGGTATCCGACGTGCATATATGACAGGCCGGGGTTCGATCATGACTCGTGCCAAGGCTTACATCGAAGAAAAAGAGAATGGCAGAAAAACGATCATCGTCAACGAAATCCCCTATCAGGTCAACAAAGCAAAGCTCATTGAAAAAATTGCAGAACTTGTACGGGATAAACGTATTGAAGGGATTTCAGATCTCCGGGACGAATCTGACCGTAATGGTATGAGAATCGTCATCGAAGTTCGAAAAGATGCGAATGCTAATGTACTTTTAAATAATCTGTATAAACAAACAGCCCTTCAAACAAGCTTCGGAATCAATCTGTTAGCGCTTGTTGATGGCCAACCGAAGGTCCTTAATTTGAAGGAATGTCTTCATTATTATTTGAAACACCAACAGGAAGTTATTCGTAGGCGTACAATTTTCGAATTGAAAAAAGCCGAGGCTCGCGCTCATATACTTGAAGGGTTGCGTATCGCACTCGATCATATCGATGAAATCATCGCCCTCATCAGAGGATCACGTACGACAGACATCGCTCGTGAAGGATTGATGGAACAATTTTCACTATCCTATGAGCAGGCACAAGCGATTCTCGATATGCGTCTACAACGCCTCACAGGATTAGAGCGCGATAAAATAGAAGATGAATACAATGAGCTTGTAAAACTGATCGGTGAACTGAAAGCGATTTTGGCGGATGAAGAGAAGGTCCTGGAAATCATCCGGACTGAGCTTATAGAGATTAAAGAAAAATTCAATGATGAACGAAGAACAGAAATCACAATCGGTGAAAATGCAATAGAAGATGAAGACCTTATCCCTCGCCAGCAAATTGCGATCACTGTGACCCATAACGGATATGTCAAACGGCTGCCTTTATCCACTTATCGTGCACAACGTCGTGGAGGACGCGGAGTCCAAGGGATGGGAACGAATGATGATGACTTTGTCGAACATTTATTATCGACCAACACTCATAATACGATCCTGTTCTTTACGAATCTTGGGAAAGTGTACCGTCTTAAAGGGTATGAAATCCCTGAACTCGGAAGAACCGCGAAAGGAATTCCGATCATCAATCTTCTGCAAATTGAAAAGGGAGAATCAATTTCAGCGATCATCCCTGTTGAAGAGTTTGTCGATGATTGGTACTTGTTCTTTGGTACGAAGGACGGGATATGTAAACGTTCCCCTCTTTCAGCCTTTGCCAACATTCGACGCGGCGGTCTTTTCGCCATCAATCTACGTGAAGGAGATGAACTGATTGGTGTCAGGCTGACAGACGGGAACAAGGATATCATCATCGGTACGAACAGTGGTATGGCTGTCAGATTCCATGAAACTGACGTTCGTTCCATGGGAAGGACAGCGACTGGTGTGAAAGGAATCTCCTTACGTGATGAGGATTATGTGATTGGTATGGAACTTCTCGATGAGGATGAAAACCGTGATATCATGATCGTTACGGAAAAAGGTTTCGGTAAACGGACGCCAATGGAAGAGTACCGTGTACAGTCCCGTGGTGGAGTTGGTTTGCGTACGAGCAATACCACAGATCGAAACGGTAAGGTGATTGCACTTAAAACTGTCACTGAAGACCAAGAAATCATGATTATCACGACGACAGGAATTGTGATCAGGATGGCAGTAGCCGATATTTCCCAGTATGGACGTAACACACAAGGTGTCCGACTGATCCGATTGAATGAAGGTGTGGAGGTTGCTACGATTGCCGTTGTAGACAAAGTCGATGATGAAGACATCGAAGGTGAAGAAGAAGCAACGGATGATCAAGAAACATCTGAAGAACTGCTTCAAGATGAACAAGAATCACCCGATACAAATAATGAAGATGATTCCTTACCAGATGAAGAAGAGTCAACCGAAGAGTAATAAATGACGGAGGAAATTCAATTTTCCTCCGTTTTTTGAACTCTGATTTTCAATACATAGGCTGACGTATTCCATGCAATGACTTCTGAACGACTTTATCGATCCAAGCAATCCCCTTTCAAAGTACTTGAGCAAATGCAGTTGGATCAATTCGGAAAATTCGACCCGAAGATTTTGAACATCTTAGTAAACGAATTATCTACTTTTTCCGTAGGAACCAAAGTTGAACTTACGAATGGCCAGGTTGGGGAAATCGTCTTCATTGATCCTTATTCACTTACACGCCCAATGGTGAAGATGGATGAAAGTGATGAAATCATCACATTAACAAAACGGACAGATCTCTTTATAGAAAACATTTTGACCTAAAAGGAAGAGAGGATATTTTAAACAGGTTCCATATTGAAGTTAAAAATGGAAAAATAGGATAAATCATAAGCTGAAGCATGCATATTCACAGGCGAGTAGTTTGATCTATTCATTTAGGCTTAATTCTTTTTAAGATTATATTTTCTTCATAATCTGTCCATTCGCTTATGATCATTTCTATTTCAGTTTCATTACACCCACTACAATGACTTCTCTTTTTTTCGAAATAAAGTTGTATTCTCAGCGCTAACACTCGTCGTACTTAAAACAAACAAGAATAGCGTAAAAAGTATGCAAATTTTATTTTTCATAACATTTCCCTTTTTCCTTTATTCCTTGACTCTATAATAAAAAACGCGAGGCTTATCCTATTCCGGATAAGCCCTTTTTTAGGAATGGCAAAATGTTATGTTTGATTTTCAGAAGCATAGGGAATTAAAAATAAAATAACAGTAAGGTGTAATTGAACATTGAGAAAATACATTTGTGAACCCACCCACCTGCGTTTTACTCTGTGAATTGTACTGTAAACTTCAAAATGAACCCGGTTAAGAATATCTCTTTCTTTTTTTACTCTTGTGCGCAGTATAAATAGAACTGAAGTTCCGATTTATGTTATTTAAAATATTAGTTGAAGAAGATGTTTAATCATGTTATAGTTATCACCGTTGCTCTTTTGGCAATTCGAAAAAACATTTCAAAAAGTTATTGACGGTTCTTTCTCAACATGTTATATTATTAAAGTCGCCTCAAAAACGACATAATGATTATTCGACAAAAAA
>NZ_JAIBLJ010000026.1 GCF_020179385.1 Alkalihalobacillus sp. YIM B00296 | reverse complement strand
TGTGAGAGGTCGGGGGTTAGTCACCCCCTCCTACTCGATTGTTTTGTGTTTTTGTAGGTAATTTTGTAGTTGTTAAGATAAATTTTAAGTTGTTGAGATAATTTTTTAGTTGTCGGGATAATTTTAAATTTGTAGCATTTATACCCTGAGTTGTCGAGATAATTAATTTTTGAACTAAATACACTCTCTCAAGAAGGAAAAAATGTCTCTCAAGAGAACTTTTAGTAAGTATTATTTATGTAAAGGAGTGTTGTAATGTATAAAAAAGGTCTACAAATTCCTGTAAACTTACTTCAACTAATTGCGCTAAAGCGAAGATTGCTACTAGAGCACCCAAAAATACCTTTAATTAATAAGTCTTACAATATAATGAAAAAAGGCTTTAATGGTGAAAGGACTATTGATTATCAACTACGCTATTTGAACCCTGCAAAATACTTCATTTTCCACGATATCCGCCTATCAACTGGCATTACCCACTTTCAAATTGATTTTCTCCTTTTAACTCCGTTCCTAAATATCATAGTAGAAGTAAAGAACATAGGTGGCACTTTATATTTTGACCCGGTGTTTAATCAATTGATACGGAGAAAGCCCGAAGGTAAGGAGGACGTGTTCCCCGACCCTACTTTTCAAGTTGAAAGACAGAAGTCACAGTTGAATAAATGGGTGATCGAAAATAATTTGCCTATTGCCCCCATCCGGTACATAATAGCGATCAGCGATTCGGATACCATCCTCAAAACTTCCCTCAAAAATCATAATATTTCCAAGTGGATTGCACACCATTGGGTAGTTGCAAATACTATTGAAAGTTTAGAACAACATTATAAAAAAGAAATGGTTTCACAAAAGTAAATGAAGAAAATTTCAAGAAGAATTATTAAGTTTAATTCACCCTTAACAAGTAAGATTCTAAACCAATTTAAAATTCAGGAAAATGAGATAGTTACAGGTGTACATTGTAGTGAATGTTCAGATTTAAGATGACTAGATTGAGAAATAAGTGGAAGTGTCCTTTTTGTATATCTGAATCTAAAGATGCGCATTATCGAGCCATTACCGATTATGTACTTTTATTTGGTGACTTATTTTCAAATAGGCAAATTCGGCCTTTTCTCGATTTATCTTCCAATACTACGAACTACCTTCTCAACAAAATGGGCATAGAAAAAGAGGGGCGTAAATACACATTATCCCCTCAAGAAATTTATGAGTATGCTGATAAAGGGGAGTTAACCAACCTTACTTTACCTGGAAAATCTTGAAACCGTATGGCTCCACCTTGATAGGTCCCCCATCAACACTACCGTTTTCATTCCATAGATCCACAAATTGACCTTCAAGAAGCACAACTTCGCTTTCTTCCTCTGAATTGTTGATGACCACAACGATTTTCTCATCTTCTATACTTCGTTCATACATCACGACATCCAGGTCATTATCCACCTCGATGAATTTGAAATGTGCATCACCTTGCAGTGCATTATACGACCGGCGTAGTTCAACCAAGCGGGAAACGAATGACCGTAAAGCCATATCCTGCTTTTTCCCATCCCATTCCATACATTTGCGGCAGCCAGGATCCGGTCCGCCAGTAAGCCCGATTTCATCACCGTAATAAATGCATGGCGAGCCTGTAAACGTAAGCTGAAACAAGAAAAGCAGTTTTAAACGTCGATCATCATTATCACAAATGGTCAAAATCCGAGGTGTGTCATGGCTGCCGAGTAGATTAAAGGCAACATCGTTCACGTTTTTCGAATAGGAGACCATCCATTTTGTGATCTGCGCCTTGAATTCCTCAGCTCTAATTTCCCCCTTTGCGAAAAAGTTAAGTGCTGCATTCGTGAACGGATAATTCATGACTGCGTCAAATTGATCGCCTTGAAGCCATGGCATCGCGTCGTGCCAAATCTCACCGAGAATATAGACGTCAGCCTTTGCCTTTTTGACCGTCCTGCGGAAATCCCGCCAAAAAGCATGGTCCACTTCATTTGCTACATCCAAACGCCAACCGTCAATATCGAATTCTTCAACCCAATAACACCCAACATTCAACAAATACTTACGGACTTCTGGATTTTCCGTATTCAACTTTGGCATAGAGGAAACGAAAGCAAAAGCATCATAAGACGGAGTTGGCTCTTCAACAATCGGGAATTCCCGAATACGGAACCATTCTTTGTACCGTGATTCCTTCTGAAATTTCAGTACATCCTGGAATGGCTCGAAGAAATAACCACTATGGTTGAACACCGCGTCGAGCATCACCTTGATTCCTCGCTTATGGCATTCTGTTACCAACCTCCGGAATGTTTCTTTGTCCCCGAACTGAGGATCGATTTCCATGTAATCGATCGTGTCGTATTTGTGGTTGGAGTGTGCTTTAAATATAGGGGTGAAGTAGATTCCGCCAATCCCGAGGTCTGTCAGGTAATCAAGATGGTCGATTACACCCTGGAAATCTCCACCGAAAAAGTTATCCTTTTCAGGCGGCTTGGTCCCCCAATCCAATGTCCCTGGTGGGTTGATAGATGGATCGCCATTCGCGAAGCGTTCAGGGAAAATTTGATACCATACTGTCCCGTTCACCCATTCCGGCGCTTTGAACACATCGATTTCATTCAAAAAAGGGAAGGCGAAGTAAAAATCAGTGTCCCGGGGATCAGTTTCCGCGAATCCTTTTTCACCATAGACGAGACTTTCGTCATCGTTCTCCAATTGAAATCCGTATCGTAATCTCTTGAACTCTGGTTCTACTTCTGCAATCCAGTAGTCGAAAAGGTCATCTGAGCCTTCTAGCTGCATCGGTGTCTTATCATTTTTCCAGCCATTTTCATCCCATATATAGGGATCGCCATAGATTAAGTGGACTTGTATCAAGTCATTTGTGACAGAACGTAAACGTATATGGATTTTTTCAGTGGTACGAGCGTATGCGTAATTGTTTTTCGGACGATGGTAGATTGCTGTTTTCTCCATGGGTAGGCACCTCTTTTTTAGAAGTTTGATCGATTAATCTTATATATATCATAATTTAATAAAAAAAGTTATGCAAACGGTTGCAGAAAATTCTCTGCATATGTATAATACAGATAAATTAGTGCAAACGTTTTCACTATATCGATTCATATTTTTGGGGAGGTCATTTAATGTTAAAGAAGTTTTTGAGTGTATCACTGACAGCTGGATTGGCAGTGTCAATGCTTGCAGCTTGTGGTCCGCAAGATTCAGGGGAAGAGACAGGCGGTAAAACGGACAGCAATGAAAAGCCTGAAAAGCTGGTTGTTTGGGAAGACAAAGAGAAAGGGGTAGCACTTGAGCCTGCTATCAAAAGTTTTGAAGAAAAATACGGTATCAAAGTTGAATTCAAAGAGTTAGGGATGGCTGATGAAATCCGTGAGCAGCTTCCATTAGATGCTCCAGCGGGGACAGGTCCTGACGTACTGACTTTGCCTCATGACCAGATCGGTGCATTGGCCACTCAAGGTTTATTGGCGCCAATTGAGGTTGATGAAAAGGTGATTGATACATTTACAGAATCATCAATTCAAGCACAATCCTTCGAAGGCCAGCTTTACGGACTGCCGAAGGCGACAGAAACACCAGTTTTCATTTATAACAAAGAGTACATGGAGGCGGCGCCTGAATCTTTTGATGAACTATATGACTTCTCGAAAGATTTCACTGGAAATGGGAACTATGGATTCCTCGCTCTATGGGATAACTTCTATTTCGCGAATGCAATCATGGCTGCAAATGGGGGTTATGTATTCAAGCAAACGGATGATGGCCTTGATGCAGATGACATCGGGTTGAATAATGAAGGCGCAGTTAAAGGTGCCCAATACATCCAAAAATGGTATGAGGAAGGCTTGTTCCCTAAAGGAATCGTAGGTGAGAACGGCGGCTCTGCCATGGACGGATTGTTCAACGAAGGAAAGGTCGCTTCAGTTATGAACGGACCATGGGCATTCCAAGGGATGCAAGATGCCGGTATCGAAATTGGAGTAGCACCACTTCCGAAGCTTCCAAACGGTGAGTATCCACAAACTTTCATCGGGGTAAAGGGATGGCATGTGTCAGCTTATTCTGAGAATAAGGAATGGGCTACAAAACTAGTTGAATGGGTTACGAATGAGGAAAATGCTAAAATCCGTTATGAAAAAACGAAAGAGATTCCTCCAGTCAAATCATTGATCGAAGACCCTGTCATCGCAGACAATGAAGGTGCGGCTGCTGTTGCTGTCCAATCGCAACGCGGTGTACCGATGCCGAACATTCCTGAAATGGGTCAGGTTTGGGAGCCGATGGCTAATGCGCTTCAGTTGATCGTGACTGGAAAACAAGAACCGCAACCGGCACTTGAAGATTCGACCAAAACAATTAAACAACAGATTGAAGCTTCCGGAGCTAAATAAGCGGACAGATAAGCGGTACCTCTAACCGGGGTACTGCTTCTATCTTTCTACCGTTTAAAAATATAGAAAGAAAGGATAGGGGGTACCAATGATCGACACGAACGTAACCAAGTCCACTCATCGGAAAAGAGCCTTTTTCTTGTCCTTAATACCAGGGTTAGGGCAGCTTTACAACCGTCAATACCTTAAAGCTTTTGCATTCATCGTTTTGGCATTTTCTTTCATAATCGCATTTAAGGATTTATTGAACATAGGTCTTTGGGGACTGGTGACACTAGGTGAACAGCTTCCCCGTGATCATTCCGTCTTTTTATTGGTCGAAGGGATCATTGCGGTTCTCGTTTTATTACTCGGTCTTTGTGTGTATGCGCTGAATCTATATGATGCGCATTTGAATGGAAAGAGGCGTGACTTAGGGATCCAATTGAATTCCATCCGTGAACAATACCGCAATGTAATAGATACCGGGTTCCCGTATCTCATGCTCTCGCCTGGTTTTTTCCTGCTCATTTTCGTGGTGATTTTTCCGATACTATTCGTTATTCTGTTGGCGTTCACCAACTATGACCTATATCATTCACCACCAGCTAGATTAGTAGATTGGATCGGTTTCCAAAACTTTATTGATATTTTCAAATTGGATATATGGCGCAGAACGTTCATCAGTGTCCTATCCTGGACAGTAATCTGGACATTCATTGCCACGACGGTTCAAATTACAATCGGAATCTTCTTGGCTGTCCTATTGAACCAAAAGGACCTGAAATTCAAAAAACTGTTCAGAACGATTTTGATCCTGCCGTGGGCGATTCCTGCATTCGTTTCAATCCTCGTATTTGCCGGAATGTTCAACGAATCATTCGGGGCAATCAATAATGATTTACTCGCTTTCTTCGGGATTGACCCGATCCCATGGCTGACAAGTCCCTTCTGGGCGAAAGTCGCGTTGATCCTCATTCAATCGTGGCTCGGGTTCCCGTTCATTTTTGCGATGGTGACCGGTGTCCTTCAATCGATTCCGGAAGAATTGTATGAAGCTGCAACTGTGGATGGCGCAACCATGTTACAGAAATTCCGATCGATCACATTGCCGCTGATCCTTTATGCGATCGCACCCATTTTGATTACGCAATATACGTTCAACTTCAATAATTTCAATGTCATCTTCCTATTCAACGGAGGAGGCCCGCCAATGCCGGGACAGACGGCTGGATCGACAGATATTTTGATATCATGGATCTACAGCTTGACGCTTGAATCCAAGCAATATGCGAAGGCCGCTGCAGTCACGATGATCCTATCATTAATCGTCATTTCAGTAGCTCTCTGGCAGTTCAGAAGAACGAAATCGTTTAAAGAGGAGGATATGATGTAACATGAATATGAAAAGACAAAAATTCATCCGCCTCACCTTATCCTATATCGCGATATTGATTGCAGTCACCATTATCATCTATCCAGTCCTTTGGATTGTCGGTTCTTCTTTCAATCCAGGAAATAGTCTGTCTGGATCGACCATCATTCCAAAAAACGCTACGTTGAAGCATTATCAAGAATTGTTTGACCTCTCGTCAAGCAAATACTTGCTCTGGTATTGGAACACATTGAAAATTTGCACCATCACGATGATCCTCTCTGTAACGATGATCGCTTTGATGGGGTATTCTTTTTCAAGGTATCGTTTCATTGGCCGTAAAAATGGATTGATGACGTTTTTGATTTTGCAAATGATCCCAAACTTCGCTGCATTGATCGCCATTTATGTACTCGCGGTCCAGACGAAATTGATCGATACCCACTTAGCTCTCATCCTGCTATATACCGGTGGATTGCTGCCGATGAATACCTGGCTTGCAAAGGGTTATTTTGATACAATTCCAAAAGAGCTTGATGAATCTGCAAGAATTGATGGGGCAGGGCATTTTCGAATCTTCTGGCAGATCATCCTGCCGCTTGCAAAACCGATTCTTGCTGTCATTGCGTTATTTAGCTTCATTACACCATTCGCTGATTTCATTCTTGCAAAAGTGATCTTGAGAAGTGAAGAAAAGTTTACATTGGCAGTGGGACTATATAATCTGGTTGCCAAGCAATTCGGTGGTGAATTCACCAAATTCGCTGCTGGGGCTGTTTTGATCGCGATTCCGATTTCATTGTTATTCCTATCCTTGCAACGTTATCTCATTTCAGGGTTGACTGCGGGCGGCACGAAAGGATAAACGATTACCTAAATGGCAGTGTATGTTAACAGATGAGCATATTGGATTATAATGGTAATATAGAATCAGTAAGAAGACGAACAGGGGGAAGCAGACTTGGCCGTAACGATTAAAGATGTAGCAAAACTCGCAAATGTGGCTCCCTCGACCGTATCCCGTGTGGTAGCGAACAACCCGAGGATAAGTGAGGAAACGAAGAGGAAAGTCCGTGAAGCGATGGATTATCTGGGGTACCATCCGAACTTCACTGCCCGGAGCCTGGCAAACCGCAGTTCACGTGCGATCGGGCTTGTGATGCCGAGTTCCGCAGAGAAGGCATTCCAAAATCCTTTCTTTCCTGAGGTATTGCGCGGAATCAGCACGAAGGCACATGAACAGGAATACACCTTGCTTATGTCAACTGGAACGACAGAAGATGAAATATATCGAGCGGTGGTCGGAATGGTCCAGGGAAGAAGAGTGGATGGGATCGTGCTCTTGTACTCAAGGGTAGATGATCGTATCATGAACTATTTGTATGAACAGAAGTTCCCGTTCACTGTAATTGGAAAGCCGTATAAGAACGACGGACACATCAACCATGTCGATAATGATAACTACCGTGCAGCGAAAGAGTTGACCGAATATCATATTGACAATGGCCACGAACGGATCGGCTTTGTCGGGGGAAGCCTCAACCTCGTCGTGACGACTGACCGTTTGCTCGGCTATGAAAAAGCATTGCAGAATGCTAAGATTCCATATCGAAAAGATTATGTTATCAGTGCCGATTTTGCATTGGAGGATGGACGGAAGGCAGTTTCCGAGTTGATGTCATTAGAAGAACCACCTAGTGCACTAATCGTCACAGATGACCTCATGGCACTTGGCGTGTTGAGGATGCTTGATGATATGGGGATTACCGTCCCGGATGATGTTGCGGTAGCGAGCTTCAACAATGCGATGATTGCGGAGCTTGCCACACCGGCATTGACATCGGTCGAAATCAATATTTATGAGTTGGGCTATCAGGCAGTGGATGGTTTACTCAAATCTATTGATAAACCTGATGCGCCAGCAAGCAGAGTGAAAGTCGACCATCAGATCATCGTCCGACAATCAAGCGGAGGAGTAAGGAAATAAGAAAGTATGCAAGATTGAAAAGAGTTCACTGAGTGAGCTCTTTTCTTTTTCAGGAAGGATTCGTACGGGTTATTATGGAATGTTTAAAATAACGGGACGGCTTGATGTACGGGAGGTAATACAAGTGTCACGATTAAACGGGTTTCCATTTCCATTCACGAAGGATCAATATACCTATTCGAACAATTCCGTACCATTGGATCCAGCGAAAACGATAACGGTTACGGCGGATTATAAAAACGAATTAGAGCTGATAAGAAAGCTGTTGCAGAAACATCACCAACGATGCTTCCGCTCGCTTCCGCTGTCGATCGAGTCGCAATGGGAGATAATGCTCCTCCTGTTCAATGAATTAGCTTCTTGCAATCCAGAGTCCTTCACTTTTCAAAAAATGGGTGGTGAATGCTTATTTCAAAATCATCTATTGGCTGAGGAGGAAGCGTTTGTCTTTCGCGATGTCTCAACAATTGATCTCGAACCGTTGGATTTGGTTGGTCGACATGTACAAGAAGATCTGATCATCATGGGCGACCGCCACGATGGGCTTTTTCTCGAAGCGGGTCAGTTGTGTTTTCCGTCCAATTGGTCACTGGCTTTCGTTCAAGGAATGGAGTTCAAATCCATCCATAACCAGGTACCAGGCATACAAAACGATGGGTTCATCGATAAGGTGGAACGGTTCATTTCTAAAATCCAGCCTGGGGCCGTATGGGAGAGAAAGAACTGGTCGATAACGGTCACCAATAAGCTTGATACACCGCTCGAAACTTATTCTGTATGGGGGAAACATCGCCAGGAAGTAACTTGTGAAAATGCAGGTGATCTTATCCATCTACGCGTAGAAGTCCAGAGGCTTTTCAGGCTGCCGATGAATCATGATGTACTTTTTACGATTCACACCTATTTACTGCAACTGAATGACTTGATTCAACAAGAATCCTGGCTTAAATCTTTCTACCAAAACATTAAGACACTTCCTGAAGAAATCGCGGAATACAAAGGGATTTCCACGTATAGGACTGAATTACTCCGCTTTCTGGAAAATCATATGGAAAAAGGGCGAAGGGGACGATGAGACATATTTTGATTTTGACCGAGGTGCGATTCAAAAAAGATGGACTTAAAGAGAAAGAGCTTCGAAAAGAGAGCGGTAGCAGCGTTGAATTAAAACTGCTTGACTCACCAGTTGACCGTAAAAAGATCGAACAGATGCTCAAGGACAAGCCTCTTGGTACCATGTTGATCCTCTATACAGGGGGTGCAACCCGTAAACTGATACGACATGCCGCCAATTCAGCTGGGTTCTCTCATGAGGATGTAAGGATCGGTAAAATCTATACAGGAACCTATCGCATCTTTTGTTCGCAATGTCATCGGATCAATGGAAAAGCAAGTCTCGAAAAATCAATAATATGTATAAGCTGTGGTCAGCATCTCGAACCCTCCGACCATTATTCGAGCTTTCATGACGCTTATCTTGGGTACCCGATTCTGTAATATTTGCACAAACCAGCATGAAGGATGAGCTCAATGGCGTACGCATTACAATTGACTGTTAAAAAAATTGAAAACGAAACCGATACAATTAAAAGATTCACCTTCACATCGGATGAAATCCCCTTACCTTCATTCGGAGCGGGGGCCCATGTGACACTTCACCTCCCAATGGGAAGGCGCCAATACTCATTGGTAAACAATCCCCTCGAAATGAAAAATGAGTACGTAATCGCTGTAAAAAAGATCAGTGATCATAACGGTGGTTCAGGGTATTTGCACGAATGCATCGGCCAAGGGGATAACATCTCCGTTTCATCACCGGATAACTTCTTTCCGCTGCGGACAGAAGCGAAACATCATGTTTTTTTTGCAGCTGGAATTGGAATCACTCCTTTCGTATCGATGATGGCGTACTTGAAAACAATCGGCCGCAGTTTTGAATTACATTATGCTGCCTCTGGAGAAAGAGAGTGCGCATTTCACGGTCATATCCAGACCCATTTTCCGAGTAAGTCCACTTTTTATTTTATGAAAAGGGAGGAAAAAATCGCAAAGCTTAAAAAAGCGCTTCAAAACAGAACAATGGGGACCCATATCTATTTATGCGGCCCCCCAGCATTCATGGATATTTTGCTCGAGCATTCACACGAACTCCGGTATCCTGAAAAGTTCATCCATGAAGAACGGTTTCAGCCAGAAGTCCGGATTGAAAACCCTCAGCCTTTTTTCGTGAATCTTGTAAAAACAAAAAAAACCTTCATGGTGAGTTCCGGTCAAACCTTACTTAATGCCCTGCACGAAATAGGTATCGACGTACCTTATACTTGCAGGATGGGGGTTTGCGGCACTTGTGAAGTTGGGATTGAAGAAGGAGATGTCCTTCATTGCGACTCTTTTCTGACAGAGGAAGAAAAGGTAGGAAAAATGCTTACTTGTGTCTCCAGAGGTATCGGGCACATCAAGCTTCGCCTCTGATGGAATTCAGTTTTTCTGATTCAATAAGCCAGACAGGATTCTTCTGAATGGCTGTTGATTCCTGACCGAATCCATTCTGGAAAACGGACATTCCTGACTCTTAACACGTTCCAAAACAGATTCCATCGTAAACTTATCAGGTACAAGCTGGTGACCGACTTCCTTCCATTCCAATGGGGTCGAAACCAATGCCTCATCATTTCCTCTTAACGAATAAGGAGCGATGATCGTCTTACCTTCTGCATGTTGTAAAAAATCGATATAACATTTCGTCCCTCGTTTGTTTTTCATACGTTCGATCGTTAATGAATCAGGTGATTGATCGACCAGGTACTCAGCGATGAATTTGGTGAAGACTCTCGTATCATTGTATGTGAACTGATTTTCCTCCAGTGGTATATAAATTTGCAATCCTTTGTTTCCAGAGGTTTTTACAAATGAATGTACTTCAAGACGATCAAGTATGGTTTTGATTTGCAAGGCAGCTTTAACGGCTAATGGAAAATGCTCCCTTGATGGAGGATCGAGGTCGAATACGATCTCTGTGGGACAGACGGATGTCACTTTATTGAATGGAATATGGAACTCCAATGCCAGTTGGTTTCCCAGCCACACAAGCGTAGATAGATCGTTGCAAATAATATAGCGGATGTCATCATGTTGAATGGTTTTGACAAAAGACGGAGCATAGTCCGGACAGTTCTTCTGATAAAAAAAGTCATCGAACATACCATGTGGATAACGTTTGACGGTTAAATAACGATTCTTCAAAAAAGGGAGCATCAACTTGTTGATTTCGATCAAATACTGAAGGTATGCTTGTTTGTCGATGTCCATCTTCGGATAAAGGATCTTATCCAAGCTTGTGATCTGGATCGTGTTGCCTTCGATATTCAGTTGCCCATCTGTTTTTGAAGAGCCTGCCATGTGCAATCCTCCCAATGGATGTCGAGTCTGAATCGTATAAATCTAGGTTGTCGTAATTGATGTTCGTGTATTTCAAGGAAAGCCAACTCAACACATATCCGCGGAGCTATTTCAATCAGAGAACCGTTTTTTTTGATCTGGTTGTTTTTAACGATTTGGATCAACGCTTCTCTTTCTTCACCTTCCAATCCATGCGAAACAACTCCTGTTGGCAGCAATTCCGTTCCATTTCTTACTGCTACATGGACATATCCATTTTTCTCATCAAACCCTACAATGATGAAAAAGCCTCTGAATTGACTTTTCACCTTCAACCAATCTTTTGTCCTTTTTCCCTGTAGCCATAGGCTTCTACCCCTTTTTGCCACAACCCCTTCCCCATGGTGTTTTTTGACTTGTTGGAATAAGGAGTGTCCATCATAGGAGAACGGAATCCATTGGATCCTATTTGTGGACTCCTTAGACACTTGAGGAAAGCATTGCATATCCATCCATTCCTCAAGTTGCTTTTTTCGCCGTGTATAGGGATCATCCATAAGGGACTTCCCGTTATGAATCAATAGGTCGAAGATCAAAAGGGTAGCTGGGATTTTTGCCTGTTGCTGTATGATTTTCGCTTTGCTCTTCAATCGTCCGCGTTGTTGGATGGCAGAGAAGCTCGCTTTGTAATCAGATTCCAAAATACAGAGTTCTCCATCCAATAATAACGGTAGGCTATCTTTGGCGTTTTCTCGGATCCGTTCGGCTTCGTTAATGATTTCCGGGAAGTTGGCGTCCAGCGATTTTAAATTCCTGCTATAAAAATCGATCCCGGTCTGGCCAATATGAAGGAGACTGCGGAAACCGTCATATTTGATTTCATAATACCAATCCTCTCCTTCAGGAAGGCAAGAGGAGAGGGTTGGCAGCATTGGTTTATAACGCATCATTCACTGCTCGCTTTTTTCTTGCGAGTCGTTTTCTTTTTCTTTTTTGGTTTTGTATCATCGATGCTTGCTTGCAGGGCGTCCATAAGATCAACAACATTCGCTTTCGGTCTTTCTTTAGAAACTTTGATTTGCTCGCCCTTGATCTTGCTCTCAATGGCACCCATCAGCTCTTCCCGGTAATCATCATGGTATTTTTCTGGATCGAACTCAGCTGTCAATTGATCGATCAATTGAATTGCCATATCTAATTCTTTTTGGTTCAGATCAACATCCTCTGGTATTTCAGGTACTAAATCGATACTTCGGACCTCATCTGGATAATGAATCGTTTCAAGGACCAATCCTTTGTCGTAGACCCTTACGACAGCTAAATGTTGTTTGGATCGGATCATCACTTTAGCGATAGCGATCTTCCCAGAGTCTTCCATCGCTTTTTTGAGTAAAGAATAAGGCTTTGACCCGTTTTCGCCTGGACCGATGAAATAAGATCGGTCGAAATAGATCGGATCCACCTCGGAAAGATGAACGAAGTCCACGATTTCAATAGACTTTGTCTGTTCTTTCATGAGGGCTTCCAATTCTTCTTTTTCAAGCTCGACGAATTTATTCGGTTCATACTCATAAGCTTTGATGATGTCGTTCTGCTCTAGTGATTTTTCGCAAACAGGACATATCTTATCATACTTGATTGGGTTATGGCACTCCTTATGGAGCTGTCTCATCTTGATGTCTTTGTTTTCAGTTGCCGCGAAAAGCTTGATTGGTATGGTGACCAGACCGAAGCTGATGGAACCTTTCCACATTGTGTGCATCGCAAGGCATTCCCTTCATCCTTTTATTCATAATGTGGACGAAGAATGCCATAACCATAAATACCACTTTTTTACATTCTGCTCATTATTACTTCTTACGAGAGTAACTCCCTTTCTGCGACAATCTGCAAGCCTCCTCGCAATCACTCAATGAGGGGTCCTCGTGGCTTGCTTTTCCTGCTGGTGTCTCCCGATTTCCGATTCCATCATCCGTTTACAATGACGCCTCCATTGACGTGAATCATTTGTCCCGAAATGTATGATGAGTCATCACTCGCAAGAAAGACGTAGCTTGGTGCGACCTCATCCGGTTGTCCGGGTCTCCCCATAGGTGTGTTTTTACCGAATTCACCTACATGTTCTGCATCAAATGTAGAAGGAATCAGTGGCGTCCATATTGGTCCTGGTGCGACCCCGTTTACCCGGATCCCTTTTGGGACAAGTGATTCTGATAAAGAACGTGTGAACGCGACAATTGCCCCCTTGGTAGCAGAGTAATCGATCAAATGATCGTTTCCTTTATAGGCAACGACAGAAGCCGTATTGATGATGGAGCTTCCTTCCTTCAAAAAAGGGAGAGCAGCGTTCACCATATAAAAACATGAGAAGATGTTCGTCCGGAAGGTGCGTTCGATCTGCTCCTGGGAAATTTCCTCAATGCCATTCCTTGGATGTTGTTCTGCCGCATTGTTGATCAATACATCAAGGGATCCAAATTCAGAAATCACTTTCGATACGGCTTCCTCACAAAAGGACTGATTGCCGATGTCCCCTGGAATAAGAAGACATTTTTGGCCTTCTTCCTCAACTTCCTTTTTTGTCTCATTCGCATCTTCATGTTCATTTAGGTAAATGATCGCTACATTCGCGCCTTCCTTCGCAAAGAGGATTGCTGTGGATTTTCCAATCCCGCTGTCTCCGCCGGTGATAATGGCTGTTTTACCTTTAAGCTTGCCGCTGCCTTTATAATAGGAATCTTCAGTTTGTGGAGTAGGGACCATTTCTTTTTCTGTTCCCGGTTGTTTATTCTGATGCTGGGGTGGTTGTCCTGTCGGTTTTTCCTGATGAGGGGAATGGTATTTAAAGTTATTCATGAATCAAAACTCCCTTCATTAAATGTATTTATGATAGAATCCTTTCTCTACTATTACCTCATCGAATAAAAGTTAATCATCTTTACTATAGGAAAATAACAATAACGATTTTTGGAAGTATATTCTAGTATGTGTTTCGGTTATTGGGCAAGGAAAGTCTGTTATAATGGCAGTAAGAGTGCAATCGAGGGAGATAATGAAAAAATGAAATTAAAGCACGAATTAAATGATGATGAAAGGGAAACGTTGATCGAATTATTCCATTCATACCATGATACGATTCTGTCTGAATGGTTGAAAGTCGCTTGTATTTTTGAGGACGATCCGTTTCGTCATGAAATAATGATCAACGGCGGGCACACAATCCGTCTGATCGTCGCCTATATTGAAGACCCGGAAACCCAGCTCGTGCAGCAATTGACAAAAAAGATTGCACACGAGCGCGTGAAAGCGAAAGTGGGGATCGGTGAATTCATCTCGAATATCAATTTAGGACGCTCTATCATCTATCGTGTACTTGAAAAGACTGAAGTCCCTAAAGAAGCCCAATTGAAATACCTGTTAGTTGTGAATGATTTTTTTGATTTATATATGTATCATGCGTTAACAGAATATACGAGGGTCAAAGATTCGATCATCAAGAACAAAAGCAGATTCATCCAGGAAATGCACAGTGACCGTCTATCAATTCTAGGCCAGGTTGCTGCAAGCTTTGCCCATGAATTTCGCAACCATTTGACTTCGATCAAAGGATTCATCCAGATGATCGAATCACAAACTAAAACGGAGGAAACGTCTACGTATTTTGATATAATCAATCATGAAATGGAAAGCTTGCAGGAGAAAATAACTCAATTTCTTTATCTTTCTAAAATGAAAGGACTTGACGATCAATCTGAAACCTTTTCATTGGACCGTATTATCAAAGAAATGCTCGATTTCCTTTATCCTCGATTTTTAGACGAAAATATCAATGTCCATCATGATCCTTTTCCGCAAGTAAAGGTTTATGGAGTAGAAGGACAAATTAAACAGGTCCTCCTCAATATTCTTAATAATGCAGTTGAAGAGCTTTCCGAAGTAGAAGGCGATAGAAATGTATATGTCAGCTTAGTTCAAGAAGAGAGCATACAGTTGACCATTTCAAATAACGGCTCCATGATTCCCGAACATCTATTAGAAGATATTTTCGAACCATTCATATCGACAAAACAGCTTGGAACAGGATTAGGCTTATCTGTATGTAAGCAAATAGTAGAGAAGCATAAAGGCACCATCAAGGTTAGGTCATCAGAAACGGAAACATCCTTTTACCTTACGTTTCCAAAGGGTGATTGAGAAAGGAGAGCGCAATGGAGATCAACAAGACGATATACTACAACGCAATTGAATTGAAGCAAGCGATCGAGAGTAATGGATTGATAAAACAACAACGTCCGGTTTTAATCTGTAATGCCCACATTACTGGATTAGCTGTTGCAAGAGGATTAGGCCGGGAAGGAATCCCTGTCATCGCACTTGACAGGGAGGACCGAGGACTTGGCTTCGCTTCGAAATATGTCACTCTGCGTGGCGTCTGTCCGAATCCCGTGATCGCCGAGAAAGCCTTTGTCCAGTATCTGCTTGATATCGGACCTGCCTTTAAAGAGAAATGTATCTTGATCCCATCAATGGACGAGTGGGCACTCTCTCTGGCGAAATATGCAGATGAGTTATCGGAGTTTTACATATGGCCTTTTTCAGACTTTAAAACAATTGAACAAATACTCGATAAATCCCAGTTATACAAACGCGCAGCGGAGTTGAACGTTCCAGTACCGGAGTACGAGGTCATCAAAGAGTCAAACTGCAAAACGATCATTGAGGAGCTTTCTTTTCCGATGGTACTTAAACCGATCAATAAGCGTGCCTTTTATGATGAATTCCAGGAAGGATTATTTGTTGTACAAAACCAAAGTGAGTTTAATGAAAAGACTGATGCAGCCAAACAAGCGGGACTGGATTTGATTGCCCAGGAATTTGTGAATGTAAGCCGGGATGGCTATGTGACCGTGGTAGTCTATATGGACGGTGATCAGGCAGTCCGAGGAACATTATCTGGACAGAGGCTGGAAATCTATCCACCTAAGGCGGGGACTACTTGTCTTGTCGAGTCGATTGAAGCACCTGGATTGACCGATCGGGCAGTAGCTGTGTTGAAGGAATTTTCGTATGAAGGAATTGCAGAGTGTGAGTTCATTTTCGATGAAGAAGATGGAGAATATAAACTATTAGATATCAATACGAGACCTTGGAAATGGATCGGCTTGCCAATCGCTTGTGGTGTCAATCTGCCTCACCTCCTCTATTCTTATAACAATGGCGAACCATATTCCAACCTTGAACCAGAAATCGGGAGGAAATGGGTCTATCTGAATGACTATCAAAAATTGAAATCTTCTCATCAAGGGCTTTTTGAAGGGGATGTCCTTACAAAAGAAGAGTGGATGGAAATCATCCTTAAACGCTATGACGACAGCCAATTGATCACAACAGCGGTAGAATCTCTGGACGATCCCGATCCAGCTTATCAACAAATACAAAATTCTTTTGCTAAACGATCCTATTACTGCCCATGTTAAGCTGAAAACGAAAGAACCTGCTTATGATATGTGCAATAAGGGGCCAGTACATCCCACTGGCTTCTTTTTTTTGGTTTAAAGCAAACGAAAGGCTCAGCAGAATCATGATTACTCACTTTTAAGAGCTCCGAAAAAAGGGATTTGCGATTTACATTCAATCATACCGGCGGCATGGTCACCAATAAATCTATATTATGGAATATGCAGTAGCCCACCTGTTTCCAGTAAGATCGAAATACCGCGGAATTACTCAGGAAGCATGCTTTCAAGATTGGAGTTCGTCTTGAAAGAACCGTTTGAAAAAGTACTCAACAATTTCGATCCCCTTATCAAATCCATGATAAGAAGATATTCTAAGCAACAAGAATTCGATGAAATGTATCAGATTGGACGGATTGCGCTTTGGGAAGCCTATGAACGATTCGATATCGAAAAGGGACATTTTCCGGCATTTGCAAGCAGATATGTTTCTGGAAGATTCCTACAAATATTGAACAAGAAGAGATTAGAAGTTGTCGAGGTAGAGGGCCGCTCCCTGGAAGAGCAGAATTCTTTCATCGTTCCTTTCCTCGACGACCTTATCATTAAAGATTATGTTCAAAATCTTTCTGATCGGGAACGACTATATGTAAATGCAATAATTTTACAGCAGGAAAGTATAAAGGAGTTGGCGCAAAGGGAAGGTGTTTCTTATGAGACAGTCCGTTCCTGGAGAAAATGTGCGCTAAGCAAATTGAGAACAATTCATAAAGGAAGGTAGCTGGAAAAAGAGGCTGACCTTCATCAGGCAGCCTCCTTATAATCCTTTATAAATGATCCGTTTTCTTAGAATATTGTCGGGTTCCTTTACTGATATTCGCTTGTTCCATTTTATTCTTCAGCTCTTGATGTGCTTGATTGTCACGCTTTTTCTTATCGTTGTCTTTTGTATTGGACATGGTGATCCCTCCTTGTGGCCATCCTCACACATTAGGTTTGACGTTTACCTGAGGATTTATTCGAGGCCAGGGGACTCATTCAAGAAGAAGACAGCCAGCGTCCCAGGACCAGCGTGGGCCCCGATGGCGCAACCGATCGTATTGACCATCACGTTTTTAACCTTGAATGTATTTTCAATCATGTCTTTGAGTTCGTTTGCCCGTGTCAGATCATCAGCATGAGAGATGGCGACTGTTTGATTTTCAAGCTCATTGCTGTTCTCTTCAATCAACTCGATGAGTCTAGAGAGCACTTTCTTGCTTCCTCTTACTTTTTCAAGAGGGAAAAGCTTCCCATCTTCCATATGAAGGATCGGCTTTATTTTAAGTAAACCACCGACGAATCCAGCTGTTTTCGATACACGGCCACCGCGTACCAGATACTCTAGATCATCTACAGTGAAGATGTGTTTAATTTTGTCGATTAGGGTATGTGTGTAAGTAACGAGAGCATCCATATCATCAGAGCCGTCATTAATCGCCCGTGCTACATAATAAGCAACTAAACCGTAACCGAGCGAAGCACTTTTCGAGTCGATGATTGTCATGTTTGTTTTTACCCCATCATCGTGCAATTGATCCCTGACGAGGCAGGCTGTTTGATATGTACCGGATAATTCAGATGACAATGTAATATAGATTGCTGGTTGTCCGTTTTCAGCAACCTTTTCAAATAGGGCCTTCATACGGTCGGGAGGGACTTGAGAGGTCTTTGGAGCTGCTCCGTCTCTCATCAAAGTGTAAAGCCTCGTTGGTTGAATGGATTCCTTGTCATAATATTCTTCATCATTCACATGAACCACTAAAGGGAGAACCTCGATCCTCTGCTCATCAATCACGTGCTGGGGAAGGTCGCAACCAGTATCGACAATCAATTGAATAGCCATTTTTACACCTCACATGTTCGTTGCATTTACGACTTTTCTCTAAGTGTAGCCTCGGCAAGTGTAAAAAGCAATGATATGTTGATTTTTGTTGGAAAAATTCTATTGACAAATCGAAACAACATCTGTTAAAAATAGTACGTTCTACTAGGAGATGAAAGAAGGGATGCACATGTCGTTCGTTACTGAACTCAAAAAAATCTTATTCATTTTGATAGGTGCCGTACTCGGTGCTGTATCACTTAATTACTTCTTGATTCCAGCAAACGTCTATGCCAGCGGATTCACGGGGATTGCCCAATTACTCGCTGGTATCTTGCGTAATACACCTGTTCCGGTATCAACTGGTATCTTATTGTTCATCTTGAATATTCCTGTAGCGATTCTAGGTTGGATGAAGGTTGGTAAATCTTTCACCTTCTATAGTATCGTCAGCGTTGCTGCTACAACTTTTTCCCTTGAAATCATACCTATAAAAGTCATTTCAGAGGACATACTGTTGAACGCTGTTTTTGGCGGTGTCATCGCTGCGGTCGGGATTGGTTTCACCTTGAAATGGGGTGCCTCGACAGGGGGGATGGATATTATAGCGATGGTGCTTTCCCGTATGAAAGACCGGCCAATCGGTAGCTATTTCTTTACTCTAAATGCAGCGATCATTTTAACAGCTGGGTTATTATACGGATGGGAAAAAGCCTTATATACACTCGTGACTCTCTATGTAACCTCACGTGTCATCGATGTCATCCATACCCGCCATGAAAAACTGACTGCAATGATCATTACGAAGAAGGGGAAGGAAATCCAGCAAGCGGTCCATCAAAAAATGGTTCGCGGCATTACCAAAATTCCTGCAAAAGGTGGGTTTACGGATGAGGATAAAGAGCTTCTGATCATCGTCGTAACCCGTTATGAATTGTATGATCTGGAACAAGCCATAAAGGAAGTCGATCCACATGCATTCACGAACATCGTCAATACGACAGGGATCTTCGGATTCTTCAGGCAGGATTGATCTTTTGAAAAGGAAAACCCAAGGACAAAAGCTCCATGGGTTTTCCTTTTTTGGAAGAAAATTGTTTTGATGAAGTGTTGGCTAGCTCCAACGCCCAACTACTTGGATCACTTCAGTCCTCCTGTGGCGCTCACAGCCTCCTCTTTGGACTTCCAGTGACCTTCGTGACTGGACAGACAGGGCGTTTGCAATTTCTTATGCATTACCCGAAACAGCGATTCGTTCTGTACATGAATTTAGAGGACAGCTATTCCGTTAATTTAGTAAAAGGCTGCTGATTTGAGTGAATTTTACCAGATAAGGTCTATGGTGTCTGCTGAATGTTATTGGTTAGACTTTGAGTTTTTCAATATGAATTTTGAAATACTTCTTGTACTTTAGGTACGATCAGATCCCAATCACCGTCAGGCGTTTTGTTCACTGTGATGAAATCTTGGAACCCGAAGATCGATTCCACGCCTTCGATTTCGAGTAGTGCCGAAGCAACTTTATCTTCAGGAGCATCACCTTGCCGGTAAGAAAGTCTCCCGTCAAATAAAGGTTGATTTGCTGAAAATTTAAGTGCATTCGGATTTGGTGTTGGGTCGATTGTAAATTCAATTGCCATTGTTTCATTGCTCCCTTCATTCATTAATTCGATTGTAGCAAAATTGATGGATCTTAAAAAGAAAATCCGTAACGTTTTGATACAACTTCATAGAAACCAAGAGAATGGTAGATGTGTTTGGTGACAGCGTTATTGATTCCTGTCTCAAGCTCGATCGACCTGATCCCGTTTCTTTCAGCCCAATAGATCACATGAAGCAATAATTTGCGGGCGATCCCTTTGTTTCGTTGGTCCTCTTGAACATAAAGCTCATTCAGCCACATGTAATTCCCTCCACGAGCTAAGCTGACTCCGATGTTAAAAAAGGCCACTCCGACAATCTCTTCTTCACTTTCTGCGACTACGATATAAGCAGTATCTCTGCCTTCAAGCGCAAGGTGGATCCCCGTCAATATTTGATCGTATGTTCCGGAATTTTCGTGGCTGGTTCGTTGCTGCGTTAATAGGTTTGCAATACTTTGTCTTGTAGCATGGGAAATTTCTCGATCTACTTCATAAATTTTCATGGTGTACCCCTCCTATGACCCACTTTCCTAATTCAAGGTCAACTGCTCTAATTCCTGCAAAAAGGTCATTAAAGATAAATTTTACTTTTTACCTAAAAAAGGAAACCTTTTCGGTTGAACCATCGTCTATATAAAAGGATACACGAACACGTCATGTACGGAAAGTGGGAAATTCGTTCGAATATATATGTAAAAGAATATTTGGCTGCTCATGGAGAAGTTTTTCTCTTAACAATAAACCAGGATGAAAAAGGGGGGTGGAATGGTTAACCGATCGGTTCTTTTCTGGAGCGGTGGCCAGGACTGATGATGGCGCTCGATAAGATACGTGAGTCAAATCACACAAATGTTGCTTACCTTTTTACGACTTATGATCAGACGACAAACAGAGTCCCTTTTCATGGGATACACATAGATTTGATATAAGCTCAAGCAAACTCTCTTCGAATTCCGCTATTGCCGGTTCCCTTACCACATAGACCTTCAAACATAGAATATCAGGATATAATACATAAACATTTTGCTTCACTTATTGATCAGGGATTCAATTCAGTCATTTTCGGGGACATTTTTCTCGAAGATCTACGTGCCTACCGAGAATCACTTTTGAACAATATCCCTCTGGAAGCTTCCTTTCCATTATGGAGAGGATCAACCCGTGAATTGACCGCAAAATTTCTGTCACATGGATACAAAGCTGTCATCTGTGGGATAGATACAGATAAAGTCGATGAAATTTTCATTGGTAATGATTTTGATGAAGACTTTCTTTTGCATCTTCCAAGTTCCGTCGATCCTTGTGGCGAACATGGAGAATTCCATACATTCACTTACGGTGGTCCACTATTCAATAAGAAGATCCATTTTGAAGCAAATCTAAAACCTCAAAGTTTGTTTGGAAAGTTTAAGTACATTGACTTGGATTAAACTACGTTGAAGGAGGGGACGAATTTGCCGACATTAGTATGTTTTGGAGATAGCCATACTGCTATGGAAGAAAGTTTAGACGGTTATGAAAAGTTGACGCCTCGGTTGAGGAATAACCTTAAAGATTGGACAATCGTCAATTCTGGCATTTCGGGTGAAACGACAAGGGCAGCACTTGCACGTTTGCAAGATGATGTATTACGGCATTCACCAGACCTTGTGACCATCTTGTTCGGATCGAACGATGCGAGTGAACATAGGCGGATCAACATGCAAGAATTTGAACGGAATCTGGAAATCATGATCGACCGGATAACAGCAGAAAAGACGATCATTATCAGCCCACCACCGATCATCGATTCTAATCAAAAGAAACGAAGCAATAAAGAACTTCAAAAATATGCAGAAGCTGTGAGAAAAATTGCATCTAAACGTGGGTGCCACTTTATTGACCTATGGACTTATTTTACTAAAAATAACTTGTACGAAAAAATGCTTGCCCAAGATGGATTACATTTCAATGAAAGAGCGTACTTATTCCTATCTGAACTAATTTTAGATGAAGTCAAGAGCATTTATGTGAAAGCAGTATGAAAGGATAGAAAGGACTGACAGGACCAACGCCGATTTTGATGGTTCTGTACAGTCCTTTTTCCTTAAATTAAATAGTGATTTTTGAGAAATTCACTATTTAAATTTAACAAAGCTTTATTAGAAATGACCACAAAAGGCATTCAATGCCCTCTGGGTAATCCGAAGCGTGGGTTATACTCCACCTCTTGTTTGAAGTTCAGATCGTTCCTTTTGCCGATTTCGATCAGCTTCAGACATGGTCGTCCTGGTTTCATACGCATCATTTTTTTGAACGTGTTCTGCACCCTGTTCAACCGCACGCTTTGATTGGTTTTTCTTGCTCATAATTGTAAACCCCCTTCATGATTTAGTATTCCGCAAAAGGAGGTTCTATACACTTTCCTTTAAAGCTAATAAATCTTCTAAGAAGTAAGCGATTCCGTCATCCTCATTGGATTTTGTGATTCCATTGGCAATATTTTTAAGTTCAGGAATTGCATTACCCATTGCAATCCCATGCCCTGCGTATTCGATCATCTCCAAATCGTTATCTTCATCCCCAAAAGCAATAACCCTTTCTTGTGGAATGTTCAATGATTCAGCTACTCGTTTCAAACCGACTGCTTTGTTCAAACCAGCTTTTACGACTTCGATGATGTTCCATGGAGCACCCCATACTCTATGGTCGATGACTTCAGCATGCTTAGCCTTGAGCAGCTCCCTCAATTCTTTTACATGGTGGTCATGTGGACGAACCAAAATGGAAGTCGGGTTATGTGGCAATACTTGTATCAGATTGCCTATATTGAGGTTTGTTTTGTCGATTAAAAATGAATTGATAATAAATTCATCTTCGTAATGCAAATAGACGTCATCAAGCACTTCAGCAATCACATTTTTCACATCGAATTCCAAACAGGTTTCAACGATGCTTTGTGCCACATCCATGTCCATCGGTGAATGGAAGCGACCCCATCCAGGATTTTTCGGGTGATGGATGAAAGCACCATTAAAGTTGATAATAGGTGTAGTTAGACCAAGTTCATAATAGTATTGTTCACTACCGCGGTATGGCCTTCCGGTTGAGATCACGACATGATGGCCATGTTCCATTACTTGTTTCAAAACCTTTTTTGTTTGTATGGATACGGTTTTATCATCTTTCAATAATGTGCCGTCGAGATCAACGGCAATCAAATATGGTTGTGACATCCCAGTCCTCCTTATATATATTGAAGCTGCATCGTTCAGAAGGCGATTTCGCTTTGGTATAGCATACGTTTCATTTTACCTAGGTGATTTGAAAAAGTCCAATAATTGTAAGTTTCCCGAACCCTGTCGAACAAAAAGAAAATATGTTATTATAGTTAGCATGTTTCTATGAAATGGAGGAAAGTTTATGGGAAATGAACATCATACGAGCGAAGTGAAAGAGGCGATCGGCAAGAAAAAGATTGAACGCCTTGAATTTCGTGGGGGAGTCTTTGCAGCAACTATTCCTCTCATCTTTTTCATCGTATGGGCTATAACCTTAAGTGTCCTTGAATTAGTAACAGAAGAAGCACTTGTACTTGGTATGGTCCTAGGAATATTGATCGGTTTATTTTTTTGTAAATCCAAATGGGCTGATTATGCACAAACCCTGTTTTCAGGGATGGCTCAACCGATAGGGGTCATCGCTGTCATCGCGTGGTTTTGGGCAGGGATGTTTGCAAAACTGCTTTCTGCAGGAGGTTTGGTAGATGGACTGATCTGGTTCGGTTTCCAAACTGGTCTTGAAGGAGGCTTTTTTGTCGCGCTCACTTTTTTACTGGCAGCGCTATTTTCAACTGCAGTCGGTACAGGTTACGGAACCGTTGCTACTTTTGGGATCCTCATGTATCCAGCTGGTCTTGTCCTTGGAGCGGATCCAGTGGTGTTATTAGCAGCAATATTAAGTGGTGCTGTTTTTGGGGATAACCTGGCGCCTGTATCAGATACCACAATTGTATCGGCGACTACTCAAGAAGCGGATGTTCCAGGGGTCGTTCGCTCTAGGTTCAAGTATTCGATTGCTGCGGCAATTCCGTCATTGATTTTATTCATCATTTTCGGAGGAGGAGGGAGCATTGAGAATACAAATGCGCTTGCTCAGCTTGAACAACAGGTAGATCCAGCAGGCTTATGGTTACTTCTTCCATTCGTCCTCGTCCTATACTTAGCGTTGAGCGGACATCATTTACTTACTTCCTTGACATGGGGAATTGTCTCATCCATAGGAGTCATTTTCCTGACTGGAACGCCGTTAAGCGAAGTCATCTCGATTCATAAAGAAAACGGGACCCCGGTAGTAGAAGGCGCATTGATGAGTGGAATTGGTGGATACTTCAACATGGCAATCTTGATCTTATTCATTCTATCCGCAGCACATTTACTTGAAGTAGCAGGTACGATGGAAGCGATTCGAAACTTCTTCATGAAACTCATCAATAACGTTGTTCGCAGGGCGGAATTATCGATTTTTGCGATTGTTGCGTCATTGAATGTCTTTATCACGATCAATACAGCAGCTGAGATTGCTGCAGCACCATTTGTTCGTAAGCTTGGTAAAGAATTCAACATCCATCCATACCGACGAGCTAATTTTCTTGATACCGTATCTTCATCCTTGGGATATATTTTCCCTTGGAGCGGCGGTGTATTACTTGCATGGGCGACGATTAAAGGAGCAGCAAAGGATTATGATTTCCTGACGATCGTAGAGCCGACAGATGTGTTCCCTTACGTCTTTCAAGGCTGGGGATTGTTGATCGTCATGTTCATAGCAGCATTTACAGGATGGGGCCTCCGATATACAGGTAAAAGCGGGGAAGAAATCCATCCGAAGAATTACCAAAATGAATAATAAGCATGATTAGGGCATTTAAATAGGAAGAACTTGGGTGTTTATTGTCTTTTAGAAAGGGTAACTAAGGAATAAGAATACCTGAGGAGGTTGACTAGAATGAAATTCAAACCGAAAACAGCTATCATGTCAGGGGTTGCAGCAAGTGTAGCAGGAGCTGCTACTTTCTATCTGAAAGATCGTTCAAACCGAATCAAGGTAAAAGAGACCCTGACAGACTTTTCTACGAAAGTGAAAGATCGTGCAACTAAGTTCAGAAATTCAAATGTACCTATCGAAAAGGCTGGGGATCCAAAAGATATGGAAGACAGCAAGATGGTTTCAGAAGGCGCCCAAACAAGTGTAGACTATTACAACAAAACCCAACAATAGACTTATTTTAAAAAAGCATCCGCTGATTGTGGGTGCTTTTCCCGTGTTCCTTTCCTATAAACCCCAGGTTGCCTCATTTTATTTCCCTATTATCAATCTGGTAAAATAAAGATAATCAATCGTTTGAGCAGGTGAACCATGATCAATATCCGTACAGAATACATTCAAGACATCCCCATATTGAATACTGCAAAAGAAGAAGCATTTTCAGAACAACTGCCGACACTTATTTTTCTTCATGGCTTTACGAGTTCGAAGGAACAGAACCTTTCCTATGCATATCTGCTTGCCAAGAATGGGTTTCGTGTAATACTGCCAGACTTTCCACTGCATGGGGAGCGTGCAGTCCCCTTATCTTCAGAAGATAGACAATGGAAATTCTGGGATATCGTCATACAGGGGATAAGAGAGCTGAAAGGGATCACTGATCATTACGTGAAAAACGGGAAGACAGATCCTGGACGGATCGGAGTAGCAGGTACATCGATGGGAAGCATCACGATGTTTGGAGCACTTACACAATATGACTGGATCAAAACCGCTGTTTCACTTATGGGGACCCCATGTTATGAGGAGTTTGCAAACGTGATGGTACAGTCCATCCAGAAGAATGGTGGGAAGCTCCCATTATCCGTGTCAGAACTAGAATCCAAAGTCAGAAGTTTGAAGCCGTATGATTTATCTTTAAACCCTAAATCAATTGGTGATCGATCCTTGTTGATCTGGCATGGTAAAGCCGATAATGTCGTTCCTTACCAACTGACGAAAAGATTTTATGAAGATATTATGGAATCTGGAATGTTTAAAGAAAATCAAATCCATATGGTGACTGACGCTGCTGCTGGCCACAAGGTGACACGTGATGCCTGTCATCAAGCCGTACAATGGGTGATAGAAAGATTGTGAAATAGATTATGAAGAAGACTTCTCTTGTAGAGGTCTTCTTTTATTTTTCGCGTCCATTATTTATTCGGAGGTCTGGTAGTCACCCGACAAAAAAATAAAATCCATCCCCCCTTTTCTCCTCCGACTTTGTATTTATAGAGTGAAAAGGGGTGGGAAAATGGCAACAGCAATCCTTAACGACACAAGGTTGACGATCACCTTTGATGCTGGGGTGGACATTGAAGGAAAGCCGGTTTACAAACGAAAGAGTTTCACAAACGTAAAAAGCAGTGCGACACATGACCAGCTTTTCGCCATTGTCGAGAGGCACTGGCACCGCTTCAACAGTATCCAATCAATGAGGTCGAACGTACCAACTCATTCGACCTTAGTGCGTAACTCATCCGACTAATTTAAGAAAGGAGGAACCTTCATGGCGAAACAAATTGAATTGTTATTTGAAAACGAAGAGGGAAAGACAGTCCGTATATCCCTTGATGAACCAGTAGACACTGCAGCATTGGAAACAGCAATGGATCAGATTTTAGCTAAAAATGCATTCGTTTCTTCAGGTGGTGACATGGTCGCGAAAAAGGGAGCTCGTATTGTAGAGCGAAATGTCACAGATATTCCATTATCATAACTTGTTTCAGGGATCGGCTTATCTGCAAGTCGGTCCTTTTTTAACGGATAAGAAAGCATAAAATTTTGGTTTCGGTGAAGAAATGTCTAGCTCCACCGCCCAACCACTTGGATCACTTCAGTCCTCCTGCGGCGGTCGACACATTGATTTAAGTCGAGGGATTTACCCACGCAGAACCGAACTTTGTTTGGTTCGAGCCTCCTCATCGGACTTCCAGTGCCCTTCGTGTTTGACCAGGGCGGTTGCGCTTTTCTTTACTTGTTTAATGACCTGAAAGGGGTGAGGAGATGGAACAATGGGTTTCAGTGTGAGTGAGTTCGGTTTCCCTGTGGTTGTAACCCTATATTTACTCGACAGGATTGAGGCGAAGATTGATTCATTGAATCAATCGATCAACAATCTTCCCAACCAATTGAAAGATTGATGCGGAACATTTTATGTCCTCCTGACAATAGGTTATACTATTCATAGAAATTGAAATGGAAGGGGTTCATTATGGCTAACGAAGAAGTTAAAGAAAAGTTTATGGAAGCATTAGAGGAAGTGGAAGATCCTGAATTAGGTGTCGATATCGTCAACCTGGGGCTTGTATATGATGTTGAGCTTGATGAAGAAGGCATGGCAAAAGTGACGATGACGCTGACTGCTATGGGCTGTCCGTTAGCTGGAACAATCGCTAATGATGTACGCAACGCTTTGATCGACTTTCCAGAAGTGAAAGACGTAGATGTCAATATCGTATGGAATCCGCCTTGGACGAAAGACAAAATGTCACGGTACGCGAAAATCGCCCTAGGTATCCAATAAGAGATTTGAGAATACATGAACAATGGATTGATCCATCTCGGATTGATCCATTTTTTTGACCAAGAGTGTACACCAACAAATGAATTCGTGAAACTGGATCGAGTCTTTGCTAAAATGAAGGTGTAATGATAAAGGTGGTGACTACAATGGTCGTTGAACGGAGAAAACCAATACAGATTGGAGAAGGGGTAAAAAGGGTCATGGCCCATCCTTTGAAATCACAATCTGAAGAACTGAACATAAAAGAGACATTGGATCGATTTTTAGCAGAACCGATAATAGCAGATCACGATGTACCACCATTCGACCGCTCACCATATGATGGATTCGCCTTAAGAGCGGAGGATACAGAGCATGCTTCTGCCGATACCCCAGTTCATCTTGAGGTCATAGAAGAAATTGGCGCTGGTCAAGTCGCTACGTCCCCATTACGGCAAGGACAAGCGATCCGGATCATGACCGGAGCATCAATTCCAGATGGGGCAGATGCAGTATCCATGTTTGAGGTCGTCAAGGAATATGAAAAAGATACGAAGCAGATGATCGAAGTTGGCAGAAAATTTACACCTGGCCAAAACATTGCTCGACAAGGTGAAGATACAGAAAAAGGGACTGTCCTCATTAAAGAAGGAACACGGATTACACCAGGTGTTACTGCCTTATTAGCTACATTCGGCTACAAAACGGTCAACGTTTATCGAAAGCCCAAAATCGGAATATACGCAACTGGCACTGAGTTGCTGGATATCGATGAACCGTTGCAGCCAGGGAAGATCCGTAATTCCAATGCATACATGATTTCAGCCCAGATCAGAAAAATGGGTGGTGATCCACTGTATTTAGGTAAGTTAGCTGATGATTTTGAGGCATGTTTTAGGGGTGTTTCTGCAGCGTTGGAGGATGTGGATGCCCTTGTTACTACAGGTGGAGTCTCAGTTGGTGATTATGACTATCTACCAGCTATATATGAAAAACTTGGTGCGACTACCCTTTTCAATAAAATTGCGATGCGTCCCGGAAGTGTAACGACCGTGGCAGAATATGAAGGGAAGTTGTTATTCGGATTATCCGGAAACCCCTCTGCTTGTTTTGTCGGCGGTGAGCTTTTCGTGAGACCATTTATCAAGCAAGCCGTAAAGAGTATGCCTTATCTTGCAAAAATGAAAGCTGTGCTAGCGAAGGATTTCCCTAAACCGAATCCATTCACCAGATTGGTACGCGGGAAAATCGAATACGCTGCCGAGGGAGTCCGCGTAGCTCCGACAGGTCTGGATAAGTCGAGCTCTGTCACTTCAATTGCTGAAGCCGATATATTCATCGTCCTTCCTGGTGGAACAAGAGGTTTTCGAACTGGGGACGAAGTGGAAGTTCTGTTGTTCAACAATGAAAGTGACCAGAATCCATGGGAAAAGTGATTCATGATATCCCAGTCTTACAAATTGCAGGCTATAAAAACAGTGGGAAAACGACCTTTATCAAAAAAGTTATAAGGCAGTTATCAAATGAAGGGTATCGTGTCGGAGTCATCAAACACCATGGACATGGTGGATCACCAGATATAATTGAGCCTGGGGATACAGATACATCCCAATTTCAAAATGAAGGCGCCTATATGACAGCAGTTGAAGGAGAAGGCAGTCTCAATCTGAAGGTGAATGGAATAGCATCCATTCACCTTGATCAAATCGTGAGGATGTATAGCGTGATTCCACTGGATGTTATTTTAATAGAAGGGTATAAAAAGGCTCATTACCCGAAATTCCTTATGGCCAGGGACAAACAAGATTTGATGGAACTGTTGGATCAATGCGTCAATGTTGTTGGCGTTATAACTGATCGACTGGAAGAGGGATCTGAATTCCTCATCTTCCAACCTAATCAGGCTGCGGAATTTACGGAGTATATCAAGGAAAAGTTTTTTAAACGGAGATGAAACCATGGCTAAACATTTTTACATCACTAAAGAGCCGATTGACATAAATTCAGTAGTTGAAAAAGTCATCCACCCGCATGCAGGGGCAATCAATACGTTCATCGGAACAGTAAGGGAGATGACGAACGGGAAGCGGACTTTGTTTTTGGAATATGATGCCTATATTCCAATGGCTGAAAAGAAGCTGGAGCAAATCGGTTCGGAAATCAACAATAGATGGAAGGAAACACGTGTTTCAATCGTTCATCGGATCGGTCGGTTGGAGATATCGGATTTCGCTGTTGTTATAGCTGTCTCGACCCCTCATCGGGCAGATTCGTATGAGGCTAGTCGTTATGCGATCGAACGGATTAAAGAGATCGTCCCAATCTGGAAAAAAGAACATTGGGAAGATGGCGAAGAGTGGATTGGAGATCAGCTTGAAAAAACGGCATATCCATCTGGAAGACCTGGAAAGGAGCATCTGTATGATTAACGTATTACTTTTTGCAGGGTTGCAGGAGAAGGTTGGGAAAAGTGAAATTTTGGTCGATAAAGACATATTGACAATAGACGAACTTGTCTCCCATATTCGTGAAATAGAATCCCGTCTTGATTTGACAAATGTGATGGTGGCTGTGAATGAAGAACTTGTAAATGATCCAGACCAAGTGATCCGGGCTGGTGATACGGTTGCATTGTTGCCGCCAGTCAGTGGTGGTTAAGAAGTGGCCTTCTGCTTTTGATCACACTCATAACAACAAAGACCTTGTTCTGTTTTAACTCCATTGAAAAAGCCATCTAGACAGTAGATGGACTTTTGACAGACGTCGCATTTGCCGATATACTCTTTCAAGTTGAATCCTCCTTTACAATATAGAGCATCAGAGCCTTGATCGCTCGGGGTATTTAATTATCCGTTCATTTAATGTCCCAGAAGGCGTCTGAGACCCTAAAAATCGTTTTTCACGATTTTCAGGGTCCCAAGAGGCCGTTCTGTGTCTTTCAAAATCACTTCAACAACCCGCTTTGTTAGACGTAAATTGCTTTTACATGAATAAGATCACTAATGGTCCTACGATGAAACAATAGATGGCAAAGTATTTCAAATTTCCTCTGGCCATGATTCCTATGAGCCATTTCAATGAAATATATGAGGCGATGAATGAGATCAAAAAGGCCACCAGATAGGGAATCAATAATTGATCCAGTAGCGGATCATTTTTAAGGTCGCTGAAGCTTAAAATCATTGTTCCGATACTGACAGGTATATATAGCAAAAACGAATAACGAAGTGCTGTTTCCTGTTTCATTCCACGTCCCATTGCAGCTACTATCGTAGCACCTGAACGACTGATTCCCGGAATCAATGCAACTGCCTGTGCAAGACCGACAATGAGTGCATCTTTAATTGAAAGGTCTTGATCGTATTTACGCCCACGCAGGTTTCGGATCAGCCATAATGCGATCCCAGTAACAATCAATGATGCTCCGACAACTTTAATGTCTTTCAAATTCTCAGATATGAAATCTTCCGCTAATATTCCGATGACCGCAGCAGGAATCGTCCCGATGATGAGATAAATGATGAACATGAAATCTGATTTGTATTTACGATCTCTTGTCATTGTAAAATTCAAACCGTTCGTTGTTAGCCTGACAAGGTCTTCACGATAGATCACAAGGACAGCAAGCAGCGATGCGAAGTTCATGAACACTTCAAAACTGAACCCTTCAATATGAATGTCCAGAATTTTTTCTGCAAACACCATATGTCCACTTGACGAAATCGGTATCGGTTCTGTAATGCCTTGTACGAAGCCAAAAAATGCATATTTAAGCAATAAGATTAAGTCTTCCATTTGGTTCCTCCACATGTAAATCTCTAGTTTCTGATTCAAGTCGCATGTAGTCATTAAACAATAAAACATTGGACTAGTAAAGAGATATTTCGTGACAAATATGTTCAACCTGTCCTTACACATTTTCAGCCCTGTGTGAATATCATGAAAATGTGAGGGGGGAAGGTCGTGTCTTATCGTAAATATATGAAAGCCTTAAACAAGCATAACCAAATGATACAAAAACAGTGTAAGAAGCATATAAATCAATATGTCCAGTGCCACATGATGGACGGTGGAATGTATGAGGGATATGTCGAAAAGGTTGATAAACAGAACCTATACTTATTAATAGAAGTAAAGTACAAAAAAAACCCTGGAACTCAACCGCGACAATATATGGGGTTCCCTGAGCCTGGCTTAGGGTTTGAACGGATCACCTTGCCTCTGCATTTCCTTACAGCTATTTCACTTGTTTCCTATTGACGATGGAAAGTCACCATTTAAAGGTGGCTTTTTTGTTTCTTTTGGCTGTTTTCGTATAGATTGTTGTATTAGAATTTGGAAATATACTCGCTTTCTGCAGGAGTCTCGTATATTCCCACTGTTATAGGTTTTCATCTCCTTACCACCATTCAATTAGGAACAAACTTTTAGAAAACAGCCTTTCTTTTTTACATAATTGATGAGTATTGGTGACAGATAATTTATGAGCGATGGGTTATCCTACCTAATAAAAAGGAGGGATTTTTGATGGGGCAGAATCATCAATTCAACGCTGGACAAAAAGCGCCAAACAATGGAGTTTATGTTGAAATCGGTGAAACAGGAAGTATGGTGAACGACCCGAAGGAAGTCAAATTACATGCGGGGGATCCATTTCCGGAAACAAGCAACCAGAATCGGAAGTGGACATACAAACGGAAACCATGATTTTAAAACGCTAGTTGTTGATACACTGCCTATCTCGACTCAACACTTTCAGCCAGCAATGTGTTAAACTACATTGGGAGGAGATGGGTTATAAATGATAAAAGTACAAAATTTGAAAAAGTCATTTGGGGCACTGGAGGTATTGAAAGACATCAGTGCAGAAATCAAACAGCAAGAAGTCGTGTGTGTAATCGGCCCTTCCGGTTCCGGTAAATCCACTTTCTTAAGATGTCTGAACTTGCTTGAACCGATCACCGGTGGCAAGGTTTATATAAAAGGTATTGATATTACTGCCAAAACAACGGATATCAACAAACTCCGGACAGATGTAGGTATGGTGTTCCAACAGTTCAATTTGTTCCCTCATAAAACAGTACTGGAAAACATCATCTTATCCCCTATGAAAGTCAGGAAATGGAATCGCAAACGTGCTGAACAAAAAGCTCATGAACTTCTTGCAAAAGTTGGATTATCCGAGAAAGCGACAGTATATCCCGACTCGCTTTCAGGAGGTCAAAAACAGCGTGTTGCCATTGCTAGAGCTTTGGCAATGGAACCTGAAATCATGCTCTTTGATGAACCTACATCTGCACTGGACCCTGAGATGGTCGGTGAAGTTCTGGAAGTCATGAAGCAACTTGCAAAGGAAGGCATGACAATGATTGTCGTCACGCATGAGATGGGTTTTGCAAGAGAAGTCGGCGATCGTGTAATTTTTATGGATGAAGGATATATAATCGAGGAAAATGAACCGAAAGAGCTTTTCTCAAGCCCACAAAATGTCCGGACAAAATCGTTCTTAAGTAAAATATTATGAAGTATGGCGGGACTGGCTAGCATCAGTCCCGTTTTTATGTTTCGAAGGTGATTTATCTCAACAACTCGTAAATTATCTCGAAAACCCGCCGATTATCTCGAAAACCAAGGGCAATACCACGTCTATAAAATAAAAAAGAGTGACTCAAAAACCTGAGCCACTCCATTTCAATCCGTTGTTTCGTCCTTTATCGCCGCATCACCTAATACAAATACGAATAAAGCGAAAACAAGTCCGATTCCAGACGCAAGTCCGAAGCTGTATTCTCCGCCTTGCATTGAGCTTAATACATAGAAAGCCATATTGCTCAACAATAATGCCCAGATTATTGTCCAAATGTAACGCATATGATCACCTCTAGAATATTATGTAGCAATTTACACTCCAAAAAGTATAAGTGCAATTAGGGCTCAGCGTTCGCCAAGTTCTCTTTTTCAATTCATATTGTAGCACAAATTGCCCCCTATCAAAACGATTTCACGAAACTTCCAAAAAAAGTTCATTATTTGCATCCCCTGTACATAAGGATAACGAAAATTGGGCGAAAAACCTATTCTCTTTTCCTTTTCTCGCATACATTAACTAAGAATGAAGAATAAGGTGTGATTCAATTTGAGTAATAACTTCCACCGATGTATTAAAATGAATGACCAGCATGGAATCATTCATCTCCCTGAACGGCCGAATGGTTTTGCAATTGCCATCATCGGCGATACTAATCATTTTGTATCAGATCAAACAAGCTCATGGATCCAACATCCCGAGCGGAGGAAATTCATAGATGAACTGTGCCGGTTTGGCTATACGGTCTATTACTCGAACCTTTATGGGCGCCACTGGGGCAATGAACGCAGTGTTGAACTTCTGCACAGGCTGTATCATGCGATCATCAAACAAGAAATCCTGAATTCTAAAATCCATGTTTTCGCTGAAGGGATGGGAGCGTTATCAGCCCTGAAATGGATGCACCGGCATGAGGGATTCATCCGTTCAGTAGCCTTTATGAATCCATGCTTCAGCTTGAAAATTCATGGGGAAACGGTTATGGAGCAAAAGCTTTTCTATAAGCAATTCCATCGTGAAATTAGCAAAGCCTATGAACTGTCCGAAGATGAAGCAACGATATTCTTGGTGAAGGACAAAGGAATGTACGAATATCCTTCTAAGTTACCAGTGAAAATATGGCATAATATGCAAGGAACACCTTACTCTTTTATAAAACATAGCAGAGCATATGAAAAGTTCAGAGAAGAAATCGGCTCACCGATTGCGTTAACACTTCAACTTCCTGGCGGTAAATATGATCTTGTTCAAAAAGTAAGATCTTTCTATCAACAAAATGAGCTTGAATTATAGGGGGACCAATGTAACTCATCATTTAAGAAAGCATTATGATGGATGACTTTGGGACCCCTGTCATACTTTTATGGGCAATGTACATAATTCAGTCCTCTGAATTTCAGCAATGGGTATTCAATTATGAAGGTATGGGGATTTAGTTCATATTTTCATTTTCAAAAATAAGATAGTAATAGACTGAAGAAAAATGGAGGGCCCTGTACTATGAAAAATATCCTGATTACAGGAGTAGCGGGGGAGCTGGGAATACTCCTTTGTAATGAATACATCAATAGGGAAATGGACGTGTATGGAATTGATCATGTAGCGAGGGATGGACATATCGGCCTTGATTTGATTGGGAGAAATGCTTTTTTTCATTTTTATAATCAATCCATAGAAGAGGTTGATTGGGAGGAATTCGAACAAATTGACTCTATATTTCACCTTGCCCAAACCTTTCCAAAAACAAACGAGCTGTCAGAGTTGAAATCAGTGATCCAACAACATCAACGGAATATGAAGAAGGTTGTACAATTTGCAGCTGAGCAAAATAGTAAAATCATCCTTGTTTCTACGATGGATGTATACGGGAATGAAGATGAACCTTTCCAGACAGAACGATCCCCAAAGCCGGCCAATTTGTATGGAACGTTGATGTTGACAGAGGAAACATTCCTCTCAGAAGCTGCAGAGCATCATGAGGTCATTTATCAAATATTGAGAATCCCTAACGTTTCGGGCTGCAGAAACCCGATCATGGAGCGATGTTACACAATTGATAAATTGGAAAAAGAAGGAGAAATGGACCATAATAGAGAATTCAGTAATAACTTTACAATTACAAAAGAGAGGTTTATCATGTCCTGTAATCAGTTATTAAAGTGCCCACAATCTGAAAAGATTACCACCTTTTATGGAGAAAAGTAGCATTTCATTGTTTTTTATGTTGAAATACTTAATGAATTGAATTTAGTACTCTTGTTATATTTCGTTCCCATTTGTAAATCGATTATACTACTAGTAGTAATAATGTCGTGGTAGTAAAGAGGAGAGGAAATGGAATGACAAAGATAATCCCTTTCCTGATTGCATTATTCCTTCTTACTCTTACAGGGTGTCAGCAAGCATTGAATACCGGAGAGTTAGAGAGTGTTGGACTTTTGATTGAAGATACCATTACCGATAAAGGTTGGGGTACAAAAGGATATAAGGGCTTACTTCAGATTAAGGAAGAACTCGGTAAAGAAGTATTCTATCGTGAGGAAGTAAAATCAAAAGCACAAGTACGATCAGCAGTCAGAGAATTTCAAAAAAACAATGTAAACCTTGTCTTCGGTCATGGAAAGCTATACGCCTCATTATTTATGGAAATCAAGTCGGAATTCCCGGATATGCATTTCGTAAGTTTTAATGGTAAGGTTAGCGGGGAGCGAATAACGAGTATCCATTTCGACTCCTATGCGATGGGTTACTTTGCTGGAATGATTTCTGGTGCGATGACTGAAACAGGACATATCGGAATGATTGCAGCATTTCCATGGCAGCCTGAAGCTACTGGTTTCCGTGAAGGTGCCAATATGTATAATGAAGATGTGGAAACCCATATCGACTTCGTTGAGGACTGGGAAGATAAAAATCGGGCTTTCATTATTTTAAGGGAAATGATTGGACAAGGTGTGGATGTCTTTTATCCTGCAGGGGACGGTTATACAGTATCGGTCATCGAACGAATCAAAGAACAAGGGCATTACGCAATCGGTTTTGTCTCCGATATGGCCGATCTTGGTGAACAAACAGTCTTGACAAGTACTGTCCAACATGTCGATCGCCTCTATGTCAGGATTGCCCAAAAGTATAATGAAGGGCAGCTCCAAACCGGAAACATCCATTACGATTTCCAGGAAGAGGTCATCTCTCTTGCCCCATTCAGCGAGGAAGTCCCAAAAGAGCTCCAAGACCAAATTAACTCACTAGTCGCAGAGTATAAAGAAACTGGAAAGCTCCCACAACCATAATTTTATAGGAGGAATAACAATATGGATCAAGAAAGAAGCATGAAGTTCATGCAAATCGCAATGACACACTTGCCAGAAGCAAAGCAAATGATGGAAGATAAAGGTGTAGAATTATCAATGGAAGACATTCAACCTATCGTAAACATCCTCATGAATGTCATGAATGATGCCTATGAATTAGGTAGATCAGAAGCTTCCGAAGATAATAAGTAAAAGGTTTTTTATAGGTGTACATAACCATAACTTGTAAGAACCTTCACAATACAAATCCCAGAAGGTTCTTTTTCATGAGAAAAGATAGTATAATTCCAGTGACCTTCTTGGCGGGCCATGGCGTTTGCGCTTTTCTTGATGTCTAGCTCCAACGCCAAACCACTTGGATCACTTCAGACCTCCTGCGGCGGCGACAGCCTCTACTATCAGTCCTGGCAAGGGGCCTTACCTGGTTCGCTATTCACGCAGGAGTGCCGCTGGATAAGAGGAAAAGATAATAACTGGACAATAGATAAATATTGGATTAAAATTAGTACCAAGTCATAATATAAGATACTAAGAAAGTCATACAAAAAGGGGTTATAAGATGAATGCAGGGGTAATCGGAATTGGCAGATATGTCCCGGAACGTGTGATGACCAATGCGGACCTTGAAAAAATGGTCGATACATCAGATGAATGGATTCGTACTAGAACAGGTATTGAAGAAAGAAGAATTGCTGAAAATGATATGGATACATCCCATATGGCAGAAAGGGCCGGGAAAGAAGCGTTAAGAGATGCCGGGCTGGACGCTGGTGATATTGATTTGATTTTGGTGGCGACGGTAACCGGTGATTATGGATTCCCGTCTGTTGCCTGCCTGATCCAAGAACGCTTAGGAGCTGTAAATGCGGTTGCCATGGATATCAGTGCTGCATGTGCAGGTTTCATTTATGGTATGATTACGGCAAAGCAATATATCGATACAAATACTTATAAAAACGTACTCGTCATCGGAGTGGAAAAGCTGTCCAAAATAACGGATTGGGAAGACCGGAATACGGCAGTATTATTTGGGGACGGAGCAGGTGCAGCAATTATCGCACCAGTAGATGATGATAAAGGGATCTTATCATTTGATATGGGGTCTGATGGTTCAGGAGCCAAATATCTATACCAAAACGGTGACCATTTATACATGAATGGACGTGAAGTATTTAAATTCGCTGTCAGACAAATGCCAGAATCATCATTGAAGGTCGTCGAAAAGGCTGGCCTGAAAAAAGAAGACGTAGATTTCCTGATTCCGCATCAGGCGAATATCCGAATTATGGAAGCGGCACGTGAACGTCTAGGATTACCTCAAGAAAAAATGGCTTCGACAGTAGCGAAATACGGTAACACATCATCTTCTTCAATTCCGATTGCGCTAGTCGAAGCGCGGGAATCTGGAAAGGTAAAAGACGGAGACGTACTTGTACTCGTAGGTTTTGGTGGAGGGCTGACCTGGGGTGCAGTTGCGTTAAGATGGGGAAAATAGTTTTTAAGGAGCTGATTTAGACTATGAGTAAACGAGTTGTTATTACAGGACTCGGTACTGTCTCTCCACTCGGTAATGATACAGAGACAACTTGGACGAATATCATCAATGGAAAGTCAGGTATCGGGGAACTGACAAGAAGGGATAAAGATCAATTTCCTGCAAAAGTTGCCGGTGAAGCGACTGAATTCGATCCTGCAAAATTCATGGATAAAAAAGATATACGTAAGATGGATCGGTTCACTCAGTTTGCAATCGCAGCAACCCAAATGGCTGTAAAAGATGCTGATTTGACAATCACAGAGGAAATCGCGCCAAGAGTAGGTGTTTGGATCGGTTCAGGGATCGGCGGTATGGAAACTTACGAACAGCAATTCCAGATTTTTATGGAAAAGGGACAGCGTCGTGTCAGCCCTTTCTTCGTACCGATGATGATCCCGGATATGGCTTCAGGCCAAGTTTCGATCATGCTAGGTGCAAAAGGGATCAATTCATGTACCGTGACAGCCTGCGCATCAGGAGCGAATTCGATCGGAGATGCCTTTAAGGCGATCCAGCGGGATGATGCGGATATTATGATTACTGGAGGGTCCGAAGCGCCGATCACAAACATGGCATTAGCTGGATTCTCATCAGCCAAAGCATTATCTTTTAATCCAGATCCTTCTTCTGCCAGTCGTCCATTCGATGCGAACCGTGATGGTTTTGTAATGGGTGAAGGTGCTGGAATCCTTGTTCTTGAATCGTTGGAATCAGCACAAAAACGCGGAGCCAGAATTTATGGTGAGATTGTTGGATATGGGGCTACCGGGGATGCCCACCATATCACTCAACCGGCTCCTGGTGGAGAAGGCGGCGTCCGCGCGATGAATATTGCATTGCAGGATGCAGGAATGTCACCGAACGAAGTAGATTACTTGAATGCACATGGTACAAGTACTGACTTTAATGATAAATATGAAACAACAGCGATCAAGTCGGTATTCGGTGAACATGCACAAAAGCTTGCGATCAGTTCTACCAAATCGATGACGGGTCATTTGCTGGGTGCAGCAGGTGCTCTGGAAGCGGTCCTGTCCATTAAGTCGATTGAAAACAATATTATGCCACCGACGATCAACTATGAAACACCAGACCCTGAATGTGATCTGGATTATGTACCGAATGAAGCCAGAAAAGGTGAAGTCAATGCAGTCATGAGTAACTCATTAGGCTTTGGAGGGCATAACGTAGCGCTATTATTCAAACGATTTACCAATTAATTAATAACGATTGAAGGCGGCTGGTGAGAAAAATCCAATCTCATCAGCCTTTTTACTGCAAAAAACCTTATAGTTGAAACCAACTTCTTTTTGCGTACATTATGATAGAAGAAACTTGGGAAAAATGAATTGTTGTCATAACCTGGGGTCATGTCCCATATAGTGAATAAACACGTCTGTACAAGCACTCTTACGGGGGTTGACGGCTTTGATCTTTCGATTATTTTTATTATTGCTCGGGTTCAGCTTTGCTGTATCAGGAGGCGTTAGTTTAATCGCCTTTCTAAATTTGATCACGACAGGCCATGGCTTCGTAAACTATTTTTACTTTATTTTGACACGTGTAGAATCCATACTTTTCATTTTAGGACTTGTCTTGGTTTGGGGAAGTATTTATTTGCCTTCCCAGAATAACCGAAACGATGATAGATGACGAAAAGGTACAATTGTCGACTAAAAAAAGCCCGATTCTCGAATAATTTTACGGCCCTCTGACTATACTGATTCTAACAAAACAGTAAATCCTGTAAAGTGAGGGGTATACATGTTGTATTTAAGAGACGTATGGGTCAACTGGTTCGAAGGTGAAGAGAACGGCTATAATGTCTGTGAGTTTCATGAATGGCGAAAAGAGGACTTCATCGAGCTGTTGGATCAAGTACCGATCATCAAGATGGAATCACTTCTTTTAAACTACATAGAAAATGACCTGAGTGAATTACCAGGTGAACTGCTGAGCGAAGTGAAGAACAAAAGCTACATCCGTAAAAACAATCAGAGAGAGCAAATCGAATACTGCATGATAGCGACAGACGGAAAAAGATGCCTTGTGATCGATACGATGGGATATAAGATTCCAATCCGTAAAAGCAGGATGATACCACGCCAGGAACAATTGGTTTATGAAATGGCAGAAGAATTGGATCCGAAGCTTTATTCCTTCAATGTAACCAGCGAACAGAAAAAGGAATATCATATCCTTTCACCCGACCCGAAAGACATGAAAGGACTGACACGCCGTGAACGACAGCTGAAACAACTGTTATTCATGGCACTTGATCAGATGTATACGAGCGGGAATACAGCTGAAGCAAGGTATTGGTACACAGAATGGATACCGGAAAAATACAGCGACATACAGATGATGAGTTTTGATGAAGCCTGGAGGGCATTATACCTCGAAGTGTGTCAGGGATGGACACCTAAGCATCAGTCGATTTGTGAACGGTTGATTAAAGGACAACCTTATTTCGAGAAGATATGGGAATTGGAAAAAGGTACACATGTGAATTGATTGAGGAGCTGATCAAAATCAGCTCCTTTAACAATTTTCAAGGAGATCATAAATGGAGCTATAGGGATATGATGTAATGGTCATAAGCCCGAAAGGATAGCATATCAGAAAGGAGAAACAGGATTCGAAACGTCTCATACAGTCAAGCTCTCTGAGGAAGATCTGAAAGGAAACTGTGATGGTATGTTTTAACCAGGTGGACCATATTGACTGAGATATTCCTTTTTATTTGAGATAAAGTAAAAGAAAAGTCCAAGGTGATAAATGAACCGGAATTTCAGCCAGGGTTGGGAACTTGGTGATTTGCGCGAGGTTCAGATGTAAGCGAAAGTAGCCACAAAAAAGATATGAACAATAAGAAAAAGGGATGATCCTGCCGATCATCCCCGTTTATATTTACTTCTTTTTCCTTTTACGTTCCAATCCCATTGCCCTTTCAGTTTTAGCGAGCATTTTGTTCGCTACAGAATCAGCTTTCTCTGCACCTCGATCAAGGATGTCATCGAGTTCTTCAGATTCCAACAATTCGTAATAACGCTCTTGAATCGGTTTAAGTCGGGATATGACTGCATCGGCCACACCTTCTTTAAACTCGCCGTAGCCTTTCCCTTCATATTGAGACTCCAATTCTTCTATCGACTTCCCTGAGCAAAGTGAATAGATGGTGAGAAGGTTGGCGACGCCCGGCTTATTCTCTTTGTCGAACTTGACTTTCGCCTCAGAATCAGTAGTCGCACGCTTGATTTTTTTACGGATTGTTTTCTCATCATCCAGCATTGAAATATATCCGTTCGGGTTTTCACCAGACTTGCTCATTTTTTTCGTTGGTTCACCGAGATCCATGATACGAGCCCCGAGTTTCGGGATATGGATTTCAGGAATTGGAAAAATGTCATTATACTGTTTGTTGAATCGCTCAGCCAAATCCCTCGTCAATTCAAGATGTTGCTTCTGATCATCCCCGACAGGTACGATATTGGTCCCGTACAATAGAATGTCCGCTGCCATCAATGGGGGATAGGTGAGAAGTCCAGAAGATACAGCAACACGATTTTGAGATTTATCCTTGAATTGGGTCATCCTTTCAAGCTCGCCGATGTAAGAGATACATTGCAAGATCCATCCCATCTTGGTGTGGGCGGGTACTTCGGATTGGATGAAAACCGTCGACTTCTCTGGATCAATCCCGATTGCAAGATACAATGCAGCTAATTTCCTGGTATTATCCCTTAACTCCAGTTTATCTTGCGGTACAGTGATCGCGTGCTGGTTCACCACACAGAAATAACAGTTGTGTTCTTCCTGGTACGTTACAAAGTGCTTCAATGCACCGAGGTAATTTCCTAGTGTAGGAAATCCGGTCGGCTGTACACCTGAAAAAATGGTTGCCATAAAAATCACTCCTTAAATGAATAACAAAAATAAAAAACGCGACACAACCGTCCATTATGGGACGATTGCACCGCGTTGCCACCCAGTTTTATTCATAAGAATCTCTCAGTTCTCTGCGTACAAGCATAAGCTGTTTTAACAGAGTGTCCAGGATAACGTAAGGACCAAACGTCAAAGCCTACTCCACAACAGGTGTTTCGGTTTGAATGCTCAGAAGCCCATTCCACTCATGCCCTTATCTGTTCCCACCAGCCACAGACTCTCTTCAAAAGGGGGGATGAAGTGTACTTTTCTTCCTCATCGCATAGGTTAATGATTGATTGAATTATCGATAGTATATCCAATTCGTATTTGAATTGCAACATCAAATATAGAAGGAGATCAACACTGTGGTCAAAAATCCGATTAGACCAGTAATCAGTAAAGGATTTGAATAAGTATATTCAAACGCTTCTGACGGTAGGTGCATATTCTCGACGTCATCCATGATTTCTCCCATTCTGGTGCCTTTCTTCATAAGTCTTCTGAAGCTCAGTGTGAAAGCATCGAAGAATCCGCCTCTTGTAACAAACATCAGTCCGCCGATCATGATATAAAGCATTGAAACTAAGAAAACGGAGTTGATGAACGTAACAACTGTAATCTTATCGTAGTAAAAATAGGTGAGTCCAAAACCGATAATCAGTAAAATCGCTAAAAGATATGATGAGCGTTTAATTAATTGCATCCTGTCACCTCATATCGATGATACACGATAGAAGTTTATAGAAGCAATATCTTTACATGGTTAAACGAGGTGTAATATGTCACAATATTTGAAAATGAATGACAATTGAATGGATCATTCATCCTTTAAACCGTTAAATCCTTTTAAATCAATACTTGAGTGTATTCTTTATACAATATTTTCAATTATTAAGCACGAATTACTTACAATTACCGAAATTTAAAGTAGGTATAAAGTCCTTATTATTGTTATGAAACCGTAATGAATAAAGGTTTTTTGTAAAATATATTAAAAAAGTGCATGCAAAATTTTGTGAAAACTTGTATAATACAAAATGTGAACGGAATTCCTTAAAAAATCTGACATTTCAAAAGGAATGCGTTTTCAAAATTTCACCAATATTTAGGGGAGGTCATTAAGACATGAGAAAGTCAAAGTGGTCATTGCTTTTAACACTGACTCTAGTGTTGAGCATGTTCCTAGCTGCATGTAGTGGCGGCGGAGGAAATAATGGGGGTTCTTCCGACGGTAAAAGCGGCGATGATGGAAAAGATGGCGGAAATACGGATGTACCTCAAGTATTGAATATACTTGAAAGCGCAGAGATCCCGACAATGGACTCTGTAATGGGAACTGATGCTGTAGCGTTCCAAGTTATGGCTGAGACTATGGAAGGTCTTTACCGTCTTGGAGAAAACATGGAGCCTGTGGAAGGTATGGCAGAAAAACATGAAGTAAGTAAAGATGAGAAGACTTACACTTTCCACCTTCGTGACGCACAATGGTCAAATGGAACTCCAGTAACAGCTGACGATTTCGTTTATGCTTGGAGAAAAGCTGTAGATCCTGACACTGGATCTCAATACAACTTCATCCTTGGCGACCTTAAGAACGCTAACGCGATCATGGCTGGCGAAATGGAACCAGAAGAGCTTGGCGTTGAAGCAGTGGACGAAAAAACATTGAAGGTTGAGCTTGAGCAGCCAGTACCATACTTCATCAGTTTGACTACGTTTGCAACATTCTTGCCACAAAACGAAGAATTTGTTGAAGAGCAAGGCGATCAATATGCACTTGAAGATGAGAACCTTATCTACAACGGACCATTTACCCTTACTGATTGGAAACATGAAGAAGGTTGGGTACTTAAGAAGAATCCTGATTACTGGGATGCTGAAACTGTAAAATTAGATGAAATCAACGTTAATGTTGTTAAGGAAACTGCTACTGGGGTTAACCTTTACGAAACTGGAAAGATCGACCGCGTAGGTCTATCTTCTGAATTCGTTAACAAATATAAAGAGCATGAAGATTACAAGACATTCGAAGAGCCTGTCATGTTCTACTTGAAGATGAACCAAGAGCGCGAAGATCTTGCGAATGTTCACATTCGTAAAGCGATTCAAGCAGCAATCAACAAGGAAGACCTTGTTAACGTCATCTTGAACAACGGCTCTCTTGCAGCTAACTATTTCGTTCCAAAAGGATTTGTAACTCACCCTGAAACAGGTGAAGACTTCCGTGAAATCAACGGAGACCTTATCAAATCTGATCCAGAAGTTGCAAAAGAACATTGGGAAAAAGGTCTAGAAGAATTAGGTAAAGAAGAAATTACTCTAGAAATCCTTGGTGGAGATACTGAAGTAGCTAAGAAAATGGACGAATACCTCAAGAACCAGCTTGAAACGAATCTTCCTGGTTTGAAAATCGAGTTGAAAGGTGTACCGTTCCAACAACGTCTAGAGCTTGATGAAGCTATGGATTATGATCTCCAAAATGCTGGTTGGGGACCTGACTATGCTGATGCAATGACATTCATCGACATGTGGGTTACTGACGGTGGACATAACAAGACTGGATTCTCTAATGAGAAATATGACAAGCTTGTTAAAGACGCTAAGACTACATTGACTTCTGATCCTGCAAAGCGTTTTGAAGCTATGCTGGAAGCTGAAAAGCTTTTAATTGAAGAAGAAGCAGTACTTGCACCACTTTACCAACGTGCTCGTGCTCAACTTTGGAAGCCGTACGTGAAGAACGTCTACCAAAACTCATTTGGGCCTGACTACAGCTATAAGTGGGCTTATATCGAAAAGTAAGCTTAACACTAAAGTTTAGTCAGTAAAGGGAGAGTATCAGGAGAGTATATGTCGCCTGAATGACGTATACTCTCTTTTTCCCTGTTATCGGATAGTTTTCAGAAAATAACAAAACCATTAGTTGGATCTCTTCAAATAGACAAAAAGGCATACATGGAGGTGGAAGAGGATGAAAGGGTATATTTTAAAGCGTGTTCTCTATATGTTTATCACCCTGTTCCTCATTGCATCAGCTACTTTCTTCTTGATGAAGATCATGCCGGGTACACCTTTAAGTAACGCGGCAAAGTTAACAGCTGAGCAAGAAGCGATAATTCTTGAAAAATACGGACTTAATGACCCCGTCCCTGTTCAATATGTTAAATATATGGCAAATCTTGCAGTTGGAGATTTAGGTATCTCCTTTCAATATGATGGAAGAAATGTAACATCCTTAATTATGAGTCGAATTGGTCCATCAGCACAACTTGGACTCCAATCGATGATATTCGGATCAATTTTTGGAATCTTACTTGGTATCATTTCTGCAATACGATATAACACGATTTGGGATTATGGTGCTACGTTTGTCGCAGTAATTGGTAAATCGATTCCTAGTTTCGTGTTTGCAGCATTACTTCAATATTATGTCGGTGTTAAATTACAGTGGTTCCCTGTGGCCTTCTGGGAAGGGTGGGAGTATTCAGTAATGCCGACAATTGCATTGGCGGTATTCGTCGTAGCTGTTTCTGCGCGTTTTACACGAACCGAAATGCTTGAGGTCATGAGCCAGGACTTTATCACGACTGCAAGAGCAAAGGGTGTAAGTGGTTTTGCTGTTGTATTCAAGCATGGTATCCGAAATGCGATGATTCCATTGATTACTATTTTAGGACCACTTGCAGTTGGATTGATGACTGGTACGTTGGTCGTTGAGAAAATTTTTGCAGTACCAGGACTTGGAGAACAATTTGTGCGGTCCATTACGACAAATGATTATCCAGTTATCATGGGAACAACACTATTTTTCTCATTCTTCTTGATTTTGGTGATTCTGATCGTCGATATCCTTTACGGAGTCATTGATCCACGAATCCGTTTGGCAGGGGGGAAAGACTGATGAGCAAACGTGAAGACTATGTGAACGATGAACTTTTTCAACCTGCACATATAAGCAGTGAAAAAAGTGAAACAATTGCAGGCCCCAGTCTGAGCTTCTGGAAAGATGCGTGGATGCGACTCAAGAAAAATAAATCAGCTATCATAGGATGTATCATTTTACTAGCATTGACGATCCTTGCGATATTCGGTCCTATGATGAATGATTTTGGTTTTGATGATCAGAAGTTAACTCGTGCCAATCTACCAGCTAAGGTTCCAGGAATTGAAAAGCTTGGAATAATGGATGGCACGGATGATATGGGCAACGATATGTACGATATGAAAAATGTTGAAGAAGGAACATATTTCTGGTTCGGTACAGATGGTCTTGGACGTGACCTTTGGACCCGTGTTTGGCAAGGGACTCGGATCTCATTATATATCGCTTTATTAGCAGCAGCGATCGATATGGTGATCGGTGTAGCTTATGGCGGAATATCAGCATATTACGGAGGCCGCGTCGATAACGTACTTCAACGTATCGTTGAAGTTCTTGTCGGGATCCCTAACCTTGTCGTCGTCATCTTGATGATACTCGTACTGGATCCAGGGATCATATCGATTACTGTCGCTTTGACGATAACCGGTTGGATTGGGATGTCGCGGATTGTCCGTGGTCAGATTCTGAAGCTGAAAGGACAAGAGTTCGTATTAGCTTCTCGAACACTTGGTTCATCGGATAATAAGATCATTTCCAAGCATTTGATTCCGAACGTAATGGGCGTCATCATCATTAATACGATGTTTACGATTCCCGCTGCGATTTTCTTTGAGGCATTCTTAAGCTTTATCGGTCTTGGATTACAACCGCCATTAGCCTCACTAGGGACTTTGATTGAAGAAGGATATCGTAACATGCAGATTTTCCCTCATATGATGATTTATCCATCGATCATCATCAGTTTGGTCATGATTGCATTCAACGTTGTGGCTGATGGTTTACGAGATGCGCTAGATCCGAAAATGAGAGAATAGTAGAAGGTGGGTGAAGAGGATGGAACACATTTTAGAAGTTAAGAACTTACACGTTTCCTTCGACACTTTTGTAGGGGAAGTACAGGCCGTGCGCGGTGTCGATATAAAACTGAATAAAGGAGAAACCCTGGCGATCGTTGGTGAATCAGGTTCAGGTAAATCCGTTACTTCCAAAAGTATCATGAGATTGATCCCTAACCCGCCTGGTAGAATTAAAGAAGGACAAATTCTCTTCCAGGGGAAGGATCTGGCCCAATACTCGGAACGCCAAATGCAGAAAATCAGAGGATCTGAAATCTCGATGATTTTCCAGGATCCCATGACTTCATTGAATCCGACGATGACTGTTGGAAAGCAAATCATGGAAGGACTGCGCATCCATCAGAAGATGTCGAAGTCACAAGCGACAGCACGTGCTCTTGAATTATTGAAATTGGTCGGGATCCCGAATGCTGAAGCACGATTGAAGCAATATCCTCACCAATTTTCCGGTGGTATGAGACAACGTGTGGTCATCGCGATTGCGCTTGCTTGTAATCCGAAAATTTTGATTGCGGACGAGCCGACAACTGCATTAGATGTGACAATACAGGCTCAAATCCTTGATCTGATGAAAGATTTACAAGATAAAACGGGTACTGCCATCATCCTGATCACACATGATTTGGGTGTGGTAGCGAATGCAGCTCAACGGGTAGCGGTCATGTATGGTGGTCAAATTGTTGAAACAGGAACGGTTGATGAAATTTTCTATAAACCGAAACATCCTTATACTTGGGGATTGTTGGCTTCTATGCCGAAACTAGGTGCATCTGATACAGATCTAATCGCAATCCCAGGATCACCACCGGACTTGAGTGATCCTCCAAAAGGTTGTCCATTTGCAGCACGTTGTCCGCATGCGATGAAGGTTTGTGTAGACCATATGCCTGATGCTACAGAAGTTTCTGGCACGCATAAAGCAGCCTGCTGGTTATTGGATGAAAGGGCACCTAAAGTTGAGAAGCCGGTAGAAGCATCTGTTGGAGGTGCAAGATAATGGCAACTAGAGAGAAATTGGTAGAAGTAAAAAACCTTAAGAAATATTTTAACATGGGCAAAGGACAAATGTTGAAAGCGGTAGACGATGTTTCATTCGATATTTATAAAGGTGAAACATTAGGTCTTGTTGGTGAATCTGGTTGCGGGAAATCTACAACTGGAAGAACGATCATCCGTTTATACGGTGCAACAGACGGTTCTGTCACGTTTAACGGTGAGGATGTCCATGGTAAGAAAAATAAAGCGAAGTTGAAAGAGTTCAACCGTAAGATGCAGATGATTTTCCAGGATCCATACGCATCATTGAACCCACGAATGACCGTTAAAGATATTATTGCAGAGGGCATTGATATCCATGGTCTTGCCAAAACGAAGGAAGAAAGATTGCAACGAGTTCATGAACTTCTTGAAACAGTTGGTTTGAATAAAGAGCATGCAAACCGTTATCCTCACGAATTCAGTGGGGGTCAGCGTCAACGTATCGGAATTGCCCGTGCACTGGCAGTGGATCCTGATTTCATCATTGCTGACGAGCCTATCTCAGCATTGGATGTATCGATTCAGGCTCAGGTAGTTAACCTTCTGCAAAAGCTACAACGGGAGCGCGGTTTGACATATTTGTTCATTGCGCATGACCTTTCAATGGTCAAGCATATCAGTGATCGCGTTGGGGTTATGTATCTTGGTAACCTTGTAGAGCTTACAGAAAGTGATACGCTCTACAATGAACCATTGCATCCTTATACGCAAGCACTCTTATCAGCGATACCTGTTCCAGACCCGGAACTTGAACGCAGCCGTGAACGTATCATCCTTGAAGGTGATGTACCATCTCCCGTATCTCCACCAAGCGGTTGCCGTTTCCGTACAAGATGTCCTCATGCGATGGATGTATGTGCGAAAGTGGCACCGAAGTGGCAGGAAGCAAGAGAAGGTCACTATGTAGCATGTCATCTTTATGATGAAGAGTTGAAAGAAAATTAAGCTAGTGATAGAACGATCTCTGTAAAAGGAGGTCGTTTTTATTTACAGATTTTCCGAATGGGAAAGCCCATACAGGGCGTA
>NZ_JAIBLJ010000025.1 GCF_020179385.1 Alkalihalobacillus sp. YIM B00296 | reverse complement strand
ACCCGTTTCACGCTTGGCTTTTGTTCAGTTTTCAAAGAGCTTGTTTCCCTGTCACAAGGGCTTTTGTCCGCCTCTGTTCCGAAGCGACTTAACTAATATAACATCAAAAATAACGATGGTCAACCATAAATCAAAAAAGTTACAAAAGGAATTTACGAATGGATAGTGAATGGATTATATAGTAAAAAAGTGCTGCAAAGGAATGGGGGCAACCATGTATCGGATTTTCTATTTTCTAATTTTCTTACTATCCTTTTACGGATTCCTACAATTGATTAAACTCGTATTCCAGGTCTTTGTTCCATATAGTTCTCTGGCGGATGTCATACATATTTCTCTCGCCATTATCATGGGAGTCCCATTTGCGTCCATGATTGTAAGGTGGCTGACTCCATTCAAATCAGAAAAGTAGGGACTCAAAACCAATAGTGTCAGATACTTAAGGGACAGCCCCTGCGTCTTATTCTTGATTTTTGTCACCCTATAACAATCGTTACAGCATTCTTTATTGTTCGATCTTAACTCCTAACCAAAAGGGTTCAGAAGGATATTAGTGACTCTCGTTTTTTAGTACTGGATCGCTTCCCGGGAGTGGTCTTTATCAAATTCTTCGGGGTTCTGGTCAAAATATTTATCGGTATATTTTTTGACGAATTTGTCATCCTGCAAATAGCCCGCTCCCCATGTAGGGTCCATGACTAGCCACTTACCATCCACTTTCGTTTCGACCCACGCATGCCGGGCAAATGAGAAGCTCGCTCTTCCTGTCACCATACGTGCTTCCATTCCACTGGCACGAAGCAAGGCAATCGTAAGGTAGGAGTAATCCTCACAAACACCTGTCTCTTCCTTCAACGTCTTCAAGGCACTGTCATCGAATTCGAATGATTCGCTGTTCAGCTTGTCGACATCATACGTAATATTCTTTGCGACATAATCGTAGATCGCTTTTGCTTTCTCCCTTTCACCGGTCTTTCCTCCTGTCAGTTCCTTGGCAAGGGAGTTTATCTCAGGATGATCCGATTGGATTCCTTGGGATGGAAGCAGGTTTCTTTTGTCTTCGGCAGTCCCCTTCAATATGAAGTTTGCGAGTCCGTTGTACTTTCGATAATTCCCGTTTGATCCTTCAAAATCCGGTGCATAGACAGTCACTTCGTATTCTCCAGGACCGAAACGGAGATAGACTTCGCCATCAAACTTATAATCCTCAACCGGTATGCTGTACATGGCCTCGTCTTCCCCTTTATTGGCACTGACGAAGACGGCTTCTGTCTGATCAGCATACGGCGCAGAAGAGTCTATTTCCCCTTGGATCCGATAAGAGCCGCCTGTTTCTTCACCCCCGACCATCGGATGATCGAGCGAGTATCCCCGGTCCCTGTATACTTTTGAATATTGGATCGGCGTAAATGTCTTCTCGGACTGATTGTCAACGAGTATGACAGCCGCTTTATTATAATAGTTTTCCCGCTCTTTATCCGGGGTCATGATCGTCACTTTATGTATCCCTTTTCCATAGAAGAGTGGGATCTCTTTTGTGAATTTTCGATTTTCAACAGGCACCATGACTTTGGAGGATTCATCTTCCTTATCCACTGTTACCATGATCATTTCAGCATTTGAGACAGTACCGTTCAATGTAAAGAATTCTTCTTCTTCAAAAAATCCGCCTGGAAGGTCCTCGAGTTTCAATTCGTGTTCCAGCGCCGGCCTTCGTATCAAAACATCTCTTTTTAGTACCGGATTGACATTCGTTACTTGAAATTCGGCAAGACCTCTGAAATAATCCTCCTTTTGACCATCTGGCAAGCTGACTGTAACTTCATATGTTCCTTTTCCATTGAATAGTTGGACCGTTTGCTTGTACTTCCCATCTTTTATCGGGGTGAAGTATTGGAATTCATCCTCACCATCTGAGCCTTCTTTTTCACTTTGTACCTTGATCATGACGTAATTTGAAGTGAACTTGCTCGTGTCTTCCACTTTACCTTTTACAGTAAAGGAAGAATTCACATGAAAGGATCGATATTTCGGAGTGGACAGTGTTGCCCCGATCTCCTCTGCGTATCGCCCGAGCTCAATCTTTTCTAGCTTCTTTTCCTTGTTCTGCTCTTCAGCCAACACAGAGTATTTATCCTTCGATTCTTCCTGTTTTTGATCTGCAGAAGATTGATTACTGCAAGCTGACAAAATCAACATCAAGCTCAATATGATATGGGCCATCCATCTTTTCATACAGGGCTCTCCTCTCCAAGAGATTATCATAAGGAAGGGCTGAACCATTCTATAGGTCTCAGCCCTCTATGGATTGTTGCTATTCTTGGCTTTTCTTTTCCAGCTCTTCACGTGCTTTTTTGTGTGAGGCTTCCGTTTCTTCCATAAGTGAATCTTTACGCTCCCGGCTATATTCTTCCATGACTTCCATACGTTCATCAATCAGGTCAGTCAATCCTGTATAGATCCCACCCTTTAGTTTCCCTTCGTCATCAAGTTTGAAAACAATATTTTCCAAAACTTCTGACTCTGTTCGGGATATATCTATGAAGGTATCATGAATTTTCCTGAGTCTGCTGTTTTGGTCCATATACCATGTATTGATATCGATGCCTGCTTTTGCGTCACTTATATCTTTATCAATCCCCTTTTTGGCATCACTGATCAACTCATTAAGGGTATTATTTAAATCTGCTTTTGAATTGACGTCTTTATATTTTCCTCCACCTGCTGCGGCAGTATCTTTCAACTGATTTTGACCTTTCGAATCGACATTGAAGCCAATCACGTTCACCGTTACGTTTAAATCAGAGTCATGGATTTCCTTTGCGGCTGCCACAGGATCTCCATCACATGTTTCTACACCATCACTGATCACATAGATGACATTTTCAACATCATTGCCTGTCGCTCCCTTAAAATCATCTTGTGCTAATTGGAGAGAAGCGGCGATCGGCGTCCAACCGGATGGTTTGAATTCTTTCAAAGCATCCTGGAATGTCCCTTCATCATATGAATTTAAAGCATAAACGGTCTCGCTGCTGTCACAAGATACTTTTTTATCCTTATCATCGCTGCTCCCTTTATGGCCATAGACACGCAATGCTATTTTCGTTTTTGGATCTAAGTTGCCGAGCACTCGATTCAAGGCCGATTTGGCGAGGTCCATCTTCACACCGCCATTGACTTGGCCAGCCATACTTCCACTCGAATCCAACAGGAACACGATGTTTTTCTGTTTTTCCTCTTCTTGCCTTTCACTTGGTAATTTGTATATAGGGTCGAATTCGTCATAAGCATCAGCTGGTACTTGATATGGAAAAGCGAATTTCGCGATGAGAAAATCATAGAGTTGGTCTGCGGACAGATCATCTGGAAGAGTCTTAACTTCTGCTTTTAATTCTTCGTATAACTTTTCATCATCCTCAATGTTTTCTAGAACCTCGATTTTTTGCACAATTCCCCCAGGTCCTTGTTCGATGATCCTTTCTGCATCTCGTGCAGCTTCAGGATAATCGAATTCTTGCTCGTGTTTTTCTTCGGGGTCTTCTTTTTCCTTCGTTTGTTCCCCACTGCTTTCATTCGAGCATGCTGTGATAACTAATAGTAACAGGAACAATAGCATATGTAGACGAGTTGAACGTAACATGGATTCCCTCCTGTTTATCTATCTGATATGTATTTGCTTCAGTAAAAATTGATGACAAGTAATAACCCATAAAATAATGACGTCCATAACACCGCCTGCAATATAATACTTTTATCAATTGCAAAAGCTTCTCTTTTTTTAGCAATGTAACCGACGACGAATAAGAATACTCCGATCACCGATAATCCGAATAACACGTACATCCATGGAGTGGGATGGACCATCACCAGTTTTTGACCTTGAATTTCACTAGTTAGTACAAACATCGCTATGATCATCAAAACGGCAGCAACACCCGCTGTCCATTGGAATATAGCCCATCCACGTTTCTCCATCATAATCACTCCATGTTTACTCAATTAATTAAAATCCCCACGCAGATACCAGATGAACATCAATCCTCCAACTACAACGCCGATCCATAAAATGGTTTGACCAATCACTTTTGCATTGATTACACCACCATTACGGCTACGGACTTCAACAAGTGTAATGATGAAAGTTGACATACATACTAATCCAACTACCCAATTGAACCACCAAGGTCTTACAACCATTCTTCTAATCCCGTTTCCGACGGGCTCACTTGTTGCGAATATAGCCAAAAGTGTACCACCAATAGCTATTAAATAACATATGATTTGAAAGATTCTCCATGATTTATCACTCATAAACTACCCCTTATAATGACATTATTTATTACTAGTGGGATCAACCTTTTTTTCCATATTATTTGAAAGAATATCACTCAATTGCTTCTTAACAAATTCATAAGAATTACTTACAGCGGAGTTGTTCACGAATTTAGTAACTAATGAATCAGGTAACACAAATGTCAAACCTACAGCTGAGCCGATCAGGAAATCCATTGCGGTCGCATCTCCTTTGAATGATTGCATTGCTACATTGGAAAACCCACCTAATGTAACACTTCCTGCGATCGGAGCGGCAACCGTTCGAAGTGACCTGAATGAATTCAATATCCCCTTTGTCAGTCCAAAGCCTAATGGAGCTGTTGCAAAAGCAAATCCTGTATCAAAGGCCATTTCTCCAAGACTCAATTCACCAGTTAATGCAAAATTAAGTAAATGAGATGAAGAAGTAATGATTGCCGCCGGTCCTCCGATTTTCATCCAAGCTGCTCCCAATCCTTTTGCTACTTGCAGCCCTGCTCTCAATCCGCTTCCAGTTGCAAATCGGTTCAATACAAAAGCTAATCGTATACCGGCTAACTGCCTTCCCGCAAACACTCTAAGCGAGCTGAAGCCTGCCCCTATGACTCCTGTCGCCTGTCCTACGCCCCCAAGTAATGCGCCTCCAAATGTCCAGCCGAGAGCACCTAAGAAACTGTAGCTGTCTGATCCGCCATTCAGGGCATAATAGAGCCCGCCAGCAATTCCGGCCCCGATAATTGCCGCAATCGCAACGGGTGCTGAAATGATACCTACAATGGCTATTCCAACCACTGCAGCTGCAACACCTACGAACGCGATGGTCGATTTAACCCAATCCGGTGTATTCGCCCAGACGTCACTCGTCCATTCCGTAAAATCATTCCAAGCATTCTGTGTAGCTTCCCAACCTTCCGAAAGCTTTTGGGCAGTCCAATCCCATGCACTTCCTACTGCATCGACTGCCGGCTGAAAGAAGTCGCCTATGTCATTGCCCAAATCTTTGACATCATTTTTAAAATCATCCAACCAGCCAAACCATCCGCCATCTTCTTCCTCACCACCGGTGGCGACACCATCGTTCTCAGTACGGATCAAACCACTGTCGTCATACTCGAATTCCCCAATGTTCGCATATGCTTCAGTCATAGGTGTGAGGAATGCGAAAAACGCAATGAGCAAAGTCAATATGAGTCCTTTACTGCCATTCATTTTGTAAACCATTCCATTTCCTCCCGAGTTCATTCCTAGAAACTAGTCCATTGCGCCCTTTTGCCTAATCGCATGCCATGTCTAACCCTTTCGGCCGTTTGATTGTCGCTGAAGCGTCTGCGTCAATACCGTCAAACAAAGAGTCATCAGCAGTGACATATCTGCCATCTTTTTCAGATTCCACAAAAATACTGAACTTTCTTTGATCGAATTCTACCTGTACATTCCGATCGGCCCCGTTTTTTCTGGCGTATTCGTCTGCAGCGTTCCTGATCCTCTCCATGTCACCTGCAATTGCAGTACATGCCATTTCATTCCGTTCATCTTCCTTGTAAAAGTACTTCAAAGCCTCTACCGGGTCGATCTCAGCATCAGGATCCTCCAGCCATTCCCTTAAACTGGGAGGCATCGTCACTTTCCTGTATTTTTTCTCCATCTCCTTGATGATACGGTCCAACAACGTATCTTCATCTGGAGGCGGCTCTTCTTCCCCTTCCTCGCCTTCTTCCTCCTCAGTTTCTGCCTTCTCTTTTTCATCATCAAAGAGTTCACGAAGATCTTCCAGTTCACTTTCAATCGCAGAATTGTATCGCTCTTCATAAATCAACCTTGCTTCTTTGGAAGCTGCCAAAACTGCCGCATCCGCACTCGTTTGACTGATCCGTTTTGAAATGAAGACATTGAAGAAATCAAAAAACATGAAGCTGATGAAAATAGAACCGATCAGTATGCCGACAATCACCAGCAGCATGCCGTTTCCCCGTTCATTTATCAAATACTTTTTCATCCTCATCAATCCTTAAGGCCTTCTTCAATTGGGATGGTGGCATCTGCATCAAAGTTGAAATCCAACCGACCTATGAATGGAATTGAAACGGTGGGGACTTTAGCGACAACCGTAACCGTCACGTCTTCGTCCCCTTTTTCCGTATTGACGCTCTCCAGCCTCAGGTTTCCAGCTGAACGTTTCGCCACCTCTTCGGCATTCCCTTCAACCGCAGCGGCACGGGCGCCGTCACGGGCCGCCGCTTCCGTTACGACGACTGTATAGGCGACAAGCGCCATTTGCCAGATGATCATCATTGCAAGAATGACCATCGGGAATACAGCAACGAATTCAATCAGTTGTGATCCCCGTTCATTTTTGACTAGTGTTCTGAGCCTTTTCATCATCCATCACACTGACTACATTTTCCCGATTAATTCTGCAATCTTTTCAACGATTGCATTGGCAATGCTGCTTCCATTCCCCTGAACTGCTGTAGCCACTGCCGCCATGACGGCAAGCACCACTAGACCGAGTGCTACCCACTCAAGTGCCTGGGCACCTCTTTCATTGTTAACATATTTATTGAATGTCACTGTCAGGTTCTCATACATTTCTCTCATCATGAGTCAACTCTCCTTTAGATTTTTAAATTTATTTTCAATCCTTCTTACTTGAAGAAGGTATCTAAACCGAATGCTTCAGGGTTATAAATGACGTTCAACGCGAGCAATCCGATGATCAGGAAAAACACAGCAGGTGCAACGAAGAACGTCGTTACCAGTGTGATTTGCGGGCTGGCCTTCGCTGCCTTTTCTTTTGCTTTGAACCCGCGCATCGCCCTCAAATCATCCGCCTGGATCTTGAATGTTTGCGATACCGGAACCCCTAGTGAAGACCCTTGTAAAAGGGAGGTGACCAGCATCTCTAATTCTTTGGATGAATTTCGATTGATCAGATTTTCATAGGCTGTCCTTCTTGGGACTCCAAGTTCTATTTCTCGATTGAAACGGTCAATCTCCTCACTTAACGGACCAGTCAGTTGTTTCGTCACTTGTTTCAACGCCCCATCAAGACTGACTCCAGCCTGAAGGGTGACACTGACCGTATCGAGGAAATCAGGCATCATCGAGCTGATTTGTTCCTGTCGGTCACGGGCTTTCATCCACAGCCAAAGGTTAGGACCGAAAAATCCCGCTAATGGCAGCGGCACCATGAGCATGAGCCCGAAAGGCAACCCTAGAAAGACATACAGAAGCGAAAATAACAATGCGCCAAGCCCGAGGACAAACCTCATACCATAAAAACTTTCAAGTCTGAGTCCCATCGGATTCCCAGCTCTAACAATCAACTGTTCGTCTTTTTCCTTATCCGAGAAAAATGGATATTTGATTCCTGTCGGTCCGGTATACTCTGCCGCTTTGATAATCCGTCCGCCAATCCGTCCCCTGAATTTTCTCCGTTTTCGCCGTTTGGTTCCCGATACCTGCAAATGGGCCATCAATCGCTGCTTTTTGCCTACATAGAGGTAGATGTAAACAAATCCAATCAACAATAAAAGTAAAATCAGACTAAATAAAAGAACGGTATAAATGCTGAATTGTGGGCTCATTTTACTACACCCTTATCCTTGTGATCCGTTTGATGATGACGAATGCGACAGTGATCATGCCGGTGAATACTGCTAGCAATATCAAACCGAATGTCGTAAAGATAACGTTCAAGAAGCCTTTAATGAATAAGTTCATCATCACAGCCATCAACAATGGCATGATGACAAGGATATAAGCGATCGATTTCGATTCAGCTGTCACTGTCTGAATCTCTTTATATACTCGAGCACGTTCTTCAAGTGTCGTAGCCATCAGATCCAATACTTCCACCAGGTTCCCCCCGACTCTCCGTTGGATCAAGATCGTGCTTACAAAGATATTGATTTCATTACTGGATACCCTCTCGCGGAATCGATTCATCACTTCGTCAAGACCATCTCCCAACCGAAGCTGTTGGTCCATCTTCTTAAATTCCGGCCCAGAAGGTGCTTTGATTTCATTCCCGACCATTTCGATCCCCTGAGGTATGGTCTGACCTGCTTTGACTGCATTGGACATCATCCTGCATATTTCAGGAAGCTGCTTGTTGAAGCTTTCATTCCGTTTGTTCTGTCTGGAGCTTAAATATAATTTGGATGCCAGCCAGGTGATCAAATAAGAAAGTAAGAATCCCATAAACAGGATCAAGCCGAGTACAAAATAACTGAAAAACCATAGTACAGCGATCGACAATATATAGATACCCATATATTCAGATGGCTGCAGCGGGATGTTTGCCTGGATCAGTTTCTTCTTCAAGTCTTCTGCGAGCTCAGAGTTATCGAATTTGTCGCCGATCAGGAGGATGAAGCTTTTCCGTTTCAGCTGACCTGAGTCCTCAAACCACTCCTCCGCTCTCTTGGACGTTTTTTGGACAGTTGCCAACTGTTTGAAATAATAGATTGCGAGCATGAAAGAAAACAATGCACCGCTTAAAAGCAACCATGCGCCTGTCATGCGAGCACCCCTTCCGAGAACATCGATTCAGGGATCTCGATACCATAAGCTTTGAAGCGTTCAAATGCTTTCGGCACATAACCTGTCGATTCAAAATGCCCTTTCACACTGCCATCTGCCCTTACGCCCGTACGAACAAACCGGAAAATATCCTTAATGACGATCTTTCCGTCTTCCTCGAAGATTTCTGCGATACTTACGATTTTCCGTTTACCATCCGTCTGTCTCGAGGTCTGGACAATCAGATCCAACGCCCCGACAAAATATCCGCGGATGACATCGACTGTCAGCGGCAACCCGGACATGATGACCATCGCCTCCAGTCTCCCTAAAGCGTCCTTTGGAGAGTTGGCGTGGACAGTCGTCAATGATCCTTCATGCCCCGTGTTCATCGCCTGGAGCATATCGATCGCCTCCGAGCTTCTGACCTCCCCGACGATGATCCTGTCAGGCCTCATCCGTAACGCGTTTTTTACAAGTTGCCGGATCGTGACTTCGCCTTTTCCTTCCATATTCTCAGGCCGTGCTTCCATCCTGACCAGGTTGTCATATGTAAATCGAAGTTCAGCCATATCCTCGATGGTAACAATTCTTTCCCCGCGCGGAATCGAATCTGACAAGACATTCAACAAGGTTGTCTTTCCGCTCCCGGTCCCTCCAGACACAAGGATGTTGAGTTTAGCCTGGACTGCGGCCGTCAGGAACTCCCCCATCCGTTCGGTGAATGAACCGAACTCCATCAAATTCTCCATAGTGAAAGGCGTCTTATTGAATTTCCGGATGGAAATCGAGGGACCATCCAACGTTATGGGTGGTATGACCGCATTCACACGACTTCCGTCGAGCAAGCGTGCATCCACCATCGGAGAGCTTTCATCGATACGACGACCTAAAGGCGCAATAATCCGATCGATGATATGGCGGATATGTTGATTATCCTTGAAACGGATATCCGTCCGTTCCAGTTTACCGCCTCGTTCAATATAGACCTCCCGGGGGCCGTTCACCATGATTTCTGTAATCGAATCATCCTGCAGCAACGCTTCCAAAGGACCGTACCCGACTGATTCATTGATGATCTGGCTGATGATCTGATCCATCTCGTTTTGTGGAATGATGACTCTCTCTTCTTCAATCATCTGTTTGACCAATCGTTCTATTGTTTGTTTCCGTTCCTGGGCAGGCAATGTTGTAATCGATTCAAGGTTGGATTCTTTGATCAGACGACTTTTATAATGACGCACCCACGATTCCTGCTGTTCTGTTTCAACATCCCAGCCATTTTCCGGATTAGTATTCAAAGGTGCCGTGCCTGCCGCTTTTTGTAACCAGGACATGTCTCTTCACCCCTTATCTACAACAACACTTTATCTACAAAAAGACGGATGTCTCTTGCCGGTTTGAATCGGCCTTTGTCCTTCTCCTTCTTATAAAAGCTCTCTCCCATATTCAGAAAAGGCTGTAAGGAAAAGAAATCAGAACGTACTGTAGCATCCACTTCTTTTCCAATCAATTTCGAAATATCCTTTTCTCCCAACTCACTTTTCGGATGGGCCCGGTTCAACAGGATTGAAAGATTCCCGCGGGTTCCAAGCTGGAACCGCTCAAATAATTCGATGGCGTATTTGTAGCAACGTAAGGAAAGGCTGTCAGGGTTCAGTACATAGTGAATCTGTGTCGCTTCATTCAATCCAGTAAAACTGACTGTGTTGATCGTCGTCGGAAGATCTAAAATGACATGATCAAAATGCGCCCTGCACGTCCTGATGATCTTCGTTATCAATTCCTCAGTGATGTCTTCAGCTTTAGCGGGGTTTCTAGGTCCTAAAAGAATGTAGTTGCCGGTCTTTTCATCCCGTGTGGCTACATTCTCGATATGATTTAAAGACAGTTCTTTCAACACTGGTTGAAGGTCAATATACGAGCGATCCGTTTCCACGCTATAAATCGTCTCTAAACCCCCGAATTGAGCACTGAGGTCAATCAAAATGACCCGTTTACCTTGATGGATTTGCAAAGACTGGGCTGTCATCGCGGCTAACAGCGTCTTCCCGCTGCCGCCTTTCGCACTGTAAAAGGCTTCAACCTGCCCACCGCCTACAGAGACTTCCCCGAAACTTTCCTGCTGTTTCTTCACTTTTTCTTTCGAAGATTGAATGATATCGTTCAATCGCGATTGCTCTTCAGGATAGACAACCACATCATAAGCCCCGGCTTTCATCCACTCTCTTCCTTCTTCAAAAGAGCGCTCTGAAGTGATACCGATCAGAATGCTGGAGACAGGTGTTGTGAACCCTTCCGCCTGTTTCAATGCTTCACGATCAATGAAGTAGAAGTTGTATTGATTTAGATTTGAAAACGAACGTTTCCATTGTTCGTTTACCTCCGAATCAATTCCATGAGCCCCCAGAATATCTATCAGAGACTGTTTTATCGTTTGATTCGTCGTTATGATCAAGGCTTTCAACTGGCTCACCGGACATCTTCTCCTTTACTGCTTCTCGTCTTTTTTGTCTTCTGGTTTTTCTGCTTTTTCACCATTCGGTTTATCAGCTGTAGCATCAGGCTTCTTTTCTGCCTCTTTTTGTGTCGGTGCTTCTTTTTGTTCTTCTTGCTTTGGTTTTGTAGAAATTTCTTCTGAAGCATCCGGTGTCGTACTATTATCTTCCATGACCTGGTTGACCCTTAAGACCCGGATCTGCTTGGCTGCATTCTGTGAATGGATCAAACGTTCCGCATCATTCACCGGCAAGGATACCTTGATTGCAGGGGGGCCTTCACTCTTTTCTTCAAATTGGACGACACGGACACTTTGCAGAAGCCGTTTTGTAAGGATCCCTTTTTCTTTGTTATCCATGACAGATATGATATCTACTAAATCCCCTTCAGCTACACCCTGGTCGATAAGGACATTTTCGCTAGGGTTCAGCCAGACCACTCTATGATCGGCAGGAATATCAATCTTTTTCCTGACCACACTTTTTGTGACCAGATCTCCTTCTTTCAAGTTGACAACGGTTATGAAATCATCCAAATCATCTGATTGCTGGATGAATGAATCGACTTGGGCCGTTTTCGGCATCTCCACCCATGTAATGTTGCCATCCTCTAATGAGGTATACGATTGGACATCCTTTGCCGCTGCGGCAACTTTTACTGTCGCGCTCAGGGTATCCTGCGCCATTTGGATCTGGTTGATAATAAATCCAGCAGCTACAACAGCTAAAATGAATGCAATCGTTAAAAAAATGAATGCTTTTCTCTTAGCATCGATCATTGCTTCGTCACTCCATCAATTAAAGGTAGGTTGGGTTACTATATGTACAAAGGGTACATTGATAGGTAGATTGTGCTTTTCTAATTCGTAATGTTTTGTATGATTCTTTACGGATAAATCGTTTGAAAGGCCTTTCGATACCAGCCATGTTTGTGACGAAGGGACATCATTACGGCTCAGTACACTGTCGACCAGTTCATCCAGACTGCCCGTTTTTTCAATTTTCGCTTTGCCCTTCTCAGAAACCAATAGTTTGAATGGTTTCTTTTTCTTTTTATAGATGGATCGTATTTGATTTTTATAAAAGGCTTTAGGATCGGGGGTAATGATCCATTCTTTGATCGTGCTGCTATATTGGGCAATACGATTGGTGACTGTGGATGAAGATTCATGGCTCTCTCGAGATAATTTATCGAGCAGCATATAAAGTGTCGCACGGTTATGTAGGATTGGGTAACAGTTTAATGACTGATCTGGGTACAACCAATTCTGAAGCCTCCGGATCACTTGGATATCGGTATAGGCTGGATCATAGAAGTATAAGATTTCGTGCGCATCAGATAAATTTCTGAAAAAGCGGATCTGCTCCAACTGGCTGAATGCAGTGATTCCGAGAGATCTGGACAATAACTTCGATTCCTTATCCTGGATGATTTCCTTGATCGGTTTAGGACCAAACTTTGTGTTTACTGGTTTAATGATTAAATCTTCTACTTGAAAGTTTCCTAACGTTTCATCAATTACAAGTTTCATAGTGAAACATCCTCCAACAAATCGACTGGGTAGTCAAGTCACTCGTAAAATTAGTGTGGAAATGACAAAAAATGTTCATATCATAAGGAAAAACTACCAAACAATGCCACACCCGTCAAAGTAGGTTTTAAAATAAAAATGACAAAATATGGTTTTAAATTGATCCTTCAGAACCAACCTCTTGAATTTAAGATACTTTTCGGGACCGTACCAGAGTAAAAAGGACCTTTGCGGAGATTTTTGCCGAACTTATCCTTTTAGCAGATTTGGATATGATAATTCGTTTAAGGAAAGCCTTTATAAGCTTATATATGTAAATTTATGAATATTTTTTATATTTCTATATTGTTACAAATATTTTCGTTAAACGGCTTTTTATAGGTCTAATATCACGTTCTTTCAGACACAAAGGGATGTTTTATAAAGTTGAATGCCGGTAACAATATTCGACTTTTTTCGCACGACAATCTTGCTGTACTAATCTAAAAAAAACGGACTTGCCGCTTTGATTGCAGCAGATTGATACGGATATAAAAAAAGGGATGGCCCATTCATCAGACGGCCATCCCTTGATGCTTTTCAATTGCGCCTATGCCAGGAATGCAAAATACAAGATGAAGATGAAAAACATGAAATACATGATCGGGTGTACATCTTTCCATTTTCCTTTTACAAGCATCGTGATTGGATACATGATGAATCCGAGTGCAATCCCCGTTGCAATGCTGTATGTCAAGGGCATGGCAATGATCGTCAAGAATGCTGGAGTTGCAATCTCGAAACGATGCCATTCAATCTTTCCGAGTACAGCGACCATCAATACTCCTACAATGATCAATACCGGTGCTGTTACAGACGGTGTGACCACACCAAGCAATGGTGAAAATAGCAGAGCTAATAAGAAAAAGCCTGCTGTCACAACTGAGGTGAACCCTGTTCGTCCACCGGCTGCAACCCCTGAAGAAGATTCAATATAAGCGGTTGTCGTAGAGGTTCCCAATACGGCTCCGACCACCGTAGCAGAAGAGTCTGCTAAAAGCGCACGTCCTGCTCGCGGCAACTTGTTGTCCTTCATCAATCCTGCTTGAGAGGCAACCGCCATCAGTGTACCTGCCGTGTCGAAGAAGTCGACGAACAAGAATGTCAATACGACGACCAGCATATCGATTGTCGTGATTTGATTCAAATGTTTGACCGCTTCACCAAACGTAGGCTCTAAGCTAGGAACCGCACCGATGATACCAGACGGAAGTGGGATTTGTTGAAAAATAAGACCTACGATAGCTGTAAGTACCATCCCATAAAAGATACCGCCCTTGATCCCACGGACCATGAAAATGACGATGACGACCAATCCGAGGATGGCAAGCAGCGTATCACCACTTGTCAAATTCCCTAGCTGTACCAATGTGGAATCGTTATTCTCGACAATTCCAGCATTCTGTAAGCCGATGAAAGCGATGAATAATCCAATACCGCTTGCTGCAGCATATTTCAATTCCTGCGGAATCGCATTGATGATCGTCTCTCTGATCTTGAATACTGTGATGACGATAAAAACCAATCCAGAAACTAGAACACCTGCAAGTGCAGTCTGCCATGGAATACCCATGACCATGACAACGGAGTAGGTGAAAAAGGCATTAAGCCCCATCCCTGGTGCAAGGGCAATCGGATAGTTTGCCAATACCCCCATAACAAGTGAACCGATTGCAGCAGCAAGAGCTGTTGCTACAAAAACGGCCCCCTTGTCCATCCCGGCATCTCCAAGGATCGCCGGATTGACGAATAAAATATATGCCATAGATAAAAACGTGGTCAAACCTGCAATGAACTCTCTTCGATAAGTTGTTCCGTATTCCTTAAAACCAAAAAAACGGTCCATCCCCCAAACACTTCCCTTTTCTTTCCTTTTGTACCTGGTACACTTTTAAAACCCTTGAGTACCAAGCCTTCTCAGATAGTGCCAGGCACTTTTTCAAAACCTGCGTGTACCAAGGGTTTGAAAAAGGTGCCTGGCACCGAAAAAAACAGAAAAAAAGCTTCAGGCAGATACCTGAAGCTTTGACGACAAGGGTTGGAACGGGCAATCCAATGATAGGTTGTCCCATTGAATCATCCCTCGTAGTCAAGCTATTTACGGTAGCCTGGTAGAAACTTTCGAGCCCTATCCCCGACATTATACGATGATGTTATATTTATTATTTCTTTATCAGTGTAATGTCGTTGACGAAAAATGTCAACAAAAACACGAACGTTAATCGATTCAAAATTATTATCGTTCGTTTATTCCCATTCGATTGTGGATGGCGGCTTAGAGGTGACATCATATACGATACGATTTACATGATCCACTTCGTTTACGATCCGGTTCGAAATACGTTCTAGGACTTCCCATGGAATTCGGGCCCAATCCGAAGTCATCCCGTCAATGGAAGTCACCGCTCGGATACCGACTGTATAATCATAGGTTCTCATATCCCCCATCACCCCTACACTTCTCATGTTCGGAAGCGCAGTGAAGTATTGCCAAATTTCACGGTCCAAACCTGCATTCTTGATTTCCTCCCGCAAAATCGCATCAGAATCACGGACAATCTTCAGCTTTTCTTCCGTCACTTCTCCAAGAACACGAATACCGAGCCCTGGACCTGGAAACGGTTGACGCCAGACAATCTCTTCAGGCAGCCCGAGTTCCGTTCCGACTTTACGTACTTCATCTTTAAAAAGAGTGTTCAGCGGCTCGATCAATTGGAACTGCATATCTTCAGGCAAACCGCCGACATTATGGTGTGATTTGATCGTTTGTGCTGTGTCAGTTCCACTCTCGATGATATCGGTATATAGTGTACCTTGTGCCAGATAGTCGATTCCCTCAAGCTTAGAGGCTTCTTCATCAAACACATAGATGAATTCATTCCCGATGATTTTACGTTTCTGTTCTGGGTCCGTTACACCCTTCAGCTTCCCTAAGAAACGATCCTTCGCATCGATTTTGATCATGTTCATATTGAACGAATCACCGAATGTTTTCATAACGCTGTCCGCTTCACCTTTTCGGAGTAACCCGTGATCAACGAACATACAAATAAGCTGGTCGCCGATCGCTTTATGGATAAGTGCTGCGACAACAGAAGAATCGACTCCTCCGCTAAGCGCGCAAAGGACTTTTTTATCCCCGACGATTTCCCTAATCTTCTCGATTTCATCTTCAATGAAGTTTTCCATCGACCAGATCTTTTCACACTTACAGATGTTCACGACGAAGTTCTTTAGCAGTTCTATTCCGTATTCACTATGTCTTACCTCAGGGTGGAATTGGACACCGTAAAGGTTCCGGGATGGATCGCTCATACCCGCCACAGGACAGGAAGGGCTCGTCACATCGGTCTGAAAGCCTTCAGGAGGTGCAACGACAAGGTCTCCATGACTCATCCATACCGTTTGTTCTTCTGGTAAATCTTTATACAATTCATTGTAATGGCGTAATGCCACGGAAGCCTTACCGTATTCCCGGTGGTTCGCTTTTTCAACCTTACCGCCGAAGTGATGCGTCATCAATTGCATTCCGTAGCAAATTCCAAGGACCGGTATCCCTAAATCAAAAATTCGTTCATCGCATTTTGGTGAATCTGCTGTGTAGGCACTGTTAGGGCCACCTGAGAAGATGATTCCAGCAGGGTTCAGCTCCTTGATTTTTTCTACCGTGATTTTATGGGAATGAAGTTCACTATATACACCTAAGTCACGGATACGTCTTGTAATCAATTGATTGTACTGGCCGCCAAAATCCAGTACAATGATCATTTCTTCAGTTTTATTCATGTCAGCCACCTCTCTAACGGATCTATTATTTAGTTTGTCTATAATCCCAGAATCATACTTTTCCTCGTCATTCAGGCGTTTCTTTTTAAAACTAGGCTTAGTTGAATTTTCTTGTTGATTTCTTGGTAACATCTGCGCTAAAGCTTGATTTCGCCGCATGACCCCATCAGGAAAAGTAAGCCAGACATCCTGTGCAAGTGAGGAAGCTGTGGATCACCCGTGGAAAGGGGGCAAATAGCGCAAATCAACAATGAAGAATAACAGAGCCTAAAAACAAAGTAAAAGAACCCAGACCAATGAAGGCAGGGTTCTGGTTGACACGCACAAACAGGCCTGCCTCCATAGTCAGATCATTTAAGGTGATCTGGTAGAAACATCCGGGCCATATTCCCGGACATATATGAAGGGAGTAGAGTTTTCCGTATAAAATATGGATTTATTCTAACAGTCACCTATGACGCGGTCAAGGTCGTATCCTTTTAATTAAATTTTCCCACAATTCCTTCGTGTCTTCCCAATCCACTTGACTTAACTTGTTACTGTATCGGGTAAGCTCGTATTTTTTCGTCAAAATCCCCATATCCCCTGTATCCAAATTACGGTCAACTTCAAGGGCAAATTCCCGTAAAGTCTGATGAGGACGTTTCTTGATTCCATATTGCTCGAGTAACCAAAGCAGGCAATGGTAGGCATCATCAAAGACATGTTCATCACCTTTCCGTTTTCTGAAACGCCACAGGAAGTATTTGTCCAGCCATTTTTTACGGGTCAAGAATGCGATCGTTCCTGAAATTACCAACAAAACCAGAAGTGATAATGATCCCCATTTCAACCAGGTAAGGACCTTATCCAAGTTGATCGAGAATTGATATCCGGTTGAACCTGAAGAATCCTCGGTATTCCGCGCCTGTTCATTCTGTTCATCCTGTTCTTCCGCGACATCTGTTTCCGTCGTATTGTCTTCATAGTCCGACACAAAGTTCGGCAAGTCCAGGAAGCCCTGGGTCGGTTCAAACGGAACCCACCCGACACCCTCGAAATAGACTTCAACCCATGAATGGGCGTTAGAATTCGTGATCTGATACATACGCCGTCCATCCTGCAGAGTCTGTTCATAGTCCCCGCGGGTAAATCCTTTAATCCATCGTGTCGGAATGCCGATTGTTCTAAGCATAACGGCCATTGAAGACGAGAAGTTATCACAATAGCCGAGCTTCGATTCGAACAAGAATTGGGCCACATAGTCATCATTACTGCCCGGAACAGCCACGTCCGTCGTATTATAAGAAAATCCATTCCTAGAAAAATATTGTTCGATAGCTTTCGCTCTCCCATAAGGATCATCTTCATCAGCGACAATCTCTTCTGTAAGCCTCTGAATTTCCTCAGGAAGATCTTCTGGCAGCTGAAGATACCGTTCCGTAATTTCAGCAGGATAATCTGTACTGCTGTTGCTTAATACCGTTTCTGAAAACTGGGGAACTTTATAATTGACTGTATATTCCCCTAGCCCCGATTCTTCAGCCTGGTCGAATGTCTTCAACATATTCGTGATCGTATTCATTTGATAGATCCGGTCTTCTTCAGTTTCAATTGACTGAAGCTCACCAGGGAAAATGACGAACGGGTAGGGGTTATTCCGTAATACCTCTACTTCAGCAGTCAACTCTTCTGAACGAACATTGTCATTGTATGTGATGGCATGAATGGAATCGAGTGACACATCATCCGGATTGACAGACTCGCTTGGAGGTTCTGCAGGCTCTGTTTCCCATCCTAGTCCTGTATAAACTTCCTTCGATTCCACCCGCCAGTAATGCAGCTCTTCAATGGTCGTCATAAAAACCGGCGAATCATCGTAAACGAAAGGACCTCCTAGACGACTGTCATTTGATCCATATCCGATCTTTTGGATTCCTCCACCATTACCTGGGCCATCCCCTTCATCTGACTGGTTGCCGACAGCAGTTATGAATGGAACTGGATCCGGCCATTGCGGTGCAGCCTTTGGAGCCAGATAGCCGAGAAACGACGAAAAGGCAATCAATGCCGCAAGGGGCACGATCCACATCATCGGAAATTGGTTTTCATTGACTCGGAATCCCTTCAACTCTATGATCCTAATGAACCTTAGAATCCCTAAAAGCACAAAACCGATGATGACAGTCCGCACGATTGCACTGGACGCATCATAAACTGTGAAGGTATCGACAACCGTTACATAAAGGACCGTGATGATGAAAAACAAAAAGATTCGCCGCGCCTGAATCAGCCAGTAGTGCATCAAATAGCTGATCAGCCATAACAATACCAGGAACAAAAAGGTTCGGCTGATGCTGCTCATGTTATCCCAGTCCCTAGCAAAAGCATGCTTCATACTTCCGAATAAATCATTCATCAGATAGGTCATCCATTGAAAATCAAAGAAAGAAACAGGAAAATAAATCGAATGCAAGGCATAGAGAAGTGCTAATACCTTGATCGGGAAAGCGACCCAAACTGATAATTCAAAGTAAGACAATGTAAACAGGAAAGCTGAAAACAAGACGAAAATCGATAAGTAATCTGTGTCGGTGAACGTGGACAAAGGCCGCAACCATTCCCAAAACAGTAAGAACCCGAGCATATATAACAAGAACGAACCGACAGAGAACTTCTGTTTATCCTCATACTGTGGCATTTTTGGCACCCACCTTCACAACTTCCCTGAAGTCATCATGATTCACTGGATATACGGCAATCTCTCGGGAACGCAACCTTGTCAACAGACTTTTTTCCTCATCCGAAAGTGTTTTCTGTTTTGCTATATAGAAGAAAATGGTTTGTATTTTGTTTGCAGCCATCCGTTCCATCGTAAAGATGAATGAATCAGACAGATCCGGACTGATCAACAATACTGTAACACCCTTTGACATTTCATGGACTTCCCTTTTCAGAACATCAGTAAGCGGTGTTTTCATATCAGGCTGGATCTGTGCTAAATGGTACATGAGCTTCGCTTCGTAATTTTGACCGGTTTGGAATGACATGTTCGTATGTTCTTTCGTTACGCTATGGAATTCAACCGAAGTCCCTTTACTGATCGAATATTTCAATATCGAAGCCGCTAGTGAGACAGCCCTCTCAAATGACTGCTGTCCATTCCGATGATAGCTTGGATGGCTTCCGTCAAGAAAAATGACGAAATCATCATTCCTTTGCGTTTCGAAAACTTTCGTAACCAGCTTGTTCGAGCGTGCAGTCGCTTTCCAATGCAGCCAGCTTAGCTTATCACCAGGTGTATAATCCCGGATGCTGACAGCCGATGTGAAATCCTGATGAGCTTGCTTTCCTGCCCTTTTCATTCCGGAAGGATGGGTTTCGAATACATTCCATCCTGCCAACGAATGCGTCTTCGGATAGACTTGGATCGTTTTCTGTACAGGGATCTGGACGGATTTTGAACTGAAACCGAACAAATCCCCTGTCTCTAATGACACGGATTTAAACCGATGGATCCCACGTGGAATCGGCTTGATGAGATAACCGTAACTCACTCTTCTTTTAAAAAGAGGGAATAACAGCGCTTTTGCCTGAGATTGATAGGGATACCCTTGAGCATCAGCATAGGGGGCCATTAGTCTTGGGAGCCCATCTTTCACCACTAAAAAGAACAACGGTATCGGAAATCGGCTGTAGATCGTGATGGTGACTTTCATTTCTTCTCCTGAAATGAAGTTCGAGCTCTCAATATGCCGTTCTACAGAAATCCTGGATAAACGAAATGTCAGTATGAAGACTGTATAAAGTACAAGCGGTAATACGGAATAGAACAGGAACCAGCTAACGAATCCACCTTGGAACATCGCATAGGAAAATGAACTTCCTAACAGCAAAACGAGACCGATGATGCCGAACGTTGTGCGATATTTAGCCAGTTGTTTTTTTATCATGCCTTTTCTTTCCTAAGCACCGGAACTGGCGTACGTTCCAATATTTCATTGACGATCTTCTCAGGTGTGTAACCATCGAAGCGGGCTTCAGGCTTCAAGATGATTCTGTGACACAATACATTCGGTGCTAAATACTTCACATCATCCGGCACGATATAATCCCTGTTTAATAACAGTGCATAGGCTTGGGCTGTTTTCATAAGCGCTAAAGAGCCACGAGGGCTGACCCCGAGATGGATTCCACTATGCTTCCTCGTTCGAATGACAATGTCAATGATGTATTGTTTCACCGTTTCCTCAACATAGACGGATTTTACTTGATTCTGCAATTCCAGCAAATCATCCAGCTGAAGGACAGGCGTCAACTCTTCGATCGGTTGTTGCCTTTCATTGCGTATCAGGACCTGAAGTTCTTCACTTGCAGATGGGTAGCCCATATTGATTTTCAATAGGAACCGATCCAACTGTGCTTCTGGCAATGGATATGTACCTTCGTATTCGATCGGGTTTTGAGTCGCCATCACAAAAAAAGGCTTCGGTAAATGATGGGTAAAACCGTCAACTGTAATACTCTGTTCCCCCATTGCTTCTAAAAGGGCTGATTGTGTTTTAGGAGAAGTCCGGTTGATTTCGTCGGCAAGGACAATGTTCCCCATTAATGGTCCAGGACGGAATTCGAAATCCATATTCTTTTGGTTATATACGGAAACCCCGGTCAAATCTGAGGGTAACAGATCAGGGGTAAATTGGATCCGGTTGAATTTAGCTCCTACCGATTGTGCGATGGAACGGACCATCATCGTTTTTCCGACACCCGGTACATCCTCTAGTAATATGTGTCCTCCAGTTAACAGTGAAATGATACTTAATTCGGTCGCTTTTCTCTTCCCGACCATTACTTTTTCTACATTTTCGACTATTTTTTCTAATTGTGGATGATATGACTCATATCTGATGCTGTTTGCTGACATTAAATACAATCCCCCTCTAGTTATCTACCTGCCGCCTTGATCATCAAACCATTTATTGAAAACCCGAAAAACCTTCTCTGCTAGGTACAATTCTTCAGGGTTCATGTCATGGGACATTTGTGAAAGATCCTACCCATTATAATTTCGGAACGGTAAGACAAAATCCTTGTTTTTTTGAAATTTTCCCTCATATTGTAACAAATTGGCAAGGGTTTAGATGCGATTGTTTGAAGAATTACACAATTCTATCAAATCGAATTGTGTTGGGGGTAAGTATAGTATTCATCCCGATACGTCCAATACCAGGCCTGGTAGAGATCGATTAATGGGTAATTGCTGTTTTTCTTATCAATTTCGATATCAGCCACTGGAAACAACTCAATCATCTTTCTATTTATACATTCCAATAGAATGCCATAAGTTCCAGCAATCTTCTGTGGAGTATAGCTTACGCTTGTCTATATGCGGATCTCCCTATGTTACAGCTTTGCCCTAACTCCCTCCTTTCCAGATGACACACCCATCTTCATTACGATCCAAGTACCTTTCCAAATTTATTTTCATATATATCCCTGATCCAGACTTTGACCGGCGCTTTCCATTTTTGTGATGGCGCAGGGATGTTTTTAATCAGACTTTTTGGTGTCATACCGAGTTCTTTCGCCATTCTGATGTCATTTTCATTCAATCGGCAGCGCTTTTTCGCCTCTGCCCAATCAGATTTCTTATATTTTCCCATGCCTCTGATGCCTCCCATATAATTCTAGCTACACCTTACGAAAATTGCTTCTGAATTTCAAACAAAAGGATGGGCCTAGATACACAGGTCTCACAGAGCATGATGACTTCCGTTTCATCTAAAGATTTTCAAAGAAATTCCGGCCGTTTCAGTATTATTCCGGCCAGTCCATCGCTAATTCCTGCGGCTTTTCGAGAAGTTTTTCACATAAAAAATCCCTACACTCCTTATTAAGAGTATAGGGAAATTCTTCTTCAGTCTGTTACGCGACGTTCATTTCTTCTTCTAAGCCCTAATAGTCCTAACAATCCTGCTAAACCGATCCATTCCCAGTTACGATCTCTAGGAGCAGCGGTTTCACGAATCCCAGCACGGTCATCAGCATCACGAATGCCAACCCTGTCACTGTCCTGGTTAGTACGGACACCCGTTCCGATTCGATCTCCATTATTCTCATTCATGATTCGATCATCGTCATCGTTCATGGTGGCTAATGCCGGTGCTCCAAGTGAAGTAAAAACAAGTGCCATTGTAAAAAGAACGGCGATTAACTTTTTGTTCAACATAAGAAACCTCCTATTATCGGGATTTTAAATACAGTCATAGATTAACCAGAAGTCTAACCTTTATGCAGAAAATCTTGTAAGGAGGTGTAAAAATTCGGCCTTGAATCGAAATGGGGTGGACAATCCCAATCAGATTGTCTTATCCATCTCAATTATCTTCCCTATCATCAATCAGCATGTTTTCTATGTGTCGAAAACTTGACCTAGCAACAACTTATTTTAGTATTTCTTTCTTACTTATCCTTCATTTCAGGAAATGAAGTTTAGTGTGAACCAGAAAGGATAATACAAATATGAGGTGGTTACAATGGTTAATTTTTTGGTTACAGCAACGATGTTATTCATTGCAATCAATCTTTTTTACTTCTTCACTACTAGGACTTATCGGAAAAGTTATTTCAACACCGCTCTCTTTCTTAAGCTTTTCTCTGTATTAACTGTAATTTTGATTGGATTTTGGCTCTTATATTACCTTTTATCGTTAAAAGGAGTCATATTAGTGGATAGCCTCTCTGACCCCCAGCCAATTGAACCTACCTTTCTGGATGTCTTGTACTTTAGTGTTGTCACCCTGTTATCAGTAGGTTATGGAGACATGGTTCCAGTAGGAAGTGCCCGCTTCTTCGCCCTTCTCCAATCAGCAATATGTATACTTCTGCCAACAGCCTACTTTATGAGAGCGCTCGATTCGTCAGAAAAATCACAGTAAAATATAAGTTTTGGTCTCCTTAAATTGATTGACTGTTCAACGTTATAATCGCGGCCAGAGGTTTTTGGCTGATGACATTGTGTCGTAATATCATGTTCCTTTTGTTTCGTTTTGTTGGACAGCCTCGTTTTCAAGAAAACCAAATCGCTATAGTGTTTTAATTTTTGTCGATATGTAATCAAAATTTGTAGATATTTCTCGGGAAATTGTTGAGATTTGAAAAATGGTGCTTAATTGTCGGAACATAGAAAATTTCGATTATTGGAGTTGTTCCCTTTAGTTATATCGCCTGGCGATACAAGCAAAAAAAAGACCCCATTAAGAATCTTTGTTAACTACAGTCCTAGGGGCACATTTGTATTGGGTATCGCTATAAACAAGTTACGCATGGATTCTTAAAGAGCTTGTTTGTCCGTATCGCGTGACGCTATAAGCACACGATGTCAGATTGAAAACAAAGAAACATCGATTCATATCGCGTAGCGATACGACACAAAAAAGAACCGACCATTTATTTCTCGACCAGCTCATTAAGGATGAATTCTGTTTTTCTGACCATCTCATACATCATTTTTCTTTTTCAAGGTTATGAATGGTGCATATCGCTTACATGTATCTCTAATGAATTTAAATTGACCCCTCATTTACTTTTGGTAAACCCGATACACTTATATAAAAATAATAGGTAACTTATTTTCGGAATAAAGAGAATAACCCGCTCCGTTTTCCTTTAGGTTTTTGTATCGCAATTTCTAAACGTTTATTAAAATCATTTTGTGAACGCCATTCTTTAATCTGCTCTTCCCTCATACTTTGTATTTCTTTTTGTAAGAGTTCACTTTTTTGCTTTTCTTGTTGCAGCAATTCTTCATAATGATGTTTTTCCTGCTCTAACAAGGTTTCGTAATAAGTATTTTGTTGCTTGGTCAAATTTTCAATTTTAGCATTCGTTTTTTGAGCAGAATTCCCGATATTAGAACTTATAGCATGATGATCTTGCTGGAGTCGTGAAACTGTTGTTTTAAGCTGTGACATATCGTTTGTCAATTGGACATTCATTTCCCGTGTAGCTGCGAGTTCATTGACGACATACATTAAGACCTCTTTTAATTGGTTAGGGTCATGCGGTACATTTTCATATGTATCGGATATCGCTACCTCTGTTTCATTAGAGACTTTCAAATTCTCTCTTTGTTGATATACAAGGTCTTTTGCTGTATCGTCAAGGGGCTTGTCCGTATCGCGTAACGCTATAAGCGCTTTGATGTCACTTTGAACAAAGATACGTCGATCGCCATCTTTCAAAAACTCGTATCCATTCCGCTCTAAAATTTGCCCATACTTTCGGACAGTAGGAGTGGCAATACTCACTTCTTCTGCAACTTCCTTAGTAGAGAATGCTCGTTCATTGGGTTGTATATCGCGTCGCATATCGGGCCTCCTTTTCTATTTAATATGAAGGTTTTCAACTTAAATTGCAAGTTATATCGCCAGGCGATACGAAACAAAAGAGCTGATATGCAATTTTAACTTTGTGAAAAATAGCTTCACTACTCCTCAGAGGCACGGAGGCTGATTACATCATGCCGCACATACCTCATTACATACACGGCATCCAATGTACCGATGCAGCTATTGTCGGACACGTCTTGAATGGTATTGTCCGAAGCTGTTTCGTCAAAGTTATATGAAAGAACAGGTTCCTCCTGTTCTCCTCATTAGGTACTTCCACTTTACTACCCATTTATCCATTACTGCCTATTCCTTGATCGATTTCACGCTGACTATAAAGCAATATATGAGGGAACAGAGGATCGAGGATGTCGGATTGCTGAAGGAAATGACCAACCGCGAAGTACGGGCAGGCTGGATCCGGGAATACTCGGAAGTCGAAGCATACATTGCTGATATGCTGAAGGTTGTCATGGAATCCAAGATTTTTTCATCTGTGAAGGTTAACCCACTTATTCTTAAAGCTCAAGAATATATACATCAGCATTTTTATGAATCGGAATTATCCTTACAAAGGATCGCAGATATGGTCAATGTCAGTCCTTCCTATTTCAGCCGGATGTTCAGCCAGGAAACCGGTAAAACCTTGGTTGAGTATATTACGCATATTCGGATGGAGAACGCCAAAAAGCTGCTAAAATCGACAAATGACAAAACCTATGAGATTGCCCAAAAGGTCGGTTACAGTGACTCCCATTACTTTTGCAACCTATTCAAAAAAGTGACTGGGATGACAACAAGACAATATAAGACGCGCGGTTAGGTGAAAACGAAGCAGCTTTCTAAAGCAGTCGATATTCGCCATAATGGAGGGGCGCCTTCCAGTACCTTAGCCAATATCGAGGGAAAATCAAGCAATATTTTTCGCAGCCTATATCACTGGAAACATGGAGAAAAAGCCTCTCAAAAGTGTACTCATGAGAGGCTAATATATCAAAAGTTTGTCAATTTCATTCTGATACTCCAGTTCCGAACTTAAACAACGTTCGTCTATGGTAAGGCTTGCCGGGAGTAAGGAAAATATCGGGAAACCCTGTTTCATGTAAGGATGCTGGGGAGCTTTGCGTTTCGATACATATCCCTGAGTGTGTCATAGTTTTTCCTTCAGACAAGTTTTTCCCTTCTGGAAGGTTATTAGAGGTATAGATGACAATGCCTGGTTGATCCGTTTCCACCTCAAGCGTACGTCCTGCCTTTGCATCTTCCAGCCGGATGGCCGGCTTCCTTTCACCATCCAGCAAAAAAAAATGATCTATGCCACCATTCGCAGCTCTTTGTTGGGCAGTTTCATAGGAAAAGCTGGATCCTAGCTTTCTATTTTGACGGAAATCAAACGGTGTATCTGTTACATCTATCCATTTTCCTGTCGGAATGAGTTGATTATCTAACTCGGCAAAACGGGAACTGTTTAGAAGTAATGAATGATGATGAACGGTATGATCGGCCTTTCCACTTAAATTAAAATAACAATGATTGGTCATTGTCAGCACCGTTTTCCGATCCGTTTCTGCGAAATAATCGATGATCAACTGATTGTCGTTCGTCAGTATGTAGGTGACCTCAACGTGAATGGCCCCAGGGTATCCTCCTTCACCTTCAAGACTTTTGTGTGAAAGCTTTACACCTATTTCCCTATCCCTCTCAAATGGGGAAGCTTCCCAGAGACATTGATGAAAGCCACGCTCACCTCCGTGGAGATGATGTTCCCCTTCATTCGCTTCTACTACATACTCCCTTCCTTCTATTTGAAATGAGGCATTTTTGATACGACCAGCTACCCGACCGATTAATGCCCCTAGAAATCCTGGATTTTCAATGTAATCCTCGAAATCTTCATAGCTAAGCACTACATTCTTAGAATTCCCATTTCGATCAGGGACAGAAATATTCGTGATGATCCCTCCATAGTTCAGAAAATGGACACTCATCCCCTGGTCATTTTCCAGTTGAAATAATGTCCAGGTTCTTTGACCAGGAACTTGAATCTCTTGCGTTTCCATGTTCATGAAAATCTCTTCCTTCCCACCGACTGCCCCGAGGATAAAGACAGTTTTTATAGGATAACATAGCCCTACAAGGTGTTTTAGATAAAGGGCCGATTTTCCTATGGATCCTTGTCCAACCACTAAGTTAAGGCAAGCTCATTAGCAAACAAAAGCAATATCTTGCCTTAAGGTCACTATTTATTTTTGTTCAATACGTCAAAGGCGACTGCTGCCAATAGGACCAATCCCTTAATAGCTTGTTGCCAGTCAATACCAATCCCCATGAGTGACATACCGTTGTTTAATACTCCCATGACTAAAGCTCCGATTACAGCTCCGAATATGGTTCCGATTCCTCCGGTGAATGACGCACCACCGATTACAGCTGCGGCAATTGCATCCAATTCGAATAAATTACCAGCTTGCGGAGTTGCGGCATTTAAACGACCAGCAAAAATCATTCCACTCAAAGCAGCTAAAATACCCATATTCATAAAAACGAGAAACTTCATCCGTTTCGTTTTGACACCAGACAATTTAGCCGCATTTGCATTCCCGCCGACTGCATAAATGTGGCGACCTAGTACAGTCTTATTCATTATAAATGTGTACCCGAGGACAAGGGCTACTAATAAAAGCAATACATAAGGAAGACCTTCATACTGAGCCAGTACATATGTAAATAAGTTGATTACAACTGAAAAAAGGATGAGCTTCAACATTAATAAAGGCATGGATAACGTCTTGAATTCATATTTAATATCCTTTTTACGTATGGAAAATTCACTGACAATATAAATTACAGTAAAGATGAGGCCGATAAGGATCGTAAATAATTGTAACTCCCCATTACCAAATAAATCTGGAATGAATGCTGAACTCAAGCTTCTAAAGCTGTCAGGAAACGGGGCAAGGGTCTGACCTTGCAACACGACCAAGGTTAGTCCTCTGAAAATTAACATCCCTGCTAAAGTAACAATGAATGAAGGTATATTTACATAAGCCACCCAATACCCTTGCCATGCACCAATAAGAGCTCCGAACGCCAAACATATGATAATGCCAAGGAATACAGGTAAGTCCCAGCTGACGAGTAAAACACCAGAAACCGCTCCTACGAAAGCTGCAACTGATCCGACAGACAAATCTATTTCACCCGTAATGATGATCAGCATCATTCCTATAGCTAATACAATGATATAGCTGTTTTGCATTATAATATTCGTTACATTCAATGGGGTTAATAAGATCCCTTGGGTCAATATCTGGAATAGAATGATAATTCCTATCAATGCAATAATCATCGTAAACCTACGGATATTACTAGCAAGTAATTGTTTAATACCCTCCACTTTAAGACCTCCAACTTTGTGTCATATATGTCATTAACGTCTCTTGGTCAGCTTCTTCAATGTTCACATCAGCAGTGATTTCCCCTTCACAAAGCGTATATATCCGATCGCACATCCCCAGTAGTTCCGGGAGCTCTGACGAAATCATGATGATACTTTTGCCTTGCTCTGCTAATTCGTTAATAATCTTGTAGATTTCGAATTTCGCACCTACATCTATTCCTCGTGATGGTTCATCCAGTATTAATAGATCCGGGTCAGTAAAAATCCATTTTCCGAGTACTACCTTTTGTTGGTTTCCCCCACTCAGATGAGTCGTTACTTGTTCAATGGTCGGTGCTTTGATATTCATCTTTGTTTTTATGGATTCAGCTTCAACAATTTCATCATTCATATTGAGGATGTTTTTATTGGAAACCTTTTTTAAATTCGATAAAGTCAAGTTTTTACGAACACTATCAATAAGTACTAAACCATAATCCTTACGATTTTCTGATACGTATGCAATTTTGTGCTTAATGGCTTCACTTACATCATTTAATTTAATTTTTCGACCATCTTTATAGAGTTCACCGGATATCTTTTTACCATAAGATTTACCGAATATACTCATTGCGAGTTCCGTACGCCCCGCTCCCATCAACCCGGCGATCCCTATGATTTCACCTTTTTTCACCTTAAGATTGACATTGTGCAATAGTTGTTTATTTGGATCTAACGGATGATATACAGACCAGTCTTTCACTTCAAACACAACTTCATTTCCTATTACTTTTTTTCTTTCTGGATAGAGGTTGGTCAAGTCTCTCCCTACCATATCTTTAATAATGATGCTCTCCGTAATTTTTTGATTCCTGATATGATAGGTTTGAATGGTTTGGCCATCTCGAAGTACTGTCAGACTATCAGAAACCTTCAAAAGTTCTTTTAACTTGTGGGAGATTAAGATCGAAGTCATCCCTTGTTCTTTAAGCTCTACTAATAGATTCAATAGATTCTCACTATCTTCTTCGTTAAGTGCAGCTGTGGGCTCATCTAAAATGAGCAGCCTCACATCTTTTGATAACGCTTTTGCTATTTCTACCAGCTGTTGTTGGCCAACCCCAATATTTTTAATTTTTTCCTCAGGGTTTACTTTCAGGCCTACTTTTTTCAGTAGTTCTATCGTTTTTACTAACGTTTCACTCCAATTGATCACACCATTTTTTTGTTGTTCATTACCAAGAAAGATATTTTCAGCTATTGACAGCTCCGGTATTAAAGCAAGTTCTTGGTGGATTATAACGATCCCTAGCTCTTCACTCTCATTAATATTTTTAAATTCACAAAGGTTGCGATTAAAAATAATCTCACCTTCGTAGGTTCCATAAGCGTGTACTCCGCTTAGAACTTTCATAAGTGTGGATTTTCCAGCACCATTCTCACCGATTAATGCATGAATCTCCCCTTGTTGAACATTTAAGTTTACATCGTCTAAAGCTTTAACTCCTGGAAACCTCTTCGTGATACTTTTCATCTCTAGAATTGGACTATCCATGGACATCACACCCTTGATTGAAAGTAAGCAAGATGATTTAGCGATAGAAGCAAAATGCTAAATCATCTTACTCAAACAGTTATTTAAGCTGATCTTTAGAGTAATAACCAGATTCAACAAGTACTTCCTTATAATTGTCAATATCTACAGGAATCGGTTCAAGCAGGTAAGCTGGCACCACTTTTGAACCGTTATCATAGGTTTCTTTATCATTGACTTCAGGTTCTTCACCTTTAAGAACAGCATCAGCCATTTGTACCGCTTTGTCTGCTAAACTTCTTGTATCTTTGAAAATGGTTTGCGTCTGCTCGCCTGCGATAATAGACTTGATTGAGGCCAATTCAGCATCCTGACCGGTTACAATTGGCATCGGTTTGTTGCCAGAACCATAGCCGACCGCTTTTAATGAAGAAATAACTCCCCTGCTGATTCCATCAAACGGTGAATAGATCACATCCAACTGTTTACCTGAATAATGGGCACTCAAGATATTATCCATTCTTTCTTGTGCTTTACTTCCACTCCACCTTAACGTAGCAGCTTGACCGAACTTTGTTTGACCACTTTGGACAACTAATTGACCTTTATCGATATAGGGTTGCAAGATTGACATTGCTCCGTCCCAGAAGAAATAAGCATTGTTATCATCCGGGGAACCAGCAAATAACTCGATATTAAAGGGGCCTTTTCCATCTTTAAGACCTAATTCTTTTTCAATATATTCACCTTGTTGGACACCAACTTGAAAGTTATCAAAAGTAGCATAGTAACTTACATGATCAGAGTTCATGATCAGCCGATCATAAGCAATGACAGGTATTTCTTGATTTTTTGCTTGGTTCAAGACATCCGTCAATGCTTCTCCATCAATAGAAGCGATAACTAAAATGTCTACACCTTTCGTAATCATATTTTCTATTTGAGATATTTGGTTTTCTACAACGTCTTCTGCATACTGAAGGTCAACTTTATATCCCAATTCTTCAAATTCAGCAGCCATGTTCTCCCCGTCTTTCACCCAACGTTCCGAAGACTTCGTCGGCATCGCTATTCCCACGCTTTTCTTACCTTCTTCTCCGCTTGCTCCTTCCGAGTTACCACATGCTGTCATCAAGGATAAGATTACAATAGATAATAAAACTAACATCTTCTTCATTAGCTTGTCCCCCTTAGAAAATTATTGAACACTTTCTACCACACCAATAACACGGTTTTCACTATTTATGGCTAGGCACACTTCCTTTATCAATAACAATTAATCTATGAAAATTTTAATAACGATTAAACTCTTCTGATTTCATCCATTAGTTTGAGTTCATTCCTTAAATGTCGTACATTGGTCGACTGATCGATGATAATGCATTCAATTCCTGCCATATCAGCGAAATCATATAACTGCTCTAACGTAACTTCCGTTGAAAAAACGGTATGATGTGCTCCTCCAGCATATATCCACGACTCAGTAGCTTCACTTAAGGAAGGCTGAGGTTTCCAAAGCACTTTAGCAACTGGTAAGTGCGGGGTCTTTTCTTTTACATGGACTGCTTCTACTTCATTCACTACTAAACGGAAACGGCCCCCTAATTCTATTAAGGAAGCATTGACCGCTTTTCCCTCGGTTCCATTAAAAACGAGACGTGCCGGATCATCCTTCCCTGCGATATCAAGCGGAGAGACCACGATTTCTGGCTTTTCACTAGACAGTGTAGGGCAAATTTCCAACATATGTGAGCCAAGGACCATTTCATTTTCCGGATCTAAATGGTACGTATAATCCTCCATGAAAGAGGTTCCTTTATTATGTGAAATAATTTTCATCATTCGTAAAAGAGCAGCCGTTCTCCAGTCCCCTTCACCTGCAAAACCGTACCCCTCTGCCATCAGGCGCTGAACAGCTAAACCAGGTAACTGCTTCATCCCATGCAAATCTTCAAAATTGGTCGTGAACGCATTATAATTTTTTGAAGATAGGAAAGATTTCAAGCCCAGTTCGATACGAGCCTGCTCCTTAATGGATGCTTGAACCCCCTCTGAGTCGCCATCAAACAGATCATATAATTCCGTATACGTATGATATAGATCTTCCACTTCCTGTTCGGTGACTTTCTCTATTTCCTCTACCAAATCACCTATTCCATAATAATCAACTGTCCATCCGAATTTGATCTGGGCCTCCACTTTATCTCCATCGGTTACGGCTACATTACGCATGTTATCCCCAAAACGCGCTACACGAATGTTGCTTCCTTCTGTGTGGGCAACCGCTGTTTTCATCCATCCGGCTATTTTTCCAACAACTTCAGCATCCTTCCAGTGACCCACCACAACTTTTCTCGCGATATTCAGGCGGGATACCATGAATCCATACTCACGGTCTCCATGGGCGGATTGGTTCAAGTTCATAAAATCCATATCTATGGAGTCCCATGGAACTTCCCGGTTATATTGTGTATGAAGATGAAGCAAAGGCTTCTGCAGCGCTTTTAATCCAGCAATCCACATTTTTGCCGGGGAAAAGGTATGCATCCACGTCAGCAATCCTGCACAATGATCATCCGCGTTCGCTTCAACCATGACTTTATGAATATCGTCTGATGATGTCAAAACGGATTTGAACACGATCCGAAAAGGCAAGTCTTGCTTTTCATTTAACTGATCCACCATTTCTTCTGAATGAGCCTGGACTTCTTCTAATGCTTCTTTTCCGTATAAATGCTGGCTTCCTGTAACAAACCAGAATTCATAAGGTCTGATTTTCAACATAATAACTGCCCCTTACTTGCATTTTCTGGATTTCTAAGCGCTTTCAATTTTTTCATCACCTGATTTTCTCCTCTTCCAAAATAGTCATGAAGGGTAGAATATTCCTGGTATAGCTCTTCATAGATTTCAACATGAGCAGGGATCGGTTCGATCGTTTCTTCTTTTATCCTTGCCATCTTCTCAGCAGCCTCGACGACATTATCAAACCCACCTCGTTCACTGCCGGCCGCTATGGCGCCGAACATAGCAGCTCCCAGGGCTGGGGTTTGTTTTGAATCAGCAATTTTTATCCTGCGGTTGGTAACGTCCGCATAAATCTGCATGAGCAATTTGTTCCTTTGAGGTAGGCCTCCGCAAACATAAAGTTCTTCCACAGGTACCCCATTGTGATGAAATGCATCGACGATTTTCCTTGTCCCGAAGGCTGTAGCTTCTATAAGAGCCCTGTAGATTTCTTCAGGCTTCGTTTGCATAGTGGCTCCGATCAGAAGTCCGCTTAATTCGGTGTCAACGAGTACGGAACGATTTCCATTCCACCAATCTAATACTAGAAGTCCTGTTTCACCAGGGTGATACTCCGAAGCCTTTTGTTCTAAATATTGATGCACATTCATTCCTTGTTTGTCCGAAGCGTCCTTGACGTAAGAAGGTACACCGTGAGCAATGTACCAGGCGAAAATATCCCCTACAGCCGACTGCCCCGCTTCATACCCGTACAACCCTGGGATGATACCATCTTCTACGACTCCGCACATGCCCTCTATATATTTTTCTTCATCTCCAAGCAATAAATGACAGATGGATGTTCCCATAGTCATGACCATTTTTCCAGGCGATGTCACCCCAAGAGCGGGTACAGACGCATGAGCATCTACATTTCCCACTGCTACTGAAGTCCCTTCGCGCAATCCGATCCTTTTCGCCATATCCTTCGTTATTCCCCCAGCTTTGGTTCCTAAAGGGACAACCTCACCTCTTAACTTCGTATCCGTCAAATCTTCTAATCTAGGATCCAAGGACCGAAAAAAGTCTTTGCTTGGATAACCGTTTTTTTTATGCCAAATCGATTTATACCCAGCCGTACAGCTGTTTCTCAAAAGGTTGCCCGTCAGTTGGGAGATCACCCAATCTGTAGCTTCTATGAATTGGTCGGCAGCATCATAGATTTCAGGTGCTTCTTCGAGGATTTGCCATATTTTCGCGATCATCCATTCGGAAGAGATCTTACCTCCGTACCGTTTTAAAAATTCTTCCCCACGCTGTTCGGCGATTCTATTCAGTTGATTCGCTTTATCCTGAGCAGCATGATGCTTCCATAGCTTCACCCATCCATGCGGGTTATTACTCCATAAGTCATTGAAAGAAAGCGGGGAGCCTTCCTCATCGATTGGAAGCATCGTACAGGCTGTAAAGTCGATCCCTAGGCCAATGATATCCTCAGCATTAACACCAGAAGCTTCTATGACAGAAGGGATAGATTCCTCCAGAACTTCTATATAATCACCTGGGTGCTGCAGCGCCCATTCATGTCCCAGCTTAACTTCTGTTCCTGGCAGCCGCTTATCAATCACTCCATGACGATAAGGTGTGACGTGGTCCGCAACTTCTTCCCCATTGGTTAGAGACACTAATACCGCTCGCCCGGATTCTGTCCCATAATCCACTCCAATTGCATACTTTGTTGACATAACGTTCCTCCTCACTAATCATTGACCGTAATAAGCATTCGCTCCATGCTTTCGTAAATAATGCTTATCTAATAACGCTTGGTCCATGTTTGGTGTATCAGGATTTATTTGATACGTGTGAATGGCCATTTTCGCTATCTCTTCTAAAACAACGGCATTATGTAAAGCATCCTTAGGATTACGTCCCCAATTAAAAGGTGCATGACTATGAACAAGTACACCAGGAACTTGACCAGGGTGAAGGCCCCTCTTCTCAAAGGTTTCTACTATGACGTTTCCTGTTTGCTCTTCATAATCTGCGTGAATTTCACCATTTGTCATCTTACGCGTACATGGAATCTCTCCGTAAAAGTAATCTGCTTGCGTCGTTCCTAAACAAGGGATACCTTTACCTGCTTGCGCCCAGCTGGTCGCCCAGGGGGAATGGGTATGTACGACGCCTCCAAGATACGGATATTTTCGATATAGGACTAAGTGTGTCGGTGTGTCAGATGATGGTTTTAATTTTCCTTCAACGACATTCCCCAGAAGATCCACCACAACTAAATCTTTTGTCGTAAGCCCGTCATAAGGAACTCCGCTCGGTTTAATCACCATTACCTGTTTTTCTTGACTGAAACCGCTTACATTCCCCCATGTAAATGTAACAAGATTAAGTTTAGGGAGAGCTTTGTTTGCCTCAAGCACTTGCTGTTTTAAACCCTCCAGCATAGCCAGCCACCTTCCTCTCAACTTATACGTATAACTTTTTCCTTCCGTTTAATCTTAAAACAATTTATACGTACATTCAAGAGAAAGAATGACAGAAAATAAAAAAAATTATTTATTTTTATAGGTAAGCCCCTTCATAACAACGTTCCAGGGCTCTCAAGTTATGAAAAGTTGTATAAAACGATGAGTATCCGCTATTCGGACTTGAACCCCACATGCCGAGGACACATAAAGAAAACTTGGCAAAGCCAAGCCTTAGTGGAGGTAAGCCTTAGGTTATACTTTCTTTAAATGTAAAAAAGAGTACTATTCGTTAAATAGCACTCCTTCGTATTCTTTACGTGGCATCCCGAAGACTTTTACTTGAAGCGTTTATATTTTTAGTAGATTGACGTAAGACCAATTCAGGGGAATAGATTACGCTTTCCACTTCTTCAGTACCATCTTGGGTCATTTGTTTACGTTTGATCAAGTTTAATATTAATTTTCCAGCAGTCTTCCCTAAATCAGCTTTCGGATGTTCAATGGATGTTAACTTTACTTCTGACATTTCCGCCAAAAACGAGTTATCGAAACCGACAATGGACAAATCATCAGGAACACGAAGGTGGTTCTCCCGAATGACATTCAGCAGTTTCATTGCCAGTTCATCGTTATAACATACGATGGCTGTAGGATGAGGCCCTTGCTGGCTTAAGAAGCTTTTCAGCACTTCAATCGGCTTCGTATGTTTTTCGGATGTATTGTAAGAAATAATATGCTTAGGATTGATCGGTATCCCATACTCTCGATGAGATTTTAAGTATCCTTTCATCCTAAGAGTTCCTTGCATGTCATCGGTTTTGAAAAACCCAAGGATCTCCTTATGGCCATTTTTAATCAAATGCTCTGTCTGCAAGTACGCGCCCCGTTCATCATCAACGATAACTCTTACTGGCTCTAATGCATCATAATAAGCGTTGATCATGATGTATGGAATATTCAAACGTTCAAGATTCAAGTAATAATCAATGTTTGGGTTGGAAGAAGCACTCTGGGTCGGCTCAATGATAGCTCCATCAAACCCTTGAGATATAATCTTTTCTAAATAAATTCGTTCTTTTTCATGATCATTGTTTGTGTTGAATAAAGTGACATGATATCCCTGATCACTCAAATAGCCTTCAGCGCCACGAATGATCGAGGGAAATATATAATCAGAAATGTAAGTTGCAACAATAGCAATATTTTTCCTTGAAACTGAATCTTTTCTCGTCTGCTCCGTACGATCCGCACAAAAAGTACCTGCACCTTGCTCTCTAAAGAGCCATCCTTCGCTCACAAGCTCTCCAATCGCTAACCTGACCGTGTGTCGACTCACATTAAATTGACGCATCATCTCACTTTCTGATGAGATTTTTTCATGCGACTTATACGTACCATCTAAAATTTTAGATTTAATAGACTTTTTGACGAACTTATATTTGGTTTCCATTCATTCACCCCATTGCAACATATTCGTATAAGTTAGCTTATCATACTTTATCACTTAACTATAAAAAATTATTTTAAGATATATTAAGGTTAAACAGGTCAGTTCTTGATACGACATTATTAGAATGCACGAAATCTCAAGTAGATAAAACCGACTTCCCACATTAGAAAACACAAAAAACCTGAATGATAGACACCTTTTTTGAAGTGTCTATCATTCAGGTTATAGTATATCTACAAAATGAAGTCACCTTACTATTATTTATTCATCTTCACTTTCACTTTGTTAAACACTACCGTTGAATCCCATACATTTAAGCCAAAATACCCCTCTTTAAATGTGGAATCCTTTATGTCAATCACTATTTTTTTGTCCAAATAAACTTTCATGCGCTCACCTTTCGTTTCTACCTTTATCCGATAGTCTCGATTGGCTTTTAACTTCAACTTACCATCGTCATTGTAGGTCGCCAGGTCAATTCCCTTTCCATCCAAAAATTTGATAAGTTTGACTTCATTATTTTTTACATCAATATTGGCTGCATATCCGTTTTTCGCATCAGGATCAGAACGAAAAAACAAAGCACCTGCGCCTACTAAATTATCAACTAAATCTTGTTCAGGGTCGTCCGGATGGGAGTCGGAATCCAGCACTTCAATATCGGCTTCATACCGAAATTCATGTCCTTCTTGAGCCGATATGTTAAAAGAATCACCGCTGCTTTGGCCTTGTAGTCCTTCCCTTGTTTTTGCCCAGCTCCCCGAAACAGGCTTCCAGCCGGTTAAATTTGTTTTAAAACGATTCTTATCTTTCCAAATACTCTTTAATGGATAGATTTCCAACGAATTTAAGGTGACCTCTCCGCCTTCACTATATATCTCCAACCCTTTACTTGATGGATCAGGAAAAATTTGATCGGTGATTACGGTTTTTCCATCTGTGCCGAATACTTCAACAGCTGAGCGATCAACAAAGATATGCATTTTCACTTTACCGTCTGAAGCTGTTAGCGGACCATCATGCCTATCTCCAACATTATCACCATAGTCAAAATCATCGGAAGTTGCACGATCAATAAAAAGCTGTTCCCCTGCAAGATCGTACCCTACTTTAGTGTATTCTTCTCCATCTCCTTTACGGACTTTAAAACCAAACTCCGATGCATTCGTATCGGAAACATCGAATTCGGCGATCATTTCATACGTATCTCCTGAGAAGTCAGAAAGAAGGCTGCTGTTGTTTGAAATTACTATATTGTCATAGGAAGTCATTTGACTATTGTTTTGAATACTTTTTAGAGATACAGGCGTTTGTTTTAAACGGGTTCCCTCTTCGGTTTGAGTGAGTTCCATTGTGCGTGGTAAAGACATCGAACTTCTCCACGTTGAGGTAGGTGTTTCGTGAGCATACTGCCAGTTGCTCATCCAGCCGAGCCAGTATTTTTCTCCATGATCTCCTTCGATACCACTCCAGTCAACGGCAGCATAATAATCCGCTCCGTAATCACTCCATAGTACTTTATCTGGTGGATTCTCATTGGTAAATGTTTTTCCATCAAAGTCACCAACAAAGTATTGCATACCAGATCCACCAGCAGGACCCCCGTCATTGATACTTACTTGCAGGACCCACTTCGTGTTATTGGGATCTCCATCAATCGGAAGTTCCACTAATGTTGGGCATTCCCAGATGCCGCCATTACTTCCGTGGGTTGAATGAATCCACTCTCCTGATACCGATGTCCACTCTCCAATCGTCCCGCTTTGGTTGGAATCATTTCTTTCGGGTTCTTTAGCTACCTGGTCGACCTCATCAGGAATCGGTCCTTCATTATAAACATTGAAATCATCGATGTTGATATGACCCCACCCGCCAGTAGCCTGATCCACTGCTTTAATATAGAAAACTTCTCCCACATATTCAGAAGCATCCCAGACATAACGCTTATATGTTTCGTCATCTTTAAACTTAGTGTTAGCCTGGCGGATTAGTTCCTGGCCGTCAGAAGCTCTAACCAAGGATACATAACGGTTGCTGATATCATTCCCTCCGCCTAACAGAAAGTTGATTTCCCCGGACCCGCTTAATTTAAAGTAGGAAGAACGCAACTCGCCTATTGCATTATCCCCATCATGAAGGTCGGAAAATCCCCATACATGATAATTCCCTTGAGGTTCAAAAGGTCCACCCCAGTAATTACTTACATCGGTAACGTGATCATCTGTAAAGGCATTTCCTTTCATAGAGGTCCATCCTGTCAAATCACCTGTTTCAAAATCATGGTTGGCGATTTCCTTATCAGTAGTTTTGATATTTTCCCCCTTTTTTACATTTTGAAATAGTGTGGTAGAGTTCCATACATTTAACCCAAGGTATCCATCTGTAAAAGTGCCATCCTTAATATCATGAATGAGGGTGTCATCAATATAGACTTTTATATGATCGTCATATGCATCGATTTTTAGGTGATAAGTCTGGTCCGTCTCGATACTCATCGATTTTTGAGCTAACGCGGTGATTTTCCCGTTCTCGATCTTCATCAGCTTCGCCACATCATTTAAAGCATCAACATTGGCAAAGTAGCCGTTTTTTACATCTTGATCAGCACGGAAAACGAGAGCTCCAGCTCCACCTTCTCCTTGATCTTTTGATACTTTGACTTCCGATTCGTACAAAAAGTTATCGGCCGTTTGACCACTCAAAGTAAAGGCATCTTCTTTAGAAGTCCCTGTTTTCCCCTCTAAGGAGTCTTCCCAAGATCCGCTGATCACCTTCCAGCCAGACAAATTAGTTACGAAGTTGGATGTGTTTGTAAATTCGACATTACGAAATGCAGCCGTTGAGCCACTTGATATCAACCCATAATATCCATGGGCAAATGATTGGTCATTCTGATGTATCACAAGCTGATCATCCACAAAGACTTTTATATTGTCTCCATCAGCCACTGCCTTGACGTGATGCGTTGATGAAGTTCCCAAGTCCATTGGTTCACGGGTCAGCTCTTCTACCTCACCATTCACGTTTTTACTTAATGTCACGCGATTATTTTTTGCATCAACACTGGCGATGTACGCATTGTTTCCATCTTTGTCCGATCGAAAGACTAATCCGCCGGAGCCCTCCCGGCCATTCTTTTCATTAAGCGTTATATCACCTTCATAACTAAACGAACTTCCGGTATAGTCAGACATAGCGTACGATACCCGATCAAGACTATTGGATTGGATACCGCCATCTGGGCCGAATTCACTTGCAAATTCCCATTCTTTTAAATTGGGAGAAGTATAAAACATAATTTTATTTTTGGCCGCAAGCGACATGACCCACTGGCTGGAGTCTTCATGCCAGAAAACTTTGGGGTCACGCCAATCGGCGACAGGAGGATCCGGCATCACCGGGTTACCTTCATACTTTTCCCATGACCTTCCATTATCAAGACTGTAAGCGAGACTTTGGACTTGTCCATTTGGGCCGGAATGGGTAAAAATAGCGACCATTGCTTCCTTCCCAAATCCTGTTGTATTCTCCCAATCTATAACGGCACTTCCTGAGAATATATGGCCATGTTCGTCAGGATATAAAGCAATCGGGAGGTGCTCCCACTTTACCAGATCTTTACTAACCGCATGCCCCCAGTGCATCGGTCCCCAAGTTGTGCCGTAAGGATGGTACTGGTAAAACAAATGGTATTCTCCTTCGTAATAAACCATCCCATTGGGATCGTTCATCCAGTTTGCTTCAGGAGAAAAATGAAATTGGTTTCGGTAGGGCTCTTCATAATATCCTGAGTCCTCCGCAAGCACATTTGTCGGTACACCTACAACAAGCAAACAGAGCAACAACGAAAAACCTCTTATCCATACAGATTTATCCAAGTGGAAATCCCTCTCCTTCCTTTAAATTTTTAGGAACGTAACCGGTCAATTAACACTGCTGATACAATGACTCCCCCCTTGACGACAAGTTGCCAGTAATAACTAACATCCATTAGCGTAAGACCATTAGTGATGACTCCCATAATCAACACTCCAATGATGGTACCTTGAATCTTACCGACACCACCTGTTAATTTTGAACCACCTAAAATTACCGCTGCGATGGCATCAAGTTCATACATATTCCCTGCCGTCGGCTGACCTGAGTAAAGTCGTCCTGCGAGGACAACACCGCCTAAACCAGCGAGTAAGCCGCTGATAGAATAAACATTTACCAATGTCTTTTTCACTTTGATTCCAGTTAATCTAGCCGCTTCTTCATTCCCGCCAATCGCATAAATATGGCGTCCAAACATCGTGTATTTTAAAACAAGAAACATAACGATATACACGAGGATCATTAAATAAATGGGTGTAGGGATCGATAAAATAGAACCTGACCCTATGAATCGAAAGGTATTAGATTCTAAGACAACCGGATAGCCTCCACTTGTGACATAGGCCAGACCTCTTACATAGGTCATACTCGCTAATGTAACGATAAAAGCAGGCAGGCCGATTTTGGCTGTAAATACGCCATTAATGAAACCCACAAGATAACCAGCTCCAACACCGAGCAGCATGGCAAAAATCGGATTTATTCCTGTTTGGGAAGCCATGACCGAAACGACTCCGGATAGTGCTACAATGGATCCCACGGATAAATCAATACCACCGGTCAAAATAACAATCGTCATTCCTGCAGCTAAAATGGCAGTAACCGATACTTGTTTTAGGATGTTTGTCAGATTGGATGAGTCTAAAAAGTTTGGTGCCATTACGCTCATTACTATGCATAGCAAAATTAAAATAATGATCATCCCAAGCTGATTCCAGACGGTTGATGCATGATGACCGAGCTTGAATCGGGGCTGGACAGGCGGCTGGGCCGTTGGCTGCTGATTAGTCGACAGAATTGATTTCAACTTTAATTCCCTCCCGTTGCGTAATGCATTATGCGTTCTTGAGTAGCTTCATTTTTCTGAAGGTGCCCGGTGATCCTTCCTTCGTTCATAACAAAAATCCGATCACTTATCCCGATCACTTCAGGAAGTTCAGAAGAGATCATCAAAACCGCGAGCCCCGCATCGGCAAGTTCCGAAATAATTTTATGAATTTCCGTTTTAGCTCCTATATCCACACCACGTGTTGGTTCGTCGAGCAGCAGTACTTTAGGATTTGTTGATAGCCACCTGGCAATAACCGCCTTTTGCTGGTTCCCGCCGCTTAAACCAGAAATCGACTGATCGGGTGAGGCTGTCTTGATTTTTAAGTTTTTAATATACACGTCAGCTGTATGGTTTAAAGAATTCCAATTAATCTTCAGGTTCTTTTTATGCTTTTTTAGTTCCGCCAGCAAGATGTTTTCTTTTACGGACATATCAAGAAATAATCCTTGTTCCTTGCGGCTTTCTGGCACGAGGGCAATCCCATACTTGATTGCATCGATCGGGGACTTGATTTGCACCTTTTCTCCCCCTACCCAGATTTCTCCCTTATGGATATCCGAGACGCCAAAGATCGACCGGACAAGCTCTGTTCGACCTGCCCCAACCAGTCCTGCAAATCCGACAATTTCTCCTGGATAGATCTGAAAAGACAGATCCCTTACAAAAGTATTATCACTTAAATTCTTCACTTCTAATGCAGGAAGTTCTTTATCTCCTACTTTTATATAGTTGCTTTTCGACCGTTGAAACAGACCTTTCAGGTCACGGCCAACCATTAAACTGACTAAAAGATCCGTGTTCGTTTCTTGGATAGGACCACTTTGAATCCACTCTCCATCACGCAAAACGGTATAACGATCGGAAATTTTAAAAATTTCTTCCATCCGATGGGAAATATAGACGATCGCAACACCCTGTTTTCTTAAGTCCTTTATGATTTCAAAAAGCCTGTCAATTTCTTTATCTGTTAAAGAGGCAGTCGGTTCATCCATAATCAAGACTTCAGCTTTGTATGAGAGGGCTCTTGCGATTTCCACCATCTGCTGCTGGGCTACACTTAACGTCGAGACTAGTGTTTCTGGCTTTAAATCAGATCCCATGGAAGTCAATACTTCCTTTGCTCGTCTATGTACTTTTTCCCAGCGCACCATGCCGAATTTATTTCGGGGGTATTTTGTTCCCATCAAGATATTTTCACCGATGGTCAAGTTAGGGGCCAAGTTAAGTTCCTGATGGATCACACCAATACCCACTTTTCTAGCCGTCATCGGGTCCTTCCAGGTAACTTGGTCAGTTTTATAAGTGATTGTTCCACTGTCTTGGTCAGGCATATAAACGCCCGATACTATTTTCATTAATGTGGATTTTCCGGCTCCGTTCTCTCCCATTAAGGCGTGGACTTCACCAGGGTATAGCTCGATGTTTACATTTTTCAACACCGTTGTGCCAGAAAAAGTTTTATTAATCCCTTCCACCTTTAAGATAGGCGTTCTTGCCTCTGCTTTTTCCTGCATAATCATAGCTTTTCACTCCTTCCTTGATTGAAAGGACGGTCCTTGTTGAGAACCAAGGACCGTACGTTCGATATAAAGATTACCAACCTTTATAGGAATCTAAGTTGTCTTGAGTCACTAAATCTACTGGGATTTTGATCACTTCTTCGATAGATTCGCCATCCAATACTTGGATCCCAACATCTATAGCTTTTTTGATCATTTCACCCGGATTCTGGGCCGAAGTTCCTGCAATCGAACTTCCCTCTTTCTTCATCGCTTTAATGACATCGGGAGAGCCATCAACACCCACGATGTAAAACTCATCCTGGCGGCCAGCTTGCTGCTGTGCAATCTCAGCCCCAATGGCTACAGGGTCGTTGTTGGCAAAAACAGCATCAATGGTTCCTGGCTCATTCGCCTGTAGAATACTCTCCATCACTTGCAATCCTTTTTCACGGTTTCCTTCACCATTTTGCTTAGCGATCACCTTAATATCAGTTCCTTCAATCGTATCCTCAAACCCTGCAATCCGATCTTTTACAGCGGTAACAGGAGGTCCGTCAATTACAACGACATTCCCCTTTCCACCAAGATCTTCAATCATATATTTAGCCGCGAGAACCCCTGCCTGGTAGTTATCAGATGTAACCGTACCTTCAATCCCTCCACCAGCCCCGACATCAACACTAATGACGGGGATTCCGGCTGCATCTGCTTGAGCGACAGCCCCGGCGATTCCCTCAGAATCAACAGCATTCAGTAAAATAAGATCTACCCCTTGCGTAATGAAGTCCTCTATTTGAGAGGTTTGCTTAGCTAAATCTGCATCAGCCGCCTGGATGATAATTTCAGCTCCTAATTCTCCCGCATATTCTTCAGCAGCTTGACTCATCGACACGAAAAACGGGTTTGCCAGATTGTTGAGCGTCAAGCCAATCTTAAGATCTCCCTTTCCGTTGCCAGCGCTTTCATTTACCTGCCCAGAAGTTTCGTTATTTCCACATGCAGACGTGAATAGAAGTAGAATTCCCATTAAAATTACGCCGATCTTCTTTTGTTTGATTTGCATTTTTATTACTTCCCCCTCTATGGATTATTTTCAGAAACCGATGAATGCGCTTACAAATTAACGAACATGCCCCTCCTTTCTAATCACCGTTACACATATTTCATTTAGCTGATTAAAGGAATGATTTTGTTATATGTGTAATAAATTCCAATGCTGGTTATGATTGTTTATGCTTATTAATGATGATATATGCGTATTTAATGATTGTCAATAAGTTTTCTAAAAATTTAAAATATAAAGAATCTCTTTATAAATTATCACTTAATGCTCCCTTCCCATGATTATTCTCATCATACAGTTTGAATTAAATTGATTACTTATGATTATTTTTAACCATATGAAGACAAATGCGCATGATCGCAAATACAAAAATCAGTAAGCGTAATCATCTTTTTTCTTTAAGACATCGAGATTAGTCTATAATGATAAAAAGAAAACGTTTACGAAGGGAGCATTGCTGTTCATGTTTATGGAAGAGCGTAAAGCGCAAATTCTTGAATACTTACGCCATATGTCTCGGGCGTCCGTTCATGATTTAAGTCAGCAATTTAATGTTTCAGAATCTACGATTCGAAGGGATCTTAAAGAGCTTGAGGAAACAAATAATATTAAAAGGACACATGGCGGTGCCATCCTCTTACAGCCGGTCAGTTATGAGGCATCAATCGGAGATAGAAAAAAAGATTATATCGCAGAAAAGCAAGCCATTGCTAAAAAAGCGGTAGAGTTCATTAACCCAGGCGATGCCATCCTTCTAGATTCAGGAACTACAACTTATGAACTTGTAAAAGAGTTAAAAACCTTTTCCAACCTTTCCATTGTGACCAACTCGATCATTATCATGCAGGAGCTAGCTGATATTCCTGGCTTGGATGTAATGCTGCTAGGCGGTAATTTACGAAGAGAAACATCTGCATTGGTCGGACCTTTTGCAGAACAATCGCTCAATATGATTCGAATTGATAAAGCATTTATCGGTACTAATGGTTTGGACCTTAAAGAAGGGATCATTACCACACCTAACCTTACCGAAGCTCGTATTAAGCGTATGATGATCACGAACTCCAGGCAAACCATCCTATTGACTGATCATAGTAAAATAGGTAAGGTGAATTTTGCTAAAGTTGCTGACCTATCCGCTATAGACTTTTGTATCGTAGACGCTAAAGTACCAGACCATTTCGAAGAGGAAATGAAGCGTTATGGAGTGAACGTACATATCGTAAAACTTTAAAACTATAGGAATATTCAATTCTCCACTCTCACAAAAAAGAGGATCCTATTAATGGAGCCTCTTTAGTGATTGCGCCTCTTTCGTTTTTATGAAACTAAAAAAGCTAGCCTCTCCATCTTTCCGGATAATTCACTAATTTAAGGATGAGAACTTAGCCCTCCTTTTCCCCATAAACCCCATCATCTAAATAGTCAATTTGTTTCATTTTTTCAATTCTATATAACGTTTACATTTTTTTGTGAGCGTTTCCGAAATCAGGTGTTCAGCGGATTACTCCTACTATGTACTATACGCTTCGGCATGATTGACGCTTTTTACATGTTTGTTATAGTTTAGGATATTATGAATTGCTTTGTTATTTAATAGAGTAGTCCTAAACCATTTTTCAATCAAATCCATTCTTAACGACCCATTATCTTGCTATAAATAAAATATTTTTCCATTGGTCCTCTCGTGAAAGGGGCGCTTTGTGATGAAAAGCATTCAGAGCCGGTTATTGTTAATGCTGCTTGTGTTCATCATCCTGCCCTATTTTTTGTCTGTTTTGTTAATTTACAGCTATACGAAAAATAGTGTGGAGCAGAATGAACTCGAAAACAGCCGGGCACAAATACAGGAGAGCTCAGAAGAACTCCATCAATACTTTGAGGAAATGATCAACCTCCCCTATATCCTGTATCGCGACCCTGAGTTGTTCCGGATATTTAGCAATGATGTAGATGATTCAGCTTACCTAGAGAAAAGTTTAGAAAACTACTACTTGATGCGGAACGAAATCCGGCAGGTACGGCTTTATTTAAATCAGGATAAGGAATCCATCGCTGTATATAATGGAATGGTCAGTGCACGAAAATCAAAACCTGATTTTTTAGATCGGGACTTGATGAAGAAACTCTATCATTCAAACTTAAAGTACATATTAGAACCGCCTCACCCTATTGAGAATTATAATAATGCAGCGATTGTTCCCCAGTCAGATAACACTATGGTCATGACATTCCATCATAAAATAATTGATGTGCTTACGAACGAATTTCTCGGAATCCTGACTACTGACATCGATTCAGATATCTACACTCAAATATGCAAAAACCTGATTCAGGAAAATGAAGAGACCGTGTTACTGGTTGACGAAAACGATCAAGTGATTTATGCAAACAACCGTAGTCTTATCGGTAAGCCCGTGACTGCTGATCTGCAACAGCAAATGAAAGAAGATGGCGGTACGGGTGATGATATTATCTTATCTAGAACTTTATCCAGCCCACTCCATCAATGGAAATTGGTGAAGATCACGCCTAGTGAAATCTTATTTCATGATGTCAGGAAAACGGCCTATACAAGTATATTGGTCGGGATAGGTGTTGGTTTATTAGGGTTGTTGATGATCAGTATGATTACGATTAAAATTACTCATCCGATCAAACAACTGACTCAAAAAGTGCGCACGATAGAAGGCAGTGAAATGAACGCTCCCTTTGATGACTCTAGACAAGATGAAATCGGTTATTTGGAGAAACATATGAAAGATATGATGAATCGCATTAACCTTCACATTGATCGTGAATATAAGCTTGAAATTGAAAATAAGGAAAACCAATTCAGAGCTTTAAAGTCCCAAGTGAATCCTCACTTCTTATTCAATGCCCTGCAATCAATCGGTGCAGTCGCTTTAAGATCGAAGACTCCTAACGTATACCGTCTCGTAACGTCTTTATCAAAGATGATGCGTTACTCCATACAAGCAGACGAGTGGGTGCTCGTACAAGATGAAGTGAATTATATTGAAGCCTACCTCACCCTACAAATGGAACGTTTCCGAAATAATGTGGATTACACCATAGAAATGAACGAAACGATTCTTAATACGACGATACCCAGTATGATTCTTCAGCCACTCGTCGAGAACTTTTTTAAGCATTGTTATGAAAAGGGCAATTATAAAGCTCGTCTATCAATACGCGGTGAAATACAAGGCGGCTTCTTACACCTTATCGTAGAGAATGACGGAGAAAGTCTGACGGATAAACAGCTCCATATGTTAAGGAAAAAAATATATACAGATTCTTATGAAAGCTTACATTCGCATAAACATATTGGTTTAAAAAACATTCATGATCGTTTGGTTCTTAATTACAACAAAAGGGCAGGGTTAGAAGTAGAAACGGATCAAGGGCAAGGGTTCCACGTGAAGATATTCATCCCCTTTCCAATCCAAACTAGCTCAACAGCCAATGTATGATAGACAGTTTCATATATGGAGGAGGGATATCTTTTGAAGGCTTTAATTGCTGATGATGAAATGAATGTACGCGACGTCCTACGCTATTTAGGACAATGGGACCAGCACGGCATAACTGAAATTTTAGAAGCAAGCGATGGTCAAGAAGCAAAAACGATTATTGATGAATCTCAACCTGAACTGATTTTTACGGATATTAAAATGCCAGGAATGACCGGAATAGATATCATAGAATGGCTGGACGGCATTTCCTATCCCGGTAAGATCATATTCATTACAGGATACAATGATTATTCATTTATGCGCCAAGCGATTAAATACAGCAGTTTCGATTATCTTTTGAAGCCGATTGAACCTGAGCCCTTTAACAAAACGTTATCTGAAGCAGTGGAAAGCTGGAAGAATGACCAAAAATCCCGACATTCGGATCAAACGGTCGACAAAGACTTAAAAAAGCTGTGGCTCAATCAAACAATGACAGCGGCTTGTATGGGGGGAGCTTTTGAACCAGACGACATCCTCCCTTACCTTCCTACTGCTGATCACTATGAATTATCGTTAATTTCATTTTATCAAATGCATCACCCTGATCCTTATGTTGACTTACTAGCAGAAATGCTCGTCCAAAGAAAATTAGGAAATGCATTTTCCCTACACTTTGATCGAAATCTTTGTCTTGTCATCAGCATTAAAGACGAATGGTTAACGGTAGAAGAATGGATGAGTCAAGAATTTGATATACCTGTTCGACTTGTGAGTAGTGAGCGATTATATTCCCTAGCGGATATTCCAAGCTCCTATCAAACTTTACAAACAGCCATCGATAATCACGAGTATCGGTCAAATCATAGGATGGATGATTTAGATACACCCCGCCGAATAAAGGATATCGTGTCATATGTAAATGATTTTTATATGGAGGAATTGAGTTTGGAGAAACTATCCAGCCTATTCTTCTTCAGCCGTGAACATATTTCAAGGAAATTCAAGGAAGAAACCGGATTGCCTTTGTCTAAATATATTACGAAACTAAGAATTGACCAGGCTAAAATTTGGTTAAAAGAAACAGAAGAAACCATTTACTCGATTTCTTTATTTCTAGGCTATCAAGATGAGAAATATTTTTCGAAATTGTTCAAAAAGGTCGTAGGCGTTACACCTTTTGAGTATCGAAACAAAAGACAACAGCAATTTGTCAGCAGATAGTTTACGGAAAAAGAAAAGAGGTGACAGAATGAAAAAAGTCTTACTTTTATGTTTAATCGGAACGCTGAACCTATCTCTTTCAGCATGTCAGTCAAAGTCTGATACAAAAGAAACACCAATAAAAGAGCAGGAAATCACACTAAAAGTAAGAAATCCAAAAGTAGAGATTGCTTCGGAATTTGAGCAAATGGTCCAGGCTTATGAAAAGGATCATCCAAAAGTAAATATAGAAGTTTACACGGTCGGTGGGGCGATGGATGACTTTTCTGATCTTAAAGCCCAAATTGCTGCAGGTAATGGTCCCGACATTTTCACAAACCCTGGGTATGAAAACGCCAAAGTTTGGAGTGACTATTTAGAAGACCTATCTGATCAGCCATGGGTAGAGAATGCTTTTGAAGATACATTAACTCCGATGAGATTTGATGGTAAAGTACTTGGAATGCCAATGAACCTAGAAGGGTACGGCTTCATTTATAATAAAGATTTATTTAATCAAGCAGGCATTAAGTCAATGCCTGCTACACTTACTGAATTGACAGTTACCGCTGAGAAACTGCAAGAAGCAGGGATTACACCTTTTGCTACTGGATATTATGAGAAATGGAAATTGGGTGACCATCTTTTAAATATCGCATTTGCCCAGCAAGAAAACCCAGTGGCTTTCATAAAAGGCTTAAATGGAGGAAAGGAAACGATTCCCAACAATCCGAAATTCAAGGACCTCCTCCATTTGTTAGATGTCACTTTAGAATATGGAAGTAACGAACCACTCTCGACAGACTACAGTATGGAAGTAAATACATTTGCAGCTGGAGATGCAGCGATTATCCTACAGGGCAACTGGATACAGCCTATGATCGATCAGCAATCCCCCGATATGAACATCGGTATTATCCCTATTCCCATTAATGATGATCCGGACAAGGAATCCTTAGTCGTTAACACACCTAGTTACTGGGTAGTCAATAAACAGACAACAGAAGAAAAAAAGAATGAAGCAAAAAAATTTTTAAATTGGATGGTTTCATCTGAAGAAGGAAAACGGTACTTAACCGAACACTTAAAATTCATTCCCGCTTTTAAGCATATCGAGCCGGAAAATTCAGGTCCGCTTGCCAAGCAAATCATACAGTATTATAAAAAAGGGCAAACGTTGTCCTCCAACTGGTTTGATTTCCCAGTGGGAGTAAGAAAAGAATTTGGTTCGGCCACACAACAATATATAAAAAACCAACTTAATAAGGAGCAACTATTGCATGAATATCAAAAGTCCTGGGAGAAGGCTCAGTGAGTCCTGTCTAGGTCTTTTTTCACTCTCCCCTCTCCCCAAAACAGAACCAAAATCCTATATATCAAATCAGAACTAAATTCCAATCAATATCCTCCATATCCAGATCCGCCCATTCTCCCCTATAATTCAAATTGTTAAACAGCGGAAGAACGAAAAAATGATCCGCAAAAAAATTATAGGAGGAAAGAATATGAACGTAAAAAGATTGGCCAAACAAGCTACAGTAGTCATGCTTAGCACAGCAATTCTGGCAGGAGGGGAAGGATTAATCGCGCATGCTGATTCCCGGGACCATAAAGAAGATTACGGAATATCGCACATCACGCGTTCTGCTATGACGGACATGATTAAGCAGCACGATGATTATGCGGTCCCTGAATTTGATGCATCTAACATTCAAAACATTCCATCAGCTACAAAAATAGACGAAAACGGCAATGAAATTAAAATGGATGTTTGGGACACATGGCCGCTCCAAAACGCGGACGGTACAGTGGCCGAATACAATGGCTATCATATCCTATTCGGTTTAGCAGGTGATCCTAAAAATGCAAACGACACATTCGTTTACATGTTCTATAAGAAAGCAGATGAGAAATCAATCGATGCGTGGAAGAACGCTGGACGTGTATTCGACGATGAGGATAAATACAAAGCTGACGATAAATATTTGAAAGATCAGTCAGAAGAGTGGTCCGGTTCCGCTACCTTCACCTCTGATGGAGAAATTCGCTTATTCTACACCAACCGTACAGAATTTAATGAAGAAAAAGAGCTTTACGGTAAACAAACGCTAACTACTGCGCAAGTTAACGTATCTGAACCAAAACAAGGGACTCTTAATGTGGATGGTGTCGAAGATCATAAGTCAATTTTTGAAGGTGGCGATGGGTCTGTTTATCAAAATGTCAACCAGGCTTTTGGAAATGGGGATATCAACTATAATGAAAACCATACGTTAAGAGACCCTCACTACGTAGAAGAAAATGGCCGTAAATACCTGGTGTTTGAAGCCAATACAGGGACTGACTTTGGTTACTCTGGAGAGGAATCCCTTTACAACAAAGCGTACTATGGCAAGAGCGAAAAATACTTCCAGGATGAAAAAGCTAAACTGTTAGAAAGTCCGAAAAAAGAGTTTGCTGAACTAGCGAACGGAGCGATCGGCATCGTTGAAATCAATGATGATTATACACTAAAGAACGTAATGGACCCCTTGATTGCTTCCAACACTGTTACGGATGAAATTGAACGTCCAAACATTTTCAAAAAAGATGGTAAATGGTACTTATTCACAAGTGCACGCGGGTCTAAAATGACGATTGATGGCATTGATGATGAGGATATCTACATGTTGGGATATGTGTCGAATTCATTAACTGGTCCATACAAGCCGATGAACAAAACGGGAATTGTTTTACATCATGACCTCGATCCAAATGATGTGACATGGAATTACGCACACTATGTAATCCCTCAAGAAAATAGCGATGAAACTGTCGTTACAAGCTATATGACAAACAGAGGGTATTTTGAAGACAAAAAGTCTACTTTCTCTCCAAGCTTTAAGCTGGACCTTAAAGGACCGAAATCTTCCGTTATAGAAGATGGAATCCTCAAACAAGGACAACTTACACTAAATGAAGAATAAGCTTTAGGATGAAAAGAAAATGCCGACTTCTCTAGGCGTTTTCTTTTCTTTTCAATCAATTCATTATAAAGCGGTGAGCAACTGATATGTTAAAGCAGAATCAAAGAAAATGGCCGGCTGTCTCGCTTCTCTTTTTCTTGATCATAGGCTTGTTTTTAATCTTTAAGCCACAAGATCCCAAGGAAAAAGAACCACAAGACAAACAAACGTATCGTGCAGACTATCATTTTACAGCCCCGGATAACTGGAAGAATGACCCGCAAAAACCACTCTATCTGGATGGAAAATATCACTACTATTATCTCTATAACCGAGACTATCCCAAAGGCAACGGAACAGAGTGGCGTCATGCGACCTCTAAAGATTTAGTCCATTGGAAAGATGAAGGGGTGGCTATTCCTAAATACACGAATGAAAACGGGGATCCGTGGTCAGGTTCTGTTGTGGTAGACCAAAATAATACAGCCGGATTTGGAGAAGAAGCTGTAGTAGCACTCATTACCCAGCCTTCTGCAAATGGAAAGCAGGAACAGTATCTCTGGTACAGTACGGATAGAGGCCAAACGTTTACCTCCTATAGTGACAATCCGGTAATGTCGAACCCAGGGGCAGAAGATTTCAGAGATCCTAAAGTTATCTGGGATGACCAAGAGCAGAAATGGGTCATGCTCATGGCCGAAGGAACAAAAATTGGTTTTTATGAATCGAAAAACCTAAAAGACTGGAATTACACCAGTGGATTTCAGACAAAAGATATTGGGCTCGTAGAATGTCCGGACTTATATAAGATGCGGGCAAACGACGGAACATTGAAATGGGTGTTGGGCGTAAGTGCCAATGGGAAGTCGATCGGCAAGCCGAATACTTATGCTTACTGGGTCGGTCATTACAATGGTGATGAATTTATCCCCGACCACGGAGAGCCCGAATGGCTGGATTACGGTTTCGATTGGTACGGCGGCGTTACGTTTGAAGATGGGACAAGTGATAATCAGCTCAGCCACCGATATGCTTTAGCTTGGATGAACAATTGGGCATACGCAGACCATACTCCTACCCTCCAGGAAGACTTTAACGGATTGGATTCCATCGTTCGAAAAATAGAATTAAAAAAAGGTGATGAGGACTCCTATTACTTAGGTTCACAGCCGTTAGAAAAACTAAATCAATTAACAGATTCCTCAGATTCTTATCAACAAATCGAGGTCGACGGCTCAAAAACAATTGGGTCAACTGGTACGGCTTACCAGATCGAAGCAGAGATATCATGGTCGGAGATCGAGAACGTGGGGTTGCGCCTTAGGGAATCAGCAGACCAAACCCGACATGTGGACGTCGGTCTTTCACCAAAAGACCAGTACTCTTATGTCAATCGAAAATCAACAGACCAGCCTGATGAAAGTGGTAAGTATATAGAAAGTATTGCTCCTTTTGATGCAAGTCAAAAAAAAGTTCACTTAAAGATCCTTGTAGATAAAACCAGTGTTGAAGTATTTATAGATGACGGTAAAGTGGTACACTCCAATCAGGTGTTCCCTCCACTTGAGGATAGGAACATAACACTTTATTCTAAAGGCGGCCCCGCAACTTTTGAAAATATAGAAATAAAACACTTTGACTCCATTTATGATTAAATAAAGAAAAGTGAAAACGCCCTGATTAACCACGAAGGTCACTGAAAGCCCGACAAGGAGGCTCGAACCAAACAAAGTTCGGTTCTGCGTGGGTAAACATTTCGACCTAAATCAATGTGTCGACCGCCGCAGGAGGTCTGAAATGATCCAAGTGGTTGGGAGGTTGAGCTAGACATTTCTTCACCGCAACCAAAAGTTTTTATACTTTCTTATCCATAGAAAAAATTAAACCTTGTAGCTATAAGGTTTTTTGGGTGGCGTTATATCATGCCACCCATACTCTTACTAAATTAAATACTTAAAATATGAGTCGGAAACTACTGTACTGACTTTTTTAGACTAAACAGTATTAGTTTGAGGTTAAATAAGACTTCAATATTTATGAACAATACCCAATCATTATCCAGTGATAGAAGAATTAAGATTAGATTATCGCTTTTATTACTGAGGCTTTGTTCAATATTGTCTCTTCCTTTAGAAGCTTTTTCCCCAAGTTAAAATAACAACTGTGAGAAATAAATGGTGAGCGTAACGGTCACCATACTAAATACCGTTGACGCTAATACGATTTGAGCAGCCAGTTCTGGTTCACCGCGATATTCCTGTGCGATTATTGCACTGTTCACAGAACTAGGCATCGCTGATGAAATGAATAAAGCCTGGGCAAGCAATCCCTCAAAGCCTAAAACCCAAATGATTAAACCCGCAAGTACTGGCCCCACAATCAATCGTACTCCTAAACTAAAATAAACAATAAGCAATTTAAATTTGAATGTCAGCTGTGCCACTTGTGCTCCGAGGGTAATCAAAGCGATTCCGACCATGGCATCTGCGACATATTCTCCGGGCTTAATGATAAAATCAGGAAGCTTCACATTTCCCATGTTTAAGAGAACTCCGAGCAACATAGCGTAAATCGCCGGCATTTTTAGTAAACCGATCATGGCCCGTCCTCTTCCTTCTTCCACCGCTCTCAATGAAAACACTCCATATGTATAAGAAAAGACATTCTGTAACGTCATCACGATAACTTGTATAGTTGCTGCAACCGGGTCCTGCTTAAAAGCCAGATCGTTCACAGGAATTCCATAGTTGCCTGAGTTATAAAGAAGTACACTATTCGTGAACACCCCCTTTACACCTTTGCTATACCTCCCTGCCTTGGCAATAAGCTGGACAAGAACATACAAAACGCAAATGAACACCACAAAAAACAATATCACTTTTCCTAGTAAGCCAATAGAAAAAGAAGATTCATAGAGGTTCACCAGTACAAAGCCAGGGCTTAGAAAGTATATGTTCAGCTTAGCCAAAGTGAAAAGATCCAGTTGAAATGATTTATGCATTACAACTCCGATTCCAATAAGAAGAAAAACAGGAATAATAATATTGATAAAAATATAAATGATTTCCATACTATCCCCCGCCACAATCTTTTATAGAAACAAACATGGCCCTCTCATGGAGGACCATTCTTAACAGACAACTCCACCCGGTTTTACTTCATTATATTTTCAAAATACTTCAAACCCATCCCAGGGCGAAACAGTAGTGGTGGATCAGTAACTCGATCGTATACAGAGCAGGTTTACAGCTTAAGACAGATGCCGAAAGTATAATTCTTTCCATTCTACTCCATAAACTTAAAAAGGAATTAAATTTTGGAAATGTTGTAATAAAAATAAATAGGCCATTACGCTACCAATATAAAGACTAGTGAAGGACATATTCCACTGAGCTACTTTAAACGAACTTTCTTTTACTATACTTGACATGAGAGCAACTGTAGCATTAAATGGACCAACCAAAAAAGCGGACACAGCACCTGCAAGCATCGCCACAGTTAAAATTAGAGAAGAAATCCCTAAAATTTCTGGATTCAGAGATTCTGCCATAATAGTCACTGTCACAGCTGGGTGAAGCCCTAAAAAAGCAAAAACCAGAGGTATGAGGGGTAATACTATTAAAAAGAACTCTACTCCTATTATATTTCTAAACTGACCGATCCAACTATTTAGCAAATCATTAGTATCGGATATTTTAATACAAGATATGAAGAAGCCAGCCGACAAATAAATATAAAATTGGTCTTTCATTTTAATCCAAAAAGAATCTATATGCATTAGTAAATTTGAACTGTACCCTTAAAAATAGACAGTTTAATAAAAGGACC
>NZ_JAIBLJ010000024.1 GCF_020179385.1 Alkalihalobacillus sp. YIM B00296 | reverse complement strand
TTTTTTGTCGAATAATCATTATGTCGTTTTTGAGGCGACTTAATAAATATAACATCCATAAAAACTTATGTCAACAACTTTTTTGAAATAGTTTTTTTCGTTTTTGTGGCAACAGACAATACTTTATCAGAATCACAAATTACTGTCAATAAGATTTTTATTTTTGATTTGATATTTTATGGCGCATATATTTCACACAATCTGCCGGGTTTGAAAAACGTTGGAAGATCTTGAAGACCAGTTGATACCTTTCTTCCATGGCACGTTTAATGATCCCCTCTACCCGATGATCTTCCATATCATGCAATAGCTCTTCAAGTTCCTTTTTTAGAAGGTATTCCATTTCTTTTACTTCTTTATCATTAAGTACAAATCCGAGCATGATATCCATCCTTCGTTTTTTCTATCATTATCCCTTGTTTTTCCATTTTCTATTCTTGTTGAGAGAACTCAAACAACCTAACTGCCGATCATTTTCATTTACATAGGTCTCAATAGACAAGTCAGGTCTATCTTGTCCTTTTACACATATACATGTACGGAGTATGACTGATGGGAGGAAATGACGTGAATTTCTTTTGGGTTGTGAACGGTAAAAGGTTCAAGCAATATTTGATCATAATCATCGCTTCTTTTTTTGCGGCATTGATTGCTTTTATAGAAGCACAGGATCTGGAAGTTTTTAAAACAAAAGATGGGGACCCACGGGCAATTTATAAAGGAGAGGAAAAGGGTAGACGAATCGCTCTCACTTTTGACGTCAGCTGGGGCGAGAAGCGAATCCATGAAATTCTTGATCTTTTAGAGAAAGAGAAAGTCAATGATACGACATTCTTCCTTTCGGGCGAATGGGCTGAAAGACATCCTGAAATCGTTGAAAAGATTACGAAGAACGGCCATGAAGTCGGAAGTCTTGGTTATCGGTATAAAAGCTATACTGACCTTGAGAACGATCAGATCAAACGGGATATGGCGAAAGCCCAGCAAATCATCAATGAAGTTTCAGGACAGAAGCCTGTTTTATTACGTCCGCCTAATGGGCAGTTCAATAAAGAAGTATTGGATATCGCTGAAAAAATGAACCAAACAATCATCCAATGGAGCATCAATACCCATGATTGGAAAAACCCGGGTGCAGAGCGAATCACTGAAGCTGTATTATCCCAGGCGAAGGGTGGCGATATCGTTCTTCTCCATGCATCCGATTCAGTTAAACAAACGAGGGATGCTCTGGAAAAAATCATTTCTGAATTGAAGAAGGATGGCTACACGTTCGCTTCGGTCGGTGAGTTGATTGCAAATACAGATAGTAAAACGAAGGAAATCAAATAAAGAAGTTGGGCTAAATGCTCAACTTCTTTTTATCAGGCGATGTAAAATTAAAATCTGCCATGTATTGCATGCTAATAACGGGACGATAGATAACCATAGCCAAAGTAGATCCCCTTGCTTCAAAACTGGGATCCACTCAATGGTCGTCACTACAACCATGAAGAAAAGCGCGGGAATGAAAGCTCCTCTATTCGTTTCTTTCATTTTGAAATATGCAACGATCAAACCATAAAACAATAGGGCAATCGGAATAATGATGAAGTTAAATAAAGACAAACCTGTATCTTTAAACGCGATATAACGTAAGTAAAATAGATCAAATACAACAAAGGCGAGGATCAATAGTTGTACCCAACTCCATAATTGTACGGATTTGAATATCCCTAATCCGAATCGATGGATCGTCAAATATGCGAAATACCCCATTTGGCTGATGATACTGAAGATGAGACCAAACCCGGATAACCAGGCGATCATGACAAAAAAGCTTGCCATGCTATCGATATCTTCCCAGCGAAGCAGTAATCCGACTATGACAGCACTAGCTCCCCCGATTAAAAGTGTAGTGAAAAATAAATAAACCCATTTTCTGATATTCACGGATAACAATTCCCCTTTAATTCTGCTCGCTTCGATTGTACCAATCCATCTATAAAAAAGCTAGTTTCCTTTATTTAGTCCGCATATTTGTCACAACTTTCTCGAACGCTAAAGATAAGATTGAATACTGAAAGGAGCATTCTAGGATGAGAAACTGGATGTTCGTCCTTATCATATCCTTCGGTTTATTATACCTGCAAGGGTGTACACCTGCAGCAGCAGAAGAAAAAGGTTCTTATGAGGAAACCAAAAAAATGCTCGTAGACCTTTTAAAAACGGAGGAAGGAAAAAAAGCGATAGAAGAAGTCTTGACAGATGAAAAAATAAAATCACAAATTGTCATGGACCAGAAATTCGTCAAAAAAACGATTGAAGATACATTAACATCTAAAAAAGGCCAGGATTTTTGGAAGGAGTTAATGAAAGATCCAAAAACGGCCGAAGCGCTTGCAAAGAGTATGGAAAAACAAAATGAAGAATTACAGAAGAAATTATTGGACGATCCAGAATACAGGAAAAAAATCATTGAGCTCATGAAAGATCCGGAATTAGCAAAAGAAGCAATGGATATGATGACATCACAACAATATAGGGAACAACAAAAGAAAGTGATGATGGAGACATTCGAAAGTCCATTGGTTAAAGCGCAAATTGCGGAACTGGTCAAAAAAGCTGTACAAGAGGAAATCAAAAGCGGAGATGCTTTGAAGAAGGAAGAGAAATCTCAAGGTCAGGATCAAGGCGGCGGGGGCGAAGGCGGGGGCGGCGGCCAAGGTCAATGATAACCATCAAGCCTCCAAAAAGGACCGGCAAATTACAAATTGCCGGCCCTCTTTTTTTATCCTTCGACTTTTTGAATGACATTCAATGCAATCTGTTTATAAATTTGCCCGATCTGGGAATCTTCAAGGTATACGGATGGTGCGAAATCGTCTTCCCGCATCTCCGGTTGGCCGAGCGGTATTCTCCCGAGTACTTCCGTTTTCAATTCTTCCGTCAGCTTATCCGCTCCACCTTGCCCGAAGACATATTCCTTTTCACCTGTCTTCTTACTCTCAAAATACGCCATATTTTCTACGACACCAAGGATATCATGGTCTGTTTTAAGGGCCATCGCTCCAGCACGCGCTGCAACAAATGCCGCTGTCGGATGCGGAGTTGTAACGATGATCTCTTTACATTGTGGCAGCATCTTATGGACATCCAATGCAACATCACCGGTTCCTGGTGGAAGGTCTAAGATCAGGTAGTCTAGGTCTCCCCACTCGATATCGTTGAAGAAGTTCGTCAACATTTTTCCAAGCATGGGACCACGCCAAATAACTGGAGCATTATCTTCTACAAAGAATGCCATCGAGATCACTTTGACGCCAAAACGTTCAACAGGAAAAATCTGCTCCCCGATTACTTTCGGCCGTTCAGCAATCCCCATCATGTCCGGGACACTAAAACCATATATATCAGCATCGATCAGTCCTACACGTTTTCCTTCACGTGCCAGGCTTGTTGCAAGGTTTACCGAAACCGTAGATTTACCAACTCCCCCTTTACCGCTTGCTACCGCGATGAAGGTTGTGCCTGTTTTTGGCGCTCCGCTTGGCGATTCCTGTTGCGGAGCTGCCCCCTCTCGCTGTTCAAAACGGAGACCGACAGATGCAACCCCTGCGTCTTTTAGTGTATTCACGATTTCCTGCTGAAGCTGCATTTGTTCCGGGGAGTTGGCCTGGGAAATGATTATTTTCAACCCAACATAATCTTCTTTGATTTTTATTTCCTTCACACTGTCTGAATCGACAATGCTTTTATGTAAAAAAGGTTCTTGTATCGGTTTAAGAAGCTCTAAAATTTGTTCTTCTGACATCATATCTTTGAACACCATCCTTTTTAATCGCTTTCATCCCTAAGTATAACATAGAAAAATCCACTTTTATAAACGTAAGAATCAGAGGACTTCCGTCTTTTCAGTTGACCGGGAAGGGATGTTTTTCAGGTTTACACAGGATTATACTTACAAACGCCGGCCGGGACTTTTACTACCATCAAGGTAAAAGAAAAACCTGACCCCCGTTAATCACCTGGGGCAGGTTCATTTGTATAGAACCGTAAAATTCCTTGATAGATAGAAGCAGCCAGCTTCGTCTGGTAAAGTTTCGATTTTAGCAATTCCCGTTCATTCGGATTGGACAAAAAACCGACTTCAACTAAAGAACCTGGGATCACAGCTTTCCTCACCATGTAGACCGTACTGATCGGTTTTGCTTTTCGTGTCGTGTTTTCAAGATTCGACCGGATTTGATCCTGAATCAATTTGGCTAACTTTTCATTTTCTTCTATTGCTGGGTTGTAAAAAACTTGGGCCCCATACCATCGAGAGGAAGGAATCGCATTAAGATGGATACTGATGAACATATCTGCCTCTGATGAGTTGACGATCTCGGTTCTTTTTAACAAATCTTCCGTTTTACGATTCCTGATCCTTTTTGTCCCGTCATTGGCCAGATCACGATCCGTTTCTCTCGTCATTATGACTAATGCCCCGGCTTGTTGAAGGTAATCCCTAAGCTTCAAGGAAATATTCAATGCAATATCCTTTTCCTGGACATCTCCTTTTCCGACCGCACCGCCATCTACTCCTCCATGTCCGGCATCGAGCACGATGATTTTTCCAGTCAACGGAAGACTCCATGTGGACCAGGAATCATTCGAAAGTAATTGTTGTTGGATAACATATAATAATAGTGCAGCACAAAACCCAGTCAGACCCCATAAAAGCCATTTTTTCCGCTTCACCATATTCCCTCCCGCTTCCCATTACTTGTATATATGTATGGGACAAGTGGAGGAAATATACCTTTGTTGGATCAGTGAAGCCGCATACGATATCGACGCTGTCCGTTTTCATATCCTTCTCTCCACCAACGCTGGACAAAGGCATCACAACACATATGGAGGGGTTCAAGGACATGATCAGGGGTATAGCTCCAATATTGCCAATACTCGAATAATGTATCGTACAAACGCTTTTCAGACGGTGCACTGCGTTCTTTAATGCTGGCGAGTGATTCACCATGATACCCGAACCTACTGTATTCAGCTCCTAATAAATACGCTTCAATCGCTATATCAATGCATGTATCCTGGATTTCATCCTGGAACAGCAGACTATATTGGAAAAATGGGAAAAACAACTTTTGGAATTCTGTTTTGATCCCATTCAGAGAAAGCTCACGCAAAACTTTACGCTCAAATGTAATTCGCTTTTTATATTGCCTGTCTCTAAAGTTGGTTATTACATTCATCGGTTTCGCCTCCTTTACCATAGTGTTCGACCTTAAAATTGATTCATACCATGGGAACTTTGGTAAAAGACAGTATGTATACCACAGCAAAGTGTACCAGGCACCATTTACAAACCCTTGAGCCGCAACCGATGTCAATGGTGCCTCTGAATTAAAAAGCATCAAAAAAAGCCCTGGCGTAAGGGCCAGAGCCTTTGAAACGTTGGTTATTAACGCTTTGAGAATTGTGGTGCACGACGAGCGCCTTTAAGTCCGTACTTCTTACGCTCTTTCATACGTGCGTCACGAGTAAGGAATCCTGCACTCTTAAGAGAAGAACGCAATTCAGGATCTACATCTAGAAGTGCACGAGCAACACCATGACGGATTGCACCAGCTTGACCAGTGTATCCTCCACCGTCAACGTTTACAAGGACATCGTACTTTCCTTCTGTTTCTGTTAAAACTAATGGTTGTTTTGCGATGACTTTCAATGTTTCAAGTCCGAAAAATTCGTCAAGGTTGCGACCGTTTACGATGAAACGTCCATCACCAGGTACAAGACGTACACGGGCAACAGAGTGCTTACGACGGCCGGTTCCGTAATATTGTACTTGAGCCAAATTTAAACCCTCCTTATTATTTATCCGCGAAGTTCATAGTTTTCAGGATTTTGTGCTTGATGTGGATGTTCGTTCCCCGCATACACATGAAGCTTTTTACCCATTTTACGACCAAGGCTGTTCTTTGGAAGCATGCCTTTGATTGCAAGTTCAAGCATCTTTTCAGGACGCGTGTCACGCATTTCCTGTGCCGTTCTGGTTCTAAGACCGCCTGGGTGTCCAGTATGACGGTGGTAAAGCTTGTCAGACATTTTCTTACCAGTCAATTCGATCTTGCTTGCATTTAAAATAATCACGTGGTCACCAGTGTCAACATGTGGTGTGTACGTCGGCTTGTGCTTGCCGCGAAGAACAGATGCAACTTCACTTGAAAGACGTCCAAGTGTTTTGCCTGCAGCGTCTACCACATACCATTTACGTTCAACTTCTTTTGGCTTTGCCATATAGGTACGCAATTTTATTTCCCTCCTGATTCATTCACTTACAAATCTATTTTCAATACGATTCGTTTTTCAATTCGACGATTTCCTCATCCGGGGCTAGTGGATTTCAGAAATACCAAAGAATATCATATAATAATTAGACAACGATGTCAAGTGTGTCAGTATGTTTTTTGCCTTCTTTATCACGTTTTTTTAATAGGTTACCTTCCATAAATACAACCCATGGGACGGAGCTGTTTTTCCAGCAGCATCCCGATCCTTCATTTCCAGTATCCGAATGACGTCCTCTGCCTGTCGCTGGCCGGTCCCTACCTCTAACAGCGTTCCGACGATGATCCGGACCATATTGTACAAAAACCCGTTCCCTTCAATGCTGATGACTAGTTCATCGTCTACTTCTTCAATGTCCAGCTTATGAATGGTACGGATACGATCCAACACTTCCGTTTTGGCTGAGGAGAATGAGGTGAAATCATGCTCACCTGCTAACAACTCCCCGGCTGCTCTCATTCCGATAAGATCAAGCTCATACGGAAAATGGTACGTGTAGCTCCTCCTGAATACATCTTCATCTGACTTCCTTAAAATACGGTAACGGTACTCTTTCGCTTCTACATCAAAACGAGCATGAAAATCAGGATCCTCTGCGGTGATGGATTGGATACGAATATCTGGCGGAAGCAGAGTATTGAGTGCACGTTTCCATGCAGCCGGTTCGATTGACAGGAGCGTATCAAAATGAAAAACCTGTCCAACTCCATGAACACCTGCATCCGTCCGGCCAGACGCGACTGTCCTTATGAATTCTCCTTTATGCATCCGTTGGAGAACTTGTTCGATCGTGCCCTGGACTGTCCTTTGGTCTGGCTGGATCTGATACCCGGAAAAGCCTGTCCCATCATAGCTTACAATTCCGCTCATTCGTCTCAATACGGCCACCCTCTAAGATCTTAATAAGAATAAAACGATGATCAACACACCAACCATGATAAGGGCGAGTGTATCGATTCTTTGCCATTTCAGCAGTCTCAGTTTTGTCCTTCCCTCGCCGCCTCGATAACCGCGGGCTTCCATTGCAAGGGCGAGGTCTTCTGCCCTTTTGAAAGCACTGATGAACAGAGGTACAAGCAATGGAACAAACGCTTTGACCCTTTCTTTGATCGGTCCGCTCGAAAATTCTGCTCCCCTTGCAGACTGGGCTTTCATGATTTTTTCCGTCTCTTGTAAAAGTGTCGGGATGAAGCGCAGAGAAATCGACATCATCAGGGCGAACTCATGGACAGGAAACTTCACTTTTTTTAATGGTGCTAATAAGCTTTCGATGCCATCTGTAATATCAATCGGTGTGGTAGTCAAGGTCAATAAAGACGTTAAAAGAATAAGGAATAAGAGCCGTAAAGCAATAAAAACACCTTGGACGACACCACCTTCATGGATTGCAGTCCAACCGAAATCCAATAACACCGGACCCTCCTTTGTCATGAACAAGTGCAAAATCATAGTAAAAAGGACGATCCAGAGAATCGGCTTCAGTCCTTTTAATATAAAGGGGACAGGCACTCTTGAAAACAGTGCTGTACCGATTGTAAAGATTCCAAGAAAAGCATAGCTCAACCAGTTGTTTGCGAGAAAGACGATGATCACATAAACGAATACAGCAATCAATTTTGCCCGGGGATCCATACGATGGATCGTTGAACTTCCAGGAATGTATTGACCGATGATGACATTATCCATCATTGTGCATTCCCGCTTTCATAAGTCCTTCGATGATTTCCACAACTTCATCCTCCGTATACCCTGCCTGGATAGAGATACCGAAACGTTCCTGAAGAGATTGAAGAAAACGTGTAGACTCCGGAATATCCAAGCCAACTGCTTGTAGCTTATCCCCTTGTCCAAAGATTTCCGTCCGGGTCCCTTCCATATATACGCTCCCGCCGGACATGACGATGATTTCGTCCGCGTATCGAGCAGCGTCTTCCATACTATGCGTCACTAAAATGATCGTTATGTTCTGTTCCTGTTGCAAAGAAAGGAACAAATCCATCATTTCCCTCCGACCACGGGGATCCAGACCTGCAGTCGGTTCATCAAGGATCAACACCTCGGGCTTCATTGCCAGAACTCCTGCAATAGCTACACGGCGCATTTGGCCCCCGCTCAGTTCAAAAGGTGATCGCTGTAAAAATTCTTCCCCAAGTCCAACCATTTTAAGAGAGTCCTTTGCTCTCCGTTTTGCTTCCTTTTCACTGACATCAAAGTTCCGAGGGCCAAAACAAATGTCTTTCTCAATCGTTTCCTCAAACAATTGATGTTCAGGATACTGGAATACCATGCCAACCTGCTTCCGGACTTCCTTGAGCCTTTTCCCCTTTTCATTTGGATGGATGGTTGTCCCGCCTATTTTTACGGAACCAGAAGTCGGCTTCAACAGACCATTCAGATGCTGGATCAAGGTGGATTTTCCTGAGCCAGTATGCCCGATGATTGCATAAAAGCTCCCTGGAGGTACATCAATTGAGACTTCATACACTGCACGACGTTCCTTTGGCGTTCCCTTGCTATATATGTGGGCTAAGCGTTCAGTTGATAATTCCATAATGCGTCCACCAATTCTGATTGTGTCAATGTCGGAGTAGGCAAATGAATGTCCTTCTCCTTCAATTTCTTTTGTATCGTCAATGAAAATGGCAGCTCCAGACCAGCATCCAACAGAAGGTCCGTGTTTTGAAAAACATCCTTCGGCGCACCTGATGCAACCATTTTACCCTGTTTCATGACAATCATCCGATCTGCTTTGATCGCTTCCTCTAAATCATGTGTGATCGATAGAACGGTGATCCCATCCTGTTCATTCAATTCCCGGATCGTTTGCAGAACTTCTTTTCTTCCTATTGGATCTAACATACTTGTCGCTTCATCAAGAACGATCACGTCCGGTTTTTGTGCTAAAACACCAGCAATCGCAACTCTCTGCTTCTGCCCCCCGGAAAGTTGGTGAGGCTCCTGATTTTCATACTCGGTCATCTGTACCCTTGCTAACGAATCAGAAATCCGTTCAATCATCTCTTCTCTTGGAACCCCGTTATTTTCGAGCCCAAAGGCAACATCATCTTTAACAGTCGTTCCGACAAATTGGTTATCTGGATTTTGGAAAACCATGCCTACCTGTTTTCTGATTTCCCAAAGGTGTCTCTCTTGATCAGTCCTTTTTCCACTGATCCTGACAGTGCCTTCATCCGGCAGCAGCAGCCCATTTAGAAGTTTAGCAAGTGTCGACTTTCCTGAGCCATTATGTCCGACTATGGATAACCATTCACCCTTGGGGACCGTCAGATTTATGTTTGCCAATCGATACGGACCCTCATCTTCATAGCGGAACGACACATCATGTACTATGATTAAATCCTTCATTCTCGTTCCCTCCTCTACACTGCAGGTATGAACTGGATAGGTCGTGTCAAACCTGCCCTCATCTCCACTATGCTCTCTCTTATAATTGCCCCTTCCATAAACAAGGATTGACATCAAAGCGTTGGAAATGCTGACACTTTACTCGTCAACCCCGACTGGAATGGAACCTGATTTTAAATGACCCGCCATTTTATACGTACGAAAAAAAGGGCATAGAATCAGTATCTGCTGTAGATTCTGTCCCGCCCTTTTCGTCGATGTCATTGCACATTAATTTATTGTCGATTATACAAGCTCAATAATAACCATTGGTGCACCATCGCCGCGGCGAGGACCAATCTTCTGAATGCGAGTGTATCCACCCTGGCGATCTTCGTAGCGGGAAGCGATGTCAGCGAAAAGCTTCTGTACTGCATCTTCTCCAGACTCTTCGTTTGCAACCTCATTACGTACGAATGAAGCGGCTTGACGACGAGCGTGAAGGTCACCACGTTTGCCAAGTGTAATCATCTTTTCAACGACTGAACGAAGTTCTTTAGCTTTTGCTTCTGTTGTTTCGATACGCTCGTTGATGATTAGATCTGTTGTTAAATCACGGAGTAAAGCTTTTCGTGCAGATGATACACGACCTAACTTTTGATAAGCCATGAGAGGTCCCTCCTTCTTTGTTAATCTTTATATCTGTTCTATTCTTCGTTGCGTAAACCAAGACCAAGCTCTTCAAGCTTTTCTTGGACTTCTTCTAATGACTTTTTACCGAGGTTCCGAACTTTCATCATGTCCTCTTCAGACTTTTGAGTGAGCTCTTGTACGGTATTGATGCCTGCACGTTTCAGGCAGTTATAAGAACGAACCGAAAGATCAAGTTCTTCAATCGTCATTTCGAGAACTTTTTCCTTCTGATCTTCTTCCTTCTCAACCATGATTTCCGCTTTTTGTGCTTGGTCGGTTAAACCTACGAAGATGTTCAAGTGTTCTGTGACGATCTTCGCTCCAAGTGAAACAGCTTCTTCAGGGCGGATACTACCATCTGTCCAGACATCGAGGGTTAGTTTGTCATAGTTTGTAACTTGGCCGATACGAGTATTTTCAACCTGATAATTTACGCGGGTAACAGGCGTAAAGATCGAGTCGATCGGAATGACTCCAATCGCTTGTTCTTCCGACTTGTTTCCTTCCGCTGGTACATAACCTCGTCCGCGTACCGCAGTAATTTTCATTTGAAGATGTGCATCTTTAGATAAAGTAGCAATATGAAGATCCGGATTAAGGACTTCAACATCACTGTCATGTGTAATATCTGCAGCAGTTACGACACCTTCACCTTGAACATCGATCTCAAGGGTCTTTTCTTCCTCAGAATAAATTTTCAACGCTAGCTTTTTCAGGCTCAAGATGATTGTTGTCACATCTTCTACAACACCATCAATCGTTGAAAACTCATGCAATACTCCGTTGATTTGTACAGAAGTTGCAGCTGCTCCTGGAAGTGAAGACAATAAAATACGACGTAAGGAGTTACCCAACGTGATCCCGTATCCACGCTCTAGAGGTTCAACAACAAATTTCCCATAAGTTGCATCGTCGCTGAGCTCTACCGTTTCAATTCTTGGCTTTTCGATTTCAATCATTCAACAAACCCTCCTTCAAAACGTCGAACCTCGGTTAGACCCCGTCGAGCTAACCGAAATTCCTTTATCATGCACGTCCAAAAAAGTTCAAAATATTGACGAATTAGAAGTTCCAGGCACGAAGGTTTTGAGGACCGGAACGTATAATTTTGATACGTAAGGACCGGTAAAACCAAGTAACGCTCACCGGCTAAAACTGGCACGTCCTGTGACAACGCCGGTACTAGCACGTCCTGTGCGTCGGAAATCCGCCGTTTATCATTTGGTGGCTTTTTGGAACATTCCTTACGGGTCATTCCATAGGTTAACCCATTAGTATGCATTGCTCATTTATTGTTCATATATAACCATTATAGACAGGTTTCTAAATTGTAATACTTCAGGTTTAAAACCTCAAGCATTAAACACGACGACGTTTTGGTGGACGGCATCCATTATGAGGAACCGGTGTTACGTCACGGATTGCTGTCACCTCAAGACCTACAGCTTGAAGTGCACGGATTGCTGCTTCACGTCCAGCACCAGGACCCTTAACAGTTACTTCAAGAGTCTTCATTCCGTGTTCCATAGCAGTTTTCCCAGCTGATTCGGCTGCCATTTGCGCTGCAAACGGAGTGGATTTACGAGAACCTTTGAATCCAAGGTTGCCTGATGAAGCCCAAGAAACTGCATTACCGTGAGTATCAGTAATTGTAACAATCGTATTGTTGAAAGTAGAGCGGATATGTGCGATCCCACTTTCAATATTCTTTTTGACTTTACGTTTACGAGTGTTTGTTTTACGTTGTTTAGCCATGTGAGTTTACCTCCCTTACTATTTCTTCTTATTCGCAACTGTACGACGTGGACCTTTACGTGTACGTGAGTTGTTTTTCGTCTTCTGTCCACGAACTGGAAGACCACGACGGTGACGGATACCTCTGTAGCTTCCGATCTCGATCAGACGTTTGATGTTAAGGGAAACTTCACGGCGAAGGTCACCTTCAACTTTGTGTCGGTCGAGAGTCTCGCGGATTTTGTTCAATTCTTCTTCAGTCAGGTCTCTTACACGCGTATCTTCAGAAACACCTGCTTCAGCAAGAATTTGTTGAGCCTTAGACTTTCCAATACCGAAAATATACGTTAATGAAATGACAACTCGTTTGTCACGAGGGATATCAATTCCAGCAATACGTGCCATGTATGTGCACCTCCTGTTCTTATCCTTGTTTTTGTTTATGCTTAGGGTTTTCGCAAATTACCATGACGGTTCCTTTACGACGAATAACTTTACATTTTTCGCAAATTGGTTTGACTGATGGTCTTACTTTCATTCCTAAATACCTCCTTATGCCACGGACTTGCACAAATTGTGCTGACTTCGACGACAAAATCGAAAATCCTATTGAGCGAGGCACTTCAATTTAGCTTAACCGTTTCACTCACAACAGTGGTCTCATTCATATGCCTGGTCATACGCAAGGCATCTACCGGAAAAAAGTCTTACTTGTAACGATACGTGATACGACCACGTGATAAATCGTATGGAGACAATTCTACGGTTACTTTATCGCCTGGCAGTATGCGAATATAGTGCATACGAATCTTCCCAGAAACGTGAGCTAAAATTTTATGACCATTCTCAAGCTCTACGCGAAACATTGCATTCGGAAGAGGCTCAATTACGGTTCCTTCTACCTCGATTACATCTTCTTTAGCCATCGATTTGTTCCCCCTTCTCAAGCAAGTCTGCTTGATCATTCAAGAATTTCGACACGGCGAAACGCAATTTACCGTTTGTTACACGTCCTGTTTCATCGATGCTTCGCTTAACTTCCGGCGAAATATATTGAAACAGCTCAAGATGATTGATGTTCTTCTTCTTTGCTCGGTCATATTTCCGTTTATCACCGTCAGCGATGAGGACAAATTTATCGTCCACAACACCCACAATTACATTGATTTGACCAGCGTCCCGCCCTCGCAAAATATGGACTAATTGCCCAACTTGCGGTACCGGCTCGGATTCACTCACCATTTATCACCTTCACTTAGGCTTTCGTTAAAATTTCGAAACCATCTTCAACAATAGCAATGGTATGCTCGAAATGCGCACAGTTTTTACCATCCTGGGTAACGACAGTCCAGTTATCTGCTAACGTTCGAACATATCGTGATCCTGCATTCACCATCGGCTCAATAGCAAGAACCATGCCTGGTTTGAGTCTCGGTCCTTTGCCTGGCGGTCCGAAATGAGGGATTTGTGGATCCTCGTGGAGATCTTGCCCGACTCCGTGGCCGACGTATTCACGTACGACTGAAAAGCCTTTAGCTTCAACATACGATTGAATCGCATGAGAGATGTTTGTGAGTCTTTCCCCAGGTTTCGCTTCTGCAAGACCTTTATATAACGATTGTTCGGTTACCTCGAAAAGATGTTTGTCCTCATCGGATATTTCACCGACACCGTAAGTCCAAGCTGAATCACCGTGGTATCCATTATACTTCGCACCGATGTCGATCGAGATGATATCTCCATCCTTCAGTACCTTTTTCCCTGGAATCCCATGAACCAACTCTTCGTTTACGGAAGCACAAATACTACCTGTAAAACCATTATAGCCTTTAAAAGAAGGAATTGCATCGTGGCTACGAATAAACTTTTCAGCGATTGCATCAAGTTCCTTGGTAGTCACTCCCGGTTTAATGTGCTTCTGGAGTTCCTGATGAGTCAAAGCAACAATCTTCCCAGCTTCCCGCATGATTTCGATCTCACGCGGAGTCTTAGATATGATCATTACTTCAACCCTCCAAGTAGTTGATCGATATCGTTAAATACCTGATCGATATCCTGGTTTCCGTCGATGTTACGGAGATAGCCTTCCTGATCATAGAATTCGAGCAGTGGCTTCGATTGTTCAATATTTACTTCAAGTCTTTTTTTGACTGTTTCTTCATTATCATCTTCACGCTGATAAAGCTCTCCGCCGCACTTATCACAAACGCCTTGTTCAGATGGCGGGTTGAAAACCACATGATAAGTCGTTCCGCATTGTTTACAGATCCTGCGGCCCGTCAAGCGTTCCATCAACTTATCTTTATCGACACCGATATTCAAGACATAGTCGATCGAACGGTTCTTGTCGGAGAGGATTTTTTCCAGCGCTTCGGCCTGTGCGACCGTCCGAGGAAACCCATCAAGTAAGAAACCTTTTTCACAGTCACTCTTGCTTAATCGTTCATCCACGATACCGATCGTGACTTCATCAGGTACTAAATTACCAGCATCCATGTAGGACTTGGCTTTTTTACCTAATTCAGTTCCTTCTTTAATTGCAGCTCGGAACATGTCACCTGTTGAGATATGGGGGATACCATATTTATCAACAATCTCGGCAGCCTGGGTTCCTTTTCCGGCACCTGGCAGACCCATGAGTACTAGATTCATCTAATCCCTCCATACGGTCAAAAAACGTACATTGTAAAGAGGACGGGGAATATGGACGATTCCCGGTTTTCCTCTATTTGATAAAGCCTTTATAATGACGTTTAATTAATTGGCTTTCAATTCGTTTCATTATATCTAATGCTACACCGACCACAATCAATAAGCTGGTACCGCCTATTTGGAAAGACTGCGGAAGTTGTGCGAACTTGATGAAGAAAATCGGCAAGATCGAAACAAAGGCCAAGAATAGGGCGCCGACAAATGTCAGGCGATAAAGAATACGCACGATATACGTTTCTGTATTTTTACCCGGACGTATTCCTGGAATGTAACCACCTTGTTTCTTCAAGTTCTCTGCCATTTGCTCAGGATTGACCTGAACGAATGTATAGAAATACGTGAATCCGATGATTAAGGCCGAATAAACGATCATACCCACCGGTGTCGTATAGTCAAATGTGTTGGTAATGAATCTGGTCACCGCGTTTTCAGCAAAGAACCCTGCGATTGTCGGTGGTGCAATGATCAGTGAAATTGCAAAGATAACCGGGATTACCCCTGCTGCGTTAACCTTGATTGGAAGGTGTGTTTGTTGCCCTCCAACCGGTTTATTGTTCACGACACGTTTTGCGTATTGGATCGGAATCTTACGCAATCCTTGTTGGATGAAGATCACGAAGACTGTCAATACAACAATTGCTAAAGCAATAAGCAGCACTTTGACGATTCCGATGAATAGTGTCTGTTCTGATCCTTGGAACTGGGTAGCATAGAACTGGTTCAATGCGCTTGGTATAGCTGCAACGATACCCGCGAAGATCAGAATGGAAATACCATTCCCAACACCATGTGCGGTGATCTGTTCACCTAACCACATCAGGAACGCAGTACCTGCTGTCAAAATCAATGCGATTAGCAGGTAGGTCGGAATGCTCGGATTTGGAATAAGACCTGGGAACAGGTTGTTGAACCCGATCGACATTCCGATCGCTTGGATGAATCCAAGCACGATTGTCCCATAACGGGTGAATTGAGCAAGCTTTTTCCGCCCAACCTCACCTTGCTTAGACCATTCGGTAAACTTCGGTACAACATCCATCTGTAACAGTTGTACGATGATCGATGCTGTAATATATGGCATGATCCCCATCGCAAAAATCGAGAAGTTTTGCAGGGCACCACCACCGAACGTGTTCAGAAATCCGAAAACGTTCATCTGATTCTGAAAGTCTAATGCAGTCTTGTCAACATTCGGCACAGGAATGAATGTTCCGATTCGGAATACGACAAGCATGGCAAGAGTAAATAATACTTTGCTTCTTATATCACTTACGCGCATAATATTGGAGATTGCACGGAACATTAAATCACCTCAGCACTTCCGCCTGCTGCTTCGATTGCTTCCTTAGCAGAAGCAGAAAACTTATGAGCTTTAATCGTAAGCTTTGTTTCTAGTTTTCCATTTCCTAGGACCTTCACTCCATCTTTCAACTTGCTGATGACACCAGTCTCAAGAAGAAGTTCAGGAGTTACTTCAGTTCCTTCTTCAAAACGGTTTAAAGCATCCAAGTTTACAACCGCATATTCAACACGAGTTGGGTTTGTAAATCCACGTTTCGGTAAACGTCTTGCAAGTGGGTTTTGACCACCTTCGAATCCTGGTCGTACGCCTCCGCCAGAGCGGGCGTTTTGACCTTTGTGTCCACGTCCACTTGTCTTACCATTACCGGAACCAATTCCACGTCCAACACGATTACGGTTGCCACGAGAACCTTCAGATGGTTTCAGTTCATGAAGTTTCATTATCGGCACCTCCTCATGATTTATATCGTCTTATTATTCGTTGATTTCATTGACAGTCACAAGATGGGACACCTTGTTCACCATACCACGAATCGCTTCATTGTCTTCGTGGACGACTGTTTGGTGCATCTTGCGTAAACCTAGTGTTTTCACTGTAACACGTTGGTTCTCTGGGCGACCAATTAAACTACGCGTGAGGGTGACTTCTAATTTCTTAGCCATTCAAAATCCCTCCTTAACCTAATAGTTCTTCAACTGATTTGCCGCGTAATTTCGCAACGTCCTCAGCACGTTTTAGATTTTTAAGTCCGTTGATTGTTGCACGTACCATGTTGATCGGGTTGTTGGATCCTAATGATTTAGATAGGATGTCACCAACTCCAGCCAACTCAAGTACCGCACGTACAGGTCCTCCAGCGATGACTCCTGTACCCTCAGATGCAGGCTTCAACAATACGTTACCCGCTCCATATCGTCCGTTGATCTGGTGAGGAAGCGTAGTGCCAACAATCGGTACACTGATAAGATTCTTCTTCGCATCTTCGATAGCCTTGCGGATCGCTTCTGGTACCTCTTGTGCTTTACCAGTACCGAATCCTACATGACCGTTTTTATCTCCAACTACCACAACCGCCGCAAAGCGAAAGCGACGTCCGCCTTTTACAACCTTTGCCACACGGTTTACGGTAACAACACGTTCTTCAAGTTCTAGTTTGTTTGGATCGATTCCACGCATGATTGGATTTCCCTCCTTCTATTAAAATTGTAGTCCAGCTTCACGAGCTGCGTCTGCTAAGGCTTTCACACGTCCGTGATAAATGTAACCACCGCGGTCGAATACAACTACTTTATGTCCAGCTTCAACTGCACGCTTAGCGATTTCTTCGCCGACTTTCGTAGCAGCTTCAACATTTCCACCATTATCAACATCTACGTTAGAGTCTAAAGTAGAAGCAGATAACAACGTTACTCCGTTTTCATCATCGATCAATTGAGCGTAAATGTGCTTTGATGAGCGGAATACGTTCAAGCGAGGACGTTCTGCTGTTCCGAAAATTGTACGGCGCACACGAGCATGTCTTTTCTTACGCGCAGTATTTTTGTCTTGCTTCGTAATCATCCTACGCCACTCCTTTCCGTAATCTTACGTTACTATTTACCAGTCTTACCTTCCTTACGACGAACATATTCTCCTTCGTAACGGATACCTTTACCTTTATACGGTTCTGGAAGACGAACAGAGCGAATATTCGCTGCTACGGCACCAACACGTTCTTTGTCGATACCTTTCACGACTACTTTCGTATTCGCTGGGACCTCAATCTCGATTCCTTGTTCAGGGACGATCTCTACAGGGTGGGAGTATCCAACATTCAATACTAGTTTGTTACCGGATTTGTTAGCACGGTATCCAACCCCTACTAGTTCAAGAGCTTTTTGATAACCGTTCGAAACACCCTCGATCATGTTACCGATAATACTAGCTGTCGTTCCGTGAAGAGATTTGTGGTCTTTGTGATCGCTTGGGCGTTCAACAGTGACCTTGTTATCTTCGATGTTGATTTTCATGTCCGGGCTAAAAGAGCGAGTCAATTCACCTTTAGGGCCTTTGACAGTTACGACGTTGTTGTCTTTCTTCTCAACTGTCACGCCGCTCGGAAGTTCTAAGTGTTTGTTACCAATACGAGACATTCAGGCTGCACCTCCATTCTTTCTTTCTTTCGATTACCAAACGTATGCTAAGACTTCTCCGCCAACCTGTTGGTTACGCGCGTCTTTATCAGTCATAATACCTTTTGATGTTGAAACTAGTGCGATTCCTAGTCCACCAAGTACACGTGGTACTTCATAAGCTTTCGCATAGACACGCAAACCAGGCTTACTGATTCTCTTAAGGCCAGTAATAACACGTTGGTTGTTTTGGCCGTACTTTAAGAAAATACGAATGACTCCTTGCTTGCTATCTTCGATATACTCCACGTCACGCACGAACCCTTCGTTCTTAAGGATTTCTGCGATTTCTCTTTTGAGCTTTGATGCAGGAACCTCTAGTTTATCGTGACCTACAGTATTTGCATTACGAATACGAGTTAACATATCTGCAATTGGATCTGTCATGACCATTACTAATTACCTCCTTCCCGACAATGGGTTTTACCAGCTAGCTTTTTTGACGCCAGGGATTTGACCTTTATATGCAAGTTCGCGGAAACAAATTCGGCAAAGCTTGAATTTACGGATTACGGAATGCGGACGTCCGCAGCGTTCACAACGAGTGTATTCTTGAACTTTGAATTTCTGTTTACGCTTTTGTTTAGCGATCATTGATTTTTTCGCCACAGTTTTCCCTCCTTTGGCTCATTATTTTTGGAATGGCATACCTACTTGAAGAAGTAGTTCACGAGCCTCTTCGTCAGTGTTCGCAGTAGTGACGATAACAATATCCATACCGCGTACTTTGTTGACCTTATCATAATCAATCTCTGGGAAAATAAGCTGTTCTTTCACTCCAAGAGTGTAGTTTCCGCGACCGTCAAATGATTTCTTAGAAACCCCACGGAAGTCACGTACACGTGGAAGAGAAACACTGATCAGCTTGTCGAGGAATTCGTACATACGCTCACCGCGCAATGTAACCTTCGCACCGATTGGCATTCCTTCACGCAGCTTGAATCCAGCGATGGACTTCTTTGCCTTTGTGACGACCGGCTTTTGACCAGCGATTTCAGTTAGTTCTTCAACGGCAACATCAAGAGCTTTCGCGTTGGAAACAGCATCACCGATCCCCATGTTGATAACGATCTTTTCGATTTTTGGTACTTGCATCACAGATGTATAGTTGAACTTCTCTTGTAGAGAAGGAACGATTTCTTTTTTGTATCTTTCTTGTAGACGACTCATTCTAGGTAACCTCCTTTCAACAAAGCTTATTTATCAAGAGCTTCTCCTGACTTTTTAGCAACACGTACTTTCTTTCCATCCACATCTTTATATCCTACACGAGTAGGTTCGTTTGATTTAGGGTCGATCAACATAACGTTAGAAGCATGGATAGATGCTTCAACATTAAGGATTCCGCCTTGTGGATTATCTTGAGAAGGCTTGGCGTGCTTCTTCACAACGTTGATTCCTTCAACAACAACACGGTTGTTTTTAGGTAACGCTTGAAGGACTACTCCTTGCTTCCCTTTATCCTTACCTGAAATAACTTGAACTTTATCGCCTTTTTTCACGTGCATTTTAGGCATAGCGATTTGCGCACCTCCTTACAAGACAGAGCTTGAATTTTATTAAAGAACTTCTGGCGCTAATGAAACGATTTTCATAAATTGATTGTCACGAAGTTCACGCGCGACAGGTCCGAAAATACGTGTTCCTCTTGGGCTCTTGTCGTCACGTACGATTACTGCAGCATTCTCATCGAAACGGATGTAAGATCCGTCTGGACGGCGCATACCGCGTTTAGAACGCACGATTACAGCACGAACGACATCACCTTTCTTGACAACGCCACCTGGTGTTGCGGATTTAACAGAACACACAACCATATCACCGATGTTCGCATACTTACGTCCAGATCCACCGAGGACCTTGATAGTTAGCAGTTCACGAGCTCCAGAGTTGTCAGCGACTTTTAAGCGTGATTCTTGTTGAATCATTTACGTGTACCTCCTTTCGGACTGAAGATATCGATCCGAACTTTTATTAGATGATGATTGATTCTTCTATTACTTCTACTAGACGGAAGCGCTTATCTTTAGATAACGGGCGAGTTTCCATGATTTTAACAACGTCACCCATCTTAGCAGTGTTGTTTTCATCATGTGCTTTGAACTTTTTAGAGTACTTTACACGCTTACCGTACAATTTGTCATTTTTATAAGTTTCAACAAGTACTGCGATCGTTTTATCCATTTTGTCGGATACGACACGACCCACGTATACTTTACGTTGATTGCGTTCGCTCATTTTTTAAGTCCTCCCTTCAATTTAGGCGTTCGTAATTCCGAGCTCTCGTTCGCGCAAAACAGTTTTTGCACGTGCAATGGCTTTACGGACTTCACGAATGCGGGCAGGGTTCTCTAATTGGCCAGTTGCTAATTGAAAGCGAAGGTTGAATAACTCTTCTTTAAGAGTTTTAACGTTCTGTTCGATTTCTGCAGTGGTTAAGTTACGGAAATCATTAGCTTTCATTTGTGTCACCACCCACTTCTTCGCGTTTTACAAATTTCGTTTTGATTGGCAGCTTGTGAGATGCAAGACGAAGTGCTTCACGAGCGACTTCTTCTGATACTCCAGCTATTTCAAACATGATTTTCCCTGGCTTTACGACTGCAACCCATCCTTCTGGTGCACCTTTACCGGAACCCATACGTACTTCTAGAGGCTTCGCTGTGTAAGGCTTAGAAGGGAAAATTTTAATCCAAACTTTACCGCCACGCTTCATGTAACGCGTCATCGCGATACGAGCCGCTTCAATCTGGCGGTTAGTGATCCAAGACGATTCAACTGCTTGTAGGCCGTATTCACCGAATGCGATTTCCTGGCCGCCTTTTGCGCGCCCACGCATTTTACCACGGTGTTCTCTACGATATTTAACACGTTTTGGCATCAACATAATTATTTTCCTCCTTCCTCTTGTTTCGTTCCTTTCGTTGGAAGGACTTCACCACGGTAGATCCAGACTTTAACACCTAACTTACCGTAAGTAGTGTCTGCTTCGGCAGTTCCATAGTCGATATCTGCACGAAGAGTGTGAAGCGGAACAGTTCCTTCACTGTAGGATTCAGAACGAGCGATATCAGCGCCACCTAGACGACCTGATACTTCTGTTTTGATCCCTTTCGCACCTGCACGCATCGCACGTTGGATCGTTTGCTTCATAGCACGACGGAACGAAATACGATTTTCAAGCTGACGAGCAATGTTTTCTGCAACGAGCTTGGAATTTAGATCTGCTTGCTTGATTTCAAAGATATTTACATGAACTCTTTTACCTGTCAGGTCGTTAAGGGATTTACGAAGTGCTTCAACTTCAGAACCACCTTTACCGATGACCATACCAGGCTTAGCAGTTTTGACTGTGATGTTCACACGGTTTGCTGCACGCTCGATTTCAACCGCTGAGACAGCTGCATCTTTCAAACGATTTTCAATGTATTCACGAATTTTGATGTCTTCATGTAATAGATCAGCGTAATCTTTGTCCGCGTACCATTTAGATTCCCAGTCACGGATGACGCCGACACGAAGTCCTATTGGATTTACTTTTTGACCCACGATTTATCCCTCCTTCTTTTCTGAAACTACGATCGTAATATGACTTGTGCGTTTATTGATGCGGCTTGCACGACCCATAGCACGTGGGCGGAATCGTTTCAATGTTACACCTTCATCAACACATGCAGTCTTAATTACCAAATTGTTTGGTTCCAACTCATAGTTGTGTTCTGCGTTTGCGATTGCAGAATTGAGTACCTTTTCAATGATTGGAGACGCTGCTTTTGGTGTGTGACGCAAAATTGCAATCGCTTCTCCAACTTCCTTTCCTCGAATGAGATCGACGACTAGGCGAGCTTTACGAGGAGCAATTCGAACCTGTTTTGCAACAGCTTTAGCTTCCATTCGGAGTACCTCCTCTCTTGTTAACGTCTTGTTTTCTTATCATCAGCTGCGTGGCCTTTGTATGTGCGTGTAGGTGCAAATTCACCTAGCTTGTGTCCGACCATGTCTTCAGTCACATATACTGGCACGTGCTTACGTCCGTCATAAACGGCAATTGTGTGTCCGATGAAATCCGGAAAAATAGTAGAGCGACGAGACCAAGTCTTGATGACCTTCTTGTCATTCGCTTCGTTAAGAACTTCTACCTTTTTCATCAAGTGATCATCCACGAAAGGTCCCTTCTTCAAACTACGACCCATGTTTGTACCTCCCTTCGCGATTGCGCTACGGTTCTTTTGAACCGTAGTTCAATCCCGTTATTTTTTACGACGACGTACGATATATTTGTCACTTGGCTTGTTCTTCTTACGAGTCTTGTATCCAAGTGTAGGTTTGCCCCATGGAGACATTGGTGATTTACGTCCGATTGGTGCACGTCCTTCACCACCACCATGCGGGTGATCGTTAGGGTTCATAACAGATCCACGTACAGTCGGGCGTTTGCCCATCCAACGAGAACGACCTGCTTTACCGATGTTGATCAATTCATGCTCCAGGTTTCCAACTTGACCGATTGTCGCACGGCAAGTCAATAGGATACGGCGAGTTTCACCTGAACGAAGACGTACAAGTGCATAACGCTCTTCCTTACCTAGTAGTTGTGCTTCTGCTCCAGCAGAACGAACAAGTTGACCTCCACGACCGGGCTTCATTTCGATATTGTGGATGGTAGTACCAACCGGGATATCTTTAAGAGCCATAGCATTTCCAGTCTTGATGTCCGCTTCTGGTCCAGACATGATTTCCTGTCCTACTTGCATGCCTTTAACAGCAAGGATATAACGCTTTTCTCCGTCAGCATAGTGGATAAGCGCAATGTTAGCAGAACGGTTCGGATCATATTCGATCGTAGCAACGCGTCCTGGTATTCCATCTTTGTCACGTTTGAAGTCGATGATACGATACTTCCGCTTGTGGCCTCCACCTTGGTGACGTGTAGTAATACGCCCCTGGTTGTTACGTCCAGCTTTTTTGCTTAATGGCGCTAACAACGACTTTTCGGGCTGATCTGTTGTGATTTCACTAAAATCAGATGATGTCATATGACGACGACCATTTGATGTTGGTTTATACTTTTTGATAGCCATTTTACGGTCCCTCCTTTACGAGTAAGCTTATACTCCTTCGAAGAAATCGAGTTCTTTACTATCAGATGTCAACTGCACAATCGCTTTTTTGCGCTTTGCAGTGTATCCGAAGTAACGACCTACACGTTTCTTCTTCCCTTTGTAATTTTGTGTGTTGACATTTTCGACTTTGACACCGAAAATTTCTTCTACCGCGTCTTTGATCTGGGTTTTGTTAGCACGAGGATCAACCTCGAACGTGTATTTTCCTTCACCCATGATTTCTGTAGTTCTTTCAGTGATAACGGGGCGCTTAATGATTTCACGTGCGTCTGCCATTATGCGAGCACCTCCTCTACCTTTTCTACAGCATCTTTCGTCATGAATAATTTATCGTGGTTCAGCACATCCAACACGTTTACACCGTCAGCAGTCACGATAGTAACTCCGGGGATATTACGAGCGGATAAAGCTACGAATTCGTTATAATCACCAGTAACGACAAGCGCTTTTGCTGCTGTAGAGAAGTTAGCTAACACTGTAGCCATCTCTTTCGTTTTTGGAGCTTCAAACTTAAGCTCATCCAATACGACCACGCTGTTTTCTTGCACTTTAGAAGAAAGGGCAGATTTGATCGCTAAGCGACGTACTTTTTTAGGCAGCTTGTAACTGTAGCTTCTTGGTGTTGGTCCGAATACCACACCACCGCCTACCCATTGTGGAGAGCGAATGGATCCTTGACGAGCACGTCCTGTACCTTTTTGACGCCAAGGTTTGCGACCTCCACCTCTTACCGCAGAACGGTTTTTCACAGCGTGAGTTCCTTGGCGGCTTGATGCTTGTTGCATGACAACTGCATCGAAAAGCACATCTTCATTTGGTTCAATTCCAAATACATTGTCATTTAATTCGATATCTCCGATTTCAGAACCGGATTGGTTATAAAGCGTTACTTTTGGCACCGGTGTATCCTCCTTTCTTACTTAGCTTCTTTTGCCTTAACTGCAGATTCTACTGTAACGTAGCTCTTTTTCGCACCAGGTACGTTACCTTTTATCAATAGTAGGTTGCGCTCAGCGTCAACTCTAGCGATTTCAAGGTTTTGCACTGTAACTGTGTTTCCACCCATACGTCCAGGTAGCTTTTTACCTTTGAAAACGTGCATTGGGTCAACAGCACCCATTGAACCAGGGCGACGGTGGTAACGGGAACCGTGAGTCATCGGTCCGCGAGATTGTCCATGACGCTTGATCACACCTTGGAATCCTTTACCTTTTGATGTTCCAGTGACGTCGACTATGTCGCCTTCCCGGAAAATATCCACTTTGACTTCCTGACCAACTTCATAGTCCGCTAATTCTACATTGCGAACCTCTTTAATGTAGCGCTTAGGGTTTGTGTTCGCTTTTTCAGCATGGCCCTTTCCAGGTTTGTTCGTACGAGATTCTTTCTTGTCAGCATAACCGATTTGGATTGCCTCATAGCCGTCGTTTTCAGCTGTCTTCTTTTGTAGAACAACGTTCGGAGCAGCTTCGACAACAGTTACAGGAATTACCTCACCGTTCTCTGCAAAGATTTGAGTCATACCGATCTTTTTACCTAAGATTCCTTTGGTCATTCGTCACACCTCCTAATATATCCTTAAAATTTTTAGTATTTTATAGCTTGATTTCGATGTCTACGCCAGATGGCAGATCCAAACGCATTAGTGAATCGACCGTTTGTGGCGTCGGCTCGATAATGTCGATCAAACGCTTATGTGTGCGCATTTCAAACTGTTCACGAGAATCTTTGTACTTGTGAACCGCACGCAAGATTGTGTATACGGACTTTTCAGTTGGTAGCGGGATTGGTCCCGATACCTTTGCACCAGATCTCTTTGCAGTTTCAACGATCTTCTCACCAGACTGATCCAAGATACGGTGATCATAAGCCTTTAAACGAATACGAATCTTTTGCTTTGCCATTATTTCCCCTCCTTCTCGTCCATTGATATAGACAATTCTCAGTAGAAATTTACCGAACGTTCCCGCCATGGCAAAGGGGCCGGGTGTGTCCGCAACCTTCTACTTCATCGCAAAATGATGGCCAACATTACAGATTATACTAGAGTCGCAAGGGTTTTGCAAGCAACAATAGTATAAATAAGTATTCAGCCACACTTGAACTATTATAATGGTTTTACCAATGATTTGCAAGGAATTTTTGAATAGGATCATAATTTGTTGGGGACGGGATAGTTCTTGCACCATTTAGAAGAAGAATTTTTTTGATTGGGAGAGAAGTTTCGACTAGATCTGTATCTCAAAACGGGAAAAATCACGCCAAATACACATTTACGGTGAATAATATGATAAAGAACTTGCGATTGTCATTCATTCCTTTAATTTAGTTGTGCGAAAAAGCCCCTGAATTCTTCTAAATTGATCAAAAAAGTATTTATCTCAACAATTAAGGACCACAACGCTACAACTTCATAATTATCTCGACAACTCGTAAATTATCTCGACAAATCCAAGATTATGGTAACAACTTAAAATATCCAAAAAAAAGCACTCCGCAAATACGGAGTGCTTTCCAATTCTATTATTCGACGATAGAAGATACTACACCAGCACCTACAGTACGTCCACCCTCACGGATAGAGAACTTTGTGCCGTCTTCGATCGCGATTGGAGCGATCAATTCTACTGTCATCTCAATGTTGTCTCCAGGCATAACCATTTCAGTTCCTTCTGGAAGACCGATTGTGCCAGTTACGTCCGTAGTACGGAAGTAGAACTGTGGACGGTAGTTAGCGAAGAATGGAGTGTGACGTCCACCTTCTTCTTTAGATAGAACATAAACTTCAGCTTTGAACTTAGTGTGAGCTTTAACAGTTCCAGGTTGAACAAGTACTTGTCCACGCTCGATGTCTTCACGGGAAACACCACGAAGTAGTGCACCGATGTTGTCACCAGCTTCAGCATAGTCGAGAAGCTTACGGAACATTTCTACACCAGTTACTGTCGTTTTCTTTGGCTCTTCAGTTAGACCAAGGATTTCAACTTCGTCTCCAACTTTAACTTTACCACGCTCAACACGGCCAGTTGCAACTGTTCCACGTCCTGTGATTGAGAATACGTCCTCAACAGGCATCATGAATGGCTTGTCGTGGTCACGTTCTGGAGTTGGGATGTACTCATCAACTGCACTCATAAGTTCGAAGATTTTCTCTTCCCACTCAGCTTCTCCTTCAAGCGCTTTAAGAGCAGAACCTTTGATTACTGGTACATCGTCACCAGGGAAGTCATACTCAGAAAGAAGGTCACGTACTTCCATTTCTACTAGTTCAAGTAGTTCTTCGTCGTCCACCATGTCACACTTGTTCATGAATACAACGAGGTAAGGTACACCTACTTGACGAGAAAGCAGAATGTGCTCACGAGTTTGTGGCATTGGGCCGTCAGCAGCAGAAACAACAAGGATTCCGCCGTCCATTTGTGCAGCACCAGTGATCATGTTCTTAACGTAGTCTGCGTGTCCTGGGCAGTCAACGTGTGCATAGTGACGGTTGTCTGTTTCGTACTCAACGTGTGCAGTAGCGATTGTGATTCCACGCTCACGCTCTTCTGGAGCACCATCGATTTGATCGTATGCACGAGCTTCACCTTTACCAGACTTCTTGTGAAGTACAGTAGTGATTGCTGCAGTCAATGTAGTTTTACCATGGTCAACGTGTCCAATTGTACCAATGTTAACGTGGTCTTTGGAACGGTCAAATTTTTCTTTTGCCATGAGTTATGTTCCTCCTTTAAATATAAAAGATAGTTGTTTTTTATTTGTAAGATAGATAAAGTTTAACTTTACCTATCTTAGCTTACAATAAATATACTTCCTAGTACAAGTCGTAAACGATTACTGTCCGCTTACTTTTTTGATGATTTCTTCTGAAATTGACTTTGGTACTTCTTCGTACTTTTCAAAGTGCATTGTGTAAGTTCCGCGCCCTTGCGTTCTTGAACGCAGGGTAGTTGCGTAACCGAACATTTCAGATAGTGGTACCATAGCACGGATAACTTGAGCATTACCACGGGCTTCCATACCTTCGACTCTACCACGGCGAGAAGTTACATCACCCATGATATCTCCCATGTATTCTTCAGGTACAACGACTTCAACTTTCATCATCGGCTCAAGAAGAACTGGAGAACAATATTGTTTAGCGTTTTTCAATGCCATGGATCCCGCAATCTTGAACGCCATTTCGTTTGAGTCGACATCATGGTATGAACCATCATAGATTGTTGCTTTAAGGTCGATTACTGGATAGCCCGCAATCATCCCGTTCTGCAATGCTTCTTCGATTCCATTTTGTACCGCTGGAATGTATTCACGTGGTACAACCCCACCGACGATTTTGTTCTGAAATTCAAATCCTGCACCCTCTTCGTTTGGTTCGAATTCAATCCAAACGTGTCCGTATTGTCCACGTCCACCGGATTGACGTACGAACTTACCTTCAACTTTCGCGCCTTTGCGGATTGTTTCACGGTAAGCAACTTGAGGAGCACCAACATTTGCTTCAACTTTAAACTCACGACGCATACGGTCAACGATGATATCAAGGTGAAGTTCACCCATTCCAGAAATGATCGTTTGTCCAGTTTCCGTGTTCGTTTCAGTTTTGAATGTTGGATCTTCTTCCGCTAATTTAGCTAGAGCGATAGACATCTTGTCTTGGTCAGCCTTGGATTTAGGCTCAACAGACAATGAGATAACCGGCTCTGGGAAGTCCATTGATTCAAGGATTACCATGTCGTTCTCTTCACAGAGAGTGTCACCAGTAGAAGTATCCTTCAATCCAACGGCAGCAGCGATATCTCCTGCATAAACAGTTGAAATCTCTTCACGAGAGTTTGCGTGCATTTGCAGGATACGTCCAACACGCTCACGCTTATTCTTCGTAGAGTTCTTGATGTATGATCCAGAATCAAGTGTACCAGAGTACACACGGAAGAATGTCAGCTTACCAACGTAAGGGTCAGTCATAACCTTGAAAGCCAAGGCAGCGAATGGACCGTTATCGTCAGACTCACGTGTCACTTCTTCTTCAGACTCAGGTAGGAAACCTTTGATTGCCGGTACATCTAATGGAGATGGTAAGTAATCAAGTGTAGCATCCAGTACAAGTTGAACACCCTTGTTCTTAAATGCAGAACCACAAAGAACTGGGTAGAATTCAACGTCAACAGTACCTTTACGGATACCAGCTTTCAGCTCTTCAACTGTAAGCTCTTCACCTTCTAGGTATTTCATCATTAGATCTTCATCTAATTCAGCTACTGCTTCAACAAGGTTTCCGTGATATTCCTCAGCAAGTTCTTTGTACTCATCAGGAATTTCACCTGCTTGTGTACGGGTTCCAAGATCATCCTCATAGAAGTAAGCTTTCATTTCTACAAGGTCGATGATACCTTCGAAGTCATCCTCAGCACCGATTGGAAGCTGGATCGCATGTGCGTTAGCACCTAGGCGCTCACGAAGTGTTCCAAGTGAGTAGATGAAGTCTGCTCCGATTTTGTCCATCTTATTGATGAACACGATACGTGGTACATGGTATGTCGTCGCTTGACGCCATACTGTTTCTGTTTGCGGTTCAACACCAGATTGAGCATCAAGAACCGCTACTGCTCCGTCTAATACACGTAATGAACGCTCAACTTCAACTGTGAAGTCTACGTGTCCTGGTGTGTCGATGATATTAATACGATGGTCTTTCCATTGTGCAGTAGTAGCAGCGGAAGTGATTGTAATTCCGCGCTCTTGTTCCTGCTCCATCCAGTCCATTTGTGAAGCTCCCTCGTGAGTTTCACCAATTTTGTGGATACGACCTGTATAAAATAAGATACGTTCAGTCGTAGTTGTCTTACCGGCATCAATGTGAGCCATAATCCCGATATTACGTGTATCTTTCAAGGAGAACTCTCTTGCCATAGGGTCTTTCTCCTTCCTTCGAATATGATTGATAGTTTGTTTTCTCTTATCTTACCAACGATAGTGAGCGAATGCTTTGTTCGCTTCAGCCATCTTATGCATGTCTTCACGCTTCTTGACAGAAGCACCAGTGTTGTTGGCTGCATCCATGATTTCGTATGCTAGTCTCTCTTCCATCGTTTTTTCTCCACGAAGACGAGAGTAGTTAACTAACCAACGAAGTCCAAGTGTTGAACGACGCTCTGGGCGTACTTCAACTGGTACTTGATAGTTTGCACCACCAACACGACGAGCTCTTACTTCAAGAACTGGCATGATATTCTTAAGTGCTTGGTCAAGTACTTCCATTGGATCCTGGTTTGTTTTCTCTTGTACGATGTTGAACGCATTATATAAAATCGTTTGCGCTACACCTCTTTTTCCATCAACCATGATTTTGTTGATAAGGCGTGTCACAAGTTTAGATTTATAAATTGGATCTGGCAATACATCACGACGTTCTACAGGTCCTTTACGAGGCATGTAGTCCCCTCCTTTCAATCGTTGTTAAAATTATTGTGAGTGTTCAAAAGCGATGGTACACCGTTCATCATTTGATGACTTTTGAACTGACAATGTGAACTACCTATTATTTCTTTTCATCTTTAGGCTTCTTCGTTCCATACTTAGAACGGCCCTGTCTACGGTCATTGACTCCAGCAGTATCGAGTGCACCACGAACGATGTGGTAACGTACTCCCGGTAAGTCTTTGACACGACCTCCGCGGATAAGCACAACACTGTGTTCTTGTAGGTTGTGACCAATTCCAGGAATGTAAGCTGTAACTTCGATCTGGTTAGTCAAACGGACACGCGCATACTTACGAAGTGCAGAGTTCGGCTTCTTAGGTGTCATTGTACCAACACGTGTACAAACACCGCGCTTTTGCGGAGAAGAAAGATCAGTATTCACTTTCTTGAAGCTGTTGTAGCCTTTGTTAAGTGCTGGTGAGTCAGATTTCTTACCTTTTGAATGACGACCCTTACGTACCAGTTGGTTAATAGTAGGCATTTTATATCCTCCCTTCTAATACTTGTATTTCCTAGCCCACACATCCAGGTGGTTCATTTTTGGACAAAATAAAGTTTTTGCGCAGGGCTAAACAGCCCTGGCAAAAACATTTTATCCTATTATCGCAACCGTTGCAGCCCCAACATCAATCCCACAAGCTTTGCCAAGCTTTTTCATCGAGTCAACGTTTGTGACAGGAACGCTTTTTTCTCTTGCGATGTGAACGACTTTAATCGTTACACGCTGATCTGCATCATTTGCAACGATTAGCTCTTTCACTTCCCCATTCTGAAGGGCTTTTATTGTTTGCTTGGTGCCAACAATAAAATTTGTGGCCTGCGTTACTTTTTCATAAGACATTTGTTCAGATATCCTCCAAAGTTTAACAGGTTATATGAAAGCACTCCGTTATATTATCAGAGTTGAAAAATGTTGTCAACAAACAATTAATCTTGTGTGACTAATTCTTCTGCAGGAACAGATTCTTCAGTCGGTTCCAATTCGGTTTCCCCGCCTGTTGGCACGATGTTACGGTAGCGTGCCATCCCTGTTCCAGCTGGTACAAGCTTGCCGATGATCACATTCTCTTTCAGTCCGAGCAACTCATCTCGCTTACCTTTGATCGCTGCATCAGTCAGGACACGCGTCGTTTCCTGGAAGGAAGCTGCTGATAAGAATGACTCGGTTTCAAGAGATGCTTTTGTAATTCCGAGCAGAATTGGCCGCCCTGTAGCTGGTTGACCGCCTTCTAACAGGACTTGCGTGTTGACATCTGTGAATTGGTTGATGTCGACAAGCGATCCTGGTAAGACGTTTGTATCTCCAGCTTCGATGACACGGACTTTACGCATCATTTGACGGACCATTACCTCAACGTGCTTATCACCGATTTCTACCCCTTGCATACGGTATACTTTCTGTACTTCGCGAAGCAAGTAGTTCTGGACTGCGTCAACACCAGAAACTTTCATCAATTCTTTCGGATCGATCGAACCTTCCGTCAGTTCTTGGCCTGCTACAATCTTATCGTCTACTTTCACTTTGATACGTGCACCGTAAGGGATCGTGTAAGAACGGCTTTCCACTTCACCTTGAACAGTGATTTCACGCTTATCCCGAATTTCATTGATCGCTGTAACCGTTCCATCAAGTTCAGAAATGACCGCTTGACCTTTCGGGTTACGCGCCTCAAACAATTCCTGGATACGAGGGAGACCTTGAGTGATGTCGTCTCCCGCAACCCCGCCTGTATGGAATGTACGCATTGTAAGCTGTGTTCCTGGCTCACCGATTGATTGAGCAGCGATGATACCGACAGCTTCTCCCACTTCCACCTCAGTACCGGTTGCGAGATTTCGTCCATAACATAGGTTACATACACCGTGGCGAGTGTTACATGTGAACGCCGAACGGATAACGACCTCTTCAATTCCCAGGTCGATGATTTCTTTCGCAATGTCCTCTGTGATCAAGTCGTTACGTCCGACAATGACAGAATCATTTTCAGGATGATGGATGGTCTTGAATGCCACTCGGCCAATCAATCTTTCCTCAAGTGGTTCAATAACTTCATTTCCTTCTTTAATCGCCCGGACAGTCAGACCTCGATCGGTTCCACAATCTTTTTCACGGACGATTACATCCTGGGCAACGTCTACAAGACGACGAGTCAGATAGCCTGAGTCGGCTGTCTTAAGTGCTGTATCGGCAAGACCTTTACGAGCACCGTGCGTGGAGATGAAGTATTCAAGGACCGTAAGACCTTCACGGAAACTGGATTTAATCGGAAGTTCAATGATCTGTCCAGCCGGGTTGGCCATCAGTCCACGCATTCCAGCAAGCTGTGTAAAGTTAGATGCGTTACCACGGGCACCTGAATCACTCATCATGAAGATCGGGTTATATGGATCCAAGGAAACCATCAGCTTTTCTTGGATTGCATCTTTCGCGTTACTCCAGATGGAAATGACACGATCATAACGTTCTTCTTCTGTAATGAGCCCTCGACGGAACTGCTGTAATACTTTAGTGACTTTCTCTTCCGCTTCTTCAAGGATTTCCTTCTTTTCAGAAAGGACGACGATATCAGATACACCAACAGTGATACCTGCTTTAGTCGCGTATTTGAATCCTAAATCCTTCATTCGGTCAAGCATTCGAGAGGTTTCAGTGATTTTGAATCGTTTGAATACCTCAGCGATGATTTTTCCTAAGATACCTTTCTTGAAAGGTGGAATCAATTCGCGTTTATCAAGTTCCTCTTTCAAATCAACGGTCGGATCGATAAAGTACTTCTCAGGTGTTGCTACTTCCAAGTTATACTCCGTCGGCTCATTGATGTAAGGGAATGACGGCGGTAAGATTTCATTGAAAATCAACTTACCGATTGTCGTGATTAATAATTTGCGGTTTTGCTCTTCAGTGAATGATCCTTTTCCGAGCGCTTTCGCCGGGATTGCGACACGAGTGTGAAGATGGACATAACCATTTTGGTATGCCGTCAAGGCTTCATTCGTATCGTTGACGATCATTCCTTCCCCGATCGCACCTTTTCGCTCAAGAGTAAGGTAGTAGTTACCTAATACCATATCCTGAGACGGTGTTACAACCGGCTTGCCATCTTTCGGGTTCAGAATGTTCTGTGCAGCAAGCATCAAGATGCGAGCTTCCGCTTGTGCTTCAGCTGATAATGGCACGTGGACAGCCATCTGGTCTCCATCAAAGTCCGCATTGTATGCAGTACATACTAATGGGTGAAGACGGATTGCACGCCCTTCGACCAATGTCGGTTCGAATGCCTGGATTCCCAAACGGTGAAGTGTAGGTGCACGGTTCAATAGAACTGGGTGCTCTTTGATGACCTCTTCCAGTACATCCCATACTTCAGGCTGGACGCGTTCAACTTTACGCTTGGCACTCTTAATATTATGAGCAAGGCCTTTATTGACCAATTCCTTCATGACGAAAGGCTTGAACAGTTCAAGTGCCATCTCCTTCGGGAGGCCACACTGATACATCTTCAGGTTCGGACCTACAACGATAACGGAACGACCAGAATAGTCGACTCGTTTACCAAGCAGGTTCTGACGGAAACGACCTTGTTTCCCCTTCAACATATGGGAGAGGGACTTCAATGGACGGTTTCCTGGTCCCGTTACAGGTCTTCCTCGGCGTCCGTTGTCGATCAATGCATCTACCGCTTCCTGGAGCATACGCTTTTCATTTTGGACAATGATGTTCGGCGCGCCAAGATCCAATAGTCGCTTCAGACGGTTGTTACGGTTGATGACTCGACGGTATAAATCATTAAGATCGGAAGTCGCAAAACGACCACCGTCCAATTGAACCATCGGACGAAGTTCTGGCGGGATGACCGGCAACACTTCTAAAATCATCCATGACGTAAGGTTTCCTGAATGACGGAACGCTTCAAGCACTTCAAGACGCTTGATTGCACGTGTACGTCTTTGTCCTTGAGCCGTCTTCAGTTCTTCTTTCAGGACATTCACTTCTTTATCGAGGTCGATATCTTCAAGAAGCTTCTTGATTGACTCCGCACCCATTTGTGCAGTGAATCCCTGTCCATACTTTTCGCGGTATGAACGGTATTCTTTTTCAGATAAAAGTTGCTTCTTCTCAAGTGGTGTTTCACCCGGATCTGTCACTACCCAGGAAGCGAAATAAATCACTTCTTCAAGTGCTCTAGGTGACATATCGAGTACAAGGCCCATTCTGCTCGGGATTCCTTTGAAGTACCAGATATGAGAGACAGGTGCCGCAAGTTCGATATGTCCCATTCGTTCACGTCGGACTTTTGCACGTGTAACTTCTACCCCACAGCGGTCACAAACGACACCCTTATAGCGGACTCGTTTGTATTTACCACAGTGACATTCCCAGTCTTTTTGCGGACCGAAAATTCTTTCACAGAAAAGCCCGTCTTTCTCCGGCTTCAACGTACGGTAGTTAATCGTTTCCGGTTTCTTGACTTCACCACGAGACCAGGAGCGGATTTTATCAGGTGAAGCAAGACCTATTTTCATATACTCAAAGTTATTTACATCGATCAAGGGGTCTACCTCCCTTATGATATGCTGCTATACCCTTATTCACCGACAGATTGGGTTTCTACGTTCAAGTTCAATTTATCGTTAGAGCTTTCATCTTCATCATCCAGTTCACGCATTTCGATTTCTTGTTCATCACTTGTAAGCATCTTGACATCCATTCCAAGGCTCTGAAGTTCTTTGATCAAGACTTTGAAGGACTCAGGAACACCTGGTTCTGGGACGTTTTCGCCTTTGACGATCGCTTCGTACGTCTTCACACGGCCGACAACATCATCGGACTTCACTGTGAGGATTTCCTGAAGCGTATAGGCTGCGCCGTATGCTTCAAGCGCCCAAACCTCCATCTCACCGAAACGCTGTCCACCGAACTGCGCTTTACCACCAAGTGGCTGCTGGGTTACGAGTGAGTAAGGTCCCGTAGAACGAGCGTGCAGCTTATCGTCTACCATGTGAGCAAGTTTGATCATATACATGACTCCGACAGAGATACGGTTATCGAATGGTTCTCCTGTTCGACCATCGTAAAGCACTGATTTACCATCTCTTGAAAGACCAGCTTCATCGAGCGTTTCCCAGACATCTTCTTCACGTGCTCCGTCAAATACAGGCGTAGCCATATGAAGTTTCAGCTGTCTAGCCGCCATACCGAGGTGAAGTTCCAATACCTGACCGATATTCATACGTGATGGCACCCCTAACGGGTTCAACATGATATCGATCGGTGTGCCATCTGGAAGATACGGCATATCTTCTTCAGGCAGAATTCTTGAGATAACACCCTTGTTACCGTGACGGCCAGCCATCTTATCGCCCTCATGGATCTTACGCTTCTGTACGATATAAGCACGAACGAGCTGGTTGACTCCTGGAGGCAATTCATCCCCGTCTTCACGGTTGAATACTTTCACATCATGAACGATACCGTCCCCGCCATGAGGTACACGAAGTGATGTATCGCGGACTTCGCGGGCTTTTTCACCGAAGATCGCATGTAGGAGACGTTCTTCAGCAGTCAGTTCTGTTACACCTTTTGGCGTAACTTTACCGACAAGAATATCTCCATCTTTCACTTCAGCACCGACACGAATGATTCCACGTTCATCAAGGTTCTTCAGTGCATCTTCACCTACATTGGGGATGTCACGTGTGATTTCTTCTGGTCCTAGCTTTGTATCACGGGCTTCAGATTCGTATTCCTCAATATGAATGGAAGTATAGACATCATCTTTTACAAGGCGTTCGCTCATGATGACCGCATCCTCGTAGTTGTATCCGTCCCATGTCATGAATCCTACGAGTACGTTACGTCCAAGGGCAAGTTCACCAAGTTCCATCGATGGCCCATCAGCCAGGATTTCACCTTTGGTTACTCGGTCTCCCTGACTGACAATCGGGCGTTGGTTATAGCAAGTACCCTGGTTTGAACGGACGAATTTCATCAAGTTATAACGATCAAGGTCACCTTTTACTTCTTTACCGTCCACAGTTTCGATGCGGCGTACATATACCCGAGCAGCAGAAACCTTCTCGACAATCCCTTCATGTCTACATATGACAGCAGCCCCGGAGTCTTTGGCAGAAACGTGTTCCATTCCTGTTCCGACAATCGGTGACTCAGGAACCATCAAAGGCACTGCTTGACGCTGCATGTTCGCTCCCATCAATGCTCGGTTAGAGTCATCGTTCTCAAGGAACGGGATACATGCGGTCGCTGCAGAGACGACCTGTTTAGGGGATACATCCATATAATCGATCTTGTCGCGTTTTGCGATCGTGTTCTGGTCGCGGTAACGCGCGATGACCTCTTCATCGACAAATGATCCGTCTTCAGCAAGCTTTGCGTTTGCCTGTGCAACGACGTAATTATCTTGTTCATCGGCCGTCAAATAATCGATTTGAGCCGTCACTTTCCCTGTTTCAGGGTCGACACGGCGATAAGGCGTTTCAATGAATCCATATTCGTTGACCTTAGCATAGCTCGATAGAGAGTTGATCAATCCGATGTTCGGGCCTTCAGGCGTTTCGATCGGACACATACGGCCATAGTGGGAGTAGTGAACATCACGGACTTCGAATCCAGCGCGTTCCCGCGTCAAACCACCAGGACCCAATGCAGATAAACGACGTTTATGCGTAAGCTCTGCCAATGGATTTGTCTGATCCATGAACTGAGAGAGCTGTGAGCTTCCAAAAAACTCTTTTATCGATGCAATCACCGGTCTGATGTTGATGAGAGCTTGCGGCGTGATCGCATTCGTATCTTGGATTGACATACGCTCACGGACAACCCGCTCCATACGGGATAGCCCAATACGGAATTGGTTTTGTAAAAGTTCTCCTACAGAACGGAGACGACGGTTGCCAAGATGATCGATATCATCCGTCAGCCCTACACCATGCAATAGGTTGAAGAAATAGTTGATTGAGGCAATGATGTCAGCTGGCGTGGTGTTTTTGATTGTACGGTCGATCTGACCGTTTCCGATCACGTTGATCACCTGGTCCTGCTCACCTTCGACAGGAGAGTATATTTTAATAGATTGAAGTCGGACTGGTTCATCTTCAATCACTCCGCCAGCAGGTGTAACTTCTTTAAATGCTTCATCTTTTTCTAAAGCTGGAAGGATTCGTTCAAGAAGACGACGATCAAGTACCGTTCCTTCTTCAGCGATCACTTCGCCCGTTTCAGGATCTGCAATTGTTTCAGCTAAGCGCTGATTGAATAAGCGGTTCTTGATATGAAGCTTTTTGTTAATCTTATAGCGTCCAACGTTCGCGAGATCATAACGCTTCGGATCAAAGAAACGGGACTCTAATAGACTTTTAGCATTATCAACTGTAGGGGGTTCTCCTGGACGTAAACGCTCATAAATTTCAAGAAGCGCTTTTTCTGTACCTTCTGTATTATCTTTTTCTAGTGAATTACGAAGGTACTCATCTTCCCCTAGCAAATCGATGATTTCTTGATCAGAACCAAACCCTAATGCACGCAACAAGACCGTTACCGGTATTTTACGAGTACGGTCGATCCGAACATGGACAACATCTTTAGCATCTGTTTCAAGTTCTAACCATGCACCTCGGTTTGGAATTACCGTAGCTGTGAAACCTCTCTTGCCGTTTTTGTCCAATTTTTGATTGTAATAAACGCTCGGTGAACGAACGAGTTGTGAGACGATTACACGTTCTGCTCCGTTGATGATGAAAGTACCTGTGTCCGTCATCAAAGGGAAATCTCCCATGAACACTTCTTGTTCTTTCACTTCACCTGTCTCTTTGTTAATCAGGCGTACCTTAACACGAAGCGGAGCGGCATAGGTGACGTCTCGCTCCTTGGACTCCTCTACAGAATACTTAGGCTCTCCTAAACTATAATCGATGAATTCAAGCACTAAGTTACCTGTGAAATCCTCAATTGGAGAAATGTCGTGGAACATCTCTCTCAAACCCTCATCAAGAAACCATTGATAGGAGGAAGTTTGGATTTCAATGAGGTTTGGAAGTTCCAAAACTTCATTAATTCTTGCATAGCTTCTCCGTTGGCGGTGGCGTCCAAACTGAATGAGTTGACCTGTCAACTGATTCACCCCTCAAATCCAGCATAGTATCGTAAAGCAACTAGTTATATCAACTAGAAAAATGAAGCATACACCATGTTTATATAGGTGGATACTTTGTTCCCTTCATACCCTGCACTTTAACATCCGGGCAGAAAATCTACCAGATGCCATCTGTTAGAGTAAAAAGAAAACTTGGCGCTAATGCCAAGCTAAAAGATAGCGACAATAGCCTTAACACCTCAAGGTAGATCCTAAAGGCTCTTGCACTTATACTTTGAAAGTAAATCTTCCACTTTCATGACGTGCAAAAAGAAAAAAAGGGTTATATAACCACATTTTTTCCAAATCAACAAATGATTATACTATTTTTCCCACACCATTTGATTTTTATGCAATTTTGCCCTAAAAATTCACATGGTGAAAATACACGTATCTTTGGCATTTTATAATATTACCATAGACCCAAATGCGAGTCAACATTTATTCGCGCGAATAATAAAGTAACCTTTTTTCCGCTCAACGACTTTCACTTCCTCGAAGATCGACTCTATCTTTTCAATCGCCGACGGTGCACCTTGCTTCTTCTGGATCACGACCCATAGTTCACCTTCATTTACAAGATGTTCATGTGCCTGCTCAAAAATAGAGTGGACAACACTCTTCCCTGCGCGAATCGGGGGATTGGTCAGAATGGCACTGAAGTCTTTTTCTTCGACACAATCATATAAGTCGCTTTGGAAAATGGTCACGTTGTCGACTTGATTGCGCAGTGCATTCTTTTTTGAAAGTTCAATTGCTCGTTCGTTGATATCGACCATGGAGACTGAGGTGTCTGGATAAGATGCTGCAATGGACAATCCAATCGGGCCATACCCACAGCCCATATCTAGAATATCACCATCTGTCTCAGGTTTCTCAAAAGTTTCTATTAAAAGCCGGCTGCCGAAATCTACTTCATTTTTTGAAAACACGCCCGCATCTGAATAGAACCTGAATGTTCGGCCTCTTAACGTAAACGACCAATCTTTAATATTGCTTTCGGAAACAGGTTTACTTGAATAATAATGATCTCCCATTTTGCCATCTCCTTAGACTACCTGCTTTGATCGAAGGAAGTTCTAACATCTTGTATAACTCTTTGGTCAAGCAATTATACATTCTATAAACCTGGAATTCACTTAGCAAGAAAAGAAGCCCGCGATTCCCGCGAGCTTCTTTTGTAGTGAAGATTAGAATCCTCAGGTTACTTCAATTCGATCGTAGCGCCAACTTCTTCAAGCTTAGCTTTCATTTCTTCAGCTTCTTCTTTAGCTATGCCTTCTTTAACTGGTTTTGGAGCTCCATCTACTAATTCTTTAGCGTCTTTAAGTCCAAGACCTGTGATTTCACGAACAACCTTGATAACTTTGATCTTAGATGCTCCAGCACTTTCAAGGATTACGTCAAATTCAGATTTCTCTTCAGCTCCACCTTCAGCAGCGCCACCAGCAACAGCTACAGGTGCTGCAGCAGTTACACCAAATTCTTCTTCGATTGCTTTAACTAGATCGTTAAGTTCTAGTACTGACATTTCTTTAATTGCATCAATGATTTGATCTTTACTCATTGTTGAATCCTCCTATTGGTTGTTTTTTAATTTAAAAAAATTTGTCGAGGGCAAGCCCTAGCGTAAGCCGAGGCTTAGTTCCCCATTATACGGAGAAAGCTCTATACTTTCTTCACGTGTAAATGAACGTTTCCGTCATTCTGAAATCCGAATCATGCACCTTGCTCTTCTTTTTGATCTGCAACAGCCTTCGTAGCCAATGCGAAGTTGCGCATTGGTGCTTGAAGGACACTAAGAAGCATTGAAAGAAGTCCTTCTCGTGATGGAAGTTCAGCAAGTGCTTTGATGTTCTCGACAGATGTGATTTCTCCTTCGATTACACCAGATTTGATCACTAGCGCTTCGTGCTCTTTTGAGAAGTTATTCAAAATCTTCGCTGGCGCAACAACCTCTTCCTCACTTAAAGCGACCGCTGTTGGCCCAACTAGTGATTCACTCAATCCACCAAGCTCAGCTTCTTCAGCAGCACGACGAGTCATCGAGTTCTTGTATACTTTGAAAGTGATACCAGCTTCACGAAGCTGCTTACGCAATTCAGTGACTTCAGCCACATCCAGCCCACGGTAATCTACAAAGATTGCAGCTTTACTGTTACGGAGCTGATCTGCAATTTCTGAAACTAACTGTTTCTTTTGTTCAAGTACGCTCATTTTTTACACCTCCTGTTTTTCCATACCGCAGTTGTTAGCACAACTCACAAAAAAAGCCTTTATGTCTGTAGACATAAAGGCATAGTGTCATAAAATCATACGATGTATGAAATCCAACACACCTCGGCAGGAAATTAAGCGATTTCTCGCACCTACTGTCTACGGTATGACCTATTCAATTCCGATAGCTATTATATCCCGGGTGTCTCTAAAAAGTCAACAGCTTATTTTGTTCCGAAGCTATTCGGGCTGACTTTGATTCCAGGTCCCATTGTTGAAGCGATCGCAATGTTCTTGATGTAAGTACCTTTAGCTGCTGCTGGCTTGACTTTGATCAATGTATCGATGATCGTAGTCAAGTTTTCAACAAGCTTATCATCTTCGAACGACACTTTACCGATTGGACAGTGAACGTTGCTTTGCTTGTCTACACGGTACTCAACCTTACCCGCTTTGATTTCTTGAACTGCTTTTTCAACTTCAAACGTTACTGTTCCCGTTTTCGGATTCGGCATCAAGCCTTTTGGTCCTAATACACGACCAAGCTTACCAACTTCACCCATCATGTCAGGTGTAGCAACGATAACGTCAAACTCGAACCAACCTTGGTTGATTTTGTTGATGTAATCAGCATCTCCAACATAATCAGCTCCAGCAGCTTCTGCTTCCTTCGCCTTATCACCTTTTGCAAAAACAAGGACACGTTGTGTTTTACCTGTTCCGTTCGGAAGTACAACTGCTCCACGAACTTGTTGGTCTGCTTTCTTAGGGTCGACCCCAAGGCGTACAGCAACTTCTACAGTTTCGTCAAATTTAGCTGGAGCCGCTTTTTTCACAAGCTCGATCGCTTCGTTTGAACTATAAAGATTGGAACGATCAACAAGCTTTGAAGCTTCTTGATACTTCTTTCCTTTTTTAGCCAATTTCATTTCCTCCTTAAGTGTGGTTTTTACGGAATATCCTCCCACTTGTGCGCCACTTGTGCGCCATAAGAAAGGTTGCGAATAACGCAACCTGCAACCTTATGTGCTATGCATGATTAGTCCTCGATTACAATACCCATGCTACGTGCAGTACCTTCTACCATACGCATGGCAGATTCTACGCTTGCAGCATTAAGGTCAGGCATTTTCGTCTCAGCGATTTCTTTTACCTTATCACGCTTAACCGTTGCAACCTTGTTACGGTTCGGTTCACCAGAACCGGACTCGATACCTGCCGCTTTTTTCAACAATACTGCAGCTGGCGGAGTTTTCGTAATGAATGTAAATGAACGGTCTTCAAAAACCGTAATTTCAACCGGGATAATCATACCAGCTTGATCAGAAGTTCTTGCGTTGAATTCTTTACAGAATCCCATGATGTTAACACCTGCTTGACCTAAAGCTGGTCCTACTGGTGGTGCTGGGTTTGCTTTCCCTGCAGGAATTTGCAATTTAACAACCTTAATTACCTTTTTAGCCACGTGACACACCTCCTTAGTCCGTGATGTGGTATATTGGGCTTTTGCCCTCCCACTCAATAACAGGATTGACGCAGGTCAACCCTCCCAATTTTTTATCGGGATTGTTTCAAACATTAAAATTCTATCATTTCCTGTTTTACATTTCAACAATTTCCCGAAAGTTTTGTTGAAAAGCCGACAAAGTCCTTAATAAAAAATCTATTTGTTGTGATTTTCTAGGGAATTCACTCCCTTTCCGCGGGCTAACGAAAAGCGGAAGCGATCCGCTCAGTCACATAGGGCACTGGAAAACTGACGAGGAGGCTGTCGCCGCCGCAGGAAGTTTGAAGTGCTCCAAGTGACTGGTCACTAAGCTAGACATCACTTCTGTGTGAACGTGAATTCCGCTAAAGTAACTTTCAATAAAAATAAACATAAAGCCTAATTAACAGGAGCGAAAAACCGAGTAACCGATCACTAGCTAAAAACGTCACGTCCTATGACAACGCCAGTGCTAGCACGTCCTGTTCGACGGAAATTCGCCGTTTATCAACGAGCGGTACTTGCACTCAAGCTACGAGTTGTACCGAGGAAGCTAACTCATGGTGTCTAACTATTGGATCTTCTCGACTTGGGCAAATCCAACCTCAACAGGAGTCTCCCTGCCGAACATGTTGACATGAACCTTGAGCTTCTGCTTATCGACATCGATATCTTCCACAGAACCTACAAAATTAGCGAAAGGACCTTCTTTGATTTTCACGCTTTCCTTAACTTCGTAATCAACATCAGCTTTTGGTTTTTCCATACCCATGCTGTATAGAATACGATCTACTTCTTCAGGCAACAGCGGTGTCGGTTTCGATCCGGATCCAGTGGAACCTACGAATCCTGTCACACCTGGTGTATTCCGCACGACATACCAGGAGTCATCTGTCATGACCATCTCTGTCAAAACATACCCGGGAAACACTTTCTTCATAGACGTCTTCTTTTTACCGTTCTTGATCTCGGTTTCTTCTTCTTGCGGGACGAGGACACGAAAGATCTTGTCTTCCATGCCCATTGATTCAACGCGCTTTTCCAGGTTCGTTTTCACCTTGTTTTCGTATCCAGAATACGTGTGTACTACATACCATCTTTTTTCCATAACTTGTGAGGACACGATCGTCCTTTCCCTCCCAAACGGATATACTTTACCATTGTAGCCATTTGTTTTTCAGATTAATCAATTCGTTTCATTAGTCTAAAAATGTCTCGATAATCCAAGTCAATCCTAAATCAACTAGATAAAAGAATATTACGATAAAAACTACTGTCGTCAAAACAGTGATTGTATATTTAGTCAATTCCTTACGGTTAGGCCAAGAAACCCTTTTCAATTCCTTGACGACATCCGAGAAAAACCTACCTGTTTTTTGTGCAATACCAGCCATTAATTTGCCCCCCAGTAAAATTGGTTATGAATGTAAAACTCCCTAAACTTCCCGTTTTGCCTTATTGAGGTTGCATAAATTACAGGTTCCTAACGACTTGATGGTGGCTACTGGAATCAGGCAATACGGTTCTATTTATCTTATCGTTGAACGGGTTTCATTTGGTTTCACGATGTACCGTGTGCATCTGGCAATGTTTACAGAACTTTTTCATTTCGATTCGACGTTGATCCGCAGACTTGTTTTTCTTAGTCGAATAATTTCGTTGTTTGCACTGTTCACAAGCAAGTATGACCTTCATACGCATCGGTAATCAACCCCTGAAAATCAGAAATCCGAACAATGTTCGAGTTTAACCCATACTATGTCCATTTTATGCTATACACTTTATCACAGGGGTATAGTCCTGTCAACGCGTCTGAGGCGCACCCTACAGCCGTGCACAAGCGTTTTCCAGCTGTAATTTACAACGCAGTCTAGTACGTCCAGAACGTCGGAATTTCGTCGTTTATCATTTAAAAAGCAAGAAAAAAACAGGGTGCATATTTCCCGCCCTGTCAATCTTCATGAATGCGCGTTCAAAAGTCGCCGCCTCTATTTTGATCTTTTTGCACTTGAAGAAAGTATAGGAGTCTTTCTTCAGTATATGCGCAGCCAAGGCTCAGCTTCCGCCAAGTTTTCTTTATACTCTAGCTATAGTCCAACTTCCCTTAACTCAAGGTAACGTTCAAGCTTTCTTTTTACCCTTTGCAGGGCATTGTCGATTGATTTTACGTGACGGTTCAGATCAACGGAAATCTCTTGATAAGACCGTCCATCAAGATAAAGCATCAATACTTTGCGTTCAAGATCACTTAACAGTTCTCCCATTTTGAGCTCGATATCATCAAATTCTTCCTGATTGATGATCAGCTCTTCCGGGTCTGTTACCCTTGAACCACATATGACATCCAACAGTGTCCGATCAGATTCTTCATCATAGATTGGTTTATCGAGTGATACATACGAATTAAGCGGGATATGTTTTTGTCTTGTTGCAGTCTTAATGGCGGTTATCATCTGGCGAGTGATACAGAGTTCAGCGAAAGCCTTGAAAGAAGATAGCTTGTCCTCTTTAAAATCGCGTATGGCTTTGTAAAGACCAATCATACCTTCTTGAATGATGTCTTCGCGATCAGCACCAATTAAAAAATAAGACCGTGCTTTTGCGCGGACGAAATTCTTGTACTTGTTGATTAAGTATTCAAGTGCGGGGCTGTTACCTTCGTGAACCTGCTCCACAATCGACTCATCTTCAAGCTCGTCAAATTCCGGGTGTACAATCTCTTTGAGTTCAATGCTCACGAGAATCCCTCCGACCCTGGCGACCTAGATATAGAAATATTATACAGTCACATTCGACAAGCGTCAACCAGTCAACGGTCCCCTCGGCGCCATTTTTCAAAAATTTCAGCCACTTCCTCTGATAGTGTCAAGGTTGAGGACCGCCTTTGTTTTTCTATATCTTTCACTTTTCGACTGATCCTTTTTTCGATGTTGTCCACCTCGATTGCAAGCTCTCGTGCGGACTTCCGTAAAGCCCCAAGTCCGAATGTGACCCACTGTTCTAGAAAATCTGAAGTCGCTACATGTATTTTTGTGCGGATGTCTTTCAGTTCTTTTGCAAGCTTTTCAATCCGTTCATCTGCAGATTCATTTTCTTTTGTAAAAATGACTTCAATCCGATAGTTTTTGTATTTCGTTTCATTGCCAGGCACATAATGTGCATCAAAAACCACGATGACTCTCATACCGGTGTATGCTTGGTATTCCGCCATTTTCTCGACCAGGAGATCACGTGCTGCAGCAAGGTCATCATTTCGTAAAGCCCTGAGGTCCGGCCAATCACCGATCATGTTGTAGCCGTCAACCAGAAGAATTTCCATCGTTATGCACCTGAAGACCTTCGTTGTCTGAATACCTCATACATCAACAGCCCTGCAGCAACTGATGCGTTCAAGGAGGTGACTTTCCCTTTCATCGGCAGGGATACGAGAAAATCACATTTTTCTTTTACCAGGCGGCCAATTCCCTTACCTTCACTGCCAATGACCAATCCGATCGGCATGTCGTATTGTGCATCTGCATAGTCTTGATCACCTTTGGCATCTGTAGCCACAAACCATACCCCGCGGGCTTTCAAATCTTCAATCGTCCTTACGATGTTAGTGACCCGGACGACTGGTACGTATTCAATTGCCCCTGTCGAAGCCTTAGCAACGGCAGAAGTCAATCCGACTGCCCTTCGCTTCGGGATGATCACACCATGTGCACCTGCTGCATCGGCCGTCCGTAAAATCGATCCTAGATTATGAGGGTCTTCAATCTCATCTAACACAAGGAAGAATGGATCCTCATTCCGCTTCTTCGCTAAATCGAAAACATCCTCGATGTCAGCATAATCGTAAGCTGCTACATATGCTAAGACACCCTGGTGGTTAACACCTTCAGCGAGGGCATCCAGCTTTTTCTTTGGAACATATTGCACTTGGATCCGTTCTTTTTTGGCCTGGCTGATGACTTGTCCGATCGAACCTTTCTGAGCGCCTTCTGCTACAAAGATCTTGTTGATATCCCGCCCAGAACGTAGTGCTTCAAGGACAGGGTTCCTTCCAGTCACGATATCGTTATTCATCTTTTTTCCCCTCCTTCTTCCACTATGAAAATAGCCCTTTCAATGAGTGAATCCAAGCGTTCTGTACTGCCAGATAAATATAAAAATCCGATCAAAGCTTCAAAGGCTGTTCCATATCGATAGGTCTGGATGTCTGTATTCTTTGGAATCGTCCCCATTTTACTATTCCTTCCTCTACGGACTACACCTTGCTCTTCTTCCGTCAGTTCCTGGTACTCAAGCATCCTTAATATGACCGATGCTTGAGCCTTGGCAGAAACATAACTCGTAGAGAGCTTATGGAGCTGGTGCGGTTTGACTTCCCCTTTTCCTAACAAATAGGAGCGGATATACACTTCATACACAGCATCTCCAATATAAGCAAGAGCAGAAGATTTCAATTGTTTCGGGTCGTCGATCGACAGACGATAAGGCTCCTTCATGATTTGCGCTTCCACCTTACACCTTGAGGGGTATCTTCGAGTATAATGCCTTGATCGACCAAGTTATCACGGATTTCATCCGCAAGCTGGAAGTTCCTTTCTTTACGTGCTTGATTACGCTGTTGGATCATTGCTTCAATATCTTCATCTAGAAGGTCTTTTTCTGTTTTAAGCACTAAACCTAGGACTTCACCGATTTCCTCTATGACTGAAACAAAACGTTCCAACACCTCGACGGTTGTATTCTTTTCTTGAAGGTACACATTCGCCTCTTTAGACAAATCGAACAATGTTGCGATGGCATTTGATGTGTTGAAATCATCATCCATCTCTTTAATGAACCGTTGTTTATAGTCATTGATTTTATGCAGCCATTTCTCATTATCAGTGCCTAGATCTGCACTATGTTCGGTACGGTGTTCAAGGTTCTCGACCGTTGTACGGATACGTTCTAAACTTGTCTTGGCGCTTTCAAGCAGTTCTTCTGTAAAGTTGATCGGATGTCTATAATGGACATTCAGCATGAAGAAACGGAATGCTTGTGGATCGACCTTCTTGATGAGGTCATGCAATAGAATGAAATTCCCAAGTGATTTGGACATTTTTTCATTATTGATATTAATATACCCGTTATGCATCCAATAATTTGCCATCGTTTTCTCATTCAGCGCTTCAGATTGAGCGATCTCATTTTCATGGTGTGGAAACGAAAGGTCTTGCCCCCCTGCATGGATATCGATCGTGTCACCAAGATATTTCTTGACCATGGCAGAGCACTCGATATGCCAGCCGGGTCTTCCATTACCCCACGGACTCACCCAGTAGATTTCCCCTTCCTTTGCCGCTTTCCATAAAACGAAATCCAACGGGTCTTCTTTATGTTCGCCGACTTGAATCCTCGCACCGACACGGAGTTCATCAATCGATTGTTGGGACAGCTTCCCGTAATCCTTGTATTTCTTCGTCCTGAAATAGACGTCCCCGCCGGCTTCATAAGCGTATCCTTTATCAATCAACGTTTCGATGAACAAAATGATATCGTCCATGGTTTCGGTTACACGGGGGTGTAGATCGGCTTTCCTGACATTCAACTCGGAGGTATCTTTATGGTAAGCCTCTATAAATCTTTCTGCTAAGCTTGGAACGTCTTCACCAAGTTCTTTGGCCGCCTTGATGATCTTATCATCGACATCTGTGAAGTTTGAGATGAAATGAACATCATAACCGCGATACTCTAGATAACGGCGGACCGTATCAAATACAATGGGTGGCCTCGCGTTCCCAATATGGATATAGTTATAGACAGTAGGTCCGCATACATACATGCGTACCTTGCCTTCATCGATTGGTTTGAATGGTTCTTTCTGCCGTGTCAATGTGTTATATATGTGAATGCTCATTTCAACTCACTCCTTCTCAAAAGCTCTATTTCTTCTTTCAAACGATCGATTTCCTTCCCCATCACTTTCAACTTATCTGAAACTGGGTCAGGAAGGTCACTATGATCAAGATCCCCTTTGACGCGAACGCCGTCCTGGACGACAACCTTACCTGGAATCCCGACAACTGTCGAATTTTGCGGTACATCTTGTAAAACGACAGACCCTGCTCCTACTTTAGAACATTTGCCTATCGTGATGGACCCTAAAACTTTTGCGCCTGTTGCAACCAATGTATGATCTTCAAGCGTCGGGTGACGTTTGCCTTTTTCTTTCCCTGTACCGCCTAGCGTTACACCCTGGAATAAAGTCACATTGTCCCCGATTTCACAGGTCTCACCGATGACGACTCCCATTCCATGATCAATGAAACAGCGTCTTCCCACCTTTGCTCCAGGGTGGATTTCAATCCCAGTAAAGAAGCGGCTTACTTGCGATATGACACGGGCGATGAAGAAAAATTTCTTTTTCCAGAAAAAATGCGCAAAACGATGTGCCCAAATGGCGTGAAGGCCTGAATAGGTCAAAATGACTTCAAAATAACTTCGCGCTGCCGGATCTTGATCGAACACCACATCGATATCTTCCTTCAAGGTTTTAAACATATACGTCACTCCTCTCCACTTTGATTCTCTTCTACGTTTTCTATTGACACGGAAACCTGCCTCTTATTTAACGGCTTACATTTAAACTTAACGTCCCTTTTTCTTAACTCCATTTTTGGATTTTCGTGAAATTCACTCCCATTCCGCGAGCTGGAGCTTAAACATCACTTTCTCTGCATCCAAACTGCGGGGTCTTGCCTGGCTCACATTTCCCGCAGGAGTGCCGCAAATTTCGCTCATAAACATGAAAGTTTTTACTCAAGATAATCTCCGCGGGTGAGATTACCCGAAAATATCTTCAAATTGAATCCGCTTCTTTGCTCCCAAAAAAAATTGAAGATTTTTGAGTGAAGTGACGGTCTCTTGAGTGGAAAAGGGATAGCAAGCTTGCTTGTAAGACCTTTTCCAAACGAAAATAGACTTGGGAGCAAAAATGAAACCTTGCATAATTGAAACATAAAAAACGCCTCTGTGATTACTCACAGAGACGCTTTCGGCGCGGTCCCACTCTGTTTAGAAGAACGGATGCTCTTCTCTCTCAGCTTCCTCTAACGGTGGAAGACCCGCTCCTATCTACTCGAATTCAACAAGAGTCTCAGAGGTGCATTTCAGGATGCCTTCCTTAAACCACTTTCAGCCGATGATGGTTCTCTCTATAAAGAAAGGGTACTCCTTACTTTTCCTCGTCAAAGATTTAACCTCATTTGTTTTCTTTTTACTATATTATATTTTGAACAAAATGTGTATCGTTTAGCTCCCAAATTGTTTGATAGCATCTTCAAGCCTCGCGATGACTACATCTTTACCAAGCAGCGATAATGAATCCGGAAGCTCAGGACCATGGGATTGGCCTGTCGCCGCTACACGGATCGGCATGAATAGTTTCTTACCCCTGTGTCCCGTCGCTTTTTGGGTCGCCTTGATTGCTGCCTTGATTTCTGCAGGCTCGAAGGTCTCCATCGGTCTGATTTGTTCAATCAATCCGTTCAAAACTTCAGGGACTTGTTCTTCACCAAGAACTTCTGCAGCCGTATCATTATAGGCAACCGATTCATTAAAGAACAATTCGGTCAATGGGACGATTTCCGCTCCAAAGGTAAGCTGCTCTTGGTAAAGCGCTACAAGTTTACGAACCCATGCTTCCTGTTGGTCATCCCGATCTTCAGAAATACGGCCCGCACGCTCCAAGTGAGGCACAGTCAATTCGAGGACTCGATCAAAATCCGCTTGCTTGATGTATTGATTGTTCATCCACTCCAATTTTTTCGTATCAAAAACCGCTGCCGCTTTCGATAAGCGGTCTGCATCGAAGATTTCGATGAACTGCGCTTTCGTGAATAACTCCTCTTCTCCTTTTGGAGACCAACCGAGCAATGCGATGAAGTTGAATAATGCCTCCGGTAAGTAGCCGAGGTCTTCATATTGCTCGATGAATTGGATCGTTGATTCATCACGCTTACTGAGTTTTTTACGGTTTTCATTGACGATCAAAGTCATGTGGCCGAATTTCGGTTCCTCCCATCCGAATGCTTCATAAATCATCTGCTGCTTCGGAGTATTTGAGATGTGATCATCCCCACGTAACACATGGGAAATCTTCATATGGTGATCATCGATCGCTACAGCGAAGTTATAGGTCGGGATTCCGTCTTTCTTAACGATAACCCAATCACCGATACCGTCAGATTCAAGGCTTACACGATCTTTGACTATATCGATGAATGAATATTCCTTCCCACGTGGCACAGCGAAGCGGATACTTGGCTTTCTGCCTTCCGCAGCAAGCTTTTCTTGCTCCTCTTCAGTCAAATGGCGGCACTTTCCCGAATAGCGGGGCATTTCACCGCGTGCCTGTTGCGCTTCTCTCTCTTGCTCGAGTTCCTCTTCGGTACAATAGCATTTATAAGCGAGCCCTCGATCAATCAGGTCATTGTAATGTTCACGGTAAATTTCAATACGTTCCATCTGGCGATAAGGACCATAGTCGCCACCAACATCGACACTCTCATCCCAATCAATGCCGAGCCATTTCAAATAATTCAGCTGGCTGTACTCGCCGCCTTCAACGTTTCTCTTTTGATCAGTATCTTCAATCCGGATGACGAATGTACCGTTCTGGCTGCGGGCAAACAAGTAATTGAACAGGGCTGCCCGTGCATTACCGATATGTAAATGTCCTGTTGGACTTGGTGCATAACGAACTCTAACGTTAGCCATAATGATCTCACCTTCCACCTTTACTTTGTTGCTATTTTATCATAGTTCTCAAGTGCCTTCCTGTCCCACTGACAGATGGTACTATTTTTCAATCAGAACGACTGCCTGGGCAGCGATTCCCTCTTCTCTACCAGTAAAGCCTAGTTTTTCCGTGGTCGTCGCTTTTATGTTCACTTGTTCAAGCTCAGATCCCAACAGTTCAGCGATGATGCTTCTCATCTCTTGAATGTGTGGTGCCATCTTCGGGCGCTCGGCAATGATCGTCGCATCAACATTTCCAAGAGAAAAGCCTTTATTTTTGGCAAGGTCATACGCTCGCTTTAATAAAATCTTCGAATCGATATCTTTAAAATCAGCACTTGTATCAGGGAAGTGTTTACCAAGGTCTCCTTCCCCTATCGCACCGAGAATCGCATCGGTTATCACATGCAAAAGAACATCTGCGTCTGAATGGCCCAGCAGGCCTTTTTCATACGGGATGGCGACACCGCCGATAATAAGCGGCCTTCCTTCTACTAATTGATGTACATCAAAGCCTTGTCCTATCCTAAACATTATTTCGCTGTTCCTCCCTCCCCCGAATGATCGCATTTGCAAACAATAAATCTTCCTTGGTCGTCAACTTGATATTCAAATAATCCCCTTCCACAATTGATACGGGCGAGCCGAAATGCTCTACGAGACTAGCATCATCTGTCCCAAGATGACCCTTATTTCCAGCTGCTTCATGTGCATCCCGGATAAGAGACAGATGAAAAGCTTGTGGGGTCTGGATAGCCCACAAGCTACTGCGATCCACAGTCTCGATGACCGTACCCCGCTCGATACGTTTCACTGTGTCTTTAATTGGTACTGCTAGAACAGCTGCACCGCTATCAATTGTCTTGGTCACGAGGTTATGGATGGAATCGATTGATACGAAAGGTCTAGCCCCATCGTGGATCAAGACAAGCGATTCTGCATCGATCGCCTTTAAGCCTTCATACACACTATGCTGTCTTTCTAGACCACCAGCTACAATACGTTGGACTTTATCCAAATTGTATTCAGAGACGATCTGTTTGAGTTCAATCAACTCACGTTTATTACCGACAAGGATAATACCACTACACCAATCATCCTCTTGAAAAATTCGCAAGGTATGAACGATAAGTGGTATTCCTTGTAGGGTGATCAATTGTTTGTTTTTACCTGCATCCATCCGTTTGCCTTGGCCGGCAGCAGGAATGACTACAACATAATCCACACTTCTCATCTACTTTCCGAAAGGATTACAGAGCCTTTTCTAACAGCTTAGGCTTTGCAAAAATCATTCGACCGGCAGATGTTTGTAGGACACTCGTCACCAGGACATCAATCGTTTTTCCGATATAATCACGGCCACCTTCTACGACGATCATCGTACCGTCATCAAGGTACCCGACACCTTGATTTTGTTCTTTTCCGTCCTTGATCACTTGTACGTTCAGTTCTTCTCCAGGGAGAACGACAGGTTTGACAGCATTCGCCAAATCATTGATATTCAATACTGGAACGCCTTGGAATTCGCACACTTTATTTAAGTTGTAATCATTCGTGACGACCATTCCAGAGACTAATTTTCCGAGTTTGACAAGCTTGCTATCGACTTCTTGAACGTCTTCAAAGTCACCTTCGTATATCTCCACTTTGACAGCGAGTTCTTTTTGGATCCGGTTAAGGATATCAAGACCCCGACGCCCTCTGTTTCGTTTCAATACATCTGAAGAATCTGCTATATGCTGTAATTCTTCAAGAACGAATTGAGGAATAACGATCGGGCCTTCCAAAAATCCAGTCTGACAAACATCTGCGATTCTACCGTCAATTATGACACTCGTATCAAGGATTTTCAATATACCGGTGTTAGTGGATTTCGTTTCGATTTCAGCTTCCTTCTTTTTGTTCGCAAAACGAGCTGATGTAAACACATTGACTAACTCCTCACGTTTCTTGAATCCGAATTGGAAACCGATATACCCTAACAAAGCAGTGAAGAAGAAGCCGATCACGTTCACAACGATACTTAGTTCCATACTATTCAGCGCAAACATGGCCAAATAAGCGACAACTAGACCGAAAATCAAACCGAATGAACCAAAAAGTACGTCTGCTACAGGCGCCTTCATAAGGGATTCTTCAATCCACTGAATGAACCCGACGATGTGATCTGCCAACCAGAATGTACTTAAAAAGAAAGCAATTGCACCAATGACTGTTCCCATATAAGGTGAAGTGATGAACCCGGGTAAATCTCCAATATTAACTAAATTATTTAATAATTGAATAAGTTCAGGGACATATAAATAACCCAGTGTTCCACCTACGATGATAAAAAACAATTGAACAATTCGTTTTAACAAAATTGTCCACCTCCTTCTTTTCATTATAGACATTTCAACAAATTTGAAACCTATTGCTACCATTTTACATAAAATTACATAGAAAATACAGTCAAATGACCTTGTAATCCGCTATATTTTGTGTCAAATGTGGCGATCTAGAAACAACTGTTCCTGGATCCTTTTCAAACCATCCTTGATTTTACGAGCACGGATTTCCCCGATCCCCTCTACTTCATCCAGTTCCTCGATTGAGGCTTTCAATGTATTTTGGAGATGTTCGAAATGATTCACGAGATTTTCAATGATAAGGGAAGGTAATCTCGGTATTTTGTGTAAAATCCGATAACCTCTGGGCTTGACAGACTCCTCATATATATTCGCAGATGGAAGGTACCCTAATAGCCGCACGATCGCATTTTCTTCCAACAATTCTTCACTGGAAAGCTTTTTCAGTTCATTTAAAGTCCGATATGGATCGACTTTCCTGTTTTTCGCGTAATCTTTTACGATCAGGGCTGCTTCTGATTCAATATTGGACACAAGTTCTTCCATTTGCATACTGATCAAGCGGCCTTCAGATCCGAGTTCGTTAACATATTTGATGATTTCATTTCGAATACGCAATACCATTTCAATCCGATGTATCACTTGGGAGACCTCTTGAAAGGTCACTAGTTCTTCAAACTCTAGGGCACCAAGGTCTGTCAAACTCTGATCAAGGACAGATTTATACTTTTCAAGCGTCTGTAATGCCTGGTTGGCTTTTGTCAAAATGACTCCGATATCCTGCAAAGAATAACGAATGCTCCCTTGATACAACGTGATGACATTCCTTCTTTGTGAAATAGATACGACTAGATTTCCGGTTTGCTTTGCAACGCGTTCTGCAGTACGGTGACGGATCCCTGTTTCCTTTGACGGAATCGATGTATCAGGTATTAGTTGAGTATTCGCAAATAAGATCCGATTTCCTTCATCATTTAAGATAATCGCACCATCCATTTTTGCCAATTCATACAAGTAAGCTGGTGAGAATCGGCAATTGATCGAGAAACCGCCATCAACAATCTTTTGGACTTTGTCATTAAAACCGACCACGATCAATCCCCCGGTTTTTGCACGTAAAACATTATCAATACCATCACGCAATGGCGTTCCCGGTGCTATATATTGAAGCATCTTACTTACGATCAGTTCCTTCATGGTCACGTCCATGCGTCATCCTCCTAATGTGTGGCGTAGCGTATCTTGAACAGATGATACACCGATGACTTCTATTCCTTCCGGTACCGTCCATCCGCCAATGTTCTTCTCAGGCAGAATGACACGTTTGAAGCCTAGTTTAGCAACTTCATGTACACGTTGTTCAACACGTGAAACGCGCCGGACTTCCCCGGTCAGACCGATTTCACCGATGATGACATCAGTCGGCTTTGTCGGTTTGTCTTTGAAACTTGATGCAATGCTTACCGCGATTGCCAAGTCCACAGCCGGTTCATCCAGCCGGACACCTCCAGCCACATTGACATACGCATCCTGATTCTGCATCAATAATCCTACCCGTTTTTCGAGGACCGCCATCAACAAGGATACTTTGTTATGATCGATTCCATTCCCCATACGCCTAGGATTACCGAAGCTTGTCGGAGATACTAATGCCTGTATTTCAACGAGAACGGGTCTTGTTCCTTCCATGGAAGCCACGATCGCGGAACCTGCTGCCCCGTTCGATCTTTCTTCTAAAAAGACCTCAGATGGATTTTCAACTTCGTCCAATCCAGCTTCCTTCATTTCGAAAACCCCGATTTCATTCGTCGAGCCGAAACGGTTTTTTACAGCACGTAAAATTCGATACGTATGATGTCTTTCCCCTTCAAAATAAAGGACGGCATCAACCATATGTTCAAGCAAACGTGGCCCTGCAATAGACCCCTCTTTAGTAACGTGTCCTACAATAAATGTTGCAATTCCACTCGTTTTCGAAATTCTCATGAATTGGGAAGTACATTCCCTGACCTGTGAGACACTCCCTGGCGCAGAAGTGATTTCGGCGCGGAAGACAGTTTGGATGGAATCGATGATCAAAAGGCTCGGGTTGACTTCTTCAATCGCTTTTTCAATCAGGTCCATGTCTGTTTCAGCATGGACATAAAGGTTATCATGATTGATTCCGAGTCTTTGGGCCCTCAATTTGGTTTGTTTGATCGATTCCTCTCCGGATATATATAAGATGGTGTGATCATGTTCAGCCAGTTTTGCAGAAGTCTGCAACAAAAGTGTCGATTTTCCGATACCTGGATCTCCACCGACCAGCACCAGAGACCCTGGGACGATCCCTCCGCCTAACACCCGGTTCAATTCGTTGATCTGTGTATTGATCCGAGGTTCTTTCTCACTTTTTATTTTCGTGATGGGTTCTGGCTTCTGGCTTGTTCCCCCAGTTTGGAAAGATCTGCGGTGTCCTTTTTCCGGTTGGGTGATTTCTTCCACCATCGTATTCCATTTTCCGCATCCCGGGCATTTTCCCATCCATTTTGGAGAATCATACCCGCACTCTCCACACAAGAAACTCGTTTTTCGTTTTGCCATCTATATTTTCCCCATTTCCCAACGGTTTAAGACTATCTCGATTTTGTTACTGCCATCATATCATAAACAAGTTTGGGAACTCTTCTTTTAACCATTGTATTCATAAGTTATCATCATATGGGTAATTAAGGGAATTTGTTGAAGTAAACCTTCCGGAAACTTTGTCAGAAACCGCCTGTGAAATTTCACCAATTCTGCGGGACGATCCCCAAGCCTCTTCATACGGGGTTCTGCCTGGATCGCTTTCCCCGCAAGGGAGTGCCGCGAATTGAGCTTGAAAAAAATCCATGAAAAACACCGATAAAAATGAACCAGGACAAAAATCGAGTAAGAGGGGGTGACTAACCCCCGACCTCTCACACCACCGTACAT
>NZ_JAIBLJ010000023.1 GCF_020179385.1 Alkalihalobacillus sp. YIM B00296 | reverse complement strand
TAAGGTGTAGGGCTTGCGGCTTTAGCCGTGGGAGTCTCAAAGTTGGAGTAAAACGATCCTCGTCAACCGATGCAGGGACATCCTGAGAAAGTGCAAGAAAACGACGGTAATGGAAGAAATCGATGAACCTTACAACACGAATGAGGGAGAACGTTCCATTCATCAACTGAATCTACAGAAACATTTAGGCAAGTTGTCCATTGATCAACAAGAAGCCATACAACTCCGTTTCTGGCTTAACTACGATTACGAAACGATCGTGAAGCTTACGAAAGTCCCGATCGGAACGGTAAAATCGAGAATTTCATACGGACTGAAAAAACTTAAAAAGTATCTTGGAGGTGAGTATCTATGAGCAATCTGGAAAAAAAGCTGAGGGAAGACGGAGAAAACATTCAATCGATGAAAGTGCCAGAAAGCCTCGAGGATCGTCTTAGAAACAGGCTTGATATCCAACCTCCACAATCACACAAACGATGGAAGCGACCTTCTCTCATTGCGGCATCGCTTTTGTTCCTGCTCTTTTTCACCTTCCAATTTGACACGATGGCTTATTACGGCAAGAAAATTCTCGGGTATGATGACGTACTGACAGATTCGTTGAGTGAGCTGAATGAAGAAGGGAAGGGCCAAGTAATCGATAAAAGTGCCAAACTCCCCTAACGGAATCGAAGTCACGGTCAATGGGATTATGCTTGATGACAATCGGTTGATCGTGATGTACACCGTTTTTGACCCGAGGGAGGGTGAAGAAAGTAAATTCTCGGACTACCTTATCCAGATGGAAAGTGTTTTCGGGACCATCCGTGAGACATCAGGCTTTGGTACCGTGAATGATGACAATACGAAAATGTCGTATGTCCAATCTTTCGAACCTCCCAATCCCTTTGTAAAGAATATCGACTTTCATATAGCGATGGATAATAACCCGGCTGAAAAAGCGACAATTCCATTCAAGCTGGACCGATCAAAGGCGATGATGACGAAATACAATATGAAACTAGATGAATCGATCAAAACGGATTACTCCATTTATGAATTTGAAAAACTGGTTGTAACACCTACGCAAACTGTCATTAAAGGGATAATAAAAGTGAAGGACAAAAAAGCATGGGATGAAATGGGCATGGGACACCTCGCATTTCAAATCGATTGAAAGCAGACGATGAAATGATCCGACCACAAGGGTCTGGTTTAACATCCAGTTTTGGCGGTTACACATTCGATCTGGAATATGAGCCTTTACCTGAGGATGTCAAAGACCTGACCCTCATACTTGAAAAAGAACTGAAATTTCATGAAGTGAATGTGAAAACTGAACTTGATCAGAAGACAATCCGATTAGCCGGTCAAAACCTTACGATTGAAGATATGAATGTGACAGATGGAAAGACGGAAATCACCGTAAATGCACCAGAAGACTTTGGTGTCATGGAGGCGGAGCTTAGTGGGAAGGGTTCTTCAATCTCTCTAGAATCCTCGTATGACCGGTCGTTTGATAAAATAGAAGAGGGCCTGGATAAGCAGCATGTGCTGGTTTTCAACGGTGTGTTATCCGAATTTGAGGTTTTAACCATAACCAAATATGTAAAAGTAGAACCAGCTGACAAAACGATTCAAATCGGGGGCCAATAGAGCAATTCTCCTGATTTTCAAATGAGAAAAGGAATTCTACCGAAGATGTCGTATGTAACACAGTGTCAACAACCAGAGGGAATGCATCAATGGGTTCAGGTTATTAAAATTGAGGAGGAACCGAGATGAACAATACCTTAGTGGAAGCTGTCAAGACATTGTTGAAGGAAACCTTTGATGGACCTGAAGGGAATCAAAGCTGGTACACGGAGTCCAAACCAGGGAGTGGAATCTTCGGCACACTTGAAATGCTATCAGCAGAAGAAGCGTCCATCCCGATCCAGGGGACGACGATCGCGGCTCACACGGATCATACCCGCTACTATTTATGGATGGCGAACACCTACTTGAAAGGCGAGAAGCCGAACCTGAATTGGGGCGAGTCCTGGAAGATCACTTCCGTGGATCAGATCACATGGCAACAATTCAAAGAGGAACTCAAGTTAGAGTACAAAGCGCTGTTGGAAAAAATCGAACTGATCGATTTACCGGATGAACAGACTGCCAATGGAATCCTGGGTTCTTTAGCCCACTCAGCCTATCATCTCGGGGCGATCCGCCAGATGGTGAAGGTCATCAAGGTTCCAAGCCAAACTTGAATTTAAAATAGACCAAAAATAGAACCAGCGATCTTCATACAGATTGCTGGTTCTTTTCTTCATCTGTTGTGGGTTGAACGTTGGAAAACGGGTGTTGTATGGCGATTGACAATACCACACTAATAAAAAGGGACATACTAGAAAATCATAAACTGAATTAAATTGAAAAATTCCAGCAGTGCCCTTTTGGGATAACTTACCTTTTTATTCGTTACCAGCGCTTTATTACAACAATAATTCATGATGCGATTGAGAGGTATAACGGCAGTCAGATCTTGATTAAAGGCTTTCTGGTTACCTACGAAAAGAAAATAGGCCAAAAAGGATGCCAGTCAAAATTATGATACGTTCAATCATCACTCACACTCCCTATGCTGAAGGATGTGCATTATCAAAAGGAATTATGAATGGGTGTACCAGGCACCAATTGAAAGTACTTGTGCTGCAAGGCTTTCAAAATAGTGCCTGGCACCGAAAATGTGGCACTGAAAATGGCACCGACAATCATTCGGCGGTGATGCTTTTATGGTCAGCCGCTTTACGCTCTGGTTTGAACACTGCTGATAGCATGAGCAGGAATCCAGCCAAACCGGTGTAACCAAGCACACCGATGCCATTTTCCAAAGGATTTGATCCAAAGAATAATACATCTTTAAATGCCTCTACACTGAATCGGAATGGGATCCAGGAATACAACCAGTTTCTCGTGATGTCCGGGAGAAGCTCGGGCGGCAAAGTAAGGATCGGCATGGCAAAGAAAAGAAGCAATACGAAAAGTGGGGCTGCTGCATAACCGATCCAGTTCAAAAGTGCGCCCTGGATGAAAAAGAACATCAATCCTATGAATAATAAGAGCATGAACATCTCAGCGTTATTTGCAATGGCAACGTCCAGTACTCCCTCCGTCAACCAGAATACGAGTCCGCAGATCGAAACAACGAACAACAGGCCGCCTAAAAGCTGACTGAAGATCGCTGAGAAGTTCCATTTTCCTGGCCAAAGTTTTTTGATAACTGTATAAATGATTATCGAACTAATGAATGTCGTAATCCAAAGGATCTGGGTGAATAAAGCTGGGGCATTTCCGTTGGCTGTATGGCTACCTGCCTGATTCAGTTTCTCTTTCGTCACTTGGACCGGTTGAGCAAGTATTTTCGACTGCTTGACGGACAAGGTTTGTGCCCCGGCGATTTGATCGTATAAATTGTGTTGAACCTGTTGATTGAAATTAGAAAGGATTCCGCTAGTCACCTGGTCAGCCATCGTCGCTCCGGTCATGTTCATCCCTTCGTTGATGAAGATTTCGACTTCCGGCTGCATTGGTTTTTCGCTTAATAAAGAAAAAATATTTAGAGACAAGTCACCGGGGATGACAATGGCAGCGTAATATTCTTTCTCGTTCATCCCTTGGACTGCGTCCTTCCGACTGTCAAGAAATGTCCAGTCGATGGGCGCTTTTTCATTCTTTTTAAGTTGGTCCTCAAGGATTTTCCCGAAATTCATCTCTTGACCGTTTGGCATGGCTACACCTTCATCCTGTACAACGACCGCGAGCGGCATTTCCTTTAATGTCGGGTTCACAGTAGACCCCATGAACGCGAAGGTAAAGATGAAGACCGCTAATAGAATTCCGACAAATCCACCCCAAAATAGTTTTTGCTGAAAGAATCTTTTCATCATACATTTCACTCCCCTTTGTCCGACAAAATGTTGATTAGTTAACAGAGTGTCGTATATGATGAATTATAGAAGATTCAATTCAACATTCAATAACCAATCAATTATGATTCGTATGATATACGACATCCCACAGCGTACTGTTAATTAATTTACAAAAAAGAATAGGTGAGTGAAAGATGAGCAAAAAATTGGACTTGCGTGTAAAAAGAACAAGGAAGCTGATCAATGAGGCATTTTTGAAATTGATCCAGCAAAAAGGATTCGACTCTGTAACCATTCAAGACATAGCTGAGGAAGCCCTCATCAACAGGGCGACCTTCTACCTCCATTATGAGGATAAGTATGACCTGCTTGAAAAAATCAGCAGGTCCGCAATCGATGAATTGACTAGCGTACTCAACCCAGTGCTTCATATTAGTGAACACGAAGTACAAGTCGAAAAACTGCGGACGACCATTGAAAAAGTATACGAAAGCATGGAAAAAAATCAGGTTTTCTATACTGTAATGTTTGGCGAGCATGGGGTCTACAATTTCCGGAATAACCTTGAGGAAGTCATACGGGAAAACTTCAGTAAAAAGATGACTGAACTTGGGGTGCGCCCGGAAGATTTTGAAATCCCCAAAGACATGATCCTCCACTTTATCAGCGCTGCCTTTGTCGGTGTCGTCCAATGGTGGTTGAAGCAAAGTACGAAACCATCCTCACAAGAAATGGCGATGAAACTATCTAAGATCATAACGGCTGGACCGATGCAAGCAGCAGGTTTAAAAATAGAGAAACAGCTTTGATTGTGCCAGGCACCGTTTTTGAAACCTTATACTAGGATAGTTCGTAAGTAGTAGTAACTAGAAAAGTATGGGGAGAGAGATGGGATGCAGGTAACGACTAAGCAGGTGAGGATGATGTTAAGGGAGAATGAGCAATTATTGGCTACAAGGCGATGTGCATTGATTACATACATATTTTCGTTTGCACCAAGGCCTGGGATACTGGCTGCTACGACAGACCGTTTGGTATTTGTAGGTGATTATTTGACCAAGCCTGGGGAACTAGTCGAAACATACGATTACCAGATAATCGAAAAATTCCAATTGAAAAAACACCTGTTCAAGAAGCGTTTTTTTCTGAAGGGGAATGGTGATTAGGCCCAGTTCAAATATCTTTCAGAAAGCTAACCGCAGGCTTTTGTCGAATTAGTCAACGCACAACGGAAGCATGTCCGGTGAAAAAGGGAGGAATCATATGCTCGGAGTCAATAAAGGGGACGTGGTACTAGCCACAATACTAAATGGAAAAAACGTTTCAAAAAACAGGGTGAGAAATTATTAAAATCTCTCCTACCCAGTTATTGCTAAAGAGTATGAAAAGTTGAAGCATCAGCTGGCCACCCGATATCTGAACAACGAAAAAGCCTACACAGAGGGAAAGAAACAATTCGTTCGCATGATTTCAGGTAAAAAGTTTTATTAAAAAGTGGATTAGCTTTCCTCTTTTCAGGGAATAGAGGTTTTGAAGTTGAAAAGGAGGAAGAGCTATGTCATCTCTACATACCTTGATACTGAATTGTTCACTGAAAACCGAAGAGAACCTTTCCCATACACAAGTATTGACCAATTATTCACTCGAAATTTTACAGGATCACAATGTTTCCTTTGAGATCGTTTGGCTTGCGGATTACAACATCCGCTATTCAACGAATGACGATCCGACCCTTGATGACGATTGGCCAGAGATTTTTGAAAAGGTGAAAGCCGCCGATATCGTGATTTTCGCGACACCATTATGGATTGAAGAAAAGAGCAGTATCGCAGCCCTTGTCATCGAACGGCTTTACGCGGAAAGCGACAACATGATCGAGAATGGACCAACACTTTTCTACAACAAAGTTGGCGGAGTTCTCATCACCGGAAATGATTTCGGTGCAAAACAAGCTGCCCAGTCGATTCTGCATGCGTTATCCCATATCGGGTTTACGATTCCGCCAAACGGTGATTCGTATTGCATTTGCAAGGAGTGCGAAACACCAGTCAATGAGAAGGCAATCAAGAAGATGAGCAACAACCTCGTTTACTTTGCCGGACTTTTGAAGGATTATCCGATCCCAGCCGAGGAAAATTCATTCGAACAAATTTAGGTTGTAAAATATTCCAATATCAAGTAAACTGAGGGTAATCTATTTGGAGTGAAAGGATTCAGGTTACCTTTATGCCAACATACACTTTGTAATGGAACACATTTTTGGATAAGGACTCACCTGAAGCGGCTTTCTCAGAAGGCTTGCTGAACGGAAGGAGTCTGTCAAAATCCCATTACAAGGAACGTAGCCAATATCTGCAGCATGCATGATACGAGGTTCCCTTAGGGTGACCTCTTTTTGTTTTGGTTAGAAACTTCATACTGCAAGACCTCCAAATAGAAGCGTTACGTTTCCTTACATCTTAAAGAGGTGAAGGAAATGCAGAAGGTCCAATTGAAATGGAAGCTTCAAGAAGCGAAGGATCATTCAGTCCAAAGACATTGTAGCAATTGCGGCAGGACCGTACGATTCACTGATACGATGATCCGCCGGCATAACGCGAACGGGAAAAACATCTACCGGTTCGCCATCTATAAATGCGAGAAGAACCATACGTGGAACAAGAAGCTCGAAATCTATCAGGCTCATACCGACCACGCGAGAGTGGTAGAGAAGCCGTCAGAACCACCCAGCCAGCTCACTATAATCAACATAAAAGACTACCAAACCATCGGCATTGAAAAAATCACCATTACACTGGCCGACGTCCAAGGCAAGTTCCGAGTCGATAAAATCATCGCCGATCAAATCAAAGACTGGAGCAGGACCGATGTCATCAAACGTATCCAGGAAGGCAAAATCTGCATCAACAACGAACCGGTAAAACCCTCCACCAGACTTAAAACGGCGGATGAGATCCAGATTGACCTCTAAAAGGCTACTGTTTCAAATCCCTTGGGTTTATGGTGCAACAAGAAGCCAATTGTTTTCATCGTTTGCATCAACAAATTCAGTAACATCATAGGTTCCATAATACTTTTCTACAATGAACGGATCTTTGCTGACAAGGGTCTTCACTTCGTCTGGAGATTGGCACCGGAAGATCATCATAGCCCCATCCTCATCTACAAAAGGACCGCACATGATTAAAGATCCGTTCTGCTTCATAAATTTCAAATAATCAATATGCCTATGTAACAGATCATCAGTCAATTCGCCTTTTCTCTTGTTACCAAGCGTCACTAAAAATGTTTTCAATGTCATTCCTCCTTTTGAAATTTTTAAATATTCGCTATGTGATCTTTCATTATAGTTTTTGAAGGATCCAAGCCTCCTGCCTCAGGTCTAGCCTGATGCTTTTCCCACAGGGTTTAACAACGCTTAATTAAAGTGCCATAATAGATTGTCAATTTAGGAAGCTCCCAGCCAATTTACCCGGGGGCTGTTTTACGTGTTCATCATCTCGCAACCTTGCAGGATGTTCAGAAAACGCTGGGTGACGAGAGGGACGTAGGATGCTTTTTTCCAAATGACCGAGATGGAACTGTATGACTGATCCCCATCGATATCGACCGCTTTTATTCGATAGGACTGGATCAAATGATACATGTCCCTCGGCATCAAGGTGATCCCTAGCCCATTCGAAACGAGCGTCGAAATCGTCAGGATTTCCGGCCCGCCGCCGATCGTATTTGGTATGAAGCCCGCCGAAAGGCAAGCCCTCTCCAACAAGTAAAAGAGGGACGGGGCTTCCTTCTCGTCATAATGGATGAAAGGCTCATTCCTTACCTCGTATAAATCGATAGAGGATCGCTCAGCTATCGGGTGTTCAGCCGAAACGATGACCTGCAGAGGATGCCGCTCGAATTCCAGCATATCCAGCCCTCGATCATCCAATCGTTTTGCATCGATGGGCGTCCGGATCAAGGCAAGATGGCACCGTTGGCTTTCCACTAGTTCAATCGCTTTTGAGGAGGTGACCTCTTGCAGATAAAATTCAAAATCATGCAACTCTGCTTGCAATTGTTTCAAGGCGGTCGGAATCAGGTTGCTTGCGGCAGAAGGAACAGTCGCGATCCGGAGTGAAGCACTCGGCAGCTGTTGGTTTTCTTTCAGTTCCGTAATGACGTTCTCGATATGTTCGAATGAGGGCTGGAGGCTTTTTACGAGATACTCACCTTCTTCCGTCAATGTCACTTTCCTTGTCGAGCGAATCAACAGCTTGATACCTAATTCATTTTCCAAACTCGTTATTTGCTGGCTCAACCCTGGCTGTGAAATGTTCAACGACTCGGACGCTTTGCTGAAATTCAACGTTTTAGCCACTCCTAAAAAGTAACGAAATGCAAGCAAATTCATTGAAAACCTCCTTAATAACCGGCTATTTACAAGATAATGGGAAAATCGTATTATTTTTCAATCGATTTCGTAAAGAAGTGTCAGATCGTGAAGGAAAGGGCGATGATTTATAGGCGAATTAGCACAAATCGATGACTTCATTCCAATGATAAAGTCCCGTATATAAGTAAGGCTTATAAGTTCATAACCATATTATATCAATCCGACTAAGGTTTTGATGATAAAATTTATAATAATTCTAAATATTTTAAATTCAGGAGGGGATTGTAAAATGACGAAGTTGTATTGGAAGAAGTTCACATACGCACTCTTGGCTTTCGTTTTGCTATTTTCGATGGCTCCAGCCTCAGGAATAGCGAAGAAAGACAATCCTGAGGAATTTAAGGAATACGATGTCGGTACACACGGTATGGTGTCCACCTCCCATACGCTGGCATCAAAGGTCGGAGCTGACGTCTTGAAAAAAGGCGGGAATGCTGTCGATGCCGCAGTTGCGATCCAGTTCGCCCTGAACGTCGTCGAACCGATGATGTCTGGGATCGGTGGCGGCGGCTTCATGATGGTCTATGATGCCGAGGCAGATGACGTCACGATCATCAACAGCCGGGAAAGAGCATCTGCAGGAGCAGAGCCTGACATGTTCCTTGATGAAAATGGAAGGATCATCCCGTTTGGAGAACGTTCGAGACATGGAAATGCGGTTGGTGTGCCTGGTACATTGAAAGGTCTGGAAACCGCCCTTGAAAAATGGGGGACAAGACCGATGGAGCAGTTGATCACCCCTGCGATCCATCTGGCAGATAAAGGTTTTGCAATCGATGAATACCTTGCCCGGATGATCGCCTCAAATGAGGACAAACTGTCAGCGACTGCTGCCAAAGATGTCTTTTTACCGGATGGCGAACCACTTGAAGCAGGGGAATGGCTGCAGCAAAAAGACCTTGCGAAAACGTTGAAGTTGATCCGTTCGAATGGAACCGAAGTGCTCTATAACGGAGAAATCGGACAGGCGCTAGCGGACACGGTCCAGGACTTCGGCGGAACGATGACTCCAGAAGACTTAGCGAATTATGATGTGACTGTTGATGAGCCTGTTTACGGTGATTATAAAAATTACGAGATTGCCAGCATGCCGCCCCCTAGCTCGGGTGGTCTGACATTGTTGCAAATGCTGAAGCTGTTAGAAGACTTCGATATCGGCCAATACGGAGAAAATTCCGTCGAGAAATACCATCTTTTATCGGAAGCGATGAAAGTAAGTTATGCGGACAGAGCTGCCTATATCGGCGATCCTGAATTTGTCGATGTGCCGATGCATGGCATGCTCCATCCGGATTATATCGAAGAACGGCGAGCCCTGATCGACTTGAATGAGGCGAACCGTAATGTCGAAGCTGGCGACCCGTGGCAATATGAAGAGGCTGACCCGGCAATGGAGGTTGTCGAGCAAGCAGACGATAAAGAAATGGGAGAAACCACTCACTTCACCGTTGCGGATAAATGGGGCAACGTCGTTTCCTATACGACAACGATCGAGCAAGTGTTTGGTACAGGCATCATGGTTCCAGGTTATGGTTTGATGCTGAACAATGAAATCACGGATTTTGATGCGCGTCCAGGCGGAGCGAATGAAGTGCAGCCGAACAAACGCCCGATGAGCAGCATGACCCCTACGATGGTTCTTGAAGCCGGGAAACCGGTTTTGACACTCGGTTCACCGGGGGGACCACGGATCATCGTATCAGTCCTCCAAGTCTTCCTGAACCTAGTCGAGTATGACATGGAGCTGAAAGAAGCAATCGAAGCACCAAGGATTTATAACTCGCACACTTCAGCAATGAACTGGGAACAAGGAATTCCAGCAGAGGTACGGGAGCAGCTGGCGGATATGGGCCATAATATCGGATCTTCGACGACGATCGGAAACGTCCAAAGCATCCAGATCGATTATGACAAAGGCTTGTTCTACGGGGCATCCGATTCAAGGCGGATCGGAGCAGCCATTGGAATCAACGAACCAGGAAAGGGTCATTCGAAATAAGTAAAATTAGCTCCAGGCTGCGTTAACGCCTGGAGCTGATTTTTTTGGCATTTTTAACGATATAATGACGTAAGGTACGATAGATGAAGCTTCCGCTGAAGAAACCAATCGCATAGATAAGCCCAACTTGAAGACCTTCTTGAAAATAACCGACAGCGAAACCAACGGCTGCCATAACCAGGGGCATATAGATAAATTTCATTTTATCCTCCTCAAATCATGTCGATATTATTCTTTACTGTATAACATTGGTAATATCAGAATCAAGGACGCATACAATGAACCCCCCTAGCCATACGCTTAAGAGCGTGACTGGGGGTTCATCAGATCAGTGTCTATGTGCGGCTTGTTCAGGTGAATAAGCCGTTCGAAGTGCTATTTTTAATTTAGGCAGTGTTGCAAAAGAAATGAGGGTGACGCTTATATCCAAAGGCATGTAGGCACCCATCCACCCCCATGCCATCGCATAACTAAACCCATCTGGAGCATCCGCCAAGAATCGAAGGATGAAATACATATAGTTCGTCCCGATCATGTAGTTGAGGAATAGACTAAGAACCGCAGCCAATATGTAATTTCGTTTTGAACTTTGCTTGTTGGTATCACCTACCAGCTTCCCTGTAAGATAAGCGACCGCAATGAAGGAAAGGATAAATCCGAAGGTTGGACTTACGATATGTCCGAACCCACCTTTGAATTGTGCAAAGACCGGCGCGCCGACAAGTCCGATGAACATATACGTGACCATTGAAATCGCCCCTAGTCGACTCCCTAAAACTCCCCCGGCCAGGATTGCGACCATTAGCTGCAAGGTTATGGGAACGCCTCCAATCGTCAAGAATGGAGCCATATTTGCTCCGATAGCCATCAATGCTGCAAAGAATGCACATAATACAAGATTTTTGGTTTTCATCGTTTTCCTCCCTGGATGTAGTGTGGATTTGAAACTTCAATTGCTTAACATCTTCTCATATGTTAACCTCTATGTAAATTACGTTTACATATTTTGAAGGAGGGCAACAATGGCGGGATTTTTCATAACGGGAACCGACACAGACGTCGGAAAGACTGTCGTCACAAGCTTGCTATTGTCATATTTCCATAGTGCAGGTGTCGATGCACAACCTTATAAACCGATACAAAGCGGAGCAATTTATGAAAAGGGTAAACTTCAAGCTCCGGATGTCCAAATGTACAAACGTGTCCTTCCGACCATAAGTCCGAGGAAAGCGTGTACATACTTACTTGAAAAAGCAAGTTCACCACACCTCGCCGCAAAAGAAGAAGTTAGGGCGATTGACCTGGATGTTATCCGACGAAATGTAGAACAATTGCAAAGCGTTCACGACCTCGTACTAGTCGAAGGGGCAGGAGGTCTGATGGTGCCGATACAAGATGAGTATTGCATGATTGATTTGATGAAAGATTTGGCTCTGCCAGTCATCCTAGTAGGTCGTTCGGGGCTTGGAACCATCAATCATACCGTATTGACCGTAATGGCGCTTAAGGCTGCGGACATACCGATTGAAGGGATCATTTTGAACCGCTTACATATTGAAGATGAGACGATTGAAAAGGATAATGTCGAGATGATTGAACGTCTTACAGATGTACCTGTAATGGGGATTGTTCCCCATTACAACTTATTGGACGATGCTTTCCAAAATCCATCAGCATTGCATCCGATATTCAACAGATTGAACCATTTTAAGGAGGAAATCACGTAATGAACCAGCAAACCCTTTTGGAAGACAGTCAGGAATATCTATGGCTTCCATTCACGCAAATGACCGATTACGAACGCGATCCCCTCATTATTGAGAGCGGCGAAGGGATCAAGTTGAAAGACATTTATGGCAACGAATATCTAGATGGCTACTCATCTCTATGGCTGAATGTACATGGGCATCGCAAGAAAGAGATTGATGAGGCGATTAAGAAACAGCTCGGTTCGATCGCACATTCAACTTTGCTGGGTGCGGCGAATGTTCCTTCCATTCAACTGGCGAAAAAGTTGGCGCAGATCACACCCAAGAATCTTAAACGTACGTTTTACTCGGATAGTGGAGCAGAGTCTGTGGAAATCGCAATCAAAATGGCTTATCAATATTGGCAGAACAAAGGAAATGTGAATAAGACAAAATTCGTTTCCTTATCCAACGGTTATCATGGGGATACCGTCGGCGCGATCAGCGTAGGCTCAGTGGAACTGTTTCACCGTGTATATGGGTCACTGATGTTTGAAACGATCAAAGCACCATTTCCGATTGTATATCGGAACCAATACGATGATTTGGATCAGATCCGCGAGAATGCTTTAACTGAGTTACGTGGCATTTTTGCAAAGCATCATGAGGAAATTGCAGGCATTACAGTCGAATCGATCATCCAAGGTGCTGGTGGGATGAACATCATGCCACCTGGTTACTTGAAAGGTGTAGAAAAGCTTTGCCAAGAATTCAACATCCTCTTGATTGTCGATGAAGTCGCGACTGGATTCGGACGTACCGGCAAAATGTTCGCAGTTGAACATGAAAATGTCCAACCCGATCTCATGACGATTGCAAAGGGGATTACAGGCGGTTATCTACCCGTTGCAGCAACAATGGCAACAGAAGATATCTATGAAGCATTTTATGGAGAATATCAAGAATTGAAGACATTTTTCCATGGGCATTCCTATACGGGGAATCAGCTTGGATGCGCCACGGCTTTAGCTAACCTTGAACTTTATGAAAATGACGATATCCTTGGGCGTGTCCAAGGAAACATAGCATTCGTTGCGGAAGAACTACAAACCTTGTATGAACTCAATCACGTCGGTGATGTCCGACAGCTTGGGTTGATGTGTGGAATCGAACTTGTACGTGATAAAAAGACAAAAGAACCGTTTCCCTGGGAAGATCGGGTAGGATATCGGACAACCTTGAAAATGCGAGAACTTGGCATGCTGACAAGACCACTGGGTGACATCATCGTCTTCATGCCGCCACTTGCCAGTTCCAAAGACGAACTTGGAGAAATGATCGGCATCATGAAACAAGCCATTAAAGAGACAACGGAAAAAATGCCAAGTGTGAAGTAAGAAAGACATTGACCAATAGTTCTTGCTTATTCCATCAGAGGATTCTTATTATCTATTGTATAAATATTCAGATTATTGTACACTAGTACTATCCGAAATCAAAAGGAATGTGATGTTGATGCAGGTATATAAAGGTGGGGCTGCTGGACTGAACAGCGTCTTGTTCATCGGGAAAAAATTCCGTGTGAAAGCAATCTACAACAACGGATCGTTTCAATCAAAGGTTGAAGCCATACATAATAATGAAGGCAAGCTGGATTCGGTTCTCAACAAGATCCCTTTCATCAGGGGTGTCTGGTCGATCGTCAAAGCGATGATGAATGTGTATAAGCAGCTCATTTTAGCTTTCGCGACACTTCTTTTAGCGGGAAAAGTTCTGCCAAGCGGAACAACTACCAGTCGTCTGCCACTGCTGGAAATGGAATGGCTCTTTTCTTTTGTAGCGATTGCGCTTGCTGCTGTTGTCATCAAATTCACGAGCATCTCCAAGTATCATGCGGCTGAACATATGGTCGCACATTGTGAAGACAAGAACCTTCCTCTCACCTATGAGAATGTCGCGAAGCAGCCGAGGGTCCATCCACGCTGTGGGACGAATCTTGTTGTGTTCATCATCTTCAACACCACCATTCTGTCCTTTTTTATGGAGAATATGGTCCTCAACATGCTCATCGCATGGAGTATCGGCTATGAAATGTTCCGTATGAAGAGAAGCCGCTTGATGTCCTTCTATAAGGTCGGTTCCTTTCTTCAATACGTTTGTTTCACTTCAAAACCTGAAGAGAAGCATCTGAATATCGCCATCGAAAGCATGAAAACTCTTAAAAGTGTAGAAGCATAATCCATACAATCAGAAGCTCCCAGCTAGTCGTTGGGAGCTTTTTCGCGCTAGTCTGTATTTTGTTTATTGGCTCTTGTTTGTGCTACAATCAGATAAGAATTTTACGAACGGAAGAAGGAAAAATAAATGGCAAAACAAGCCTTACCAGTACAAAAAAACGATATCATCAACGTCACGTTCGAAGACTTGTCCCATGATGGAGCGGGAGTAGCGAAGGTTAACGGCTACACGCTTTTCGTCCCGAGAGGGCTTCCTGGTGAAGAGGCGAAGGTCAAAGTCATCAAGACGAAGAAGGGCTTCGGATTCGGAAAACTGTTGGAGGTGACGAAGGAAAGCGGAAACCGTACGACACCGCCATGCCCGATCTACGAGCAGTGCGGCGGCTGTCAGCTTCAGCACCTCACCTATGAAGGGCAGCTCGAGTACAAACGAAAACAAGTACAGGACGTCATGGAGCGGATCGGTAAGCTGAAGGATGTCACGGTTCATCCTGTCCTCGGTATGGATGATCCATGGCGCTACCGGAACAAAGCCCAGGTGCCAGTCGGTGAGGAAGAAGGCGGACTAATCACAGGCTTCTATCAAAAGGGCAGCCACCGGATCATCGATATGAAGGAATGCCTGATCCAGCAGGAAGCAAATGACCTAGTCGTGCAGACGGTAAAAGAGATCGCCAAAAAATACGGCATCCGCGCGTATGACGAACGCAGCCATAAAGGAACACTCCGGCACGTCATCGCGAAGTACGGCCAAAACACCGGTCAGATCATGGTCGTCCTCGTCACGAAAGGAAAAGAACTACCGAACAAAAAGAACATCATCGTAGACATCGTCGATCAGATTCCGCATGTTAAATCGATCGTCCAAAACGTCAATCCGAAGAAAACGAACGTCATTTTTGGCGATCAGACACGCATCCTTTGGGGAGATGAGTACATTTACGATACGATCGGCGACATCCAGTTCGCGATCTCAGCCCGTTCGTTCTATCAAGTGAACCCGACGCAAACGAAAGTGCTCTATGACAAAGCGCTGGAATACGCTCAGCTTGAAGGGAACGAAACGGTGATCGATGCCTATTGCGGAATCGGTACGATCTCATTGTTCCTCGCCCAAAAAGCGAAGAAAGTGTACGGCGTTGAAATCGTTCCAGAAGCGATTGAAGATGCAAAACGGAATGCAGAGCTGAACGGCATGACGAACGTGGAATTTGAAGTAGGGGAAGCCGAAACGATTATCCCGGCCTGGTATGAAAAAGGGATCAAAGCCGACACGATCGTCGTCGATCCACCACGGAAAGGCTGCGACGAAACTCTGCTCAACACGATCCTGGATATGAAACCGAACCGGGTTGTCTATGTATCCTGCAACCCAGCAACCCTGGCGAGGGACCTCGCCATCCTAGAAGAAGGCGGATACGAAGCCGAACAAATCCAACCCGTAGACATGTTTCCGCATACGACGCATGTGGAGTGTGTAGCTCGGAGTGTATTAAATGAAGCAGCAAGCCCCGATAGTGGAATTATTTAATTCATTATTTGGGGTTCATGCCTTTCTTTCTTTTTTATTATTCAAAGTAAAATTATAATAAATTTCAAAGTGACTTTCCTCATCAAATATAGAAGTCCAGAACTAATAATTAATTAAAATTAGATAACGTGTACAGATGAAAAGAAAACTTGATAAAGGCAATATTATGCTCACTAAAATAAGTGAGTTTTTTTGTGCATAAAATAATAATTGGACAACATTTCCATTGAAGATATAATATTATTTAAAAGGGTTTGGGATTTAATGTTTTTAAATATATTATTTAGGCGGTGATCCTATTGACTAATCCCCACTCTGCTGATGCTTCATTTCTTGGTTATTACTTTCAAGGTATGTATGCGTTAGTTAAACTTTTAGATGCTGAAGATAATGATCGAATCAGTATTGAAACTGAGGATGATGTTTATCTAGAAGGAAAAACTAAAAAACTACATCAACTTAAACATAGTATGAATACAAATGGTAATTTAAGTGTGAAGAATGATGGCTTATGGAAAACAATAAGAATCTGGTCATCAAAAATAATGGAACAAGATTTTGATGAAACAACTTATTTTATATTTGTGACCCCACTAGGACTTGATTCAACAAGTTCCTTATACAAGCTTTCAACTGAAGAGGATGATAGAGAAGATGTATTATATGCTTTAACTCTTGAGGCGAATCGAGTTAAGGAGGAAAGAATAGAAGCGGAAAGAAAGGAAAAGAAACAACTACCATACAACACTAGATGGCCAGGGTGTGAAAGCTTTTTAGGATTATCTCTAGAGCAACAAAAAAATTTAGTTAATAAGATAACTATACTGCCAAATAACTTTAATATTAGTGATATTAACAATGAAGTTGAGAAACGAATAAGAAATATTGTTCCTCCAAAAATTAGAAACTTAATAGTTGAAAGATTAATTGAATGGTGGGATAGGAGGATTGTATTAGGATTAATTAATGAAGCTGATAGAGAGGTTAAAAAAATTGAATTAACTCGACAAATATTTTCAATAATTACTGAATTATCTGAAGGAAATTTACCAGATGATTTTAGTGAGAGAGATGAAGAGGTAGTTATAGAAGAAGAATTATGTGGAATAATGGAAGCCCAAATCGACCTTGTAAAAGGGGGAAACTCTCGGAAAAGAAGGGCAGCAATTGCAAGGTGGCAAGCAAGAAATCAACGAGACAAGTGGATAAATGATGATTTAATACATAGTATGGAATTAAATAAATTGGATAAAAGACTAGTTAAGTCATGGAGAGATTTGTATGAACCAATTCAGGAGGATAACTCTGGTAAAGGAGAAGAAATTCTTTGTAAAGAAGGGTGTTCTCTACTCGATTGGTCACACCACAAAGCGCATTTAGAAATTGCACCTATAAAAATCGGTTGGCAACATCCATTTTTAGTTCAAGGCTCATTTCAGCAGCTTGCAGATGAAATGATAGTAGGTTGGCATCCAGATTATAAAAATAAAATAACTAAAATAGAAGGGGTTGATAAATAATGATCTCTTCTGACATATATGCATCAACTAATTCTGCACTTTGTTCATTAATACTGTGGTCTTTTCTATCAGGTTTTCAAAAACAAAGTAATAGGGGATGTGAATATCCGCTTTTATATTTGCCTATTCCGATAACAATTTCAGGTAACACGAGAAGAAATTTTTCAGGAACTAACATCAATACAGGATTACTTACGTGGATATCAAATAATCCAGAAGTGTTAATTAACCTTGCAGAAAGAATAGATTTGGCAAAAGAGATAACACAAGAAGCAACTTTATTTGGAAGTGCTAACTCAATAATAGCTATTGAAAAAAATAGTGGATTGATTAAAGCGATTAATTCAGGAATTTATACTTCAAAAGTAATTACTACAAACGTTGATGAAGAACAAAGAGAAATATTTACAATTGCTAAAAGGTTTGGTGAGTGGTGTGGCCAGATTGATTCTAGTAAAATAATTCTAAATACTATGGGGTTGACGTTATGAAAAGGTGGAATATAAAAAAAATAATACTTTACAGCCACCATGATGAAATAAGGGAGTTAGAGTTTAATTTAGAAGATGTAACTATTATTACAGGGGATTCACAAACAGGGAAGTCTGCCATTCCAGAAATTATTGATTATGTAATGGGTTCAAGTGAATGTCATATACCTAGTTATGTAAGATTATGTGTAAGTTGGGTTGGGGTTTTATGGATAAAGGGTGAAACAGAGTTTGCTCTGTTAAGAAGGGTACCTAAAATAGAAAGAAGGTCAAGTCAGGATTATTTTTTTGATGTAGGACATGATTTAGTAATACCTAAAAAAGCTAGTGAACTTAAGAAAAAAACTAATATTCAGGGTGGTTTGTCACAATTTGAAAGATTACTAGGTATTGGAGATGCAAAAACTGCAGCTTTCCATCCAAATCATACTTCAAAGAGAATATCAATTAGAAATGCTATGCCTTATATCTTTCAAGATGATGATGTAATTATTAGTAAAAGTACATTACTCAGAGGCGCTAATGATGCTGAAAGGAAGCAAAGTATTATAGATTCATTACCATATTTTTTTGGAGTAATTGATGAAAAAGCCTTAGGAAAAGAAATGGAATTGAAGAACCTAAATAAACAAGCAAAAAGGATTGAAAATAAGATCAAATCCGAAGAAGATATTGTAAATGAGGACTTTGGTAAAGCATTTAGTTTAATTCAAGAAGCAGCCCATTTAGACCTTTGCGCTCCATTAGACATTAATAAAAATTATACAGAAGATGAGATTAATACTATTTTGAATCAAATTTTATCATGGGATATATCACAAAAATATGCTGAAAATGAAAATAGGCTACCTGATTTATATGAAAAATTAGCAAATGAACAGAGTAACATTGATGAGATCAAACAAAAAATTAAGATGGCTAAAAATAAATTAAATTCTATTAATAAATTTAATGATACGGTTTTAAGGCAAAAACGAAAATTAGATGTAATTAATATTTTTAAAAACCCTCATAATCCAGCTACTTGTCCTCTTTGTAATCAAGGAATAAAAATTGAAACAGAACCAGTTTCTAAAATAAATGAACTAGTTGGTCAAGTGCAAGCTGATTTAAAGGGGATAGAAAGAGATAGGCCACGATTAGATGATTATATAAACGGTCTACAAGAGAAACTAACAAATAAGCAAACTAAAGCTCAACAATATAGGGATGAAATAAAGACTTTAATAAAAGAAGACCAACAGGCTGAATTAGGTTTAGATATTATCCAAAGAAAATATAGAACTATAGGTAGAATTAGCCTATTTTTAGAAAGTAAAAATAGGTTGGAAAATTTATATCAACAAAATGAATCTGACTTATTAATAAAATTGAGAGAAAAAATATTGGAGCTCGAGCAAGAATTGAATTTTGGATCCAAATTGGAAGCATTAGAAAATACAGAAAGGAGAATTTCGGCTGAAGCTACCGAAATAATCTCCAATTTACCTTTTGAAAATCGTTTCAATAATTGTCCTGTTTTTTTAAATCTAAGAAATTTAAATGTTGGTATCTCCTTACCAACTCACAGTGAAAATATGAGGAATGTAGGTTCAGACGAAAACTATTTGAGTTTACACGTTTCATTAATACTTGCAATACATCGCCAATTTTCAAAACTTGAGAGACCAGTTCCTGGAGTAATAATTTTCGATCAGTTAAGTAGACCATATTTCCCGCCAGATAAGGAACCAGATGAAATAGAGATTGAGGATGAAAGAGACTCATTATTACAATATTTTGAAACGATTTTTGATGAAGTTGACAGGGAAGAATCCCTACAAGTTATAGTATTAGAACATGCTTACTTTAAAAAACATGAAAGATATAAAAAGTCAGTAAAATATAGATGGAAGAAAAATAAAGATGGACTGATTCCAAAAGATTGGCCAGAAATGACCAAGTAATTAAATTTGTAATAAGTCCAAATGCAGACTAATTTTCTGCTTGATGTAGAAATTAACAAGTGTTAAACCTACTAGTAAAAAGCACCTACCTGATGCCTCTTCGGTATCTTGATAAGGTGCTTTTCCTCTTTAAATTATACCTTATGCATACATCGTAGAAGACTTCTTAGCCTTAAGATCGAATCGATCTGCATTCATGACTTTTGTCCATGCGGCTACGAAATCGTGTACGAATTTTTCTTTGTTGTCGTCTTGCGCGTATACTTCTGCCAGGGCACGGAGTTCAGAGTTTGATCCGAATACGAGGTCGACGCGTGTTGCGGTGCGTACGATTTTGCCTGTTTTGCGGTCGCGTCCTTCGTAATGGTTGTACCCTGCAGGCTTCCACTCGATATTCATATCAAGCAGGTTCACAAAGAAGTCGTTTGTGAGTGTGCCAACACGGTCTGTGAATACACCGTTCTCTGTGCCTTTGTAGTTTGTACCAAGCACACGCATACCACCGATCAAGACCGTCATTTCCGGTGCAGTAAGGCCTAACAGCTGAGCTTTGTCCACTAATAGTTCCTCTGGGCTCAATGTGTATTCCTTTTTCTCATAGTTTCGGAAACCATCTGCCATCGGTTCTAATACATCAAAACTTTCTGCATCTGTCTGTTCTTCAGTTGCATCACCTAGTCCAGGTGCAAATGGAACGGTCACGTGAACGCCTGCATCTTTTGCCGCTTTTTCGATTGCTGCGCTACCACCAAGGACGATCAAATCAGCAAGGCTCACTTTTTTATCGAGCTGGCTTTGGATAACTTTATAGACCGAAAGCACTTTTGTAAGATGTTCAGGCTCGTTCACTTCCCAATCCTTCTGTGGGGCAAGGCGGACGCGTGCACCATTGGCACCACCGCGCATATCCGATCCACGGTATGTGCTTGCAGAAGCCCATGCCGTTTTCACAAGCTCACTGACGGATAGTCTAGAATCCAAAATTTTCTCTTTCAAGTCTGCAACTTCAGCGTCTGATAATTCATACTCAACAGCCGGAATCGGATCCTGCCAGATCAAGTCTTCTTTCGGTACTTCAGGGCCAAGGTATCTTGACTTAGGACCCATGTCACGGTGAAGTAGCTTGAACCATGCACGTGTGAAAACATCAGCGAATTCATCCGGGTTCTGGTGGAAACGACGTGAGATCTTTTCATAATCAGGGAACATGCGCAAAGCCATATCGGCTGTCGTCATGAACGTCGGAACTTTTACAGATGGATCTTCTGCATCTGGTGCGAGATCTTCTTCTTTGGGGTTCACAGGTTTCCACTGATGGGCCCCTGCAGGACTCTTTGTCAATTCCCATTCATAGCCGAAGAGTAAGTCAAAGTATCCGTTATCCCATTGTGTCGGATTCGCTGTCCATACCCCTTCGACACCACTGGTGATTGTGTCACGACCTTTACCGCTTCCGTGCGTGCTTTTCCAGCCTAAGCCCTGATCTTCGATATCAGCGGCTTCTGGTGCAGCGCCGACATGCGCATCAGCATCCCCTGCGCCGTGTGCTTTACCAAATGTATGACCACCGGCTATGAGCGAAACGGTCTCCTCATCGTTCATTCCCATGCGGGCAAACGTTTCACGGATGTCGCGTCCACTTGCAACTGGATCCGGATTTCCGTTAGGGCCTTCAGGGTTGACATAGATGAGACCCATCTGCACGGCAGCAAGCGGATTTTCTAGCTCGCGGTCGCCTGAGTACCGGTTGTCACCGAGCCATTCTGTCTCATTACCCCAGTAGACGTCTTCTTCCGGATGCCAAACGTCTTTGCGTCCGCCACCGAAACCGAACGTCTTCAAGCCCATCGATTCAAGCGCGACATTACCCGCTAAGACAAGCAAGTCTGCCCATGAAATCTTGTTTCCGTATTTTTGTTTGATCGGCCAAAGCAAGCGGCGCGCTTTATCAAGGTTCGCATTATCCGGCCAGCTGTTCAGTGGTGCAAAACGTTGTTGGCCAGTGCTCCCGCCTCCGCGTCCGTCACCAGTACGGTATGTACCGGCTGCGTGCCAAGACATACGGATAAAGAGTGGTCCGTAGTGTCCATAGTCTGCAGGCCACCAGTCCTGGCTGTCCGTCATCAAGTCATGAAGGTCTTGCTTCAGAGCATCATAATCCAGCTTTCGGAACTCTTCTGCATAATCAAAGTCTTCACCCATCGGATTTGTTTTCGTGTCATGCTGACGAAGGATGTTCAGGTTCAGCTGGTTCGGCCACCAGTCTTTATTGGTTGTCCCAACTTTTGTCGTCGTGACCGCACTTTCTTCCTTCGATTTTGCACCCGTAAATGGGCACTGGCCAGCACCAGCTTTGCTGTCATGCAATTCGTTCTTGTCCATTAAGCATGCTCCTTTCTTCTATGTGTGAATCAAAAATTAGAATCGCTCTTACATTATAATTATAATAAGAAATGGTAGAATATGAAAGTAATATGAATGAATTTTCAAAAAATTAATCTAACGATAAAATGGTTATCAGATAGAATTCGTAATAAATTTAAAACCCCCTGACAACTGCCAGGGGGTTATCTGTCCTACCGTAAATCAGATAATCCTTTGTTTATGAAATTGTTGAGAATTAAGGCTATTTCCTTTGGTGTTTTGTTCATACCGTTTTCCAGCCATTTCTTAATGACATGAATGCTTCCACTCACAAAGAAGATGCGGATGTATTCAAACGTTTCCTGATCGAGCTTGTTGTCAATCATCAGGTTTTTGAAGATGAATTGCTTTGTGATCATCATACCCTTCTTTTGAAAGTGGATATCGCTATTTTCACTCAGAAGGGTTTGGCATATATCGCTTTTATCAGCAATATACTCAAGGAGTTTTTCTGTCATCAGGGATGCTTCTTCTTCTTTTGAGAAGTTGTATTCATTCATTGTCACAACCATATCCTCGATAAACTCTTCTTCAATGGAATAAAGCAGGTCGTATTGGTCTGAATAATGGGCGTAAAATGTAGAACGATTGATGTCTGCCAACTCACAAAGTTCTTTTATCGTAATCGTGGATATCTGCTTTACCTTCAGTAATTCCATAAGACTATCCTTCAAAACCATCCGTGTATATTTTTTCCGTCGATCTATTTTAGCATTCAATCGTCAACGATCCTTTCTTTCCGTTTTTAAAAAAGTTCAAAAAGTATCCAACAAAAAATGGTATTCTGTTGTGTATTCGACGTAATAAACACAACTGTTTGTTGTAAAACCAACACCGTGTTATATAATGATAAAGTGAAAATGCGAAAGATACAAGAGAGGATAAGAGATGTTAACTATTGCAGCACGGATCATAAAACATAAAAAAGCAGTTGTCGTTGCGTTTGCTTTGATTGCGGTCATCTCAACGGTGGCGCAATTTTTTGTATCGGTCAACTATAATATGGTCGACTATTTACCAGATGATGCTCAATCGACTCAGGCGATGGAGATCATGGAAGAGGAATTCACGGGTGATGTTCCAGATACAAGAGTCATGGTCACCGATGTATCAATATCGAAAGCACTCGATTATAAAGAAAAGCTCTCAGCCATTGACGGCGTTTCAGATGTCATGTGGCTAGATGATGTCGTTGATTTGAAGACTCCTCTGGAAATGGCGGACGAAAAGACAGTAGAGCCCTACTACAAAGATGGGAATGCTCTGTTTTCAATCAGTGCGCGCACTGGGGACGAGGTGGAAATAACCGATGCCATTTATAAGCTGATCGGTGAAGAGGGTGCAATTGAAGGTGAAGCGATTAATACGGCAAGCTCTCAAAAAATGGCTGGCCAAGAATCGTTATATGCGGGTCTATTATTAGTTCCGATTATTATCCTGATTCTTGTCATCGCAACGACTTCGTGGGTCGAACCACTGTTTTTCCTAACGGCCATCGGGTTTTCGGTTCTGATCAACTTAGGAACGAATATTTTCATTGGGGAAGTTTCCTTCGTCACCCAGTCGGTGGCTCCGATTTTACAGTTAGCTGTTTCACTCGATTATGCGGTATTTTTACTTCACAGTTTTTCTGATTATCGGAAAACAACCGACAACCCTGAAGAAGCGATGCAGCTTGCGATGATAAAGTCATTCCCGGCCATTACGGCGAGTGCCGCAACCACGTTCTTCGGATTCATCGCCCTTACATTCATGAAGTTTGAGATCGGCTCAGATCTTGGGTTGAATCTGGTAAAAGGTATTGTCCTGAGTTTCATCAGTGTCATGGTATTCTTACCTGCTTTGACCCTATTATTTTATAAATGGATGGATAAGACAAAACATAAAAGTTTCGTTCCTAGCTTCACGGGCATTGGAAAGAAGGTTGTCAAACTAAGAATTCCAAGTCTGCTCCTTGTTTTAGCCATTATCATTCCAGCCTTCTTGGCCCAAAGTAACACTCAATTTGCGTATGGTATTGGAGAAAGTCCGGAAAATACACGGGCCGGCAGTGACTTTAAAAAGATTGAAAAATCATTTGGGGAAACGACGCCAATTGTTCTTCTAGTCCCTAAAGGAGATGTGGCGAAAGAGGCAGAGCTCGTTGAAGATCTAGAAGGTCTCGACCATGTGACGAGCGTAATAGCGTATGTAAATAAGGTTGGCGAGGCAATCCCGCCAGAATATCTAGATGAATCGATTAAGAATGAATTCTATTCTGAAAACTACAGCCGGATTGTGATCAATACGAATCAAGGAACGGAAGGGGATATTCCCTTTTCCATCGTAGAAAAAGTGGAAGATGCGGGTGCGGACTATTATGGAGATCAGGCGCTCAGCTTAGGAGAAAGCGTTACGCTGTATGATATTAAGAATACCGTAACAAAGGACAATAGCGTTGTGAACGTTTTGACGGTCGTTACGATTGCACTTGTGCTGCTGTTCAGCTTTAAGTCCATTTCCATTCCAGTGATCTTGCTCATAACGATCCAATCAGCTGTCTGGATCAATTTATCGATTCCATATTTTACAGATACTTCGCTCGTATTTGTCGGTTATTTGATTATCAGTACGGTACAGCTTGCAGCAACAGTGGATTACGCCATTTTATTTACAGAAGCTTATCAGCACCATCGTAAGGAAATGTCTGCTCGAAAAGCAATCGTGAAAACATTGGATGAAAAGACGTTCTCTATATCCATTTCTGCGGGGATATTATCCAGCATCGGCTTTATTTTATGGATTACGTCTTCAAATCCGATCGTTGGATCCATCGGTCTATTACTTGGCAGAGGAGCTTTACTTGCCTTTGTCATGGTAGTGTTATTCTTGCCGGCGATGCTGTTGGTATCCGATAAACTTATACAGAAAACGACCTATAAAGCAAACTTTTATGAGGAGAAATGATGATGAGAAAAAAACAATTATTCTATATTGCGCTCACGTTTATAATCGTCTTGCCTTCATTTCTTAGCCATGCTGCTCTAGCGAATGATGGGAAAAGTGAGGGAAAAGTCACTTCAAAGGAAGAAGTCGTGTATGCAACCTTAACAGCTGATGGAGATCTCGATAACATCTATGTCGTGAATACGCTCGATGTGGCACGGGCTGGAAAGATCCTTGATCTTGGGGTATACAGCAGTGTCAAGAATTTGACTGATCTATCGAAACTCGACCAAAAGGGGCAGACCGTCCGTATGGATGCCCCGGAAGGCAAATTCTATTATCAGGGAAACATGAATGACGAGACAGAAATCCCATGGGATGTAAAGGTTTGGTATTCGTTGGATGGTCATGAAATGAAACCATCCGAACTTGCGGGAAAAACCGGCCATCTCGAAATCAAAATCGATACGGCTAAGAATAACGATGTCGATTCTGTATTCTATAACAACTATTTGTTGCAAGTTTCCTTGAAGCTGCCGAATACGTATCAGAACATTGAAGCCTCAGACGGAATGATCGCAAATGCGGGAAAAAATAAGCAGATTACGTTTACGGTCATGCCTGGAAAAGAGGAAAAGCTCACCGTGGAGGCGGATGTCAAAGACTTTGAATTCCAGGGAGTCGAAATCGCAGCTGTTCCATCCACGCTTCCAATCGATACATCGAAAACTGAAAACATGACAGAGGACATGTCGGAATTACCCAAGGCGATCGGGGAATTGAATAACGGTGTTTCGGATCTGGAAGATGGTGTTTCTAAATTGAACAACGGGGCAGCAAACCTGCGTAATGGTTCGGCGAACTATAAAAATGGAATGAACCAGTTAGATGGTTCATCCTCAAAAATGGTGGGTGCATCCAATTCAATTGGCGAAGCACTTAAGACGATCAATCGTTCCCTTCCGGCGGATTCCGGTGAAATGGACCTGTCGGGACTGAAACAATTGCCGGACGGTCTTAGACAATTAGCGGATGGCCTTACGAAAGCAGCAAATGGTTTATCAACTTTACAAGAGAATTACGCAAAGGCATATGGTGCATTGGATGGTGCAATTGTAGAAATCCCAGCTGATCAGCTTAAAAAGGAAGAAATTGCTGAATTGTATGCAAGCGGTGCGGATCCGAAGGTTGTTGATAAACTGGTGGATTCCTATAAAGCCGCCCAAAAAGTGAAAGGGACGTATTCCAACGTAAAGGGAGCCTTTGAGGCCGTAGAACCAACATTAAATGAGGTAAGCGGTTCCGTCCAGGAGATGAGTAAGAAACTGAATTCGATCGCAGATGATCTGTCTGGCTCTATTGAAGGGATGGACATGAGCGGGCTGAGTGAATTGAAGAAAGGCATCTCATCCTTGTCTTCGAATTACAGTGAGTTCCATTCCGGATTAGTCAACTATACAGAAGGGGTAAGTGAGTTATCGTCTTCCTATAACAAGCTGCATTCGGGGATTGACCAGTTGGCAGGCGGAACAGGCGGATTAAAGGATGGAGTCGGAGAGCTTCACAACGGAACAAAAGAATTGCATCAGGAAACGAAAGACCTGCCAGAACAGATGCAAAAGGAAATCGATCAGATGATCCAGGAATATGATAAATCCGACTTCAAACCAGTATCCTTTGTATCCTCTAAGAATGAAAACGTCTCCTCCGTCCAATTCGTGATCAAAACCGAAAGCATTGAAAAGGAAGAAAAAGAAGCGAAGAAAAAAGAACCCGAAGAAAAGAAAGGGTTCTGGGATCGAATTATGGCGTTGTTTAAATAGAATAATAAAAGATATCCATGGTAAACCAGGAGGGACTGACCAAAACAGTAGTGTTTTGGGTCAGTCCCTTTTTCAACAAATTAAGATGTTACTCCCCAAAAGCTTCTGGAAGCATCTTGAATCCCTCAATCTCAGCATCTTCTTCAATTTCGATCATGATACAGCGTTTCCCTTTGTAATTGACCTGTCTCACGTATTCGAGGTCTTGTGGGCTGATGGAGATGTTCGCGACCTTCGTTTGAATTTTGATCGACTTTGATTTGTATTTCGGTACGACGCTGCTTGCTTTCAGTTCATAGGACTCATTATCGGTGATTCTCTCGAAAGCGGCTTTTACTTTTTCCGAATCGACTTGTTCACCACCACTTTGGTTCAAGACATGCTCCACGTTTTTATAATCGAGCTTCGGTTCTTCATCCTCTTCGTTTTCTTCGACCATTGTGTTGATTTCTCGATAAACGTTCGCAAGAGTAGAGGGGGTGAGCTGGTCGCCCATGACATCCCTCATCACTTCCTCAAACACCTCTTTGTCTTCTTTCGCTGTAATCGTATGTTCACTGTTCAGAACTTCTTCTATGAACCTATGATCGGGTTCATTCGCTTTCCCTGAAGCGTATAAAACATGGTTCACGTCGGATGCACCGTTGGAGAAGCATGGGAATAGAAATCCTGTCATCGGGGTGGCGAGGTCAATGACCGAATCTACATCGATGTTGTATTTGAACTGCTTCTCGACATAATCAAACACCAACTCTTTTTTCGACTCCTGCGTTTTGTTAATGCTACAAAGGATGAAGGAATGGGAATAAACGGCGTCCCGTTCACTTTCCTCCGCTTCTTCATTACGCGGTTTCATCGGCTTCAAATATTCTGCGCGAATGAAGGTGATGACAACATCCTTTTCATACGGATGGTCTTTGATCATTTTTTCAGTCATCTTCAGCATTTGTTCCTTCCAGTCCTCGACTTGGCTGCTAAGCAAGCCTTTATGTAGAATGAGCTGACTGTGATTTTCTGCCTCACGCACGAATTTCAGTTCAAATAATTTTTCATTCAACTGTCCTGTCAGCAACTTCTTAAAATTATTGATGAAAAGCTCCTGCTGATCTCTATCCAGCATTTCGAAAGGCTGGCTCTGATGATGGTAAATATCTGTTGTTTCTTTCATGATATACACGTTAAAAATGTCAGAGATCTTCAATAAGTCATTATCCGCTTTCAGTTGTCTGCGGATTCCGGCTATGTCTTTTTTATTCATTGCCCGTACACTCCTATGCTGCATGTGTTGTGAGTTTCATAAAGAACGATTCTTCTATTCTAACATAAGGTTTATGGAGTCAGGCAGATGTGTTAACTATGTAACCGACTTTGGAACTCGATTAGATAAAAGAAGTGGTTTGTAACATCCCTAAATATGAGAGGGTGTGCTGTTACCACTAGTGTCAGCACATCCGGCTCCAATTCCGTCGGTACAAGCGCCGCTTTTTTTGCTATCAAATCATCCACATACCCTTGGAGGGCTGCGGATCTGGACCTTTTTCCCAAAGGCTGCTTCCAGCGCATCCCATGCGATAAGCTTCGAGGAGGGATGAAGTGAGAACGGCACAGCAGATGGTTGGATCGGCAAAAGTCTGAAAAATTTTTCAATATTCCTTGACGGGAATATTCTCTTAAAGGTATACTTAATTCACAAGCAACAATATCACGTAAAAACAAACTTTAAAGGAGGAAAAGTTATTATGCGTAAACTCATCGTTACCTACTGGATTTGCACTGGATTATTGGCCTTGCTTATGGGAGTGGGTTCCCTGCCTAACATTCTTTCCTCGGCCGAATCAATCGCCTTGTTTCAACAGCTTGGTTATCCTGCCTATCTTCTCCCCTTCCTTGGTGTAGCGAAGCTGCTAGGCGTCATTGCGATTATTTTGCCTGGGTTTCCCAGAATCAAGGAATGGGCATATGCCGGTCTTACCTTCGACCTTGCAGGGGCCACGTATTCTTTCATTGCCATCGGAACACCCATTGAAGGAATCCTCATGATCCTCGGGTTCCTTATGATTGCAGGTTCCTACGTAACGCACCACATAATTAGAAAAGCTAAAATGGCTGGGCAAGTAACTGAGCGAACTGGTGGAGTCGTAGAAGAAGCCTAGCATCATTGGGTCGAATAATAATGAAAACAAAGGAGCGAAAAATCAATGATTAGTAAAGTCGGTCAAATTATGTTGTATGTAAATAATCAAGATAAAGCATTGGAGTTTTGGACGGAAAAAGTTGGATTTAGTGTAATTTCAGAAGAAAACAACGGTCAAGGTATGAGATGGATTGAAGTTGCACCAAAGGGCGCAGACACAAGCATCATTCTACAAAATAAGGAGCTCATTGCCAAAATGGAGCCTGAATTAAATCTCGGTACACCTTCTTTAATGTTTTTTACTGAAAACCTTGATCAATTGTATAGCGACTTATCAAATAAAAATGTCACGGTCGGGGAAATTGTAAATATGCCTACCGGAAAAGTATTTAACTTTGCAGATCATGAAGAAAATTACTTTGCTGTCATGGAGGAAAAGTAAATCCAATGAGAAAACTGACTTCTTTTTTACATGTATCGCTGGACGGTTATGTACAAGGAACGCAAGACTGGGATTTAAACTGGATTCCTTACGACGGGGAAATGGAAGCGTACGCAGACGAAACTGTAAGTACGGCTGATACTGTACTGTGGGGTCGATCGACTTATCAGGGAATGCAGGAATACTGGACGACCGTCCCAGGCAACCCGGAAGCTACGGAGCATGACAAAAAGCATGCGGAATGGATCAATAAAGCCCATAAGGTTGTATTCTCCAGTACGCTGGAAAAAGCGGAATGGAACAATTCCACGCTGGTGAAAGACAACGCTGCTCAGGCTGTTTTGGAGTTGAAACAACAGACCGGCCAGGATATGGTGATTCTTGGAAGCCCCCGGTTTACCCGCGGTTTGATCCAACTTGGACTGATCGACGAATTCAGGCTAAATGTGGCTCCGGTCGTTTTGGGGCAAGGACTTCCATTGTTTGAGGATATGAAAGATCAGATTGATTTGGAACTGGTCTCAAATAAAACGTTCCGAAACGGGGTCATTGGTTTAATTTATCGACCTAAAAAGTTAGTTTAAAAACGAATCCAGAGTCGTCATAGTCAAACCAACTCCAAAAAACGTTGGAAGGTGCAGAAGCCCAGGTACCTTCCAACGTTTTTTAAAGGATAAGAAAGCATAAAAATTTTGGTCGCGGTGAAGTGATGTCCAGCTCCAACGCCCAACCACTTGGATCGCGGCGGCGACAGTCTCCTCGTCGGGCTTCCACTGACCTTCGTTGCTGATCAGGGCGTTTGTGCTTTTCTTTGTGCTTTACAAAGGTAAAAATGACTGAATAGACTAAGAAAATAGAATCAAAGCGTCTAAAATACATGTTGAACGGGATAAAGACCTATGGTGCAAAGCGTTATCCCGACAACTAAAGGGGAAAACCTTACAACTTTGAAATTATCCCGACAACTCGGAGATTATCTCAACAACTTTATATTTATCCTAACAACTCACAAACCAAGGAGAATAATCAATAGCCATTGCAGGTCGAATACGGAAGTGCAGCTCACACGAGTTTTAACTTTTCTGTTCTAATTGAACCGGGTCATCGATATACTTTTTAGGTAGGTTACAAGCATAGTTAATAGAAAAAAGATGGAGGTCATCATTATTGGAAGAGCAAAACTATCAAAATCATAGAAAGATTGATCCCTTGTTCCATAAAGGTATCGCCCTTCTCGCACTCGTAACCCTTATTTTAGCGCTTATTTTCCTTTTCCAAAGTATCGGGGGTCAGATGCTGCTTAGCCTAATCAACGTATCGGCGGTCCTCACGATCATCTTGATGGCAATGAAGCTAAGATTGTATGCACTTAAGCTTCAGGATCGAATCATTCGTGACGAGGAAAACTTCCGCTATTACCGGTTGACTGGGAATCTATTAGACACCAAGATTTCGCATAATCAAGTGATTGCGCTTCGATTTGCTAGTGATGAAGAATACCCGGATCTAGTTGAAAAAGCACGGTCAGAAAACCTTTCACCAGATGAAATCAAAAAGGCAGTCAAGAATTGGCGCCCCGACCTACATCGCGTATAATGGAAATATCATCCTGACAGCTCATGAAGGGCTGTTTCTTTTTTCGACATAAAAATGAAATCCATGCAGGTGTAGGGGGGTTCGTCATGCAGAATGAAACGATGGTAGATGTGAAAGGCCTTGTGAAGCGTTATGGCTCTTTCGTCGCGGTGAACGAAGTGTCGTTTAAGGTGCATAAAGGAGAAATATTCGGCCTGCTTGGACCTAATGGTGCTGGAAAGACAACAACCATTGAAATGCTGGTCGGTCTCCGCAAGCCTGATGAAGGTACTGCAACACTGGCAGGCTTTGATGTACAAAAACAAGTGAATCAGGTCAAAGGGGTCATCGGTGTACAGCTCCAGTCCACATCCTTATTTGAATTATTGAAGGTCGAAGAGATTTTACACTTATATGCGAGTTTTTACCCCAGTCATATCGACATCCCACAATTGATCAGCGATATGCTTTTAGCGGAAAAACGGACCGACAGGATCAAAAGCCTTTCTGGTGGACAAAAGCAACGGTTAGCGATTGCTTTAGCACTGATCCATGATCCAAACATCGTGTTCCTCGATGAACCTACAACTGGACTCGATCCACAGGCAAGAAGGACGTTATGGGACATTGTCCTACGTTTGAAGGAACGGGGGAAAACGGTCATCCTCTCCACGCATTATATGGATGAAGCCCATGTGCTCTGTGACAGAATCGGGATTATGGATCAAGGAGAACTGATCGCGCTCGACACGCCGACCAATCTCGTGAAAAAATTGCAGTCGACAAGCACCGTTGAATTCCGTCTGACCAATCCGCCTGAACAAGCGTGGTTCATGGAGATGGATGGCGTCGAAGAAGTGTCCATCAAAGATACCTTCGTACAGCTCTATACGGACGACCTTCAGCTCGCGTTAATCTCCCTGATCCAAATCTCGGCAGAACATAATCTGAACATTGAGGATTTACAGACCCGTACCGCGACATTAGAGGATGTCTTCATACATATGACAGGAAGGAGTCTTAGAGAATCATGAGAGCATATTGGCAGTTAACATTGGCGCAACTACGTATTTTTGCTCGCAATAAGCAAGTATTGTTCTTCACGTTACTCTTTCCGGTCATTTTGATGTTAGCCCTTGGATCATTTGTCGGTGGTGGAAATGCACTTTCCCTGACGGCAGGAATCGTTGATTTGGATCAAACAGATGGATCCAAGACCTTAAATAACTTGTTTGACAACAACGAAGGCATCGAGACCATTTCCTATAAAAAAATTGAAACCGGGAAAGAAGCTGTTGAAAACGGGGATATCCAACTTCTGATTGAAATCCCGAAAGGATATGAAGCAAGTTTGAAGGATAAGAATCAAGCCTTCTCACTTCCGGTCTATTACAATGAGAAGAACCTTTCCGCCTCAGAGCTTGGACTGACGGTTGTGAACGGAATTATTGACCAATATAGTAAAAAGCTCGTTGATTATCAGCCTTTGGTGACCATCAAAAAGGTCGGGATTGAGGCACTTAATATCCGATATATTGATTTTCTCGTACCAGGGATCGTTGCGATGATGATTATGAACAACAACATGAATGGAGTTGCAGGTCAAATTTCAGCCTGGCGTGAACGAGGCATTTTACGTCGAATGCAAGGGACTAGATTGAAAGCGTCCACCTTTATTGCTGCCCAGATTACAGCCCGCTTACTCCTTAATGGAACCCAAGCATTGCTTGTCGTATTGATTGCGGACCTCATCTTTAACATCAATGTGGTCGGCTCTTGGCTTACGTTGATCTTTTTCATCGCTCTAGGAACACTTGCCTTTATGGCCATTGGATTCATTATTGCTGGTATTGCAAAAAACCCGGAAAGTGCTGGTCCGATTGCAGGATTTGCTTCTTTTCCGATGCTGTTCCTTGGGGGCGTATTCTTCCCAATCAGCAACATGCCAGACTGGATCCAACCGATCGTCAAGATTCTTCCGATTGCACATCTAAGCTCTGCATTACGAGAAACGATGAATCTCGGTACATCAATCCTGCAGTTAGGTACAGAAACGCTGATTCTAGGTGCCTGGCTTATCGGAGGATTTGTACTCGCAAGCTATGTCTTCAAGTGGGAATAGATTTGAAAAAACTGAGTTGAAGCCAATTTGACTCAGTTTTTGTATTTGATGAATTCGAATGTGTTAGAGTAAATGAAAACGGTAAAGGTAACACTAAAGACGATTTTTCATAAAAGGATCACGATACATAAGACAAAATGAAAGGAGAGATAAAATGAAGGAAACTGGATGGAACTTTGACAACAGTTATGCACGTTTGCCGAAGAAGCTTTTTTCTACAATCGATCCATCTCCTGTACAGTCGCCGGAATTGGTTATTTTAAATGAGTCCCTTGCAAAATCATTAGGATTGGACCCAGAGGTTCTCCAATCAGAAGAAGGAGTATCGGTCTTTGCAGGTAACAATACTCCCGAAGGTTCACAGCCCATTGCTCAGGCCTATGCAGGGCATCAATTCGGGCATTTTACAATGTTAGGGGATGGTCGGGCGATGCTGGTTGGTGAACAGATCACCCCTGATGGTGAACGCTTTGACATCCAGCTGAAAGGTTCTGGGCGAACCCCGTATTCTCGTGGTGGAGATGGTCGAGCGGCTCTTGGACCGATGCTGCGCGAACATATCATCAGTGAAGCGATGCATGCACTTGGCATTCCTACTACACGAAGTCTGGCAGTAGTGACAACCGGCGAGCCTGTCATTCGAGAAACCGAACTTCCTGGTACGATCTTGACCCGTGTGGCAGCCAGCCATTTGCGCGTCGGTACCTTTGAATTTATCGCTAACTGGGGTACAGAAGAGGAGCTCCGGGAACTCGCTGATTACGCACTGAAACGCCACTTCCCAGAGGTTGAAGCAGATGGAAACCAATATCTTTCGTTGCTTCAGGAAGTGATCAAGCGACAGGCTTCATTGGTTGCAAAATGGCAGCAAATCGGTTTCATTCATGGTGTAATGAATACCGACAATGTGACGATCAGTGGTGAAACCATCGATTATGGCCCTTGTGCCTTCATGGATACCTATGATCCCGAAACGGTGTTCAGTTCAATTGATGTTCGGGGACGTTACATGTACGCGAACCAGCCACCGATTACCGCATGGAACCTTGCACGTTTTGCAGAAACGCTCATACCTCTGATCCATGACAATCAAGAGAAAGCGATTGAGCTCGCTGAGAAGGAGATTTCAAGGTTTGGGGACTTGTATCGCGATTTTTGGCTGTCGGGAATGAGAGCAAAACTCGGCATCTTTAACGAAGAGCCAGAAGACGAAACCCTTATTGGAGACCTTCATAAATTGATGAAGGAGCATGAGGCTGACTTTACCAATACATTCCGGGCTTTGACGTTTGATAAGCTGGAAGATGCGAATCTTTTTAAAGCAGAGGAGTTTACACAGTGGCATAAACGCTGGCAGGACCGGCTTGGCAAGCAGCAGGAATCGAGGGAAGAATCCCAACAATTGATGCAGGACAACAATCCTGCGGTGATTCCTCGGAACCATCGGGTGGAGGAGGCACTCGAAGCAGCCGTAGAACGAGACGACTACTCCGTGTTGGAGAAGTTGTTGGATGTGCTATCTAACCCTTACGCTCACACTCCTGATCAGGAAGAGTACTGCACACTTCCACCAGATTCCGATCGTCCTTACGTGACCTATTGTGGAACATGATATAAAAAAGTGCGGCTAACGGGTTCCGTTTTGGAGTACACACAGTATCATTCACATAAGACGCAAGTGTTTTCACATTACGAAACCACTTGCGTTTTTCTTGTAAAAGGATTTAGTGAAAAACTGGTCTAAATTCACATCCCAATTCACAGGGTAAGAAATATTATTTAGGGATGTGAATGTGTATGTGAATAAGAAAGACGCTAGAAAAATATGTTAAAATTGATATGAATAAATAATGATCGATATTCAGCAATCGGGCAGTTTTCTGGAATAAGGCCGAGGACCAAATACATAAAATTTTGTAAAAAAATAAAAAGAAATTGTAAGGGAGGCGGGAATTTGAAAAAGGGTCTAATTTCCTTATTGGGCGGGATTATATTGGGTGTTATCATCTCCTATTTTACACTTGGTTATAATGGTTTGACATACTACATTCATGGGAGAGACGAAACTGGTGGACCTGTTCAAGTGATTCATGATATAGATGTAGATTTATTAATGAATGGATTATTGATAGTTGTTGGGATATCAATTTTAATTTACTTTATTTGGACTTTGGCAGAAAAGAAAATAGGAAATCATTAATGAATGATAAAAAAGAATTCAAAAACTGTATCGAGAGAAAAAGGAACTAAAAAAGGATGCGGTGAAAAATACGCTATATGTATTTATCATCGTTGCTTTGATAATTACTTTCCTGCATTAGTGGTTTTGAGTTAAGTAAGTAATATTCAGATAAGGGGGCATATCCAGAATAGGATAAGACTCTTTTTTGACAAGGTTAAAAGGTACTCAAATCAATAACTAGAATAATAGAATAATTGGAAAAAGGAAATATGTGCTACAAATAAAAAGGGAGGGACCACAATGAATACACCTTTATGGAATGATGTAGATATTTACTTTAGCAGTAAACTTCAAGAGTCCGATCCGATTATGGATTCTATACTGAAAGCAAATGCAGAAGCTGGCTTGCCTGCTATTGATGTGTCACCCAATCAGGGAAAGTTACTTTACTTACTTGCCAAGCTTAAAGGAGTAAAGAATATCCTGGAAATTGGGACTCTTGGCGGCTATAGCAGCGTTTGGCTTGCACGTGCATTACCAGAGGAAGGACATCTTATAACACTTGAATATAGTAAAAAACATGCAAAAGTGGCTAATGAGAATGTAAGAAACGCAGGGTTAGAGAATAAAATCGACATCATTGTAGGGCAAGCACTTGAAACTCTTCCAACCCTGGAAAAGAAAGGATTCCCGAGCTTCGATCTCATCTTTATTGATGCAGATAAACCAAACAACCCAAATTATTTTAAATGGGCACTAGAACTTTCAAAACCTGGAACAGTTATCATTGCCGATAACGTAGTACGTAATGGAAAAGTGATTGAAGATGATACTGAAGACTCAAATGTACAGGGGATTCGTCAATTTATTGATTTGTTATCAGAAGAATCACGTATTGATTCGACGGCCATTCAAACTGTTGGTTCAAAAGGGTATGATGGGTTTGTTCTAGGGGTTGTAAAAGAGTAACTGGATGACAATGAATTAATAGTTAATTTTCCGCCTGAATTCTATTCAACAATCAGGCGCTACTCGACAAGTTCTGTTATTTCTTGTGAATATTGTATGATTCGCCTGGGACTTATGCTATGAATTCCGATCTAAAAATAGACCTGTCAGGCTCCATGTAGCTCTTTTTTAAAAGGAATCAAACACAGTTTAATCGATGAAGGTAATTAGGAACTTTTAAAGAATATATAAAGGGTTATATCATTAACTTAATATCAGATATTAGAAAGGTGTGACGCTTATGGGTATTAATAATTTTATCTGTCGCTGTTATTCGTATTGTAAAAAACAATTAAAAGGATGGGATCACACCTATGATCACAGGATTAAAAGTGGAACTGCGGCCTGTTTCGCTAGAAGACTTTAAAAGAACTTATGATTGGCGGAACGATGAAGAGACAGCAAGGTTGGAAGCTGGAGCTGGTTTCTTTCGCCACAGTCACGTACCTATGGAAAAAATCGAAGACGATTATGACAAAGCAATAAAAAAACTTGACAAACGTGAGGTGGGGGAATTTTCTATTTATACCCTTGGCGATAATCCTAAGCATATTGGTTTAATTGGTTATCGTGAACTGAGCAGTGTCTCAAGGCGTTGCACTGTAGGGATTGGAATTGGAGTGAAAGAATACTGGGGTAAAGGTTTTGGCACGGATGCCATGAAGACACTGATACACTATTTGTTTCAGACAATGAATATTAACCGTATCCAGCTCGATACATGGAGCGGAAATGTACAAGCTATTCGTTCCTATGAAAAATGCGGTTTTGTGGTAGAAGGGCGCTTACGGAATGATGCCTATATAGAAGGGAAATATTATGACACCGTCGTGATGGGGTTATTAAAAGAAGAATATCAATGCTAATTATTTCAGGGCTCCTCTATCAGGTGCCCTGTTCCACATAAGTTTTAAGTAAAAACACTTGCCCAGAGGGAAGTGTTTGTTGCAATCGCTTATCGGTCTTAAAAGAACTGGCACGTTAATTCAGTACAAACTTGACCTTCTGACATTTCTTGATCGTTTCAGCCAAAAGATCTTTCAGGGCAGATTGGATGTCTCAGTGGGTTCCATGTTGTTCTTCTTGATCCGTTGCCGAAGTTAGTCTTTTGACATGAGTCCCATTGGTCCTTTATTAGTTTTTAATAGATAAAGGCGTTAAAAAATGTTTTGGACGAGCAGCATATAAAAAAGAGTCCCACCAGCTATCGACAACAGCATTTTTCCCTTCCAAACATGAAGGAGAATGACAACAGCTACAGAAATGATTTCAGGAAATCCATGGCTGCCGGTAAGAAAACCCACATCTTTGAAACAATAAACTACTAAAAGAGCTAAAGCTGCTAGTGATAATACTTCCCCAAGATACTGGATATACCTCGGAGTTGTTTTATTAGGTGGGAAAACGATAAACGGAAAGAACCTTGTCAGCATTGTTCCCAAAACAATCATGATAATAGTGATAAGCTGTTGAGTGATCGTCATTGTCATGCAGAAATGGCACCTCTTTTCTCAAGCGGTCTTTTAAGCACAGTCAAAACAATTAAAATCCCTGCCATGGAAGGAAGGATAAAATTCTGCCCTCCAAAAATGATTAAACTGAATATGGAAACGCCTAATCCAATGATTGCAATTTCTTGCTTTTTTTCTTTCATCCATTGATCAACAAAAATGACAACAAAAAGTGCGGTCATCACAAATTCAATCCCCTCGGTATTGAACTGAATGATAGAACCGAAAATCCCTCCAATGGCCGATCCAAGTACCCAATATAAATGGTTTAGCAATGTAACAAATACCATAAACCATCCCTTGTCTACATGATCTGGAATTTTCACTGTACTATTGATCGCATAAGACTCATCACATAGTCCAAAAATCAAATAGTGTTTTTTCTTCCCTAATCTCTTATATTTTTCTAGCATGGAAAGCCCGTAAAACAAATGACGCCCGTTTACCATTAAAGTTAGGAGCAATGCATTCATAGGCTGGAAGCTGCCAAGCAACAAATTTGCAGCCACAAATTCCATGGAACCTGCAAATATTGTGAGACTCATTAATATAGGGTAAATTGCACTAAAACCTAAAGAGTTCATATAGATTCCATACGCTATCCCTAAAAAAACAAAACCGGCTAGAATAGGAGTTGTATAAGGAAAAGCAGCTGAAAATGCTGCACAAATCCGATGTTTTTCCAATTCATTCACACCCTCAGAGCAATTTTTTAAAAGGATAAGAAAGTATAAAAATTTTGGTTCGGTGAAGTGATGTCCAGCTTCACCGCCCAACTACTTGGATCACTTCAGACCTCCTGTGGCGGTCGACACATTGATTTAGGTCGAAGTGTTACCCACGCAGAACCAAACTTTGTTTGGTTCGAGCCTCCTCGTCGGACTTCCAGTGACCTTCGTGGTTAACCGGGGCGTTTGCGCTTTTCTTGACTATATCACATAAAATCCATACAAAAACGGATATAATTGTATGGATTACAATGTTTTCGTTTAAAATTTAAGACAAAAATAGATCAGTTAACGTCTTGAATTCGTAAGTATTCCAAAAGAACATACAATGTGATACATTTGTATGAAATATAGGGGAAGGAGGAGGAGAAGGATGCCGGTAAATTCGTTCGAAAATTATCCAATGTCGTGGCGGCCGGAAAAAAAGAGTCTAAAACGCCCTTATTATGAATCAATCGCTTCATTAATGGAGCATGATATAGCAAATGGCTTTTTAGCTCCCGGAACAAAGTTACCTCCACAACGTGAACTCGCTGATTTTCTCGATTTGAATTTTACTACCATTACACGAGCTTATAAGGTATGTGAAACCAAAGGTTTGATTTATGCAGTTACAGGAAGTGGAACGTTTGTTTCTCCGAACGCTGCCCGTTCAATCACAATTTCCATAGATAAAAGCAAGGGAGCTATTGATTTAGGGTTTGCCGCTTCATTTGAGCAAACAAACGATATTGTAGCTGAGGTTACCCAAGAAGTGGTTAAGAAAGGATACTTGGAGCAATTGCTGAATTATAATGAGCCTACAGGTTTACCTCACCATAAAACGGCTGGATTGAATTGGATGAAGTCGTTGGGAATTCAAGCTGATCATGAAAACCTGGCGATTGTATCTGGAGCCCAGAATGCATTAGCTGTTGCACTGACTGCGTTGTTTGAACCAGGAAACCGGATAGCGACAGACTTATATACGTACTCGAACTTTATAGAACTAGCCAAAATGCATCATATCCAACTGATCCCTGTTATAGGAGACGAGTTTGGGATGTCGGCAGAAGAACTGAACAAGCAATGCAGTCAAACTAATGTACACGGGATTTTCCTTATGCCCTCTTGCAATAACCCTACAACCACGATGATTTCAGATGTTCGAAAACACGAATTAGCAGCCGTAATAAAAAAACATCGTCTCATTCTAATCGAAGATGATATACACGCTTTTATGACTGCGGGAATCATTCCAGATTATCAGCAGCCTATGTACAATCTGCTTCCCGAACAAACCGTCTATATTAGCGGCACAACCAAATCCATATGTTCAGGTTTGAGAGTCGCCTATATGGTCTTTGGAGAAGCACTTCAGCAAAAGGTGTTGCAAGCCATTTTTAACATTAATGTAAAAACATCTGCTTTAGATGCTGAAGTCATCACAGAGCTCATCCTATCGGGAAAAGTTCACGATATTTTTTCTAAGAAACATGATCTGGCATTGGCCTCCAATCTTATGTACTCAGAATTTTTCCCAGATGAAAATCCTACAACAGGTCACCCTCTTAGTTTTTATCGTTGGCTGGACATAGGGGACATTAATGGACCCCAATTAGAAAGAGAATTAAAGAAACAAGGGATTCGCGTTTTTCATTCCGATCGGTTTCTCAGTGGTTCCTTTACTACAGAAAATTATTTAAGGATCGCCCTTTCCTCCACTAATTCATTGGAAGAATTAAGAAAAGGGTTGGAAATACTGAAGGAATATATCACTTATAAACAGGAGAGTAATTAGAAGAGCTAAAAGCTAATAAAATCCTTGGAGAATAACAGAGGAATCCTCGAAAAACTCCTTGAAGTAGATAAATTATGAAATATAGGGTCGTGTCCCTTTTTCTTTATGACCGTTAATGAGTTGCTTCTTAGATTATTTTGAAAAACAGCGTAATGGAAAAGCTGTTAGATGCTCTTTAAAGAAACAGTAACTACCGGAGGTCCAAGCGCAGCTATTCAAGGATAAAAAGAGGGCGGAGCAAGCACTCAAAGTGCTCGAGCAGGATGATGTCGATGCAGTTGTGAATCCATCAATGAAAAAGAAATGGTACTCAATCGGGGAAGCGTCAGAAGCAATTGGCGTTCCCAATTCAACATTAAGACACTGGGAAAAGGAAGGATTGATCGAGCCGGAGCGGGACTACGAAAGTGGGTACCGTAAATACACGAAGAGTGACTTAAGGAAACTATTGGTCATCCGTACACTCCAGCATGCTGTATACTCACTGGAAGTCGTACGGGAAATACTTAATGAAATGGATAAGCATAACATCGACGAGGCTATAAGAATCACGAGGGATTCTCTCATCTATCTGGATGATTTAGTCAAGGAACAGCTGCGGGGAATGAGATATCTACATAAGTTAAGTGACATAGTAGGGAATGAGTAAATCAATTAATTTAGCAAAGACAATTGACAAAATGACGTTAGTTGAATATAATTTATTTATCAATCAATAAATAAAATGAATAAAAGGATGATATGAGTGGTAGTCCGGGAAGATAAAAGAGAACGGATCATCGAAAATGCGATGAACATTTTCGCAGAGAAGGGGTACCATAAAACGACGACTGCAATGGTAGCAAAGGCATCAGGTGTAACCCAGCCTTATGTGTTCCATTTCTTTTCCAATAAAGAGGAGTTGTTCAAGGTTGTCATCGATCGAGCTTTCAGCCGTATTTATGATACATTTTCAGAGGTCGACGCACCTTCTGACCAATTGATTCCAACGATGGGGCGTGCTTTCTTTGAAATCATGCAAACCAATCGTGATGAGGTGCTAATGGTCATGCAGGCCTACACCATTTCAGATGAAGGCATTCGTGAACATGTCCGTAAAATGTATGATAAAATTTTTGAAAGCTTGACGTTGAAAATGGATCTAGCGGAAATTCCCAATCCGAAAGAAAGTGCAGCTGATTTTATTGGAACCGGCTTATTAATTACACTTGCAGAAGTATTGGATATGCCCGAATTGCTTGAAGCGAAAAATAAAACAGACTGTTAAAATGGATTTTCTAATGAAATCATTTAACAAAGTATAACCATAACGAAGGGCTTGGCCACGCCAAGTTTTTCTTTAGGACCATTATTTATTGACTAATAAATAAATCAAAAAATTAAGAAGGAAGGTAATCTGAATGACAAATGTGATCAAGACGGATGCAAATGTTGTTGAACCATCTCCTAAGCTGTTTAAAGGAGAAAAATGGCTCGTGTTCACTGGTGTGATCGGACTTTTACTGGCAATCGGTATTGCTGCATTTATCCTTTTCCGAGGCTCCATCATTTTACCTGAAGGCAATATGAACGATGCATTTTCCTTCAATGCGGCAATCGGCATTTTTACCCTCTCAATCGCCGCGATTTTGCCATTAGCAAGATTCAGTGATCGAAAAAGGAAAACGATACGATGGCTTTTCATCATCTCGATTTTGTATGCTTATGCAATTGAAACCGTTCAGAATTTCCGGGGCTTGAATCCGCGGTTTTCAACTGAGGGTTCTGTCATTGATACACTTGCAGGGATGCTTTTCGGGGTGCTTTCCTTAATGCTGGTAGGCTTAACCATATGGCTTATGATAAAGTTTTTCAGATTGAAATCACCTCATGGACGCCCATTTCTCGTACTGGGAATCCGATATGCGTTTCTTTCTGTCCTTATAGCCAATCTTGCAGGGATATGTATGATTTTACTTCAGGGCCGATTTACAGGAGATGCAGGAAATTTGATTGTACTGCATGGAATCGGATTTCACGCCTTACAAACGCTGATCTTGCCAGCATGGTTTTTGGAAAAAGCACAAGTCACTGAGCGCATAAAAAAATTGCTGATCCATTATGGGAGCATCGCCTGGATGATTTCGATTGCATTGATCGGATTCCAAACTGCTCTCGGTCTCCCTGTATTTAAATGGACACTATTTCCCGTCCTAACAGGCATTTTGTTACTCGTTTGGCTTGTTTCAGCAGCCCTCGCATTTGTGTTTTTTATGAAAAAGGGCATAAACAATGCTTTAGAAACAGCTCCTATTTCCGCTGTAAAACGGTAGTAAATGATGTATCAACTTTTATTTGTATATGGCATTTAATCTATGTATGATTTGGAAGTATGTTTTTAATAAATGAGTATGATTACACATTTAGGTAATGAATGAATGAATGATAAAAAAGAAGAGTTCAAAAACTGAATCGAGAGAAAAGGGAACTAAAAAAGGATGCGGTGAAAACTACAGGGGCGAGAGCTGAAGATTGATAGTTGATCTCCAGCTTTTCCTTTATTCAATAACTGGGTTATCTGGAATAAGGGACAGGATTCCTAAAAAACAGTGAAAAAACTTGTAAATAGTGAGAAAGGATGACTATCAGGTCATGCTTTTTTATATTTCCGTGAACAAAATAAAAAAAATGCATAGAAAGTTTTTAAAACACATTAAATTGATAATCGTTACAAACTTTTCTGAATATTTTATACTTGAAAAAGTAAGCGTTTTCGTACCGAGGTGAGACTTAACTGTAATGAAAAAGACCATAACGATATGCACTGTATTATTTTGCATCCTCTAGGAAGTAGATCGTTTTTCATACTCCATCGCAAACGCATTCAATATAAAAATTGGGCGGCATACTTAGGTGGAGAGAATTTTTTACATAGGAAGGTGAAGCGATAATGAGTCTTAGTTTTATTGGTTTTTTCATCATTTTACTTATCGTATCATTGCTGATCAGCGGGAAGGTGACGCCGATTGTAGCTATGGTATTACCGCCGATTATTGGTGCGTTATTAGCAGGTTTTACTTTTTCTGAAATTGGCGGCTTTTTTGAAGAGGGGATTGGTTCTGTCATCTCTGTTGCGATTATGTTTATATTTGCGATTATATTCTTTGGAATTATGCAGGATGTAGGACTTTTTGATCCAATGATTAATAAAATGGTAGCCCTTTCTAGAGGGAATGTCATTACAATTAGTGTAGTCACTGTTCTTATTGCGACAGTTGCTCAGTTAGATGGATCTGGTGCTTCTACTTTTCTGATCACTGTGCCAGCACTTTTACCAGTATATAATCGGTTGAAAATGAATCCATATTTGCTGCTCTTATTAGTAGGTGGAGCGGCAAGTATTATGAATATGCTTCCATGGGCCGGACCGTTAGGGAGAACTGCTTCTGTTCTTGGAGTTGATGTAACTGAATTATGGAGGCCGCTTATACCGATTCAAATTAGCGGGATTGTTCTAATGATTGTTTTAGCTGTTTTCCTTGGGATGCGAGAACAACGCCGAATCATTAAGAAATATGGGTCGTTAGAAATCGCGGCTACAGCTGAACAGTTAGAATATGATCCTGATATGACAGAAAAATCAGACACTTCTACGAAAGAAAAATCAAAATTGTTGTGGTTAAACTCGATTTTGGCTTTAGCTGTTATTGGAGTTCTTGTATCAGGACTTATTCCTGCAGGATTAGCGTTTATGATTGGTGTTAGTATTGCACTGCCGATTAATTTTCCTCATGTAAAAGATCAAATGGAAACAATTCGTGCACATGCACCAAATGCACTTACGATGGCATCGATTATTCTTGCAGCAGGACTGTTTTTAGGAATCCTTAATGGTACCGGCATGCTCACTGCGATTGCAAACGATATTGTAAGTGTTCTTCCGGCAACGATCGCTCCATTTCTGCATTTAATTGTTGGAATTTTAGGTGTACCATTTGAGCTAATATTAAGTACAGATGCGTATTATTTTGCATTACTTCCAGTCGTCGAACAAATTGCAACAGGTTTTGGAATAGACTCTTTATCAACATCCTATTCAATGATTATTGGAAATATCGTAGGTACATTTGTCAGTCCATTAGCTCCTGCTGTTTGGCTTGCATTAGGTTTATCAGGTCTGGAAATGGGTCGTCACTTACGCTATTCTGTATTTTGGATGTGGGGGCTTAGTCTTGTCCTGATTGTAATTGCGATATTTATAGGGCTGATTCAGGTTTAATCTAGTTAGAGATTTTGAATCAACTTTAGTAACAAAAGCGCAGGAACGCTTCCTGCACTCAGATTGTTAAAAAAGTACGTGTTTTTTCCAAATACGTACTTTTTTAAACTTCTCATTTGCATATTGGATAGATGATAAGCTTTTTTGTTTTAAAAAAAGGTCGTCATACACCTATGCCAGCTTTGCGGTTAAGACGAACTTAGTCTTTATGGTCTTCCAAAACCGTCACGTGACGACTTTTTGAGATAAAATGGCTTTATTTCAAGATTTTAAACCTTGTTTCAATAGGGTATGCAGAAAATGAATTCTTCAAGCCTTTAACAAGTGTTGCAGAAAATAAAAATGATTATTAATCATTAAGTGTAGTCTGACAATGGACTACACCTTTTCTTTTATCAGCTCTTCAACAGCTGGGATATCCGCTGGTGCCCATACTAAAGATTTAAGGTTTTCTCTCTTCAGCCAAACGAGCTTAGAGTGTTCGTCCTATTCTTGATCAGCATGCCCAGCGAGATCAATCAGATGAATTCGCGAGAAAAAATGTTGTCGTCATTTCCCTGACCCACTTTATCCGGAACCGACTCCAAGAGAGGCTAAATTAAACTGTTACCCTCCAAAAAAAATGCTAGAGAATTATAATATATCCGATAAAACACCTGTCATGAGGTGTTGCAATTGTTATCAACGACTCTTTTGCGACAGTGACCTTCCCCGGATTACTGTCTATCTTGTTGAAGTACATCATTAATTTCATAAAAAAGGAAGCTTACCCTACATCGAATAAGCCCCCGTTCTTATTATAAGGTCACCCAGTCATTTTAAAAATGTACCCTACAAAGATCAGTCATAGCAATAATGCATTTTTTGGTAGGCTGATCGGAATTCAATGACACGCTTTCGGATAGAATCGACTGTTTCTCTTCCCTCCAAAACACTTACAATATAGTCTGCAATGATATCCATCTCAGCCTCCTTCATACCTAAACGTGTGATTTCAATCGTTCCAATGCGTAACCCACTTGGGTAATCCCAATCCTCAGGTTTGTCGCCGGGAATAAGGTTTTTATTTGTAATAATATTCGCTTTCTCCAATTTTTGTGCGACTTCTAATCCACCACCAAAACGCTTAACGTTAAGAATCACTTGATGAGTTTTTGTAAAACCTTTATGGGAACCGAGCACAGTTATATCTCTTTCATGTAATGCTTTAGCCAATGCTTTTGCATTCGCCACAATTTGTTCCATATATTCTTTTCCGAATGCTAGGAATTCTGCAGCAGATGCAGCTAAAGCAGCGACACGATTTACTTGATGTGTTGCAGCAAGAGCAGGGAAGATCGTATCACTAATTGATTGTGTTAGTTCTGGGTCATTCCAAACAATGATGCCACTCTGAGGACCACTAAACGTTTTTCCTGCTGATCCCGTCATGATACAAGCTCCCTCATTTAAAGGATCTTGGAATTGACCACCTCCAATTAGTCCAAGCTGATGAGCCCCATCAAAGAATATTTTTCCTCCCCACTCATCGACGATCTCAGAGATTTCTTTAAGTGGGAATGGAAATAATGTCATTGAAGCACCGAGTGTAACTAGCTGAGGTTTTACTTGTCTTGCTACCTTAGCAAACTCATCTATATCTACTACCAATTCAACTGGATCCATTGGAACATCATAAATATTTAGTCCGCGAATACCGGCTGGTCCATCATAACGGTTACTAGAATGACCGCCAAATGGTTGTGAAATGGATAAGATATTATCTCCCGGTTTTGTTAGACTTGCATAGACAGTCATATTTCCTATCATGCTTGCGACAAGGCGATGATCTGCATAATTACTCTTAAAGACCTTTTTTAATAACTCTACACATAGAGATTCAATTTCATCGATATACTTAGTTCCTGAAAACCATCTTTGTGTGGGTCCTATATGACCTTCAGCTGCTCTAGTCCCTACTTCAGATGCTAGTAATTGGCGAACGATCGGGCTTGTAGGTGCTTCAGGGGCTAATAAGTTAAGACATTCCTGCCCTCTCCAAATGGCATTTCGGTCAACAGCATCAATAATTTCTTTCTGAATCAATCTCGAAGAAGAACTATTTTCAATAATATCTTTTGCCCAGTTTAAAACCTTTGGATCGTGGACTTCGCAATTTTCATTTGTTGTAGTAATCGTTGAATCCATGGTAACCCTCCTAAGTTATTATTTTTTAAAACTACTTTCTTCCGACACGACTCAATGAAATGTTCTTTAAAAAATCATTGAAATATCTTTCAGTATTTATCCATTAATAACACTTCCTTAATATCATTCCTCACAGTCTATGGATCACAGTTTAAAGTGATAACTTTGAGTGGATATTAAATATATAATCTAGTAAGGTCCATATTGGATAATTACAGCAATTCCTACCAAAATTGCACCAATTACAGTCCAGATTAGAAATAATGGAAAAATAAATTTCAACCATTTTCCGTATGATACTTTTCCTAATGCCAAACAAGCCATTAATGTTCCAGAAAGAGGGGTGATGATATTTGTAATTGCGTCCCCTAACTTAAATGTTATAAATGCAACTTGTCTTGTAACATCTAACATATCCACAATTGGTACCATGATTGGCATAACGATTGCAGCTTGCCCTGTTCCAGAAGTAATGATTGAATTGAAAAATAAATTAAAGAAGTATAACAACTGCATAGATACAACAGGAGAGAACATATCTAAAGTCGCAGTGGTTCCGTTGACAACTGTATCTATGACACGTCCATTTTCTAGTAGAATGATGACAGCTCGAGCTAAACCAACTACAAGAGCTCCATATATTACTTGTTTAATACCTTTCATGAACTCATTTACGAATTGATTCGGGGAAATCCTTGAAACGATAGCTACAGCAATGCCGAGCATAATGAAAATTGCTGAAAGTTCTTTTATATTCCATTTTAGATTAAATGCACCATACAAATAGATCCCAAGGAATGTTACAAACAACAAGAGGATTATTTTTTGTTGTGTTGTAAAAATCGTACTTGTTACAGATTCCTTATCTTCATAATCAGGATACTGAGAAAGATAGTCAGGTCCCATTAGACTGTTAGCCGGATTGTGCCGTACTTTTTTGGCATATAAACAGATATATAAAATGGTGATAGAGACAAAAATAACAAAAATCACAAGACGGAATAAAACACCTGAAAATAAAGGAAGCTCAGCAATACTTTGAGCAAAAACTGTTACTATTGGATCAAAAACTCCTCCAGCCCAACCAGAATAGGATCCTAAGAAAACCAGTGCAACCCCTACAACAGGATCCAGCTTCAGAGACCGAGCAATTATTATTCCTATTGGTACAAAAGCAATGACTATGTTGGCTCCGACTCCAAACGTCGAGAGGACAGCAAATATACTAGAGAAAGTGACAAGTAACAACAAGTAATTGCCCCTTGTCAATCTAATAAGAGAACCAATTCCTGCTTTAAATGCTCCACTTGATTCAATGAGTGCAAGGGTACCTCCGACTATAAGAATTAGAAACACTATGTCAGCTGATGCAGAAAGTCCTTGTACAATGGATAAAAATAAATCCATTATAGATAAAGATTCACTCTTTACGTATTGAAAACTATTTGGATCTATCTGTGTAATCCCACCCCTTTCTACTCTCTCATAAGAACCTGAAGGAATAATATAAGAAAGAGCATAAGCTATTAACAGAAAAGAAAATAAAATGACAAAAACATCCGGCATAGGGAATTTTTTGTTTTTCTTAGACTCTTGCACGTCGTGCGTTCCGATATTTGATTTTTCTTCCATTGAAACTCGCCCTTTCTAAACAATAGTTATTTATTTGAATATGATTTGGAATGTTCACCGAGAGCCTGAATCACGTGGCAAGTACACTTAATTCCGTTAAAAAAGTAATCTAATTCTAAATTTTCATTAGGAGAATGATTTCTTTGATCGAAATTTGCATAAGGCATTATTATAGAAGGTATGCCTAAGATGCTTGTCCAAACATAGTCAGGTAGGGAGCCGCCAAGACTCGGTTGGATAATCGGCTTCTTTTCATATGATTGTTGTATTGCTTTAGTTACAACTTTCACTATTTCAATATCTGCAGAAGTCCTAGACGGCTTCATCGACCCTAAATATTTCACATCGATGCTAGGATCATGGACTTGAACATGTTGAGCGATTTTTTTATAGATATCCATAGGATCCTGATCAACTACGAGGCGTATATCTAGTCTTACAGTGGCCATAGAAGGTATGATCGTTTTCAAACCGGCACCAGTATGACCACTCTCCAACCCATTAATATTAAATGTTGGTTCCATGGTTAACTTATGGTAATATGATTCTCCATCCATATTTAAACTGGGATAACCAATTTTTTTACCTATATCTTCAACATCAAAAGGTAATAATTTAAGTAATTCTTTATCCCGTACAGAGGGAGGACGAATATCTTCATAAAATCCATCAATTAAAACACTACCATCTCTTCCGCGCATTGTATGTAATAAATCAATTAGCTTCCAAGCGGGATTGGTTAAAATGTTACCCGTATTCCCTGAGTGGTTATCCCACTCCGCCTCTTTTGCCTTTAATTCAAGAGCAAGCACCCCTCTTACACCTAATAAAATAAGTGGGGAACCACTATAATGGGAGGAGCCATCAGCTGTATAAACCAAATCAGCTTTCAATAGGTCTTTATGTTCTTCTACAAAAGCAGCTAAATTAACGCTACCTTTCTCCTCTTCTCCTTCAAATACAAATTTAATATTAATAGGTAGATCCCCGAAGGCCTCTATATATGTATTAATACCAAGGAGTTGGGCCATTAGTTGTCCTTTGTTGTCTCCCGCTCCTCGGCCATATATTCTATTTTCTCTAATAGTGGGTTCAAAAGGGGGAGATTTCCATTCGGCAATTGGGTCTGGCGGTTGAACATCATAATGGCCATAAATAAGTAGCGTAAAAAAACTTTTATCCTTTATCCTTTCACCATAAACAACTGGATGACCATCAGTTTTCATTATTTGGGTGTTTATCCCCATAGCCTCCATCATTCTCTTGAGCAAATCTGCACACTTAATAATTCCTTCATTTTGTGTGCTAATACTCCTTTGACGTAGTAGGGTGAACAATTGTTCTATGTATTCTTCTCGTTTGTTTAGTATTATTTCATCAATCTCGCTTAGCAGTCTCAAATTGCCACCTCCATAGAATTCAGTAAAAAAAGTATTGAATTAAAAACATACAGTCGACTGTGGTTCGATCATAGGTGCCGGCTTTTTCCTGGGGACAGGTCTTTCAATCAAAATTGCAGGCCCCTCTATTTTGATTGGATACTTGATCGCGGGGTTGACTACTTTCTTTGTGTTCAATTCTTTAGCCGAAATGACGGTAAATGATACAGAAACAGGCTCTTTTCGGACATATGCAAGGAAAGCATTCGGACATTCTGCAGGGTTTCTTTCAGGGTGGATGTATTGGCTGTCTGGCGTCTTGATCATGTCCAGTGAAATCGTGGCGCTTTCGACCTTTACACAGTTCTGGTTTCCTCATATACCATTATGGTTATTTTCGATTATTTATGCGGTGTTGGGCTTTGGAATCAATTTGTTAGGGGTAAAGAATTTTGGTGAAATAGAGTCTTTGTTTGCCATTATTAAATTATCAACGCTCATCATTTTCATCGTCTTTGGAACATTGTTCTTGTTGGATTTCATCAGTCCGAAGCATATCGTCTCCGTAAACCACTCAGGAATCGGTGATCTTTTTCCAAATGGGATCGGTGGGTTATGGTCAGCGATGATTTTCATCTTCTTTTCATTTGGGGGGATTGCAGTTGTTGGGGTCGCATCATCGGAACTTGAAAGTAAGAAAGATGTTCCAAAGACAGGTGTAGGACTGATCATCACCTTGATTTCAATCTACATATTATCCTTATTTTTTGTATTGGAAATGGTGGACTGGACCATCATCAACGAGTCAGAAAGTCCTTTTGTGACAGCACTATCGGCATTCCATATCCCTTATCTGGATACCATCTTTAATGTCATCATCATCAGTGCAGCCTTTTCAACGATGGTCGGAGCCTTGTTTTCGATCAGTCGTGTCATGGTTTCGCTAGCTAAGGATGGGGATGCACCAAAAATACTGCAAAAGAAAAATAATCGTGGTGTAGCGTTACCGGCCCTGTTATTGACGGCAATTGGACTGGCGATTTCCATTCTTTTCTCATACCTTTTACCAGGCACGATGTATGAATATGTGACGACTTCTGCAGGTGTCATGCTAATTTTGAACTGGGTGATCATCCTAGCTTCACAGATCAAACTACATCCTACGTATGTTGATAACCAAGGGACATTCAAAGCATTCGGATCTCCGTATACTTCCTATATAGGCATTGTGATTATTTTACTCGCTATATCAGGGGCAATTGTCCATATGAATCAAAGAATCGGCATGTTTATCAGTTTGGGGATGATTTTAGTGATCTTTATTTTTTCTAAATTCATATCCAAAGAAAAAGCAGGATGAAAACCACTTTATGTAATTGGAAACGAAAACGCAAATTGGTTTCCAACATGTAGCGCCTTGTGTTTTTCCTCTACGGGACTAAATACGTTATGAATCCGTAATATTAATTAGGTCTTATCAAAATTTATTGAGCATGTCTCTTTTTCGATTTCGTTCATACACTTATGTTGGAGGCGATTTTATGGACGAGAGAAGAAAAGGCATGGCTGCGATTTTCACGGTGCTTTTTTTGGTGTCTTTAAGTTTACATATCCAGTATCCGATCTTCACGCCTTATGCGGTGGCACTTGGGGCGACAAGCTTTTTTGTCAGCATCATGATGAGTGTATCGTCCTTCGCAAATATGTGTGGAAACTTGATTGCTGGACCGCTGATTGATGCTTTTGGTAAGAAAAAGTTCATTGTGGTACCGCTTTTTTTATCTGGGTTATTGATGATGGGGCATGGGATTGCATCCAATCCTGACGGGTTGTTGGTCCTGCGTTTATTCAATGGGCTCGTCCTGGCGTTCATGACACCGGCATGCTTTGCGCTATTGTCCGGTTACGCAAAGAACAGCCATCAGCAAGGGAAGAACATGGCGTTCAACGGATTGCTGATGACGATTGCACATATCGTTTCTCCGACGATCGGCGGGTACCTTGTGGAACTCGTGGATTATCAAGGCACTTATTTTATCATTGGTGGATGCATCTTCATTACAGCCGTCATCGGTGTTATGTCTATCAGGGAGTTCGAACCGATCACCGTGTATAAAAAAGAGCAGGCTGACAGCGGTGGATTGAGGTTGGATAAACACTTGTTGATGATCTATTTTGTCGCTTTCGCCTTGATGTACGCGCAAGGGACCATTGGCTATGAACTTCCGTTTTTAGTGGTGGAAAAAGGAATGTCGACGAGTGATGCAGGCAAGTTGTTCAGCTATATTGGCGTCGGGACATTGGTAATCGTCTGTATGACCTGGATCAACCGGATCTCAGCTTTGATCCGGACGATGTTCGGCATGCTCGTGTTGGCGGCGTGTTTTTATCAGATGGTGGTGCCGTTCGCGCCACTTAGCCTCGGCCAGCTATTGTTCGTCGTCGGAATCGGTTTGGGCATCCTGTTTCCAGCCATCACTACCTTAATTACGGAAAAAATCGATAAAAGCAAACACGGAACCGCATTCGGCATCCTCTCAGCGGTTTTTTCGCTGGGAATCATCGCAAGCTCGCTTACCGCGGGTGCGATCCGCGCATTCATTTCACCGTACTTCATCGCGTTTATCGTGGTTGCGCTAGCCATTACGATCATCGGGTGGCAGGGGATAGGCCAAAAAGAAAAATCGATCGTCTCAAGTTGAATACACCATGATAGACAATAAAGGGTTCCGTTTTGGGGTGCAAGTACAATTATTACACTAGATACTAAAAATTTACTAAAAGGTATTGATAGAGCTAGTTTATTTGCTAGCAAATGGAGAAACAACAATATAAATTTTCAAATTAGCGACAATTCGAGAGTTTAAATCTCTTCCAAGTCAACAGAAATGGGGCAAATTGAAGAAATACAATACCTTAATAATATATCTGGAGATGAGGAGCTAAATATTTCTCTTGATGGAAATTTTATGATGGATGCCTTAAGAGCTATTAAAGAAGATGAGGTTAAATTATGTTTTAATGGTTCAATGAGACCTATTTTAGTTCTACCAGTAAGAAATGATTCTCAACTTCAACTTATATCTCCTGTAAGGTCATATTAAAATTTGAGTTTATCATATCATTGCGAAAGCAGAGTCATGGCGGGTACATAAAATAGAGTGTTAGAATAGAAGCATTCCTACTCTAAAGAGGTGACCTTTTTGAAAAGAATCAAGTTAGGGAACAGCGGCCTGGAAGTTGGAGAGATTTCATTAGGTTGTATGAGAATGAGCACACTTTCTAAAGATGAAGCGAGGCATGTCATTGAAAACGCGATGGAACATGGGGTCGATCTATTCGACCATGCAGATATTTATGGCGGTGGAGAGTCGGAATCCATTTTTGCGGACGCAATCGACATGAATCCTTCTGTTCGTGAAAAGATGGTCATCCAGACGAAATGTGCGATCCGGAAAGGGTTTTTTGATTTTTCAAAAGAACATATCCTTAGTTCAGTAGAGGGCAGCTTGAAACGTTTGAAGACGGATTATATCGATATTTTGTTACTGCATCGTCCGGATGCCTTGATGGAGCCGGAAGAAGTGGCGGAAGCGTTCCATGAGTTGAAGGAAAGCGGGAAAGTCCGTCATTTCGGTGTTAGTAACCATAACCCGATGCAGATTGAACTTTTAAAAAGAAGCTTAGAGCAGGACTTGATCATCAACCAGATGCAGTTCAGTATCATGCATACGCCGATGATTGATGCTGGAGTCAATGTGAATATGCAGCATGAAGGATCAGTTATGCGAGATGGAAGCATGCTTGAGTACAGCCGTCTGAACGACATGATAATCCAGGCATGGTCGCCGTTCCAATACGGTATGATCAAAGGATCGTTTGTTGGAAATGAGAACTTCCCGGAAGTCAACGCAAAACTGCAGGAGCTGGCTGAGAAGTATGACGTTACTGATTCAGCGATTGCCATTGCTTGGATCTTGCGCCACCCTGCTAATATCCAACCAGTCGTTGGAACAATGAATCCACAACGCATGGCTGGCATCGCAAAAGCGTCCGACGTTAAATTGACAAGAGAAGAATGGTATGAGCTGTATCTTTCGGCAGGAAATAACCTGCCATAAAGCCTATCGAAAAATAACTCCTGAGTATAGGGGTTATTTTTATTGAACAGGGGGCATGAGTTCAAAGTGAGAGTATGCTATATTAGAGATACGAATAGGGGGGATTATGATATGGATCAAAATCAATTTTTACTTTATGACCACAAAAATCCAATCCGACTACGAGCTGAAAGGTTGACGCTCTATCTCCAGGGCGAAATCATTGAAGCGTATAGTGAAGACAGTGAAGTGTATTATCTGTTCTTTTACAAGTACCGATTTCTCACAGCCGCAAAAGCAACTAAACTTCGACGACGCTCATTCATTGAAAAAGCATTTAAAAGAGGTATGGTTTACAACGCTCCCCATCCGTTTATTAAAGAATTGTTTACCTCCAATCACCCCTGCGAAATACTCAGCTTAAATCCACTATTGGATAAGATCGAGAAGCATTATACGCCACAAGAAAAGGCATTTATTCTAACATTCTTCGAATCGTTCATTCCAAAAAAGCAATTGTTCAATGAAATCAAAGCCGTTTTTTACCATTATAACCGAAAAGGACAAACGTTCTTAGGCTATAAAATCATCCGTATTTTAATGGATTTTGCACCTAATCACAGCTTGGTTGAACACCTTGCCAACGACATCAAGGTCCAAAAGTATGCCGATTTATATAACAAAAACGCTGAGAAAATCCTTGCAGAGGATTTCATTTTTGCTGAGAAAGCACTCTATTACAGGAAAGAGAAGGACTCCTGTTTTCAGCAGCTCACAGAACGGCTTGAAAAAGAGTCCCGCTGGATCGATTTAATTGCTTTATTTAGTTACAAAGTGACTTCATCACCTTCAACCGACGACTACTACCCTCTTCTCAAACTGCTTGAAGCGCATTTTGACGAATATGAAACGATGTACATCCTAGAAACGCTATCCTCTCAATTACCTGAATTCCTTCCGTTGCAACAAAATCTGTTCCAACACTACATCAACCACCATAAAATCGAAGATGTTTCCCGTATGATGAAAAACCATGATTTCGAGCTTAACAGTAATCAAGTCCAAACCTTTGGAAACCTACTCGAGCAGGTGGATCCAGAAAAAGACCCAATAGAACCAGAAATGCTTCACACGGTAATGAAGCGAGTTATGAACATGTATCCTGAAAAAGCGGATACCCTTCTGACCAAATACGTCATTTCCTTGTTGAAAACCGAGGAGCTTCCTTCGGTCCAAGAATGGCTTAGACCTTTTAAAGAAATTCATGAAAATCTTCAAATCATCAGAAAGATCGATATGATGCAAGAGCTTAGTAATGATCCGGACCAGATGCAAACCCTTGGAGAGTTGTATTATGAATTCAGGCAGTTGAATCAAGCGGTGGAATGCTTCAGCTGGCAGACCGAACTGAATCCAACCGATCCAAAACCGTTTCGATGGCTTGCAAAAGTGTATGGAGAGATGGGAAAGACACAGGAGTCAGAGGCTTACAGACAGCAATGCATCAACCTGCAAAAGCTAGCTTGACACCCACTTGGGGTGCATAATCGTATATTTTTATGTTGTCTAAAAAAGAAAGCGGACTATAGTCCACCTCCAGACGAGTTATGTCATAAATGGGGTGTAGAACATTCGCTGTATTCCTCTATATTTGTGGTTTAAAATCAACTTCAGTCTGAATGGCCCATCTAACAAACCTAGATAAATGATACGAATATTCTAAAAAGCATGCTGAATCCCTTTTTATAAGGGTTCCGTTTTGGGATGCATAACTTATTAATGACAATAGAAATGTCCTGTGAATTGACACAGGGCATTTCCCTATAATCCCAAGGTTTACCAAACATTTATTGACCAAATGACAGTTCAAACGACACGATAAATTCATTAGATAACAGTTATTGTATAATACAAGGATCTTGCCAAAATGAGTACCGATTATGATGACGTTTTTAATGTCATTTTTTCTTTCGCAGTTTTTTTTGTGGTAAAATAAGGATGGATAAATGAATTTGATAATTCCGTTAAACCAGCTAATAGTTTGTCAACATTTTTCAATAAAAACCTAAAATACTTCATGTTANTAATTAGGCTATATCTTGGAAAGTGGTTCTGTTTTTTAATATGGCATAAATCCAATGTAAGAGCTTATTTACACAAGCAATAACGGCTACTTTATAAAGTTTGCCTTCCTCACGCTTCTTATCGTAAAACGCTCTTAATCTCTTATTTCTAGGGATAATTTCATCAGTTTTTTTCTGTTTACGACAATCACTAATACCAGATTGAACAGCCATATATAAGGCGTGCCGCAACCTACTTGATCCA
>NZ_JAIBLJ010000022.1 GCF_020179385.1 Alkalihalobacillus sp. YIM B00296 | reverse complement strand
TGAATATGGTCTGAATCCGCGTGATTATCAGGAAATCGGCGTGAATCCATTCGATTTCGGCGTGATTGCAAACATGCAAATATGGTTTTCTAAAATAATTAGGCAGTGTTCTTTTACACATTACTCTCATTAAATGGGGTGTACAATCAAATTTCCATTTATTCAAGTTTAGTTTGAGGGAGACATACACAATTTGTGATACGTTATCATACATTTACGATAGCAACTGATTTTTCAAAAAATTGCATCGGTTTTGTATATTTTAAATTGTTTGTGGCAACAATGGGTGATGGAGGTGGGAGAAATGGAAACCGCAAAAAAACAGCGATCCATGGATATATGTATGGTTTGTGAAGAGAAAAACGATAAGGGAATCTATATTTTCCAACACTTTTTATGCACAGGCTGTGAACAAAGAATGGTTATTACAGACACAGACGATGAGGAATATCAATTTTTTATAGAAAAGCTGAGAAAAATTAATCGAGTATCATGTTAAAGCAGGTGGTAGTACGCCTGTTTTTTTATTTTGGTTTCAACACATCTTTAGATCGGAATCAGTTTATAAAGGTATTTCATACATAAAGGAAAAGTAGTAGGATATCTGATAAAATGAAGTGAGGATCATGTCAAAGAATCGGATGGATTTAACTTGAAAAATACCTACACACCTTTAATCAATAAATTGCTAAAACATTACGAAAAGCAGGAATTTCCATTTCATGTGCCTGGCCATAAATTCGGAAGGCTGATGTCCAATCAAAAATGGGCTGGAAACCTACTTGCGCTGGATGCAACTGAACTGAAAGGGTTGGACGACCTGCATGATCCGATTGATGTGATTAAAGAAGCTCAGGATCTGACGGCTTCCTTCTATGGAGCAGACAAGAGCTACTTTCTGATCAATGGAACGACGGTCGGAAACCTGGCGATGATCTTAACTACCTGTAAACCTGATGCAAGGGTACTTGTCCAAAGAAATTGCCATAAGTCGGTCATAAATGGAATACAGTTAGCTGGTGCTCGTCCTGTGATGCTTTCTCCAGAAATCGATAGACTGACCGGGGTAGCGACAGGTGTGACATTAGAACAAGTGAGAGAGGCTTTTCACAAATATGACTCGATAGATGCCGTAATTTTGACAAACCCTAATTATTACGGGATGACGCAGGATTTAAACGAAATCATTTCGTTCGTACATAAAAAGAACGTTCCTGTTCTCGTTGATGAAGCACATGGGGCACATTATTCCATTGGAGCACCCTTTCCGCCTTCTGCGCTTTCTTTGGGGGCTGATGTGGTCGTCCAATCGGCGCATAAAACTTTACCGGCGATGACGATGGCTTCCTTTCTTCATATCAACTCTGCTATTGTTGATGTTGAGCGATTGGAAGAGAACCTGCAGCTTTTACAGTCCAGCAGCCCATCTTATATGTTGATGGCCTCATTGGATTATGCCCGTTCATACCTTGAGAGTTTGGAAATACACGATATCGATCGTATAGTCGGACAAATCAATAAACTAATTGAACGTCTCAATAAAATTGTCCAAATTGAAGTCATTGATAGTACAGACAGCTGTGACTGGGTCGATCCACTTAAAGTGATCGTACAATCTAAAACATCGTTATCAGGCTACGAGTTGCAATCGGTTTTGGAAAAGGCAGGAATTTTTTCAGAACTTGCCGATCCATACAATGTACTTTTCATCTTACCGCTTGCAACGCTCGATCGTATTGAAGAGTTCGCTTCTATTGTTGAAATGCAACTAAGCCCTTATGAACCATGCGAGCGTAAAAGTGTAAAAATCGAACGATTCCCTTCGATTACGGAATTGACGATGACATATAACGAATTACAGGGTCTTGAAACAAAAAGGATTCCCTTAAAGGAGGCAGTGAATCATATCAGCGCAGAAACACTGATCCCTTATCCACCGGGCATTCCACTCATCATGAAAGGTGAGAGGATCTCACAGTCCCATATCAATCATTGTCTTTTCCTAATTGAAAAAGGGGCGCGGTTCCAGGGAACGAACCCTGAAGATATACAGGTTATCGGATGAAACAACCAGGAAAGTCGGAGGTAGGAGCATGAATAACGCATTATTTATTACATTTGAAGGTCCGGAGGGGGCTGGAAAAACAACGATCATTAAACAAATCGAGAAGGAATTATCCAAGCGGATGTCTGTTCTTTGTACTCGAGAACCAGGGGGTATTGATATTGCAGAACAAATTCGTTCGGTGATCTTGAATCCGGAAAATACCAAAATGGATGGACGTACTGAGGCATTGCTTTATGCAGCAGCTAGAAGACAGCATCTGGTTGAAAAAGTCATTCCAGCCCTAGGAGAAGGTAAACTTGTACTATGCGATCGTTTCATTGACAGCAGTCTAGCTTATCAAGGATTTGCACGAGGGCTAGGCATAGAAGAAGTCTATTCAATCAACCGTTTTGCAACTGAAGATCGCACACCGGACTTGACCATCTATTTCGATCTATCCCCTGAGGTCGGATTGATCCGGATTGCAGATAACGATCAACGGGAAAAGAATCGGCTCGATTTAGAGGAAATGGAATTCCATAGACAGGTGCAGGAAGGCTACAAGCGGGTTCTAAGTTTGTTTCCGGATCGTATTGTGAGCGTTAATGCCGAACAACCTATCGAAAAGGTCTACCAAGAGGTTTTATACAACATTGAAAAAAAACTTGGTGAGATAAAATAGGTTGTACCTGTTATAATATTATAAATGACCTTTCTATGTTCTTTTAGTCCTTAAACAGACTTTAAGAACATTTATATTAACTTTTCAGCACAGATTTTAAAAAAGGAAAATAGATTAGAGAGAGAATAGTATTAACATAAAGGTAAACCATTTGAAAGGAGCTTTCACTTTATGAAGCTTGTGGTGGCGGTGGTTCAAGATAAAGATAGCAATCGTCTATCGGATGCACTTGTGAAAAGTAATTTTCGTGCTACAAAATTGGCAAGTACAGGTGGATTTTTAAGGTCCGGGAACACGACTTTCATGGTCGGTGTCGAGGACCAGCATGTTCCGCGTGTCCTTGATATCATCAAAGAAAATTGTCAAAGTCGGGACCAGCTCGTCGCTCCTGTATCTCCGATGGGTGGGAACGCAGATTCCTATGTACCGTATCCAGTGGAGGTAGAAGTCGGAGGTGCTACGGTGTTTGTCCTCCCTATTGAACAGTTTATGCAGTATTAGGAGGCATAGTTATGAAAGTCGGACAAGAGCTTCGTACAACTGTTGAACAACGGCTTCAGGAAAATGTGAAGCCTCAAATCAAAGCAGGTAAGTTCGAATCAGTGGTGCAGGCCCAGCAACAGAAACTTCAGAGCGACCAAATGACCCAATTACTCAATAAAATAGATCGCCAAGGTCAGCGATTGTTGAAGTCCCAGACTCTAAGTGATCTTAGAGAATATAAACAACTTGTGAAGCGGTTCGTGAAAGAAACCGTGGAGTTCGGAATGAATTTGAAAAAGTCGAGAAGCTGGAATGGTCACGGGAATTTAGAGACGATGCACCTGGTCGAACAAATCGATAAAGAATTGATGGCGCTTACTGATGAACTCGTGTCCCGGGAAGGTAAATCCATTGATATATTAGGCCGGATTGGTGAAATAAAAGGTTTGCTCGTGAATTTGTATATGTAGAAAAGAGTCGATTGCAATGAACTGGAATACACTCGCAAATAGACAACCTTATGTGGTCAAACTATTGACCAACAGTCTAAAAAAAGACCGTCTAGCTCATGCTTACTTATTCAAAGGCAATAAAGGGACCGGAAAAAGGAAAATTTCGATCCATTTGGCAAAAGCGTATTTTTGTCGGGTCAGGAAAGATAGTGAACCTTGTGGTGAATGTCCGGATTGTAAGCGGATTGATTCTGGAAATCATCCGGATGTCCACTTTGTGGCACCTGAGGGCCAATCGATCAAAATCGAACAGATTCGTCAGCTTCAAAAGGAATTTTCATATTTAGGGTTAGAGTCCAAGTCGAAGGCCTATATTCTTGAACATGCGGATCGAATGACGAACCAAGCTGCAAATAGTCTATTGAAGTTTTTAGAAGAGCCTGGCCAAGAAACAATCGCCGTACTGCTGACTGAAAATCCTCAACAACTTTTAGACACCATCCGATCGAGATGCCAAATCCTGACCTTTGCACCACAGTCACAAAGAAAGTTGATAGAGTCACTTACAGAGGAGAATTATCCTGTCCAGCTTGCCCGGACTGCCGCTGCATTGACAAATGATCAGGCAGAAGCTGAAGAGTATTTGAATGATGAGTGGTTTGTACAAGCTAGAAAGAACGTGTTAAAATTAGGAGAAGAGCTTTTTGAAAGACCCCAGCGTGCACTCCTTGCTCTTCATGAACATTGGAATCCACATTTCAAAGAGAAACAACAGGTCGAGATCGGTTTGGATTTGTTGTTGATTTTGTATAAAGACGTTTTTCTCACACAATTGGAAGAAGAACATTCGATCGTTTATAATGATCAACAAAATATATTATCCGTCCAAGCGCTACAAAGCTCTCAAAGCCGAGTGCGGACTCAGATGCTGCATATTCTTGAGGCGAAACGACGTTTGAACGCAAATATGAATCTTCAGTTATTAATGGAGCAATTAGTGCTTAGATTGCAGGAGGGATAACCCAAGTGTATGAAGTAATTGGTGTCCGCTTTAAAAAAGCGGGTAAAATATATTATTTTGATCCGGGTGACCTTGATATAGATGTCAATACATTTGTCATTGTGGAAACAGCCAGAGGTATAGAATATGGTAAAACAGTCCTTGCTAGAAAGCAAGTAGATGAAAATGATGTCGTTCTACCCTTGAAGAAGGTTGTACGGGTAGCAAACACGAAGGATCAAATTTCAGTACAAGAGAACAAAGAGGCTGCGAAGGAAGCATTCGATGTTTGTGTCAAGAAAATTGATGAGCATGATCTTGATATGAAACTTATCGATGTAGAATATACATTTGATCGAAATAAAGTCATCTTTTACTTCACCGCAGATGGTCGTGTCGATTTTCGTGAATTAGTAAAAGATTTGGCATCCATTTTCCGAACAAGGATTGAATTACGCCAAATCGGTGTCAGGGATGAAGCGAAAATGCTTGGTGGAATTGGCCCGTGTGGACGCCTGCTTTGCTGTTCGACTTTCTTAGGTGACTTTGAACCTGTATCGATCAAGATGGCCAAAGATCAAAACCTATCATTGAATCCAGCGAAAATATCTGGATTATGCGGGCGATTGATGTGTTGTTTGAAATATGAAAACGATGATTATGAGACTGCAAAAAAGGAGCTTCCAGACATTGGAGAAGAAATTCACACAGTGCATGGTAATGGGAAAGTTGTCGGACTGAATATTTTAGAGCGGTTAGTACAAGTAGACCTTTACGAACGTGAACGTGTGATTGAGTATACCCTCGATGAACTTATAAAGGAAGGCTCCGTTTCACAAGCTACAGAGTAACGGGGTGAAGCCGTGGATAAAAAAGAAATCTTCTCAAGAGTAAGTGAAATGGAAGAGCAAATCGGAAGTTTATACAAGCAATTGGGAGATCTGAAAAACCAATTGGCTACTCTATTAGAAGAAAATCATCATTTAGAAATTGAGAATCGTAATTTGAGGAGCCGTCTGGAGAGGGAAAAGCAGCCAGCCGGTGGTCAAGCTTCTTCTAAAAAAAGCAGTTCGCATAAACATGTTCCTGATATCGGTGAGGGTTTTGATACATTGGCACGTTTGTATCAAGAAGGATTCCATATTTGTAACCTTCACTACGGGAGTATACGGACTGAAGGGGATTGCCTGTTTTGTCTGTCCTTTCTTAACAAGAAATAAATGATGATTCCTCTGATGTTTTATGAGGGGCTGAGCTGTGATTTTCGTAGTTCAGCCTCTTTTTTACACTATAAGAAAGTATAAATCCTTTCTTAAGTATAAGCAACTTAGGCTCAGCCATCGCCGCAGGCTTGGCTAAGCCAAGTTTTTCTTTACATAGGCTCTGTTATTCTTCATTATTATATATACGAAATTCACTCACTTTCCATGGGCGATAGAGCTGGACAACCCTTCTTTGCATCCAAACTACGGGGTCTCGCCTGACTCGCTTATCCCGCAAGAGTGTCACGAATTTCACCCGAAAAATGAACAAAGCCTTTTCATAAGTTAGATTCATTACTATGGGAAAGGAATTATGCATGATGTCGATAGAGTTATTTGATGATGAACGGATAGATTATATTGTTAAAGATCAGTTGAAGATCATACAAAGCCCCTCTGTCTTCACCTTTTCATTAGATGCTGTTTTATTAGCCAATTTCGTATATGTACCAATCCAGAAAGGAAAGCTGTTGGACTTATGTACTGGGACCGGCGCTGTTCCTTTAATTTTGTCAAGACGCACCAAGGGATCGATCACAGGAGTGGAAATCCAAGAAAAGCTTGTAAGCATGGCGGAACGAAGCATTAAACTGAACAGTCTGGAAGGGCGTATTCAAATTGTACATCAAGACATCCTAAATTATGAAAAGCGGTCCAATCAAGAATTTGATATTGTTACATGTAATCCGCCTTATTTTGATTCGAAAAACCCATTCGATCATAATGAAAACGAACACGTTGCGGTTGCCCGTCATGAAATCTATTGTTCACTTGAAGACGTTGTAAGGATTGCCGCTAAAAATCTTCGGAATGGTGGAAAAGCTGCATTTGTCCATCGCCCGGAAAGATTGATGGACTTGTTGTTCCTGATGCGTAAGTTTAAAGTGGAACCGAAGCGTCTCCAGTTCGTTTATCCGAAACAGGGAAAAGATGCCAATATGGTGCTCGTCGAGGGAACCAAAGGTGGGAAGCCTGATCTGAAACTGCTCTCGCCACTGACTGTCTACAATCAATCGGACCAGTATATGGAGGAGGTCAAGAAAGCCTATGAGTGACTTCCAGCATTGTGTATATATTTTGGAATGCTGCGACGGCACCCTTTATACAGGATATACGAACGATATCGATAAAAGGTTGATCGCCCATCAGCAGGGTAAAGGGGCGAAATACACGAGAGGAAGGACACCAGTCGAACTCGTGTATATAGAGCATCACTTGACGAAGTCCGATGCGCTGAAAGCTGAATATCAGATCAAGCAGCTGAACAAAAAGGAAAAGCAGCGGCTGATCTATACGAAGGAGAAAATGAATCATGTGGAATCAACATAGCTATCAACCAGGAGATAAGCAAGGTTCTTTAGTGATCATTCCAACACCGATCGGCAATTTGGAAGATATGACATTTCGGGCCATTCAAAATTTAAAAGACGCAGATTTGATAGCATGTGAAGACACCCGCCAAACGAAAAAGTTATGCAATCATTTTGCTATTTCTGCACCACTTGTCAGTTATCATGAGCATAATAAAATGAAAAGCGGGGAAAAATTGCTTAGTCTGCTTCAAAGCGGTCATACGATTGCAATTGTCAGCGATGCTGGAATGCCAGGTGTTTCTGATCCTGGTTTTGAACTGGTGAAACAATGTGTTGAAAACCAGATTCCTGTCATTCCATTACCAGGGGCAAACGCTGCATTGCCTGCCCTCGTTTCATCAGGCTTACCGACTGATCATTTTTATTTTTATGGATTTCTTCCGAGAGACAAGAAAACGAGAAGAGAGGAACTCGAGTATATAGCTTCAATTCGGGATACGTTCATTTTATATGAATCCCCCCACCGGCTCAAAGAAACCATGAAAGAATTGTCTGGGGCCTGTGGACAATACCGGCAAGCTTCGATCTGCAGAGAGTTGACAAAGAAATATGAAGAAATCATACGCGGTAGTTTGGAAGAATTACACCAATGGAGTGAGAAGGTACAAATTCGAGGTGAATTTTGCTTAATAATAGAAGGGACAGGGGAACTTCCTGAAGATAAAGATCAATGGTGGCTGAAACTTTCTGTGATTGAACATATTGAACACTATTTAAAGGAAGAAGATATGTCCAGTAAGGCTGCAATTAAACAAGTAGCTGTAGATCGTGGTTTACCAAAACGTGAAGTGTATCAAATGTATCACGTTGAATGATTAAGAAAAGCGAAAATGCCCTGATCAGCCACGAAGGTCACTGGAAGTCCGACGAGGAGGCTCGAACCAAACGTTCGGTTCTGCGTGGGAAAACCCTTCGATCTAAATCAATGTGTCGACCGCCACAGGAGGACTGAAGTGATCCAAGTGGTTGGGCGATGGAGCTGGAACTTCATCGAAAAAAAGTTATTATACGTACTTCTCTTTCAAGAAAAAAGGGCTGACCTTGATGGGCCAACCCTTCGTATCCTCTTATTTTGCTTTTGAAACGTAGTTTTCCAATTCCTTCATGATTTGCTCTGCACCTTCACGGCTTAGAATGATTCTGCCGTCAGCAATTGAAAGGTTATCGTCAGATACCTCTCCAGTGACTTGGCAAGTCATGTTCGGCTTATATTTCTTAAGTACAATACGGTCATCGTCAACATAGATTTCTAGTGCATCCTTCTCTGCAATTCCTAGTGTGCGGCGAAGTTCAATCGGAATCACCACTCGACCTAATTCATCAACCTTACGAACAATACCTGTAGATTTCATACTAACAAATCTCCTCTCTTGTTTTCCTGTTTTTTTTTGACTTGATTCTATGTTTATCGCCATAATTCGACAAAAACTATTATTATGCACTAATAATACCAGCGATTCCCAAACTCGTCAATCGTTTTCTTTTGTGATAAATTTTTCAATTTCTGTAAATTCGGCACAAACCTTAAGTTAACCTATTTTATAAAGCAAAAACTGTTTGGGATTACCAAAAAAAGAAGTCATTTCCAGGAAAAGCTTACTTATTTTTTTAAATTACTAATAACCTAAAAGTATTATACTTCAACACTAATTCGCCATAATTCGACAAAAATGTGCAGAAATGATTATACGCCTACTTGAAGGAACCCCGTACTGCAGGTATATTTTTTAAAAAATACAGGAATACTGTAGTATTTACATATATTGTTTTCGTATCTCTGTGTCATTTTATGTCTAAGATAAGAAAAACTCTTTGATTAATGATAGAATTAAATCGGGAAAATGTATAAGAAAATATAGGATTTAAAAAACAAATACCCCTATATTATTAATTTGAAACAATTTTTGGAAATCCAAGGAGGTTGCAAGATGTCAGGGGAAAACAAATCTTTTTATATCACTACACCAATCTATTACCCAAGCGGGAAACTCCATATCGGGCATGCATATACGACTGTCGCCGGTGATGCGATGGCACGCTATAAACGTTTGCGCGGTTATGATGTCATGTATCTGACTGGTACGGATGAACATGGTCAAAAAATCCAGGATAAAGCAGAAGAACAAGGTGTTGCCCCGATCAACTATGTAGATGAAATTGTAGAAGGAATCCAAGATCTTTGGGACAAGCTTGATATTTCCTATGATGATTTCATTAGAACCACTCAAGATCGTCATACGAATGTTGTCGAAAAGATTTTTCAGCAGTTGATGGACCAGGGGGATATTTACCTGGATGAATATGAAGGGTGGTATTGTACACCTTGTGAATCCTTTTTTACCGACTTACAGCTAGAAGAAGGAAATTGTCCGGATTGTAGTCGTCCTGTGCAAAAGGTAAAGGAAGAATCATATTTCTTTAAGATGAGTAAGTATGCAGATCGCCTTCTTCAATATTATGAAGAAAACCCGCATTTCATTTTACCGGAAACAAGGAAGAATGAAATGGTCAATAACTTCATTAAGCCGGGCCTTGAGGATTTAGCGGTATCAAGGACTTCCTTTGACTGGGGCGTTAAAGTTCCTGGGAACCCGAAGCATGTCATTTATGTTTGGATCGACGCGCTATCCAATTACATCACGGCACTCGGTTATGGTTCTGGTAATGATGAACGCTACCAAAAATATTGGCCAGCTGACGTGCATTTGGTAGGAAAAGAGATTACCCGATTCCATACTATTTACTGGCCGATCATTCTCATGGCTCTTGATCTACCGTTACCAAAACAAGTTTTCGCGCATGGTTGGCTGTTGATGAGAGACGGAAAGATGTCGAAGTCTAAAGGAAATGTAGTGGATCCTGTTACGTTGATTGATCGTTACGGCCTGGATGCACTTCGTTATTATCTGCTTAGGGAAGTCCCATTCGGATCCGACGGCGTCTTTACACCAGAAAGCTTTGTGGACCGTGTTAACCACGATCTGGCGAACGATCTAGGTAATTTATTGAACCGTACCGTTGCAATGATCAGTAAGTATTTTGATGGGGAAATCCCCTCTCATCAAGGAACGATTACTTCGTTTGATGGCTCCTTGGAAGAGTTGGTCGATGCAACAGTTGAAAAAGTAGAAAATGCGATGGATCACATGGAATTTTCAGTTGCATTGTCTTCTATTTGGCAGCTGGTCAGTCGAACGAACAAGTATATCGATGAAACACAGCCTTGGATTCTCGTGAAAAATGAAGACCAAAGGGATCAGCTTGCGTCTGTTATGTCTCATTTGGCAGAATCTTTACGTTATATCTCCATTTTGATCCAACCATTCATGACGAAAGCGCCGTCTAAGATTTGGGAGCAACTTGGAATCGAAAGAGGTTTCCTGACGAGTTGGGACAGTTTGCATGAATTCGGCCAAATCCCAGGTGAAACGATAGTCCAAAAAGGACAGCCGATCTTCCCTCGACTTGAAAATGAAGAAGAAGTAACGTACATCAAGGAATCTATGACTGGCACAGGGCAAACAGAAGAAAAACGTGAAGAAGAGCCAGAGGATGAGAATAAGGGAAGTACAGATGAAATTACCTTCGATGAGTTCATGAAAGTGGAATTGAAGGTTGCAGAGGTTATTGTGGCCGCCAAAGTCAAAAAAGCTGATAAATTATTAAAGCTTCAATTGAACCTAGGTGATGAAAAACGCCAGGTCGTATCTGGCATTGCGGAATATTATCAGCCGGAAGAATTAGTCGGGATGAAGGTCATTTGCGTCACCAACCTGAAACCAGTAAAACTCCGTGGTGAAAAGTCCGAAGGGATGATTCTTGCAGGAAGTAAAGATGGACAACTAAAGCTCGCTACAATCGATCAATCCCTGCCGAATGGAACAATTGTAAAGTAACAAATAGAATAGTTTTAAAAGAGGCTTTCTTAAATAGTGATGTTGAATCTTTAGGAATACTCTATAGCGAAATTCACGACACTCCAGGGAAAAGTGAACCAAGCGAGACCCTACATCGAGGATGCAGAGTAGTGATGCTCCATCGCCCAACCACTTGGCCCACTTCAGCCCTCCTGCGGCGGCGACAGCCTCCTCGTCAGTTTTCAAGTGACCTACGTGGTCCGCTTCCGCTTTTTATCAGCCCGCGGAAAGGGAGTGAATTTTGCATATATAAATTTAGTCTTAAAAGAAGATTGACCAAAACCATCTGATTGGACACTTTGTCTGACTATTTTTTACCTATCTTTTGAAGGCAGGTAAATACTAGCAGATCAAGTGTTTGAGAGAATGGACGGTCATTCTTCTTTTTTATGTTCGATTTCTTATTTAGAACGACTTTTCTTTGTAATAGATTTGTAACCGTAATGACAACCATTTGACTTAGCAATTCCTATAATAAATGTGATAAACTAGGAAAGTGTTTCAGGAACTAGGGATTCTGAATCAGAAACTACATTTTTAGTAGGTGTTTGGAACTATGTTATTTGATACGCACGCTCATCTGAATGCTGTTCAGTTCGATGCGGACCGAGAAGAAGTCATACAACGTGCTCTTGATGAAGGGGTTTCACACATCGTCGTCGTCGGTTTTGACCGAGAAACGATCAAAGGGGCCCTTGATCTAGCAGAAGGATACGATTTCATCTATGCGGCAATCGGCTGGCATCCTGTAGATGCTATCGATATGACAGAAGAGGATTTGAAGTGGATTGAAGAATTGGCTTCACATCCAAAAGTGGTCGCTCTTGGTGAAATGGGTCTCGATTATCATTGGGATAAATCACCGAAAGACATCCAGATGGAAGTCTTCAGGAAACAAATCCGGCTTTCGAAAAAAGTGAACCTTCCTATCGTCATTCATAACCGGGAAGCGACAGAGGATGTCGTTAGGATTTTAGAAGAGGAAAACGCCGGAGAAGTCGGCGGTATTATGCATTGCTACAGTGGCAGTCTCGAAATTGCAAAAAAATGTATGGATATGAATTTTTACATATCATTTGGTGGTCCAGTCACATTCAAGAATGCTAAAAAGCCTAAAGAGGTAGCAGTCGAAATACCAATGGACCGTATTTTGATCGAAACAGATTGTCCGTTTTTAAGTCCGCATCCATTAAGAGGAAAGCGTAATGAATCCTCTTATGTCAAATATATCGCAGAACAAATCGCTGAGTTAAAAGGAATGTCAGTAGAAGAAATCGCGCAAAAAACTTCCGACAACGCATTTCGCTTATTCGGCATCAATCGCTGAAGAGTTATGTCGAAGTTTGAGAATATACAAACGAGAATGCGAAATTCTACAAAATTCAGTGTCAACTGAATAAAAAATGTCGAGCAGTTTTTCTTTCTTTTTGGAATTTCCCCTCGCATAATGGGGACCAAGTGTGAAAGGAGGGAATGTTTGACAGCGGGGCAACAGGTGTTGAAAACAATACGTGAAGGAGGGGTCGGAACATGACTCACCTGAAAACTGTTTTGACCAGAATGTTTACGGGAAAGTGGCTTCTGGTATCAATTGCAGGACTTCTTGTATTGGGGACAGCCGTCAGTGTCGGAGCATATGAAATGACCAAAAAGACGGTGACTCTCTCAATCGACGGGAAGGATCAGACGGTGCAAACTCATGCCGAAACCGTTAAGGGGTTACTGAAAGAAAATGATATAGCGGTCGGTTCACATGACAAAGTCGAACCTGGGTTGAATTTGAAAATCAAAGACCAGATGAAAATCTCTTGGACCGAAGCACACCAGGTAAAGGTGAACGTGGACGGAAAAGAGGAAAAGGTTTGGACGACAGCAGATACGGTTAAAGAAATGTTAGAATCAGAAAATATAGAAGTCGGGGAACATGATAAACTTACACCTGACATGAATGCGAACATTTCAGACGGATTGGCTGTCAACCTTGAAAAAGCGTTCCAAGTAAAACTGAATGACGGTGGGAAGAAAAAAGACGTTTGGACCACTTCGATTACCGTCGCTGACCTTTTAAAACATAATAAGATCGAATTAAATGAAATGGATCGAGTAGAACCTGGTAAAGATGCCCTTGTCAAGAAGGGTGAACAGGTTAATATCACACGAATAGAAAAGGTCACCGATGTAGTGGAAGAATCCATAGACTTCGCAGTCGTCAAACGCAAGGATAACAACCTTGCAAAAGGTAAAGAAAAAGTCGTTTCTGACGGGAAAAAAGGGAAAGTCAAGAAACATTACGAAGTGATTATGGAAAATGGAAAAGAAGTTTCTAGAGATCTTGTGAAAACGGAAAATGTTTCTGATAGCGAAGATAAAATCGTAGCAGTGGGTACGAAAGTACAAACTCAAACGGTATCCCGTAGTAAATCATCAGAGCCTTCAGGCCGTGAGTTTCATGTTTCAAGCACTGCATACACAGCGAATTGTTCTGGGTGCTCGGGAATTACGGCTACTGGATACAACCTGAAGGCAAACCCCAATGCTAAAGTCATTGCGGTTGATCCAAGCGTCATACCTCTCGGCAGTAAGGTATGGGTTGAAGGGTACGGCTATGCAACGGCTCTAGATACAGGCGGGGCAATCAATGGTAATAAGATCGACGTCTTTTTCAACAGTAAGTCGGCAGCTTACAGCTGGGGTAAGAAGACAGTCCGTATTAAAGTAATCGATTGATAGGAACAGGAGTTGACTCAATTTATCTATGAGTCGGCTCCTTTTTCTGTTTGATCATTTGAGAAGCAATACCCGTTTACGCAATTTTATAATCTTTATCTATCTGTTTCAGATAGGGTATACTGATAAAATAATTGCTTTTACTTAATAGACGCTTATGTTACAAAAAGGTTTCAATTTTTTCGGAGGTTTTTCATGAAAATTAAAGAAATTATCGTAGTTGAAGGGAAAAGCGATACAATTGCGATAAAACGAGCAGTCCGTGCAGATACAATCGAAACGAATGGCTCTGAAATCAGTGCTTCTACAATAGATAAAATAAGACTTGCTCAAGAGCGAAGGGGTGTTATCGTCTTTACAGATCCGGATTTTCCAGGGGAACGGATTAGACGGATTATTCGTGATGAAGTGCCCGGTTGTAAGCACGCTTTTCTCCCAAAGAAAGAAGCGATTGCCTTGAATAAAGGCGGTGTGGGAATCGAACATGCCTCGGATGAGTCGATAAGATCAGCCTTGAGGGATGCATACGAAGACCATTTTAATGAAGGTGTTGAAAGGGTCTCCTGGCAGGATCTTATCGATGCCGGCCTAATTGGGGGGAATCGTGCCCGTTCAAGACGTGAGAAGCTTGGTACTTATTTGAAGCTAGGATATAGTAATGGGAAACAGCTGCATAAAAGGTTGAAAATGTTTCAAATCAGCCAGGAAGAGTTCAGGCAGGCGATGCAGAAGGTCCTTGAGGAGGAACAGTCATGAGAAAGGATATCGCAACACCTCAGTATACGAAGTCGATACTGAATAAACATAAGTTCACTTTTAAAAAGAGTCTCGGTCAAAACTTCTTGATCGATCGAAATATACTGGATAAAATCGTTGCCACAGCCCGTGTAGGGGCAGATACAGGTGTTATTGAGATAGGACCTGGAATCGGTTCTTTAACGGAACAGCTTGCTAAAAAGGCAAGGAAAGTGGCGGCGTTTGAAATCGATCAGCGTCTTATTCCGATTTTGAAGGATACACTTTCTGATTACCCGCATGTAAAAATCATTCACCAAGATGTACTTGAAGCTGACCTCCAGGAAGTTATCGCTCAAGAGTTCAGTGGAATTGAGGATTTGATAGTTGTTGCCAACCTTCCTTATTATGTGACGACACCGATTATCCTTAAATTATTGACGGAACGCTTGCCGATCAGAGGGATCGTCGTAATGATCCAGAAGGAAGTAGCAGACCGGATGGCAGCACAGCCTGGAACGAAAGATTATGGATCTTTATCAATTGCTGTCCAATACTATGCAGTGGCGAAATCAGAGGTGAAGGTGCCAAAAACTGTCTTTGTCCCTCAGCCGAATGTCGATTCTTCTGTCATATCCCTGACAATAAGAGAAAAACCGTCCGTTCATGTAGAAGATGAAGATTTCTTTTTTGAGGTGGTACGCTCAAGTTTCGCACAGAGACGAAAAACATTGCTGAATAACTTACAACATAATTTGTTTACAAAAGAACAGAAGTCTTTGATAGAAGAAGCATTGAATGATACCGAGATTGATGGGAAACGCAGGGGAGAAACGTTATCCATAGGAGAGTTTGCAAGGCTGTCCAATGCTTTACTTGAACTTAAGAATGGGTAACCTTTCAACTAGGTCTGACATATACCTGAATGTCAGATCTTTTTTATGTGATGTGAAGGGATGTCTAGCTCCAACGCCTAGCCACTTGGATCACTTGAGTCCTCCTGTGGCGGCGACAGCCTCCTCGTCGGACTTCCAGTGACCTTCGTGGCTGCCTGGAGTATTCTTTATCATTTTTCTTTATCGATGAACATAAGGTAGAAAGGTAACGTAATTATCCGAATATAGGGGATTGTTATTTCTTCTGTGCAACCATGGCTCAGCCAAAGAATAGGCAGTTGCCGGTTGCATTGTTCTTTAAAAAGATATATCCAGTACCACAATGTAAGTCCTGATTCCACTTTATCACTTTCGCCCGAGGGGGAAATTGTATGTCTATTCAAGTAGGGGATATCGTAGGAAGACGCTCCTATCAATGTGATCTTTTGTTTCGTGTTGTCACTATATCGGAAGATCAATCGATAGTAGAGCTTGCAGGGGAAGATATGAGGTTGATTGCTGATGCCCCTATGGACGATCTTGTAGTCATGAATCGTGATGAGCAGCAACAAATCAAAAGAAAGATCATAGAAAAGGAAAAATCATCGTTCCGTTTATTCAGACAGGATTATCAGTTGCTGCGCCATAAAATGGAGTATTCCGCTACAGGAGGCTATGACAAGAATAACTCGTACTTCAAGCTTCCTGGAAAAGTGCTGCATGTTGACGGCGATCCATATTATTTGAACAAATGTCTAGAATTGTATAAGAAATTGAACGTACCTGTATACGGCATCCATATGAAGGAAACGGAGATGCCTGAAAAAGTTCCTTCCCTCCTTAAGGAAGTTGGCCCGGACATTTTGGTCATTACCGGACATGATGCCTACTCAAGTGCTAAAGGTGATAAAAATGATTTACAGGCCTATCGGCATTCTAAATATTTTGTAAGAACAGTGAAAGATGCAAGGAAGAAGAACCCTAATCTTGACCAATTGATGATCTTTGCAGGAGCATGTCAATCTCATTTCGAGTCCCTTATAAGAGCTGGGGCTAATTTCGCCAGTTCGCCTTCCCGTGTGAACATCCATGCACTTGATCCGGTATATATCGTTTCGAAAGTGAGTTTTACTTCCTTTATAGACAGAATCAATGTATGGGAAGTTCTACGCAATACAATTTCAGGGGATGAAGGCTTAGGGGGAGTTGAAACGACAGGCTTTCTACGAACAGGTATGCCGATCAAAAGTCATGGGAACAGTACGAGCCCGTCTTCTTCAGCAGAGGTATGAGGCCAGTTTTTTTATTTAACTGCTGTTCTAACCTGTTCTTGCTTTAAATGAGATTTACGACACTCCTGCGTGAAAGAGGGCAAGGCGAGACCCTCAGCGAGGGACGAGCGAGGAAGCTTGCGGAAAAGGAATTAATTTCCGAAATCAACAATGACAAATAAATAGGCTTTATTTAAAGCATTTTCGATAAAATCATGAAAGCTGTGTACTTTTTCTCCGTTCCGGATTTTTGTACAAGTCCACATAATGTATAAAATTTAAGGTAAACTAGAAAAAAATGATACATTACCATTGACAAGGACAAAGGAGGATTGCTATAATTTTAGATTTATTTTGACAAAAAGCATCAAATGATGATATAATTTGTCTAAGTGAGGTGTAGTAGAATGGGTAAAACAATTCCTGATATAAAACGCGTGTTAGAAGGGCAAGTAGGTAAACGACTTACGTTGAAAGCTAATGGCGGACGGCGTAAAACCATCGAACGAAGCGGCACCTTGGAAGAAACGTATCCTGCAGTCTTCATCGTAAAACTTGACCAGGATACAAATGCATTTGAAAGAGTATCATACAGCTATGCTGATGTATTGACTGAAACCGTTGAACTCACTTTTGATGAGGATACAGCGAGAGGAATGATGGTAAGTGGGCAGTAGGCATCCATGTCTAACTGCTTTTTCACTTTTTTTAGGACTAGAAGGATCCAGAAAATATTGCAATTAAGGATACATAAGGAAATTATAAATCCTTACCAGCGGCCTAATACTAATCATACGTAGTAGTGATTAAGTATTTGAAAGGGGCTGCTAACACTATGGGCAGAAGACGTGGCATGATGTCAGAGCAATTGAAAGAAGAAATTGCAAAAGAGTTAGGCTTCTATGATACCGTGCAAAAAGAAGGCTGGGGAGCAATCCGATCACGAGACGCTGGAAACATGGTAAGACGCGCAATTGAAAAAGCGCAGGAACAAATGACGAAATAACTACTACGTTCAGGGGCGGACTCTACAATGGGCCGTCCCGTTTTTATTGTTTTGAATATTGACATTTGCAACAGAAGCAATGAGAATACATAATTGAATTAGGGTATAGTCCGTTTTGGAAAAAGTAGGTGAAAGATGTGAAGATATCAGTTAAAGCTCCGGCTAAAATCAATTTATCCCTGGATGTTCTACATAAAAGGGAAGACGGTTATCATGAGGTAGAGATGGTCATGACGACAATCGACCTTGCTGATCGTATCGAGCTGACCACAATGGCGCGCAATGTGATCATAATCGACTCATCAGGCGGGTATGTTCCTTCAGATGAGCGTAACTTGGCATACCAGGCTGCTGATTTGGTCAAAAGGAAATTCAATCGTAAGGAAGGCGTACGAATTCATATTGATAAACAGATCCCTGTATCGGCCGGATTAGCAGGCGGAAGCAGCGATGCAGCTGCTACACTGAAGGGACTGAATCAACTATGGGATTTGGGTCTTTCGGTAGAAGAGCTGGCTACTCTTGGAGCTGAAATCGGCTCAGATGTATCATTCTGTGTGTATGGTGGCACAGCACTAGCAAAAGGACGGGGTGAAATCATCCGTCAGATTCCTTCACCACCTCCCTGCTGGGTCGTATTGGCTAAGCCCTCGATTGGTGTATCGACGGCAGACGTATACCGTATGCTGAAGTTAACTGATGTTCAACATCCTGACACGACAGCAATGCTTAATGCCATTGAGGAGAAGGATTACAATAAGATTTGTGCTTCGCTATGGAATGTGTTGGAATCGGTGACATTGCAGCAATACCAGGAAGTCAGGCATATCAAAGAACAGATGGAGCGTCTTGGTGCAGAAGGTGTATTGATGAGCGGCAGCGGCCCCACCGTTTTCGGTTTAACGATGTACGAAAGCAGAGCCCAGAGAATCTATAACGGACTTCGGGGTTTCTGCAATGAAGTCTACATGGTGCGGATGTTAGGTGAATCAGAATAGCAGGTTGAAAAAACACGTACAAAAGTGGTATATTAACCTTAAAATATTCGGTTTTGGAGGAATCAAGCATGAAATTAAAGCGTAGCGGAAGGCTTGTGGACTTGACGAGATATCTCCTCCAGCATCCACATCAACTGGTATCCCTTTCATTTTTCAGTGAGCGATATGGGGCAGCAAAGTCTTCGATCAGTGAAGACTTGTTGATCATAAAAGAGAACTTTGAAGAACAAGGTGTCGGCTGGCTTGTCACAGCTCCCGGTGCTGCAGGAGGCGTCCGGTACATCCCTCGAGTATCCGAAAAGGAAGCACAGGAAGTCATCAAGGAACTGAAGGAATTATTAAGTTCTTCAGAAAGGGTGCTGCCTGGCGGATATCTCTACATGACGGACATCATCGGCAATCCTTCGATCATTGATAAAGTTGGGAGGATGTTTGCTTCTATCTTTGCAGGTCGAAAAATTGATGTCGTGATGACTGTCGCCACAAAAGGGATTCCATTAGCTTATGCAGTAGCTTCTTATCTTAATGTCCCAGTGGTGATCGTGCGTAGCAACAGCAGGGTTACAGAAGGTTCAACCATGAGTATCAATTATGTGTCTGGCTCGACAAAACGAATCCAGACAATGGCATTAGCAAAAAGAAGCCTGCAATCTGGATCAAATGTTCTGATTGTTGATGATTTCATGAAGGCAGGAGGGACGATCAAGGGAATGATGGATCTCCTGCAAGAGTTCGAAGCGAATATGGTCGGGATTGGCGTACTTGTCGAGTCGGAAGAAGTCCAAGAAAGGCTTGTCGATGATTACATTTCCATCGCAAGGCTCTCAAATGTTGATGCCAAAGAGAAAAAAATTCAAGTTGAAGCAGGTAATTATCTAGATCGGATGGAGGATGATCAATAGTGAAATACGTCTACACAACTAACGCACCTGAGGCGATAGGCCCTTATTCCCAAGGTGTGATCGTTAACAACATGTTCTACAGCTCGGGGCAGATCGGATTAACTCAAGAGGGGGATTTATCTGGAGATGATGTTGCCACTCAAACACATCAAGTATTTGAAAACTTGAAAGCTGTGTTAGAAGAAGCCGGGGCTTCATTGGATACAGTCATCAAAACAACGGTATTCCTTAAGGACATGGACGATTTTCCCCAAGTCAACGAAATCTACGGAAGCTATTTTGTCGAACACAAACCTGCCCGTTCTTGTGTTGAAGTCTCAAAGCTTCCAAAGGATGTAAAAATCGAAGTTGAAGTGATTGCACTTGTAAAATAAATACAAAAGACATGCGGCATAAAATTGCTGCATGTCTTTTGTATTTATTTAGCTTTTGGCTTTGATTAAATTCTAATGTTGATTTGTAATGGTTTAAACGAAATTCACGGCACTCCTGCGGGAAAAGCGAGCCAGGCGAGACCTCTCAGCGACCTACGTGACTAAGCAGGTCGCTTCGGCTTTTCTTTCGCCCGCGGAAAGGGTGTGAAGTTCGCAGAAAACCAATGAAGTATAACAAAGACATTCTTTTAAAAACTTTACGAATTCAATCCTCTTTAAAATTATTTAATTTTTCAATTATTTTTTATATTTGGAGAAGGAAAAAGTTACTAGTGTGTTGAAAGTACATAGTACGCTGGTATTTATTAAAAAGGTGGTGTGTTTTTACAAAATGGAAGTAACAGATGTAAGACTTCGACGAGTTAACACAGATGGACGTATGAAAGCCATTGCTTCAATCACCATCGATCATGAATTCGTTGTTCATGATATCCGGGTGATTGATGGAAATAATGGGATGTTTGTTGCCATGCCTAGTAAACGGACTCCAGATGGAGAATTCCGTGACATTGCCCATCCGATCACCTCAAACACCCGTGAAAAGATTCAAACTGCTGTGTTAACAGAATACCATCGTGTAGGGGAATTGGAGTCCGCTTTAGAAGAAGCAGGTGCATCCTAATCTACGCATCTAAGAACCTGATCAACCGATTAGGTTCTTTTATTTAGGCTATTTTCTAAAAATTTGTTGCTAATTGAATGCTGATAACAGCGGCCCACAAAAAAAGGATCTTCGACTAATAACCACCACGACTGTGGTGAACGTCGAAGCCAGCACATCCGTGTGCAAGTGAGGAGGTTTACGGAATCGTATCGGAAAGGGATGGGAAGGTTTTACGGGTTGTAGGTATCCATTGACAACATACTGTGATGGAAAATAGGATGGTACATATTTCACAGAATGTTTCAATATAGCGACAAAAGCCTCGTTTCCTTGAATATGACAGCATTATGAGATATATTCATAATGGAATTACAGGATAACGAGCATTGGAGGATATTTATGACGAAACGTTATGCGGTTGTTTTAGCAGCTGGACAAGGTACCCGGATGAAATCTCGTTTATATAAAGTACTACACCCTGTTGCTGGAAAACCAATGGTCCAGCACGTCGTCGATCAAATCAAGAAAATTGGCGTGGAAAAGATCGTAACTGTAATTGGTCATGGGGCTGAAAAAGTGAAATCCCAGCTTGGGGAGGAAGTAGAATACGCTCTTCAAGAGGAGCAGCTTGGAACGGGCCATGCAGTTATACAAACAGAACAACAACTTGGAGAATTGGAAGGAACGACCCTCGTGGTGTGCGGCGATACACCCTTGATCTCTTCTGAAACGATGGAAGCACTCCTTGAGCATCATGAAAAAGAAAACGCAAAAGTGACGCTGCTTACTGCTCATGCAGACGATCCTGCCGGTTATGGCAGAGTAATCCGAAATGAGGACGGAACGGTAGCAAAAGTCGTTGAACATAAAGATGCCTCTGTGGATGAATTGGCAGTCCAAGAAATCAATACAGGCACATATTGCTTTGACAATCATACGTTGTTCGAAGCACTTAAACAGGTGAATAACGATAATGTCCAAGGTGAATATTACTTGCCTGATGTCATAGAAATAGCAAAGAACAAATCTGAAACAGTTGCTGCTTACCAAACACCTTCCTTCGATGAAACAATCGGTGTCAATGATCGTGTCGCCCTATCAGAAGCAGAAAGGCTGATGAAGATACGGATCAACACGAAACATATGAGAAATGGTGTAACAATGGTCGACCCGCAACAAACATACATCAGCGCTGATGTCACGATTGGCAGGGATTCCGTCATTTTACCTGGAACCGTCTTAACTGGGAGCACGTCAATCGAAGAGGATTGCGAAATTGGTCCGAACAGTGAAATTAAAGACAGCCATATCGGAAACAATGTAGTAATCAAGCAATCCGTCGTCCACGATAGTAAAGTTGGGGACAACGTTGCTATTGGACCTTTTGCCCACGTCAGACCGCAATCTACTTTAGGAAACGATATAAAAGTCGGTAATTTTGTAGAAATCAAAAAATCCAAGATGGATGATGGAAGCAAAGCGTCCCATTTAAGTTATATCGGGGATGCGGAAATAGGTAAAAATGTAAATCTTGGCTGTGGATCGATAACTGTTAATTATGATGGTAAGAATAAACATCTCACAAAGGTTGGAGATGGAGCATTCATTGGATGCAATTCCAATCTGATCGCACCGGTCACTGTTGGTGAGAATGCCTATGTTGCTGCAGGTTCGACCATTACGGATAACGTACCCGGAGAGGCCTTGTCCATAGCTCGAGCTCGCCAAATGAACAAAGAAGGATACGTTTCCAAAATACAAGAAAAGCTAAACAACCACAGGGGGTAATTGATCAATGTCTAAGTATGAGAATTCGAAGTTGAAGGTATTTACCTTGAATTCAAATGAAGACCTAGCAGAAGAAATAACAGAACATATTGGTGTGCATATGGGGAAATGTTCTGTTCAACGGTTCAGTGATGGAGAAATCCAAATCAATATCGAAGAAAGTATCCGTGGCGGTGAAGTATACGTGATTCAATCCACCTCTTCACCAGTCAACGAAAACTTGATGGAACTTCTGATCATGATTGATGCGTTGAAGAGAGCATCAGCTGAAACGATCAACGTCGTCATCCCTTATTATGGATATGCCCGACAAGATCGAAAAGCGCGTTCAAGAGAACCGATTACAGCTAAGCTTGTCGCGAACCTATTGGAAACAGCTGGTGCGACACGTGTTATCGCGATGGATCTGCACGCACCGCAAATCCAAGGCTTCTTCGACATCCCGGTTGACCAATTGCTAGGTGTTCCGATTCTAGGAAATTATTTCGAAAGCAAAAGTCTTGATGATATTGTCGTTGTATCCCCTGATCATGGTGGTGTAACCAGAGCCCGTAAATTAGCTGATCGTTTGAAAGCACCAATCGCGATCATTGATAAACGACGACCCCGCCCTAACGTTTCCGAAGTCATGAGTATCGTCGGTAACATCGATGGTAAGACAGCGATTTTGATCGATGATATAATCGATACAGCAGGCACAATCACATTAGCTGCCAACGCCTTGATTGAAAACGGTGCCACTGATGTCTATGCTTGTTGTACACATCCAGTTTTATCGGGCCCTGCCATTGAACGGATCCAGAATTCGAAAATCAAAGAACTTGTCGTGACCAACACGATCGCGTTACCAGAAGAGAAGCTCATTGATAAGCTGACTCAGCTTTCTGTAGCTCCACTTCTCGGAGAAGCGATCATCCGAGTCCATGAACAGCAATCCGTCAGTAAACTCTTTGATTGATTTTCAGAAATCACCAACATGATGTTTGAACCTGACTGATTTCGGGAATAGTTTTAAAATAGTAACTGATACAGGAAGGTGATCGTTATGGCTATTGATTTAGATGCAACAGTAAGAGATGATTTTACTCGTTCTAATACTAGGAAACTACGTGAAGAAGGACATGTTCCGGCCGTTTTCTACGGTAAGGGGGACAGTAAACCGATCTATCTCGACCGTATCAATTTCATAAAATCCATCCGTGAAGGCGGGATTAACACTGTCATCAACTTGAAAATCGGCAAGGACAAGCATTCTGCGATGGTTCAGGATGTACAAATGGATCATTTGAAAGATTTGATCCTTCATATTGATTTCAGAGAAATCAACTTGAATCAGGAAACAGATGCAGATGTTCCTGTACATCTTACTGGAGAAGCAGCAGGCGTGAAAGAAGGCGGCGTGGTTCAGCATTCCTTACATGAGATTACGATTAGGGCATTACCTGCAGATATCCCGAGTGAAATAGAAGTGAATATCGGGGAGTTGAACATCAGTGATTCATTTACTGTCGCTGACCTCAAAGAAAATTCTTCTTATCAAATCATGACTGACCCAGAAGAAGTCGTCGTTTCAATCGCACCGCCGACAGAAGAGCCTGAGGAAGAAGTTGAAGATGAAGATCAAGAGCCAGAACTCGTCGGTGAAAAAGGAGCTTCTGAAGGCGATGATAACGAAGAGGCACCTAAATAGGAAACAAAAGAGTAATTTGACATACATTCATGAGAGGCGTAGCCGCTTTGGTTGCGCCTTTTTCTACGTATAGTGCATTTGAGGCATCTTAACTTTTCACTTGCACAAAATAAAATATATAATACTTTATTCAGTATAATGGTTAATAAAGTACAGTCTTCATCATGGCTTGACTTTCCCTAGTTTAAACAGAATAAGGAAGTTTATAAGAGGAGTTCGTTATTATGTTGAACAGATTCCTGCAGAGGTTTAAAAAGGAAGGATATGAAGAAATGAAGGTTATTGCCGGTCTAGGTAATCCGGGGGAGAAATATGAAAATACACGACATAATGTTGGATTCAAAGTCATAGATCATCTTTCGGAACACCTATCAATCCCATTGAATAATCAAAAATTCAACGGGCTATTTGGCATAGACGAAGTCAATGGGCATAAAATATGTTTATTAAAACCCTTGACGTATATGAACCGGTCCGGTGACGCCATCATCCCACTAATGAAATATTATAAAGTAGAGATTGATGATCTGCTTGTCATTTACGATGATTTGGATCTAATTCCTGGAAAGCTGCGTTTACGTGAAAAGGGAAGCGCAGGGGGACATAATGGAATGAAATCGATCATTCAGCATCTTGGCAGGCAGGAGTTCAAACGCATACGCATTGGGATCGGCCGCCCTGAACCTGGAGAAGCGGTACCGGATTATGTGCTTAAAACCTTTCGCCCAAATCAACAAGCTCCAATCAAGGAAGCATTACAACGATCTGCTGATGCATGCGAAAGTTGGATAGATACCCCGTTTACGCAAGTAATGAACCGATATAATGGATGAATAGAAACCTGCCTCTGCGACCATAATGATAGTAAATGAGTCACCAAGGAGGTATAGGATGGCTGTCTATTATTCATGTAAACACTGTGGCGTACATATCGGGAAATTAGATGTAGCTTCAGTAGATTCAACCAGTCTCGGCTTTGACCAACTTTCTGATCAAGAACGTATAGAATATATATCATATGGTGATCAGGGAGATGTTCGCGTTAAATCAATTTGTGAGGATTGTTATGAGATGCTAAGGAGAAACCCAGATTTACACGCACTGGATACATTCATACAGTAAACAGCTTTGGTTTTAAGACCAAGGCATTTTCTGTTTCCATAGATCTTTTTAGATGAATGTGCTGAGAGAATTGGCAATAATCAAGATAGATAAGTTTAGGGATTCCTGACGGGAAGGAGATAATGGCATGCAAGGCTTACTTAATTATTTTTGTGATAACGATGATTTCCATTCCCTTGCCACAGGACTATCGGAAGGCCTGCGTGAACAACTTGTTTCAGGGCTTTCCGGTTCGGCAAGAACGTTGTTGATGGCTTGTCTTTATCGGTCAGAGGAACGATCACAACTCGTCGTTACACATAATCTTTTTCAGGCACAGAAACTTTATGAGGACTTGACCGCTTTGATCGGGGAAGACTTCGTCCATCTATATCCAGTCAATGAATTGACCTCCGCAGAAATCGCGATTGCAAGTCCAGAGTTGAAATCCCAGCGGATCGCTGTCCTCAATCACTTAAGTGAGGATGCTAGGGGAATAATCATCACACCAATCGCCGGACTCCGGAGAATGATTCCACCCCCCCATGTATGGCGTGAGAGCCATGTAAACTTTAGAAGGGGTACGGATATCGATCTGGATGAAGTGAAAAACCTGTTGATCGCAATGGGGTATGAGCGGGCTGATATGATCACCTCACCTGGGGAATTCAGTATCCGCGGTGGAATTATGGATGTCTTTCCGCTAACCGAAACGAATCCGATTCGAATTGAACTTTTCGATACGGAAGTGGATTCCATCCGTTATTTCGATGTTGAAACACAACGTTCTGAACAACAGTTGAAGGAGATCAAAGTTGGTCCAGCAGAAGAGATCGTATTGTATCCAGAACACTTTGAAAAGGCTGTTTCAAATATTGAGCTCGGTCTCTCCAGGTCTCTGCAAAAGATCAAAGACAAAGGTGTAAAAGAGAAGATTACAGAGCATATTGGATATGAGATTGAGCAGCTTAAACAAAGACAAACTTTTCAAGGGATGTATAAGTACATTTCCTATTACTATGATCAGCCTGCTAGTTTACTAGATTATTTACCTGACCGTGCAATGGTTATCATGGATGAAATCAGCCGCATACAAGAGACATCTTCCCACCTCGAGAAGGAAGAAGCAGAGTGGCAAACGACATTGTTGAACCAGGGAGAGATCCTGACCGGGATGACGTTATCTCATCAATATGATGAAATCGTTAATAAGCCTGGCATCATGTTCTTATATTTATCCTTGTTCTTAAGACATGTCCCACATACTAATCCGCAGAACATCATCAATATGAGTTGTAAAGCGATGCAGAATTTCCATGGCCAGATGAATGTTCTGCAGTCAGAGCTGCAAAGATGGGGCAAAAGCAAAGATGCCGTCGTCTTTCTTGCAGCAAACAAAGAGCGTGCAAAACGCCTGGAACGCGTAATGGAAGATTATAAAATCGATGCTGCTTTAGTTGAATCAGAAACACCATTGACACCAGGAAAGAACCATATCATGATCGGTGATCTGAATGGTGGGTTTGAGCTGCCTCTGCGAAAGCTCGTCGTGTTGACAGAGGAAGAGATTTTCACCAAGAAAGCTTCCCGGAAGCCTCGACGGACACAGAAAATGTCCAATGCGGAAAGGATCAAGAGCTACTCCGAATTGAAAGTCGGAGATTATGTTGTGCACATCAACCACGGAATCGGGAAGTATCTGGGTATTGAAACGCTTGAAATCAACGGGGTGCACAAGGATTACTTGCATTTAAGATATGCTGGAGATGATAAACTTTACGTCCCAGTAGAACAAATCGATCAAGTTCAAAAATATGTAGGATCCGAAGCTAAGGACCCTAAAGTCTACAAGCTCGGCGGCAGCGAGTGGAAAAAGGTAAAAAGCAAGGTGCAATCGTCCGTCCAGGATATTGCTGATGACTTGATCAGATTGTATGCAGAGCGTGAAGCGATGAAAGGATATGCTTTCTCGAAGGATGGGGCCTTACAACAGGAGTTTGAAAGTGTGTTCACGTACCAGGAAACAGAGGATCAGCTTCGGGCAATCAACGAAATAAAAGAAGATATGGAAAAAGAAAGACCGATGGACCGGTTGCTTTGTGGGGATGTCGGTTATGGGAAAACAGAGGTAGCAATCCGGGCAGCCTTCAAAGCGATCAATGATGGCAAGCAAGTCGCCTTCCTAGTCCCGACGACGATTTTAGCGCAACAACACTTTGAAACTTTGCAGGAGCGTTTTGCTGAATTTCCGGTGACAATAAAATCGTTAAGTCGTTTCCGCACCCGTAAAGAACAGACCGAAACGACAAAAGGGTTGAAACAAGGCACAGTGGACATCGTCATAGGTACCCACCGGCTGCTTTCGAAAGACATCCAGTTCAAAGAGCTCGGTCTCCTCATCATTGATGAAGAACAACGGTTCGGTGTCACGCATAAGGAAAAAATCAAACAAATGAAAACAACGGTTGATGTACTGACATTGACGGCGACTCCGATTCCGAGGACCCTGCACATGTCGATGCTTGGAGTCCGGGACTTATCTGTCATCGAAACGCCACCTGAGAATCGATTCCCTGTCCAAACCTATGTAGTCGAATATAGCGGGAGTATGATTCGGGAAGCAATTGAACGGGAACTCTCAAGGGGTGGGCAAGTATACTTTTTATATAATAAGGTTGAAACCATTCAGAAAATGACAGAACAGATCTCCCAGCTTGTACCTGATGCCCGGGTCGCCTACGCCCATGGACAGATGCGCGAGAATGAACTTGAAACAGTGATGATCGACTTTTTGGATGGAAATTATGATGTCCTTGTGAGTACAACAATCATTGAAACGGGTGTCGATATTCCGAATGTAAACACACTTATCGTTCATGATGCAGATAAAATGGGACTGTCACAGCTGTACCAGCTTAGAGGGCGCGTAGGACGATCCAATCGTGTCGCCTATTCTTATTTCATGTATCAACGTGATAAGGTACTGACCGAGATAGCCGAAAAACGCTTGCAAGCGATCAAAGAATTTACCGAACTTGGCTCGGGGTTCAAGATCGCCATGCGGGACCTTTCAATCCGTGGAGCAGGCAATCTGTTAGGTGCCCAGCAGCATGGGTTCATCGATTCGGTCGGATTCGATCTGTATTCCCAGATGTTGAAGGATGCGATAGAAGAACGAAAAGGCGAGAAACCGAAAAAGAAAGAAATCACCCTGGAGCTCGACTTGAACGTGGATGCATACATTCCAGCTTCCTATATAAATGATGAAAAGCAGAAGATTGATATATATAAACGATTCAAAGGTTTGGCAAGCTTTGATGATGTCATCGATCTGAATGACGAAATGATGGACCGGTTTGGAGAATATCCTGAACAAGTCGCCAATTTGCTAGCTGTCGCTCGGATCAAACTATATGCTGAGCAAGAAAAGATTGAAAAGATCGAGCAAAATAAAACGAATGAAGTCCATATCCTGATTTCAAAAGAAATGACCCAACAGCTTGATGGCAGTAAACTTTTCGATATCGTCAATAAAATAGGCCGACATGTGAATTTAGGAATGGTACAAGATCAAATCAAAGTGATCATCAATCACAAAAGGCTGTCGGATGATCAATTGTTAGAGGTCATCGAAGAAGTGCTGCAGCAATTTCCAAAAGCAAAGAAAGAAGCCGTTCAAGCTTAATCAAACGATACCCTCCAATTCATGAGTGGGATGCTTTTCTGAATTTCTTAGGAAGAATTTTGCTTATTCTGTGAATAGATTAGGACAACGTACGGATACTAAAGGCAAATGAATGGTATTTTTACTCATTAATACCATGATTGCTATTGTATCTCCATTATTTTGCAACGTTAGGAAAGTGAGGGCAACAAGAATGAAAGCCACAGGTATCGTACGTCGTATCGACGATCTGGGTCGGGTCGTCATTCCTAAAGAAATCAGAAGAACCCTGCGAATTCGCGAGGGAGATCCTTTAGAGATTTTTGTTGATCGAGAAGGGGAAGTCATCCTGAAGAAATATTCACCAATCAGCGAGCTTGGTGATTTTGCTCAGGAGTATGCTGAATCCTTGTACGAAAATACTCAGCATATTGCATTGATTTCAGATCGTGATACATTCATCGCCGTAGCTGGTGGTGGGAAAAAGGATTACTTGAATAAGAATATCGGAAAAGTGATTGAATCGTCGATGAATGACAGGAAATCTGTCGTATCGAGTCAGGCGACCTCTGTAGAAGTTGTTGACGGCAATAGTGAGACAGTTTCTCACATCATCGCACCCATAGTAGCAAACGGAGATCCGATCGGAGCAGTCGTATTACTTTCTAAAACGGACAAGCAGGTCGGAGAGATCGAACAGAAGGTAGCGGAAACCGCTGCTGGGTTCTTGGCCAAACAAATGGAACAATGAGAGGAAGAAGCAGCTGACCTGCTTCTTTTTCATTTGGCTTTGTGAAATATCGAGCTGTACGTTGAATTTATGATTTGGGTTCCGTTTAACGATAATCCGCCAATATTGATCTACTCGAATCAAACTGATACGGAGGGTCGTCAGATGTGGTAGATTTCGTGCTATAATGGCAGGGATTGTACTTGTCCAGTTCAAACGTACTTGGGTCTAAAGGGATATCATCAGGACGTTTGCGGAATTTAAGGATGTGTGAACGAGTGAATCATATTGATATCCAGAAAACATTTTGGAAAGGGACCCTTGTCATTTCAGGGGCCGCATTATTTGTGAAGGTGTTAAGTGCCTTTTACCGGATCCCTTATCAGAATATTGCAGGGGATCTCGGACTTTATGTGTTTCAGCAAGTATATCCTTTCTATGCGATTGCTTTCGCTTTAAGCATGTACGGTTTTCCACTCATGCTTTCGAAAATGGTTTCTGTAGGTGAAAACAATCAATTGAAAAATACATTGACGACCATCCTGATCGGATTGAGCAGTTTCTCCATACTGGTCTTTTTTCTATTACATCGTTTTTCGCCAATGATTGCAGAGGCTATGAACGATCCATTACTTGTCCAACCGTTACATATGGCGTCGTATTCCTTTTTATTCGTTCCGTTCCTATCCATAGCAAGGGGGTACTTCCAAGGTAAGGAGAACATGGGTCCGACAGCCATTTCCCAAATAGCTGAACAATTCGTTCGAGTAGCAGCGATATTGATTTTAACGGTCTGGCTTGTTTCTGCTGGGGCTGACCAGTACTTGGTCGGTACTGCAGCCGTTTTCGGCGGGTTGACTGGAAGTCTGGTGTCCGTAATCGTATTGATCCTCTTTCTTCGAAAACAAGAGGTCCGGCTTGAAGCTCCTGGTAGACTGTCTCTTCGTAAAACTATGAAAATGATGGGTTCATTACTGAAAGGCGGCATTGCCATATGCATCACCGCTGTCATGCTTGCCTTGTTCCAGTTGATTGATGCTTTGCAAGTCGTACCAGGATTACAAGCGGGCGGCATGGAAGTTCTAGATGCAAAGGTGAACAAGGGTATTTTCGACCGTGGCCAGCCCTTGCTACAGTTAGGCACAGTCATTGCGACTGCAATGGCACTTCCCTTGATTCCTTTCATTGCTAAATCGAAACGGGACGAGGATCATGAACGCATTCATACATTTACAGGTTTATCATTGAAATTCAGCTTCATTATCGGAGGCGCGGCAGCTGTAGGACTGGCTGTGATTATCGTCCCTACGAACCTTTTTTTATATGAGGACGGTAACGGATCCGCCGCTCTCGGGATTTTGGGTGCGGCTATCCTCTTCGGTTCACTAGCGATCACGTCATCGGCGATCCTGCAAGGACTCGGCAAGATCGGTTACCCTGTCCTATTCATTTTATTAGCAATGATTTTAAAAGCCGTTTTGAACATATTCCTGCTGCCGATGTACGGTATTTCTGGTGCAGCGGTGACGACGGTGATCAGCACCGCTTTTGTAGCCTTTTGTAATTTGATCGTTGTCCACCGTATGACAAATGTTTTTCATGTGCAGCGATTTTACAGTGGGAAGGTCCTTTTATCATTGATTTTGATGGCCATCGCGACGTTCCTATGGAAGGAGCTTTGGTTCTTTTTCCAACCAGAGGGAGGCAGGGTGACTGCCGGTTTTGCAGCTGTTTCGAGTTCATTATTAGGAGCTCTTGTGTATATGGTTTCACTTGTTTATCTGAATGTGTGGAAATATGAAGAAATCATTATGCTGCCTAAAGGAAAGCATCTAGTAAATTGGCTTTATAAAGAAAGGAGCAATGAAAATGGCTAATACGATTACAGTAGTCGGATTGGGTGCAGGGGACCTTGACCAGATTCCGTACGGCGTATATAAATTGCTGAAAGAAACCGATCATGTATTTCTTCGTACGAAGGAACATCCTGCTGTTGAAGAACTCATGAAAGAGGGGTTGGAATTCCAGAGTTTCGATCACCTTTATGAAAAAGAAGAGCACTTTGAAAATGTATATGAAGAAATCGTACGTCATTTGTGGAGGGAATCAGAATACCGGGATCTTGTATACGTCGTGCCTGGTCACCCACTGGTTGCTGAACATACGGTGCAGCTTCTTTTAGAGGGAGAGAAAGACAGGGATAATTCGATTGAATTTCGAGGCGGGCAAAGCTTTCTTGACGCTATGTTCCAGGCATTGAGGATAGACCCGATCGACGGTTTCCAACTCCTTGATGGAACAGTGCTGACAGCTGAACAGCCTAATATCCAGCAGCATGTCATCATCGCCCAGGTATATGATTCAATGATCGCATCAGATGTGAAATTGTCGTTGATGGAGCGTTATCCTGATGACCAACCAGTACATATTGTTACGGCAGCTGGATCTGATGGTGAATCGATTGTATCTGTCCCGCTTTTCGAAATGGATCGCCATGTGGAAGTGAATAATTTAACTGCTGTTTATGTAGAGCCAATTAGGGATTCAACTCTGCTAAGCAGGGAATTCTCCCAATTACGTAACGTCATCCGTTCATTGAGAGGTCCAAACGGTTGCCCATGGGATAAAAAGCAGACCCATGAAAGCTTACGCAAGTATTTGCTCGAAGAAGCTTATGAAGTGATCGAAGCCATCGACAACAAGGATGATGAACACTTAACGGAAGAACTCGGGGATGTTTTGCTTCAGGTGATGCTCCATTCACAGATCGGTGAAGACAACGGTTACTTTTCAATCGATGATGTCGTAAAATCATTGACGGATAAAATGGTCCGACGCCACCCTCATGTCTTTGGTGATGAGTCACTCGATACGGCGGAGGAAGTGAAACAGACATGGGATGAAATCAAAAAAGCAGAAAAAGCAGAGGACCCTCAACATAATGTTGAATCAATCCTAGATGGAATAGACCTCTTCCCAGCCTTGATCCGAGCAGAAAAATTACAGAAGAAAGCTGCAAAAGTAGGATTTGATTGGGATAACATTGAACCGATTCTCCAAAAAATCAATGAAGAACTGGCTGAGTTTGAAGAAGCGGCTAAATCAGCCAACCAAAATGACATGGAAGATGAGCTTGGAGATTGTTTATTTGCACTCGTCAATTTATCCCGGTATTATGGGATTGACCCTGAGTTGGCTCTTTCGCGTACGAATCGCAAGTTTTACAACCGATTCCGCTATATTGAAGAAGAGCTGAGAAAGAATGACGTCTCTTTTAAGGATGCTTCCCTTGAGGAAATGGACTTTTTTTGGGAACAAGCAAAAAAAATGTCTAAAAAGAAGGATTCTCATTAGTTTTAGAGAATTTTATTCTGTGGAATGGACAGAGATGGCACAATCCGTGCGAATTTGTCTATCAACCCAAGGAAACGAATAATAATAGGAGGTACATAAAATGAATAAAAATGATCTAGTCAACAATATTGCTGAAAAAGAAGGCCTGACTAAAAAAGATGTTGAATCAGTAGTGAACAGCCTTCTAACAGAAATTACAGATGCACTTAAAGAAGGCGACAAGGTACAGTTCGTCGGTTTTGGTACTTTCGAAACGAGAGAACGCTCAAGCCGCACAGGACGCAACCCTCAAACTGGTGAAACAATCGATATTCCAGCATCAACAGTTCCTGCATTCCGTGCTGGGAACAAGTTGAAAGAAGCAGTAAAATAAATGCGTCTGGACAAGTTCTTGAAGGTTTCTCGCTTGATCAAACGGCGTACTGTCGCCAAAGAGATTTCTGATCAAGGAAGAATCCTCATTAACGGGAATGCCGGGAAGGCGTCCTCAACCGTCCAGCCTGGAGATGAACTTCAGATCCGTTTTGGACAAAAAATCGTTACAGTAAAAATAGAAGACTTAAAAGAGACAACAAAAAAAGAAGATGCTGCATCCATGTATACGGTCGTCAGTGAAAAGCGCGTGGACGAGGAAGCCTAATCGCCGCTGGAACAGCATCTCTGACCGTAATTTATTACGAGGGGTTCATATAAGAAAGATCGATCACACCAATTGTGAGTGAGACCGGATCTCATTTCAAGGCCAGCAAGTTTTTGAAATGGGTAAGCACCGGGAAACTGAACATACGTGGTCGATCTTTTTTAGTGGGAGGCATGACAAATAAAGCTTGTTCTAAACAGGCCAAGCAGCTCATACATTGGTACAAACCATGTATGGGAGGAGTCTCTATGGACCAATATTACGATTACAATGGATCATCATACGATAATAAATCCCCTGCAGCACCAGACCATGACATTAAGATGAGGGGAAGGAAATCCCTTGATATCACAGGAGTAAAGCAGGTTGAGAGTTTTGATAACGAGGAATTCCTTTTGGAAACCTCAATGGGGTTCCTTGCAGTACGGGGATATAACTTGAAAATGAAGAACCTGAACCTGGAACAAGGTATGGTTTCAATCGAGGGAAAAGTATTCGACCTTGTTTATCTAGACCAGCAACAGGGAGATAAGGCTAAAGGATTTTTTAGCAAGCTGTTCAAATGAGCCTGGATGTACAACTTTACACGATTTTAGCCATGGTAGGGAGTGGTATCTGGATCGGGATAGCTCTCGATACGTATCAAAGATTCCAAACGGGAAAAAAACGATGGAATTGGTTAAGGTTCATCAATGACATCATTTTCTGGTTCCTCCAAGCTTTGATCATTTTCTATGTTTTACTCCAGGTCAACCAGGGTGAAGTCCGTGTCATCATCTTCCTCGCCCTCCTTTGCGGATTCGCATGCTATCGAAGCCTGCTTCAGTCTGCTTACAAAAAATTGCTGGAATTCATTATTTCGGTGGTGGTTTGGATCGGAAAAATGATCAAAAACATCTTTTATGCTTTTTTTATTCAACCTGTGAAACTCATATTGAATCTCCTTCTTTCCTTGAGTAAAATGATAGGTAGACTTCTTATTTCCATCCTCCTTTTCATTGCCGGAATTTTTCTTTTTCCCCTAAAAGCCTTTGGTATTACCGCCTTATTTGAAAAAGTAAGGACCAAAATGATGACAAAGCTAAAGGAAAAAGCAGGAATTCTAAAAAAGCCAACGAATAAGGTGAAAGAATGGATTGGAAAGCTTAGAAGGTAAAGGAGGTTCTGATGGTGCAACGTCATGACAAAGTGACAGCCTTAAACGAAAGCTATGTAACTCAAGAAAAGAAGAAACAAGAACGAGCGCGTCGGAGAAAGCAAGGTCTATTGAGACGTTTAACGGTTTTTGGTGTACTTGTCGTCGTCATGTTTACCGTCACGATTGCTACCCTGACTTCCCAAGCAGCCCAGATTGCTGAAAAGAAGGAAGAGAAAGAAGCAGTCGAACAGCGCCTGGAAAAAATCATAGCTGAAAAGGCACAATTAAGTGATGAAGTGAATAAACTAAAAGACCCGGATTATATTGGTGAGGTCGCGCGAAGGGATTATTATATGTCCAAACCGGGGGAAACGATCTTCAAACTCCCTGATAACAAAGAAGAGTCACGTTGACCTTGGATTTTAGGGCATGTATAATAAAGTAAAGTAGATTTTCATATTTTAAGGAGGAGCAATTTTTACAATGACAATTGAAGTAGGCAGCAAATTAAAGGGAAAAATATCAGGTATTACCCATTTTGGAGCATTTGTCGAGCTGCCAGGTGGTATCACCGGTTTAGTCCACATCAGTGAGGTTGCCGATAATTACGTGAAGGATATTAACGAACATCTTTCCGTTGGAGACGAAGTTGAGGTCAAAGTCATCAATGTAGAATCGGATGGAAAAATCGGACTTTCAATAAAGAAAGCGAAAGATCAACCATCCCGTCCGAGGCAAGACCGCCCGCGCGGAAGGGGAGGTAAGCCTAGACGACCAAGCAATGAATTCGTTTCTTTCGAAGATAAGTTAAACCGATTCCTAAAGGACAGTGAAGACCGTTTATCCACACTGAAAAGGCAGACTGAATCTAAACGTGGAGGACGCGGAGCCCGCCGGGGATAGTGAAATATCTGCTGCTTACCGATTGTAAGTAAAAATTGCCTTAAATCGGAAAACGCAAGCAAACCTATATATCTAAAACACCTATTGTATAAAAATGGGTGTTTTTTTATGAGTTTTGAAAAATACGATAAATGATAACCTGTTCCGATTCTCAAATCTGTCGTACCTCGAATTTCTTGTTTCTGATTCATCGCTTTTTTAACTTGTATCTTATTTCAAATTCTTAAGCAAATGTCGAAAAAGTTATTGACGGATTTCTCGATATCTTGTATTATTCTTGTTGTGTCTTTAAAAGCTATTCAATTTGGCGGTGTAGCTCAGCTGGCTAGAGCGTACGGTTCATACCCGTGAGGTCGGGGGTTCGATCCCCTCCGCCGCTACCATTTAGTATGATGTTAAAAAACACGACGAATGATCAACTACGGATTTCTTTGTTACTCGGATTCTCCAGTTCTCATGTATCAATAACATACTCTCCGATCCTCAAATCTGTCGGCCTCGAACTACTTGTTTCTAACCCGCCGAATTTTTACCTTATATTTAGCCGGTTAAAAAAACACGACGAATGTTCAACTGCTACAATCAAAAATAAGGCCCCTTGGTCAAGTGGTTAAGACACCGCCCTTTCACGGCGGTAACACGGGTTCGAATCCCGTAGGGGTCACCATATTACAAACGATAACTGTCCCGCTTAAGCATGGACAGTTTTTTAATTTGTAAAGATTTCCGGCTGTGAATGGTTCTAAGTACGTAAAAAAGCGACAATGTTTAAGTAATCTTAAAAGCTTTATGAAACCCTGAAAACACGATAAAAGGAATTTGAGGTACCCAGAGGAGGTTTCGGCCATGAAAAGGGTACCCAGAGTTTCTCCTTATCCTTATATATAACCCCACCCATCTCAACTAATGTAGAATCCTCAAATCTTTCACCTTTGTTATGGATACTTCGCCATAATTTTACTTTCGATACCGAATAGCCAAAAAGCATATCGAGCATACAGGCGTACTTCTTCCTGTAGAAATGATTCTCGCATCAGTTATCTGAAAATTGAATCTTATTGGCGCTCGACATCGTAACCCGTCGAGAAGTTTTTATCTCTGTATCTGATGGTTTGACAAAAAATTGAATTTCCCTATGTTTTAATAGAAAAACACGAAACTATTAACGAGTGGGGTGGGGTTGATGCAAAAGGTAGGATCTGAAAGCGGCCATCTACTTCGGAAAATTGCGATGGTTGAAAGATTGAAGAAGGGTGTTTCTTTGCATGCGGAAGGGATTTCCCAAGGTGTTAAACGATTTCTTCTTCATTGGAGTATACTATTGTTTTGTACAGGCTTTCTGTTAGGAAGGGCACTTATACTATCAGAGCTATCTCCATTTGCACTTCCTTTTTTCGGAGCGGTATTGTTTCTTAAACGTGAGCGTGCTGGCGTGGCGGCCGTGGCATTATTAGCAGGAGCGCTGACAACGTTTGAGGTAACTGGATTATTCGTTTCGATCGGTCTGGCAGTTTTCTTCGTCATCCATTCAATTGTTACGCATATCATCAAACAATCGTATAAAATTCTACCAATCACGGTTTTTATTGCTAGTTTCGTCACCCGCATGAGTCTGCTGTCTTTCACATCTGAGCCAATTACAACCGGAAGCCTTTTAATGGTTGTAATCGAATCTGGGTTAAGCAGTATTTTAGCATTGATTTTCTTGCAAAGTATTCCGCTTCTATCGTTAAAAAAGATTCAGCATTCATTGAAAAATGAAGAGATTATATGCTTCATCATTCTTTTAGCTTCTGTCATGACAGGCACGATAGGCTGGCAACTCTATGATTTATCAATTGAACATGTTTTGTCCCGGTACCTTGTTTTAATATTCGCCTTCGTAGGTGGCGCAGCGATTGGATCGACAGTCGGGGTGGTTACAGGTCTTATTCTTGGCCTTGCGAATATTGCGAGTCTTTATCAGATGAGTCTCCTGGCATTCTCAGGTCTATTAGGAGGCCTATTAAAAGAAGGTAGAAAAATCGGGGTGAGTATCGGATTATTCATTGGAACACTGCTTTTAGGATTATATGGTTCAGAGAACGGCCTGCTTGTAACCAGTCTGTTGGAATCCTGTGCTGCAGTAGGATTGTTCTTGCTGACGCCGAAGAACGCGATCTCTAAAATCTCACGCTATATACCGGGAACCAAAGAATATATACAAGAGCAACAGCAGTATCTGCGGAAAGTCCGAGATGTCACAGCGAGTCGTGTAGAGCAGTTTTCAAACCTGTTCCAGGCTTTATCCAACAGTTTTTCCACGGTTAGTGCGACGAGTCTGATCGAAGATGAAGATAAGAGAGAGCTGGATATGTTCCTGGGCAACGTTACAGAAAAGACGTGCCAAAACTGCTTTAAAAAGCGACATTGCTGGGTGAATAATTTCGATAAGACGTATGATCTCATGGCACAAATCATGGCGGAGACGAACCCGCAAGGCAAGTTAAATGATCGCAGGCTGCAAAAGGATTGGGAAAAGCATTGTGTCCGTTCTCAAAAAGTGATTGATACGATCCAGTACGAGCTTGGTCAATACCATGCAAACATCAAGTTGAAGCAGCAGGTGAAGGAAAGCAGGCGTCTTGTTGCTGAACAGCTTCATGGTGTTTCACAAGTGATGGACAATTTCGCGAAGGAGATCCAAAGAGAGCGGGAAAACCATCAAGTCCAAGAAGAAAACGTAAAGCAAGCTCTTGATGAAATCGGGCTTGAAGTCGGAAATATAGAAATCTATTCTCTAGATAAAGGGAGTATCGATATCGAAATGAGCATTCCGTATTGTAATGGACGTGGAGAATCAGAAAAAGTCATCGCCCCATTATTGTCGGATATATTAGATGAAACAATCGTAGTGAAAGAGGAAGAGTGTGCAGCCTATCCTAATGGTTATTGCCATGTCGTATTCCGTTCTTCGCAAAACTTTGTCATCGAAACAGGGATGGCGAGTGCTGCCAAAGGTGGTGCATGGCTTTCCGGAGATAGTCATTCCACGATAGAGCTTGGCGCAGGAAAGCATGCAGTTGCGATCAGTGATGGAATGGGTAACGGGGAACGTGCCCATTCGGAAAGCAATGAAACATTGAAACTGCTTCAGAAAATCCTTCAATCCGGTATAGATGAAACGACGGCGATCAAGTCCGTAAATTCAATTCTATCACTGCGGACGACAGATGAAATCTTTTCGACACTTGACCTTGCTATGATCGATTTACAGGATGCTACAGTACGCTTTTTGAAAATCGGGTCCAGCCCGAGTTTCGTAAAACGAGGTGATCAAGTGAGGATGATCGAGGCAAGCAACCTGCCAATGGGCATCATTGAAGATTTCGATGTCGATGTTGTCAGTGATCAGTTGAAGGCTGGTGATTATCTGATCATGATGAGTGATGGAATCTATGAAGGGCCGAAAAATGTTGAGAATAAAGATGCATGGATCAAGAGAAAAATACGGGAAATCAATTCGGATGATCCGCAAATCATTGCCGACCTTCTATTAGAAGAAGTGATCAGAGCCGATTATGGACAGATTGAAGATGATATGACCGTTGTCGTAACGAAGATCAATCGAAACATCCCGAAATGGTCGACCATTCCACATCAACAAAAGAAGGTGCGAAAGCAAGCGTAGTCTATCAAATCTAGTATAAATCCCCTCTACCTTGACTATCATGGTAATAACAAAATTCGAGAGGGGATTTTTGGCATGAATAAGGGTACTTTACGGCAAATTCTATTAATAACAGACGGATGTTCGAATCACGGTGAAGATCCAGTCGCCATTGCTGCTCTGGCAAGAGAAAAAGGGATTGCAATCAATGTTATCGGGATTCTGTCTCAAAATGAAGCCTATGGCGAACATGGTTTGAAAGAAGTCGAAGATATTGCGATGAGTGGTGGAGGGGTCAGTCAAATCGTATACGCGACCCAACTCGCACAGACTGTCAAAATGGTGACACAGAAGGCGATGACACAAACCATACATGGGATGATCAACAAGGAACTGACACAGATTCTCGGTGATGAGCAGCAAATGGAAGATTTGCCGCCTGAAAAACGGGGCCAGGTCATGGAGGTCGTCGATGAAATCGGGGAGACTGTAAATCTTGAAGTATTGATCCTGGTCGATATTTCCGCAAGCATGGATGATAAACTCCCGACCGTACAAGAATCATTGATCGATTTATCTATCTCCTTAAATTCAAGGACAGGTAACAATCAATTTTCGATTTATGCATTTCCTGGCAAGAAACAGTCCATTGAAAAGCTGCAGGATTGGACACCGCAGCTTGATACACTGGCGAAGACCTTCAAGAAAATTTCCACAGGCGGGATCACACCAACAGGGCCTGCGCTGAAAGAAGCTCTTGAGCTCTTTTCAGATAAACGATCTAAGCGGAAACTGCTAGGTGATTATGATGAATACGTCGAAGAATCAGGAAGTTAATGTACCGATCGGATCAATCATTTCTGGAAAATGGAACCAGAAGCAATATTTGGTCCTCCGTGAACTAGGGTCGGGGGCGACAGGAACGGTCTATCTTGCAAAATATGATCATAGTAAGGTTGCTGTCAAGGTAAGTCGCGATACGCTTTCGATTACCTCTGAAGTGAATGTGCTCAAACATTTATCGAAGGTCCAGGGGAAGACACTTGGACCTTCTTTTATCGAAATGGATGATTGGGTGACGTCTTCAGGGACGGTACCTTTCTATGTAATGGAATATGTGCAAGGTGAATCATTATTCGTGTTTATGAGACAGCGTAAAGATGAATGGTTCGGCATCCTCCTTTTGCAGCTTTTGGGCGATCTGGCAGAGCTTCATAATGCCGGATGGGTATTCGGTGACCTTAAGCCTGATAATTTGCTCATTTCTGGTCCTCCTCCGAAAATTCGCTGGCTCGATGTTGGCGGAACCACGATGGTAGGAAGGGCAGTCAAAGAATATACGGAGTTTTTCGATCGGGGTTTTTGGGGGATGGGTTCTAGACGGGCGGAACCGTCTTACGATCTTTTTGCAGTTGGGATGATCATTATGAACTATGCTTATCCGAAGCGTTTTGATAAAAAAGAGGGAGGATGGACCCAATTAAAAAAACTAATCGATCGGAATCGTATATTAGGAAAATATGGACCGATCCTCTATAAGGTTTTCCATGGGCAATATCAAAATGCGATTGAAATGAGGCAAGATTTACTTGAGCTTTATTCGAGGAAATCAGCAGCGAAAACAACCAATACTCCCAAAGGAAAACCAGCCGCACAAACCCATCAACAATCTCAGCCTGGGCGTGCAGGGCGTACCCAGCAAAAGAAAATCAAAAAGCGCCGTCATTTCATGGAAACTGTGCTCATTTTCATATTCCTGTTTGTCTTTTATATCGTTTATTTGATGGGACAGACTTTGTAAAGTTCCCCTAGTGGGTAAACATTGACATCCGATACTCCTTCTTCTATGATGGCAGTGATTTTCTTTTTCAAGATTCATCTAAATTTCACCTACCTATTGAAGGGGATCATTCCATGTTCGAAGCAGTTGATCAATTTGTCCAACAAAACAAACTTTTTACTGAGGGTGCTACGGTCGTCATCGGCGTTTCCGGAGGTCCGGATTCGATGGCTTTGCTTGATTATTTCATGAAAAAGCGAAGCCAGATGGACTTGCAACTCGTTGCTGCACACGTGGATCATATGTTTCGAGGGAAGGAATCAGCTGAGGATGCTAATTTTGTCCAACAATACTGTATATCACATGGCATATCTATTGAACGAACTCAAAAGAACCTTCCGTTATATATAGAGGGAACTGGAGAGTCGCCTCAACAGGCAGCACGAAGAGTCCGTTATGAATTCTTTGCAGCTGTCATGAAGCAGTACGATGCTGATGGTTTGGCCCTTGCACACCATGGGGATGACCAAATTGAAACGATGTTGATGAATATGGTAAGAGGAGCAGGACATGGAGGGCTTTCAGGCATTCCAGTGGCAAGGTTTTTCTCAACTGGTCGAATTATCCGTCCATTTCTAGGAATAACGAAGGATGAACTTGTACATTATTGTAAAGACGAAAATATTCCTTATCGGATCGATCCTAGTAATATGAGTGACAAATATAAACGGAACCGATTCAGAGAAAATGTCCTCCCTTTCTTGAAAGAAGAAAACCCGGCTGTACACGAAAAATTCCAACAGCTGAGTGACCGTTTGAAAGAGGATGAGGATTACCTTTATAAACAGACGGAAAAGGGCCTTGTGAACGTTATTCTGCAAAAGTGTGACAAAGAATTGACATTGTCTGTACCAGGCTTTCTGAAGATGGCAATTCCTTTACAAAGAAGAGGGATTCATCTAATATTAAACTATCTTTATCAATCGGATCCGAGCAATATTACGTCTAGCCATATCAAGGATTGCATACGATTGATGAAGTCGGAAAACCCTTCTGGAACCATACATTTACCAGGTGGTCTGTTCTCCAGACGAGAGTATGATAAATGTGTATTCACGTTTCAGCAGCCAGAGGATGATCATTCGTATTCATACCAATTGGAATTAGGCCGAATGTATGAATTGCCTGTAGGGAAACTCATCTTCAGTTCCTTAGATCGGAACGCTGGCAATAGGAAGGGTAAAAATCATTTCATCTTCCAACCTTCTCAACTGCAATTACCACTATTCGTACGAACTCGAGAAGAAGGTGACCGGCTCCATCCTGCTGGAATAAACGGGTCTAAGAAGGTGAAAGATGTGTTCATTGATACGAAATTGCCAAAGCAACTGAGGGATAGTTGGCCTATTGTTACTGATTCTTCTGGAAAGATTCTCTGGATACCAGGAGTGAAGCATGCAGATTTAGGGCCAGCTGATGGTACCGACGATCAATGGATGTCTCTATATTTTCAAAATACCAGGCATGAGGTCTAGGAGGAATACATACTTATGAGAAGTGATATGCAGGAGATCTTGATTTCAGAAGATGAAATCCAAACGAAGGTGCATGAGCTCGCATCTCAACTATCAGATGAATACAGAGACCGTTTTCCACTCGTAATCGGTGTATTAAAAGGAGCACTGCCTTTCATGGCTGATCTTGTAAAACGCATGGATATCCATGTGGAACTTGATTTCATGGATGTATCAAGCTATGGGAATTCTACCGTGTCTTCTGGGGAGGTAAAGATCATCAAGGATTTGAATACCTCGATTGAAGGTCGGGATATCTTGATCGTAGAAGACATCATAGACAGCGGGTTGACTCTCAATTATTTAGTAGAGTTGTTCAAGCACCGTAAAGCGAAGTCGATCAAGATCGTCACTTTGCTGGATAAACCGACTGGAAGGAAAGTCGATTTGAAACCGGATACCGCCGGATTTGTTGTACCGGATGCGTTCGTAGTAGGGTATGGATTGGACTTTGCAGAACGTTATCGGAACCTGCCCTACATCGGTGTATTAAAACCAGAAATCTACCAAGGCCAATGAGTTGTGAATTAGTGAACACATATGATAATATAAATTATGATTTGCTCGTATGCGAGAGGAGGTAAGGGATGAATCGCATCTTCAGAAATACAATATTTTATTTGCTAATATTCCTTGTCGTTGTCGGGATTGTCAGTTTTTTCAATGGCAACAACAACGACGTTAAACAATTAAGATACGATCAATTCACTGAAGCTCTACAAAAGGGTGAAGTAGAGTCTCTTACAATGCAGCCAAAGAACCAGGTACTGGTCCTTCAAGGTAAACTGACGGGTTATAACGATGAAACGTCATTTACAACGAACATTCCGCCTGAGATGAGCAGGGATGTCCTAACTCAGTTGGAAGAGGCTAATGTTGAGATAGATGTTAAAGAAGCAGAGGGAACGAGCGGTTGGGTAACCTTCTTTACTTCCATTATTCCGTTTGTCATCATATTCATTTTATTCTTCTTCCTTCTTAATCAAGCTCAGGGCGGCGGTAGCCGTGTCATGAATTTTGGTAAAAGTAAGGCGAAGCTATACAGTGAAGAAAAGAAAAAAGTCACATTCAAAGACGTAGCCGGCGCAGATGAAGAGAAGCAAGAATTGATCGAGGTCGTCGAATTCTTGAAAGATCCTCGTAAATTCGCTTCACTCGGTGCCCGTATTCCTAAGGGTGTCCTGCTGGTAGGACCTCCAGGAACAGGTAAGACATTGCTGGCTCAAGCTGTAGCTGGTGAAGCTGGGGTTCCGTTCTTCTCAATCAGTGGTTCTGATTTCGTTGAGATGTTTGTCGGTGTCGGGGCTTCCCGTGTCCGTGATTTATTTGAAAACGCTAAGAAAAACTCACCTTGTATCATTTTCATTGATGAAATTGATGCTGTAGGTCGTCAGCGTGGTGCAGGACTTGGTGGAGGTCACGATGAGCGTGAACAAACCTTGAACCAGTTGCTTGTTGAAATGGATGGTTTCAGTGCAAACGAAGGAATCATCATCGTAGCGGCTACGAACAGACCAGATATTCTAGACCCTGCATTATTGCGTCCAGGTCGTTTTGACCGTCAAATTCCAGTCGGCCGACCTGATGTCAAAGGCCGTGAAGCAGTACTTAAAGTACACGCTCGCAACAAACCTTTAGCAGAATCAGTCGACATAAAAACGATTGCAATGCGAACTCCAGGATTCTCCGGGGCTGACCTTGAGAACCTGTTGAATGAAGCAGCCCTTGTCGCTGCCCGTCAAAATAAAAAGAAAATCGATATGGAAGATATCGATGAAGCAACAGATCGAGTTATTGCCGGGCCTGCTAAGAAAAGTCGTGTCATTTCCCAAAAGGAAAAGAATATCGTTGCTTATCATGAAGCAGGACATACGATTATCGGCCTTGTGCTTGATAATGCAGAAATTGTCCATAAAGTTACCATCGTTCCGCGTGGTCAGGCTGGCGGATATGCTGTAACCTTGCCGAAGGAAGATCGTTATTTCATGACGAAACCAGAATTGGTGGATAAAATCACTGGATTGCTTGGGGGACGTGTTGCAGAAGAAATCACGTTCAATGAATCAAGTACTGGAGCAAGTAATGACTTCCAGCGAGCGACAAGCATCGCCCGCCGGATGGTTACTGAGTTCGGAATGAGTGAAAAGCTTGGTCCAATGCAATTCGGTCAGGGACAAGGCGGAAATGTATTCCTTGGCCGTGACATCCAAAATGAACAAAACTACAGTGATGCGATTGCTCATGAAATCGATCTTGAAACTCAGAAGATCATCAAGGAAGCATATGACCACTGTAAGGAAATCCTAGTCCAACACCAGGATAAATTGAATTTGATTGCTGAGACGTTGAAAAAAGTTGAAACACTTGACAGCCAACAAATCAAATCCCTTTTCAAAACAGGCCAAATGCCTGAGGGATTCGAATATCCTAAGAAGGAGACCGAGTCCTCTGATGATGATGTGAAAGTCAACATCACAAAGAAGGATGAGAACGCTTCTGAGGACGATTCTGATTCAGAGAATAAAGAATAATATATCATTTGAAAGATGCCCATAACGAGTGGCATCTTTTTCTTTTTGCTAAAAAATCATTGACCATTGCTTCCCCACATCGCCAAACCACTTGGATCACTTCAGACTTCCTGTGGCGACGACAGCCTCCTCGTCAGTCTTTCAGTGACCTGCGTTACTATGCAGGTCGCTTCCGCTTTTCTTTAGCCTGTGGAAAAGGAGTCAATTTCGAAAAAATCATAGTAAAGTAATAGGAGATGAGCCTGAGTGGGAAAGCATTTCCACTCAGGTTCTTTTTGGCGTGTTTTCATGGGGTGATTGTGTTATAACTAAAGATAGAATTTGTATAGATAGTGGGGAATGACATGATTTTAGTAATGGATGTAGGGAATACAAATATCGTGCTTGGGATTTATGAGGGGGACGACCTCAAATATCATTGGCGTGTTGGTACGAGCCGAAAAAAATCTGAAGATGAATATGGAATGTTCATTTCAAGTTTATTGACACATGTTGAGCTTGATTTTAATGATATTGATGGGATCATCCTTTCATCAGTTGTACCTCCACTGATGTTCCCACTTGAAAAAATGTGTGAGAAGTACTTTAATCTAAAGCCGCTCATCATAGGACCGGGAATCAAGACCGGATTGAACATAAAGACTGAAAATCCGAGGGAAGTTGGTGCCGATCGTATCGTCAATGCTGTTGCAGCATTACATGAATACGATACACCGCTGATCATCGTCGATTTTGGTACCGCGACCACGTATTGCTATATCGATAAAAACAAAAACTATTTAGGCGGTGCGATTTCACCAGGGATCAGTATTTCTACTGAAGCCCTTTATACCCATGCAGCCAAGCTGCCTCGGATCGAGATCATGAAATCTGACCATATTATAGGGAAAAATACAGTCAGTGCCATGCAAGCCGGTATTTTTTATGGATATGTCGGGCAAGTAGAAGGCATTGTCAATCGAATGAAAATGCAAGCTGAGGAGGAACCATTGGTTATAGCGACAGGCGGCCTGGCCAGTCTGATCGGCGAGGAATCTTCCGTCATCGATCTGGTCGATCCTTTCCTTACATTGAAAGGGTTGCAATTGATTTATCACAAGAATACAGAACTTCATTAAGGAAGGAGATTCTACATGTCCGATTACTTAGTAAAAGCATTAGCCTTTGATGGGAATATCCGGGCGTATGCAGTGGATACAACAGAAATGATCAGTGAAGCACAACGGCGCCAAAAAACTTTGCCGACAGCTTCTGCAGCACTTGGGCGTGCAATGACCGCTTCTACCATGATGGCTTCGATGTTGAAAGGCGACAGCAACAAGTTGACCGTAAAGATTGAAGGGGGTGGACCAATCGGAGCCCTTATTGTGGACTCGAACGCCAAAGGGGAAACAAGAGGGTATGTTTCAAATCCGAACGTCCATTTTGACTTGAACCAGCATGGAAAGCTGGATGTAGCGCGGGCCGTCGGGAAAAACGGACACCTATCCGTCGTTAAAGATCTAGGGATGCGGGAAAACTTTACCGGCCAAGTCCCCTTAGTATCGGGGGAACTGGGGGAAGATTTCACGTACTATTTTGTATCTTCTGAGCAAATTCCTTCTGCTGTGGCCGTAGGTGTCCTTGTGAACCCTGATAATTCGATTCTTGCTTCAGGTGGGTTCGTCATCCAAGTGATGCCTGGTGCACAGGAAGAAATGATCGCGTTTATCGAAAAAAGATTGGAGAATACCGATCCCGTTTCGAAGATGATCGATGCAGGTGATCCACCTGAACAATTGTTATATAACGTGCTAGGTGAAGAAAATGTCCAAATCTTATCTACATCACCTGTTTCATTTTCTTGCAGCTGTTCGAGGGAGCGTTTTGCAGATGCCATTGTCAGTCTTGGTGAAGAGGAAATTCAAGATATGATCATCGAGGATGGTAAAGCAGATGCTAATTGTCATTTCTGCAATGAAACGTATCATTATACGAAAGAGGATTTAGAAGCGCTTCTTGAGGAAGCTCGTAAGGTGAAGAATGGATGAACCGGAAAATTTTAATCGGTATGATTGTATTCCTTTTAATCACGAACATAGGATCGATCATTTTTTTCTCCAAAATCAGTAGTGATGCTTCAGGTGGAAACCTCCTTATGGATCTTTCAGGCAGTGTAGCTCAAATCGGGGATGAATCCATTTCTGAAAATGAGTGGATCGACATATTGAAGAAAAGGTATGGGAAAGATGTATTGAAACAAATGATCGACAAAAAGGTTGTCGAGCAGCTTGCCGATAAACATGGTGTTGCTGTATCGGAAGAGGAGCTGACTCGCGAAATTGAACTGTACCAATGGATGGTCGGGGCTGGTGCGGATGCCCATGAGCACCCCGACATCCAAGCAATGGACGATAAACAGTTGAAAGAAGAAATCGAGCATGCCATCCTTTTGGAAGAATTGATCACGAAAGATGTCATCATTAAAGAGGATGATCTGCGTAAATATTATCAAGAGAATCAACATCTTTACGATCTTAAACCACTGTATCAAATCTCTCAGATCATTGTGAAGACAGAAGAAAAGGCGAAACATGTATTAGAGGAGCTTGAAAATGGTTCTTCTTTTTCAACGCTTGCAAGAGAAAGATCGATCGATGAGTTTTCAGGTCCCAGTGGAGGGGCGATGGGATGGGTCGACACTTCTAGTAATTATGTTGAACCAGCCTATTTTGATGTCATTACAGAACTCGAAAAAGGGGAATGGAGCGGTCCCATTCAAACAGAGGATGGATATGGAATCGTGCTGCTCCATGATATGAAACCTGGAAACCAATACGAATTTGATGAAGTGAAAAGCCAGATTAGAAGACAATTAGCCATCCAACAAATGGATACGACTTTCGAACCAGAGCAGCTATGGAAGGAACTGGATGTCAAATGGGAGTACGATTAATCTCATTAATTGAATTAAAATTCTGATAATGGTATTATGGATTCAGTGTTATTCCTATGAAAATACTAGGAATTAAAGGAATTAAAGGAGTGATAGGGATGAAAGTAGGAAATTCCATTGTTGATTTAATTGGAGAAACACCGATTGTCAAACTAAACCGATTGACAGGGGAGGATGATGCAGACGTTTACTTAAAATTAGAATTCATGAATCCTGGAAGCAGTGTGAAAGATCGGATTGCAAAAGCGATGATTGAAGCGGCTGAGAAAGATGGTTCACTGAAAGCTGGAGATACGATCATCGAGCCGACTAGTGGAAATACCGGAATCGGACTTGCGATGGTCGGAGCAGCAAAAGGATATCCCACCATACTTGTCATGCCGGACACAATGAGCATGGAGCGTCGAAATCTCCTTCGCGCTTATGGAGCAGAGCTCGTCCTGACACCTGGTGCTGAAGGGATGAAGGGCGCAATCGCTAAAGCGGAAGAGCTTTCAAAAGAACATGGCTATTTCATGCCACAGCAATTTATGAACAAAGCGAATCCAGAAGTTCATAAAGATACTACCGGAAAAGAAATCGTTGAACAAATGGGTGATCAGTTAGATGCGTTTGTTTCCGGGATCGGAACAGGCGGAACGATCACAGGCGCTGGTCAAGTCCTTAAAGAGAAGTATCCATCAATCAAACTATATGCAGTAGAACCGAAGGACTCACCTGTACTATCAGGCGGTAAACCAGGACCTCATAAAATTCAAGGAATCGGTGCAGGATTTGTGCCATCCATCTTGGATACCTCCCTTTATGATGAAGTATTGACGATTTCAACAGAGGAATCGTTTGAGTTTGCGCGGAAAGCAGCGAGAGAAGAAGGCCTGCTAGGAGGGATTTCTTCTGGGGCAGCTATTTCAGCTGCATTGAGAGTCGCGAAAGAACTTGGAAAAGGCAAAAAAGTGCTAGCGATCATCCCGAGTAATGGAGAACGCTACCTCAGCACACCGCTTTACCAATTTGAAGAAGAATAGAGATCAGGACCGAAGGCTGACGAGTCGTCGGCCTTTTTTTCGTTTTCAGACGTTCTGGATATCAGGTTAAAGGACCCCAATAAGTCTTCTGATTCCCCGCATTGTAAAGAACTGGAGACTGTTTTTGCGTGTCATACTACCTTCGTTCATGTACAATGAAAGAGGAAATTGAAGGTAGGAGAGGACTTCTATGCAAGTGAAAAGAGTGCGGTTAACGAAGACCATTAACGATTATCCGAAAGATTGGTTTGATCGATATAAAAATATAAGTTCGAATGAATGTCACCATGTCCTTTTGGAAAGCGGCCGAGGTGGAAGATACCATATAATCGGTATTGCTCCTTCAGCAGTGTTGACTGGTAAAGGGCATGAACTGGTGATCCGATCAAAACTCGGGACAGAAACAAAAGAGGGAGATTTGCTCGACCTCGTCCACGAGTATTTGCAGACTTACCAGGTTGTCAACGAATCTGAAGAAACAGACCTGCCAGATTTTAAAGGTGGAGCGATCGGCTATGTCAGCTATGACGTCGCACGCCAGATTGAAAAGCTGCCAAACGAGACGATCGACGATTTACAGATGCCCGATCTCTATTTCATGATTTTTGAAGACTTCATCGTAATCGATAAAAAGTTGAACAAGCTTACGTTTGTGACACACGTCCCTGAAGAGGAACGCAAGGCTGGTCTTACTAAACTTGAGGGGATGAAAAAACGATGGATCGAAGAGAGTGAACAGGTGGATTCCACTGCTGGGGCTTTCCAAAAGCAAGAATCTGAGAAATTGCGGTATTCAATGGATGAAGAGCAGTTCAAGTCGGCTGTGTGTCAGGTTCAGGAATACATCCGCAGCGGTGATGTATTCCAGGTGAACTTATCGGTTCGACAATCGAAGCCTTTGCAATCTGTTCCAATCGACATTTATAAGCACTTACGAGATTTTAATCCATCCCCATATATGGGATTTTTCCATACACCGGGGTTCCAGCTCGTCAATGGATCACCCGAACTGCTTGTCAAAAAGAAAGGTGCCCGTGTCAGCACGAGACCGATTGCCGGGACGAGATCGAGAGGGAAAGATCCTGCAGAAGATGCGGCACTTGCCAAGACATTGATCGAGAACGAAAAGGAGCGGGCAGAACATGTGATGCTCGTGGATCTGGAACGGAATGATTTGGGGCGGGTGTGCCGATATGGGACAGTCGAAGTGGATGAATTCATGGTGATTGAAAAGTATTCCCACGTCATGCATATCGTTTCGAATGTACAAGGAGAAATCCGTCCTGACCGGAATACCGTCGACTTGATCCGTGCGGCATTTCCAGGAGGTACGATCACAGGGGCTCCGAAAGTACGGACGATGGAAATCATTGAAGAGCTTGAGCCTGTCAGAAGAGGTGTATATACCGGCTCAATCGGATGGATCGGGTTTGATGGAGATACAGAGATTAACATTGCGATCCGTACGATGATTTGTAAGGATGGCATCGCTCATGTCCAGGCTGGTGCTGGAATTGTCATCGACTCTGAACCGCAAGCGGAATTCAAGGAAAGTCTGAAAAAAGCAAAGGCATTATGGCATGCAAAAGAACTTAGCGAACAAGAAAGATTGAAGAAGGTGTAACTCATGATAGTCATGATTGATAATTACGATTCGTTCACCTATAATCTCGTCCAATATTTAGGCGAACTTGGGGAAGAACTGATTGTCAGGCGTAATGATGGAATAACGATACAAGAAATTGAAGACCTGGATCCGAGTTACTTGATGATATCCCCTGGCCCGTGCAGTCCAAATGAAGCAGGAATCAGCCTGGCAACAATTGAACATTTTGCCGGTAAAATTCCGATCCTCGGTGTTTGCCTTGGGCATCAGTCGATTGCGCAAGTATTCGGAGGCAAAGTCGTCCGTGCTGAACGCTTGATGCACGGCAAGACTTCACCGATCCGGCATGATGGTAAAACCCTTTATGAAGGATTATGTGAGGAAATCATCGCGACCCGTTACCATTCCTTGATCGTTGACCGCGAGACGCTGCCCGACTGTCTCGAAATCACGGCAGAAACAGCGGAGGGTGAAATCATGGGCATACGCCATAAATCATTGCCGGTCGAAGGGGTTCAATTCCATCCTGAATCGATTATGACGGCTGATGGTAAGCAGCTTATACGAAATTTTATGAACAGCTATGGACGTGAAATGGCATGTACATCTACTTGAATGGGGAATATGTAAAAGATAGGGATGCTGCGATTTCACCCTTTGATTACGGGTACTTATATGGAATTGGTGTATTTGAAACCTTTCGAATTTATAATGGACGTCCCTTTTTGTTAGAAGAGCATTTGGAGAGAATGAACAATGCATTACGTGATATGGCTATCCAGAAGACAGTCGGGAAAACAGAAGTGGAAAACATCCTCAGTAAGCTGCTGCAATTGAATGGATGGACAAATGCGTCAATCCGCCTTAACATATCAGCTGGCCCAGGTGCCCCGGCATTAAGGACGCTCGAGTTCGTCGAACCGACGATCATGGTATATGGCGGAGCGTTATCTAAGGCGCCTGAAACGTTACAGGATAAAGAAGCGAAAGTATTAAGGACTTCGCGTAATACACCAGAAGGTCCAATACGCTGGAAATCCCATCACTTTTTGAATAACCTTCTTGGCAAACAGGAACTGGGCAACCATGGAATTGAAGGGATTTTCCTTACGAAAGAAGGGTATGTTGCTGAAGGAGTGACCTCGAACTTATTTTGGCGGAAGGATGAGACTCTTTGTACACCTTCAGTAGATACTGGCATTTTAAACGGCATCACAAGGCAATATGTCTTTAAAATTTGTAAAAATTTTGGAATTCACGTGCAAACCGGCGAATTCACAATTGACCATTTACTCGAGGCTGATGAATGCTTCATGACGAATTCCGTCCAAGAGATCATAGCCATCAGTAAGATTGATGATAAATCTTATCAAGGGAAGAACGGAAGGACCACGAACGAATTGTTCGAACGTTACAAAGCGGATCGTAACAAGCTATGAACACACTAGAAAGGATTTTATCGATGAAACACAACCCGATTTTCATATATCCGAAAAATGAAACAGAGGCGATGAACGAACTGATGTCTGTTGGGGCAAAAATCGAAAGCGTACGACGGAAACGGTTGATCGAAAGCAAAACGGTTATCCGTGTCGAAGAGCTGCATTTGAAAACTGCCTGGCAGATGAAGCAGACGATGTTATCGCATGGGCAGGATTGTATCATCCATGAAGACGCTGAACAGCTCGAGGTGGAACAGACCCATGCGCTTATCCTTGGCGACCCTTATGGAATTGAGAATGCTGTGAAGCAATTGCTTGATAGTGACTTGCAGGATGTCGTCCAGTTAGGTTCTGAGATCGATCAACTCTTGAAATCAGAGGATGTGAAACATCAGCCATGGATGATCCAATTCCGCGATACAACTATCGACCTCAATGATCGGACCAGGATCATGGGGATATTGAACGTTACACCGGATTCTTTTTCAGATGGAGGGAACTACGATTCACTCGATCGGGCAGTAGGCCACGCAAAAGCCATGGTCGATGCTGGAACTGACATTATTGATATCGGAGGGGAATCTACACGCCCTGGAGCTGACAAAGTGACTGTTGAAGAGGAATTGGAACGAGTGGTTCCGATCATAAAAGCGGTAAGAGAAGCAGTTGATGTGCCTATTTCCATTGATACGTATAAAGCGGAAGTCGCAAAGCAAGCGATCGAAGCAGGTGCGGATATCATCAATGATGTATGGGGAGCAAAAGCGGACTCGAAAATGGCGCAAGTCGCAGCACACTATCAAGTGCCGATCATTCTGATGCATAACAGGGAGGACAAGAATTACGAACACTTGATGGCGGATATCGCCAGGGATTTGAGAGAGAGTATTGACCTTGTGAAAGAGGCAGGTGTGAAAGATGAAAACATCATCTTAGACCCAGGCATAGGCTTTGCAAAAACCTATGAGGACAATCTCGATGTCATGTCGAATCTAGAGGTGTTAACGACACTCGGTTATCCGGTGATACTAGGAACCTCCCGTAAATCATTCATTGGACGCGTTCTTCAGACAGAAACGAATGAACGGATGGAAGGAACCGGGGCCACGACTTGCCTTGGAATTCAAAAAGGCTGCCAACTTGTACGTGTGCATGATGTGCTGGAAAATAAGCGTATGGCAATGATGATGGATGCGATGTTAATGAAGAAGGGAGCGGTTCACAATGGATAAGATCTATATCAATAACATGAAATTTTACGGTTATCACGGTGTATATCCTGAAGAACAAAAGCTTGGACAACGCTTCAATGTCGATCTTGTGCTTGAATGCGATCTCACAGAATCGGCAAAATCTGATGACATCGAGAGTACTGTCGATTACGGACAAGCATATGAACTGACAAAAGAACTGGTAGAAGGAGAACCAAGGAAATTGGTTGAAAAGCTGACAGAAGAGATTGCACAGGCGCTCCTTGAAAAATTTGAGATGGTTTCAGCATGCACAGTCAAAGTCATTAAGCCGGACCCCCCAATTCCGGGTCACTATGATTCTGTGGCGATCGAAATCAAGAGGTCCAGATGATGAACGATGTTTACGTTGCGTTAGGCTCCAATATCGGGGATCGTCAAAGCTTTTTGGATAACGCCCTGAAAGAGATCGACCGACTTGAAGGAACGTATGTCGAAAAGATATCCTCCATTTATGAGACAGAACCAGTAGGATATAAAGATCAGGAAGCCTTTTTGAACATGGTCGCAAAGGTTCAGACAGTGCTGTCACCAAATGAATTACTCGACAAGTTCCAATCGATTGAATACGCTTTAAAGCGTACACGTGAGATACACTGGGGTCCGCGCACAATAGACCTTGACATTTTATTGTATAATCAAGAGAATATACAAACAGAAGAACTAAAGATTCCACACCCAAGAATGCTCGATAGGGGATTTGTGATGATTCCGCTTTATGAGCTGCAACCAGATTTGCATTTTCCACATACGGATAAAAACTTTTCGAAGATCATCGAAGAGCGAATTGACAAAAAAGGAGTAAACGTATGGAAGCGGAACAATGGGGGAGGCGGATCCGGGCTTTTCGAAAATTGAAAGGCTACACACAAGAAGGACTCGCCGGAAAAATGAACATATCCGTTTCGATTCTCGGTGAAATAGAACGTGGAAACCGAAAACCGGATCAAGCTCAAATCCACAAAGTCGCAGAGACTCTTGATATATCAGTAGAAGAACTTTCTCCTGAGAAAGTACAACATTTAAAGTAAAGAGGTGAAGAAGATGTTTCAGATCGGTGACATCAAACTGAATAATCGTGTCGTGCTTGCCCCGATGGCAGGTGTCTGTAACCCAGCCTTTCGTCTGATTGCGAAAGAATTCGGTGCAGGCCTTGTTTGTGCAGAAATGGTCAGTGACAAAGGAATTTTGCATAAAAATGATAAAACGATGAGGATGCTCTATGTAGATGAACGGGAAAAGCCACTCAGTCTGCAAATCTTCGGTGGTGAGAAAGAATCCCTTGTAGAAGCCGCCAAGTATGTTGATGATTATACGAATGCAGATATCATTGACATCAACATGGGTTGTCCAGTTCCTAAAATCACTAAGTGTGATGCGGGAGCGAAATGGTTGTTGGATCCACAAAAAATCCACGACATGGTCTCGGCCGTCGTGCCTGAGGTGAAAAAACCTGTTACAGTGAAAATGCGTATGGGTTGGGATGAGGATCATATCCTCGCTGTCGAGAATGCTCAGGCGATCGAGGAAGCAGGCGGTAAAGCCGTTGCACTGCACGGCCGTACAAGAGTACAAATGTATGAAGGTAAAGCCAATTGGGATATCATACGTGATGTGAAGGAGTCTGTCTCTATTCCGGTCATCGGTAATGGCGATGTAACCACACCGCAGGATGCAAAGCGTATGCTTGAAACGACTGGTTGTGATGGAGTCATGATCGGGCGCGGTGCACTCGGAAATCCTTGGATGCTTTATCGTACAGTCCAGTACCTTGAAACAGGAGAGCTGCATGGCGATCCGACACCACGTGAAAAAATGAAGGTGTGTATGCTGCACCTTGATCGCTTGATTGCCCTGAAAGGTGAGGACGTCGCAATCAAAGAAATGCGTAAACATGCAGCGTGGTATTTAAAAGGACTGCCGAAAAACGCGAAAGTCCGAAACCAAATCATGGAACTCGAATCCCGTGATCTTATGGAACAAGTCCTTATGGATTATGTAGAAGAAGTAGAAGCTAAACAAGTTAAAGTAGGATAACAGTGTTCTCTTAGAGAATACTGTTTACATACCTCTTGGTGTCTGCACATGATTACCTATTGATTAGGAGGATGAGTATTGAGTAAAGAACGAACCAGACTCACGAGTGAAGGCATCAAGATGTTAGCAACGGAATTGATCGATGTTTATGAATGCAGGAAGACCCCTTTCGGAAATGCTCTTCAATGAATGAAGAGGAAGAGAGATTTTACAAACAACGGATCACCGACCTGGAACAACTTTTATATTCTGCTGAACCAATCCCAGAAAACAAAATGAGCGAAACGGTCACCCCCGGATCAATGGTGACGCTTTTCGATCCTTTTTTAGATGAAATTGAAACATATAAACTCGTACACCCCGTTGAAGCTTCACCGTTACGAAAATACATTTCCGTCGAATCAATCCTGGGAAGAGAGCTTCTTTTAAGGAAAAAAGGCGATGATGTTCGTGTAACACTATATGGGGATACGATTCGTTATACATTCTAGAAGTGAAATAGGTAATTTTAGGAGTGATAGAAATGAGTCAAGACGTCGAATTAAATGACCAGCTGCTCGTTCGGCGAGAGAAATTGAACACATTACGAAACCTTGGGATTGATCCATTCGGACAACGGTTCGATCGCACGCATACTGCAGAATCGATGGCAAAGAGTTTCGGAGAGATTTCTAAGGAAGACCTGACAGAACAAAACCACGAAGTAACCCTTGCAGGTCGCATTATGACAAAGCGTGGAAAAGGAAAAGCCGGCTTTGCCCATATCCAGGATTTGACCGGGCAAATTCAACTTTATGTACGGAAAGACGCGGTGGGAGAAGAACAATACGACTTGTTCAACTCGATCGACATCGGGGATATTGTCGGAGTCAAAGGAGTAGCGTTCAAAACGAAAGTAGGGGAACTATCTGTAAAAGTGACAGACTTTTCCTTGTTGTCGAAAGCCCTCCGTCCACTGCCAGACAAGCACCATGGTTTAAAAGATATCGAGCAGCGCTATCGTCAGCGTTATGTCGACCTGATCATGAACCCAGAAGTGAAAGATACATTCATCACTCGCAGCAAAATCCTCCAATCAATGAGAAGGTACCTTGATGATAACGGCTACCTGGAAGTGGAAACACCGACAATGCACTCGATCCCTGGTGGGGCATCGGCACGTCCATTCATCACCCACCACAACTCCCTTGATATGGAGCTTTATATGCGTATTGCCATCGAACTTCATTTGAAGCGATTGATTGTCGGCGGAATGGAAAAAGTATATGAAATCGGTCGTGTATTCCGTAATGAAGGTGTATCCACCCGCCATAACCCGGAATTTACGATGATGGAACTTTATGAGGCTTACGCGGATTATAACGATATCATGACGTTGACAGAGAATCTTATCGCCCATGTTGCACAAGAAGTCCTTGGCACAACGACGATCACTTACGGGGACCATGAAGTAGATCTCAAACCAGAATGGACACGTCTTCATATGGTTGACGCAGTGAAAGAACACACAGGTGTTGATTTCTGGAAGGAAATGAGTGACGAAGAAGCACGTGCCCTTGCTAAAGAACATAATGTTCCGATTCAGGAAACGATGTCATTCGGTCATGTCGTCAATGAATTCTTTGAACACTTCGTTGAAGAGAAGCTTATCCAGCCTACCTTCGTTTATGGTCATCCAGTTGCGATTTCTCCGTTGGCGAAGAAAAATGCTGACGACCAACGATTTACGGATCGTTTCGAACTCTTCATCGTCGGGCGTGAACATGCTAATGCCTTTACCGAACTCAATGATCCGATCGATCAACGGGAGCGGTTTGAAGGTCAATTGAAAGAACGTGAAGAAGGAAACGATGAAGCACATATGATGGACGAGGATTTCATCGAAGCGCTAGAATATGGTCTTCCTCCGACGGGCGGACTTGGAATTGGGATCGATCGTCTCGTGATGTTGTTGACGAATTCGCCATCAATCAGGGATGTTCTGCTTTTCCCTCAAATGAGAAATAAATAGAATGCTTTATAGCAGGGCTGATCTTTCGTTTGGATCGCGCCCTGTTTTTATTTTTGTTCTTCAATTGCTCTAAAATGAATCGATAAAGTTATTTTTGAAAAATGTATTGAATGAAACTCGAAAAGATGGTATATTATTTTTCGTCGTTGGAAAAACTGTTTTGCGACAACACACGGTAAAATTCTTTGTTGACATCGACGAAGTGGTGTGGTACATTAATAAAGTCGCCAATAAGCGACAAACACAAAAATGGTTGAACAAAAACAAACCAGCTCTTTGAAAACTGAACAAAAGCCAAGCGTGA
>NZ_JAIBLJ010000021.1 GCF_020179385.1 Alkalihalobacillus sp. YIM B00296 | reverse complement strand
GATCAACAACCGCCAGTGGATTTACTTCTCATGCGGAAGGACAGAGTACAAATGCATTTGGGGAAAACTCCCACGCTGAAGGGTTTCAAACAACAACAGGCGATGCAGTTGATCCAACCCAAGGTCTGAATGCTCATGCAGAGGGAGAAGGAAATACGGCCACCGGTAGAGCCTCTCACGTAGAAGGCGGTGGTGTAGATACACTTGGTAACCCAGCTCCTAACCTATCTAGTGGATCTTCTTCCCATGCAGAAGGTGTAGGTACAACCGCTAGTGGATTCGCCTCACATGCTGAGGGGGGGGCATCACTCATAAGCGTTTTTCCAGGGCCAGTGGCTAGTGGTGATTTTTCCCATGCGGAAGGGTCTGCTACAACCGCCAGTGGATTTTTTTCCCATGCCGAAGGTGTTAGAACAGTTGCAGATGGGACTTTCTCTCATGCTTCTGGATCAGGAACAAGCACAGGAGGTTTTGAAGGCGCGTTTATTATCGGATCCAATGGTATCGCAAGCGCACCGAATTCTTTATTTGTGGCCAATGGAGCAGCTGCGTTTGATCCAGCAGGTCGTGTGATTTCCCTTCTTAATACTGGTGATGCTTGTTTTGAAGGGGATGTCACGGCAAATACTTTAACACCTGTAAGTCCGAACGCTTGTGACTACGCCGAAATGTTTGAGTCTTCTAATGGTCAATCTATTGACGTTGGTTATTTTGTCACGTTTGACGGAGAAAGTAATAAAATTCGAAAAGCCCGCGCGAATGATGATTTTGTAATCGGGATTACAAGTTCCAATCCCTTAATACTGGCTGATACACAAGATCCCGAATGCGGCAAATTTTTAGTTGATGAGTGGAATCGGCCGCTTTATGAAGAGGTAACGGTTCCAGCCGTTAAAGATAAGAAAGGGAATATTCTCATCGAAAAGCGCACGGAAACAAAGAAAAAAATCAAACCCAACTGGAACCCTGAACAAACATGTAAATCGCGTTTGGAAAAACCGGAATGGGTTGCTGTCGGCATGGTCGGAAAATTACTTGTACGTGATGATGGAACTTGTCATCCGGGCAGCTATTGCCGACCGAATGATGAGGGGATCGCAACCAATTCAACTCAGGGTTATCGTGTTATAGAGCGGACGGGAGACAATCAGATTTTGGTGTTGGTGAACTCAACACTTCAATTTACCACCGGTCATCAAATCACTACTGTTGAGCAGTTAGAGAAATTAGATCTATTAAGGGAGAAAGGCACTATAACAGAGGAAGAATTTCAGATTGAAAAACATAAACTTTTACGTTCATAAGAATATTTTCACAAGATGATGAGATTACCAAATACCTTTACAATAAATTTCCTTCCAGTAAAATAAAATTTAACAAATATTATGGTAGGATCAATTGTAACTGGGAATTGTGTATCCGGATCCTGTAAAAAACTTTCATCTGCTTTAACATCGACAAAAGTCTTTCCATTTTCCCTCACGTATAAAGGACTTTAATCAAAAAATAGGATCCTCAACCATAGTTTAAATAAATATTAAACACTTTTTAAACTACTAAAAAGATCCCCACCAGGAGAACAGAAATGGCCAAAGTGGCCCATCAATTTTCAATAAAATGGTGCAAAAAGAGTATAGAAAAGAAGTCGGTTAACAAGTCCCGCTAGGCGCATAAATTACTACGTTGCCATCAAGGCTCCGAAAGTTGAAGTGACCCCTGTCAAGTCACTAATCTCTGTCGTTAATCATAACAATGCACGCCGCTGCTTATTCTGTACGGATGATAAACACCTGGATGATCTCATTCAGGAAGGAAGCATCGACCATAACGTCCGTTTAGCGATTCAATATGGTCTAAACCCTCTGATTGGATACAGATGGCTTCCTTGAACGCTGCTGAATGCTATGGATTGAAGCAGAAAGGCGCCATCGCACCTGGTTATGAGGCTGACTTTTTACTATTGGATGATTTGGATTCGATTAATATAAAAGAGGTCTATAAATCTGGCCAGCTTGTTGCGAGCGATGGAGAGTATGTCGGCAGGCCGGTAAAAAAGGAAAACCCAGAACAAAAGTTGCTGAGCACAGTGAAAGCTCCCGAACTCGATAAAAAAGACCTACAAATCCCAATCAGGGAAACAGGTATGGCGAATATCATCGGACTCATCCCGAACCAATTGACGACCAATCACTTGCAAGAAACAGTCGTTGCTGAAAACGGCGTATTTGTTCCTTCTAGTGAAAAAGATCAGCAAAAATTAGTCGTCGTTGAAAGGCATAAGCATACTGGGAATGTAGGATTAGGCATTGTAAAAGGATTCGGTCTGGAAAATGGAGCGATTGCAACGACTATCGCCCACGATTCGCATAACATCGTCGCGACTGGAACAGATGATGAAGATCTCCTGCTGGCGGTCCAAACCCTGGAAGAGATGAATGGCGGACTGGTCATCATTAAAAATAGTGAAATACTTGTCTCACTTTCCCTTCCGGTTGCTGGTTTGATGTCTGATCAAGGTTTCCGTTCGATCGCCACCGGGCTTCATCAAGTGAAGCAAGGACTTGCTGATCTAGGTTTCAAAGGCGGATTCAATCCGTTTTTGACTCTTTCATTTTTGACCTTGCCTGTCATACCAGCCTTGAAATTGACTGACCTAGGTGTATTCGATGTCAAAAGCTTTCAGCACATCGAGGTAAGCCTTTAACATAAAGAAATTCGGCAAAGCCAAGCCATCCAGAGAACACTCAAACATTCACTGTTATTCGTTGTACTAACGGTCTTGCTTATCGGATGCTCTCAACAAGACGAGTAAAATGAGCAGAGCACCAATTCTGAAAAACCAAAAGAAAATATCGTCGGAATCATCGGACCTATGAAAGAAGAAATTGAAATATGGATGTTGAGACAAAGGGGAAATTGCAGGAGCAGTCGGACAAGTCGCTCACTTGAATGACGTACCCCAAACAGATGGCTGTAGAAAATTCTTCCTCAATCATCGAAAACATGCTTGAAAATATGTAATGGGCTCCCGGATAAGTTTTTACAACAACTTTTTGCTGACACCAGAGACCTTATTTGGTGAAATTCATTATAAATCAACAGCCTTTTAGGAAAATAAAGGAATAGATGTCCTCTAAAATTTATTACATCTTTGATTTTTATGCCATAGTCTGCACGGAAAAACCCACAGAAAATTTCATTTTCTCCGTGGGTTTTTTTCATTAAAAAGAATTTAGTTCAGCCCCTTTTCTGTTTATCAATGGATTATTCAGCGATCGTCAATTCGTTTGATAGGACAGCATAATCCTTAAGAGAATCGATAGTAATTAGTTCTTTATAATCTTTTTAGTCGTCCTCCCGTTCGATATCCGTTTCAAGCACTTTTCCGTCAGTGGCTGAAATTTCAATGTCTGCTTCACGGTTCTCTGACATCTTGATTTCAATTTCATAAACGTACTTGTCATCATCTTCATCCAGTTCGACTTTTGTCACTTTTCCATCCGCTTGATTCAATGCAATCGAAATCGCTTCCTCTATAGAAATCAAATCGCTTTTATCGGCTATCCTTACTTCGTCATCAAGATCATCATCGTCATCTGTCTCAACTGCTAAGACTTCACCCGTGTATACATCGATATGCACATCATGATCTTCTTCACCTTCTACATCGATATCTACCTTATAAACTTGCTTTCCATGTTCTTCTTCAATTTCCACTTCATCAACGTTACCCTTTACTTCTTTCAATGCGATCTTCTCAGCCTCAGAGACCGAAATCAAGTCTTCGCCGGCCCTTTTGGTATTTTCGTTGGTTAGCGCGACCTTCTTTATCCCTCGTCCATCATCGTCATCCATCGCTTTTACCGCTCCGATTCCTCCGATTGCCAATGTCCCAGCCAAAGTGAACATGATGATTTTCTTCTTCATCTTTCATTCCTCCTGTAATTGTTGTTTACAAATACATCATATCCACCCTAAATTAAAACAATTGGAAAGGAACATTAGAAAACGATGAGAATTTCAGTGCCAGGCACCATTTCAGAACCCATATGGGGGAAGAGTTCTTAATCGGTGCCAGGCACGCCATACAAAAAGCTGACCTGCAACATCAGTTGCAGGTCAGCTTCATATAAACTATTCGATTACTTCCACGCGTACATTTTTGCGTCCCCATTGAAGGGCGTCGTCACGGTCAGCAATGAACACATCGATCGAGTTCCCATTCACACCGCCGCCAGTATCTGCTGCAATCGCAACGCCGTATCCTTCAACTTTAACGAGCGATCCAAGTGGAATGACACTAGGATCGACAGCGATCACTTTCGCGTCAGGGTATTTTTTTAGATCAAGCCCCATCCTTGTCATACCTGAACAGCCATCACAATTTGCCGTATACGCAGTGCTTTCAACAGTCAATGTTTTACCGGCAGCTGAACCACGCTTCGCTTTACTGTCCAATGCTGATCTAGTATTCGGACCTGCAATTCCATCCACTACTAGACCTTGTTGCTTTTGGAAGCTCTTGACCGCGCTCACTGTGCCGGACCCATAAATGCCATCTAAGTTTGAATTGTAGTGGCCAGCTTGCTTCAACTGGTATTGAATATGTATGACTTGCTTCCCAATGTTGCCATATCGTAAGACTTTTACCGCATGATTCGTTTGCGGCCCAGCATAACCGTCGACCTTCAAGTTACGTTTACGCTGGAAATCCTTTACTGCTTCTTCAGTGATATCCCCATAATATCCTGTCGATGTATGGTACGGGAATACTCCTTTTGTCATCAGGTAATCCTGTAATTCGGCAACATCCGAACCTGACGATCCATTAACTAGGGTGCGATCCCCGATCGCCGCTTCTGTGAATGAAGGAGCTGCAATCATGAGGGCACCTACAACAAAGACCATGAACATGGCTCTTAATCTTTTAGACATTAAAAAATCCTCCCCATTTTCTTTTTTCATAAAAGAATTCGAGAGGAAATGACATTATTCGTATATAAAAATGAGATTCACAACGTTCGGCCCTCAATAATCCATTATTTTGAAATAATGTATTCTATATGATCTATAAGTAAATGATGGTTACATTACACAAAATACTCCAAATTCAGTATTTGTAAAAATTATACTGATGTAGCCTGAGGATGATCATTAAGAAGATGCCGAAACCGACACCTGCGTTCAGGAACTCAACATCTCTTTCACCAATTTTTTGTTCCGTTTTTTAAAGACTTCATTATGAGAGGAAACCATTGCAATTCGATCAGCATTGGGTTCAATGTATTGTTTGGCTTTGTTCACTGCATTTGCAGCATCTTGAAACGCGCCAGCAATCAGATTAAGCTTCCCTTCGTGCTTTAAAATATCCCCAGCAGCATACAGCCCGTCAACCGATGATTCGCTGACAGCATTTCCATCAATGAAGAAGTCATCAGCAAGTTTGATGTTCATATCACTGTTTTTGATTAAGGTCGAATCTTGTTCATAACCATGGTTGATGATCACTTCATCAATGGATAGATAAGTCGTTTCACCTGTACTGTGATTCGTCAGTTCTACCTGGTCGATCACTGTTTGATCAAAACCGGCCAGAAGTTTGGTGATCGATGTATTGTAGAAACATCCGATCGAACTGTTTTCAAGCTGTGTAATTTGGGATTCATGGCCATTCAACGCTTCTCTTCTGTAGGTCAAATAGACTTTTTTGGCAACGGGCTCCAGCTCATTCGCCCAATCAATCGCAGAATTTCCTCCGCCAGAAATGATAACCTTCTTATCTTTGAAGCTTTTCAATGATTTCACCGTATAGTTCAGATTGGAAACCTCAAACCGTTCTGCACCCTCGATTTCAAGCTTTTGAGGCTTCAAGATCCCGCTTCCGACAGCGACGATGACAGTTTTGGAATAATGGATGCCACTGGATGCGGAATGTAAAACAAAAATCCCCTCTTCATTCCGTGTGATCGCCTCGATTTTTTCACCTAAAATGACCGTAGGATTGAAGGTTAAACCCTGCTCAACCAGTTGTTTGATCAATTCCGCTCCTGTTGTCGGTGTCAATCCGCCTACATCCCATATCATTTTTTCAGGATAGACATGGATTTTGCCACCAAGTTTGGGCTGGAATTCAATCAATTTCGTCTTCATTTCCCTGAGGCCGCTATAAAAAGTGGAATAAAGGCCAGCTGGTCCCCCGCCGATTACGGTTACATCATATAAATCATGCCGATCCATATCTGAACACCCCTCATAATCACAACTTCAATTGATTATCATTCTCATTTAAACATACACCATCTTTTACGATTGTTCAATATTTACATTCCTAAAAAAGGGTTGACAATAGAAAAAACTAACTTTATAGTTATGTTTATCGATCGATACTGATAATCATTATCAATGAAACTATTATCACATATCGGGGGTTTAAAAATGGTCCGCCTACATACAACTGACTTGAATATCGGTTATGGTGAACGATTGATTGTCAAAGATCTCACTGTTGAGATCCCGGATAAGAAGATCACCACGATCATCGGTCCGAATGGTTGTGGAAAATCGACATTGTTGAAAGCGATCACACGCATCATTTCACATCAATCCGGAACTGTCGTTTTAGATGGAGAAAACATCTCGAAACAAAACACGAAAGAGCTTGCGAAAAAAATGGCAATTCTACCTCAGACACCTGAAAGTGCAAGTGGATTAACTGTTGGGGAACTCGTATCCTATGGCCGGTTCCCCTACCAAAAAGGCTTTGGCCGGTTGACTAAGCGAGATTACGAGATGATCGATTGGGCACTCGAAGTGACCGGGACGATCGACTTCAAGTACCGTCCTGTAGATGCTCTCTCAGGCGGTCAACGCCAACGTGTCTGGATCGCGATGGCACTTGCCCAAGAAACGGACATCATTTTCCTTGATGAGCCGACGACCTACCTCGATATGGCTCACCAGCTCGAGGTTTTAGAATTGTTGCAGAGCCTCAACATCCAAGAACACCGTACGATCATCATGGTCTTGCATGACTTGAACCAGGCTGCCAGATTCGCGGACAACATCATCGCTATGAAAGATGGCGAAATCGTAAAGGCTGGCAATTACGAAGAAGTCATCACACGTGACGTCCTTCGGAAAGTTTTTCAAATCGATGCTGAAATCGGCCGCGATCCACGTACCAAAAAACCGATGTGTATCACATACAATCTATTAAAAGGAGAACACAAACATGAAAAAGCTACTGATCCCCTTCGCACTCTTGCTGCTTCTCATGGTTAGTGCGTGCAGCAACGCTTCCTCTGAAGCTGGAAACGATGACTCAAAAGAAAACGGAGAAGACAAATCCGGAACGATTACATATGAATCAGAAAATGGACCCGTCGAAGTCCCCGCTGATCCGCAGCGTGTCACATCGTCCTTTCATCCTTTGCGGGGAATGTCATGGCACTCGATGTCCCTCTTGTCGGAGTCGACTCCTGGTCTAAGATGAATCCTCGTTATGAAAAATTGAAAGATATGGAAGAAGTAACGGATGAAAATTTGGAAAAGATCATTGAACTTGACCCCGATCTTATCATCGGGCTATCCAATATCAAGAATGTCGATAAACTTAAGGAAATCGCTCCTACTGTGACATATACATACGGAAAAGTAGATTACCTGACCCAGCACATCGAAATTGGAAAACTATTGAACAAGGAAGAAGCAGCTAGATCCTGGGTTGAAGATTTCAAAAAACGTGCAAAAGCAGCAGGTGAAGATATCAAAGCTGAAATCGGTGAGGATACGACAGTCTCTGTCATCGAGAGTTTTGATAAACAACTATACGTCTTCGGCGATAACTGGGGACGCGGAACGGAAATCCTTTATCAAGAAATGGGCTTGAATATGCCTGAAAAAGTAAAGGAAGAAGCACTGGAACAAGGCTACTACGCCCTTTCCCCGGAGGTTTTGCCTGAGTTTGCCGGCGATTACCTCATCTTCAGTAAAAATGCCGATGCGGACAATTCCTTTCAGGAAACCGAAACGTACAAAAACATTCCTGCCGTCAAGAATGACCGTGTCTTTGAAGTGAATGCGAAGGAATTTTACTTCAATGATCCAATCACACTTGATTATCAACTCGACTACTTTAAAGAGGCGTTTCTCGGCAAGTAATCTATGAATCTACGAGGGTGACCTGAAAGGAAGCATTGCCCTCTCAGGTTATCTTCTTTCAATTACAATTGTTCGTTTTAAAGATAATTCACCAATTTTCAAGATAATTTTACAATTTTAAAGATAATTCCATTTTTTTCACGTTAAAATCAAAATTTTAAAGATAGAACTCTGATTTTTAAAGATCCAAAGCCTATCCATCAAAAAGAGGAAGATGCGATTGACATGACTGATCAGCCAAAAACCATTTCATTAATCTTAAAAATGATTCTGGGGCTCCTTATTTTCGTCGGTACATTCATGGCTGCCATGGTTTTCGGGGCAGCAGAAACGACCGTGAAAGACGTATGGTCCGCCCTTACTTCGCAAATGACGAACGAAACTGCCCTGATGATCCAGGAAATTCGTCTGCCACGTGAAGTAGGAGCGATTTTCGTGGGAGCTGCCCTCTCCGTATCCGGAGCTATCATGGAAGGATTGACTCGCAACCCGCTTGCAGATCCAGGCTTGCTCGGATTGACGGCTGGAGCAAATGCAGCACTTGCCGTCACCATCGCCCTCATACCTACAATCAATTATTTTGGAATCATGATCGCTTGTTTCATCGGGGCAGCAATCGGTGCAATCATGGTATTCGGCATGGGCTCGATGAAAAGAGGAGGCTTCTCCCCTTTCCGCATCGTACTGGCAGGCGCTGCCGTTTCAGCCTTTCTTTTTGCCGTTGCTGAAGGGATCGGCCTCTATTTCAAAATTTCTAAAGACGTATCGATGTGGACCGCCGGCGGTATTATCGGAACCACCTGGGGGCAGCTTCAAATCATCGTACCCTTTATCGCGGTCGGGATCCTCGTTTCACTCATGCTTGCAAGACAACTTACCATCCTCAGCTTGAATGAAGAGGTAGCTGTAGGGTTAGGGCAAAAAATCATACAGATCAAGGCTGTCCTTTTTGTCGTGATCATCCTGCTTGCCGGCGCATCCGTTGCGCTTGTCGGAAACATGGCCTTCATCGGACTGATGGTTCCACATATCGTCCGGGCCATTGTTGGAACGGATTATAGGGCGATCCTGCCGATGTCGGCTGTGATCGGTGCGTCGTTCATGTTGTTGGCTGATACACTCGGCCGTACGATCAATGCACCATACGAAACACCAGTAGCAGCAATTGTAGCCATCATGGGGCTCCCCTTTTTCCTCTTTATCATCCGCAAGGGAGGTAAGGCATTCTCATGATCCATCCAGCATTGATTCAAAAACAACGCATCACGATCTTGATTCTGCTTATGCTCATATTCGTCACTTTCATTATCGGAACGGGCATGGGATATGCTGCATTATCGTATGACAGGCTGCTTCCTACCCTGCTCGGACAAGGCACTTTCAAAGAAAACTTTGTCTTGTTCGAGATTCGTCTCCCTCGTATTTTGATTACGGTGTTAGCTGGGATGGCTCTCGCTGTATCAGGATCTATTTTACAAGGGATCACACGTAATGACCTGGCAGACCCAGGCATCATCGGGATCAACTCTGGTGCAGGTGTTGCAATAGCCGTTTTCTTTTTGTTTTTCCCGATCGAAGCAGGTTCCTTCGTGTACATGCTTCCGCTTATCGCATTCATCGGTGCTTTATTGACAGGATTTCTGCTCTATTTGTTTTCTTATGATAAAAAGACCGGACTTCAACCGGTGAGGTTAGTGCTGATCGGGGTCGGTTTTTCAATGGCGATGTCAGGTATCATGATCGTCCTGATTTCATCAGCTGAACGTGCGAAGGTCGATTTTATCGCGAGGTGGCTGGCAGGGAATGTATGGGGAACAGATTGGCCGTTTATCTTAGCAATTCTCCCGTGGCTGGTCGTCCTTATCCCATTTACGCTCTATAAGGCGAACCGATTGAATCTCCTTGGTGTAAGTGAACCTGTCGCAATAGGTGTCGGTGTCTCAATCGAAAAAGAACGTATCGTCCTGCTTTTAGCTGCTGTCGCACTTGCTGCTTCAGCAGTTTCAGTCACTGGCGGGATTGCATTTGTCGGTTTGATGGCACCGCATATCGCCAAAGCGATCGTCGGACCGAGAAATCAGCTGTTCCTCCCCGTTGCGATTCTGATTGGCGGATGGATGTTATTGCTTGCCGATACAATCGGCCGCAATATCGTTGAGCCGAACGGAATCCCAGCTGGCATTGTAGCAGCATTGATCGGCGCACCCTATTTCATGTACCTGTTGTTGAAAAAGTAAAGAGCCATAAACAGAAGAATAACCATAACAAATACGTAAAGGCTAAGACAAAAAGGAAGGTTTTAGGAAATGAAAATGTTTATGGCCTTTCAGTTAATTGGTTGTTTATTTTTTGGCGAAAACAGTACCATAATGAATTCAAACAATATGATAAATGTAAGTCAACAAGTTCCTTCATATGCTAAATGGGGCAAATAGCTATGCAAAAAACAAGGGAAAAATATCCAGACGCAGCTATTATCGACTATCTTCATATTGGCAGGGAAAAAAGAACCAACTACTCAACAGAAAAGTTCAAAATGTGGTTAAAAGAGGATAGCAAAGAATTTGGTGTTTTTGTTACGATTAAATTTGATAATGTAACAGAACAAATAATTGATATCACATATGAGGAAACAACGAAATAATCGGACTGCAAGGTTTTTCATTGAGAATTCACCTTTAAAAGATTACTGTTTAAAGAATTCACGCCTCCTCAGATAGTTCCATATAAACAAAAACCAGCAGGTGATTTCATTTTTTGAAACACCTGCTGATTTTTGACCTAATACCCTTCAATCCTCATACGTGATCGTGGTTTCTCCTGTAAACCCATCTACTAAAACAGATACGTCTTCCTCATCATTGATTTCAATTTCGATTTCATAGGTCGGTATGCCATTGATCGTAATAAGATCGACATCATCGATTTCTCCTGTAACAACAGAGCGTGCCTTCTGTTTCGCTTCTTCCTCAGAAATCAGTGTTTTCTCTTGTTCCTTCGGTTCATCCGGCTTTTCTTCGGTGTGATCGAGGATTTCACCAGACTTTGCATCGACCGTAACAACCATAACCCCTGTGTTCGTGTTCACCTTGATTTTATAGACAGGAGGATCTTCGCTCTTCACAAAATGGACATCCTCTACCTCACCACCGACATCGTTCAATACGATTTCCTTTGCCTTTTCCTGTTCGATCTGTTTCTCTTTTACTTCTAAGACCTCCAACTCTTCTATGCTGCGCTCATGAGCATTGATAACAATTTTATAGGTCCCTGTATCACGCTCAAGAATCGCTTCAAACAGATCTTTACGGGCAGTGATCTCTTTGATTTCACCTGAATATTTGCTTGTGATGAATTCTTTGATTTCATTTTCCGCTAAAGGTCGGTCATTTTGGCTTGCAAGGATATGCTGCGCACTTATGATGATGCCGACAACAAAAAAGGCAACGCCAAGGATGATGAACACGTTCCGCTTCATGGTCCCACTCTCCCTTCTATATAAAATCAATGCTCTTGTTCAGCTGGATTGTGATGCTTGTGCCGTGCCCTTCTTCACTTTCAAGTCCGATGGTGCCATCATGAGCATCAATGATCTCTTTGGCAATCGAGAGACCAAGACCACTTCCACCTGTTTTCCGACTTCTCGCCTTATCGATCCGGAAAAATCGATCGAATACCCTTGCAACGTCTTCTTTTGGAATGCCGATCCCATAATCTTTTACTGTGATTGCAGGCTGCCCTTGGTCATATCCTACAATCACATCGATTTCACGAGTACTGAACTTTTTTGCGTTATCCAAAAGGATGAACAATACTTGCTTCAGTTTCTGTTCATCACCTGCAGCTGACACCTCAGGCAGTTCGTGAACCACATTTACTTTCCGATTGTAAGCCTGCTGGAACGATTTCGCTACCTCCTTACAAAGGCTAACCATTTCGATCGTCTTCCAGTCAATGTCCCAATCATTCTCATTTCGTGCAAGAATCAGCAATTGCTCCGTCAAATTCCCCATCCGGGTCGCTTCCGAATGAATCGCTTCGACCGATTCATCGAACACCTCCGGCTTTTTCGTGCCCCACCTTTTCAAAAGACTGGAATAGCTCTCAATGATCGTGAGCGGCGTCCTTAATTCATGGGATGCATTGGATACGAAACTCTGCTGTTTTTCCGAGTTCTCCTTCAGAATATCCACCATATTGTTGAAGGTCGTTCCCATCTTATGGAGTTCATCCTTCGACTGGTCCTCGAGCTCGATATGCTTGAAAGTCTTCTTCCTTTGGATCTCCTCCATTGTTGCGGTCAGCCGTTCGATCGGGCGTAAAATCAATTTGCTCAGGACTCGTGCTGAAAGGAACGCAGGCAAAATCGCTAGCAGCGTAGCTAGCAACAATATCGTGCGCAAAATTTCAAGGTTTGCCTGGACTCCAGCCAGACTTTCCGTCACTTCAAGTGTGACGATCTCCCCATTTGTCCAAATGATCGGAATTAAAACGACTGCATAGGACGCAACGCCGATTTCACGGAGATAAGCGGATTGTGAAGACTGGAACTTTGCCTCGCTTTTCCGGAGTTCATCTGTTTTCGCCTGTATTAAAACCGCTTTCGAATCTTGATTGATGATCCGGATCATGCCGTCATTCGGGATGAATGCAGGCAATAATGTACGTGGATCGACTTGTTCTTCCTTCAGTGCAGCAGCGACCGTTTCCGTCTGGTTTGTCAGCCGATCCAGTTCCCCTTCTGTCGTTACTTTATTGAATAAGTAATAGATTGTACCATTGATCAACAACAGGATGATGAATAGAAAAATGGTTGAAAAAAGATGGATTTTATTACGGATTCTCATCTTATTGCTCCTTCAAGACGTACCCGACACCCCGGACTGTATGGATCAATGGTGGTTCCCCATTGTCGATTTTCCGCCGCAAATAACGGATATACACATCGACTACATTCGTATCACCATAATAGTCATAACCCCACACGGCGGACAAAACCTGATCCCGGTTCAGCACAAGTTGCTTGTTTTGAAGGAAATAAACAAGCAGGTCGAACTCCCTCGGTGTCAGTTCAATCTCTCTATCACCGCGTTTAACCTCTCTTGTCTTCTCGTTGACAATCAGATTACCAAGAATTAACCCCTGTTCTGTGGCCTCTGTCTTACTAGATATCCACTTCAATCGTAGAGATGCTCGGACCCGTGCTAGCAATTCCTCGATTTGGAAAGGTTTCGTGATATAATCATTGGCACCTTTGTCCAGGCCGGCCACCTTATCCGGTACAGAATCCCGGGCGGTCAGTAAAATCACCGGTGTATTCTCGTCCTTTGTCCGGATCCGCCTTAAAACTTCCAGCCCGTTGAGTTCCGGCAGCATGATATCTAACAGGACAAGGTCCCATGTATCTGTACGAATTTTTTCAAGTCCGGTTAAACCGTCATATGCGGCATCAACTTCATATCCTTCGAATTCCAGTTCAAGTTTGATCACACGGGCAATCTTCTCTTCATCTTCCACGATCAATATTTTCTGATTGGCCATCATTTCCCCACCTATTTTAGATTATTCCGATTTCAACTCATTCAGCTTCATTATACTTCTCTAACATTAAAAAATGGTGAGAAACATTAAGAAAGGCTGTTTTGATTGTTGCTTTTTTACATATCCAATGAATAGCTTGATATAATCAGGTTTCAGGAGGCGAACATAGAGTGTGGAAGTATGTATACCAAGAGATCAGCGATTTAAGTAAATCGGAGTAGTTAGCATTATTCAAAGATATGAAACAAGATTTATTTCAAAAGAACCAGATAAAATAACCTAACTACTGAATAATATCCGTGAAAACTCGTTTCAACAGTGGTTTAGCTTGTGTCTATTGTGGATATAAGTTTATACTACCTGGAGAGTCAGCTTATGAAGGTACAAGATCAAATAGTCAGTCTTATTGGTTTAAAGACATCTAGTCGGTCTGAAGTACAAATCATAACATTAGACCAGGAATGTAGTATGGGAATATTTCGTGAAATCGTGTGTCTAATGAGATATTGCTAGGAGAAGATGATCGTCATTTGAACTTTGGTGTGTCCAATTTATTGGACGAAGAGAATGGATTAAATTATGTAACTGTAAGACTGTAGTTTTATATTTTCAAAATTGGTTAGGGAGACTGTATTTTTTTATTGTAGGAAGAGTTCACAAAGCAATGGTCCCTGCAATGTTGAAGAATATGGTGCGTAATATTTAAATAAACACAAACAGTACCCACCCATAATCGGACACTTAATGAAATACACGATACTATTCTTTTCAATGTTTTCACCAAAAAATCACCTCTTTCATAAATTCGGAATCCCCTGTATATTATATTATTTGGGATTGATTGCAAAAGGATTTTAGCCCAAATTTACTTTATAATCTATAATACGAACCCTAATGAACCATTTACCATGTTAGAGAAGGATGTCAGCCAAAAAAATTTTACAGGCCTATTACAACTATGTAACTAGGGCATTCACGCAAATCACTTGGCGAATGCCAAATTTTCTAATAAAGGAATGAGAGTGTTGAAAAAGAGACTCTGTATTATTGGTAGTGGGGTAGCCGGACTGCACCTAGCTTATGCTCTAAAGGACGATTGTGATATTACAGTCATTGAACGTCAATCACCAGATCAGATTAGAAAAGGTAGAATTATGTCTACCCAGGTACATTTTGGATCGACAAGGACTCGTGAAACACGCTTTAATGTACCTAAATGGGGAGAACAAACCCTTATTGAAAGTATTCATATTACCATTGGAAATCAAAAACTATTTGTAGGAAAGTTACAAGAATCGGCATTATCTGTTGATCAACGTTTGTATTACTCTCATTCTATTAAAGATCTTATGGATAAAGGAGTTTCCTTCCGTTTTGAAAAGGTAGATAAAGAGAGTGTGGAAGTACTAATAGATGAGTTTGATTTAGTTATTGATTGTACAGGGAAAAATGGAACTCTTTTGCCATTTCCGATTGAAGAGGACCTGTCCCCTTTTCAAACTCCTCAGCGAAAATGTATCATTGGTTATTTTGTAGGTATAAAAGCAAACACTCCTCTGGGAGTAAGTGTAACGGTTCTTCCTGAGTTGGGTGAAATGTTTGAAATACCTGCAATAACAGAACACGGGCCTGTTACCATACTGTTCATTATGGCAATACCAAACAGCGATTTAGACGTATTTAAAGGAATAAAAAATGCAGAAGAGTTTACTCTTAAAATAAGAAGTACAGTTCAACAGTTTTTCCCAGAAATTTATAACCGAATTGAAGGAAAAAATTTTGCTTTATGTGATGAAAGTAGCTTTCTTCAAACTGCTTTAACACCTGTTATTCGAAAGCCATATCTCATGGTTAAAAATAAGCTGGTAGTTGGCTGTGGCGATAGTGTTTTTTTAAACGATCCTATTACGGGTCAAGGCTGTAATCTCTCTTCTTACTGTGCTGAGCAATTGTATGAAACCCTTACCGAATACAAAAACTCTAAGTGGGACATGAAAACAGGAGAAGCTTATTGGAATCGAACGAAACAGTATGTAAAAGAAGTAACTGAATGGACTAATGCCATGACGAAACCATTACCTGAGCATGTTGTTCAATTGCTACTTCAAGGTGCAGAGGACCAGGTAAAAGCAAACGAAATTGCTGAATGGTTTGCCAATCCGACAAAAGCGTATGAAGCGTTTTTTTCAACAAAATGATACATTAATAAAGTCAATGACCGCATGAAGATCATTCCAAAAGTTAATGAATACTCCTGAATTTAATAAGCTGTAATATATGAGGTATTTGCTAATAAAAATTTCCTTCCTTCTTAACAATCGAAAGCCATTCAAGAGTATTGGATTGCGGCCATTGTCCAAAAATAAGGGGGGATTTAATGGAAAAAGCAACCCCATAAAACAGTAGATCATTAATAAAATTAGCGTACCTCTTAGTAAAATAGGGTACGCCTTTTATTTAGGACTAATAGCAATAATCTTTTAGATAACAGCCTTAAAAAAAGACCCGCAAAAGAGGTATTGAATAATATCAAACAAATAAATAAATCAGTCTTGAAAACCAATAGGATGAAACCGATTAAGGCAGTGATAGAATACGTCATATAGCCAAACCTTTTCAGTTTTTCATCTACACCCGCCCTTTTTTGCAACTCTTTTATATAGTCCATAACGAACTAAAGACAAATCAGGACAGGGAACATAACGAGATACCTTTCAGTCAAGATGGAGTGTGCAATCGCTATTAAAGCTAAAACAGCCATACTAAAGTTTCCTAGTACCGTGTGAATAACAAGCTTTTTATCATTCAATTCTTTTCATTCCTTGTCCGTTCTTCGGTGCGCTTTCCGCTTTTCTGATCCAGTTCCAGAATTTAATGACTGTAAAAATACCTCTATGGAGCCATTTGATTGGGTAGATGATCAGCTCAGGGATCGCTATTAATAAATCCGGTAGCCAGCTATCTTTTTTACGGTTTCGCATTTTCCCTTTCTCCTTCTAAAATCAGAGTTCCATTTCTAATATTTCTACGTCTTTCAAGCTGTATGGTTTCAAAATGAGGATTCTTTTAAGAAAAATCGCGAATTAAGAGAGAACCAGACTGGAATCAATCAACCTACTTTTTGTGTTAATCTGTTCACTTCTCCGCTCATTCTGGTCACTTTCTGATTAATCTGTTCATATTAAAAGTCTCCCAGCAGAATGGCTGGGAGATTTAAGAATCTTTTATTCTTCTACTTTCTGTTCCGAAATGATCGAACACAGCACGGTAAGTCCCAAACTCCAATGTAAGTTATCTATGGGAGTATGGAAAACACTATGATTGCGGTGCTCACCTTTTTAAAACAATAACCCTATTTGAATAATTCAACAGGGAAAAGGATAACTTCTGGGACATAAGTTATAATCAAAAGGATTAGTATCAGGATTGCAATTTGCGGGAACAAATACTTGAACATTTTCGGTACACCTATCTTTGCAATGGAAGATGTAACAAACAAACATACTCCTAATGGTGGAGTGACCATACCGATTGTAAGATTGACAGCTAAAATTATTCCGAAGTGTACTGGATCAATACCGCCAGCTAATATCAATGGCAGGAACAATGGGGTGAAAATAGAGACAGCACTGATGGTATCAATAAATGTACCTGCAATTAACAAGACGATATTAATAATAAGCAACAATAGAATCGGGCTCTCAGATACATCCCCCATCATCTCAATTATTTGATTCGGAATTCGGTTGAAGGATAAGAACCAGATAAAAAGTGAGGCGCTCCCGATCAAAAATACAATCGCTGCCGTAGTCTTTGCTGTCTCAAGCATGATTGGCCATAGATCTCGCAATGAAATCTCTCTATATACAAACATCCCGATGATCAATGCATAAACGACAGCTATGACGCCGGATTCAGTTGGGGTGAATATACCTGAAACGATCCCCCCGATAATGATAACCGGCATAATCAAGGCAAGTAGTGCATCCTTCGCACCGATTACTACCTCATTCAAGGTAGCGCGCCGATCACTCGAACGGTACCCTTCCTTTTTCCCTACATAATAACTATAAGCCATTAGGCCAATACCCATCAGTAAACCAGGAATGACCCCAGCTATGAATAGATCTCCGATAGAGACACTTGCAATTACCCCATATAAGATCAAAACGATGCTTGGAGGGATGATCGGTCCGATTGTTGCTGATGTAGCCACCAAACTGGAAGAAAACCGGACATCATATCCTTCTTTGTTCATGGCTGGGATCATCATGCCACCAATTGCAGCGGCTGCTGCTATCGCAGTCCCAGTCAATGCAGAAAAGAATACGCTCGCAAGTACGACGACCATAGCCAAACCTCCTGGCAGAGGACCGACAAGTGTTTTAGAAAAGTTGATCAAGCGTTTCGAAATACCACCCTTAGACATGATTTCACCAGCTAAGATGAATAATGGCACAGCTACTAGAGTAAAGTTGTTTACCCCTCCGAATACTTTTCTCGGAACATTTGTAAGCAACCCTGGGTCTGCGAGAAAGATTCCAAGAATGGAAATGAAACCTAGTGCGAAGGCAATCGGGATTCGTAAAAGTATCAATAGGAACAATAATATGACTAGCCAAATCATGTAAACACCTTCTTAATATGGTAATAGATCATAAATAAGGCACTTAGAGGTACGGCTAGATAAACATACGCTTTCTGGATTGGCAAAATCCCAAGAACTTGCCCTGATACAAAATTGTCCATTACTAGAAGATAGCCGAAATAAATAAGGACCACGATTACAATCCCTACAACTATGAATTCAAGAACCTCTAGAATTTTAGATAATAGTTTAGGAGCATTTTCCAGCATATCCACTGTCAGATGATCCCGGTTTTTGATAGCTAACGCTGCACCAAACAAGACACTATAGACAAAACTGATCATTAAAGCTTCCTGCGACCAGCTCAGAGGCTGTTTCAATACATAACGAAATATGACTTGTAAAAAAGTGATCACTACCGTAGCTGACAAACAGATTGTAATGATAACTTCAAGTAGTTTCCCTAGAAAGGCATCTATTTTATTGAAGGCCACACAGCCTACCCCTTTCTTTAAAATAGGGGATAGACTCATAATGACCAGACAGGAGTGCCGGGCACATTGTTCAAGAGTCATCCCCTACAGTAATTATTGTTTGATTTTATCGATTAAATCCCCAGGAACTTGAGAACGAACTGCGTCTCTTACATTCTTTGTAGCGTCACGGAAAGCCTCACGATCAGGCTCAGTGAAGACTACCCCATTCTCTTCAAGCTTATTTTGAATTTCCTCTTCTTTTTCAGTAAGTGTTTCCCTATGGTATTTGGTCGTTTCTGAAACTGCTTCTTGTACAAGCTTTTGTTGCTCTTCATCAAGCTTGTCCCAAGCATTATTATTCATGACGACGATTGCTGGTGAATAGGTATGAGCTGTTAATGCTACATATTTTTGTACTTCATAAAATTTCATAGAATCGATTGTAGGCAGTGGATTTTCTTGCCCATCTACTACACCTTGATCAAGTGCAGAATATAGCTCGTTGAAATCGACAGGAGTCGGGCTTGCACCTAAGGCTTTCATGTGAGATTCCCAGACCGGAGCCGGCTGCACACGTATTTTCAGTCCTTTTACATCATCAGGTGTTTTGATTTCTTTTTTATTATTCGTTAAATGTCTAAACCCGACTTCCCAATAGCCGAGCCCTTTCATATTGTGCTCATCAACTAGACTCAATAGCTCTTTCCCAACTTCTCCATCCAATGTACTGTAAACATGTTCAGCATCATCAAATAAATATGGAATTCCAAAAACATTCATTTCAGGAACTGTATTTGCAAAAGAACTATCTGCCGCAACAGTTGTCATATCTACAGAACCATCCATGACCTGTTCGATCACGTCTGCTTCACTTCCTAGTGTTGCGTTACCATGGATTTCCACTTTTACAGAACCACCCGTCTTTTCTTCAACCAATTCCTTGAATTTTTTGGCTGCTATATTGTACTGATGGGAATCAGAACCCGAGTGGGCGAGCTTGAGCTTTACAGTATCACCATCACTTCCACTGCCAGAACACGCTGTCACAACGACTAACAATAAGGCGAACAAGCTGACTATCAATAACTTTTTAACCTTCATTGATCATTCCCTCTCCCTATAACTCTTTTTTATATAAATGAGGCACCCTGCTTGTGAAAATAGGTACATCAGTTCTAACCTTCTTAACCTTCTCTAAATCGAGCACAATCGATAACGATTCTTCCTTTTCAACCTTTCCTTCAACCAATACATCTCCCCATGGGTCAATCACCATTGAGGTCCCGCTGAATTCGACACCATCATAAGCACCTATTCGATTACAAGACAGTACGTACATCTGGTTTTCAATAGCCCTTGCTTTTTGAAGGGTCATCCAATGATTTCGGCGTGCTAAAGGCCATTCTGCAACAATGAATAAAATTTGAGCGTCTTCGAGAGCTAACGAACGGATGAGCTCAGGGAACCGCAAATCATAACAAATGATGACGCCCATCTTAATCCCACCCAGTTCAAACACTTCCGCCGCTTTTTCCCCTCCTGTCAGGAAGTTTGGCTCATCCAGCATTGGTACAAGATGTACCTTATCGTATTGATAAACCTGTTCCCCTTTACGATTGAAAACGAAAGAAGAATTGTAGATTTTTCCTTCTACTTGATTCGCAACCGAACCACCAATGATATTGATCTCATATTTTGCTGCCAATTCCTTCAAAAAGCTACGGGTAGGTTCACCATCTCGATCAGCTAATCCATCCAATTCATTCAGGGTATATGCAGTCGTCCACATTTCTGGTAAAACAATCGTATCTGGTGCATTGTCATTCACTTCTTTCTCAATCCATGCCTTGACTTTTTGTCTGTTCCTTTCCGGATCTCCAGGGAAGATGTCCATTTGGTAAAGAGAAAATTTCATCCTTACACCCCTCCTATATCAATTAAATTATCAATCTCATATTCAGCTTTGATCTGATCTCCATTTGTAGGATCCGAGAAGACCATTCTAAATTTCTCTCCATATTTGAATCCATCGAGTAATGGGACAGTGCCAGAAAATGCAATGCTGTTTCGGAGTGGTACATTTTTACGATTCAAATACTCTTTGATCTCCTCATATGGAATGATTGCGTCTATCGTATCTTTCTGATAGGCTATCCACTCACCGTCAATGTACATTTGTGAAGACAATTCCAGTTGATCCCAATGGTCTTTCACCTTTTCATACGACCATGCTTTGGTAGCAAATGGTTTATCGCACACTTGTTTTGACTTATTGATGTCTATAGTCTCAAGTGAACGGTCGGTGTGATCACTTCCAACCGTTACAAAGACTTCATCGGAAGAATCACCGTAAATCAACACAATCTCTGCTTCACCGCTTGTTTTATCACCAATTACCTCAACCCTCTTCCCCTGGCTTAAACTACTTATGCTGACTGGGTATAATGAAGGGACTTCTTCAGGCTCTGGAACACCGATTTCAGCAAGTTCCTTTACATGCTCCCACGTTTTTTCTTTATTTCTTCCTGCATAACCGATACAATAAGCCTTATCGATCTTGATCTCTTTTTTTTCACCTTCAACCTCCACAACGTAAAGATTCCTTTTTTGGTTTCCATTTGTATGATTCATATTTCCTCCACCTGTTACGCTTACATTCTTAATGATAAGCCTAATTATTTTCTACCGATCTTACTGTTTCCCAAGTCTTTTCCAAGTGATCAATCATCAATTCGGTTGCTTTTGACTCATTATGATTTTCCAGAGCATCAATGATTTCTTTATGTTCCCGGATAACTTCCTCCATCCGGCCTTCCTTCATCAAGGCTGTATGCCCGATCAATCGGGTAAGGTTGTAAACCTCTTTTAATATTCGCTCTAAAAGGTTCTGGTCAGCAAACTCTAATATTTTTCTATGAAAGAATTGATCCAGTTCGATATATTTAATACGATTATTTGCTGCCATGGCTTCTTCTTGGCTATTGACAATTTCTCTAAGTAATTTGATTTGCTTGGTGGAAACCACTTTGGCTAAATTCCTTAAACCTTCAGCCTCAATAGATCGTCTTAGAAAAATGATTTGCTCCTTTTCACTTTCGGTTATTTCTCTTACCTTGAAGCCTTTCCTTGGTATATGGACCAATAACCCTTCTTTAAGCAACTCCGATACTGCTTCTCTTATAGGTGTCCTTGACGTCTCCAACGTTTCGGCAAGTGATGTTTCCGTCAGCATCTTTTGCTTTGGAATCATGCCTGTCAGAATCGCATTTTTGATTTGGTCGTAAACAATTTCTTTTGTGGTTTTCTTCTTTTTAACTGGTTCCATTTTAAAGTTCTCCATAAAAAACCTCTCTAAATGTATAATGTATACATTGTACATCATACAGTATAATTTTCAGAAATGTCAATATTGCCTGTTAATTTACACTCAGGTATTTTTAACCAAAAAGAAAACTGCCGATTAAAATCGACAGTTCATTTATCAGTTTTAAGCTGATCGGATATCCTTCTTCGGTTTAAAGGGTTCTGAAAGCTTACTTCCCCATTTCGTCGTCATCAGATAAGCATATTGATAGATCGGGCTCTGAATGAACGTAAATATAAATGTGAATATGAAGACTGGTCCGCCAAGCAGCCATCCTAATAGCAATACAACGCTTTCAACCATGATCCGCACCCGGCTGATCGACATCCCCAGTTTATCGGAAACCGAAAGCATGAACCCATCCCTTGGCCCGGCACCAATTCGCGCTCCTGAGTACATTCCACCGCCGATTCCCATCAGTACAACACCTAATATCAAAACCAGGATATCGGTGAATACGGAAGAGGAAGGTGGAAAGAACTCCAGATAAAGGAACAAGTCGACCAAAGGACCGACAGCCAATGCATTCAGGAACGTCCCGATGTTTATGTAGCTCCGGTCTAAAAAGAAGGAGACGAGGACAAGAAACAGCCCAACCAGAACAGCCCACGTCCCGATCGTAAGGCCGAATTTTTCAAATAAAGCGATGTTCAGGACATCCCATGGGTGAATCCCCAAATGTTGCACTTGGATTGCTACCGAAATCCCATATGTGAAAATGACCAACCCAAGCATAAAAAAAGGAATTTGAATGCGGAGTTTCATAAGTTGTGCCTTCCTTCAAAATAGTAAGTTATATCATTTTATTTTAAAATAGCGATTAATACAATTTATTCGTATTCCTACAAAAACGAGACCGACCCACTCCATGTCAGCGTTCCTCCTCTTGGAAGGTGGCATACACATAGCTTTTGGCCAGTCTCGCTTCTGATCATATCCAGTTAATGTTTTCTATTATTAGTTTTGCTGATAATGGGTTCTTAGGACCCGAGAAGGGAACGGGCAAGTAAGTTTCACCAATTGATATGCGGTTGGGTAGGGTCAGGGTCATTTTTTTCAAGGAACTCTTGCAAACCAGGAAGATCATCACTATTAATCAAATCGACACCAGCTTCCAATAATTCCTTCCACACTGAATTCCTTTCTTTAGATGCACTGTCAGGAGTCGCCCAAAATCGAACGATCTGTCCATTTTCATGAGCTGTGGAAACGATCCTTTCAAGCTTTTCCTTTTCATCTTCCGGCATCTCACCTTCTCCAGTCCATGAGAAATGATTACTCCAATTGTCGCTGATCACAGGCATGAACTCATTGCTGGTATTCGAACCAAGGTCAATCATCCGTCCATCATACGCAGCAAATCTGATTTCCTGTTCCTCCATTAAAGTACGGGGACGGTTTCCTGAAACGATCACCGTTACAGACCCAGGCTTTACACCTGATGGCAGAAATTTCGTGAGCATTGCCTGATAATTTTGAAGCTGTTTATGCAATTCTTTGTATGTAGCTTCATCCTCAGATTTAATATCTATCCAAAGGAGGAAATCCTGCTGGGATCCAGGATAGACTGACCCATGATTCTTGACAGTCTCCATTAATGGGTCTAAATAAAGAGATTTCAATGTACGGTCCTGCTGGATCTCTTCTTCATCATGCGCAACAAAAAGGTCTCCATCTTTCAGCCATACATCTGCTTCCACACTGGTAAAACCATGATCCAGTGCATCCAATAACGGTCGGTCGTGCCAGTAATCATTATGTGCATGAGCTTTTGAAAGTGGCTGTACAGCCGATTTTCCTTTTGGAGATTCTGCATCAACAGGCATTGCACTTGAAAATGACATTAATAGTGCTGAAATGACTAAACCGATTTTTACAAACCCATTTTTCATCATTTATGGCCTCCTATAGTTTGTTCGCCTTCAATACTATAGGAGCCCGGTTCAAATTCAATATAGATCCTTAATACTTAACTAAACCTTTAAATCCAATTTACAACGTAAGCGAAAAAGTTCTGCTAATCTTGTAGCAGAACTTCAACGGAAGAAGATGGGCCGGTTCCAAAACACGGTTTTAGCAGCATATTCAGCTCTTTACCAATATTTTTAGGTGCTTTATCAATATTTTCAGGCCCTTTACCAATAAGTTTTGCCTGTTTACCAATATTTCTAAGAACTTTACCAATATTTCGTGTAGAAGTACACTTCCTCATAGAGCTTTCTCCTTCAACAGCTGATCAACCCGATTCTGCATCGATAAAATTACTGTCCGCTTATACCTTGCACCCAATAACAAAACTTTGATCTGCTGGTAACGGGAAAGTTTTTGAAAACGCGGCTCCTTTTTAAGAAATGCACGTACGATCGACCAGCTTTTCGGTGCCAACGGAAAATCGTCCAAAGGCTGCTTGTTCCGAATTCGCAAAATGATCGCTTTTATCCTCGATGGATCATTGTCATCCACAATACAAGGTGCATAAACGTTCCGTGTCTTATTTCGTAAGTGATCATATCGTTCCAGTCCACTCAAAAGGGTATAACTACCGTCTGCCCGGTTCTTCTTTACAACTAAGATATACATGCAATCCCACATCAGATGCTGAAGTTTCTTGATGTGCTCAGTAACTTTCACCGATAAATCCGGATTGATCTTACTCAGCGGGATATACTGCACCGTGAATTTCATCTATACCCTCCCCCTGCCCTGAGCTGGATTCCTTTTACCCATTATATGAACGTTCTGGGCGAATGTGACTGTGTCTAATCTTCTTATTCCATGGACAATCGGTACGTTCAACCATACGACCTGTCTACAACTTGAATAGGATAAGTATAGTTTCTTTTGCAGTTCAGGAGGTGGTAAATTTGCAAAAGTATAACGTCAAGTTAAGCGGCAATAATCAAGTTCCAGCAGTAGATACAGACGCTTACGGGTTAGCCAGGTTCGTTTCTAATCGTGATAAAACCAAAATCAGGTTCATTTTCAAAATGGATGACATCCGTAATTTCGTACAAGCACACATCCATTTCGGTGCTATCGGTCAAAACGGCCAAGCGGCAGTCTTGTTAAAAGGTGATGAACTGTCTTCATTTGAAGAGCAATCCAGTACCGGCATTCAAAAAGGGCTGATCGCGGGTACGATTACAGATAAAAATATCATCAGCAATGATGAAGGCATAGATAGTGTGAGTGACTTGATCCTTTTAATGGATGAAGGGCTCACTTATATCAACGTGTACACTGAACAAAATCCAGATGGTGAAATCAGGGGACAAATCATACCTGTACGAAAACGGCCGAGCTTTTAAAATTTTACGCTTCAAAAAATCACCTCGAATTTTAGAGGTGTTCTTCATTTTCAGATGTTCAGCTGGAAGAACTGTCCGCCGGATGTGCTGGGACAGCACTTAAGTTTTAAGCCTCTACTTGTTCAGGGTTACTTTTCTCAGTTTTGTCGATCAGCGTTGTACCGACTAGATCTCCGGTTACATTCAATGCCGTACAGCCCATTCCAACGAGTGCATCGACAGCTGTCAATAACGCCACCGCTTCCATTGGAAGTCCCACCTGGGCAAACACGGTTGCGATCATTATAATGCCAGCCCCTGGAATACCCGCTGTACCGATCGAAGCTAACGTTCCAACAATCACAATCATAAGCATATCTGCAAAACTAAGAGACATGCCGGTATAGTTAGTTGCAAAGACTGCAGAAATCGCAATCCGGATTGCAGCCCCGTCCATGTTCACTGTCGCTCCCAATGGAAGGCTGAAACTATAGAGGCTTTTAGAAAGCCCTAAATTCTTGCCTGCATCAAGGGTCAAAGGAAGTGTTCCAGAACTGCTTTGTGTGGCAAAAGCAGTTACCGCCGGCGTACGTGCGTATTTGAAAAATTCAATAGGATTCGTTTTAAAGAGCACCAATAATAAAAGGTAAATCCCAACATGAACGAATAATGCGATATAAAGGACAACGATCATGTTCCCTAGAGACTGGATCGTCTCCAGACCTTGTTTCCCAATCGTTTCGGCTACGATCGCAAAAATGCCAATGGGAACGTAATATAGAATGACCTTCAAGATTTTAAACGTTGCCTCATTTAATGCTTGGATCACTTTATAGACATGTTCTCCTAACTCAGCATGCTGCTCCGAGCTTCTTAATGCGGATATCGCAAGGCCGAATGAAAGGGCAGTGAAGATGATTCCAAGTAAATTCATCTCATTGAAGGCACCGATGATATTCGTAGGGACAATGTTCAACAGGACCTTGGTCACACCAGGGTTTTCTGGAATTTCCACCGTTTTATCTGTCTCGAGCGATAAACCCGCTCCAGGTTCAAAAATCCATCCAACAGTGAGACCTACTATGATCGCCACAGCCGAAGTCACCACATAATAAAGGAACACCTTCGTCCCCATCCGCCCCAGATGACGCGATCGGGTCATATTTACACCGACTATCAAGGTAAATAAAACAAGAGGAATAATAAGAAATTGAAGCAGACGAAGCAACAGATCACCTAGTGGCGCCAAAACTGCTGTCTGTTCACCAAAAAGGATACCAGTAATAATCCCGAGAATTAGTGCGACGGTAATCATTAGAATTAAAGACGTATTCAAATACCCCTTTATCAGTCTTTTCATTTTGATATTTCTCCCTCCCTACAAGTCAAATTAAACTTATATAATTAGTAGGGATTAAGGTACATGACATTCTCTATCCTGTCAAAAAAACAGCTTGTTGAGAGACTACCCTGGGGGCTTTAATTCATTTCATTCAGCTGGGCCAGTGTTTCCAACACATGATCAATCAATGCAGGGATATCCTGGATTTGACCCTCATTGATTTTACGATTGAACCCTACTTCAATCTTGTTCATAAACTTGCTCTGAGCAGGGCTATAAACGAAGGAAATTGTCTGGGTTAGCGGGCGTTGATCCCAAATGCTTTGCATGAGCTGTTCAATCTGTCCACAATCAGTCTGTACATCGTCTACTTCCATATAAAAGCGGACCAATAGGGTGCAGCCGGGATTTTTCCCTGAAACTTCCATGATTTCTGCCGCTAAATCATCAAGTGAAGCTGCTAAAAAAATTTCCGCTGTAACATCCTGTTGACCGGCAAGAGTGAACTGAAGGCTGAACGCCCTGGACATCGAAGCCATCTCCATCTTATCTTTCCGATTACTGACAGATACTTCTCCATTCATATTATCGAGGTCATATACATAGTTTTCAAACGCTACTTTTAAATTATCAAATATGGTAGGATCATTCATTGCTTTCCACTCTTTCCATTATAGAAATCTATATACATCTTACCACTTTTTGGCTATTCTCATTCACGATGCATCCACAACCGACTTATATATAAAGAAAAGCGCAAGCGCCCTGGTCATCCACGAAGATCACTGGAAATCCGACGAGGAGGCTCGAACCAAACAAAATTCGGTTCTGCGTGGGTAAACGCTTCGATTTAAATCAATGTGTCGACCGCCCCTGGAGGATTGAAGTACCCCAGTTAGGTGATGGAGCTGGATATTCCTTCACTGGCTAAAAGTTTTCTTCTCTTAAAAAAAGACTGCCCAATCGGACAGTCCTTATGATACATATTCGACTAGTTAAGTTTCTTTTGATCCTTACTTCGTATCGTAATCATGTAAGAATCACCTTTCACCTTATCCTTCATTTCTTCCGAACTCAGGAAATCCTCAATGACCGTTTCCATGTCTTCGCCGTATTCCTTAGCATCTGGGTCTGTGCTTTTCAATGAAGAATGGAAGATGATCTCGGGTTCAGGGTCTACGGAATAGGCCAAACCTGTAATTTTATAAACCTTTTTTCCTAGCAGGTCTTCCCCGACGAGATGAAGTATATTTGCCCATCTGGCTTCTTGTTCTCTTTTCTCTAGGTCAACCTTCTTGAACTCGACAGGATATGTCTCTATGTCATTTGATTCAACCACATCATTGATCAATGCTTCAATTTTATCAAGCTGAGCCTCAGACTCTGTACCTGGTACCTCTACCATTATTCCCCGATCTAAATTATAATTCTTGATACTCAATGTAAGAATGTCATATCCATGCTTTTCCAACACATCATTGATCGTTTTGTACAGGAAATCATTTTCTTCTATTCTTTTTTTGTCTTCTTCACCGACTTTCATAGGTTCTTCGTTGTCTTCTGTCCTGCTCACCGTGACTGTATAGGCATCATAGTTCCTGGATCCCAGGATATCATGGGTAGTCTTTTCAACTTCCTCTTTTATCTTGTTGAAATCTTCTTCAGAGCCGCTGATTCGAATACTGATCTCTTTTCCATCCTGGTACGATACCCCTACACCAGAAATTGGATAATTCCTTTTTTTCAATTCTTCACCAATGTCACTGATAACAAGATCGGATTCAAATATCTGGCCTAAGTAAGGAAGCTTCGAGGCCATCTTAGCCATGGCAGGTGAGACAAAGGCTGAACCAATGAACAATCCAAAGAATAAAACGACAGCAGCGCAAACATAAGTTGCTTTTTTAGAGAACCGGTTTTTAGACCGCTTATTCACTTCAGAACTCCCATTTAATTCAGCTTTTGCTTTTTGAACCCCCATTTTCGCTCGATTATGTAGTTCCCTCGGGATTTCGATCTTCTCTAATTCGTGTTTTAATTTATTGTTCATATACATCATCCTTCCGGACTTTTTTTCGGAGTTTATCCAGCCCCCGGTATAAAACGGATTTCACTGTACCTAAAGGTGATTCGACAATTTCAGCGATCTCATTCAACTTGTAACCGTAGTAGTATTTCAGCAGCACGATCTGTTTTTCGTTTTCATTCAAGGTCTCGATCAATTCTTTCAAGGAAATGGAAAGTGGAATATCTTCGTCTTTTGACCGGATGTTACCCGTGTATTTCGGATTCAAATGTATGACCTTCTGTTGTTTCCTTAACAAATCGACCGCACAACTCATGGTAATTTTAATCAGCCATGTTTTGAAAAACTCGGGGTTTTTCAACGTGCTGATTTTCTTAAACGACCGATAAGCTGTTTCTTGAACGACATCCAGGGCATCATCCTGATTTTTGACATACAGATATGCTGTTCGATAGATATCTATCTCATATTTCTGGAATAGTTCCAAGAAAGCTTGATCATTGCCTTTCTTCGCTTCATTCACCAGCTCGATAATTTGTTTCACCCTCTTTTCTATTTGGTTTTCATTCATTAGACGACCGGATCGGCTATTTGGCTTAACTTTTTCATTGGTAATTGCTCCCACTAGAAAAACCTGATCCGTTCAAACGAATCAGGTCTAGGAAAAATCCTACATATTAATTATAAAGAGGAAATGGTATTAGGCAAAGCTTACAAAATTTGCTTTTCGGCAATCAAATGTCACAACGCCGTTCGTAGTCGTATTTAGTCCTGTTACACAACAAGTCTTCTGGTCAAAGCACAAGAACGTCAGAGTAATAGGAGTGCCGCCAAAAGAAATAGTCACTGTAGTACCCGGTCTTAGATCACAGAATATTTGACAAGTACAAAAATGTGTGCTGAAACAAGAGTTGGAACATGAGCAAGACTTCTTAGACGAATGGCGGCAAGAGCAGGAAAAGGACTGAAAACATGAACAACTCATATTCGTATTCCCTCCTTTCTATGGGGGAATACTATATTCTATTAATCTAGTAACCAAAAAGTATAGACCTATTTACTAGATTTTAAAGATTTGGTGCCAAGTCCTTGCAGGAGAAAGGGTCTGAAACAGTGCCTGGCACCGAATGAAAGTCCTTGCAGGAGAAGGGGGCTGAAACGGTGCCTGGCACCCGTCACCAATAGAACAGGACGGAGGTTATGATAACGATCAACCATATGAGCGCTGCGGGGATCCCAACTTTAAGCAGGTCTGTTTCAGAAAAATAACCGTAAGAATGACTGATCAGATGGACTGGTGATTGGGTGATAAGCAAGAATCCAGGGACCCCTGTCAGGAATACGGCCATGGCGACTACTAATGGTGAAAAATCGGGGATGTCCTGGCCAATCGTAATCGCCAAAGGAATCATGATACTCAAAAATCCGAGGATATTGACAAAAATGATCCTTAACAAGGCAGTACAGATGAGCAACACTAACACGATAAACAGTGGCGATTGGCCGGATAACGTATCCAGGAGCTGGCCTGAAATCCATTTGATCGCCCCTGTCTTGATCAACATTCCGGAAACCATCAGGGTGCTGGCGAAGAACAGCATCATGTCCCAATCGATCGACTTCCTCGCCGTTTCCCAGTTCCAAACTCCGACAACCGGCAGAACCGTCAGCGCAGCACTTAACAAACCGATCAGAGAAATGGAAAAGCCGTGCCAGCTATGGGTCGTCCACAACAGGATCGTCATCGCCATGATCCCCATCACTTTTTTCTCTGGCAAAGAGATTCTCCCGAGTTCTATTATTTTTTCATCCAACAAACGCATCAAATGTTTCCGATCTATATTTTCCGGCGGGAAAAGATATAATAACAACAACCACAAGAGTCCAACAAACAGAAATATCGGTGGCACGAAATAATACAGCCACTTTACATAATTGAGATCAGGAGAAACCTCCGAAAAGAGCCCGAATGTATAAATCGTCGAGCTGGCACCGGTCGCGACCACAGCCCCTGAAATGGCAACCAAATACGTAATCCCGATGAATAATGATTTTGCCAGTTTCTCAGTCTGCTGGATCTTATCTAAACTCTTCACCAGACGATCAAGAACCGAGGATACGAGGCTTCCTTTCCCTACATTCGAAGGGATCAGCATCGACAAAACGAACATTAGGATGAAAGAAAACAAGATCAATAGCCTGCCGGACCCGCCGGACAATTTAAGCATTTTAAGAGAAACTCGGCTTGCCAGACCTGTACTGATGAACGCCTTTGAAATGATGAATGTAGAAAATAGCAGCCAGACGATGCCCGTACTGAAATAAGCTAGTGTCTCTTCATAACTGAAAAAATGAAAAGAGAGAATCAAGATTAATAGGATCGAACTGAACGCGAGCGGGAACACCCTCCCGATCCACAAAATCTGGATGATGACCAATGTGATCGCAGCCTGCACTTTGATATCCCAATGAAAAAAAGGCAGGAAAAACACCAAGTATAAAATCAATGCCAGTGAACCTACGAGAACCTTCTTATCCATGCTAAGACCCCTTGAAGTAGAAAAGCCACCAGAGCGAGGTGGCTTCCCATCATATCGTTATTTTCGAATAAGACGACTATATTTTGCGGCAGATTCACCTGCTAATTTTCCGAACACAGCACCGGACATCAAGCCTGAGCCGCCAGGGTAGTTTTCATAAAAGATGCCTCCGACCATTTCGCCTGCAGCGAACAGCCCCTCTAAAGGTCCGCCGTCCTTACGTATCACTTCTCCCTCGGAACTTACACGCAATCCACCGAATGAGAATGTAATGCCGCATGTAACCGGGAAGGCATAAAACGGTCCTTCTTTGATTGGCAAAGCCCAATTCGTTTTCGGAGGATTAATGCCTTCCGTTCCTTTTCCATCTTTTACGGTTGGATTATAGTTCCCAGTCTGGACCGCTTCATTATATTCTTCAACCGTTTTTAAAAATTCCACCTTATCGAGAGGAAGCTGCTCGACAATATCCTCAAGACAGTCCGCTTGAAAAAAGGTTGCTTCTTCAAGGTCGTATTCCTTCCGGAGCATCGGACGTACCTGCGAATCATAAATTTGATAGGCGACATGGTCAGGCTGCTTCAGAATTTCCCTTCCATACTTCGCATACGTATAATTCCGGAAATCCGCCCCTTCGTCGACGAAACGTTTTCCCTCTTTATTCAGCATGATACTGAGCGGATACGAATGCTTTTTATAAATATCACCAGGCTTTGTAAAATCTCCGACCTTCGGGGCGTTCGCATCAGTACCGATCGAATGACACCCAGCCCAATTGCCGAATTTCTCGGCCCCTGCGTCTAATGCCATGGAAAGACCATCACCTGTATTGTATTCGGTCCCGCGGACGATCGCTGCTTCCCATTCATCACCAATCTGTTCAGAGCGCATCTGCTTGTCGGCTTCAAAACTCCCGCAGGCTAGGACGACACTCGATGCGTAGATCTCAAGGGACTGATCCTCCTTCTCTACGACAACCCCGGTTACACGATCTTCTGCTTTCATAAGCTCTTTTGCAGCTGAGTTGTACCAAATTTCAATGTCAAGTTCTTCAATGCGCTTAAAAAGGCTCGTCATCAAACCGATCCCTTTGTTCTTGGTCTTGACCGGAAGGCCGCCCCAAAAATGGAACTTACCCTCCTTTTCAAAGGACTGGTTATCATAATTCAGTTCGAATTTGACGCCATGTCCCTTCATCCACTTGATCGTCTCATATGAACGGTTGACCAACTGTTCGGACAGGTCCGGATCGCTTTTACCGCTGTTGACCCGCATCAGATCTTCATAGTAGGCTGATGGCGAATATTCAGGCATGACGATCTTCTCGGCTTCTTCGTCTGTCACATCGGGCATCAGTTCTAATATATCCTCGAAATCATTGTATGCGAATCGAATCGCTCCATCCGTGAAGTAAGAATTACCTCCCCGCTTATGTTCAGGTGCTTTTTCCAACACCAATACGCCAGCACCCTCTTCTCGAGCAGAGATAGCCGCACACAATGCGGCATTCCCCGAACCTACAACCACGATATCGTAATGTTCACTATATGTTTTTTGATCAGACAATCGGTTTCCTCCTCTATCTTAAAGACGCTGTTAAACCATGTTGTTGATGATTCATACTTGCTCAGCCTTCGCTGCGGCTTGACAAAGCCCGTGTTTTCATAACGGAAAGTTTTGACAAGTGAAATTCACATGCAGGAAAAGCAAAGGATATCCCGTAGCGAGGACGAGCAAGTAGCTTTCAGATCTCCCGTGAAAAGGGAGTAAAATCAACACCCAAGAATAACAGAGCTATTTGTAATAAGGACTACTTTATGGCGTACTGGATTGATCCAGGTTATTCGATTTCTTCTTTTTGAACGCTTTGATGACAAGCGGGTAAAAAAGAGAGATCAACGTCAGAATAACTAAGCCGATACTGACTGGTGTCGAAACAAAAATATCAAGACTTCCATTCGAAGACAGAAGCGCTTTCCGGAAGTTCTGTTCCATATCAGCACCAACGATCAATGCTAGTACAAGTGGTGCGATCGGAAAATCGAACACCTTCATGAAAAGACCGAAAACACCGAAGATCAGCAATAAGAAAAAGTCGATTACATTGTAACTGAGCGTATAAGTACCGATAAAAGCCAGAAGGACAATGATCGGGTACAAAACTTTTGCCGGTGTATCGAGGATCTTGATCAATAATCCGACCAACAGGATGTTGACGATGACGAGTGCTATATTCCCAAGGAACATACTGTTGATCAAAGTCCAGGCGATTTCAGGCTGGTTTTCAAACAACAGTGGCCCAGGTCTCAGACCAAGCATGATAAGAGCTCCGAGCATGACAGCTGTCGTTCCTGAACCAGGAATCCCCATCGTAAGCAATGGAATCATCGCGCCGACCGATGCCGCATTGTTCGCAGACTCCGGTGCGGCTAACCCTTCCACTGCCCCCTCGCCGAACTCTTCTGGTTTTTTAGATATTTGCTTTTCCGTCGAATAACTGATCATCGATGCGATCGAGCCGCCTGCACCTGGAAGCACCCCAATGATGAATCCGAGCGGCCCACTGCGCAGAATCGGCCATTTTGATCTTTTCCATTGTTCCTTCGTGAACCAGATCTTCCCGACTTCTTTCTTTTCTTTTTTCTCATGATCAATCGTAAGGAAGTTGTAGAGCACCTCACCGATTGCATACACGCCGATGATGACGATCAGGAAATCGATTCCGTCACTCAAGTGAGGCACACCCATTGTAAAACGGTAGACCCCAGTTTGTGTATCGATACCGACTGTGCTGAGCAGGAGCCCAAGCAGCATTGCGATGAATCCTTTTACCATACGCCCGAGCGAAAGCGAAACGATGGCAGACAGTGTGAGGAGCATCAATAGAAAGTACTCTGCCGGACCGAACTTTAAGGCAAAATCAGCGAGCGGCATCGCAAGGAAAATGAACCCGATGACCGCCATGATTCCGCCAATAAAGGAGGCGACAGCTGAGATTGCCAGGGCTTGCCCGGCCTGTCCCTTCCTCGCCATCGGATAACCGTCGAATGTAGCAGCGATCGCGGATCCGTCTCCTGGTGTATTTAAAAGAATCGAACTACGGGAGCCCCCATACATCGCTCCGTAATAAATCGCTGCCATCAGGATGATTGCGCTGACCGGTTCCATCCCGAAAGTGACAGGGATCAGTACGGCCACCGCAGTAGCCGGTCCCAACCCAGGAAGCATGCCGACGACCGTACCTAATATACCGCCGATAATCACCCACATGATGTTGATCGGTTCCAAGGATGTCATGAAACCGTTGATGAAGCTGTTTATATCCATACGATCACCTCCCTAAGGTAAACTCACTCCGAGTAATTGACTGAATGCATACCAAGTAATGAAGGAAAAGCAGAGGGAAACGATGATGTTCGCCTTCCACTTTTTCACACCATTAATGAAAAATAATAACGCTCCTAGAAACAGGATTGTCGCTATAAGAAAGCCTGTCTGTTCAAAAATGAACGCATACCCGATTCCGAGCAGGACTGTCACGATAATCAGCTTTGGGGTCCTCCCAGCAATCAAAAGCCTGATGTAATCGTCTTCTTTTTGGAGGTTCTTCAATTCCTGAAAGAAGTATCCAATACAGAAAATCAGCATCAAAGCACTGAGTCCGATCGGAAAATAAAGAGGCCCATTCGGATTGCCCAGATTTGCTTTCGGCACATTGAACGACGCAATCAAGAAAATGCCGCTTATTATGAGTAAAACGATTGGAAAAGCTAGTTTGATAGCCTTCATGGTAATCGCTCCTTTCCTTAAAAATCAGGTGCTGACCCTGATCTGATTTTAGAGTCAACACCTTTTATTGTTTGGCTATTGGTGAACCGACGAATTTCGATAATCGCCGATATAATTCTTGAATTGACGATATATTTTAGAAATCGATGCTATATCTCAATAATCGCCGATATCCAAAATTCTTCTTACTTCACGAGGCCTGAGTCGTTGACCAGTTTTTCATACAACTCGTGCTGTTCTTTCATGAATTTTTTCGATTCTTCACTGTCTTTATAAAAATCTTCCCAGTTGTTGTTTTTTACGAGTTTCTGCCAATCTTCGGTCTTGACCATCTCTTTGATTTTTTCATCCCAATACGCGATCTCTTCCTCGGTCATATCTGGAGGTCCCATGATACCGCGCCAATGAGGGAATACCATGTCCACGCCTTCCTCTTTCCATGTTGGAACCTCATCAAGGTCCTCGAGTCTTTCTTCTGAGGAAACAGCAAGGATTTTCAGTTTTCCAGCAAGGTGTTGATCTTTCACTTCAGAAAGTGAAGTTGTAACCGCATCCACATGTCCGCCTAATAAAGCCGTTACGACATCTCCTCCACCTTCATAAACAAGGAAATTAAGCTGTGCCGGGTCTACTCCATACTCACCAGCTGCTTGTACAATGGATAGATGGTCATCATTTCCAAGTCCTGGTCCAACTCCGATCTTGACTGACTTAGGGTCGGATTCTAACTGTTCCATCAATTCAGTAGCAGATTCATACTCAGAATCAACGGGTACTGCTAGTGCCTGCCACTCTGTAGCCAGTGTTGCGATTGGTGTGAAGTCCTCATAGCTCAAGTCACTTTGTCCAAGCAATTCATTGGTTAAAACCAAACTTGAATTGATCGCCAAATGGTGAGAATCTTTGGACTTCAGATACTTCCATCCTGTTTCTCCCCCACCGCCAGGTTTATTGACGACATTGATGTTTTTATCGACTAGATCATTATCCCGCATTGCTTTTTGCATGGAACGAGCTGTTAAATCCCATCCACCACCTGGTGAAGCTGGCGCGATCAGTTCAAGATTTTTTGTCGGAAATTCTTTATTCGCCCCTGAATTACCTACCGAACAAGCAGATAATAGCAATACGACGAGTAATAATACCGATAGCTTTTTCATACGTAATACACCCCTAATAGAAAGATTTATACAAACATCCTACCTTTTGAAACTTTCAATGTAAACGTTTTCAAAATATTGTTTTTTAAAAATTTAAATAACTTTTTGTTCATTTTGTTCACAGGATTCCTAATTATTCGACAATTATGGGGTTTTACCCACAAAAATCCCGCCAAATTGATCTTCCATCCAGAATCAATTTCGACAGTCTGTTCAAGTTTTCCCTGTGATGTCATTTCTAGAATTTTCATTGCTACTCCTAGAAACGCAAAAAATACCATTACGCAGTTCTTTCCATGCTAAAAATGGATGATAACCATGCAAACAGCTCACGTATCGAAACAAGCAACAATCAAAAAATGAACATGGGGCTGATCATGTTCATCGTTGGATTCTTAGGGCTTACCTTTCTGATCACATCCGGTTGTGTCCTTTACTTCAAACAGATGGATGAGGGTGAAAGTGAAAAGCCCGATTATACGATTTTAAGAAAGCTCGGTTTTACACAGGGGGACTTGCTGAAAGGGATCCAGTTGAAACAGATTTATAATTTCGGAATCCCGTTGCTTGTCGGTCTGCTGCATAGCTACTTTGCCGTTCAATCAGGATGGTTTTTATTCGGTACAGAGCTATGGACACCCATGATCATTGTGATGGTCCTATATACTGCCCTATACTCTATATTCGGTATTTTATCCGTACTCTATTACAAAAAAGTGATAAAAGAAGCCCTATGATCAATGGTAAACTAGATCGTTAGTATTATTTACATCCTCACCCAATACCTTTATACTTTAACGCATAAAATCCTTAAAACCTCCCCTTTTTTAGGCAGTGATCCCCATCACTGCCTCTTTTTTTCGTTTTCGGTACAAAACATGCTTCTTTCGCCGAGCAACCGATCGTTTTATTCCCTACCCTCTCGCATAATACCTTCGTTCTGGTCTGCCGACGATTCCATAAACCTGCTCGACTGTCGCTTGTTCGATTCCGACGAGATACTCGAGATAACGCCTTGCGGTGGTCCGGGATGCGCCGAGAATCTCCCCAGCTTTCTCGGAAGTGATCCCTTCTTCATTATCTTCCAAGAGCTTTTTCACCTTTTTCAACGTCATCGCATCGATCCCAGGCGGGAGGTTCGATCTCTCAGGCTCTTTAACTCCTTTACCAAAAACGCGATCCAGCAATGACTGGTCCACTTCTGCAGTCTCCTGCAGCATCACTTTGTTCTTTTTATATTGATTGATCGTTTCTTTGAATCGTTCAAGTGTGATCGGTTTAATCAGGTAATGATGCACGCCATAGCGGATCGCCTTTTCAAGGAATGCTTTCTCTTTAGCCGCTGTGATCAACATGATGTCGACCTCGGGATGTTCCTCCCGTATTTTATGCAATAGGTCGGTGCCTAACTGATCTGGCATGTAGACATCGAGCAGAAGCAGATCCACCTTGTTCTCACCCAATAACCGCATCGCCTCTCCTGCGGTCAACGCTTTACCGACCAATTTCATATCATCAATCGCCGCCAGATATTCTTCATGTATTTGAGCCACACGGTAGTCATCTTCCGCAATTACGACGTTATACATGAACCATTCACCTTCCCTCTATATCTTTTCGGTATAATCTTCAGGCCTTTTTGGCAAGATTACTGTGAAAATGGCCCCGCCGGCCTGAGTATTCGTCCATTCGACTGAACCACCCAGTAGTTCAACTTCCTCTTTTACATTCGTGAGTCCGTACCCACGATTCTCCCCTTTGACAGAGAACCCTTTTTGGAAAATCTTATCTTCAGCACCATTCTTGATCCCTACTCCGCTATCCTCGACTTCAAAAATGATGTCATTTCCGATATCTGTCACAAAAAACACAACTTCCTTCACCTTGCTGTCCGCCACCGCCTCAAAAGCATTGTCGATCAAGTTTCCAAGGATGATGATCAACGGAGAAAAACCGATATGACCCGGAAGAGGCATCATCGCACTTTCTTCATCTATTCTAAAATCGATCTTTTTCTCGGAGCCCTTCGCAAGTTTTCCGAGGAGGATCGCCTGTACCTTGTCGTCGTTAATATTCGTAAAAAGAAATTCGGTATGGTGTTCCTGCAATTGCGTCTCCTCTTGGATCAATTTAATCACATCTGTGTACTTTCCGAGCTGGATCATGCCAAGAATGACATACAGCTTGTTTGTGAATTCATGGGCCTGTGCCCGAAGGTCTTCGGAGTACTGCCTTACCTCCGACAGGGCATCGACCATCTTCTTGATTTCGGTCTTATCCCTGAAACTGGCGACCACCCCGACCTGTTCCCCATCTTCTATAATCGGTTGTGTATTGACGATAAGGATTTTGTCCTTATAGTGGAACTCCTGATTGCTGATCGTCCCTTGGGATTGCAGGGCCTTACGTAGGTTGTCCGACAAAATGAACGATGTCAGCGGGATCCCTTCAATATCCTCACTAATATCTAACAGTTCTCGTGCAGAGTGGTTCATCATCGTGATCCTACCGTTCTGGGAAATAGAAAGGATGCCCTCTTTCACGGATTGTAGTATGGCATTCCGCTCGCGGTACAATGCTCCGATCTCATAAGGTTCCAGTCCATGGGTGTCTTTCCGGATGCTTCTTGCCAGGATGTAACTTCCTGCAATCCCTACAATCAATACGATACAAGAAACATACACCATCTTCCTGATATCCGAAGCGATCTTGCTTTGGATCGTTTCCATATTGAAAATGACGGAAACAGTGCCTCCGACTTTTTTATAGTCCCCATAATTGATCAGGATCGGTGCGATGCCCTTCAGGACCTTATGCCCATCATCTTCTGTTTGTGTCACATATGTGCTTCCGAATACAAGAGAGCGGTAACGATCCTCACGGGGGGATGAATGATTCGTAATGATGTCGCCGGCATAACCATTCAACTCTCCCTCGCGATTTTCAATCCGTATCGCTGAGGCATCAACCTGGTCCCGCATACGTTCGACGATTGGATTCGTCTCTTCATATGAACCTCCCTCCTTCACTGCTTGCTGGATCGTCCCGATATAGGACAGGGTTTGTGCAGTCTGTAAGGCAATCTGTTCTGCTTGTTCGACATCCTCTTCCCTTTCCAAATAACCGACGATGAAAGAAAGCAGACCGATCACCAATAACAAAAGAAAGATGATCAAACCGAGGATTTTCACTTGGAGCGATACATTCAGTAATTTCTGCAGCATGATGAACTCCTTGATGCACACGTATTTACTGAACATTCTAGCCTATTTGGGCGTAAATCTCTATACTTTGTACCAGGCATGACAATTTCTCCCTTGGGCCCCAACGGTTTTCAGACAATCTACGATCCGAGCTTCGTATCGCTTTTCACGATCTTAACTGAGGAGGAAAGCTCCTCTGGTCCAGTTTGATCCAATACATCTAAGACACCGAATTCTTCCTCGATCGGCAGCAGTTTATGGCGCCCTACCAAATAATAATAGGCACTGCCAACAACGTAAATGAATAATAGTACATAGAGAAGGGGAACATTCATTCCGAACAGTGGAAGAGACTGATTGAAGACGCTGTAATAGATGACACAGAATAACGAGATGACGCCCAGTACGATGGCTATTCCAGGGACGATTGGATAATATACTTTGAAAGGCCGATGTAGATCGGGCTCTTTCTTTCTTAAAATGAACAGGGATACCAAGCTTAAACAGTACATCATGGCAGCTCCGAATACGGCTAAAATGATCAATTGGTTCGCAAAGGTCGCGTTCGCTGCTGCAATAACTCCGATTGCCCCAGGGATGAGCAGCCCCCATGTAGGAATCTGGCGTTTCGATAACCTCGATAAAAACTTCGGCAAATAACCAGCACGGGACAAAGCGAATGTTTGGCGAGAATAGCCGATGATGATCCCATGGAGACTGGCGATCAAGCCAGCAAGCCCGATCACCGCTACAAGTTTAGGAAGGAAATGCGCTTCACCATAAACAGACGCAAGGGCTTGCGGAAGCGGATTATCTGCAGGCTGTCCGGCCCCTCCACCTAGACCAGCAGTGATCATCAACGTACCGATCGTACATAATGCCAGGGTCAAAATACCAGCAATGAAGCCTTTAGGAATATCTTTTTTAGGATTCTGGACCTCCTCTGCTGCCATTGCCCCACCCTCAACTGCCAGATAGAACCAGATCGCAAATGGAATCGCCATCCAAACGCCTGTCCAACCATTCGGAAGCGCATTTTCTGTAAAAAAATGATCAAGTCTTACATGTGTCGATCCTGCTACAAAATAAATGGCAAGTCCGATTAGTGCGATAATGGTTGCTACGAGTTCGATCAATGCGGCTCCTTTTACTCCGATCGTATTGATCAGGATAAAGAAAACGAAGATCGCTACCGTAGCATATACAGGATGGACCGCTGGAATCAAAAAGTTGATGTAAGCTCCTGTCGCAACCGCAATAGCAGGCGGGGCGAACACGAATTCGATCAGGACGGAAATCCCGGTCATGAAACCTGCGAATGGTCCCATCGCCCGCCTGGCATATGCTGACGGCCCTCCAGCATGAGGAATGGAGGTTGATAACTCTGAATAACTGAAGACAAACGCTGTATAAAACACTGTGATGAACAGCGCAGCTACCATCAACCCGATCGTTCCACCTTGTTCAAATCCATAGTTCCAACCGAAATATTGACCTGAAATGACCATACCAACCGCGATCGCCCACAAATGAATAGGCTTTAACGCTTTTTGCAGTTCTTGCTTCCCACTTTTACTTGCCTCCAATTTAATCACTCCTTCGAAATTTGTTGAGGAGAACGTTTCTAACAATTTTACGAATACAGTGAAACAGAAAGGCGATCTGTCTTAGAAGTAATTGGATGTGATTCCGCCATCTACATTCAGTAGAGCTCCGTTCGTCCATTCAGACTCGTCAGATGATAGATACATAGCTGCATAGACGATATCCTCAGGCTTTCCGAAACGTCCTGCCGGCTGTCTGGATAAACGGACCTTTTTCGCTTCCTCATCCTTCACAAGCCATTCCATCAATAAAGGGGTTTCAATAGGCCCGGGACAAATGGCATTGGTCCGGATCCCTTCTGGCCGGAACTGGATCGCTAATGATTTTGTAAGCGAATTGACAGCGCCTTTTGACGCAGTGTAGGCATCCTGTGGAACACTGCATCCTACAAACGCTACAAAAGAGGCAATGTTGATGATCGATCCTGATTTATGCTTCTGCATTTCAGGAATGACATATTTGCACATGAAGTAGATCCCTTTCACATTAACGTTCATGACCATATCCCAAGCATGTTCCGGTGTATCGATGACAGAATGGTCCTCTGCAATCATAATTCCAGCATTATTATAGAGAACATCGATTTTTCCGTAAGTCTCAACCGTTTTTGCGACAGCATCCTTTACACTTTGCTCATCTGTCACATCACACTGGAAAAAGGCTGCGTCCCCACCTGCCTGGCGGATCGCTTCAGCGGTTCCCGATCCGCTCATTTCATTCCGTTCAAAAATCGCAACCTTGGCGCCTTCTTTTGCGAACATTTCAGCAGCAACCTTCCCCATGCCGCCTCCAGAACCTGTTATGATGCATACTTTTTCTTGTAATCTCATCGATAAGTCCTCCTTTAAACCTTGTAATCTATCCGTCTAGCACTGTTCGAAATAACGGCTGCGTTCCCATTCCGTAACGACAGCGTCATACTGCTTCTGTTCAAGTTTTGCATAATAAAGATAGTGTGCGGCGGCGGCATGCCCCAGTACTTTCTTGACGGCATCACTGTTTTCCCAGCACTGGATCGCTTCATACAACGAACCAGGAATACGAGGGATTTTGTTATCCTTATAAGCGTTGCCTTTGAACTCTGGCTCAAGCTCAAGCTTCTCTTCAATTCCATATAATCCAGCACCGACAAGGGCCGTGTACGCGAGATAGGGATTCATGTCAGCACCAGGGATTCTCGTTTCAATCCGTAGGCTCTTTCCATCCCCGACAATCCTGTAACCAGAGGAACGGTTATCATGGCTCCAGACGATATTGACAGGTGCCCAGCTTTCTTGGGTATAACGCTTATAGGAATTGATGTACGGGGCAAAGAACAGGGAAAAGTCTCTCGTATATTGAAGAATACCTGCTAAAAACTGCTTCATGAGCTCTGACATATGGTAGGTATTGCTGTCTGGATCATAAAAGACATTTTCGCCTGCACGTTTGTCCCAAAGGCTCAAATGAATATGCCCGCTCGATCCTGTCCATTTATGGTTCGGTTTGGCCATGAATGTTATCGATAGATCATCCTGAATACACATTTCCTTTATGCCTTGCTTGAACATGATGTGATTATCTGCAGCCTTCAGTGATTCGGCATAGCGCATGTTGATCTCATGCTGCCCCATGTAAGCTTCCCCTTTTGATGATTCGATCGGCACATCCGCTTGGCCCATATTCCTGCGAATCTTCTGGTAGAACGGCTCGTTACGGGTCCCTTGCAGAAGATTATAATCTTCATTAAGATGCCCTGCTGTCTCTCCATTTTCATAACCCTTTTTGTTAAGCTGTTCGAATGACTCCCGGAACAGGTAAAATTCGAGCTCACTTGCCATGAATAGCTCGAACCCCATCGCATCTGCTTTTTCAAGCTGTCTTTTCAACAGATTCCTCGGGGCGATCTGGACTGGTTCCCCTGTCTCTTCATCGTACACATCACAAAAGATGATCGCTGTCTTATCAGCCCAGGGTATAACACGAACAGTCGACCAATCAGGACGGGCCAACCAGTCACCATATCCCTTCTCCCAATTCACCGATTCGTAACCGTCTGGTGTGTTCATCTCAAAGTCGGTACCCAACAGATAATTACAGAAATGGGTCCCATGTTCGAGATCGTTTTCGAAGCAATATTCTGCGGTTAGCCGCTTTCCCATCAGCCTTCCCTGCATATCGCAAATCGCAAGGATGACAGTATCAATTGAACCCTCTTCGATCGACTCCAACAAGGCCCCCTTCGTAATCAGCCCTGTTTTTTTCTCTACTTCCAATGGTTCGAATTTTGCAAATACCTCTTTACTCAAATCGAAAACCTCCTCAGTCATTTTCAAGCGTAAGTGAAATGTATTTCAGTTCCAGGAACGGTTCTAACCCGTAATGACCACCTTCTCTTCCCATACCGCTTTCTTTGATCCCCCCGAATGGTGCTTGAGGGACACTCAGCTGTGTACCATTGACGCCGATCATCCCAGCATCGAGGTTTTCAGACATCCGGTGAACACGGTTGACATCCTTTGTAAAAAAATAAGCAGCCAGGCCATATGGACTCTTTTCCGTAAACTCAAGGACTTCATCTTCCTCTTTAAACGTTAGAATTGGTGCAACAGGACCAAAAATTTCATCCTGGGAAAGCTTCATATCGAGTGTGACGTTGGTTACGACGGTTGGCTTGAAGAAATAGCCGTTCGTATACCCTTTATCCTTAATCGGCTCCCCTCCAGTCACCACCACTGCACCCTTTTCAATCGCCTCTTGAAGCAACTGATTCAAATTGTCCAGCGATGATTCATTGATAAGCGGGCCGAGCTGTACCTTGTCCGTTCCCACACCTACTTTCAGTCCATTAACAAGAGCAGTGATTTTTTCCGTAAGTACCCTCTGGATCGATTCATGCGCATAGATGACGTTGATCCCATTGCACATTTGCCCGCAATTTTCAAACTTATTCCCGACGATTGCTTCTGCAGCAAGATCCAGATTCGCATCCGGAAAGACGATAGCTGGTGCATTTCCGCCAAGCTCCAACGAAATCCGTTTAACCTGATCGGCAGCCCGTGCCATCAATCGTTTGCCGACATCCGTTGAACCTGTAAAAGAAATCTTGCGGACCCGTTTATCCTCGAACAACGTTTCGCCGATAATGGACGCTTTACCCGTGACAAGGTTCGCGACCCCTGAAGGGATCCCTGTTTTCATCAATTGTTCAAAGATCGCAATCGCGATTCTTGGGGTTTCACTTGCTGGCTTCAAAATGACGGTGCAACCTGCAGCGAGTGCCGGTGCAACTTTTCTTGCCACCATCGCTCCCGGAAAGTTCCACGGAGTGATCAAACCGCAAACCCCTACTGGCTGCTTGATGACCGTAATTCGTTGATTTTCGCTAGACCCACTGATCACCTCACCATAAATCCGTTTTCCTTCCTCGGCATACCACTTGATGAATTGGGCAGAACTCTCTATTTCACCACGTGATTCATTTAATGGCTTTCCTTGTTCCTCTGTTAAAATCTCTGCAAGCTCTTCCTTGTTATCCAATAGATTTTCCGCCCACTTGAGTAAAAAAGTTTCTCGCTGTGGCGGGGTAAGTCTCTTCCACGGTTTAAAGGCACGGTACGCCGCATTGATTGCAAGTTTCGTTTCCTCTGCCCCTCCATTTGGAACTTGATCGATCACCTCTCCTGTAGCCGGATTCAGTACATCGATAGTATCGGAGATGCTCAACTTTTCACCGTTTATCCAAAGGTAATTCAATGATGTTTTTTGCATTACTCTACCTCCCTGAGTTTAATAGGAAAAGCGTAAACGCCCTGATCATCAGCCACGAAGGTCACAGGAAGTCCGACGAGGAGGCTGTCACCGCCGCAGCAAGACTGAAGTGATCCAAGTGGCTAAGCGTTGAAGCTAGACAATAAGAAAAGCGCAAACGCCCTATTCAGACTTTCTTATCTTTTAAAAAAGGCGCTTAAGCAATGCAACGTTAATTGCATTGCTTAGGCGCCTTTGCCTCGCTGTATCGACTTGTGTTCGATCCACCATACTTTTTCAGGATGGCGATCGCTGTCCGCTCGAGCGAAATCTGCTTGTTCATGCTGATCTTCCGCATTTTTTCATACGCGATTTCTTCACTGAAGTTCTTTTCTTTCATCAGGATGCCCTTCGCCCGTTCAATCCGCTTACGTGCTTTCAACTTATTGTCCCTATTTTCCAGCTCTTCTTGAAAGTGGCTCATTTGTTTCGCCTGTGCCAGTGCGATTTCTACTGCCGGTATCAAATTCGACTCAGAAATCGGTTTTACGAGGTAACCTAGGACATTGGCTTTTTTCGCGCCTTCGATGAAATCTTCCTGACTGTATGCCGTCAGCATGATTATCGGGATATTTCTAGTCCTCGTGATGATTTTACTCGCCTTCACCCCATTCATTTTCGGCATCTTGATATCCATGATCATCAGATCCGGGTTCAGTTGATGGGCAAGTTCAATAGCTGTTTCACCATCACCAGCTTCCCCGATGACATCATAGCCTGAGTCTTCAAGCATTCCTTTTAGATCCAGCCTTAGAATCGCTTCATCTTCGACAAGGACGATTTTCGGTTTCATTATTTATCTCCCTTCTTTAACGGAAATGTCACAGTCGCTTTTGTCCCCTTACCTGTTGGTTTGATCGAAAACGTACCAGCAAGATCATGATTCACGATTGTATTGACAATATCCAAGCCTAGCGAAGGCTGACTTGATGGTGAATACCCGATTCCATTGTCTTCTACTTCAACTTCCAAATGTGTTTTCAAGTCTTTGAGGAGAACTTTAATGATCCCATTGCCCATCTCATGAAAAGCATGCTTCAAACAATTCTGGATAAGTTCATTCAATGTCAAGGCGAGAGAAACCGCTGTATCGGACTTCATGTACAACTCATTCCCCTGAAATTGCAACGAGATATCTTTTTCTGTGGATAGACGGTTTCGGAGTAGCATCTCCCCGATCCGTTCAATCAACTGTTTGATTTCTACTTTATCGATATTCGAACTTTCAAGTAATTCTTGATGAACGGCCGCAATGCTTGAAATTCGGTTCAGGCTTTCTTGAAGGTGTACCTTTGCTTCCTGACCACCACGTTTCATCTGCAGTCGAAGCAAGCTTGAGACGGTTTGCAGGTTATTTTTGACCCGATGATGGATCTCCTGGATTACAGCAGATTTAACCATCAGTTCGCGCTCTTTCTGCCGGAGCTCCGTCAGATCCCGGATCACCAACAGGATCCCTGTCACATTACGTTCATTCATCAATCGAATTTGTTTTACTTCGAACACCTTATTTTCGACACTTACTTCTTCCTGAACGATATCATCCGTTTTGGAGAGGATCGTTTTCAGGAAAGGCAAGAGGACATTCACGGGAGTCCCGATGAACTCCCTCACCCCGGACATTTCTTCGACAAGATAACCCGCGCAGGAATTGTGATAGACGATCATGCCTTTCGGATCGAGCAGCAGCAATGATTCCTGGATCATGTTCGAAATGATGGAATCCTTCTCAGTAAGACCGATCAGTGTCTGGCTCAACTGTTCTGTCGTTTTTGAGAGTGCCTTCATCTTATTTTCGTGATCGACCTGCTCACTGATGTCCTCTTCCATGATCAAAGACCCGATTGTTTCGCCATTTGGATTTTTAATAGGCGTGACACTCTGCTTCACATATTTCGCTTCTTGTGTAATCGCCCATTTACGGGTCATAGGCTTGCCAGTCCTATGGACATAAGCGACAGCTGGTTCAAAGGACGAGTAGGCAAACTTGCCGACGACGGAAGTGGTGTATAAAGATGGGGCGTTTGCGGGTATCGCCTCCGCAATGACAATCGCAGGCTTCCCACCCTTAGCCGGGCAATCGATGAACATATTTGCCTGTGTGATATCAGCTGTAATCTGCAGAGATTTCGACGTTTCAATGATTGTATTGATATCGGATTCTTTCAAATCCGTATGCTCCAGACAAAGCCCTTTGATTGTCGGAATCATTGCTGTTTCGTCTTGCATCATTGTTCACCGGCTCCTTAGGTTTTTTAACAAAAAAAGGCTGGAACAAATACCCTCCTGATGTAACCGGAAGTATATCTATTACAAGCCCCCATGCTTATCAACTATTCACTTATGGTTTGATGTTAAAATATTGTCGTTATTTTGTCAATATTCAATCAATTATAAGATGTGTTTTACCATAAGGCTCTTTTCATTCGACAAGTAGTGGACTGCTGCTCCACACATGACTGCTACCCCTGTTGTAAGAGCTTCCTCAGCAAAAGTGACCCTCGAATTATGCAAAGGAAATCTAGAATCCTCCCGTTCATCATGGGTCCCTAATCGAAAAAGGACACCTGGTATTTCATTTGCGTAAAAAGAAAAATCTTCACTGCCTAAAGAAGGATTTTCAAGGTATACGAGTCGATCTCTGCCCAATAAATCTGTTACAACATTATCGATCAATCCAACCATGCCATCATGGCAGATCAGAGGTGGTGTCGCACTCATATACTTTACCTCCGCTTCCCCATTCATGCTTTCGGCAGACTTACAGACGATTCGCTCAATGATTTCTGGCATCCTCTTCTGTAGGTCAGGGTTGACTGTCCGGATCATACCAGAAAGCTGCACACTTGAGGGGATCACATTGGAGGCGGTACCTCCGTTAATTTTACCGATAGTGACGACAGCCGGGTCTGTCGGTGCAATTTCTCTTGAAACGACTGTCTGTAATGCTGATACGATATGACCTGCAATGACAATCGGATCGACACATTTGTGTGGGTGTGCAGCATGCCCTTCCTTGCCTCTTATTGTAATCTCCAAAAAATCGGCCGCTGCTGTAATCGGCCCTTTCCTGACCCCAACTGTACCTGCAGGTAACTCAGGCCAGCAATGCAACGCCATGATCGCATCAACGCAAGGATTCTTAAGCACCCCCGCCTCAATCATCTTTTTTGCCCCGGTCAATTTCTCCTCACCAGGCTGAAAAATCAATTTAATGTTTCCTTTTAACTTGTCTTTGTACTGGCTGAGTATGATTGCTGTTCCGAGCAAGATCGATGTATGGAAGTCATGGCCACACGCATGCATGACACCACGATTGCTGGATGAATACGGCAGGTTCGTCTGTTCCTCGATCGGTAAGGCATCCATATCCGCTCGCAACGCAACGGTTTTGCCAGGAAGGTCTCCCGTGATCATACCGATAATCCCGGTCCCTGCCACATTCCGTTCTACATCAATCTCGTATTCTTCTAATATACCCGCAACAAATTCAGCCGTTCGGTATTCTAAAAAGCTCAATTCCGGATGTTGATGAAGGTGGCGTCTGAACCCGATAATTTTCTCCTTCATTTCTTCAGCCAGCTGTAAAAACGACATGTCCATCCCTCCATAAAAACTAAACAAGGAGCCCCCACCTATACATTTGTATAGCGATGGAAAGCTCCTTTGCCTGATCATGTTCACTTTGGATCCACTCTATCGGAAAAGAGTAATTTAGTCAATATTCAGTAACCTATTTTCGAAACTCTTAATGTATGAGATCATTAGATTCCTTCACAGGTTTCGAATTTTTCTTCTGTTTCTTCAATCAGTAAGATCATATCTTCCCATGAACCTTCTGTATTGAGTTCCTGAGCATGAGCCAGGTTGTTTCTCAATTTTTCCAACCTTTTGAAATAGTCTTTTCCTTTTGTTTTTGAAGGAATTTTCAATTGTTTTCTTATTTTGAGCTCATTCAAGATAATGTCTCTCTTATCACAAATCTGTAAGCAATCAATGAGACCAATGGCTTCGTTTTTGATTCTTCTTTCAGTATATATGACTTCAGCCTTTTGAATTCTTCCGTTATCTAAATGCTTTTTCCACGCATCTTGAGGGAGGTAATGATTGATTACTTTTAAAAGATGCATCTCAAGCAATGTTATAATCCCGAACAATAACATCCTGATTGGCGGTTTTTGAAGGTCAGCTTTCGTTACTAACCTGGTCACTCTGTTTTCCTCTAATACAAAAATTCTCTCGGTTTCTCTAAATAGGTATAGGATTTTAATCAAAGGGGTTGATTCTGAAACCAATTCTTTTGGCGAAAAGTGATTGATATAATTCCTGCAAAATCCGTCTTTTAATTCTTCTTTCCTTACATAACCAATGACACATTCGTCCTCCTCAACACCAAGTACATCATAATCCTTCTCTTCCATATAGGACTTGATCATTTGTGCATCATCATGAGGATGACAGATATCGAGAACCTCGGATATATGGTTCACCTTGATATCTTGTTCATAAAGTAATCGAAGATCATGATATTGACTTAACCTTTTCTTAAACCCAGAAGAAGTGGAATTCATAGATGTTACCTCCTTTTCACAACTCTTAACTACAACTTTTCCAGCCTCTTATCTAAAATTTGAAAAACGTCCTTTAATCGGCCTTTTGGGACTTTTTCGTATTGATCGCCAATGCTCACTTCGTAGTAGCAAGAGGTGTCGTCCGTATCACTTAAATTACCTGTTAAACCGACACCGGTCATTTCATAGATGTCTACCAGGATCGGTTCAAGCTTCTCTTTCGGTACACCGAAATGGACATGGAACATATTCGAGACCGGTTTTGCGGGCCTGGTTGTTACAGCATGGCACTGGTTGAACAATCCAGCGAGTTCTTTCGCCTCCCCGTAATACTGCTCCATTTTTTCTACCCGTTTACCGAAGTAATAATCCGAACTGAGTACGTAAGGATAAAGGCTGATCAAATCGCCTCCATGTCGTCTCTTCCACACTTTCGACTCTTTTATAAAAGCCTCATCACCGGCAAGGATTGCCCCCGCCAGTCCTCCGATCCCTTTGTAAAATGAAACATAGACACTGTCAAAAAGATCGCAGACTTCAGCTGCTGATTTTTGATAGTATGGCAGAATTTCAAAAAGCCTTGCCCCGTCCAGATGCAACAGGATCCCTTTCTCACGGCAGTAGGAAGAAATGGATTCAAGTGTTTCATAGTCTGGCAGTTGCCCGCCGATTTCACGTTGAGGCAGTTCAAGCAATAAACAGGAGATTTCTTCCTCCATATTCACGACATCCTCCAACTCTATCACCCTGTTTTCATCCGCTAAAAGAATCGGTTGGATATGGTGCAGTTCTTTCAACCCGTCTTCTTCATGGATTTCAAGGTGACATAAAGGATGATACGCCACTTTCTTCACCTTCTTCTCATCACTCCAGATCCGCAAAGCGATTTGCTGGGCCATCGTTCCGCTAGGCAAAAACACCGCACTTTCTTTCCCTAAATACCCTGCCATTTTTTCTTGAAACGCTTCGATCAGCTTCCCCTTCCCATACATATCACTGTCCGTCTGGTCATCCACTCCATCCAGTGCGTCTTTAAGGACTTGAACGTTTCGGAATCCGTTACCTGTAATTTGATACTCCGTTTGTTTAAATGCTTTTGCTAAAGGAACGTTTTCGGGCATTCGAATTTCCTCCTCGTTTACATCTGAGTCTACTTCTTATTTCCATTCTACAACTAAAAATCGCAAACATGGAGTAAAACACCGAAAGTTCTACACCACATTTGCGACATATATCGTCTGGAGGGTTACTATAGTCCGCTTTCTTTTTCGACGCTCTATTCCCAAAAATACACTAATGATTCATCCACCAACTATTTGGCTAACAATCCAAGGAGCAGAATATAATACCATAAACTGCACCCCATAGTTAATTCCCCATCTGTGTAGTACGCCAGCAACTAAACCGACAAGTAAGACACCTGCAATATTTATCCATCCAGCATCCATGAATGCCAACATTAATACCAATCCAAAAAATAATCCTAGCATCGCCTCGTGGGGTACCCTTTTAAAAACAAATTCACATATTTGCTGAGAATATTTGATTGTTACATAAAAAGTCAATAACAAAGCTATTATAGAACCAATGAGCGTTGCCCAGACAAAGTCAGATGTGGACAATAAATGATGCAAATTGTTTTCCAATGTTAATACCGGTGGTGCATTAAATAAAGCATTAGCTGGCCCGATTGCCATTGGAGATAAAGGAACGCCTAAAGCGATTAAAGGAATCAAAGTACCGGATATATAAGCAGCGTTTGTTAAACCATCCATACTTGAAATTGCTCTTGAAGCTTTCTTGATCGGATCTTTAATTCGACTCGACAATGTCTCACCTAAAAATATGGTCATTCCGACTGGACTCATAAAAAAGGTCATACTTCCAAGCAATGCAGCAAAAGAGCTTGTTCCAATTTCTTTTTTATCAAGGATTTTAAACGGGTTTGGCATACCTTTTTCAATTTTTGTCTTATATAGTTTGATTTCTTTTATCCCGAAGCGATTAAGTTTCTCCCTTTTCTCCTTATTTAAAAGTTCAAATAATGTTAAAATGACTGGACCAATGGTTATACCCAGGAAAAAAGAAATGAAGACTGTCGTTCCTTCTGGAATCGATCCTACACCCCAGTACAGGTGCCGCAAACCTTGTATCAGAAGTGCAAAAGGAACAATGGTAGCTAATGCAAGCCATCTATTTTTACACATCAAAGCTAAAAAAACAGCTCCTGCAAAAAAAATCGGACTCGCATATTGAGTGATAACGTCTGCTAAGGGAACTAAAGCCTTTGCTAAAATCAAACTGACAGGAACTGCTACTAATGTACCGATCACCGAGCCTGATGCCATTTTACGAATACTTAAGTCTGGCACTCCATGCCTTTTTAAAATCATTGCATGTTCGACCATAGGAGCTGCCATTACACCCCCGGGAATTCCTGCAACGGCAACAGGTATTGAATCAGTCAATTTCTTTGCAACTATCGAGGCTATGAAGAACGAAAGGATGACCACTGGATGAAAGCCTGTTAATACAAGGACAAGTGTTACAGGTGCTAATACAGCTGTTTCGTCTGTACCTGGTGCTATCCCGATAATCGTATATATGGTAGCGCCTAATGCGGCTGCAACAATCATTTGTAATATTAAAGTAACATCCATGACTACTCCTCCCTATCTTCGTAATTGAATGCTCGTTTAGGTTTGATGATGAAACTGCAAACAATGAAACCTAATAGAGCTCCCAACAAACCGAAAATCAATGGTTTCGGGGGTTCAGCCGGAGCGACTAAGTATCCCCCAAGTGTTGTCACGCTACAGATGATAAGAGATAATACAAGATCTCTAATGCTTACCAGATCTTCCCAAACTTCAACATTTTGTTCTTTTGTTTCTATTTTAGGCTGATTCGTATTCGTCCCTAATTCTGCCATCATTTTCACTCCTTTTTCTTTAAATAAAATTGTTCTAATAATTGCTGAGCTCGATCTAGTTTGACATCCCCTTCTTTCACCAGTTGGCCAGCTATCATCTCTACTTGCGATCCGTCTGCTCCAGCCATCATAGCAATATTTTTGGCATGCAATTTCATATGCCCCTTTTGTATCCCATCCGTTGCAAGTGCTTTCAGAGCCGTTAAATTTTGTGCTAATCCGACGGATGCAATGACTTCTGCCAGTTTCGTAGCCCTAGTAATATTCATCAATTTCAAATTTGCTTTAGCTTTAGGATGGATAGATGTCGCCCCTCCAATAATGCCGATTGCCATTGGCAATTCCAAAGTTCCTACTAAATCACCGTTTTTATCCTTCTCCCAAGTAGATAACGAAGTATATTGGCCAAAACGCGCTGCATAGGCATGTGCCCCTGCCTCAACCGCTCTTGTATCATTACCGGTAGCGAGGATGACTGAACTTATACCATTCATGATTCCTTTGTTATGAGTAGCAGCTCTGTATGGATCTTGTGCCGCAAAATGATATGCACTGATAATACGGTCAATGACATCTTCACCATTCAGATCCTCTTTCCTGATTACACACCTTGCCCTTGCCAATCGTTTATCAGCTAAATTAGATACAATCTTCAACAATGGTTTTCCACCTGTTATTTGCTCTAGTTCAGGAGAGATGCTTTCCGCCATCGTATTGACGGCATTAGCTCCCATAGCATCCAGAGTATTCACAACCAAGTGAACGACAAGCATATCGTGGTAACCTTTATCAAAAATCCTGACTTCCAAGTCACATGGTCCCCCACCCAGCTTATCGAGAGTAGGATCTTGGTTTCTTGCAAGCTCTAATAAGTCAGTTTTATTTTCTAAAATCTTCATTTTAGCCCCATACAAATCAGAGATCCCCACCAATTGTATTTGGGAAAACATCACTGACTCAGATGTAGTAGCTTTAAATCCCCCTGTACTACGTGCTAGTTTAGCACCATGGCTTGCAGCAGCAACCACCGATGATTCTTCCACCGCCATAGGGACTAATACATCTTTTCCGTTCACTTTGAAATTTACAGCAACTCCAAGCGGTACCTCCATAACACCTACTGTATTTTCAATCAATTGATCAGAAAGCTCTGCTCCAAGTGACCCGAAATTTTCAAATAATTCCGCTTCAGCAGAAAGTAACCTTGCTTGGCTTTTAATCCATTCTTGCCGTTCTTTCAATTCCATCTTGTAAAACTTACTTATCTCAGAATTCATGTTTGCACCTCCTGGGTTTATATAAAAAAGCAAGAAACGTGCCAACTTTTCTGTATTGATATACCGCTATTTTTTCTATTTTTCCGACAAATTGTTTCATATCGATACATAATGGAAGCGTTGTCATGTTTCTGTTTGAAACACCTGTAACGAAAAGAAACAAAGCAAAGCTAAAAAATCCCATACTCATTTATTTTTTTGTAAAATTTTTTCCGGCTTAACCCTAATAATTTCATTGCATCTGACCGGTGCCCATTCGTTTTGATCAATGCCTCTCTTATTGCCTTTTCTTCAATTTGCTCGAATTGCTTATATAGCAGGATGTTGTCAGTTTCCATATTGTTCGTTATTTTATTTGAACTACTTAAATAATCTGGTAACTTGTCTAATGTAATCCTTCCGCTTTTTTCACACATTATGACGGCATATTCAATCACATTTCTTAACTCTCGAATGTTCCCTGGCCACTCATAAGATTTAAATACATGTTGAACTTCTGCTGAAAAAGAAAGCTGTTTTTTATGCTCCTTGCAGAATTCTTTTAAAAATTGTATAGCTAACGGTAAAATATCAGTCTGACGTTCTTTTAACGGGGGGAGATTTATCGGAAAAACATTTAGTCTATAATAAAGGTCCTCTCTAAACTTTCTTTTTTCAGCAAGCTCTTTTAAGTTTGCATTAGTTGCGGCTATGATACGCACGTCTATTTTTATTGGAGAAGTCCCTCCTACCTTTTCAATAACCCTTTCCTGTAAAACACGAAGTAATTTTGCTTGTAAGCTGGGGGGCATTTCACCGATCTCATCTAAGAATATTGTCCCCGTATTAGCAAGTTCAAATTTTCCGATTTTCCCTCCTTTTCTTGAACCGGTAAAAGCACCTTCTTCATAGCCGAAAAATTCACTTTCCAAGAGAGATTCAGGAATAGCTGCACAGTTTACTTTGATGAATGGCTTTCCAAATCTAGAACTAATATTATAGATTGAATTTGCAACGACTTCCTTACCAGTCCCACTCTCCCCTGTAATGAGAACTGTAGTATCGGTACTTGCCACCTTGTTTATCTTTTCCATCACCATCTGTATTTTTTGATCACTGCCTACTAATCCGCTAAATAGCTTCCTTTCTTTATGATTCATCAATTCTTCTTCTAAATATTTTGTATATCCTTTCAATCTTTCTAATTCCGTTGTTAGTTCGGTTGCTTCCGTTACATCTCTGAAAACTGATACAGCTCCAGAAATTTTACCTTCAATCTTTATGGGGATGATGTTCGCTACTACTCTAATACTGGTTGTATCAACGAGAAATTCAGAATTAATAATAGGGGTTCCTGTTTCTAAAACCTTTATAATCCTGGCATTTGGCTGACTTTCTTTTAATAGCTTATTTTGAATGCTATCAACGGAAATACCAAGAATTTCGTAATAGGATTTATTAGCATAGAGCACTCTAGTTTCTGAATCTATAATGATTACGCCTTCATGCATGTGATCGAGGACAAGCTTATATTCCATTGTCGGTTGATTCCTTAACATACCTATGAACCTCCTTTTCTTTCTTAATAGTACTTTCTATAATTAACTTGGGATTCCTATATGGGTCTTTCGGATCACTAAATAGCTCCTATAATACGACTGATTTTTAACAAAAAATAATCCTCCTTCAAACATGGAGTAAAACACCGAAAGTTCTACACCACATTTGCGACATATATCGTCTGGAGGATTACTATAGTCCGCTTTCTTTTTTCGACACGTTATCCTGGCAGTTCACCCATAGACATTTCGATGAATGTCCGTAACGCGTGCACACCCTGGACGCAATCGTTCAAGGATGACCATTCTGCAGGATTGTGACTGATTCCATTTTTACTCCGAACAAACAGCATGGCAGCCGGAATGTGCCTTCCGACGATCATTGCATCATGACCCGCTCCGCTCGGCAGATAGAACGGCTTAACTCCATCCTTCTCTACCGCTTTTCTGAACGTATCTTGCAGGTCACTTTGGATCGGAACAGGCTCCTTCCGAATCATCTCTTTCCATGTCACATCGACTCCACTCTGCTTAGAAATCGCCTCAGCTTCCTGAACAATTTCATTTACGAGTTGATCACGCGTACCTTCGAATATATCCCGGATATCGACATAGAGCTTCACCTGTCCAGGAATGACATTGACTCCGTTGGGATGGACATTGAGCTTGCCGACTGTTGCGACAGCTGAGTCACTGATCGTACCTGGCAACGCCTGGATTTTCCCAATAAAAGCACTTGCCGCCCCTAAAGCATCCTTTCGGTCATTCATCGGAGTATTCCCCGCATGGCCTGCTTCCCCATCAAAAGTGAATTCGATCCACGCCGGTCCAGCGATTCCCGTTACGATTCCAATCGGCAGGTCGTTCTTCTCCAGGCGTTTCCCCTGCTCGATATGGACTTCTACAAACAGAGCGACCTCATCGGAATTCCGCTTGGCATTTGTTATGGTTTCGATGGAAAGCCCATCTTTTTCAAGGACTTGTTCGAATGACAGACCCTCTTTATCCGTCAGGGTACGCTGACGTTCCAGATCCAGATCCCCGACAAAGGCTGTGCTCCCAGTTAATCCTCCGTTAAACCTTGATCCTTCCTCATCTGAAAAAATCACGACTTCAAAAGGCCGCTCAGGAACATATCCTGTATCCTTCCAGGCTTCTGCAACCTCTAGTGCTGATAGGACACCGAGTGGCCCGTCAAAATGGCCGCCGTTCGGAACACTATCAACATGCGAACCCGACAGGATAGCCGGAAGATTGTTCTTGCCTTCTTTTCTTCCAAATACATTGCCGGCTTCATCTTCTTTTACTTTGAGCCCGGCTTCTGCCATCCACTTTTTTACGAGTTCTTTCGCCTGTCGTTCCTCAGCCGAAAATCCAAGCCGGTAAGAGCCATCCTCTGAAGTCCTTCCTATTTTAGAAAGTTCAGCCAACCGCTTTGCAAGCCGCTCGCCGTCAACTCCTGAATGATTTAAACTATGATCGTAGTCTGATAACAGTCGTTGTAACATGTCAGCCTCCGTTTTTAAAATTTGTCCATTTTCATTATTTGAACAAAACACCAACTTTTCTCGACAAAGCTTCAAGTTATTTGAACGAATATCCAAATTATTTAGACAAAACTTTGATTTATTTGCACAAACTCATAGATTGATTGCAACAAATGGAAAAGAGGCGGTACAAAATGCATGGACCGTCCCTCCTCTTCCTTACTATTACTATTTAACTTTCACTGTCTGGCTTGGTTGTGCTGATCCTTGCTTCAGATAAGCCAGGGTCGCCGCTCCAAGTGTGTTAGCCGCGATAAGCAAGGCGTGCTCATCGATCTTGAACTTAGGATGATGGTGTGGATAAGTCACATCCCAGTCTACGTTCTGTGCGCCCGTAAAGAAAAACGTCCCCTTTACGTGCTGGAGATAATAAGCAAAATCTTCCCCACCCATTTCAGGAGGCACTTCCTTTACCTCTGTCACACCTGGTACAGATTGTGCAACCTGTGCCACAAATTCAGTTTCCTCCAGATGGTTTTCAGTTGCCGGATATCCTCTGTAAAAGTTATACGTATATTCTGCATCCGATGCGATGCACGTTCCTTTGACGACTCTCTCAATCTCTTTTTCAAGGAACTCACGTACATCCTCCTTGAATGTCCTTACTGTCCCTGTCAGTTTGACCGTATCTGCAATGACGTTGAATGCATTGATCGCTTCAAAAGCCCCGACTGAAACGACGGCAGACTCGAGTGGATCGACCCGTCTGCTGACAAGCTGTTGAAGGTTCGTAACCGCCTGGGCACCGATGACGACCGCATCTTTCGTACGATGAGGCTGTGCACCATGTCCGCCTTTCCCCTGAATCGTGACCTGGAATCGGTCTGCTGCAGCCATGATTGGCCCTGAACGGTAGCCGATTTCCCCGACCGGGCTCGTCGCCCAGAGATGTGTTCCGAAAATGACGTCTACACCTTCAAGACAGCCATCTTCAATCATGGAAATCGCACCACCTGGCTGCATTTCCTCTGCATGCTGGTGGATGAAGACGATTGTCCCTTCAAGCTCATCCTGCATGCTGTTCAAAACCTTCGCTAAACCGAGCAGCGTTGCGGTATGCCCATCATGACCGCAAGCATGCATCACACCATCCACTTTCGATTTGTAAGGAATATCGTTTTCTTCCTGGATCGGCAGCGCATCGAAGTCTGCGCGTAGTGCGACCGTTTTTCCAGGCTTGCCACCCTTCAGCTTTGCGACGACACCACGTCCTCCCACTCCTGTCCGGACCTCGTGTCCCAGCTTTTCATGGTACGCAGCAATGAACTTCGGTGTCTCCACTTCTTCAAAAGAAAGCTCCGGGTTTTGGTGCAGGTGACGGCGGATCTCCACCATCTCTTCATAATGTTCTTCCAATTTGGCAAATAATTTTTCCATATCTCCCTCATCCTTTTTCAAATGATATTAAACCTTATAAGGCGTTTTTTCACGATTGGCTGTGACACATTTTCCTTCTTTGAACACATAGGCGACATTCCGGACATCCGAAATATTCTCAAGCGGATTCCCTTCTACGAGCAGCAGGTCTGCCGTCTTCCCAACTTCCACAGATCCTGTCTTATCCAAAAGGTTCATTGCATCGGCTGCGATAACCGTCGCAGAGCGGAGTGCATCCAGTTCACCCATCCCGTATCCGACCATCAATTCAAGCTCTTTCGGAAATTCCCCATGAAAGTTGAATGGCGTTCCTGCATCAGTACCGGCTGCAATTTTCACCCCAGCCATGTAAGCCTGGATGAAGCTGTTTTTATGGTCATCCATGACGATTTTCGTTTTCTCGATGGCATGTTGGGGGATACCGCCGTCTAACCCATTTTCAGCTATGTTAAAGGGCGCAGACAGGGTCGGCACGAGGTATGTACCCGATTCCAGCATCATCCCGATCAACTCTTCATCAAGGTAGATCCCATGTTCCACAGTCGTAATCCCCGCGCGAATCGCATTCTTAATGCCCTCTCTCCCTTGCGCATGGGCAGCAGTCATTTTACCGGCTTTCGAGGCTTCTGAACAAGCACAGCGCAACTCGTCATCATCAAGCTGGGTTGCTCCAGGGTCGACTCCTGGGGTTATGATACCACCTGTAGCCATTAGCTTTAACAGGTCAGCCCCTGCTTTCAGCTGGGTTCTCGCTGCCTTCCGGACTTCATCCACACCATCCGCCTCAATCGCCATATTATGGGCATGTCCACCAGTCATGACAATCGGTTTTCCGGATGCTATGACCCGCGGCCCTTCAATCAAGCCTTTTTCAATCGCATTACGGAGCGCAATGTCAATATTGTACTGCGATCCGAGATTGCGGACAGTCGTCACACCGGCATCGAGTTGTTTCCGTGCATTACGGACGGCTCGGAAGGAACCATCCGCTTCTGAATCCCCTGACATGTCAAGGAATGGATCCGGATTTCCATCCATTGTAAGATGCACGTGACAATCCATCAATCCAGGCAAACAGGTCAATCCTTCCCCGTCTATCACTTGATCCACATCGATTCCATTTGCCTCATGGCCGATCGCTATGATTTCTTTTTCATCAAAAATAATTGTCGTTTTACCGGTATGCAGTTCATATCCATCAAATAGTTGAATGTTCGTTACTTTAGTTTTCAACACTTACCCCTCCTTTTCCTTTAAAAGAACTGCCAATGTAAAAAATGGCAGAAAGGATCCTATAGCAGGATCCTCCCTGTTTAAAAAGATCAGTTTTTTAAATGGATGTATTCTCCTGGTCCGATCGGCAGTCCTAACCAGTACCATACGGCGAACAAGATCGTCCAGAAAATCGTGAAACCGATCGAGTATGGGAGAAGGACGGACATAAGCGTCCCGACACCCATTTTCGGGTCGTACTTCTTCGCGAAGGTAAGGAGGATCGCGAAATAAGCGAGCATCGGCGTGATCGTATTTGTAATCGAGTCTCCAATTCGATAGGCCAGCTGTGTGAACGCTGGATTATAACCGATAATCATGAACATCGGTACGAATACCGGTCCAAGCAATGCCCATTTTGCTGAAGAACTGGCAATCAACAGGTTGACGACTGCACAGAACAGGATGAATGCGATCAACATCGGCAGTCCGGTAAGCCCTGTATTCTGTAAGAAAGTGGCACCTTTGATCGCAATGATCGAACCAAGGTTGCTCCAGTTGAAATACGTGATCATTTGAGCTGCAATGAAGGCTAGGACAATGTAATAGCCCATGCCGGACATCGCTTTGGTCAGATGCTCAGCCACATCTTTATCCGACTTGATGACTTTCGCACCGATTCCATAAAAGAATGCCGGGATGAAGAAGAAAAAGAGCATCAGCGGGACAAGCCCTTGCATGAACGGTGAATCTTCCACAAGGGAACCGGTCTCCGCATTTCGTAATAGGGCACTCTCAGGGATTGTGAGGAACGCCATGATCACAAGGAATACAACAACCGAAACCCCAGCCCAGCGCAATCCAACCTTCTCTTCTTTGGTAAGTTCAGCTTTCGTATCCACCTGTGCTTCCAATGTGTGTTCACCAAGACGTGGTTCAACGATCTTGGAACAGACGAATACGGCGACTGGTAGTAACACAAATGTCGATGCAAACAAGAAGTAATAGTTCATTGCAGGACTTGCGTCATAATTCGGGTCAATGATCTGTGCGCTTGAAATCGTAAAACCAGCGACCAACGCATCGAGCATGTTCAGGATCAAGTTGGCACTGAAACCGCCGGAAACCGCTGCATAACCTAATGCAAGACCCGCGATCGGATGCCTTCCTAATGTCATGAAGACAAGGGCAGCAATCGGCGGCAGGACGATCAATGCAGCATCTGCTGCAGCATTTCCGAGCATCCCAATCAAAACGATGATCGGCAGGATAAGAAATTTCGGAGATGCAAGGACAACCCTTCTCATGAATGCTGAAACGAGACCTGTCGATTCAGCAAGCCCGACCCCAAGCATGACAACCAATACGAGGCCAAGTGGCGGAAACGACATGAAATTATTGACCATTTCGGTAAGGATCTTTACAATTCCTTTTCCATCAAGCAGGTTCACTGCCGTAATCGTTTCATTAGTGGCTGGATTAACTGCACTCCATTTCAACTTTCCAGCAATAAAGGATGAAACCAAAATAAGTCCTGTAAAAATCGTAAACAACGTAAGTACGTCTGGAAGCTTGTTCCCGTACTTTTCAATCCAGTCCAGGAACCTGTTGAATAGACTGCTTTTTTTGACTTCCCCCTGTTTTCCGAGCTCTGGCACGCTCATCTTACCCCTCCTGATCTATGTTGCTATGTTTTTTTATCCAGATAGTTATAGATAGTAAATTTAGAAACCCCGAGCAGTGATGCGACATGCTGAATGGATCCCTTTACACGGAATAAGCCCATCTCGTCAAGCAGATAGATGAATGCCATCCGATCGGCCTTGTCCATCATCTGGATCGGCTGCCCAATTTTCTCTACTGCTCTTTCAATCATTTGGTTTTCAAATTGTGAGATCGATAACGGGGCTGATTCCTCATCTTTCTTTGTATCCGTAATCTCAGCCAAAAGCTTTTCTACGATCGAATATTGGGTGATATCGAGGTTAATGCTTAAACAACCTAGCAAATTTCCATCATCATCCCTGATGTAAATTGAACTGGACTTCACCCGCTTTCCTCTCAGGTCTTCGTTAACATAGTTTAAAAGACAATCTGTCCCTTCCTCTACTTTCCTGAGAAGATTCAAACCAAAACTGGTAATGGTTGAGCCTACCTGTCTTCCTGTTACATGGCCGTTGAAAATGGCAACGATCGAGGCCGAAACGTCTGTCAGATCGTGGATGACAACCTCACAATGGCTACCGAATGTTTTCGCGATGCTTTCTGCCATTGGTATATATCGCTTGAAAACAGGATGAAGATCTGGTGCTACTTGATTCATTTTCAAACCCCCAGAGATCCAATATTACTTACTTTTCTCTGTCAAAGCGTTCTTTTTCCTTGTTGTCTGGTAACATTCATTCTTTGCAAGATGTATTTTTTTTGATGAACCACCTTCCTCTTTTTGATAGAATCATAGGAAAAACCTGGGCCCAGCAGTGTTTGTCCTGAATTGTTTGAATATTGAAACCAATTGTACAAGTATACCGGAAAACTTTCAACAAAAAATTTTAAAATTTTAAAAAATTTTTTAACTTCTGTTGCAAAATTCAAAACCAGTATGATAAGGGCTACTAGAAACTTGCAGGTGGGTTTGTTATGTATACAGAGTTATATCTGGATAATAGTTGCATAAAAAGTTGTAGAGCAAAAATGGGGAGTAGCTAAATGAAAGTAAGGTTTCGGCAGAAGTTTGATTAGGAGAGACGGTTCTGGTTGATGCGGCACGATACCCTTCTCTACGTTAGCAGTAGTCCTGGACGGAGAATAGGGCTCTCTATGTACAGGAATCAAATTCATCCTGACCGTACGAGAATCGGTTTGATCGAGATCAATGTTATATGAAGAAATTGAAGTTTGTCCCCTTCACTCCCGAAAAAGAGAAGAGCAAAGGAAAAGGCATAACAAGATCGGAAGCCAGAGTTTAATAAAAAATGGGCTGCCCATAAGTGGCAAGCATCTATGGGCAGCCTAAAATTACCTTTGACCAAATCGATTGGACCAAACTCTAATATATATGCGCGGTACAACGTTTATTTATCTGCAACTACAATATAGGTTGCTTTAATCGGTCCATGTACACCGACAACGAGGTTCATCTCGATATCCGCACTGTTGCTGGGACCAGAGATGAAGTTCACACATGAAACTACCTTCTCCCCCTTTTCAATCTTTTGGTGTATCTCTCTGGTAGCTTGTGACATTCTCGGAACAATCGTACTTTTCGGGATGATGGCAATGTACGTGACCGGAAGTAAGCTGATCGATCGACCTTTACCGTTCCCACTCATAAGGACAACTGTTCCCGATTCAGCCAATGTCATGTCACTGAAGGTGATCCCGACGTCCGCCTTTTCAGTAAGAACGATATTTTGTTCTCCCAGCTTTGGATCCCATCTGTGGTAGCTGAATGTCCCGTCTGAACATTTTTCGTTAAAATATTCTGTAATGCCATATTCATCAAATCTCGGATCTTCCCATACGGCAGCCGATTTCCCTTCATATTTCCCGATCGTATCCTCAATCAATTCTGTTAGGTGGTCTGAATCCGTTTCATAAAAGTCCGTATGGTTCAACATACACTGTTTTTTCAGGATTTCAACAAGCTCCTGCTTTGATGCTCCTTTATGCACTTCCCATTGGGGCTGATGTTTCCAGACTGGTCTTTCTACCTGTACCGGTTTACTGCGCCCAAGTTGAAGGGAGATGTTCTTCAAGAAAGACTCTTTGTTATGAATCTTTTTTTCACCCATCCGTTTTCGCCTCCCTCTCTCTTTTCCTAAACCAGTCACGAAAACGTTCTTTATTCGGTTCAGGAAGATTCCTGGTTTCTGTCCACGGTCGGATCGGACCAGGCCCGTTTGTGATCATCCCTTCGGTTACAAATGGAGTTGTTAAGAGCGGTGCCAGCTTCGTACCGATTTTATATAAAACAGGGGAACCTGCTCCATATTGGAAGCCCTTCATAGCCATCCGTTCCATGGCAGGAGACATCCCTTCTTCTTCAACAATCCTCCTCCGATGTTTATTCAACAGTTCATGCAGGGGGATTTTGACAGGGCAAGCCTCTGTACATGCCGCACAAAGAGTTGATGCAAATGGCAGTTCTTTATAGTTTTCATATCCACCAAGCAGAGGAGAAAGCACCGCACCGATCGGACCTGGATAGATCGATCCATAACCGTGTCCGCCCACATGGCGATAGACAGGACAAACATTGATACAGGCTGCACACCGGATACAATGAAGGGCTTCTTGAAACTCGGTACCCAGGATTTTCGAACGGCCATTGTCCACGATCACAAGATGGAAATCTTCTGGGCCATCCCCATCTCCATCGTCTCTTGTCCCTGTCAGGCCAGTTACATAAGTTGTAAGCTTTTGCCCGACTGCACTCCTGCTCAAAAGACTGACCATCACATCAAGATCCTCCCATGTCGGGACGATCCGCTCCATTCCCATCACAGTAATTTGGGTTTTTGGAAGGGTTGTGGCAAGCCTTGCATTTCCTTCATTCGTCACTAAACTGATTGAACCCGATTCAGCGACAGCAAAATTACAGCCGGTAATCCCTATATCAGCCGAAAGGAATTCTTTTCTGAGCTTCTCTCTTGCAAAAAGGGTTAATTCCTCAGGTTTTTCAGTATTCAAGTAGCCGAGCTTCTCCCGAAAAACATCCCGTATTTGTGATTTGTTTTTATGCAGAGCTGGAACGACGATATGGGAAGGGGGATCATGGTCATCGATTTGGAGGATATACTCGCCAAGATCACTCTCAATGACCTCACAACCAATCCTTTCCAGCGCTTGATTCATGCTGATCTCTTCGGTTACCATCGATTTTGATTTGATGACTTTACGTCCATTTTTTTTCTTTACGACATTTTGGATGTACGTATTGGCTTCTTCGGCCGTCTCAGCAAAAAAGACATGGCCGCCTCGCTCTGCTACATTATCGCTTAACTGTTCAAGATAGTAATCCAAATTTTCCAAAGTATGTCTGCGTATTTCTTCCCCATGGTTCCGCCATTCTTCCCAATTACCGAGTTCTTCTGCAGCATTGAGCCTTCTTTCGTAGAGTCTGCCTTGGGCCGATCGAACAGCTTCTCTCATAAATCCATCATTTATTCCTTTTTCTACACGGCTGTTGAATTCTTCGGTTCCAATTTTCATCGGCATAATACACTCACTCCCAGTTTCCACTGTTTAAAACTTCTGCAATATGCAACACTTGGATCGGCTTGCCTTGTCGGTTGATTCTTCCACCTATATTCATCAGACACCCGCTGTCTGCGCCAATTAAGACATCGGCTTCTGTCTCTTCAATGTTTTTGACTTTTTCATCGACCATTTGCTCAGAAATAGGTCCCATTTTCACAGAGAAGGTCCCTCCGAACCCACAGCAATTCTGGCAGTTTGGAAGCTCTCGGATTTCAAGCCCTTTCACATTTTCCAATAAGGCGATGGGGGCATCTTTTACTCCTAAGAGTCTGGTCATATGGCATGATCTGTGATACGTTGCCCTTCCATTAAAGAAGGCTCCGACATTTTCCACTTTTAATACTTCGACTAGAAACTGGGTGAACTCGTATGATTTATCTACTAGATCTGATGCCTTCCCCTTCCATTCGGGATCATCCTTGAATAGGCTCGGATACTCATGGAACATGGAAATGCATGACCCAGAAGGAGCGACTACATATTCTGAGTGTTCAAATGCTAGAATCATAATTTTCGCTACCTGTTTGGCATTCTCTTGGTAACCACTGTTGAATGCCGGCTGCCCACAACAGGTCTGGGACTCGGGAAAATCAACCTCACAGCCAAGCCGTTCAAGAACTTCAACAGTGTCCTTTCCTACTTTTGAATAAAAAATATCACCTAGACAGGTTATAAAAAGGGATACTCTCATAGTGACTCTCCTTTTTCATTCAAATAAACAAACTTGGTGAGCTTCTATCGTATCTTATGTTGGTTTATTCGGGAATTTATTTTTCATGGATTCATCAATAGAATAGACCATTTTCCGCACTTTTTTAGAACGATTACGCAGCACTTCCTGAGGAGATGTTTGATTATATCGAGCTTTTGTATGAGTGGCGTCTAAGATGACAGAACTAGATTGGATCATCCCTTTTTCAAGAGCGATTCCAACCGTTTCGTTGATTAATAAATCCAATAAGGTATCATCCTTCAACCGTTTACGCCGGAAGAAGGCCAACTTAAATGACATATCGACTTTGGTTCTCTCGATAAGGTTAACATCTTAGAAGAAGGTATTTAAACATTCGAATGGGATGGATGGCATTGCGTCCACTGGTATGATAGTATTTGTCCTTTAATTCCTCAAATACAAAGGAGAAGTCAACAAGATCCTTGATTTTTCGCAGGATGGTCTTCGGGTACAACGATGTCATACAATCCTTATAACTGCCCTTTTCTTATATAGTAAGAGCGATTCCTTTGTGCAGTAATCGCCCCCTGTTTATTGAAGATACATAATTTTTAATCTAAATCATCTTTCCTTCTTAAAATTTCAATTTCTTTTTCGAGATTATTTAATCGTTTATGAATTCTATAAAAAATTGGTATATAAGCTATTACAACAATAACAACCCAAAACATTCTCCGCCCCCCTTTATTTAAGAAATTGTCTCCTTATAGAGAAGAACTAACATTGACAAATCATTAAATGGTTACCATCTGGATCTTTAAAATTAAACCAGTGGTCATTTTCGATTTTTGTTGTTATTTCCACGTTTTTGTTCTTCATATACTCAAAAGCTTTTTCAATATTTTTAGTGTTTAAATAAAAAGGTGGAGTTTTAAAGATATAGCCTCTGAAAAAAATCTTGCTATCCAATACAATGTTGTTCGTCCATAGGCAATATGTATAAATGACCAACACCATCTGCTGAAAACCCTAATATGTCACAATACCAATTACGTGCTTTTTCAATATCACTAAGGAATATATGTTGATGTTTTTCTTTAACAAACGCGGCTTTAAATAGAATAAAAATATATTATTCCTTTAATCAATTAGTACATATATCAAAACGAATACAGTCAATATAAATACAAATATTGCATTCCAAAAACCTGATTTAATTAATTCTTCCCACTTATTCTCTTTATTGCCTTCATCCATCTCCTTACCTCCTCATACTTGATAACCTAGTATTTAATCACTTATTCAATTAAACTCCCTAAAGGGTAAACTGCCCTTTCGTATTATAAGGTTAACCAGAATGCTAGATATTTCTGGTTGACCATTTTTTATATGGTCTTATTATAACAGTAGCCAGGGTAGAACGTAACTGCCCGTGGGACTTAGATCCCGTCCGTTAAACCGTTCGCCCCTTACTGGTAGAAACATGTTTGAGGCTGGTTGGGACAAAGATCTCGTATAACAAGCGAAGCTATGATACTACTAGGAGGAATTAGGGGTTACTGGCAAGTTCAACTTAAGGAGGAGATTTAGAATGAATCCAGTCGTAGGTCTGGATGTTTCAAAAGGAGAAAGTGAGGTTCAAGCCTTTTTAGATAAGGGAAAACCTTACGGTAAAAGTTTTAGTATCAAACATGATCTTGATGGGCTGGGAGGATTACTTGAGTTTCTGGAAAGTGTCAAAGACAAAACCGGTATTCAACCTTCTGTTATTTTAGAATCTACAGGGCATTATCACGCACCAGTTGTTCAGTTTCTTGAGCAGCATAACTATTTATTAATCATCGTTAACCCGTTGATCTCTCATAGAGCTAAAAGTTCTAGTTTACGGAAAGTTAAAACCGATGCCATCGATGCTTATCGTCTTTGCGAGCTTTATTACAAAGAGGATTTAGAGCCATATAAAAAGCGTGGTATTCAACTCTTAAACCTTCGTAATCTTACAAGGCAACATGA
>NZ_JAIBLJ010000020.1 GCF_020179385.1 Alkalihalobacillus sp. YIM B00296 | reverse complement strand
GTGTGAGAGGTCGGGGGTTAGTCACCCCCTCCTACTCGATTATCATGTGTGTAATTCAGGATTGTAACCTTATCTAGCTCCAGAAGCCCAGCCACTTGGATCGTTTCAGCCCTCCTGTGGCGGTAACAGCCTCCTCGTCGGACTTCCAGTGACCTTCGTGGTTCATCAGGGCGTTTCCGCTTTTCTTACCCATAAATACTTTCTTCAGTATAACTGCAACTATGGCTCAGCCTTCGCTAATGCTTGGCAAAACCAGAGTTTTCTTTATGTCATTTCAGTTCTGTTCTCGCGTTCAAACTCTTCAGAAGGCCTGAACAACAAGGTGAGGCAATACAACCCACTGAGTCCGACCAAGCCATAAACGATGCGTGAAAGCGCAGAATCTTGTCCGCCAAATATCGCTGCCACTAAGTCGAATTGGAAAAAGCCTATAAGTCCCCAGTTGATGGCACCAATAATCACTAATGCTAACGCTGTACGTTGAAGCCCATTCATTGCGATATACCTCCTTCAATGTGGAAAAATTTACTTCTTTCTTATTTTGGAAAATATGGTCGTTCTTTATACATTTTCTTGCGTGAAACAGATTACTTTACTTAAATGGATTGAATTCGGGATAATATTAACGTACTTACGAAAGATGAATGTCGATACCAAAATCCTGAAGAAATAAAAATAAAGAGGAGGAGTATGATGGAATCCTTTGAATTTCGAAATCCAACCAAGTTGATCTTTGGTAAAGGCCAAGTAGAGGCACTCGCGGGAGAGATCCCTCAATATGGTAAAAATGTAATGGTCGTTTACGGTGGAGGAAGTATTAAAAGAAATGGATTGTACGACCAGGTCATGGAACGGTTGTCAACAATTGGAGTCCAGGTTTCTGAATTATCCGGAGTTGAACCGAACCCTAGATTAACCACTGTACGCAGAGGGGTTGAGCTTGTCCATGAAAATAATGTTGACTTCTTGCTGGCAGTGGGTGGAGGAAGTGTCATTGATTGCACGAAAGCCATCGCCGCTGGAGCAAAATACGATGGAGATGTTTGGGACCTCATCACCAAAAAAGCTGAAGTGAAAGATACGCTTCCATTCGGTACTATTTTGACATTAGCTGCTACAGGGTCTGAAATGAATTCTGGTTCTGTCATCACCAATTGGGAAACGAATGAGAAATATGGATGGGGAAGCCCGTTGAACTTCCCTAAATTCTCAATCCTTGATCCCGTCAATACAATAACCGTTCCGCGGGACCAGACGATTTATGGTATTGTCGACATGATGTCTCACGTGCTGGAGTCTTATTTCCATCCGGCTACGAATACGAAGCTTCAAGAGCGGATGGCTGAAGCGATCTTGCTGACGGTGATTGAAACGGCACCAAAACTACTTGATGATCTTGAAAACTATGAGCATCGTGAAACGATTTTATACAGCGGTACGATGGCGTTGAACGGTATTTTACAGATGGGTGCCCGCGGTGACTGGGCTACTCACAATATTGAGCACGCTGTTTCAGCTGTATACGATATCCCGCATGCAGGCGGTTTAGCAATTTTGTTCCCGAATTGGATGAAACATAATATCGATGAGGCAGAGCGTAAATTGAAACAATTGGCTGTACGTGTATTCCATGTAGATCCATCTGATCAGTCAGATCGCGAACTTGCACTGGTGGCTATTGATCATATTCAAGATTTTTGGGTCTCTCTTGGTGCACCGGCACGCTTAGCGGACTACGATATTGATGACTCGAAAATGGACCTGATGGCAGATCGGGCAATGGCACGAGGCGAGTTCGGGAATTTCAGACCGCAAAATAAAGAGGATGTAGAGAAAATCTTAGAAATGTCATTGTAAGAAATAAAGAGATGACCCGATGCAATTCCATTAAAGGAGGGGCAATCAGGGTCATCCTCTTTTAGTTCATTGAAATACAAGAGTCTTCCTTTAAATTATAATGAAAGCGTTTTATCATCATTAGTAAAGGGAAAGTGAAAAAGGAATGAAGGGACAGGAGGGGAATTGATGCAACAATCAATACGTATTATTTGGACAACGTTATGGAACTGGCACGATCAAGCAAAGGAATTATTGAAACTTTCTTCAACACAAAATGGATCGTCATCCAACACTCAATCAAACACGAATAATCATACTGCACGTTCATCTGGATCTGGTCCAGGACCTGCATACGGCAGGCGGAAAGGAATCGGTCTGATTTTGGGTCCATTGCTTTTTATGGCCACACTCCTGTTTTTCCGGCCCGAAGGACTTTCATCTGCAGGATTGGCGATTTTGGCAAGTACGATATGGATTGCAACCTGGTGGATTACAGAGGCGATTCCGATACCCGCCACATCTTTACTGCCGTTGATTCTCTTCCCGCTTACCGGTGGATTGAGCGGGGATATCACTGCCTCGTCATATGGTGATAACACGATTTTCCTATTCTTGGGTGGATTCCTGATTGCTTTGACGATGCAAAAATGGAATCTCCATAAACGTATTGCCCTCTTTATCATATCTGCAATCGGTACGAGTACAGAACGAATTATCCTCGGATTCATGGTTGCAACTGGTTTCCTTTCCATGTGGATTTCAAACACTGCTACTGCCATGATGATGGTTCCGATCGGCATAGCCGTCATCTATCAAGTATCTGAACAGTTGAAAAGGGAAGGACATGAAAATACGGATGTGAAAAATTTCAATTTCGGAAAAGCGATCATGCTTGGAATTGCCTACTCTGCTTCAATCGGTGGGCTTGCAACTTTGATCGGGACACCTCCGAATACCATTTTTGCAGGGGTCGTCCAAAACACTTACGGAATCGAAATTTCCTTTGCTTTATGGATGATGTTCGGTGTACCGATTGTCATTATTATGATGGCCATTACCTGGTATTACCTTGTTAAATTCGCATTCCCGATGAAAATCCGTGAACTTCCTGGGGGAAGAGAAGTGATTCAGAAGGAAAAAAGGTCACTCGGTATGATGGGACCTGAAGAGAAGATCGTCTTGACTGTTTTCACATTGACCGCACTTGCTTGGATCTCGAGGTCGTTCGTTTTAGTTAACCTGAATGAAAACATCACTGATACAAATATTGTGATGACTGCAGCCATTGTGTTATTCATGATTCCATCAGCTACGAAAAAGGGGGCATTTCTCCTCGATTGGGAAACGGCTAAAGGAGTGCCTTGGGGCATTCTGCTCTTATTCGGAGGGGGCCTTGCAATTGCAGCCGGCTTTCAGGAGTCTGGGCTTGCAAAGTGGTTTGGTACTCAATTGGCCGTACTTGAAGGAGTCAATCTGATTCTGATCATTGCAATTGTGACAGCTATGGTCATCTTCTTGACGGAGATCACATCAAATACTGCAACAGCAACCATGATGTTCCCGATCATGGCATCACTTGGAGCAGCTGTATCCGTTCACCCGTATGCATTGATGATTGCTGCAGGATTAGCGGCAAGCTGTGCGTTCATGCTGCCTGTTGCGACACCTCCGAACGCAGTCGTGTTCGGTTCAGGATATCTGCGCATCCCGGATATGGCGCGAGCAGGATTGTGGCTGAATCTACTATCCGTCGTCATCATAACAATAGCGATCTATTTATATCTACCAGCCGTTTGGGGAATTGACATCACCAGTTTCCCGGACACATTCAAGAAATAAGGATTTGAAAGGCGAGAGGAAAGGATTCCTACGCCTTTTTTCTTTTTATCTTTTTGTAGGTTTTTGTCGTTTCGTCGATAAATATCAAATTTTCGTCGTTAAACCATTGATTTTTGGCGTTAAACTTCGAAATTTCGTCGTTAAAATTAGTTTTCCGCCGTTAACCTTCAACTCGGAATACAAAAGGATGAAAACTATGGATGTTAAATATGAAAAAGCACTCCCATATACGAAGCATAGTCCAACGTTCTGGCGTATCATACTTGCCCTTGCAGTGGCGTCCTTACTTATCTTCTCGACTTTATATATCTTCCAACCATTGCTCCCTGTGTTTGTCGAAGAATTCGATATAACCCCGACGTACTCCAGTCTGTTGGTATCATCCTCAGTCATTACGATGATCATCGGACTCTTTGTGCTCGGCTTGTTGGCTGACCGATATGGCCGCAGGACAATCATGAACCTATCGCTCATCATAACAGTCGCTACTTTATTTGCAATGCCCTTTGCAGAAAGCTTTTCACTCATCGTCGCTTTGAGGTTTTTGCAAGGGTTTTTCATTGCAGGAATTCCAGCGGCAGCGATGGGTTACTTAGGGGACGAAATCGATAAACAACACTTGAGCCTAGCGATGACTTTTTATATTGCAAGCAATGCACTCGGAGGAATGGGCGGTCGGGTTTTTGCGGGTTATTTCACAGACCTTTTCAGCTGGCAGACGACACTTCTGAGCTTATCCGGTTTCGGAGTCATCGTCATCCTGCTCTTTCTCTTTTTATTGCCAGAAGAGCGCCTATTCAAGAAAAAATCAGCTTCCCTCGTTTCAGATCTAAGAGGTATGTTTGTTCATTTGACGGATACACGTCTCATTCCCCTGTTCATCATGGGGCTTTTTCTGCAAACGATGTTCACTGCCATCTGGACCTACCTGCCGTTCTATTTACATAGCGAACCTTTCAACTGGACTTTGAAAATGATTTCATTCACTTACTTTGCCTATGCTCTAGGTGTTCTAGCCCCTCCATTGGCTGGCCGGATTTCGCCTACAGTCGGCCTTTCAAGGGTTATGTTCGGTGGGCTCAGCTTATTGGCGATCGGAACATGGCTGACAGCAATTCAATATACTCCGCTCATCCTGATAGGACTCGGTATGATCTGTACAGGGTTTTTCATCGCCCATTCGATGGCTGCGGCCCTTGTCAGCAGGACAGCCACACATCATAAAAGCGGTGCATCAAGCTTTTACCTGATCAATTACTATGTAGGCGTGGCAATCGGGAGTACAGCAGTCGGGAAACTTTGGGATCACTTCGCCTGGACCGGGATCATAAGCACCAGTTTTTTACTCCTGATCGTTGTTATTTTCCTGCCAAAATTAAAAGCATGAAATAATTGAGTGTGTAATCGTTTACATTAAGGGAAGTGGTTGCTTTCGATTTTTTATTCCGATAAAGTGATCTATGATAGCAGTAATAGAAGATGGAGGGGTAATATGACATCTACAATTCGTTTTGATTATACAAAAGCATTGTCATTCATCGGTCAACATGAAATTGACCATCTAACAGATCAAGTGAAAACAGTACACGAAGCACTACATAGCGGAACAGGGGCCGGAAACGATTTTCTTGGCTGGATCGACCTACCGGAAAATTACGATCGAGAAGAGTTTTCCCGAATCCAAAAAGCAGCTGAAAAAATCAAGTCCGATTCACAAGTCCTTCTCGTCATCGGTATCGGTGGATCGTATCTCGGGGCAAGAGCAGCTATCGAAATGCTGAACCATTCGTTCTACAACATGTTGAATCAAGAAGAGCGTAATACGCCGCAGGTCATTTTTGTCGGGCATCATATCAGTTCTACGTATGTTCAGGATCTTTTTGATGTGTTGAAAGACAAAGATGTTTCGATCAATGTCATCTCGAAGTCTGGAACAACGACAGAACCAGCGATCGCCTTCCGTATTTTCCGCAGTTTTTTAGAGGAGAAGTATGGGAAAGAGGAAGCACGGAAGCGTATTTATGCTACAACCGATCGCGAGAAAGGGGCCCTGAAAACCCTCGCTGATCAAGAAGGCTATGAAACCTTCATCATTCCTGACGATATCGGTGGACGTTATTCGGTATTGACCGCAGTTGGCCTCCTTCCGATTGCAGCTACTGGAATCAATATTGAGGAGATGATGGAAGGTGCTGCAGATGCCCGGAACACATATGACAATCCGAACTTGGCCGAAAATGAGTCTTATCAGTATGCTGCTGTCCGTAATGCCCTTTACAACAAAGGAAAAACGACTGAATTGATGGTCAATTATGAGCCTGCCCTTCATTATGTAGCCGAGTGGTGGAAACAGCTCTATGGTGAAAGTGAAGGGAAGGACTACAAAGGGATATTCCCAGCGGCAGCTGACTTTTCAACAGACCTTCATTCACTCGGTCAGTACGTACAAGAAGGACGCCGTGATTTATTTGAAACGATATTGAACGTAGAAAAACCTAAAAAAGAAGTGACAATCGAAGAGGACGAAGGGAATCTTGATAAACTCAATTATTTGGCTGGCAAAACGATGGATTTCGTCAATACGAAAGCATACGAAGGAACTTTGCTTGCCCATACAGATGGCGGAGTGCCTAACCTTGTCGTGAACATACCTGAACTCAACGCATACCACTTCGGTTATTTGGTTTATTTTTTCGAAAAGGCGTGTGCGGTCAGCGGATACCTGTTAGGTGTGAATCCGTTCGATCAACCAGGTGTCGAAGCCTATAAGAAAAACATGTTCGCGTTGCTTGGGAAACCAGGATTTGATGACTTGAAGGAAGAATTGGAACGTCGATTGAAATAAATGTTTATACCACTTATCGGACAGAGGAGACCTTATTTACTCAAAAGTCCGATGAATTACAAAAATAGTAGAAACCAGAGACCCTATTTCCCTGAATTCCTTTGTAAATCAGCTTAACGGAGCAGAAGTCCACTAAAGTTCGTTTACGGCACCATTTGTTTCAAAAAAGACTAAGAAAATCTGCGGGGAAATTTCATTTTTCCTTCGTGGGTTTTTCTTATTTTTACGCTTAGGCGATCCGCAAGCCTTTTCGCTACGGGGTCCCCTCTGTCTCCCTTATCCCGTAGAAGTGTCGCGTATTTTCGGTCGACACATTTTTAATGAAAAGAGAGGAGAGTGGTTACGATAAAGATATAGTTTTCTTGAAGGGAGAAACGGAAAATGATTCAAATACAATCTAAATTAGATGGAGAGCAGTTTGAACTTAATGAACTGGAATATACCCTCAAACCACTAGGTTATGACATCGGCGGGGGCTGGGATTACGATCACGGTACATTCGATTATAAGCTTGATGACGAACAAGGTTATATGTATCTCCGGGTTCCTTTTCAGGCGATTAAGGGAGAGCTTGATAAAAATGACTGTATCGTCAGTATCCGAACCCCTTATCTCCTGCACCATGTCTATCAGAGAGGGCTTGATGACCATGCGGGTGTCGGTAATGCCGCCGCTTCCATCAACCAGTTTTCTGAACCCCAGGACCCAGATGGATCCATTGATGATAAGTGGATCCAATTAGGTGAAGAGATGGTTCGGGATTTGGAAGAACTGCTTCTTCAATAACGGAGGTTTTCAAAAAAGGCTGTACTTACAATATTCGATGTGTTAATGATATGATCCGCACCTGCACGTTTCGCATTTTCATATTGAGCAGGTGTTAATATCTCAACGATTGTTACCACTCTTGAACTAATTCCTTTTACTGATAACAAAGTAAGGATGGCATCCATATCGGACTGTTCTTCACTGACCTGATTGTTTGCAGTCAGAATGGCTGTTTTTGCTTCCTGGACATTGGCTTTCTGCAAGGTCAAATCTTCAAATGGTTTTCCATGAATAAAATGAATATTGCCGAACTGGTACGGATTCTGGGGAAGTGTCCGATCGATCAGGACGATTTTTTGTTCGGGATTTTGATTATGAATCTGTTCAATCAAGTCTTTAGCCCGTTCGTTCCAACCGATAATGACGATTTGACCGCTTTTTTCAAAAGCCATATCACCTTTGATGAGTCCGGCCTGACGTTTCACAGTATATCCAGCTACTTGTACAAAAAAGTAAGTAAGGAAAGTGGTTCCAGAGAGTATCAACATCATCGCCATCAACTTTCCCAACCCTGTTTTTGGAACAAAGTCGCCATATCCTACCGTAGCGGCTGTAACGATCGCCCAATAGACCCCATCAAAGATGGACCGGAAATTGGTTGGTTCAATAAAATGGATTGTCATTCCAAAAATAAAAATGACAGAAAAAACGATGATGATTAACCGCGCAATAGGCGGAAGGCGTAAATATTGCAAAGTGATTGTTTTCATTCCATTCACCTATGGTCAAGTAGTGACATTATTAGCAGTATAACCATATCTTAATTGATAGAAACTTATTGAAAGGAGGAATGAAGATGAAGCGAAGGCCGTTTGGCATTTATTTGGTCAACCTGTTCATGGGCATTATCGAAGCACTCATCCTATTACGTATTGTCCTGAAGCTTTTCGGTGCCAATCCATTTACACCATTTGTCCAATGGGTTTATAATTTGACCATTCCGCTATTATCACCTTTTCAAAATATCTTTCCGTCGCCTGCCATTCAAGGGCGGTATGAACTGGAACTGACGAGTATATTTGCCTTGATCGTCTATGCGATCTTATCCTATTTCCTCGTCCAATTTATCTTGATGCTGAATTCTGGGAATAAATGACCCATAATACTTTATCTATTCAATAGCTCCATCTACAATGAAAGAAAAAAGGACGAGGCGACTTATGTCATGATCAAATTGATAGTAAATGCGGATGATTTCGGGTATTCCAGAGGAGTCAACCATGGAATCATCGATGCTTACAAATATGGGATTGTGAATTCAACCACGATGTTCGTAAACATGCCAGGAACAGAGCATGCAGTAGAGTTGGCGAAAAACAATCCCGGTTTACGTGTCGGCATTCATCTAACTCTGACCTGTGGAAACGCTATTTCCCCAAATGTCCCTTCATTGACGAATGATGACGGCCAATTTATCCTGACGAAGGATGTTCAAAAGGATCTTAAACTAGAAGAAATCGATAAAGAATGGGAAGCACAGATTGAACACTTCCTAAGGTTGGGATTGGAACCCACTCACTTTGACAGTCATCATCATATGCACAACCACCCCGAACTGCTCCCAATCGTAAAAAGATTATCCCAAAAATATGATTTGCCAGTACGCAATGTTTTTTATAGTGAAAAGGTACCCGGTGTAAAACTGTTGACGGATGTTTTCTATGGTGACTTTATCAGGGAAAATGTTAATGAAGCCTATTTTTCTACGTTACACGAAAGGATAGCAGACGTTTCCAGTGTGGAGGTCATGTGCCATCCAGGATATATCGACCAAGAACTGATAAACGGATCCTCCTATTGCGAAAAGAGAACAGAAGAATTGGAGATCTTGATCAAGACCAAGTTAGGTGAGCCATTTGAATTATTATAAAAACGGTTGAAAGGTACTCGGACACGAAAAAACAGATCCTAAGATAACTTTGGATGTATAGGTTTGTTTTACTCCTGATGCTTTGTGGTAATCAAATTAAAAAAGCATTTGGAGGGAACAGAAATGAAGCATACAGCAGGAAAGGCAGCAGCGGAAGTTCTTGAACATTGGGATATCAAACATATTTTTGGACTACCAGGGGATTCGATCAACAACTTTGTCGAACATCTTAGAGTACAAAAAGAAAGGATCGAATTCATACAAGTAAGGCATGAGGAAGTAGGTGCGTTAGCTGCTTCTTCTTATTCGAAATTGACAGGTAAAATCGGAGTCTGTCTTTCGATCGGGGGTCCAGGTGCGATCCATTTACTCAACGGCTTATATGATGCAAAAGCAGACCGTGCACCTGTATTGGTCTTAGCTGGACAAGTCCCTACGGATAAAGTAGGCCAGGATGCTTTTCAGGAAGTTCACCTTGAGAAAATGTTTGAAGATGTATCGGTATTCAGCCAAAGGGTCTCATCTCCAGAATCGTTTCCTTCATTACTCGACCAAGCAATCCGTAAGGCGTATGCTCAAAAAGGTGTTTCCGTCTTGATCATTCCAGATGATATACCAATGGAAAAGATCGAAGATTACACAACGAACTTGACGGAGACAACATCTGTTTCAAAGCAAATTCCTTCTGACAAGGACCTGGATGCTGGCTTGAAGTACATAAAAGAGGCGAAAAAGCCAGTCATTCTTGCAGGAACAGGGGCTAAAAAAGCCAGGGACTAGCTAGTAAGGTTTGCAGAAAAAATTGCTGCACCGATCATTTTCACTTTACCGGCGAAGGGGACTTTACCTGACAAACATCCATATAACCTTGGTCAGCTCGGGCAAATTGGAACGAAACCAGCATATGAGGCAATGGAAGAAACTGATTTTCTTATCATGATCGGTACCTCTTTTCCTTATAAGGATTTTCTACCTGATAAAGCTCCAGCCGTTCAGATCGATCTTGATCCAAGCCAAATCGGGAAACGATATCCAGTGACGGTAGGCGTTGTTGGAGATGCAGCCATCGCACTCCAGAAATGGAACGATCAACTGCAAATGAAGGAACAGAGGACCTTCCTGAAAGAATGCCAAGAAAATATGGTGAATTGGTGGAGACATATTAAAAAGGAAGAAAACCAAGTTTCGTCTCCAATAAAACCCCAAGAAGTCATCCCGAAGCTACAAGAAGTGGTTGATGATGATGCAATCTTATCGGTTGATGTCGGAAATGTTACGGTGTGGATGGCCAGACATTTCAAGATCACTCACCAAAAATTTCTTATCTCAAGTTGGATGGCGACGATGGGTTGTGGACTACCAGGGGCAATTGCTGGCAGCCTTGCTTATCCAGGACGGCAAGTGGTGACCGTTTGTGGCGATGGCGGTTTTACCATGGTCATGCATGATTTTGTTACAGCTGTTAAATACGACATGCCCATCATTGTGGTGATCATGAATAATCAAAAGATTGGGATGATCAAATACGAGCAGGAAGAACAAGGTCATCTGGAGTATGGGACGGATCTTAAAAATATCGACTTTGCAGCATTTGCTAGAGCTTGCGGGGGTGAAGGATACAAAGTGTCAGACCATCGTGAGTTGAGTGATACCTTTAAAAAGGCTGCCCAAGAGAAGAAGCCGGTCATCATCGATGTGATAATCGAGGATCAACCACCTTTACCTGGTAAAATCACATACGGACAGGCTGCAGGTTACTCGAAGCATGTCATGAAAAAATTCTTTAAGGAACATGAAATGGATATGCCTCCGCTAAGAAATGCACTAAAACGTTTATTTTAAAGCCTCACTACCTCTTCTCGATAAAGGAATATCGGACTGGTGAAGGGCTTTCGGTACATACCTTTCTTTCCGTTGTATTGGTGAATTTCCTGGTTTAGTGAGGTGGTTTTAAATGGATCAGAATATCCTCATACGCATATTCCTTATCGTGATTCTCCTATTCTTTTTTATTGTGCCATGCTCGATTGTCCTGTTTGGTAAACTTTTAACGCCTGAAAAAGTTGCTGTAGCATTGGGTTTAGGAGCTGATTTTGTCAATATCGCTAGAGGGCTGATGTTTTCGGTTGGATGCATCCAAGAACAAGTATGTCACACGAATAATTGTCCGGTCGGAGTCGCCACCACAGATTCTAAACTTCAAAAAGATTTGATCATAGAAGAAAAGTCGTACAGGGTATGCAACTACATATTATCCTTACGTGAAGGTCTCTTCTTTCTGGCGGTTTCTGTAGGAATAGATACACCGACTAAATTTACAAGGGACCGTATCATTTACAAGGATCAAAATGGACGAATGATCCCCGTGGAGGATGATATGGAATTTATTGCAGTGTTTACAGCCCTCCAATACCGTTCGTTGACATGGATGTTGATCTTCTCCGCGCTTTCTATTATTTATTCAATTGACGAATTTCTTTGAACGAAGTACAATACAATATGTGAGCGATTTTTGGATATACTAACAGTACAACACACATCAACAAATAAGGGGCATTAGCTCAGCTGGGAGAGCGCTTCGCTGGCAGCGAAGAGGTCAGCGGTTCGAGCCCGCTATGCTCCACCATAACAGATCACAACAAGTCCTTGATAACAAGGGCTTTTTTAGTGGTACAGAAAATAAAGGAATGATTATAACAAGTTGTTTGGGGACAAATTAACGTAGAAGTTTTTTGGATAGGGTAAAGTAGATTAATTAACAATCTATTTCGTGGACGGAATCTCATATGATTTCGTCCTATCTTTTGATTGATATAACAATATTTCTTTCGTTTTAGCAGGTGAAGCAAAGAAGATAAAAGTAGTTTATAAATTATTGTGCTATTGCTAAAACGGTTGCGAAATCCGAGAAGCAAGCGTAGTAAAGAAAATAATTAATAACTTATTAGAAGAAAAGATACATCCAACCAGTATTTATAATAGAGAATTAAGAAATTAAGACTTAAAGAAAGTTTTGAGAGTACCTTTTAGAAAAACGGTATTACTGCATTAGTAACATCCACATTGCATAACCAAAAAGAACACACCTATTTGTGTCACACGTATTTGCGTGTGTTTCTTTAGTCACGAACCATTGACGTATTCCTCAAGTAATTCCTATTAAAACCAATGCAAACCCAACAGCAGCTAATCGGTAGGAACGTATTTCTAAAGTGGGGAGGCATGAATCACAAGTCCAAAGAAAAAAGAAACTATTATAAAAATGTGAAAAGTACTGGAGCTTGTCCACTCTGATCCAATTCAAATTAAACAATGCATAAATAACCATCTTTAAACCTAAACCTCATTGTAATAGAGAGGAATAAATGGTAGTAAAATGTTAAATTTATAAATCTTGCAGGTCAAGTAGACGTTCTAGTCGTATATAGGCATAAGGTTACTATTTTCGTCAAGAATAGAAGTCGTAATAAGGGAGAGGAATCAATGAAGTTTAGGAACAAATATTTTTGGATATTTTTCCTAGGAGAAATAGTATTAGTTACGATTATTGTCTTTATCTCTATCTTCGCCGGGTACCATAAAAGTAATAAATCGTTGGAACAACAAGCGATACATCAATACGAAGCAATCACATTGCAACTGCATGAACGAATTAAATTAGAATTGGATAAAATCAAATCTGTTGCTAATAATATTGCTACCGATCGAGAAATGCTTGCTGATATCAATAATGTCCAAACAAACGATAGGTTTCAACAAATTTCCGGATACTTAGAAGGTATATCCAATAGCCAAGATAACATTTATAGCATTGAATTGTATCTCCCAAGACAGCAGACACTCATATCCAGTCAACATGGAGTATTGAAAAGCATACCATCAAAATCGGCCTCGTATTATCAAACGGTTGAGTCACTTCGTCAATCATTTTGGTCTGTAAAAGAATCTAATCCGGATGAGCTTTTAATGACTTATATTGCAACTGTTCCCCAAGTGACTAATTTTCCACAAGCATATGTGTCAATACAAGTTAAAGAGAGTACTCTCCTGCCAATAATGAATTCTGTCTCAAAAGGATCCCTCAATAGCCAATATATTATCAATTCCTTCGGGAAAGTGATTTACAGTAATAATAGAGAATCAGTGGGAGACACTCTTCAGAAAGAAAATCTGAACATAGTCAAAGATACAAAACGGGGCTACTATTTCGATAAGCAAAATAACAGGATGCTATTTATTAATCAAGATTCCTCCAACAGTTTTACAAATATATTGTCGATCAGTAAGTCTCAAATTTACCACAATACTAATTTCATAAAGTATCTTATACTTATCGGCATTGTTCTCATTATATTGGGTGCTGGATCTTTTTATCTCAAATCAAGGGTGCAGTATCGTCCAATTAGGGAGCTGGAGGAAGAACTGAATAGTACAAAAACCTCTTCAACCAAGCCCTCTTCACTTAAGTTTAATGAATGGGGAGATATATTTGAAAGAATTATAAAGTTAAAGAGAGAAAACAATGGGCTGCAAAAAATCCATGATCATGACTCTGTCAAATTGAAAGAAATCTTTCTACTCGAAATGTTGTCTGGGTCATATCTGACTTTGCCAATGTTGAAATTACTAAAGTTATTCGACAAGTATCGAATTAAGCACCATTCTAAGACTCAGGTTATTGTGATCGAAACAATTGCAAAACCTGACAAACAAATTTTTCGTGAAGAAGATGACTCACTGAAAATGTTTTCTGTGAAAAATATCATTGAACATACACTAGAAAAGGAAATGATTGATGGACATGTCATCAAAGCATTAAGTTCACGATATTTTATTGTACTACCTCAATACCCGATCAACAAAAACAATAACGATATAAACATTCATACAGAGCAGTTAGCAAAAAAAATAGAACAATCGTTAGAGAGGTATATTATTGTTGAGACAGCAATTGGTATTGGTAAACCTTGTAACTTTGATAAAGAACTCTGGCAATCATATGGTGAAGCAATCAAAGCTAAAAATTATTTATTATTTACACATTCAAATGGTGTACTAAACTATAAAACACTTAATTCCTTTATACAATTACAATACCCAATTAAAATTGAAAATAAAATCATCAAAGTTATACAACAAGGTGATATCAAAAAATGTAGTGAATACTTTGATGAGTTTGCTGACTATGTTTCTAAACACTGTTATAGCATCTCAGCTTTCTATCATATTTACTATATGCTTCTGATAGCAATAATCCAGAACTTAGATGATAATCTTGACATTCACACTTTTTCATTAAAGTCTTTACCTGATATGCAATCGAATGTCGAAATTCGGAAATGGTTTAAACAAGGTTTTTTCCCGTATGTCTTTCAAAAGATTGAAGAAACGACTCAAGGTAAAACTGAGATTGTTATCCAAAAGATAAAAAGATATCTAGATGACCATGTAACGGAAGTCCACACCTTGAATTCTACGGCGGAGAGGTTTGGAATAAACCCTAGCTATTTAAGTAGATTGTTCAAGGAAGTCACTGGTGATACATTTGTAAATCACCTTAGTAATATAAAAATTAACAAAGCTATTGATTATTTACTGAACACGGATTTATCCATATCCAAAATTGCAGAAGAAATTGGCTATTCTGAACGAACCTTTTCTAGGACATTTAAAAAAATTACAGGTCTTACACCAGCTCAATACCGCTTAAAATATACGAATGACATTTTAAATGAACGTCTGGAAAAATAACCGTCAATTTTTGATACGGTTTTTTTTTTTGGTAAAAATATGACGTTTCTTTTTCTGTTAATGTTTTGTAAATAGTAGCTTTACATTCTTCTGTAATTTAGCGAAAAATTCTGTCTATTGCTCTCATATTCTAAAAATCGATAGGGTTAGAAACAACAAAATAAAATGTGCATGGGGAGGGGTTTAATGGATCACGTTGAACATTCATCACTTCAGGGGATGGACACACTTGTCAAGTGGAGGCGTCAGTTCCATAGGTATCCTGAATTAGGATTTGAAGAGGTAGAAACGTCCAACTTTATAAGAGATGTATTATTAAAATTAGGACTCAAAGAGGTTCGTAACGTCGCCAAAACTGGGATAGAGGCCATTATTCGAGGGAAAGAAAAGGGACCAACAGTTATGTTAAGAGCCGATATGGATGCTCTTCCCTTTCAAGAGGAAACAAATACTACTTATTGTTCAACTGTTAATGAAAAAGCACATTTATGTGGCCATGATGCTCACATGGCGATGCTCTTAGGAGCAACAAAGATTTTGATGGATGAAGAGATTGAACATGGAAACATAAAAATCATTTTTCAACCAGCTGAAGAAGGATTAGCTGGAGCGAAGTCAATGATTCGAGATGGAGTATTACACAATCCTGATGTAAAGGCAATTATAGGATTACATGTCGATCCCTCCATGCCAAGTGGTTTTATTTCGGTTTGTCCCAATACCTGTACGGCATACTCAGATCGTTTTGAACTTAAGGTTATAGGAGAAAGTGGACATGCTGCACGCCCACACCTTACCGTGGATCCTATATCAATCAGTGGAGAAATTATTTCAGCATTACAACAGATTGTTAGTCGAAAAGTAAACCCTTTATCCTCGGCAGTGCTTACCATAGGAAAAATACAAGGAGGACATGCGAAAAATGCCATAGCACCAAGTGTCAAGATAGAGGGAACAATTAGAACGTTCAGTAGGGAGAACAGAGAAATGATAGTAAAATACATGGACCAAGTTACAAAAGGAATTTGTGAAGGGTTTGATGCAAATTTTGAACTTAAACTTATAGAAGGTTACCCTCCAGTGATCAACGACCCGAATCTAATACCACTTTTAGATAAAGTTTCGAAAGGGGTCTTAGGAGAAAATAAAATGTCAATTGTTGAACCTTCAATGGGAGCTGAAGATTTCGCTTATTACACACAAAAAATTCCAGGTTTGTTTTATCGACTTGGTACAAGTAACAGTGCTGAGACATCCTATCCGTTACACCACCCGAAGTTCAACATCGACGAAGGTGCTCTACCATTAGGTGCAGCAACACTTGCGCAATGTGCGTTGAACTATCTACAGTTGTTTACCATTACTAGACAAGACACTGTTTTAATGAATCATTAATACTTATAGGGAGGGCTTAGATTGAATAGAAAATCAGTTGTTTTCACCTTTACATTGATTTTACTGCTTATATTAAGCGGGTGTACTACAGTTGGTAATCAATCAGAAAATGGAAAGTCTGCTGCCGATAAGAAGGAAGATCGAGAATTAAAAATCGGCATACCAAATGATATCAAAACCTTTGATATTCATAATCATAACCAAGTTCTTACAGAGGCTGTACACATCAATATGTTCAATTACCTATTTAAACGGCAGGCAGATACCAAGGTGGAGACGGAATTAGTAGACACTTACAAATTAATAGACGATGTTACTTGGGAGTTTAAATTAAAAGAAGGCATTACCTTCCATAATGGTGATCCTCTAACTGCTGATGACGTCGAATTCACGATAGAAAGAGTAGCTAAAGATAAAACTTTGGCTGAACATTCAAACATGGAAGTAGTTAAGGATGTTAAAGTTGTTAATGACACTACATTCCAAATTATTACAGATGACCCTCAGCCTACATTAATCAATCTATTATCCCGGATCGGCTCAGGAATACTTCCTAAAAATTATATTGAGGAAAATGGTTGGGATCATTTTTTAAACAAACCTGTTGGTTCTGGTCCATTTAAATTTGTGGATTGGAGTCGTGATAACCGGATTGTATTTGAACCATATGAAAAATATTTCGAGGGTAAAAACGAAGAATGGGATAAGCTTGTGTTTCGCGTTATTCCTGAAACCTCTACGCGGATCAATGAATTATTGACTGGTGGGGTAGATATTATCACGGAAGTAACACCTAATGATATTGCCCGGATTGATGAAAATGAAGAGACCAAAGCGGTTTCTACACCATCACAAAGAGTTACAATTCTAGCACTTCAACATCGTGAAGGTTATCCGACTTCTGACCCCAAAGTTCGTGAAGCGATTGAATTGGCTATCAATAATGAAGTTTTAGTAGAACAAATTCTCAAAGGTGAAGCTGTAGCGGTACGTACGAGGGTGACTCCTGGTAACTTTGGAGCTGATCCTTCCTTGTATGATACCTATCTATATGATGTAGAGCGATCAAAAGAACTTTTAGCTGAGGCAGGATATGGTGATGGATTAGAATTATCTTTGTCAATCCCGACTGGTTATTATTTGAAAGGTGATGAAATTTCTCAAGCCATAAAAGCGATGCTCTCAGAAGTAGGAATTACTTTAAACATAGAATTCTCAGAATATAACAGATATATAGAATTGAGAAATAGTGGTGAATTTGGCGATATGTACTTTGGAGCCTATGGTAATTCCCTGTTTGATGCCTCGATTGCCTTAGATATGTTTGCATCGGAAAACGGTGAAAAAAGAATAGGATACTCAAACCAAGAAGTGAAAGAACTATTCAATAGTGCTTTAACAAATATGGACACAGAGGAACGCGAGAAACAATATCAAAAGATCCAACAAATCGTAGCCGAAGAACGTCCCTTTATCTATCTTTATCTTCAAAATGAGGCCTACGGGATAAGAGAAGGCCTCAACTTTAAACCAAGAGTAGATAGTATGCTTTATACCCCAGACATTACAAGAAATTGAATTTGGTCGGGGTGGCTGTAACAAGTTACCCCGTTAATCGTATGACTAGAGGAAGTTCAAAAAGTCCGTTCAAACTGTCGAGCTTCTTTACTCGGTCTCTCCGGTCCTCGAGACGATCTGCCTCGTGCTCACAGGATGTGAGTCAGTTCAATGTTGTAACAGAACGTTATGTACTTAGTTGAACTTCTTAAATTTCAGCTCTTTTGATCCACCTTTTTGAACACGCACTTAAAGGGGGGAATAATTAATGAAATACTTCTTAAACCGTACTGCTCAAGTAATACCCGTATTATTAATTGTTTCATTTATTTTATTTTTTCTAGTGCATATATCTGGTGATCCAGTTGATATCATGCTTTCAGAAAATGCGACGGAAGAGGATAGGGAGACCTTACGTCAATCACTAGGTTTAGACAAACCTTTTATCATTCAATATTTTATTTTCCTCACAAATATGATTACGGGCGATTTTGGTAAATCAATCATCTATGGACAAGCTGCTTTACCTATAGTCTTAGAAAGAATACCAGCAACGTTCGAATTAATGCTTGCCTCTATCATTCTATCGACTGCAATTGCAATTCCATTGGGTGTTTTATCTGCAGTGAAAAGAAATTCTCCCATTGATTTATTAATCAGCGGAATATCTATATTAGGCAAGGCTATGCCAAACTTTTGGGTCGGTTTAATGCTCATATTGTTATTTTCAGTAAATCTGAAGATATTTCCTGTCTCAGGAACGGGATCTGTTTTCCATCTTGTATTGCCTGCTATCACAATAGGGTCTGCTATGGCAGCTCAAATGACGCGACTTTTACGATCCAATATGCTTGATGTATTAAGTCAGGATTATATCAGAACTGCGAAAAGCAAAGGTGTAAAGAGATTATCAATTGTATATATACATGCTTTAAGAAATTCCTTACTGCCCGTTATCACGGTTATTGCACTACAAATCTCTACATTAGTTGGAGGAGCGCTTATTACCGAAACCATTTTTTCGTGGCCGGGGTTAGGACAATTGACAATTGAAGCGATAAACGCTCGGGATATGGCAGTAGTACAAGCATGTGTTATCACAATCGCAGTTTTTGTAATTATTGTAAACCTGATTGCTGACCTTATTTATCGCTTTGTGGATCCTAGAATCAGATATTAGTGGAAGGATGAAAATATGGAAATACAAAAAGAAACGAGCACAGCTCCACTAACCGAACCCTCCAAAAAGAATACAACAAAGTATTCCATAATCAAGTGGATCATACCCCTATTGAAAAGCAAAACGGGTATGTTAGGAATTAGTATAGTCGCGATTGTTTGTTTTACAGCTGTTTTTGCTCCCCTTCTGGCCCCTTACAAGCCGGAAAAGGTTGATTTTTCAGCAATCTCCACTCCGCCTTTTTGGATGGACGGGGGAAGCTTCAACCATATACTTGGGACAGACAATTTAGGTCGTGATTTGTTAAGCCGGATCATTTATGGTGCTCAGATCTCACTCTTAGTCGGAATAAGCTCAGTTGGTGTTGCTGGGGTGATCGGTGTCATCATTGGGCTGACATCCGGATATTATGGCGGTTTAGTAGACACCTTGCTAATGAGATTTGTAGACGCAAATATAGCAATTCCTTCTATTTTATTCGCATTAGTCGTTTTAGGTTTTATGTCTCCTACCATAATCACACTAATTATTGTGATTGGTGTTTCAAGTTGGATTGGATACGCCAGGGTCGTACGGAGTGAGGTATTAAGTCTGAAAGAACGAGAATATGTTAAGGCCGCTAAATCAATCGGCGTTCGTAATGGTACGATAATGCGTCGTCACTTGCTCCCGAATGTATCTTCATCGGTTATCGTCATTGCCACAACAAGCGTAGCGACAACCATCATCACAGAGGCATCTCTCAGCTTTTTAGGGTTAGGTCCCCAAGCGGTCACCTGGGGAAAAGTATTAAGTGACGGACGAGACTATCTTTCAACAAGCTGGTGGATTGCCACCTTTCCAGGTATCGCCATAACAATCACTGTACTCGGTATTATTTTCTTAGGAGATTACTTACGGGATATGCTTGATCCACGTATACAAGAATAGTTACTAGGGGGACAACATGGATAAAATGGAAAACCTTCTGCAGGTCAAAGAGTTGAAAACACATTTTATGACCATGAATGGCGTTGTGCCATCTGTAAATGGAGTCACTTTTAATATAAAAAAAGGGGAAAAAGTTGCACTTGTGGGCGAATCTGGATCAGGAAAAAGCGTCACATCCCTTTCAATAATGGGTCTCATAGAGGAACCAGGGAAGATAGTGAATGGGAGCATTATTTTCGATGAAAGAAATTTAGTAGACTTACGTGAAAAAGAAATGGAGAAAATTCGCGGGAATGATATTGCAATGATATTCCAAGAGCCTCTAACTTCTTTAAATCCCTTATTCCCTGTAGGTAAACAGATTCGTGAAAGTCTTCTTCTTCATCAAAAAATAACAAGGAAAGAAGCTAAGCAGAGAGCAATCGAACTCTTGAAAAAAGTGGGTATTCCCATGCCCGAACAGGTGTATTCGTCTTATCCCCATTCTTTAAGCGGGGGTATGAGGCAAAGAGTCATGATCGCGATTGCATTATCTTGTGAACCTAAATTAATTATTGCGGATGAACCGACAACTGCGTTAGATGTTACGATTCAAGCTCAAATTTTAGGTATATTGAACGAGCTTTCTGAACTGGAAAATACAGCTCTCTTAATCATCACCCATGATTTAGGAGTGGTTGCTGAAATAGCCGATCGAGTAATGGTGATGTACTGTGGTCAAATAGTAGAGGAAGCAGATGTTTTTTCAATCTTTGATTCCCCGTTACATCCATATACCGAAGCATTATTAAAAAGCACTCCGCGTCTAAATGGACAAGAAAAGCTAGCAAGTATTGAAGGCAGGGTACCAAACCCTCTCCATATGCCAAAGGGATGTACATTTCATACGAGATGTCCCTATGCGATCGAAAAATGCTCATCGAATGTTCCAGCCATACAAGAATTCCGACCAAATCATCATGTGCGTTGTTGGTTAGCTGATGAGGAAGAAGGTGGGATCAAAATTGGTTGACAATAATGAATATGTTCTTGAAATAAAAGGTTTGAAAAAATACTATAAGGTACCAAACTCCACAACAAAAGCTTACTTAAAAGCTGTAGATGGGATCGACCTTAAGGTTCGTACCGGAGAAACCTTGGGAATTGTAGGGGAATCGGGGTGTGGAAAATCTACTCTTGGAAATCTCATCGTTAAATTAATAGAGCCGACACAGGGAGAGATAATTTCGAGCGGTATTAACCTGAATGAATTAAAACCTAAACAGCTCAGAAATAAACGTAGGGAAATGCAAATCATTTTCCAAGACCCATACTCTTCGTTGAATCCTAGAATGAGGATATTTGACATTATAGCTGAACCATTAGTAACTCATAAACTCGCACGTGGATCAGCATTAAAAGAGCGAGTTCTTCAACTTATGGAAGTAGTAGGTTTAGACGCTGACTATCTTACTCGCTATCCCCATGAATTCAGTGGGGGACAAAGGCAACGTATAGGTATTGCAAGAGCTCTGGCGTTGAATCCAAAAGTTATTGTTTGTGACGAACCAGTTTCTGCATTAGATGTATCCATTCAAGCACAAATTTTGAATCTATTGATCAAGTTGCAAAAGAAATTTGATTTAACACTTATTTTTATTGCACATGGAATACAAGCAGTAAACTATATCAGCGATCGAATTGCTGTGATGTATCTTGGGAAAATCGTAGAGATAGCTGGTAAGGAACAAATCATGAATCACACAAAGCATCCCTACACAGAACTTTTACTTTCATCCGTTCCGATATCCCATCCAAAATATCGTAACGAGAAAGTGAAAACTGTAATAAATAGAGAAAGTCCCAGCCCAGTCAACCTGCCAAGTGGATGTCGTTTCCATACCCGCTGCCCTTATGCTAATGAAAAATGTAAAAAAGAAGATCCAGACTTAGTGGAAATGAAGGATGGACATTTTGTGGCCTGCCATTATCCAATTATTAAGGAGAATAGATAATAAATGCAACAAATTAATCAATTAGAAACGCTCATTCATTTGTTTGAAGGTCCTTTTCTTTTAAACAATAAGAAAGGAATCATTTCCTCAAAAGTTCCTTTTGATATTAAAAAGGGCAGTGTTCCAATTCTTCTTTCAATACCGCATTCAGTTGTTCAATTACGAAACCAAAAATTAAAAGATGCCGATGATTATACCGGATCAATAGGTTTGATCGTACAGAGTTTAACGAACTGTTATACCATCTATTCCACAAGTTTGTCAGAAGAAGACCCCAACTATATAAGTGGTGGATGGTATAAAAACGAAATCGTACAACTCATTAAAAAACATAATATTGCTGTAGTAATTGATATTCATGGAGCTTCATCGGAACGTAAATTTGATATCGATTTAGGAACGATCCATGGTAAATCGATGAAACAAACTTATTTAGAAAATATAAAAGGGATTTTTAACAATCATCACATTAAGGATGTTAGAGAAAATGATACCTTCCCTGCAACCCATCAGGGAACAATTACATCGTACATTTTTCACAATACTGGTATTCCTTGTATCCAAATTGAAATAAACGGGAAATACCGAAACCCACATGCCGATATGAAAAGCATTCGCTTTATTATTCATTCCTTAGTTGATATTGTGGACTATCTATCAAGGGAGTCAGCGTTATGAATACCCAATATGGGGTGAGTGCGGCACACCCCCTTGCTGTAGAATCCGGAATGGCTGTTCTTGAAAAAGGCGGAAATGCTGTAGATGCAGCAATAGCCGTTTCCTTTGTTTTAGCTGTTGTAGAGCCTTATGCCTCAGGAATAGGTGGAGGAGGTACGATGTTAATTTTTCCTCATGATTCCAAAAAACCTGTTTCTTTTGATTATCGTGAAATAGCTCCTTTATCTGGATGGATGGGGCCAGAAAAAATCGGTGTGCCAGGTTTTGTGAAAGGAATGGAAAGGATTTTTCAAGAATACGGAACATTGGATTGGTCATACTTATTATCTTTTGCTGTGGATTATGCCGAGCAAGGGTTCCCGGTATCTCCCCAGTTATATCAACAATTTGACCAGGCTGTGCATTTACCATTCGATCAATTAGACCATTTTTATATGAAGAGAAAACCAATTTCTATAGGAAAACGTGTCATTCAAACTGGATTAGCAAAAACGTTAAAGAAAATTCAAAAGCTTGGTTCTAATGCTTTTTATACGGGAGAACTTGCTAAAAAGATATGTAACTCCGTAAGAGGAATCGAATTAGAAGACTTACAAAAATATACTGTTATGAAAAGAGAGGCAGTGTGCAGTTATTTTGTCGGTTACAAAGTATGGTCGTCACCACCCCCATTATCAGGCATCATGCTCATTCACGCATTAAAAGTGGCAGAGACCTTAAATATCAGCAAGTATAAAGATGATCGTATAGAATTTATTGATTATATAGGTAAAATTATAACCCTTTGTGACATCGAACGAAAAAAGTACCTAGGGGATCCTGAATTCATTAAAATTTCCCAAAATCACCTGTTAAGTGAAGAATACATCAATACATTGATAGATGAAGTTAAGAAGTTCAACCTAAACGATCGTATAAATTCGTGCCAAGAATATAACAATACTACTCATTTCAGTTTAGTAGATAAAGAAGGCACAATGGTTTCAACAACAAATACCATTAGTGAATACTTTGGTTCGGGCTTATACATTGATGGTTTCTTTCTTAATAATCAGCTTAGAAATTTTAGCGATGATCCTAATTCCCCTAATGGATCGTTTCCTGGTAAGAGGCCGATTAGTACAATTTCCCCTACGATTTTAACTAAAGACGATAAACCAGTATTAGCAATTGGCGCATCTGGTGGCGGAAGAATTCCTACAATGCTAACAAAAATCATAATCCGAATAATCGAAAACAACCAAAATATACAAGATGCTGTTTCAGATCCTCGCTTTTTTGTTGATAACAATACCGTTTATTTAGAAGAACCTATTACTCCCACAAAAGAAGCAGAATTGAAAAAAAAAGGATACCAAGTCAACGTCTTTCAAAATCATATGTATTATGCTGGAGTCCATGCTATCTTAAGAGATTTTCAAGGGAATCTATCCGGTGCGGCAGATCCGCGACGTGGCGGTAAAGTAGAAATTAATAATATACATCAAAGTAATTCATGAAATATTTGGAATCCCTTGATCATGTATAGGAGAATGTATTCAAAAACAAGGAGGAGACGTGTAATGAAGAGCAAAATGGTATTCCGTTTACTAGGAATTCCCCTTATATACATTTCTTTTTTGCTATCGGGATTTTCCCAGTCTGTAGCATGGGCATCCAGCTCGGCTATTGCTACCGGGGAATCAACAGTCGACGGTCGCCCAGTGGCATGGAAGAATCGAGATCATTGGTCAACAGTAGATGGGTGGAAGGTGTTTCCTTACTATTATCAAGCAGACGGCGGTTCTTTGTGGGGGGATCGTCATACCTCTCTTTATAATTACATGGGTGTGACCGCCCAAGGATCATCCGGTTTGGACGTGCATACTGGTAAGCAAATCCCTTGGGTAGGAGTCAATGATAAAGGCTTGGGATTAGTTCAGGTTGCAGGTCACACGTTAACTTCAAGTTTCGCGGAAGACAATGGATACCCGGTATCCCAGGATCTCGAAAATGGAATGAGTGGTGGGTTTTTGAATCACGTCATCCTTTCTCGAGCAGAGCATATTGATCAAGTAGAACAGATTTTAAGGGATACCAATGACGGTGGTGGATTCAATGGCAGTTTTGCGAGGAACACCTCCACGATTATCAGTGTTTTTGATCGGTGGGGAAATGCGGCCACATTTGAGATTGATGGAGATAGTTTTACCCGAGATAACGTGACACAAGAATATGTTAAAGATGCGAATGGTTATTTTAGTACTTTACACGCGGATGATAAAGATCAAGAAAATCCTACGAATGGGGCTTATAGCGGTTATGATTGGCGAAATAACTTTTCAAAGGTTGATTGGACAAAGGGTTTCCCTTATTTCGTAGATGACCAGACTACGGAAGTAGATTCCAATGGAGAGATTGTCAACAGTGGTTCGACCCCTGACGGTATTCATGATTGGGAATATTCTTCTAGTGCCATTAAACGTTATACTAGAGCCGGGATTCGAATGGATGACCCGCATATAAAAGACTATCGTTATTTTATTCACAAGGATGTTGCTTCTTACGCATTAGGGGATAAATACGATATTGAAACGTTATCAAAAAATATAGGCCTCTTCCCGGAGGTGAAAAACCAACTGGATGGCATTTAAACCGGTTCGTGTCAACTTTCGGTACAGTTATTGTAGGATCAAAACCCGGAGACCCTTATGAAGGGAAACTGATCACAATGTGGGTATCACTTGGTGAGCCTTCTGTCGGTTTGTTCGTACCTCTTTTTCCTTACTCTGGTGAGGTACCTTCAGAATTAACTACAATGTACTCAGCGATTAATGATAAAAGGCATCAGGTCTATGATTATACAGACGATAACTCTTGTGGTTACAGCTGCGGACGAAATGTAGATCATTCTATTGATACGCACGCGTTGACAGGTGAATATTACGGCGAGTCCGGGATCATGCAGTACACCTTTGATATTGATAACTGGGCTTTTAATCAATATGATCGATTTATAGCTGATCTTCGTGACGGTACGAGATCGTTGACAGAATTAAGGCAAGATATGATCAAGTGGCAGAAAAAGATAGCTCAACAAGCAAAGAAATACTATGTAAATGAGACAAGCATCTTTCCGGCTATTGAGGATGCTTATGTCAATTCAGATAACCCTGATAGGAACTATGATGATTTTCTGAGTGTTCGACAGGATGATCGAATATCTTATTTAAAATTCAACTTGGAAGGAACTACTGGAAAGCAAATTCAATCTGTAAAGCTTCGACTCACTGAGAGTACAAATGGAATGGCTGGAGACACGAACTTACAAGTAACAAAAACGATAGATCCATGGAATGAAACAACCGTCACCTGGAATACAAAACCTTCAACTGATGGTAAGGTATATGGAACCTACGAAGGTGGACAGTAATGAAAATGAGGTTATCGATATCCCACTAGATCCGTCCTTCATCGAAGGAGACAATATATATGAGATTGCACTAACCGGTACTTCAGGGTCAGTGGACAATGAGTTCTCTATGCGTGACACATTGGATGGCGCAAAGATTATTGTCGACTTCGGTGATTTAAATGACATTATATTGGATAACAAAGATGCAACACTATCATCAGAGTGGCTGACTTCAACAACAGAACCGGATTATTATGGACACAACTATTTGTACCGTTCCACAAATGGGACAGAGAAGAAAGTAGTCTGGACTCCGTACATTACGAATCCGGGTAATTATGAAATTTATTATTGGCTACCAGATGGCACATCTAATCGAGTAACTGACGCACCATTTACGATTAATTATTCAGGAGGATCCGTCACTATTAATGTGGACCAAACTGTTCCTGGAGGGAAATGGGTCCAGTTAGGAACAGGAGCCTACCTATTTGAATCGGGCATGCACGGAAGTGTGGAGCTTAGTAGCACAGCCAGTAATGGTAATTATGTAATAGCTGATGCAGTCCGTTTTGTAAAGGTTCCTTAATTTCTTAATCCTTAAAGATAGCCTCCTAAGCGAAACAAAAGGACCGGTGCAACGACCGGTCCAGAATTCTGTCTTCTATGTTGTGAGTTCTATGAAGCTTGTTTTGGAGGCTATTCATGATCTACCGTTCGATTTCTTCGTCCTCGCTGGGATTCGACTATAATACAAATTCTTATGTGAAGGTGAATGGAAACAGTTTAGTGAACAATTAAATAAAGATCATACAAAAACTCTATTAAAAAATCGGGGGCATATCCGTAGTAAGGATAGGCTAGTTTTGTGAAATTAATGATTGAGTTAAATGCTTTTATTTGAAATAATTAGTATTAAGTAAGCTGGAATAATAGGTTACTATATTTAATCGTAGCCATTTAGGTGAAAAGAATGGTGGGAAGTGTTAGCGAGTGTAACTACCCACAATGCTTATCATATTGCTCAAATTATTTATATTTATATTAGGAAGATGCAAAAGAGCTGGAGTCGCGAATATTAAAATACTCCTTTATACTCCATTATTAACTTGGGATTAGGCCATTTGAAAAAATTGTGTAAGTCGTCATTCTAGGTTATCTTGATATCAAGTCTTCAACAAACCTCTCCTGAGATTGAGTGTTATTTCTAATATTTATCTTCAATTATAGGGCGCACTTCAGGAATAACTATAAAATAAAGAGATGGCAATGATCATATTGCCATCTCTTTATTTTTTACTATGGATTTATTTCGAGAGTTATTTACATACACTAAATAATGCAAAAACTAATATAATTGATATGCCTGATAGAGAATGGTAGGAAGTAACTATTCGAGGATCAAAAAATTGAAAAGCAAAAGTGAATATCGGAATAAAGGATAGTGACATCATAACAAAGAAGCTTGTGTACCGATTTGCAGAAAATATAAAGATATAGCAACGCCTATCATGGATACTATCAAAATCCATATCCAATTTGATGTTAATTGTCCTAGCATGTTCCCTTTTTGAAGAGAAAAAATTATACAATAATGGCATAAAATCTATGACATAGTATTTTGGTAGAGTTCCATTGCTCCACACTAAGTTTTTTTGAATATATAGCTGCAAGAGCTGAAAAAACAGCCACATAACGTAGCTGAGACAAGTCCTATTACAGTGAGTGGTATAGATTCAAAAACTATTCCTGAGTTTCCTTGTAGCGTAGCCAAGATTAAAAACAAACTTCCAATTAACGCACCCACTCCGGTAAATAGATCTATTCTATTTACTCCTTTACGATAAAGTACCTTATCGATGATTAAGAATGATACATAACAGATCACAACAAGTCCTTGATTCAAGGGCTTTTTTTATTGGTACAGTTTTTATTCATATTATTATAATAGGTTTCTACGCTTGACCTAGAGTTAACTTTAAGTAGTATGGTTTTTTATATAAGCAGGTCAGAATTAACAAAGAAGTTTATTGAACGAAAAAAAAGTAAGCATAAAAGTGAGGTGTAAGGATGGTGTATTTCATAGGTGAGCTAGCAGAAAATAATAGGTTTTAGCGAACATACTTTTGAGATATTACGAAAAAAGGATTAGTCGTCGTCCTACTCGCCATCTGGATTGTACTGAAAAAATTATTATTAATCTTAAAATTGACCCCAATTTAAGCAAAATTCCATGATTGGTAAGAATCTTGAGTTTCCTTCTAATCAAAGGGGATACTTAAAGTACGGCGTCTTTTTCCAATGCTCGCCAAATATTCATTTTCCCGAATTTAGTGCTTTTTTGCCACTTTTCTTCATTCATAGTGTAAATGGACTATCTATTGATAAAAGAAAGGTTTTTATTGAAGAAAGTCGAAAAACTGTGTAAATAGACGTCATTCGTATTATTAAAAGGAGATGAATAATTAAAATGAAAGTCATGGTAAGTTCAAGTGAGATGACTAACCTTTTGAATTCCTGGTACGCAATGATTCGTGATCGTAATGTCGAAAAAGCGTTGAAATTAAAGGAAGAGATCGATGAGAAGATAAACCATATGGAGGAAAATCAGAATCTGCTTCTCTATTACTCACTCTTAACTTTCCGGTACAATCTGATCCATTCCAAAAATATTGAGGATGCAGATCTACTCATGCTTGAAATTAATCAAGGCAAAAATGAGATGGATGATATGCTCGAGTATTACTATCAATTATTCAAAGGTATCTACATGTATAAACAAAAGAAGTATGAAGACGCACTGACCCACTTCCATTATGCTGAAAAAAAGCTGATCTCTATTCCTGACCCTATTGAGACGGCAGAATTCCACTATAAATTAGCATCCGTTTACTCTCAGCACCTTGATATTCTAAATTCAATCCAACATACATTCAAGGCTATAGAAATTTTTCAAACAGACGAACATTATCATTTACGTACCGCCGATTGTAAAAATTTACTAGGAACCAATCATATCCTCCTCGGAAATTATGATCGCGCTGAATATTATTTGAATAAGGCAATAAAGTATGCTCAACTTGTAAAATGTTTAGAAACTGAATCTGTATCCTTGCAAAACCTGGGTTGGATGTACTCAAGAAAAGGGGAATCGAGCAAAGCTATCGAGTATCTTGAAAAAAGCCTTACATGGATGGTGGAAAATGATGAATATCATTACCAAGTAAAAACCATGTACATAATGGCAAAAGAGTATTTCAGACTTCAACAAGATGAAAATGCAATGTATTGGGTAAACCGATGCTATGACATTTGCGGACATACCCAGGATTCTGAATATCTTGGGAAGTTGAATATCCTAAAAGCAAAACATACATTAAACCTGCAAGATTACATGTGTGTCCTAAGAGAAGAAATTTCTTCGTATCTCGACAAAAAATATTGGGGAAATTTAGAGGAATTCAGTCATGAATTGGCGAAATATTATGAACAAGAGAGAAACATCAAAGAGGCCATGAAGTATTACAAACTGGTCATCCACGCCAAAAACAAATTAAGTTAAGGAGGATTTTTTGGATGAAGAAAGTGGTTGTCTTGTTGATGTTGTCACTGTCTGTCATTATTTTGCCAACGTTCCTCAGCACAAGTGAAGCTCATGATGGAATCATCAAAGATTCACCTGCAAAGGTTGCTCATGACGGGATCATTAAAGATTCCGTGGGCCAATTAGCACACGATGGAATCATCAAGGATTCAACTTCGAAGCTTGCACATGACGGGATTATCAAAGACTCTGTGAACCTACTGGCACACGATGGAATCATCAAGGATTCAACTTCAAAGCTTGCACATGACGGAATTATCAAAGACTCTGTGAACCTGCTGGCACACGATGGAATCATCAAAGACTCACCTGCGAAGCTTGCACATGACGGGATCATCAAAGACTCTGTGAATCTACTAGCACACGACGGAATCATCAAAGACTCTCCTCCAAATGACGTATAAATACAAGTTATTTTGAAATAAATGATTCCTAAAGTGCCTAAATCGGCACTTTTTTCTTTTTAAATGTATTTGCTTTTACACTGGATTAAATGACTATTTCCCCCCCAATACATATAGGGCTAACTTCTCGGTTTTTTTGAAAATATTTGATAATAATATGAGAGATACATTAATGGAGTATAAAAGATAGGAGGAGTAATGGCTAGAGAGACAGATCTAAAAGAGATAAGAAGCTTGATCAAAGAGTTTCAGAAAGATCTTCCAGAAAACAAAAGGAAAGAAATTTTTGAAAGAATCATATTTTTGACAGGTATCCTTATTAAGAAAAATGAAAAAAAGCAATAGGAAATACCTATACATCATTATTCGTATAAAGTAACAGAAGAGGCAGGGATCTATCAAACAGCTATCGGTGACTCTGAACCTCAATCTATTGCATTGCCAGTCATTGATATGGCCGGAACTTGGTTATTCCAAAAAGGAGACGACCTAAGCTGGATGGATCCAGACTTTGATGACAGCCAGTGGCAAGAAGTTACGCTTACATCAATTTGGGAAGACCACTCTGATTATCATGAAGATTATGTTTACGGCTGGTATAGAAAGACCATCGATATCCCAGCAGAATGGGAAGGTCATGCCTTGAAAGTGAAACTAGGTAAAATCGATGATGTCGACGCCACCTATTCCAATGGTCAAAAGATCGCCCAATCCGGTGAATTTCCAACCGGGGAAGGGGAGGAAGGCATGATTTCTGCATGGGACTGGGACCGCGAATATGAAATTCCAACTGAAGCAATTAATTACGGGGAAAAAATGTTATTAGCGTACGAGTATTCGATGCTCAGGGTGGCGGTGGCTTATATAGCGGACCGCTGAGCCCGATCAGGTAGCCGAAGCAAAAGACTAATTTGATTATAATGCCGATCCATTTAAGCGGGGTATAACAAGAAAAAGGCCTGTGGCCCGGGTACCTTTAACCGAGGAATCAGGCTTTTTTCTTTTGTTTATGTATAATTTATTTTAATTGGGACAGAACCTTGGTAGGGATCTGTCCCTTGACATTTCACATTGCAGCTTCAACATCATGCTGTTTCGGTTTTTTCATAAAGATGAACACGGTCAGAGATAGCAGGGCAAAGAGGACAAAATAGGCTAAAAGAATGCTCATGTTTGCTAATGCTGCTCCAAAGTCACCTAACGTGATGACTGATTTGAAGCCCGCAATCGAGTATGTGAACGGTAAATATTCGCTTAATGTCCTCAGATTCTCTGGGAGCATTTCGATTGGTAAATTCGCTCCTGTTATGGATAATTGTAAAATCACGAGGGCAAGGGCAATAAAACGTCCGATGTTACCGCCAAGCGATGCCAGGAATAGTACGATAGCCGAAAAAACGATGCTTACGACAATCGTGAACAAAATCAGTCCAAGTGGATTGGTTACATTCAATTTCAGTATGAAAAACACGGTCATCAGCAATAAAGCGGCTTGGATAAGCGACAGTAATGCAAGATTCATGAACTTGACTGTAAACCAGCTTATACTTGATACATGAGCTGGTCTTTTGAAATTAATGAACAGGGACATGATCAGGATTCCGACAAATAGACCGAGCGTCAGGATATATGGTGCAGTCGAGTCACGGTAATATTCATAATCGTTGACCGTATCACTTGCAAGTTCGACCGGGGAGGAGAACATACCAACGTTTTTTTCTCCAGTATTCAGGCCGCTCGTTTTATCAGCGCCTTCCTTCAAGCCTGTAGCAAGTTCCTCACTTCCATCGTTCACTCTTCCTGCTCCATCTTCCAACTTAGATGCTCCGGTCGATAGTTTTTTCCATCCTTCATCAACAGCCGCATTTCCTTTGGCGATTCGTCCAGCACCTGAATCAAGTTTTGAAACACCAGTAATGAGTTCTTGCCAGCCATTTTCCACCTGAGCGTTCCCATTAGCCAGTCTGCTCGCTCCATCTTCCAATTGAGCGGCACCAGAATCCACTTTCTTTTGTCCAGCAACGAGTTGATTCAATCCATCATGGAGTTGGGCTGTACCAGGTACAATTTTATTATCGATTCCATCTGCAACTTTTACCGCACCTTCACTTAAAACGACTGATTTCGTTGATAGACTGTTCAAACCATCGGCTAAGTTCTGAGCTCCGTCGATGATTTGTTGGTAAGGGACCTTATATGGCGGCAATGTAGTGGATGGGTTCGCCTCTCGGAATTCCTTCAAGCCTGCGAGCAATCGGTTGGCACCATCCGCCAATTTAGCAGATCCATCCTTAAGACGGACCGTACCATCAGCAACCCCTCTTGCACCGGGGGCGAGGTTATTTGCTACGCCATTCTTAAGATCTGCACTACCAGTTTCAGCCTTTTGCAATCCGGCTAAGATCTGTCCAGTTCCATCTTTAAGCTTTACGGTTCCATTGTACAATTCCTGGGAACCGTTAGCGAGCTTGTTGATGTCCCCAGATTTTTCTTCCAGTTTACTTAATAGAAGGCCTGTCCCGTCCTTTAATTCTTGTGTACCATTTGCTAGTTTGGTAATATCTGATTGTTTCGAGGTAACAGAGTTTAAAAGCTCTTCTGTCCCGTTATGTAGCTGGGTTGTTCCATCGGATAACCGGGCAGAGCCGTCAGCCGCCTTTCCGAAGCCGTCAGAAACGTCTTCTAAACTTGTAAAAACTTTCGAGGTGTAATTTTGCGTAATCGTATTGGCAAGTTGCTCACGAATACGCTGTGTGGCTGTTTCTGTAACTTTGGAAGCGAGGAAGTTCATCCCTTCATTTTGAATGTATTCAAGTTCAAGCTTCTTCGGATCGGGCTCCATTACAGTGGTGACACGTTGGGAAAAGTCTTCAGGGATAATGATCGCCATGTAATAGTCATTCTTTTGAAGCCCTCTCATTGCATCGGTTGAATTCACAAATTCCCATCCTAGGTCTTTTCCTTCCTTCATGTTCGCTACTAATTCGTTTCCTACGTTGATAGGTTCATTTTCAGAAATCGCACCCTGATCATTATTGACGACGGCCACTGGCAAATTATCAAGGTTATCATAAGGCCCCCAAGTTGCGGACAGAAGGATCCCGCCATAAACAACAGGAACCAATAGAGCGGCGATTACGGAGACTAAGATTCCCTTGTTGGCAGCAATCTTCGAAAACTCAGCAGAAAGTAATTTGAAACTATTCATCCCGATACCTCCAAAAGTATAGTAAACGCTTACACAAAAATGAATGAGTACCCATTCATTTTTGTTAATAATCATAATATTCTAAAAAAATGAAAGTTTCTAGTCCATCTCGGATAATCACGTACATCGTACTACTGCTATAACACGAAAGTAGTATAGTAAAAAATTATATGGAAGACTATAGATTAGTGATGTTAAAAACACACTCTAATTCTGATGAAAAAAACCCACGGAGAAAATGAAAATTCTCCATGGGTTATCCTATACATTTTTTAGTAGAAGGCGGCTGATTTTGAATGATTTGAACAAAATAGAGTCTCTGGTGTCTACTGAAATTTGAGTCACTCATCATTTTCCTCTACGATTTCGAAGTCTTTCATCATGGCATCCAGCCTTGCTCCGTGTCCTTCTTCAGCTTCTAAGAAGAAGCGTTGGTGGAAGATATAGGATCCGCCGTCTTCATCAGGAATGACATAGTAACGGTTGATTACGCTATCCCAATTGTTACCGTCTAAAGTACGTGCTGTCTGGGCGTTGATTGGATAGGCGGTCTGCTCAAAAGTGAAACCGTGTTTTGCTTCCAATTGACTGATCGTCTCGTCAACTGACTGGTCTTTTTTCCTGATGATTTTCATGAATACTTCAGGATATTGTTCTGGTAGAGGTTCTTTTGTGGTGATGATATCATAACCCTCATGTTCTTCCAGCATATAGCGTTCTTCATCTACATATATCACATAGCCATGTTCAGTTTGATCGTTCAAGTAGGAGGTACCTTCTTCTTCGGTGCCCTCAATCGGGATTTCCACATCTTTTTCAGGTGCAAACCATTCTTTCACTTTATCTACAAGGGCGTATCCTGGTGTTGTATTCATAAGGCCGATGACGAGTATTACAGCCGCAGCTACAGTGGCCGCAAAGCCGACCCATTTCGATTTTTTCTTTTTTGGTTGAACGAAATCCAGCTCGTCTTCAATCGCCTTCCATGTTTTTTCCTTTTGGCGCTCATTTACTTCATATTCCTGCTTCAATTTAGCCTCCAACATTTGATTAAACTTGTTCTTGTCCATGGTAATCTCCCCTTAATTCTTCTCTCAGCAGCTTTCGTGCCTGAAACAGTCTCGATTTTACAGCACCGACACTGATTTCGAGGACAGATGACATTTCCTTTTCGCTCAAACCTTCTACATACTTCAGTACAAGTGCTTCTCGGTGATCCTCCTTCAATCTCTCCATTGCCTCATCGAGTATTTCGTTATCAGCTTCAGGTTGAGTCGACTTGTCATGAAAGGCGCTTTGCGGAACCTGATCAATATCGGTTTCAGGCTTGCGTTTACTGACCAAGCGTCTGACTTCGTTTGTCAGAATACGGTAGAACCAAGGTTTGAAAGGTTTAGAATCATCATAAGTATGAATGCCTTTATATACGCGGATAAATGTTTCTTGCACTGCATCCGATGCGTCAGATTCGTTTTTTAACATTGCGATCGACGCTCTCATTGCAGCTTGATAATACTCGTCATATAAGGCTCGAAACGCTTTTTTGTCGCCTTTTTTTATCTTTTTTATCGTTTTTTTATCCAACTGGGATCTCCCCTTTTTTCTTTCTCATATGTAATACCTTTGTAACATAGGAAAAGTTTTAAAAGCTATTGAATCTTTTATAATAACAGTCGATCCGGTTACAAATGCGGTTTAGCTTTTGGGGTAAAAAGTGGAAAGGGGAATGGAAGGCAAAAAATATTCCCCCGCAATCCATTATGTAATAGAAAGCGGGGGAATCCTGTGTAGTCCGACACTGGGATAGATGCCGGACTTAAATCATTACCCGTTTATGATATCGTTTAAACCGGTTTTTCAAAGACATTTCAATCTTCTTCCGTCCATACACTTATTTTCTTGTAAACAAATACAGCGCTGCAATTAGGAAACAAAAACCGAGAATCCTTTTACCATCAATCGGAATCTGTTTCATACCAAGCCAGCCGAAATGATCGATGACAGAACTTGTAATGAGCTGGGCGGCAATGAGAGAAATTAGTGAAGCGGCCACACCAATCTTAGGAACTGCCAGGACCATAGCAAATACATAAAATGCACCGAGTATTCCACCGAGCAATTGCCATCTCGGAACAGCCGTTGCTTGTAGGATGTTTCCGTTTCCGAAAAAGATCATCATGAGGAACAGGGCGACTGTGCCAATAAGAAAAGAGAGAAAAGAACCTTCTATGACTCCGACTTGTTTTCCAAGCCCTCCATTAACACCAGCTTGGATTGCGACTGCAACTCCGCCAAGGAATACAATTGCGACCATCATTAAATTCATCAAGCAACACCTTTTCTGTAAAATTGAGCGTAAAAAATACCTTCTTTGCGAATGGTATATTGGACATTTATCATTTAAACTTTAACATAAAGTAAAGTAATCTATCTGAAATTTTAAGAAAATTGAAAAAACGACAAAAAAATATATTTTTTCCCCTCTCATTCTACAATCTTCTTATAAAACCTATGATATGTTTTTTATCTAAACAGCTTGTTTCATTAAAAGACGAAAAAGGAGGGGGGAATTTTTCGCAACGTATAATGATTCATCTAATCCATTTTTTCCGCATGATCCCTCAAAGATAAGTGGACAGAGACAATGTTTCGCCAGCTGATTGTTCTTAATGACCCCATGATTTTTACCCGATTTTTACACTTTGGACAAAATTGAAAACCGATGTTTTGACGTTTTGTAAAATGTAAACCTTCTTTCGACACCGCAAAATAAACTTAAGATTCAAACAATTCAGGCAAATATTATTCTTCATGATATGACTCGATTTGCTACATACAAGATAAGAGTATTGAAGGAGGAAATGTGGAATGTCTGTTCTAGTTAAAATTGGATTGATCCAAGCCATTCATGAAGTGGATGGGAACGAGCAGGTAGCTGTCCATAAGGAAAAATCAATTGAAAAGCATGTAAAGCTTGTAAGAGAAGCAGCAGAGAAGGGTGCGCAGATTATTTGTTTACAGGAAATATTCTATGGACCTTATTTTTGTGCTGAACAAAATTCGAAATGGTATGACTCCGCTGAGGAGATCCCGAATGGACCTACCACTACGCAATTTCAGGCTCTAGCTCGTGAGCTCGGTGTCGTCATCATTCTGCCAATCTATGAACGGGAAGGGATTGCAACCTATTATAATACTGCAGCTGTGATTGATGCGGATGGTTCCTATCTTGGGAAATACCGTAAACAGCATATTCCTCATGTAAAGGTTGGCGATGAAGGGTGCGGTTTTTGGGAGAAGTATTATTTCAAGCCTGGAAACTTAGGCTATCCCGTATTTGATACAGCCTTTGCGAAGGTAGGTGTTTATATCTGTTATGACCGTCACTTCCCAGAAGGTGCTAGATTACTAGGTCTGAGGGGTGCGGAAATCGTATTCAATCCTTCCGCAACGGTAGCCGGACTTTCAGAATACCTATGGAAATTGGAGCAGCCTGCACATGCTGTGGCGAATGGCTACTATCTGGGAGCGATCAACCGGGTGGGAACAGAAGGGCCTTGGAACATGGGTGAATTTTACGGTCAATCTTACCTTGTGGACCCTCGAGGAAACTTTGTAGCCATGGGCAGCCGTGATCAAGATGAAGTGATCATCGGCGAAATGAATAAGAAAATGATCCGCGAAGTCAGGGATGTATGGCAATTCTATCGTGACCGGAGACCAGAAACCTATGGCGAAATGACTTCGTTGCTTCCGTAAATAGTAACTGAAGGTGACTTACCATCACTGCTGATCAAGTCGCCTTTTTTCGATCTGTTTTATCCAATCATTCTACCAACTTCAAAAAGGGGGCTTTGATGTGGGGAAATCTGAAAAGCTGCATATTTCACTGACAGAACTTCCGAAAAACTTTCAAGAAGTCCATCCTGCATTATCCGACCGTGAAGCTGTTGAAGAGGCGAATCGGTGTCTTTATTGCTATGATGCGCCCTGTATCCAGGCATGTCCAACTGGCATTGACATTCCAACGTTTATTAAAAAAATCGCTTCTGGAAATATAAAAGGATCTGCGAAGACGATCATGACTGCAAATCCGGTCGGAGCTAGTTGTGCACGTGTCTGTCCTACAGAAGAATTATGCGAAGGGGCGTGTGTTCTCAACCATTCGACGAAACCGATCATGATCGGCGATCTGCAACGGTATGCCACTGATTGGGCGATGAAGAACAACCAAGTTTTGTTTCAAAAAGGACAAAGCAATGGTAAATCCGTAGCCATTGTAGGGGGAGGCCCTGCAGGTCTATCGGCTGCCCGTGAGCTTGCGCTTCTTGGTTATGATGTGACGATTTTTGAAGCATCGCCAACTGTAGGAGGCTTAAACACATACGGTATTGTATCCTTCCGTCTCCCACAAAGAATTTCCTATTGGGAAGTTGACCAGGTGGAGAGCCTTGATGTTAAAATCCGTACCAATACAGCAGTAGGAAAAGATGTTTCAGCAGACAAGCTGTTAAACTCTTTCGATCATGTCGTATTAGCTGCTGGAATGGGCCGTGTTCCGGATTTAGGCATTGACGGAGAGGACCTTGATGGCGTGTATGATGCAATCGAGTTTGTTAAGGATACGAAGACTCAACCGTTATCCAACCGACTTGTCGGAAAGAATGTAGTCGTCATCGGAGCGGGTAATACGGCGATCGATGGTGCGACTTGCTCAGTCCGCCTTGGTGCTGGAAATGTAAAGATCCTTTATCGTCGAACACAGGAAGAAATGAGTGCTTATGATTTCGAGTATGAATTTGCTAAGCAGGATGGTGTTGAATTCAGATGGTTGACTCAGCCGATCAAAATCCATGGGGATGAAAACGGTCGGGTCAAAGCGATCGAATGTATCAAGATGGAGCTTGGTGAACCAGGAGCAGATGGCAGAAGACGTCCGGTACCAGTCGAAGGATCGAATTTCACCTTGCCTGTCGATGCTGTCATCAAAGCGATCGGCCAGACCAGACACCAAAGCCTGATCGATCTTTTCCGACTTGAACATATCGATGGCGTCGTCCAAATCTCGGAGGATTACCGTACCTCGAACCCAAAAGTATTTGCCTGCGGAGATATCGTTTTTGGAAAAGGAAAAGGCGAAGCGATGGTCGTGACGGCTGCTCAACAGGGGAAGAAAACAGCGTACGCAATCCATTCGCACTATATAGAGGAAACAGTGACGGCTTAAAATGCTGGCTAAGAGACACAGAAGAAAGGGGAGTAATATAGAATGGCAGATTTAAGGACGAATTTAGCTGGGATCGAATCGCCGAATCCGTTTTGGCTTGCCTCTGCACCTCCAACCAATTCTGGTTACCAGGTCCAAAGGGCGTTCGAAGCAGGATGGGGAGGAGCAGTATGGAAAACCCTTGGAGACCCGATCTTGAACGTTTCTTCACGCTTCGCGGCCGTCAGCTTCAATGGACAAAGGGTTGCTGGTTTCAACAACATCGAACTGATTACAGACAGACCGCTCGAAGTCAATCTACAGGAAATCTATGAAACGAAAAAACGTTTCCCAAATCATACTGTCGTCGTTTCCTTGATGGTCGAACCACAACAAGAGAAGTGGCATGAGATTGTGAAAAGGGTGGAAGAAGTCGGTGTTGATGGACTTGAATTGAATTTCGGATGTCCGCACGGTATGGCTGAAAGAGGAATGGGATCGGCTTCAGGACAGGTCCCTGAACTAGTAGAAAAGCAGACGTATTGGGTAAAAGAAGCGGCCCAGACTCCCGTCATCGTAAAGCTGACACCCAACATAACGGATATAACCGTAACAGCTGAATCAGCAGCACGAGGTGGAGCGGATGCCATCAGCATGATCAATACGATCAATAGTTTAGCTGGTGTGGATCTGGACTCCTGGAACACGATTCCCCATGTTGGAGGGAAGGGTGCACATGGGGGGTATTGCGGACCTGCAGTAAGACCGATCGCACTGAACATGGTCGGCGAGTGTGCACGAAGCCCAAGAATCAATGTCCCGATCTCTGGTATGGGAGGGATTTCGAATTGGCAGAATGCGGTTGAATTCATGCTGATGGGAGCGTCCAATGTCCAAGTTTGCACAGCCGCCATGCATCACGGATTCCGAATTGTAGAGGATATGATCGATGGCTTGAATAACTATTTGGATGAAAAGGGAATTTCATCCGTACAGGATATCATCGGGAAATCTGTGCCGAAGTATTCAGATTGGGGGAACCTTGATCTCAATTATAAAATCGTTGCTCGGATCAATAATGATGTGTGTATCAATTGCAACAAGTGCCATATTGCTTGTGAGGATACATCCCATCAATGTATCGATATGTTGAAGGATGATCATGGTAATTCTTATTTGGAGGTTCGAGAGGAAGATTGTGTCGGTTGTAACCTTTGCTCGATTGTTTGCCCGGTTGATGGAGCGATCGATATGGTCGAAGTCGGGAGTGAACACCCGCCGATGACATGGAATGACCGGCAAGCGGCGATTGGGTCTTTACAGAATCCGAGTGCGGATCCTATAAAATAATTTCTGGAAGGTGATTTGATCGTGAAGAAAATCATACGGAACGGAACCATTGTCACAGCTTCGGATATGTATTGTGCAGATATATTGATTGAGAACGAGCGTATTATCGCGATTGGGGAAAACCTGGATGAACATGGGGCAGAAAAAATTGATGCAAAAGGCTGCTATGTATTCCCTGGCGGAATCGATCCCCATACCCATTTGGAAATGCCTTTCGGCGGGACGGTATCGAAGGATGATTTCGAAACAGGGACAATCGCTGCAGCTTTCGGTGGGACGACGACAGTCATCGATTTTTGCTTGACGAATAAGGGAGAGCCGCTTCAGAAGGCGATCGATGCATGGCATGCAAAATCGAAGGACAAAGCTGTCATTGATTACAGCTTCCATCTGATGATTTCGGAATTGAACGAGGATGTGCTCAATCAACTCCCTTCAATCATGGATAAAGAAGGGATCACTTCTTTCAAGGTCTTCATGGCTTATAAAAATGTGTTCCAGGCAGATGACGAAACTTTGTTCAAAACACTCGTCATGGCAAAAGAACGAGGCGGCCTTGTCATGGTCCATGCAGAAAATGGAGATGTCATCGATTACCTTGTGAAAGAAGCCCTGGAAAAAGGACAGACTGATCCGATCTACCATGCATTAACCCGGCCACCAGAAGCTGAAGGGGAAGCAACAGGAAGGGCTGCCCAATTGACCGGTCTGGCAAAGTCCCAGTTGTATGTCGTGCATGTATCGTGTGCGGAAGCCGTCGAGAAGATTGCAGAAGCCCGGAACAAGGGGTTCGATGTATGGGGGGAGACGTGCCCGCAATACTTGGCGCTTGACCAAACATACCTTGAAAAACCTGATTTTGAAGGGGCGAAGTATGTCTGGTCTCCACCGTTACGGGAAAAGTGGAATCAAGAAGTCCTTTGGAATGCTTTAAAGAACGGACAGCTGCAGACATTGGGTTCCGATCAATGTTCGTTTGATTTTGTCGGTCAAAAGGATTTAGGAAAAGGTGACTTCTCCAAGATCCCGAATGGCGGTCCGATGATTGAAGATCGTGTAAGCATCCTTTTCTCTGAAGGGGTCAAAAAGGGTCGTATTACATTGAATCAATTCGTTGATATCATGTCGACTCGAATTGCGAAGCTGTTTGGACTATTCCCTAAGAAGGGGACGATTACAGTCGGTGCAGATGCTGACATTGTGATTTTCGATCCGGAAGCAGAGCGGACGATTTCAGCAAAGACCCACCATATGGCGGTCGACTACAATGCATTTGAAGGAATGAAGGTTACCGGTGAAGCCATATCTGTCCTTTCACGAGGAGAGTTCGTCATCCGGGATAAGAAGTTTGTCGGTAAACCGGGAACAGGGAACTATCTGAAACGAGCACGTTATAATCAGATTTTGAAGCCGACTGATGAAAAAATGACGATCTAGATTCAGAACCATTGTTCTCTTTGTCCTTATCGCATAACCAGGGGGACAATGGTTTTTTTATCCAAGTTGTGCTAACGAGGATCATAGGCAGCATATTATTAAAGCACCATGATTCACACCAATTGCATTTTATTTAAAGGGTATGAGGAGTGATTGTAATGAAAAAACAGGAAAGTTATTTGAAATCTCCTGACCTGCTGCCGATCAGTCAGGAAGGGAGAAAGATTACAACACTTGGTTTTTCCTTCATGTGGGTTGGTATGGTTGTTGTCCTCGCGACGTTTGCAATTGGTGGAGCTGGGGTCATGTCGCTTCCTTTGCCTCTCGTCGTTTTCGCGACGATCATCGGTTCTGTGGCCATCGGGCTTTTCATTTCATTGATCGCAGATATCGGGATTGAACACGGCCTTTCATTCCCCGTCTATATGCGCGCACCATTCGGAACGATCGGGACACATATCCCTTCCATTGTCCGCGGAGTAGCTGCATCCATGTGGTTTGGGATCAACACCTATTTCGGAGCAACAGCCATGAACGGTATATTGAATATGCTATGGGGATTTGACAACTGGCTCGTCTGCTTCTTCATTTTCGCTTTCGTACAGTTATTGAATACAGCATTAGGGATTAAAGCGGTTGAACGGTTTGCCGATATGGCAGCACCGACGATCATCCTCATTTCAATCTGGATGTATCTGGAGTTATCCGGTACAGCAGCTGCTGAAGGCCGTAATGTATGGACATGGGCTGAAAATCCGGTGACAGGCGGGGCAGCGTTCACCGCATTCTTAGTCGTCATCTTCAGTAATATGGGATTCTGGGCAACCCTTTCTGCAGATATCCCTTCCATTTCGCGATTTATCAAGGCTCCGAAGTTCGAACGGAACTGGTTCAAACGAAATAAAGGCGCCATTGTCGGCAGCCTGATCGCATTACCGTTGACACAGACCTTTATGATCGTTATCGGTGCGGTGGCTTATATCGCGGTCCAGAACTATGATCCGGTCTTTGCCCTCCAGGAAACAGCGACCGGGCTTGTATTAGGCATCCTTTTACTTATGATCGTCCTTGCGCAATGGTCGACGAATATCTCGGCGAATATCGTTCCAGCTGCTACAATCTTTTCGAATGTTGGTGGACCTAAGTTTCCTTTTTGGGCAGGAGTATTTGCTGCAGGTGTCGTAGGGACAGTCGTCCAACCATGGAGTTTGTTCGGCATCATCATTCCGGTACTGCTTATTGTTGGTGGTATCCTGTCAGCGATCGTCGGCATACTATTTGCTGATTACTATTTGCTGAGGAAACGGCGTGTGAATGTCTATGATCTGTATAAAGCAGATGGGCAATTCAAATATGCTGGCGGTGTGAACGTTGCTGGATTCATCTCATGGATCATTGGTGCAGTCGTTTCTTACTTCTTCCCGAATTATTCCTTCTTGATCGGTTTTGTGTTAGGCGCAGCTTGTTACTATCTACTCTGTAAGTACTGGTACTTCCAGAAGTACCCTCAAGCCGAAATCGAAAATCCAAGTGATGAGAAGTTTCTTGGCATTACAGTCGGCCGGGATTGGAATCTTGAGGATGAACAACCACAGGTAGAATTGAAGAACGCTAAATAATCGCATAGATATTTGGCGATGTGAAAAGGACAGTTGGATAGAGGAGGGGCTATATGTCTGATTACAAGGAGTACCTTTCGGAACGCGAACAAATCGATCGTATGTTTGAAATAGGGTATTCCATCGAAAATGTGCAAGAGAATTTAAGTGGAGCTTTAGTGATGTTTGAAAAGATTGGCAGCGAAACTGAAACACTCCATATTAAAACGGCTGATGCAAGAAAATATTTTTCCAACCTTCTTTTACAGCAACGTCAAAACGTTTGATCCTTTAACAAGAGGCTTTGTTTAATTGTTTCTTTTTGCAAAATTCACTCCCTTTCCGCGGGCGAAAGAAAAGTGGAAGCGACCCGCCTAGTCACGTAGGTCACTACGGGGTCTCGACTGGCTCGCTTTTCCCGCAGGAGTGTCGCGAATTTCACTTAAGGAAACGTTCTAATCGCCTTAAAATTTAACAATGCCTTTATAAAAGAAAGGAGTTCTTCAATGGAATTTTCCCTGAAGTGCAAAGAGAGTATGTTTCCATGTGAAGTAACGATTGATGAGGACAACGGACGTTATATGCTTAGAAAAGCCGATTCCAGCGGCGAATTCTTCAACACGCCTCAAGAATTGGCAGACTGGGTATTCAAGAATTGGCGTTCAGATGACTTTGATGAGCAAGAATCATACCAGAATATGCTTCGGACCTTGGAGAAGTACTTGCCGATGAAGCGATCTTAAGATTCCAGGCAAAATTTAATGGCCGCCGAGTTAACGATGTTCATAGATCGGAGTGTCCAAACTTGCAACATCATTCGAGCTTAGCTGTAAAAGATATATTGAGCAGGAAGCACTTTGAGAAAACAGAAGTGATTGCCGGGGCTGAAGGATTGACCCGTCAAGTCAAGTGGGTCCATGTCGTAGAAGTTCCGAATATTCGTAAGCTGTTGAACGGCAATGAACTCATTCTCTCGACAGGTGTAGCATGGAAAGATAATCATGTATTACTTGTTGATTTCCTTGAGCAATTGATCGATTGTGGTGCGGCCGGTCTTTGTATTGAAATCGGGACCTATACGGATTCGATTCCAGATGAGGTCATCAGGCTGGCCGACCATTATTGTTTTCCGATCATTCTTTTTTTAGAAGAGGTCCAGTTCGTGAATATCACGCAAGACATCCATGTGCAACTGATCAATCAACATTATCAAATGATCCAGGATCTCGAAGACTATTCCCAAAAATTGAACCAAAAATTGCTGGCGATAGAAAACAGCGTAGAAATACTGACATTGATGCACGAATATACGGGCTTGCAAGTGTTGATGAGAACTTTGAATGCTGAGGATATTTACGTGCCTGAATTGAGTGATGAAAGAAGGGATGACCTTCTTTCATATCTTGATCAGCCAGGTGATTCCCCGTTTATAAGCCATAAGCCTGTACCGCTTATGGAGCAGGAATATGGTAAAATTTTCATTGTATCCAGGGAACGTGAAATCAACGAATTCGATCTGTTGATCCTTGATCGGACAGCGACGGTGCTCGCCCAGCTCTTTTTACGAGAAATGTATGTCGAAGAAAGGCGCCGGACAGAAAAAAATGAGTGGATCACGAATTGGCTGGATGGAAAACACAATGAACAAGAAACGTCGGATAACCTCACTTATCATGAGGGGAAGCTGAATATACTTGGGGGTACTACAGCGATATGTAAACTGTCGCAAAACACCACAAGCTCGAACATCACGTATCTCAATTTATTCATCCGGGCTATTTTTGAACAACAAGGTTTTCATATGATTACGACAGAAAGGCATGGTTACATCGTCTATATTTTACTTAATAAACGCGAGAAGAGTTCTTGGAAGCAACGGTTGAACAAAGGAATGGAAAGGGTATTTCATACAGAATTCCTGAAAAAACATGCCTTCAAGATTACGAGCATAGCTGTCGGGCAATATATCGACACGTTAAGTGACATTGGCAGAAGTTATGAAACAGCTGTAGAAACACTGAAATTCCAAAAGAACATGAGGACTGAACGATTTTTCAGCTTTTATGAGGACTTACATATGTACCGGGTCATCAGCCTCGTGAAATCACAGAATGAGTTCGAGCACATGATCACGGAATACTTGAGCCCTGTCATTGAGTATGACGAACAATTCAACGGTAAATTATTACAGACCCTAAAGACCTATTTAGCATGCAATGGGTCAAAAAAAGGAACAGCAGAACAGTTATTCATCGTACGCCAAACCTTGTATTACCGCCTAGAAAAATTAGAGAGGCTATTAGGAGAAGATTTCATGTCCAATTCTGAAAAACGTATGGCGATCGAGTTCATGCTTTTCGCCCATAATTACTTGAATACACAGGGTAATATGCAAAATGTAAAATCGGACAAGCCTGTTTCAACGTAATTCACATAATTGTATGTGATGTAAAGGCAGGATTTTTTGACATTCTGTCTAATGTAACACCATATAGAATCAGAGATAATGGAAGGGGATCAACTAATATAAGGGAGGCGTTTTCTGAATGACAGTAACCAAAAGTGATACGAAATTACTGAAGAATTATATCAATGGACAATGGATTGCCTCTAACAGGACAGAAGACCTGGAGGTACCGAACCCCGCTACTAAAGAAGTACTGGCACGTGTACCCATTTCAACGAAAGAAGATTTGGATAAGGCGGTCGAGGCTGCCCAGACTGCTTTTCAAACGTGGAAGAATGTACCTGTTCCAAAACGCGCCCGTGTCATGTACAAATTTCACCATCTTGTCACAGAGAATCATGAAGAGCTTGCTAAATTAGTTGTTCAGGAGAATGGTAAAGCGTTTAAAGAGGCTTATGGAGAAGTCCAGCGTGGTATAGAATGTATTGAATTTGCGGCAGGGGCCCCTACACACATAATGGGGGAGACGCTCTCCAACATTGCGGAAGATATCGATTCAGAAATGTTCCGCTATCCTTTGGGCGTGGTCGGAGGGATCACTCCGTTCAACTTTCCGATGATGGTTCCGCTATGGATGTTCCCGCTGGCGATCGTGTGTGGGAATTCGTTTATACTGAAGCCTTCGGAACGCACACCGATTTTAGCGAACAGGTTAGCGGAACTATTAACTGAAGCTGGCCTGCCGGAAGGTGTCTTCAATATCGTACATGGGGCACATGATGTTGTGAACGGTCTCCTGGAGCACCCAGACGTCAAAGCGATCTCCTTCGTAGGCTCTCAGCCGGTCGCGAAATATGTATATGAAAGAGCTGCTCAAAACGGAAAACGTGTGCAGGCATTATCAAGTGCGAAAAATCACCATGTCGTGATGCCGGACGCGGATATGGAAAAAGCAGTGCAAAACGTCATCAGTTCAACGTTCGGAAGCGCTGGTCAACGGTGTATGGCATGCAGTGCTGTCGTTGTCGTCGGTGATAATGATCAGTTTGTGGAAGCACTCCGGAAAAAAGCAGATGATCTGACAATCGGTAATGGCTTGGATACGGAGGTCCTTTTGACCCCAGTAATACGAAAATCCCATCTAGAAAAAGTGCTCGGTTATATTGAAAAAGGGATCAAGGAAGGTGCAGATCTGATTCGTGATGGCAGGAGCGAAATGTCAGACCTGGAAGGCGGAAACTTCCTAGGGGCGACGATCTTTGACCATGTAACCCCTGAAATGACAATCGCCAAAGATGAGATTTTTGCACCTGTGCTGAGTTTACTGCGAGCGGAAAATTTAAACGAAGCCCTGGAATATATCAGGAAATCCCGTTATGGAAATGGGGCCACGCTCTATACGAAAAATGCCCAGGCAGTGCGTCAATTCAGAGAAGAAGCGGATGCAGGAATGCTCGGTATAAATGTAGGAGTGCCAGCGACGATGGCTTTCTTTCCGTTCTCTGGATGGAAAGACTCCTTCTATGGTGACCTTCATGTAAACGGAAAAGACGGAATCAACTTCTATACACGGAAAAAGATGATCACTTCAAGGTTTGACTATTAAAAAGGGGGAAGCAATAATGGTCCATCAAGTTGATCAATCCCAAGATATTTTAAAAAAAGATGATCAATACGTCTGGCATTCGATGAAGCCTTATAATCCGAATGCAACGATGGTCGTCTCAAGTTCAAAAGGAGCATGGGTCACCGATATAAACGGAGAAAAATATTTGGATGCCATGGCTGGATTATGGTGCGTGAATGTCGGTTATGGAAGGACAGAACTTGCAGATGCTGCATATGAACAATTGAAGGAAATGGCTTACTTTCCTTTGACACACAGTCATGCACCTGCTGTCAGGCTTGCTGAGAAGCTTAATGAAATGCTCGGCGGCGATTATGTGATTTTCTTTTCCAACAGTGGTTCAGAAGCGAATGAAGCAGCTTTCAAAATAGCAAGGCAATACCACCAGCAAAATGGTGAGCATAACCGCCATAAAATCGTATCACGGTACAGGGCCTATCATGGGAATACGATGGGATCCCTTGCTGCGACTGGCCAGGCACAACGGAAGTACAGATACGAACCGTTGGCCCAGGGCTTCCTCCATGTGTCCCCTCCAGATACGTATCGGATGCTAGATGCGGATCTGGAAGATGCCCATGAAATGGCGTGTGTCCAGGAAATCGATCGGACGATGACGTGGGAGTTGAGTGAAACGATAGCGGCTATGATCATGGAGCCGATCATCACAGGAGGCGGGATTCTTATGCCGCCGGATGGATACATGAAAGCAGTCAAAGAAATCTGTGAAAAACATGGTGCCTTGCTGATCGTCGATGAAGTCATCTGTGGATTCGGTAGAACAGGGCAACCGTTTGGATTCCAGAATTATGATGTACAGCCAGACATCATTACGATGGCCAAAGGGATTACATCCGCCTATTTGCCCCTTTCGGCTACCGCGGTCAAAAAAGAGGTTTATGAAGCGTTCAAAGGCAGCGAGGAGTATGATTTCTTCCGCCATGTCAATACGTTCGGTGGAAGTCCTGCCTCTTGCGCAGTGGCATTGAAGAATCTTGAAATCATGGAAGATGAAAAACTCTTTGACCGCTCCCAGGAATTAGGGGATCACCTCAAAAATGAACTGCAGAACCGCCTTCAAAATCATCCTAATGTCGGAGACGTGAGAGGGAAAGGACTGTTGATCGGAATTGAGCTTGTGGAAAATAAAGAAACGAAAGAACCTCTTGGTACCAATAAGCTGAATGACGTGATGGCAACTTGCAAAAAGAATAAACTGCTCATCGGGAAGAATGGCGTGACAGTAGCAGGCTACAACAACGTATTGAGTTTGTCACCACCGTTGAGTCTTGAAGAAAGCGACTTGGACTTCATCGTCAACACATTGACGAACGCGTTGAACGAACTTACAAAATAATTTATGAACAGAGATCTGACCTTAAAGGACTGCCTTTGGGGTCAGTCTTTTTTGTTTAGGATAGGAGAGTTTTGAGCATTTTAGTTTATAGAACATCTACATTACATTAGTGTATTCTTTTTTCTTTTTCCATTATAATAGAACAAGATTTTAAATAGAGGTGGTAGAACCATGGATGATCATGTATATGATTTATTAGGAGCAGGGATAGGACCTTTCAATTTAAGTCTCGCAGCTTTGATAGAAGACCGTACTGAAATCGATGCGTTATTTTTCGATCAAAAGCCGCAATTTGATTGGCACCCTGGAATGTTGATAGTAGGGACACGCCTTCAAGTTCCTTTTATGGCAGATCTGGTCACTCTCGCAGATCCGACCAGCAGATACAGCTTTCTGAACTATCTATCAAAAGAGAACCGCTTATACCCATTCTACTTTTTACAACGGCTGGACATCCCGAGAAGGGAATATAATGATTATTGCCAATGGGTTGCGAATGAATTGGAAAGTTGTCGGTTTGGCAAAAGAGTCGTCGAACTGGATTTCAATGAAGCTGAGGAAGTATATTTAGTGACTGTATTAGATGTACATACAGAAGAGACCTCTATCTATAAAAGCAAAAATCTTGTTCTTGGGACTGGAGGGGTTCCTGCGATACCGAAAACGTTCCGTGGGTTTCCTGGGGAAGATGTTTTTCATACGGCTGAATATCTCAGTCGGCAAGACAGATGCAGAGAAGCGAATTCCATTACGGTGATCGGCTCAGGGCAAAGTGCTGCTGAAGTTTTCAGGGAGTTATTGAAAGACCATATGGAGCATGAATATCGTTTGAATTGGATTACACGATCACAAAGCTTCTTGACAATGGAAGAATCCAAATTAAGCGTAGAGCAATTTTCCCCTGATTATGTGAATTATTTTTATGACTTTCCTCAGGAAAAGAAGGATGAAATTTTCGGAACCCAAGATCTCTTGTATAAGGGAATCAGTTCGCACACGGTGACCGACATTTATAATTTGCTTTATGAAAATACCGTTTCCCGCCGAAAGATGCAGGTCGGTTTACAGGCGATGACTGAAGTGAAGGATATCCAAGAAAAAGACGGGAATTATGAGTTGCAATGTCACCAGTGGCAGCAAGGCAAGGATTTCAAGCTTGAGAGTGAAGTCGTCATTATTGGAACCGGATATCGCCCGTATGTACCAGACTTTATCAATGGTTTGAAACCTTACATTTCCTGGGATGACTATGGGAGATATGAAGTAGAATCGGATTACCGCTTACGTCTCAATATCCCGAATCAGATTTATGTCCATAGCGGAATCTCCCATTCTCATGGAGTAGGATCAACGAATTTAGGGCTCGCAGTCCATCGGAATAAAGTCATCATCAATCATTTGACAGGGAAAGAAATATTCCCGATGTATGAGAAGCATGTCTTCCAAAACTTTGATGTTGACAAGTTCGAAAAATAAAAAAGTTATTGGTTGAAGTGAACATATTAAAACGCAGATGGTTTCACATTGGAAATCACCTGCGTTTTTTCTTGTCATTTAAGGATTTTGTATTCGAATACTAAGGGACGTTAGAAAAATATCTTATGAAAACCAGCATGAAATGAACTCTTTCATTGTTATTCGCTCTCTTTCATCAAACCAATCGTCACCAAGAAATCGGCTGGCGATCACGGAAATAACCACCATTAGGTCCTTCTTCATCTAATGTAGCTAACCATACAGCGGTATCTGCACCTTCTTCAACCGTACTAGGTGCATCAGCTCTTCCCATATCTGTTTGTACGCGGCCAGGACAAACCGCGTTCACTTTGATGCCCATTTCAGCTATATCTTGAACTAAACATGTTAAGGCATTGAGCATGGTTTTAGATATTCGATAAGCAGCTGAGGATCCGCCAATTTGGATTTGCCCTTGACCACTCATGATTTCAAAAGCTCCCAAACCTGATGAAATATTGACTATTCGTCCATACTTCCATTGCTGCATCAAAGGTACAACCTCTTGTATCATTCGTAAAGCACCAAAAAAATTCGTTTCAAAGGTCTCTTTTATCACTGATTCTCCTACTTCTAAAACGGGAACTGCCCTATCAAGGATAATTCCAGCATTATTCACAAGCACATCCAGACGACCATACTCTTTTTTTATTTGTTCAATTACCTGTTCGACGGTTTCTTTATCATTTACATTAACTACTTGCAAACCCACAATAAGTCCATCTTTGTTCATTTCTGCAACGGCCTTTTCTCCTTTTTCTGCATCCCGACACCCAATCAGCACATGGTATCCTTTTGAAGCTAGTTGACGTGTTATTTCTCTCCCGATACCACGATTTCCACCCGTAACTAAAGCAATTCTTCGATTGATTGATCTTCTTTTTTGCTCATTTTGGATTATCCCCTTGTTTGATTCTATATTTTTAATCTGCCAACAAATCCATTAGCTGAGCTTCTGCTTTTAGTAATAATCCTGTGTTCTCGGATCTCGGTAAGCTTCATTTCTCCTTTTTCAAATCCATTTCGAATACAGGCATCTTTGGTTTGTCCATTAATCATACAATGAAATAAATCAGCGATTTCATTTGTTTTCAAACCCATACTTAAATAAAGTTTAATCATTCTGATTTGCTCAATATCGATTTCACTATATTGTCTATAGCCATTATCTAATCTTTCAGGCTGCAACAGGTTTTTTTCTTCGTAATATCTCAAAGAACGAAGGCTTACACCGGTTTTCCGAGAAAGTTCGTTAATTTGCATCGTACATCACCTTCCTAGAAAAGTTTTCTATCTAGGTTAACTTTAAACTATGACATCATGTGAAGGTCAAGTACATTATTGAATTGCTCTAATTACCTAACCTACTTCTTTATTTTAGAAGGGTAAAAATTACCTTCCTGAATTTAAGAAAGGCTATTTTAATTTTCATGTTTAAAGAGTTTTTAGAATTGACAACTTTTGTTGACAATTTAATAAGATATATGTGAGTAAAAAGAAGGGGAGACTTAGCCCATGGTTTCAAAGAGAGAGATTCAAAAGAAAGCATTTGAAATGCTTATTCAGGAAACAGTCGCTCTGTATCATTGTTTTAGGTCCATTATTGAAAATACAAATACCGGAAAGCAGCTTACAACAAACGAATTGGGAATATTACTTTGTTTATCCGAAGGACCATTGACTATTCCGCAACTGGTTGAACGATCCCCCTTTTCCAGACAGTATGTTCAAAAAGTCGTTACGGAATTGACGAATAAAAGGCTTGTAAAGAGGTTGGAAAATTCCGCACATAAGCGCTCGTACTTCATTCAACTAACTGATGAGGGAAGGACACAAATGGATCAAATCAGGAGTGAAGGCTACCATATATTGAATGATCTCAGGGGAGAGTTTGACGAAGTGCATCTGTTAGACCTGGTGGAATCTTTGACAGAAATTCGGCAAAAATTAGAAAAAGTAAAGGAGTAAATGTTTATGGGATTCCTTAAAGAGTTTTCAATGCAGTTTCAACATCCAAGAGGTTTTTGGGGGGAAGTGGCAGGACATATACTTGCTTTGACAACAGGATCAAGAAATGATTGGACCTTGTCAAAGCTGAATATTCATCCGAATGATCATGTACTTGAAATAGGTTATGGTCCTGGAATCGGGATTTACAAATGTGCCAAAAACATTCATAGCGGAAAGGTGATCGGAATCGACATCTCTTCAACTATGAAAGAGCAAGCAAGCCGGAGAAATCGTCCATTTATCGAAAGTGGAATAGTAGAACTAAAAGTTGATACAGTTGAAAGTTTAGAAATCCCTACAAATTACTTCGATAAAATCTATTCCGTCAACTCTGTAATGTTTTGGGAAAAACAGGGGTTCAGCGTTTGAGAAGTTATTTTCCTGCTTAAAACCAGGAGGTGCCATTGTAACAACTTATCAACCTGTGTATAAAGGAGCTACAGAAAAGGATGCGATCGTTTATTCTGAAGAGTTGACAGTATTATTGGAGAATATAGGTTTTAGGGAGATTTCCTTTGAAGTCAAAAAATTCAAGCCAGTATCTGCGGTATGTATAATGGCTTATAAAAAATAAACAAACATCCTTCCTAAATCTGACCCTACATTTAAGAATTAAAAAAACAGTTATACACAAGCTAGGGGTGAGGTGAAGAAAATGAAACAAGAGCCTAAAAAGAAATCCATGGAAAATGGCAGCGACAAGATCAGTATTCGATCGGGTCTGGAATCTGATCGCCCTCTAGACCCTGAAGAAAGATTTCATGGTGATTCTGTTGATGAACATAAAGAATTTGAATCCTCCAATGAATATTTTGCCGAAAAGGAAATTTCCCAGACATTCAATAATTCTTAGTCAAAAAGCAATGATGGATCGCCTTTCCCTTATACGGTGGACGATCCATTTTGCAACTTAAACGTGTATGGCACAACTCTTATTTTGAACTGTCAGCCTTTTTGCCTCGCATCAATTTTTCAAAATCCTTCATGTCTTCATCAGGTTGAGACTGTGAAAGGTGAAAGGGATTGGGGTCTCGATTGTCCAGATCATTTTGCTGATCTACATAGATCCCCATTTGTCCACCTTGCGTTGCAGTAGAGTCATTAATGATGCTTTCTTTTTCGCCGTCAGGATGGGAAGTCGGTTTTCTGTGGTCTTGAGTATTCCTTGGCATGTCCATCATCTCCTTGTTACTTATGATGACTGACCTATGGAGAAACTATTCTTGATTCCGATAATGAAGGGCCACATGATAAAAACAGTATGGAGTTCAAGTTATGAAAAAATGGTTGATCCTTGTTTACCTCATAATGGTGACGATTGTATTTTTCAATAAAGAGATCTTATTGGAATGGATTCATGAAAGTGACCTGTCCCGTTTGCCTATCATGTTTGTCCTCTCGACTTTTATTGCTACTTTTCCAGTGGTGCCGTTCACATTGTTTGCAGGGATAATGGGTGCCAAATACGGATTCTTGATCGGTCTTATCATCAATTGGTGGGGGGGAGTATCGGCTTCAGTCCTTTACTTCTTAGCGGCACGTTACCTCTTTTCGGACTTCTTTAAAAAATATATTCAACGGTTTAGGGGCATTCATAAATTCAATACCATGATCGAAAAAAATGCCTTTATCGCCATTCTTTTTGCAAGGCTGGTACCTATCATTCCTCCGCCCGTCGTCAATATCTATTCAGGTCTCACTAAAATTTCCTTTTTGACCTATTTCACAGCATCTGCATTGGGAAAAATCCCCCCTATGTTCATATTCGCTTATGGTGGGGATCAGATTTTATCATCTTGGCAAAATCTATTGGCAGGGATCAGTGTGTACGTCCTTTTCCTCCTTATCGTTTTCCTGATTTATCGAATTTGGGTAAGAAACAAGACGAAGAGGAGGTTTGTTTAAAAAAGAATGATCAATTCCGATAAAGGAGTAAAGGAACGTTATGAAATTCGGCTGTCATGTAAGTATAAGGGAAGGGTACACCAGTGCTGCTAAACAGGCATTGAAAATCGGTTGTCAAGCTTATCAATATTTCCCTAAAAATCCAAGATGTTTATCTGTTAAGGATTTTAATCGGGAAGACGCTGAGCGCTGTAAGGATTTTTGTCGCCAACATGATCTTATTTCGGTTGCCCATACGCCGTATCCAACAAGTTTGACACCTCCAGCTAAAAAAAAGGATCAGATCATCGAATCATTATTGAATGATTTGGAAATCGCTGAAGCATGTGGATCAGCAGGGGTTGTGGTGCATTTTGGCAGCCGGATCAGTCAGTCAGATCCTCTAGCCAGCTATCAATTGATGATTGAGATGCTGAACAATACCCTTGAACAGTGGGAAGGAGACTGTAAAATTCTCCTTGAAAACAATGCGGGCAAACCAGGTGCAATGGGGACGACTTTGGAAGAACTTATACAGGTCAAAAATCTTACCAAGTATTCTGAGAAGATCGGGTTTTGCTTTGATACGTGCCATGCCTATTCAAGTGGTCTCTGGAGTGGTGAAAACAATGAGGAACTCTGGGAAAAGGGGAGTGAATTAGGGTATATACAAGATATCGAAGTGATCCATTTGAACAATTCCAAATACACTTTACGTTCGGGAAAAGACCGGCATGCGAACATTTTTAAAGGAGGTCATATCGAAGAAAAACATTTCAAACAATTATTCAGGACTTCCTATTTATCAGGTGTCCCATTTATTTTGGAAACCCCATCGGACTACGGGATTTCTCATGAAGAGGAAATTAAAATGTTAAAACAAAAAATGGGAAAGTAAGTGTTTTTACTTTTCCCATGATATAGTCGTTCCTATCTTTTTCCATTTTCTCTGGAGGCTTCCCCCTTATCGCTTTTTATATCGATATTTTTATAAAACTGGTTGATCCCGATTGCACTGAATAAAAAGAAGATCAATGCCCCGAAAATGGACCCGAACCACATTACTCGATTTTCCCGACTCATCGTTATCACCTCATCATTTATCTTACCCACATGAAGAAGAAACATGAAATTTGTTTAAAAGGGCCGGTCATTTGACTAAGGTTGTCGGGCTTTTTTTGTTTTTGCAAAATATATCGTTGACTTCAAACTCTTTTTAAACATATAATATTCCTATCTACTTACTCGGAATTATACAGGGGGAGGAATAAAGATGAACATTAAAAAGGTGCTTTCAGGCTTATCAGTAGGTTTCCTATTACTGACTGTCGCAGCATGCGGGAACAGCAAGCAAGGTAACGGTGACGGTAGCTCTGACAAATTGACCATTGGTTATGTCAATGTCATGGACGATGCACCTGCCATGTTGGCAGAAGATGCCGGTTTATATGAAAAGCACGGTCTGGATGTCGAGCTGAAGCTATTCGGAAGTGGGACAGACTTGATCAAGGGAATCGTCAATGGTGAACTGGATGCCGGGGTTTTAGGGGCAACGAATGCTGTGTCCTGGGCGGCAAAAGGGGCAGACCTGAAAATAGTCGGCGGTGCACAAATGGGGTATCACAGTATCTTGGCCCGTAAAAACAATGGAATCAAATCAGTCGAAGATTTAAAAGGGAAAAGCCTGGCATCCCAAAAGCAAGGAAGCACAGCTGATATTGTCTTGAATGGTGTCACGTTGCAAGAGGCAGGGTTGAAGCGAAGCGATTTGAACATGAATTACGTCTCTCCTACAGTTGCAGTCCAATCACTACAATCCGGCAAAGTGGATGCTGCTTTCCTTTTTGAACCTTATGACCGTATTGCAAGGTTACAGGGAGATGTAGAAGAAATCTATGAAATAGGAGAAGTATGGCCGTTCCCATGTATGGTCGTCATCACCTCAGGGGAGATCATGAAGGAGGATCAGGACAGTATCTATAAAGTGCTTGACGCTCAAAAAGAGGCGATAGAAATGCTTGAAAACGACCCAGGAAAATCAGCCGAGCATATTTATAAGCGTTTCTCTGAAGGGGAAACATTCCAATCCGCAGATGGGGAAGTCCCAGCTGTTGATGTTATAGAAGAAGCGATCGAAGCCCAGACATTCAATTGGGAGCTGACCCCTGAAAATGTCAAACAGATACAAGAGGTTTCTGATCTGATGGTTGAACAAGACATCATGGACAGTAAGTTCAATGTAGAAGAGATTATGGATTTGTCTTGGCAAAAGAAAAATAAGTAACATGCAGGGGGAGTTGCTATGAAATCAGGCCTGAGTGTGAAAAACAAAGGAATACCAGCCATCCCTCTACAGCCATTTGGCAATACGCTGCCTTATCTGGCCGCAGTCGGAAGTTTGTTGTTGATCTGGCAGATTGCTGCATGGATTTTACCTGAGTTTTTGATGCCAGATGTGGTCAGAGGGTTGCAAAGATTCATTGGGAATTTTTCAAATCCTGATTTTATAAAAGGTTTACAGAGCAGCTTATACAGGTTGGCATGGGGATACCCGGTTGCATGCCTGTTAGGGGCGATTCTTGGTTTATTGGGCGGTGTCTCAAAGACATTCTCTGTTTATTTGAAAAGTGTCATTTCGATTTTACAATCGATTCCGCCAATTACATGGGTCCCCTTTTTCGTCGTATTGATCGGGTTTGGAGACCTGCCGATCATTTTTGTGATCACTATCGCGAGTTTCTTCCCGATGGCCCTTTCTGTTTTAAATGCTACAGAAGGGGTGAATCGGACCCATCTTGAACTTGCAAGGGTGATGGGTGCGAAAAACCGGCAATTGATTACCAAAGTATATGCGCCAGAAACTTTACCCGCTTTCGTTACCGGTGCACAGGTAGCATTCGGTAATGCATGGCGGTCCTTGATTGCTGCGGAAATGGTTGGTGGAGCTTCAGCAGGGCTCGGTTGGTCGATCAGTTACGCAGGTGAGATTGCGGATATGGAAGGTGTACTGGCCAGTATCGTCACGATCGGTACAATCGCCATCATACTGGATCATGTCGTCTTGAATGGGATCAAGCGCAAATTACTGAAATGGCGTTATGCAGGCGGGGATGAGAAATAATGAAAACCTTACAGTTGAAAAACGTAAATAAAGCATATGGAAACTTGACGGTCCTGGAGAATCTCAGCTTAGAAGTTGAAAAAGGGGAGTTTGTTGCAATCGTCGGTCCATCAGGTTGTGGTAAGAGTACAGCCCTTCGGATGCTGGCGGGCCTTGAACAACCTACAACAGGGGAAGTATCAGCTGATGGGACTGTCATTAAAGAGCCCAACTCGAATCGGGTCATGATTTTTCAGGAACATGCCCTATATCCCTGGCGGACGATTGAAGATAATGTCGGGCTTGGTTTAGAATTGGCCAACGTTTCCAAAAAGGAACGTCACGGGCGAATCCATAAAGTACTTGAGAAAGTAGGATTGGAGAACTTCAAGACATATTACCCCCATCAACTCTCAGGAGGGATGAAACAACGAGCATCCATTGCAAGGGCGCTTGTCCTGGATCCTGAAGTTCTTTTGTTAGATGAACCATATGGCGCATTAGATGCCATCACTAGACTTACCATGCAAAATGAACTGATCAGATTATGGGAAGGATCCAACCAGACAATGGTACTGATCACCCATGATATTGATGAAGCTTTGTATTTGGCAGACAGGGTTTTCGTGTTGAGTTCAAGGCCCGGAAAAATTGTGAAGGAAGTCCGGAATGACATGCTGCGTCCCCGAGATCGTAATAGCACACATTTTGTGAAATTACGGCAAGAAATCATGGATAGTTTGGACATCAAAACGTAAAAAACATAAGAAGTGTAGCTATGTGACTAACGGTTTCTATTTTGAGGTACAAACTCGGAATTCGCAGCCCAAATCGCAAGGCTAATCACACATTATTCACAAACAGTTTCGCATATGAATTCACAAGAAAAAGAGCTCAGATTTGAGCTCTTTTTTATACTATATGGACGAAGGGCTTACTCCATTATAGGGCTATTCCTCCACTCCCATTACAGGAGATTCAACAGTCATTCCCCTACCCTCACAAGGATAAATGCATTTCAGTGTCTACAACCGTTTCAGGTGACAGCCCTTGTTCCAACGTCCCTTGCTTTCCAAGTCCCTTACAACGTAGCTTTCCCTTCTAGACGTAGGTGCTTCCTATAAGCCTGTGAGCTGGATACCGTCATGGTTCGGTATAGCGTATTTCAGATGGCGCAGTTTTACTCTACACCCCTCACGTCATCGTTGGATGACCCATAAGTTTCCTTATGTTTTAAATTTAGACCCTTACTTTCGGAAGTTCGTCAGTTCCTTCATAAGCGGGACAATTCTCACCCTATCTAGTTTTTCAGCCGTGCGGCATATCCGTTGGCATACCTTTTCCGATGNCAGTTCCTTCATAAGCGGGACAATTCTCACCCTATCTAGTTTTTCAGCCGTGCGGCATATCCGTTGGCATACCTTTTCCGATGGAATGGCTTCAGCCTTCGTTCTGCCGAATCTACCTGTACTTCAGACCCCATGACTGTCAGTCATAACGCATGCAGGAGTATTAACGGGATGGTTTCAGGAAACATGGTTTCGTCATTCCCATCCTCCGTTGTAAAGTTAGGATTTATCATGAATAACCCTCTGTATTTCACGCTTCAAAACGCTTATTACAGAACTTGTCGAGCGGCGCCCTTTAATGGAATACACTTGAGTTCCTATGAGCAGGTTTAACTTCAATAATAAACGGTCATTCTATAAGCTATATGCCATACCATTCCTCTTCATATTTAATTATTTAGCTATCTCAATTGAACCCGCAGTTAGATTTTCTCTGATACAGCTCCTTTTTTTGAGACGGGAGCATTTTTGCCTAATATAACAGAAACGACAACAATCATTGCTATTACAATAGTGAACAATGTGATTGATTCATCTAGAAATACTGTTGCAAATAGAATCATCAAAAATGGTTGTAAGTATTGAATCTGACTAACTCTTGCTATTCCACCCATAGCCATTCCACTATACCAAGCAACATATGCTAAAAATTGACTAATCACTGCGAGATAAATAAAACTTACCCAAGCTTGTAAAGGGGCATGGAACATTTCAGTTGTAAGGTTTAGCCCAACTGGAATAATGGAAAATGGAGCACCAATCATAATTGCCCAAGCAATCACTTGCCAACTACCTAATTCTTTCGATAATCTCCCACCCTCTGCGTAACTAAGTCCAAGTATAAGTACCGCTGCTAATAAAGCTAAATCGGCAAATTGTAATTGACCGAATCCAAGATGAAGTGCATACATAATAACAGCTAAAGATCCGATTATACTTGAAATCCAGAATTTGAGAGAAGGGATTTCACCTGCTCTTAACATAGCAAATCCGGCTGTTGCTAATGGTAACAGGGCTAATTCCACAGCTCCATGAGAAACAGGCAAGGATTCCATTGCCCAAGAAGTCAGGATAGGAAACCCTAAAACTGCACCAACAGCAACAATAAGTAGACTTTTGAATTGGCGAGGAGAAGGTAGTTTTTCTTTTCGAACAATCAATACCACAGCTACTAAAATAGCGGCAACAACTGTTCTTCCTAAACCGACGACCATAGTCCCAAAATACTCTACTGCAATACTTGTAGAAGGGAGCGTTAAGCTAAAACAAATAACACCTACTAATCCCAACAATAACCCAAATTTTTCTCTGGTTTCTCTCTGCATCTTATACTACCCCTATCTTTTAATTTTGTATCATATCTGTACCATTTTCTGCTTTTCTAAAAAACAGTTCTGATATAATTAAAATGATAATGGGGTACATACAATGAAATAAATCATTTTTTTACCCATCTGTACTGGTACAATTAAAGGGGAATTAATATATGAGCTCAAAATATATCGAGATAATGGAAGAAATTAAGCTTCGGCTAGCAGATGGGTCTCTTATTGCAGGGAGTAAACTCCCTTCTGTTCGTAAGCTATCTGAGTATTTTTCATGTAGCAAAAATACGGTCATTAAAGCATACGAAGAACTAGAAAAAGAGCATTTAATTTATTCTGTTCCTAAAAGCGGCTACTTTGTTGTGAATGAATTTCAAAATGCGACGAATGAAAATGATGTGATTGATTTCTTGTCTGCTGGCCCAGATAAAAACGTTATGCCTTATGTTGAATTTCAACATTGTATGAATCAAGCAATTGAACAATATAAAGAAGAGCTTTTTACATACTCTGATCAACAAGGGCTTTACTCATTACGAGTACAGTTAGTGAAATATTTGCAGAATCTACAGGTGTTCACTCAACCTGAAAGAGTAGTCGTTGTTTCTGGCTCGCAGCAAGCCCTTAATTTATTAGTTTCTATGCCGTTTCTAAATGGAAAAAATAATATTCTAATCGAGCAGCCTACTTATTTCGGATTCATTGAGTCCATCAATTTACAACAATCTAATACTTTTGGAATTGAGTTATCGATGGAAGGCATTGATCTGGATCGTCTGGAATACATTTTTCGCAATAATGATATAAAATTTTTCTATATTATCCCGAGATTTCATAATCCACTTGGACATTGTTACTCGAATAGCGAAAAGCAAAAAATCGTTGAGTTAGCTGGGAAATACGATGTATATATAGTGGAAGATGATTTTTTAGGAGACCTTGACCCAAATGCAAAATCAGATCCTTTATTTTCTTTTGATCCTTCCGGGAGAGTGATTTATATTAAAAGCTTTTCGAAAATTTTCCTCCCAGGGTTAAGAATTGCTACAGTCGTTCTTCCTACATTAATGATTAACAATTTTTTACAATATAAATTTAGTTCGGATTTTAATAGTTCAGCACTTTCTCAAGGTGCACTAGAAATCTATTTGAAAAGTGGTATGTTTAATAGCCATCTCAAAAAAATAAAAGAGGTATACCATACTAAAATGCAAACCCTTCAAGAAGTCTGTGAATTATTGCTACCGGCTAATACACATTTTTCAAAACCGAATTCAGGATTCTATCTATCCATCAGTTTGCCCGAGAATGTGACAGCAAAACAGGCAGTTCATATTCTAAACGAGCAGTATATATTTGTTGATGATGCCTCAAGAATGTTTTTACCAGAATATAAAAAGGAAAATCTCCTTCGATTAAGTATCTCTCAAGTGAACGAGAGTCAAATTAAACTAGGGGTTGAACGATTGGCTCACTGTATTGCTTTAATTGACAGTAGAAAAAAATATAACTCCAAATAACTTTTTAATCTTTTAGTATGGGTAAGTGTATATAGAGGGTAGCATTAGGATTATGCGGATTTCCAACGCTAAGAAAACTATGCTCAAAACGGTTGTTTATGTCACTTAGAATTTGAGCAATCATTTTGAGACATATTTCCTCTCTCCAAATCTACAAACTTTTAAATAAAACTACACCCTCTCAAAACGATGATTTTTTAGAGGGTTCTTCAATTAACATGCATCCGAAGTATTGAAAACTGCTTTGTTAGTACCTTATTGAACTCCCTCAGTTAGATTTATATTTACGTATTTTTCTAGTTCCCTTTGTTATTCAAATACAAAATCGCAATGCGAGTTACTGGTGATTTCACAACCCTACAATATTTATTCTAACCCTTGAATTCGGGTGTGAATTTGGGATAGTTTCAATCAAAACCCTCATATAACGAGAAAAAATGCAGGTGATTTCGTATGTGAAACCATCTGCGTTTTTATGTGTACTCCAAAACAGAACCCGGTTACTATGTGACAGCTGCGCTTTTTATATTTCACGCAAATATTCTTGTTCAACTTTTCTATACTCAGATTCCCGATTGGTTGCTGTGGCTAGATTGGATAAGTGATCCAGCAGAAATTTCCGGTCGAGACGGTAGATTTCATTTTTTGCAATTCCTTTTGCAGTTTGTACAGCGAAACTCCATAAATCATCATGGAATCGTTCGTCCATTGATTTTGCCAATGTCGTCAGGGAAGCGATGATGTCAGTAATGATGACCCAGTTTTCGTTGGCATAATGCCGGATATAACCGAATCCTCTGTACAAATAAAATTCAAAATCTTCTTCCTTCAAAATAACTCGTATATTTTTATCTTTGTCGACCAAGAAAGGAGAGAAGTGGGTTAGTTTCGCTATAATTTGTAGCAATTCAGACATTTGATGAATCGTATTTGCAGCTGTTTTGGGATCATTATTTCCGAGCGCCTTAATCGCAATCTCAGATAATTTGTTCACACCGAATTCAAGGTCTTGAATTTCCGTTTGTTTATGTCCGATTTCAAGTGTCTTCAAGTAATCATGTTCGTTGATGGCAGTATCTTCTTCCTTCCAGTAAGTCATGATCGGAGTACCTGTCAAAACATATTCACCGACACTATATTCAAAGCGCACCACAATATTATCGTTTGTTGCCAGATCGATCAATTTAGGATAATTGACGAGTTGGATATAGCCCGGTTCCTTTGAAACGATCACATGGCCATCTTTCGGATACTCTTTATCATCCAATTTCGTATTTTCAGTGATTCTGTAGGGTTCTATATCTATTAAAAGAGAAAAAGTAATGATCTTTTTCGAAATATTTTTCATATTATCAGTAATGTTATGGACCTGCATCCAGGTGGACGCATGATTGATGAAATAAATGAATGTGACAGCGGTGAAAAAGGCCACTGTTACTGTTGTGATGGGTATGGCAAGATATAATTCGTTATCGTTATTGCTTATGAATAAGAAAACGAGTAGGACATAAACGAAACTTCCATTGAAAATCCCAAGTACGTGCTGAGTTTTCTTATCCGCCACGAAGTTTAACAACATTCGAGGTGAAAATTGTCCACTGAAAGTTGTCAGTACTACTAAAAGCGAGTTGAAAGTGAAGGCGCTGAGAGTAAGAATTCCTCCGATCAACGTGCTGACAAGTATTCTGGTTAGCGCAGCTTTCGAACTCCATTTGATAGGGATGTCTTGGCTGATGTCAAAACTAAGATCTAGGATTAGGGTGAAGACTGCTAAACCCATCGATAGCAAAATATAGATTCCTGGTGTGTACCACATGGTGGATCTCAGTTCCTGCCACCGTTGCCTCTTGGACATCTTTTTGTATTTCATCATAGATTCAGGTAACCTCAATTGATATACCCACCTGCCTTAAGAAAATGTAGTATCCTCTTTACCCGACTTTTTTTGAATCTATGCATTGAATTTAGTAAGTTTCAGTAAGGATCTGGAAGGTGATGTAAATCAACATATCGAATAGAAAGATGAAGAGAGGAAATGGAGTTCTTATGAATTATAAACATAGCAATAAGCGTAGGCTGTTGTTGACCATCGGATACGGGATTATAGCCTTGATAAGGATGAAGATGGTCTTTTAAAATATCCATCATACACGCTCAAATAAATTTTTCAAAAGGATTATATCTATGCCAGAATGGTTATCTTGGATCTTTGAGAAAGGAATGCCTCCGAATGTCGAAAATGGTTAACATGCTTTCTATACTATGGCTCCTTAATACGAGAAAACAAATGACTGCCAAGGAGTTGGCTGAGGAATTAGAAATCAGTATACGTACAGTTTACCGCTATATTGATACGCTGTGTGCAAGTGGCGTACCAATCATTTCAGATGCCGGACACAATGGTGGGTATCGTTTGCTCGATAACTTTACAAAAGCGCCTTTGTTTTTTAATCTGGATGAACAGAAAGCGCTTATTCATGCTGCAAATTTTGCCATAGAAGCGGGATATCCCTTTAGTGAAGCATTGGATGAAGCAGTTTCTAAGCTGAAAATGTATACAAACGAGGAACAATTGGATCATATCAATCGCCATTCAGAAGGGTTTGAATTTATCCATCCTCCTGTCGAACCATCATTGAAATCTATTCTCCAAGATATTGAAATTTCTGTTGCCGAAAATTCTACGTTATTCATTGATTATCATAAAGGTGGAGAAACTGAACCACTATCACGTTATATTGATCCTTATGGGATTGTTTATTGGAAAGGTAAGTGGTATACAGTTGCTTATTGCCATCTGCGTAAAGAAATTCGCAGTTTTCGAATCAATCGTATAATGGCATTATCCAGAACGGATAACACATTTAAGAGACCTTTGAGATTTTCAGCACGTTCTTTCTTGCTAAAAGGCCTTTTGCCTGATTCAAGCCAACTTGACAAACTCATTTCCGTCAAAATTCAAGGTATGACACATGTGCTCGATGACTTGTGTCAGCATTGGATGTTTGGTCATGCACTAATAGAACGTTCCAATAATCAAGCTCATTTTAAGGTTGATCAAGAATCTATAAACAACTTAATACCTTACTTCCTTCTCCCCTATGGAAAATCCATTACCATTCTGGAGCCAAATTTATTACAGGAAAAATTGGCCGCGATCAGTTTTGAATTATTCAGTCATTATCAAAATATTTAACTTCACTGACCGTATTTGTCAGTGAAGTTTTTTTATGATGTACATGTACAGAATAGAATTTTTAGGAGGCACGAAAATGATGAAGGATTTGAAGTATCAATTTTATATCGCAAGTACACCAGAGGAAGTGTGGAAGGTATTGATCTCTCCTGAGGGTACAAAACAAATTTTTTATGGAAGCGTCATCAGATCTACATTTCAAGAGGGCGATCGCTTGGAGTATGTCGGTCCTGGAGTGGACGGGAATGAGACGGTGCATGTATACGGAAAGGTATTGGAATATGAACCGAATCAGGTCCTTCGATTTACACACTATACCGGAAATTCATATATGAAAAATGATCAGAAATTTGAGTCAAGAATTTCTTATCATCTAGAGCCTGTTGGTTCATGCACGAAATTGACCCTCATCCATGACCAGTGGAAAGAAGGTGATCCTCATTATGAGAACAGCGACAAGGCATGGTGGATGATTTTAAATAACACAAAGTCTTTGGTGGAAACAGGAAGAACCCTAGACTTTGGGGAAGGTTTATAGGCCTGGCATAAGGATGTGCAGGATGAATAGGAACTACCCAAACCGACTATGCCAATTGTGGCACCAGATCATAGAATTGCCGCAGTAGTCATCGATGGGTTAGCTCCAACGTATCCAGGAAGAATAAGAATTGACGTTCCAGCGGGTCAAGATGAGTTCAGGAATTTTATAGAGCAAAGTGGATTTATACAAGTTAATTAACCTCCAATCATGTCTCTGAATTCAGAAACTATGCCTCCTAGGAACGATACGTTATTTGGAATTGCTGCTCAAATTTTCGGATAAACTGAGATGTAAAAGACTTCGTATTTTAAGGTCAATCAGAAATCTAATTCTGGTTGGTCTTTTTCGTGGTGATTCTAAAATCTCTCGGGCCGAAAAAGCTCAGGTTTATGAAATTGATTTATGATGTTTATGAATTCTTTTGTTGCAGGTGTTACTTCATCAAATGAGTGTGTAATTATACCGATATCACGAGTTATTCTTGGATTAATATCTTTTATGATTAGGTTATGAGTAACTGAAGACAGAGTGAAATTTGAAATAATACCTATACCTAAGTTATTTTTGACCATATTAATTAAAGTTTCAGCATTTTGGACTGTCAGATTCTCTTTTAACTCAATATTATTCTTTTGAAATGTTTTTGATATCGCGATTTCGTGTCCCCCTTTACAAAAAATAATTTCATTCTGATATTTTTCTAATTCAATCTTTTTTTCTTGATTTAATCTATGATTTTCAGGAATGATTGCGACCATATAATCATTGTTCAATATTTCAAATTCATACGGTTCAAAGGGTGATGCAACGATACCCATATCAATAGTTCGGTCCTCTACCCATTCTTTAATTTGATTAGAAGTCCCTTCTACTAATTCTATATTAACGAATGGATATTTTGACCTGAATAATGAGATGGTCTTGGGCAAAATAATGGTTGATACAGCAGGAAAAGAGCCCACTTTGATCTTTCCGCTTAGAAGTTTATTTTCTCGATCAGCAACTTGATATATTTTGTTCTCAATAACCTTCATTTGCCTCGCTAAAATTAGAACTTCTTTCCCCACTTCAGTAAGTATTAATCCATTATGTTTATCCCTGATGAACAATTTAATATTTAGGGACTTTTCTAGATTTTTAACCGCCTTACTTACTGCTGGTTGTGAAATAAATAACTCTTTAGAAGCTTCTGTAATATTCATTTTTTCTGCGACCTTCATAAATATCCTTAGGTTGTTTATGTTCATAACCAATTGGTTATCCCCTTTATGAAAAAAATGTATTTCAGTTATATATAAATATAACATATTGTTAACCTATAAAAGTGAAAGGGGATAATTATTTTCAAAGTTTTCTTAGGGATCATTTCTGTTACTCTTGTTTGGGGATATACATGGGTTACGATGAAAATAGCAATTAGTGACATCCCTCCGTTTTTATTTTCATCTTTACGTTTATTAATAGGGGCACTTCCTTTATTTGTGATTCTTATGATACAAAGAAAAAGACTTTTTGTAGGCAAAGAGAATTTAAAAAACTATTTGATTATAAGCTTTTTAATGGCTATAGGCTATATGGGGATATTAACTTATGGTATGCAATTTGTAGATTCAGGAAAAACTTCTGTTTTGGTGTATACAATGCCTATTTTTGTCACCATTATCAGCCATTTTAAATTGAATGAGAGAATTAATGCTTATAAAATGATTGGGCTAATATTTGGTCTTATCGGCCTTTTATTTATTATAGGATTAGAAGTGATTAAGTTTGATACAAAAGTAGTATTTGGAGAGTTATTAATATTGATTTCGGCCCTTAGTTGGGGATCAGCAAATGTTTTTAGCAAACTAAAGCTTAAAAATATAGATATTATTCATATGAATGCCTGGCAACTTATTATAGGAACAATATTTTTATTCATTTTCTATTTAATATTAGAACCAAACATACAATCGAGTGGTCTAATAAAGCAATCTTATCAGTAGTGTTTAATGGTTTATTTTCTACTGCCTTTACATTTGTAGTTTGGTTTTGGATATTAAATAAAATAGATGCTTCAAAAGCATCTATGGCATTAATGTTTGTCCCTATATTGGCTATTATATTTGGATGGTTGCAACTTGGGGAGAAGATAACAATTAGTATTATTATCGGATCGTTATTTATTTGTGCAGGTATCTTTATGAATACGTACAATTTTAAAAGTACTCCACTATTAAAGAAATTTGGTTGATATATTATAAATAGTAAGAAATGAGCGAAGTTTTTAGAAAAAACGGATAAACTGGATTCATGACTTTCTAATTGGGATCATTCCGTGGAGATAGAGCGGAGTTTAACCCATTTGAAGAAGATAACGGTAAAGGAATGAGATGGATTGAAATAACCTCAACAAAGGAAGGTGAGACAAGTTGCTAAAATGGATCCTGGATTAAACCTGGGTACACCTTCGATAATGTTTTTCTCGGAAAATCTTGATAAGTTATATCAAGATTTATCAAGTAAAAATATCACAGTCGGGGAAATTGTAAATATGCCTTCGGGTAAGTGTTTAACTTTGCCGATAATGAAGACAATTATTTTGCAGTCATCGAAAAAGGTAAATAACTATCATTTTTTTTCGTTACTGAGGGGCGTAATTCAGATTATTGAATTACGCTCCTTATTCCGTTTAAGGGTGCATATCAAAATAGATAATGATCCCCTCTGTTCTCATAATTTCCATAAAATTGAGTACTGAATTTTAAAGGTTAAGATATTGATTGTTTCTACACGAATACTAATCAGCTGAAATGGTTCCAAAAACAGTTCCATTAGTGAATATTTCCCCAGGCCTCTTCTCTCGCTCTGTATATGGCATTACCCTCCCTGTAGGGAATTGATGCGAAGGCGTAACATAAACCACTTGAGCTTTGCTTTCTTCTAGGATTGATATATTGTTATCAACTTGGACAGGGATGATATGAAAACCTTTCAGCCGAAACAATGAGTTAGTAGTGGCTTGTTATGAAAATGAAATTATCGGTGTCCAACAAATTACATTTACACCGTATATAACACATCAAGGAGGATGGAGAGCTACTATTGAAGGGGTGAGAACATCATCTTCTGCACGTGGTAAAGGGATAGGAACTGAACTTATACGATGGGCAATTCAACGTGCAAGGAACGTGGTTGCCACTTGGTTCAACTAACAACAGATAAACAACGTAAAGATGCTTTACGTTTTTATGAGCGGTTAGGTTTTAAAGCAACACATGAAGGCTTGAAAATGAAACTTTAAGTAACTTCTGCTACTAAAATACTAAAGAGAGAAAAAGAGGTGAAAATCAATGCAAAAGGAAATGGAAAGAGCGATCGGTTTACGGAATGAGCAGAAATATAAAGAGTCTAATGAATTACTTATGAAATTAGTAGGAGAGTTTCCTGGAGATGCGATAATTAATTATCACTGTGCATGGAGTCTTGACCTGTTAGGAAAAGAGTGACAAGCAGCAGCCTTTTATGAAAATGCAATTGAGTTTGGCCTATTTGGGAAAGACTTAGAAGGAGCATTATTAGGATTAGGAAGTACATATAGAACATTAGGTGAATATGAGAAATCTAAAGAAGTATTCTTAAAGGGAATGGAGTTGTTTCCAAACAACAAAGCAATGCAAGTATTCTATTCGATGACGCTGTATAACTTGAAAGAACATAAAAGTTCTATGGAGATCCTTCTAAAGACCTTAATAGAAACTACTGGAAATAGGGGGATTTTGGATTACAAGAAAGCAATTAATTTCTATAGTGATAAATTGGATGACATTTGGAATTGATAGTCCATTTAAGGGCATATCCGTAAAATACTATGTAAAAATAAAAAGTGATTCAGGCTGTCGGGAAATTCCCGGCAGCCATTATTATGTTGATATCCAGAATCGGAATCTGAAGATTTTCACTTGGACTACAGGGTTTACTTCCTTTTCTCCACTTGTTTTTCCTAATGTGCCAATCCCTTTATGCATTTCCCCCAAAAGTGGAGTTAAACATTCTGTAATCAGTAATTGAATATTCGACCTTTGGCGGAACTTGAGCATAAACTTTAGGTTTATAATATCGTGATATTCTATTTCTCTTAATTTAGCTGTAAGCATTTTTTTCGTTATTTCAGGAATCAAACGTTGCAGTTCACTAAAACGTAAAGTTCCTTTTTGAAAAATATGAAAAAGAATAACGGGCTTCCATTTTCAGCAAATCCTTTACTGGTTATACTTAAAATTAGAAAAGCCGTAAGCATTCATAGCAATTTTCACAATACAGTAAATAAGACTCTCCTAAGTTATGCTTGAACTGTATCCCGAATAATGGACACTTATAAAAAAGTCC
>NZ_JAIBLJ010000002.1 GCF_020179385.1 Alkalihalobacillus sp. YIM B00296 | reverse complement strand
GACTTTTTATTAAACTGTCTATTTTCAAGGGTACAGTTCAGCTTTCGGGAGAGTCTTTTTCATTATTCTCTTTCTAGTGGAAGGGTGCAGCATCTGAAGGATCCACCTGATTTGATGATTTCAGAGAAGTCGACTGGGAGAACTCGACATCCTTTTGATTCCATTACCTGGTTCAACCTTTCATTCTGGGAAAGGCTGATGACTTTTCTGTTACCGATGGAAAGAACGTTCGGACCCATATGAAATTGCTCTTCTTTCGTAACAGGTATGATATCGAAATGGGATTTGATTTTTTTCAAATCCTCCGGTGTAAAAGCAGGAGGATAAAGGAGTACCGTATGTTCACTAATGATGTTGAATACACAATCAAGGTGGAGGATATACCTCGGTATTGTCAAGGATTCAACGTTGAAGGAAGGGAGACGGCTTTGAAGATTTTCGATTGCTTCATATGATGTTCGCCCACTCTTTCCAATCCAGATGGTTGAGCCGTCGATCATGACATCGCCACCTTCAATGGACTTAGGAAGCCCTTCTTGATAAGTCAATGAGTTTTCCTGTAACCAGGTTTTAAGAATAGCTGTTTCGTCCTTGCGAACCTGTTCACTCATCGACCCGACGAATAGTTGATCTTGAATGGCAAATGCAATGTCCCTTGTAAATACTTGTTCATGCAGCTTGGGATTAGCAGGAAGTACGGTGACTTCAATATCATGTTCATTCAACACATTTACAAACGCATCATGTTGTTGTATAGCAATTGAAGTATCGATGTTCGATGCTTTATAGTGTTTTTGAGTTTCATTGATTGTTTCTGTAATCTTCATAAAGATCGGTTTTACCATAAGCACTTTCTTTAGAGTAGAGTATTCTGTATGACAATGAATGCTGCTACCTACTGCTATTCCCTTCATATCCATAACCTCCGTCTCGGCGATATTGTTCATTTCCCCATGCGCAATACCGTAAAACCCTAAAGATTTTGCTTTTCATCACCCAGAATGGTCTATAAGATGGAAAAGATATTTACTTTTTATCGGATTAATGTCCTTTCCAATGAACGATCGGGTCCAATCATGTCCCCAAATGGCTGATACCACGGGCGCCTCGTCCCATTATTCCACTCACTTTCTTATAAGACATGATACCACCTTTTTCTGTTCCTTCAAGTCCTTAAAAATGACAAGTGATTGAAACCCAAATTCCTCGTTTTCACTGCCTCTGGTAAGTGAGCCTAATTGTCATGTTCAATATAAGGATTGTTTCCCTGTATTACTTCCTAGTGGCGCTCTTTTTGTAGTATGGTTCGTCTCCTTTACCTTACTAGTAGTCTTTGAATTATGATATTTTGAAAAGGATAGAAATAGAAAAAAGAGCTTAGAAGTTCAATTCTTAGCTCTTTTTAGCTTCTGATATATAATCCTCTGACATACATCGCTGTGAGGTTATGAACAATTTCTTTCACGGAAGATTGATGTTCTCCGCGGACGATTTCCCATAAATACATCTCATTTGAGAAGAACCAACCTCTTGCTACGAGGTGTGAATCGACATCTTTACGGGCTAACCCTTTTTGTTGAGTATACGTAATGTCATTCGTGATCCCTTTGATGAAACGCTCCCGGATTTTTTTCCATTTGTTTTGCACAGGGAGTGAGACACCAATCGCTTCCTCGACTACCTTCAAAATCTGATCCGCTTTTTGAGCCATCTCTAAAAACATTCCTGTTTGTTTTTGGATGAGTTGTTCTGCTTCTTCCACAGATTCCGGTTGGAAGGGAAGCTCTGCAATGTCATGAAACTTCTGCATGACGTCTTCCATGAGCTCAATTAGGATCTCATCTTTGTTTTTGAAATGGACATAAGCGGTACCATAGCCAGTATCTGCTTTTCTGATGATTTGGGTGATGGTCGTTTTCTGAAAGCCCTGGTCGATGAATATGTATTCAGCAGCTTTCAGTAAATTTTTACGTGTTTGGATCGACCTTTGTTGTCGGCTTGTGAGTTCTTGGTTCTTCAAATTCATACGATTTCATTCCTTTAATTAATGTGCCTTTATTCTAATCATTAGAGGAGATGTTGTCAATGACATTATGTCATTGACACTTTGTCAGTATGAAAGGTATAGTAAAATTAATAACCTATTAAAGGAGTCGATATCCTATGGGCAATCAGTCTTTTGATATCTCTTTGGATTATGCGAAAAAGCTTGATCAACAGGATGACCTCTCATCCTTTCGTGATGAATTTTATGTAAAAGAAGATACGATTTATTTGATTGGAAATTCACTCGGTCTTTTATCCAAGCGTTCAGAAAATGCCCTTTCTGAAATTCTGGAGTCTTGGAAGGAGTATGGGATTGATGGTTGGACCGAAGGGGAGCAACCATGGTTTTACATGTCTGAAAAGTTAGGGGAAATGTCGGCTCCGCTTGTCGGCGGAAAGCCTGAAGAAGTGATCGCAACAGGATCAACAACAGTCAATCTTCATCAACTGGTTTCAACGTTTTATCACCCATCTGGAAAAAAGACGAAAATTTTAGCCGATGAACTGACTTTCCCTTCTGACATTTTTGCACTCCAGAGCCAATTGAAATTGAAGGGGTATGATCCTGATGAACATCTGATCCGTGTCAAAAGCCATGATGGGAGAATCGTAGAAGAAGACGACATCATCGAAGCGATGACAGATGAAGTAGCTTTGATCATGCTGCCAAGCGTCATGTATCGTAGCGGACAATTGCTTGATATGAAGCGATTGACAGTTGAAGCACATAAACGCGGTATCATCATTGGATTCGATTTATGCCATTCAATCGGGGCGGTGCCGCATGCTTTGAATGATTGGGGAGCAGATTTTGCGTTTTGGTGCAATTATAAATATGTCAATGCTGGGCCAGGCAGTGTTGCTGGAATCTATATAAATGAAAAACATATCGGGAAAACACCCGGACTCGCTGGATGGTTCAGCTCGGATAAAGACAAGCAGTTTGATATGGATCATCAATTGACTCCAGCACGGTCGGCAGGTGCATTCCAAATCGGTACACCTCATATGTTGAGTTTGGCACCATTGTTGGGATCATTGGAAATTTTTCAGGAAGCAGGAATTGAACAGCTACGTAAAAAATCCCTGCAATTAACAGAGTACATGATGGAGCTTATCACTTACGAATTAGCGGATCATAGGTTTACCATCGGGAACCCTTTAGAAGATCATCGCAGAGGCGGGCATGTCTATTTGGAGCATCCAGAAGCAGCACGTATCTGTAAAGCATTGAAGGTGAATAAAGTGATGCCTGATTTCCGCAACCCGAATGGCATCCGATTGACTCCAGCAGCATTATACAACACCTTTGAAGAAGTGTGGAATGCCATTCAAATATTGAAGCGGATCATGGATGGAGAAGAATACAATCAGTTTGAAAATAAACGCGGTGTCGTAGCGTAATATAGTATCTGACGAGAAAGCGAGTGGTGAATATGGGGAACAACTATGAAGAGGGAAAAGGGAAATATGTAACCGAAAAGGGAATTCATACTGATTTTGATAACAACATGACATACGGTGAGTACTTGCAGCTCGATCGTCTTTTATCCAGTCAAACCAGATTATCCGGACATCATGACGAAATGCTGTTCATTGTCATCCACCAGGTCAGTGAGTTATGGATGAAAATGATTTTACATGAATTGAATGCAGCAATTGATTCCATCCGTGAAGGGGAGTTACAGCCTGCCTTTAAAATGCTCTCACGCGTCTCAAAAGTACAATCACAGATCATCCAGGCATGGGATGTGTTATCGACGCTTACACCGAGCGAATATCTGGAGTTCCGTGAGAAGCTCGGGCAAGCGTCTGGATTCCAATCTTACCAATACCGGATGATCGAGTTCGCGCTTGGATATAAAACACCACATGTTCTGAGGATTTATCAGAAGGATCCAGAGCTTCATGCCCGTTTAAAGGAAGCGTATGAAGCACCGAGCATTTATGATGTTGCGATACAACAACTCTCAAAGGCCGGGTTTGATATCAATCCAGAATTGTTGAGGCGGGATTTTTCTGTGACCTATGAAGGAGACCCGTCGGTAAAAGCCGCATGGGTTGAGGTATACCGTCATGTAGATCAATATTGGAATCTTTATCAATTAGCAGAAAAATTGGTTGATATTGAAGATTGGCTTCAGCAGTGGCGGTTCCGTCATATGAAAACGGTCGAACGGATCATTGGGCATAAAATGGGAACAGGGGGATCATCTGGAGTATCCTATTTGAAAAAAGTGCTGGACCACCGTTTCTTCCCAGAACTATGGGACATCAGAACAGAGTTATAATATAGTTTACGAGCATGCGATCCAATGTGGATGGCATGCTTTTTTTGCGTGGAGGAAGGGAAGAAGGGATTTCGGTGCAATTTTGAAATATATCGTAGCAAATGGAGAATATTTCGGTGTAAATCAAAAATTTATCGGTGCAAATGCGGAATATATCGATGATTTCGCAAATTACCTGTGCACCTTATGTTAAGTTGACTTGACAAAATGTTAAGTTAACCATACAATACGGTTATCAAATAAAAGAAAAGATGGTTTAAAATGACAATTTCAAATCGAGTAAAGGAGCTTCGGGCAAGGTTCAACACCACACAGTCAGAATTGGCGGAAACAGTTGATGTCACTAGACAGACGATTGCTGCACTGGAAAAAGGAAGTTATATTCCTTCATTGCTTTTAGCCATGAAAATCTCGAAGTATTTTAACCAACCAATTGAAGAGATCTTTTTTGAGGAGGAAGATGAATGAACATTTGGCGGAATTCAATCATGACGATCATCGTCATCATATTGTTCGGGTGGGGGATAATCGCGTTATATGAGGCACAGGTGCAATTTGCGGAGATTGTAAAGAATCCTGAACCATCCTGGGATAACGATTTCAGCAATCCCGATCCTTGCAGCAATTGTCATAGGCGGGATACTAACGTTCGTTTCTTATAAGGTAAATAAAAAGAAGCACCAATCATGGAAGAAGGCATTGATATTACCTCCTGAACTTGAAGAAGCTGATGAGCGTGAAAAGTATATAACCGGGAAAGCTTGCCGGAATTCCTATCTGGCCATGTGGTTCGGAACGCCGATCGTAACAGGTTTAATGTTATTTTACCCATTTGTTTCGAATGCGTTGCCTCATTACCCGGTCCATATCATATTGCTCATGCCTCTTATTCAGATTTTCACATATGCTATTTCAGTCAGAAGAAGTTATTAAGTGTCTCCCTAGAAATAATTCTCCTTTCCATAACATATAGATAGGAAAAACAGGAGGGGCACATATGGTTTACTGGATTGATGTTGCATTGAAGAAACATCAATTGAAGTTATTCGATGCTAGTAAACTCATCAAGTCATATCCCATTGCTGTAGGAAAGATGCTCACCCCGACACCGACCGGTGAATATACGATCATCAACAAACATCCGAACCCTGGGGGGCCATATGGGACGATGTGGATGGGATTATCGAGGCCAGGTTATGGCATTCATGGCACAAACGATCCCTCTTCAATCGGAAAGGATGTTTCAAAAGGCTGCATCAGAATGTATAACAAAGATGTCAATGAATTGTCCAGGTTAGTGCCGGTTGGTACCAATGTCTGGATCCATAATTAACCGCGCAGGTTCCTTAATGGAATCCTGCGCGTTATATCTTAAGCTCTATACCTTAAGGGGGAGGTCAGGATGGAGCTTAACCAGCAATGACTTGATCGACGATTTTAGTTGGTTCCATTTTGCTCGGGTTTTTGCCTGTCTTCTTCGTTTTTTTAATCGATAAGTGGCTTTCAAATTCGTTTAGGTACCCTTTTTCACCCATTAAATAGGTTTCCTGCCATTTATTCTTTTTCGCTTTCTTTTCGACTTTATTGCTTAAGCCCTTCAACCAACGTTGCTGATTGGCCTCAAAGCGATCTTGGAATTCATCCCTTTTATTCGTATTAGCACCTGATATGGCGGCATCAAATGGACCTTGATGTTCCCGCCAATCCTCTGTATCCGGATCGAACGTGTAATGGAATTCATCGACTAGAACGCCCATTTCGGTTTCCAATACGGTCGCATCTTCTTTATTGATGACAACAATCCCGCTGTAAGGATAGCTGCTCTGCAAGTCTTCAAGCTGATCAAGTACAGGTTCCTCTTCCCAATGGAATGACGTTTCGATCGGTACCTGCAAATCTTCCATAACCCATAATGATTCATCAGGGGTTGCAAAGAGAACAACGCTCCGTTTCAGTTCTCGTTCTCGACCGGTAATCGTTTTATAAACCTTATCTTTCAACTCTCTATAGCCCTTCAATTCATCGTGATCATTGCCCATCTCATCAATGTATTCTTCAAATTTGTTTAGACCGTTTTTCAGTTTGATTTTCCATTCGCCACCTTGTTGGTCAGCACTGCTTCGATCTGTATTCAAATATAAGGATAGGATCTTTTGTGGTCCTGCCGTTCTCTTTTGCTGTAAATCATTCAGTTTTTCGGAGAATCTCATTACCAAAGCCTCCAATCTAAAAATTGAATCTACTATTCTTTTTACCGATTTTGGTAAATTTCAAACGTAGAAACGGAGGCGGATCAATATTCTAGAAGACTTCGAAGTGGATGTGCAGGGGTTCAAGAGATACATAAAAATAACACCAATCAAGGTGTTATTTTATATAGCAGGTTCTGTCGTTGCTCCCATTCTTCTCTTAATATACCCATTTTGATAGAATCATAATATTCACCTTCGACAATCCGAGCTTTGCGAATCCGTCCTTCTTCAATCATCCCTATTTTACGTGCCAGGTTCATCATACGTACGTTCCCGGACCATGTGGATATTCCCACCCTCACAACGATCATACTTTTAAAAATATAGTCTGTCCATAACTTGAAAGCTTCTGTACCGTAACCTCCTGACCAATACTTCGAATCAAAAATGACAATTCCATTTGAGAGCCAGTTGGTGATTTCATCTTCCCAATACCAATTGACGGTTCCAATCAGCTTTCCTTCTGTTTCAATGACAAGAATTTGTCTAGGTTCTTCCGTTCCCACTTTGCACAGTGCTTTCTCATATCCACTCGCAAACTCGTCCATCGCCAGTTCCGGGAGTTTGTAATAAGGGCCGTTCCACTTCAAATGCTCCCGATCCTCGGCTTCATATTTCCAATAGTAGAGATCCGCCAGATCACCTGAAGCCAAATCTCGTAAAATCACTTTTTCACCTTTCATATGTACATACAATTCATACTCCTCCTAAAGTCTAAATCTACCTACCCAAAGAGAAACCTTCAAACAACCGTCCGCCAAATGGTTTCAACACATCATCAACCAGTTGAATGACATGTTTTTTATCCCCCTTTTTATAGAAGGCATCAAAGGCTTCGATAAGCCGGATCGTAAAGGCCTCATCATATTGATTCAATGCGCGGACAATCCACTTGGCTGAACCAATCCACTTCCGATTTGTCCTTAATACGAATTCACTCACCAATTCTGCTAATGTGTTGGCAATAAAAATCTCTTCCGCTCTATTGGAACATCCGACGAAATCTTCCAGAATATCCGTTATGAAATAACGCTTTAACCTGATCGTCTCTTCCGTCCATTCCTCTGGACCATCATCCAAAATCCTTCGGGCTTCTTTTTTGATCGGTTCGATGGTATGGTCCCCTTTTAAAATGATACCTTCTGAAATCATCCTTTGCATGGAGGGTCTAGCCCGTTCATAATCACTCTTAAAGAATTGTTCATACGAGGTCAAGTTGTGGACGAATACTTCAATCGGCCACCCAAATTCAATATGTGATTGTCGATAAGAGGAAGGGATGCTGTGGTCGAATATGACAATATCAAGGTCAGATGTTTCAGTAGCCTCTCCACGTACAACGCTTCCAGCCAAGAGAGCAGCATCACAATCTGGAAAATGGATGTTAACGACTTCTGCCGCTGCTTTCAAAGGTTCTCTTCTGTCATCCATTCATTCATGTCCTCCTTTAAAAGGCTGAGTAATACATTCGCTTTGATACCTAAGTTATCCTTCATCAGTGCATTCTAAAAAATAGAAAGAGTAGGCGGTTGAAGTGAAAAGAGGGATATTGATGGATAAAAGGGAAAAGCACAAGTTTAGTGAAATCGGTCAAATCAATCTTAATGTTCGAGATATCCAAAAGGCTGTGAGGTTTTATCAGGATGTCCTTGGTGTTCCTTTACTTTTTGCATTGGAAAACATGGCTTTCTTCAATTGTAATGGGGTAAGGTTGATGTTGTCATTCCTCTAAAGTGATAGTTATGACTATCCCGGTTCTTTTATCTACTTTAAGACGGACGATATTCAAAAAACATATGAACCATTCAAAGAAGACCAGGTTTCTTTATAGGCGATCATAAACTATAGATGTGCTTCTTTAAAGATTTGGATGACCATACACTTGCGCTTATGAAATTCCAAAGGAGAAGATTACATTAAAGTATCAATAACTGGGGATAGTAGGGGGCCAAAGATATATTTCTGGCTCATAACTATTAATTAAACCTAGGTATAACCTGCTCCTGAACTACCCGAATAAACCGGTTCACAACTGGCCGTTTATTCTCCTTGTGCCAAACCATCGCTGTGATCTTCGGGTAGTGCTTATTAAATGGTAAATAAACCACATTATCCAGCTTAATAAACTGAGTATACTCAGGCACAATGACAATGCCGATCCCGGCTGCCACCAACGATACCATTGTATGCTGCTCTTTTGCAGTTTGAACAATGTTGGGGGTAAAGCTTGCATCCTCAAATATATTCTTAATCGCATCATAATAGCCATACCCGGCTTGTTGGGGTGGCATAATGAAGTTTTCCGCCGCTAATTCGCTAGCATCAATTTGTGTTCGCCTTTGAGCTAAGGGATGATTCTTTGGAAGACAAACCACCAGTTTTTCCTCCCGTATCTTTTCAGTGATGAGATTGGGGCTTTCAATTGGAGGGACCAGTAATCCAACCTGAATTTTTCTTTCTTCTAAAGCTTTAATTTGCTCTGATGTTGTGAGCTGCTTCATGTCTAAGGTTAGACTTGGGAAGTGTTGGTTGCAAGAATGAATAATGGTAGGAAGTAAGTCAAACACGGCTGAACCACTATACCCTAGTGTCAATTCCCCAATTTCTCCTCGATGGACTCCTCTTGTGGTCTCACAAGCGTAATCTAGGTAGTTGAAAAGATTATAAGTATTCTCCAGAAACACTTTCCCGGCTTCTGTCATCTCTACTGATCTGTTCGTGCGATGAAATAGCTTTACCTGTAACTCGTTTTCAAGCTGTTTAAGTTGTTGACTTAAAGGAGGCTGGGAGATGTTTAATTTTTGGGCTGCTCGTCCAAAATGTAGTTCTTCTGCAATCACCATAAAATACTTTAAATGACGAAGTTCCACCGAATCACATCCTGAATGATATTTTTAAGATATCAATAATAGATAATAATATATTATACCAATTACTCTGCTAGTGGTAAAATAATTTTTAGATAATTCATTATATTTCGACAAATTTTAATGTGAAGGACGTGAATGAATGCGACTCTCTATACCAGAAAGCGAAATCAAATCTAGACAAAGTAAATTTTTTTCTTCCCTACAGGAAAAAGGGATTGATGGGGCAATTTTATTTAGTGTGACCGATATTTTCTATTTAACAGGTTTTAATTTTCGCCCATCCGAACGACCGATTGCTTTTTTCATAGACCCTCGAGAAAACACACATTTACTGATTCCACATTTAGAAAAAGAGCATGCCGAGGAATATGCTTACGTTCAAAACGTTCATTATTATCCTGAGTACCCTGGTTTACGACATCCAATGGATTATTTGAAAAAAAGTTTAATGGATGCAGGCTTTCAAAATAAAGTAATTGGACTAGATATAGAAGGATACAGTTCTCCAAAAGGCTATCAAGGCAGTAAGGTAAGAGACCTGATTGATGCACAACAATTTATATCCATAAAGGGTTGGGTAGAGGGGTTTCGACAAATTAAGTCAAATAATGAGATTGAGTTAATAAAAGAATCCTGTCGTTGGGGAAATTTAGCTCATCGACTACTTCATAAATATAGTAAAGTAGGTTTAAGCGAGATTGAAATTTCGGGACGAGCCACACTTGAAGCCACTACAACAATGATTGAAACACTAGGCAAAGAGTTTCTACCTTACGGCGAGCCTACTCATGCTTTTTATCGAGGTCAAATTGGACAACATTCCTATTTTCCACATTCACAAACACAGAATTTAATCTTAAAAAAGGGAGACAATGTCGTTTCTCAGTCCGAATCTACAGTTTGGGGCTATAGAAGTGAATTGGAGAGAACGATGTTCGTTGGAGAAGTGAGTAAAGAGCAAGAAAAATATTATCGTTTAGTCCAACAAGCTCAAAAAATTGCAGTAGACAGTATTAAACCAGGCCAGCCATTTAGCTTTGTGGAAAAAAACGTAAGGGATTTCTATAAAGAGAATAATGTGGAACATCTGACTCGACATCATACTGGTCATAACATCGGTTTACTTAATCATGAAGCTCCTTTCTTTGATCTAGGAGATGAAAGGGTTATGCAGCCAGGTATGGTAGCTACGGTTGAGCCGGCACTATATGTTGAAAATATTGGAGGGTTCCGAAATTCCGATACCATTCTAATCACAGATGACGGATTTGAATTTCTAACCTATTATCCTAGGGATTTAGAGTCATTGATCATTCCGTAGATTACAAATTTATATAGATAATTCTAAAAAATAAGAGAGGATGAAAACTTTTGAAAAAGTTTAGTTTGTTTCTATCTATGATAGTTCTGTTAGTTATGTTGGCATCCTGTAAAGGAGATGATGCCGCATCCGGTGAAACAAACCCTGAGGTTGTTGTTGGAGCCTGGGGTGGTGACTATCAGCAGTTTTTGATGGATTTTGTAAATCCAGGATTCGATGAAGTGAATAGTGATACAGAAGTCGTGTATGTACCTGAGGATGCACCTTCACGTTTGACGAAGCTTCGTGTTGAAAAAGAAGGAGATGGAACCTTTGATGTGGTTCAGTTGTCATACGATACGATTCAAGAAATGATCGATGAGGGTATTATGATGGAATTGGATTATAGTAAAATTCCTAATTCTAAACATATCAAACCGAACTTAGAGAATCCTTATTTTGTTCCACATATCTATAGTGCTGGAGTACTTCTTTACAATAAAAATCTAGTAGAAGAAGAACCTACTTCATGGGAAGTGTTGTGGGATCCAAAGTATAAAGGGAAAGTTGGCATTTATGTAGACGTATTTGATAGATGGTTGTATGCTGCTGCTACTCTAGAAGGAAACGCGGAATCTATGGAGTGGGATAAGAGCTGGGACAAGTTTATCTCTATAACAGAAAATGATCCTAAGTTTTATACGTCTCAAGAAGCGCTAGGTACAGCCTTGCAAACAGGTGAAATTGCGTTAACTATTGGTTGGAAGTCCCGTGCCGTACAATGGAATGAAGCAGGTGGGGACCCAATTGGTAATGTGATTCCTCAAGAGGGAACATACCCTAGGATTTATGGTGGTGGAATTCCAGCTAACGCTCAAAATGTAGATGCAGCTTATGATTATTTAAATGCTATGCTAGAGCCGGAATCCCAAGTAGAATTTGCAGCAAATATGGGATATGACACAACGGTAGTCAATGCCAAAATGTCAGATGAATTAATTGAAAAAGTAGGTTTTTCTGAAGAAGAAACGGAACTCGTAAAGTCTGTGGACTTTGGCTATGTATCTGAAAATTATGCAGCATGGAAAGATAAATTTGATCGAGAGATTGCAAGTAAATAATAAAACACATAAAACGGGAGGGGGAATTTTGTGTCCTGGAACAGAAAACGAAGCAGATTTGAAATAGGAATGCTAATTGCTCCTACAACCATCCTTATTACGATTATGTTCCTGCTACCTTTGATTTATTTTTTAAGAGTCAGCTTTAATCAAAATATTCTAGGCGGGTTCATGGAGTCCGCCTGGACCATTGAGAATTACATTGGATTTTTCAGGGATCCCTATTTCTTAAAAATTCTATGGAATACCATTTATATTTCTATAACAGCAACCACCCTAACGTTTGTAATGGCATTTCCGATCGCCTACATTTTAGCTAGAATGACGTCTAGATGGAAAGGGGTATTAATCGCGCTCGTTGTTTTTCCACTTTTGGTCGGAAACATTGTCCGAGATATTGGTTGGATTGCTTTTTTTAGTCAAAATGGTCTAGTGAATCGAATATTGACCCAAATAGGACTTACAGACAGTCCTGTTCAATTTTTAGAGACACCACCAGCCGTTATTATTGCGATTGCGAATGTGGTACTACCGTATATGATTTTATCCATTCAAGCTGTTATAGAACGAATCAATCCAGCGTTAGAAGAAGCTGCGATAGATTTAGGTGCATCTCGATGGCAAGTGATTCGTACGGTTGTGATGCCGATTGCGATGCCTGGTATTCTAGCCGGAACACTATTTGTATTTATTCTTTCAATGAATGCTTACACTACACCTCTCGTTATTGGTGGAACAAAGGTTCAAATGATGGCCCCTGCATTATATGCCCAGATCACAGAAGTATCCAATTGGCCAATGGGCTCTGCAATGGCGATTATCCTGATTATAATCACACTTCTTTCATCCATTCTGTACTTAAGAGTAATCGAACGAACTACATCTAGTAACAAAAATACAACCACAACGGAGGTGAAAGGATGAAGCGACAATCCAAGTGGTTAACCTTATTGAAATGGATTCCGATCTTTTTAATCTTTGGTTTTATTATACTGCCCGTGTTTATGGTCCTATGGATATCCTTTTTCTCAACTTCTTTAATTACGTTTCCTCCTAAGGGATATTCATTTAAATGGTTCTTGGAGCTTTTACATCACCAAGAGTTTTTGAGTTCTTTCTTCTTAAGTTTAAAGGTGTCTTTTTTTGCGATGATTATCTCATTAGTGTTGGGATTACTCGGTTCATTTGCTCTTATTCGATTTAACTTTAAAGGAAAGAAAATCTTAGAGCTGTTATTTTTATCTCCGTTAATTGTTCCTACAATTATTACAGGTATCGGAATCTATATTTTCTTATTTAATGTGGAACGATTGATTGGGATTGACATGGTGCCAAACCTATGGGCGCTCGTTACGGCCCATGTTATCATCTGTATCCCGTGGACCGTACGATTAATTTCTGCGGGACTCCAAAGTATCAATCCATCCTTAGAAGAAGCTGCAATCGACTTAGGTTCAACAAGAATCCAAGCATTTGTAAAAATTGTTCTACCAAACTTAAGGCCTTCTATAATTGCTGCAGGGATCCTATCCTTTATTCATTCATTTAACAACTTAGAGATCAGTTTGATGTTAGTGAGGCCAGGAGAGTTAACGTTACCAATAGAGATCCTAAATTATGTATTCTGGAAGGTAGATCCATTAATCGCTACCGTTTCAACAATTCAAATTATATTAATCGGTATCTTAATGTGGATAGCCAACAAGTTTATTAGTATCGGTAAAGTATTTTAATCAATATAACATTTTAGATATCTGGGGGTCTTTATGGATAATAGGTTAGCAAAACTTTCAAATTGGCTTAAGGATGAAAAAGTAGAATTTGTTTTTATTAATTCGGTGACGAATATTTATTATTATACAGGGTTTACATGTAAACCTTATGAACGCTTAGTTGGATTATTGGTGTTTTCGGAAGCCGATCCCATCATGGTTTGCCCCAAACTTGAGGAAGAACAAGTTATCCAAACAGGCTGGAGCTATAGGATCATTAGCTATCAGGATAATGAGGATCCGTGGGAAATGATTCAGGAATCCATTGCTCGACAACGACTAATTCCTACAATCTATGCCATTGAAGAAACGGTTTTATCTTATGAACGAAGCCAAAAGCTTCAAGGATTATTTCCTTCCGCTTCTATCGTACCCGCTGATGAAGTGATGAATATGAATCGGTTGATTAAAAGTGACCAAGAAATTAAAGCGATGATTGAATCCGCCAAGATTGCTGAGTATGGGATGGAAGTCGGTATCCAGGCTTTACGGGAAGGAATTACAGAAATTGAATTGGTTGCTCATATCGAATATGAACAAAAGAAAAAAGGTGTTCGGCATATGGCGGCACCACCTATGGCGTTATTTGGTAAAAACAGTGGGCATCCACATGGAAAACCGGGGGTGCGAAAGTTAGAAAAAGGGGACCTGGTGATGTTTGACCTTGGTGTCATTTTAGATGGGTATTGTTCAGACATTACGAGAACCTTTATTTTTGATAGCGTATCGGATCAAAAAAGAGAAATCTATGAAACAGTATTAGAGGCTAATCATCAAGCCATTGAAAGCTGTAAGCCTGGCATGACGATTGGAGAAATTGACCGGATTTCGAGAAAAGTGATCACAGAAGCGGGGTATGGTGATTATTATCCACACCGCGTGGGCCATGGAATCGGCCTAGAGGGTCATGAATATCCATCTTTACATCAAGACAATGGCAACGTTTTACGGGAAGGAATGACCTTTACGGTTGAACCAGGTATTTATATTCCGGAAATCGGCGGTGTTCGAATTGAGGATGAGGTTTTAGTCACCAAGGACGGTTATAAGCTGTTAACTCAATACCCAAAGGAGCTACAGGTTATTGAAGGGAATTCTTCTGGAATCCCAGAGGGCGTCTAGTTTAAATATATTTCGAACGTAAGGAGCGTATTTAATGGAGGAACTAATTCTAAACCAAGTCATGAAAAAATTTGGAGATAACGTTGTCGTCAAAAATATAAGTCTATCAATAAAGAAAGGCGAATTGGTTTCCTTACTTGGACCAAGTGGGTGTGGAAAGAGTACAACACTTCGTCTTATTTCAGGTTTTTTAGAACCTGATGAAGGAGAACTTAAGATTAATGATTCTGTTGTTACTCACACACCACCCAATAAAAGAGATACTGCACTTGTTTTCCAAAACTATGCTTTATTTCCTCATATGACCGTTGCCGACAACGTAGCATATGGGTTGAAAATGAGAAAGGTACTGAAAAGTGAAATCAAAACCAGAGTGAGTGAAGCTTTGAAAATGGTTCATCTTGACCAGTTCGAAGATCGTTATCCAGGTCAACTGTCCGGTGGACAGCAGCAAAGAGTAGCGCTTGCCCGTGCTATTATTGTAAACCCAAGAGTTTTACTTTTAGATGAACCTTTAAGTAACTTAGATGCAAAGCTTAGGGATGAAATGAGAAATGAAATTCTTTCGTTGCAAAAAAGACTAGATTTAACCTGTATTTTCGTAACCCATGATCAGGAAGAAGCATTGGTATTATCTGATAAAATTGTGGTCATGGACGAAGGGAATATCCGCCAAATTGGTACTCCGAGTGAGATTTTCGACTCGCCCAAATCCTACTTTACAGCTGACTTTGTTGGGGTGAGAAACATTTATGGTGGAAAAGTCGAAGAAGGTTACTTTGTGACCGATCAAGGGTTAAAGGTGAATGTGAGTAGTGCAGAAGAGGGTATTAAGCATATTGGCATTCGGCCAAACATGGTTGTACTTAATCCATCTGAAGTATCTGAATATAGCAATCAATTCAAGGTTAAGATTAATCAAGTTATTTATAAAGGGACTATTATTGAATTGGATACAACCTTTGAAAATGGAGAATCCATGGTCGTGGAAATTCCTTCAGAAAAGCATGATATCAACCGTCTAAATTCTGGGGACGAGGTGACCCTCTGTTGGAGAGCGGACAAAGTCATCCCGTTGTTTGAATAAATCGGTTCATATCGAATTAGATTTTTCCATTTATGAAAGAGTTTTAAGCTTGGTATATCTAATTCTAATATTCATTGGATTTATCGGGGTACCATTGGGAGCTTGGCAGGTCTAGGTGGTGGAATAATTGTTGTCCCTTCCCTAATTGTTTTTAGGGGGCCGCAATTTTCCCAACCATCACTCCTAAGATTGCCGTTGGTATATCTATTATCTTTATTATTTTTTACGGGCCTATACCTTGAAGCTGAAAAAGGTCTTATGTAAGTGGTTTGATCTCTATTATTGGAAGTATGGCGCCTTAGTTGGTGCGATACTCAATGAAAGAGTGAATGTAGATTTCTTTAATCTACTATTTAGATTGTTAATGATTGTCATTTCAATTGATTTGGCCATCACTAATAAGCTAAGGCTCTTTAATTTGAAAAAAGGTCTTTAGCGGATTTATGAAGATAAATGAGGAAAATGAACATGTATCGAATAAATATATCGATTAGGATTTCATTTGCTTTTTAAGTCGGGATCTTGTCAGGTCTATTTTGAATTGGTGGGGATTTAATGGTACCTCTTATGCTGATTGTTTTTCGCTTTCCCCAACCATAGCTATAGCGACGACCTCCATGTTACTCGTTTTATTATCTGCCGTTTCTGGATCAATTGCCTATACCTTAGTCCCAGGTGCTTGGTTTGGCGTAAAGTTCGGCGTTTGGATTAGTAAACAATTAAATGAAAAAAATCTTTATCATTAGAATCTTTATCTTCTTAGTAGGTATGCGTGATTTTTACATCTATCAAAAGGGAGTTATTCATGTATATATATTCAGATCAACAATCAGTTCAGGATAACTATAAGTTATTATTGGGAAGCGTAGTCCCAAGGCCGATTGCATTTGTCACAAGTATGAATGAGGATGGTGTTATTAATGCGGCACCATTTAGCTTCTATAATATTGTGAGCAATGATCCTCCTATCGTCATGTTTTCAGCAGGACGTGAAATAGGGGGAAAGATGAAGCATACCATTGCGAATATAATGGGGAATCAAGAATTTGTCGTTCATGTTGTAGATCAGGAAAATCTTGAGCAAGCCAACCACACTGCTATTGATGCACCTAAGGGTGTGAGTGAGGTTGAATTGGCAAGCTTAACGACGATTCCTGGGAAAAGTGTATCCGTTTCTAGAATTGCGGAAAGTAAAATCGCGATGGAATGTGAGCTTCATCAGCATATCGAGTTACAAGATAAAAATGGTAATGTGAATTTTGATATGGTTCTAGGTGAGGTTAAGTGTTTTTATATAGAGGATGAGATTTATTATGATGGAAAGATTAACATTGAAAAGTTAAAACCAATTGGACGATTGGCTGGGCCTGGGTATTGTTATCTTGGGGAGTCGTTTAGAATTGCGAGGCCGAAATATAAATAAAGTAGAACCTAGTCAACAACTTGTTGGCTACTTTTTTAGAGTAAAGATTATGATTGCTTTGCTTTTTAAAGTAATGATTACTTTTTCTTTATATATTTTACCAGTCTATAGAAAAATGATTTAAATGAGCTAATTTTTATCTTAATGCAAAACAATAGTCGCGAGGGGGAAGACTCTCTCCAAATAGATGAATACAAAATATCATTTATATCACCAAACCTGGAAAGTGCATCAACTCTTTTATGTAAATCTCTAAATGGTTCTATGATGTGGAATTACTAAATTAACTTGAAGGTCTTTTATTTTATCAAGGGATTCTAAATAGTCCTTTAGTGGATTTATGCTTTCATTTGGTAAACGGAGTAATTTCAAGTAGATTATGATCTCCGGCAAATAAAACCTTTTCTTCTTCGTTATACAAAAGTGTCCATCACTATACCCAGGTAAATGTATGTTTTGTAGTAAAGATCTTCAATATAATAAATGTGCGTTTTTCCAAAACAGATAGTTAAGGTAATGGAGTGGCCAAATTCGAAGGGTAAGAAATTCTTTTGTGTTTTTATTGTTATGTCCTCACAAGTTCTTTTCTCTCCTAGTCGTGACTGTCGGTTAAAGGGTAAACTTTACTGGCATGAGCAACGTCGATTTTAGATACTGTTGATATCACGTCAGTATTGTTAAACAGATTTTGAAGCGGAATTTAATCGATCATGAAGCACTACTGGTCCTATTTTTCGATATTTTCATAAAATCAGCGTAAACACAGTAAAGTTTAAGTGAAAGAGATGAAGAGAGGCTGCCGAGTAGGACAGCCTCTCATTTATCTACAAAATAGTTCGGTCGACTACATAAAAACGGGGCTGTCCCATTAGTGCCTGACTCTCACCGTCCCTAGCAACATTTTGAGAAAAAGTGTGTTTTTGAAAGAAAATGTTGTGTGGTGGTGTCTGACACTATTGTTTTGGGACAGCCCTGTCTTTTTTTAGCATGGCAATGTTTGTTCTTTGTTCTTGCGGAGTTCATCAAGTCGATCCCAGATCTCCATGAACCATTCTCTATCTTTCGTCAATAGGGCAATGTCAATGAGGTTTTGAAGGAATACCTCCTGATCATTGATTGTCACTGTCAACGGAGTGATACGGTGAATAAATGTTTCGATATCTTTTCCAAGGATTTGATTATTATCAGATTGCGTAACTGTGATTTTTACTGTTCCGTTTGCAGGATGAATCGAATGAATAAATCCTTGAATCATCTCATCATTGATCGTTTTCCCCTTGACCCAATCTCCATTGTGGAAAACAGGTAGCTTTAGGCTACTCATTTCAGATTCCTCCCATCCAAATGTTTGGTTTATACGATCATTTTTTTGTAGTCAAAAGCCGGCCTTTTTAAAAGAGCTGTAGTTTATCTAATGTTTTGTTTATAAAGTTATTACCCCGTTCATTCGACAATTAATCCTTTTTTAATTAAATTTTTCCTTTCTGTTATGTGAAAATTCAAAAAACAGTAGGATATAGCTTAAAAATCACGAAATGATTATAAGGAATGAAGATAGGATGAAAAGGAGGTAAGTCTGCGGGTTTACATCTGTGCTTCGGGAGAATGTAATTGATCCAATGTAAATTAAGAGGAGGAACGATTTTATGTATATAACGATTGGAAAATTATTCGAATTGACTGTACAAAAGTTTCCGAACAAAGAAGCACTTGTAGATACTACAACCAATCAAAGGTGGACATATAAGGAATGGAATGAAAATGTCAATCGACTTGCAAACGCTCTGATAGGGTCAGGTGTACGCAAGGGCGATCGGGTTTCAACCTTCTTATTCAATACAACTGAGCTTGCAACAGTATTTTTCGCATGCGCTAAAATCGGCGCAATACTGAATCCGATCAATTTCCGTCTAAAAGCACAAGAGGTAGTCTATATCATTGAAGATGCAAAACCGGCAGTCTTCCTGTTCGAAGAAATGCTTGAACCGCATGTTCCTGCCATTTATGAACATGCAGCAGATACCTCTTTTTGGTGCATCAGCAATAAGTGTCCGTCCTATGCGGTTGATTATCATGATAGAGTGCGTGAATATTCGACAAAAGCACCGGAAGTGGAAGTGGGGGAAAACGACTTATATGCGATCATGTACACGAGTGGAACCACAGGGCGGCCAAAAGGCGTCGTGCACCGGCATCGCGATATGGTCGAGCAGAGTATTGTCTGTGCTGCTGTAAAGCAATTGACTGAAAATGACCGCGGACTGGTGGCAGCCCCGATGTTCCACTGTGCAGAACTTCATTGTTGCTTCCTCCCAAGAGTCCATGTCGGGGCTACCAATGTCATCATCCATCATTTCGAGCCTCAACAAGCCCTTCAAGTCATCAATCAAGAAAAGATCTCAGTGTTTTTTGGTGCTCCTACCATGTGGAATATGATCCTTCAACAAGATCTTACTTCCTATGACATCAGCAGACTGCGTCTCGGTTTATATGGTGCTGCTCCTATGGCACCTGCCCTCGTCAGAGCATGTAAAGAGAAATTAGGGATCGATCTCATACAAGCATATGGAATGACGGAGATGGGACCAGCCATCACGTTTCTATCGAATGCCGAGCAAATTTCAAAGGCTGGTTCGGCCGGGAGGGCTTGTTTGAATCATGAGGTACGTGTAGTACGTCCGAATGAGCATGGACCATCAGAGCCTGAAGAGATCCTGCCACCTGGTGAAGTTGGTGAAATCATCGTCAGGGGACCGAGCATGATGGTCGGATACTTCAACCGCGAAGAAGCGACCAAAAAGGCGCTGTATAAGGGGTGGTACCATTCTGGGGACCTGGGTTATATGGATGAGGATTGTTATCTTTATGTAGCTGACCGGGTAGATGACATGATCATTACAGGTGGTGAGAATGTCTATCCGAGAGAAGTGGAAGATGTGCTGTATGAACATGAAGGGGTTCTGGATGTGGCTGTACTCGGTACCCCGGATGAAAAGTGGGGCGAACGTGTAACCGCTATCATAGTGAAAAAAGATGAGAGCCTGACCGAGGATGAGCTCGAACAATTCTGCAAATCAAGTAAGGCTCTTGCTGACTTCAAACGTCCGAGAAACTACATTTTCGCAAAGGAATTACCGCGGAATGCGAGCGGTAAGATTCAAAAGTACCTGCTCAGAAAGCAATATAAACGGGATGCTGAAACACAGATGCCTTAATACAGTTGAAAGGGGGATTTGAATGACAGCACGATATTTACAAGAAGAACACCAAATATTCCGGGAAGCTTTCCGGAAATTTCTACTGAAGGAGGCGTACCCTTTTTATGACGATTGGGAAAAAGATCGCCTCATTCCACGAAGTTTGTGGGAGAAGATGGGGGAGAACGGTTTCCTCGGCCCAGGAGTGGACGAATCATACGGTGGTTTGAATGCTGATTTTGCCTACTCCGTTGTCATTTTAGAGGAATTGGAGCGTGTAGGGTCAAGCCTGGTGGGAATTGGTCTGCATAATGATATCGTCATTCCTTACCTTGAAGAATACGGGACTGAAGAACAGAAGAACCGCTGGCTGCCCAAGTGTATTACGGGTGAAATCATCACGGCGATCGCCATGACAGAGCCTGGTGCAGGGTCGGACCTCGCAGGAATCAGGATGACAGCGCAGAAGGAAGGCGATCATTACCTTTTAAATGGAGAAAAAACTTTCATCACCAATGGTATCCATGCTGATCTCATTATGGTTGTATGTAAAACTGATACGACAGTAAAGCCGCCACACAAGGGGATCAGCCTTATTGTTGTTGAACGGGATACGGTTGGGTTCAAGCGTGGGAAAAAGCTCGACAAAGTAGGGCTTCACAGTCAGGATACGGCTGAGTTGATTTTTGAAGATGCAAAGGTACCGGCCACCAACTTGCTAGGTGAGCATGGGAAAGGTTTCTATTATCTCATGCAACAGCTTCAGCAGGAGCGCCTTGTTGTAGCGATTGAAGCTGTGACAGCAGCAGAAGTGATGTTAAAACAGACGATCGAATATGTAAAGAACAGAAATGCTTTTGGGAGAAAGATCAGTGATTTTCAAACCGTCCAGTTCCGTTTAGCAGAAATGGCTACTGAGGTGGAGATCGGCAGGACATTCTTAGACGACCTTATCGAGCAGCATATCCAAAAAAAGAGTGTAGTCAAGAAAGTATCAATGGCCAAATATTGGACGACGGAGATGGCCCGGAATGTCGCTACTCAATGTATGCAGCTTCATGGCGGTTATGGATATATGGAAGAATACGAGATTGCGAGAAGATACAGGGACATCCCGGTTTCATCCATTTACGCAGGAACGAATGAAATCATGAAAACAATCATTGCGAAGGAAATGGGGATATGAAACCCTCTTTGTCTAAAAGGAAAGACATTATAAGGGAGGAATTAACATGATGAACATTCCATTGACTGTACCAGCGATGCTAGAGCATGCTGAAAAGTATTTCTCTCAAAAGGAAATAACATCAAGGACTGCCAAAGTAACTACTAATCTTACGTATGCTGAAATGGCAGCACGTACTAGAAGATTGTCCAGCGCTTTAAAAAAGTTAGGTTTGAGGAAAGGTGATCGGGTAGGTACTTTCGCATGGAATCACCACCGACATCTTGAAGCCTATTTTGGAATCCCAGGTATGGGAGGAGTGCTGCATACGATCAACATCCGACTTTCTTCAGAGCATATCTCCCATATCATCAACCATGCTGAAGACAAGGTCCTCCTTATTGATGCCGAATTAGTACCACTCATTGAAAAAGTCCAGCCCAAGCTGAAGACGGTACAAGCCTTCATCATCATGACAGATGAGGATATACTTCCTGAAACAAAACTGCGTAATGTCTATCATTATGAAGAATTCCTCGTAAATGGTGACGAAAACTTCGAATTTGTGAAGGATATCGATGAGAATGATCCAGCAGGTATGTGTTTTACTTCGGCAACAACCGGCAATCCGAAGGGTGTCGTCTATTCTCATCGTGGCATCGTCCTTCATAGTATGGCACTCGGTCTTGCTGACAGTGCAGCAATCTCTGAATCTGATGTGGTGATGCCTGTCGTTCCAATGTTTCATGTGAATGCGTGGGGGCTGCCTTTCGCTTCGGTATGGTTTGGAGCGGAACAAGTACTTCCGGGGCCGATGCCGACTCCAGCCATTTTAGCAGAATTGATTGAGGACCACCGTGTAACACTGACAGCTGGTGTTCCAACCATATGGATTGCGCTCTTGAAAGAACTGGAAAAAGGAAGTTATGATACGAGCAGTTTGAGGGCGATTTTATGTGGTGGATCTGCCGCACCTAAGTCGATGATCCATACATTTGAGGAGAAATACAAGATTCCGTTCATACACGCCTATGGTCTGACGGAAACTACCCCGCTAGTAACGTTGTCACGCTTGAAAAGCTACCAGGAATCCTATCCTGAAGATGTTCGTCTCGATACTCGCAGTAAACAGGGTTACGTTGTCCCAGGTGTCGAAATGAAGGTGATCGGTAAAGACGGTGAAACCGAAAGGAACGGTAAGGAGATGGGTGAACTGTTGCTTCGCGGCAATTGGGTTGCCGATGAATATTACAAGGATGATCGTACAAAGGAAGCTTTCCGAGATGGTTGGCTGCACACAGGAGATGTGGCCACGGTCGATCAAGAAGGGAACATCAAGATCATTGACCGTACGAAAGACCTGATCAAGAGTGGTGGGGAATGGATTTCCTCGGTCGATCTCGAAAATGCATTGATGGCCCATGAGGCGGTATTTGAGGCGGCGGTTATTGCTGTACCCGATAGTAAATGGCAGGAGAGGCCACTGGCATGCGTCGTACTGAAGGACGAGATGAAAGATAAAGTGACGAAAGACGAACTGATGGCATTTTTACGACCTCAATTTGCGAAATGGTGGCTTCCTGATGATATCGTCTTCCTTGATGAAATTCCGAAGACGTCAGTCGGTAAGTTCTTAAAACGCGCATTACGAGATCAGTTGAAGGATTATTTAGAAACGACTTCTAAATAAAGAGAGGATATGAAAAATATGATCAAAAAAGTGGGGGTCATCGGTGCGGGACTGATGGGAAATGGGATCGCCCAAGCCCTGGCTATGAAAGGCAAAAAAGTCATTATGCAGGATATTACAGAGGATGCACTGAAGAAAGGGATGGAAAAAATCCAGAAAAGCCTCGGGCGTTTACAGAAGTCGGGTCATCTTTCAACAAAGGACGTAGCGAATGCCATCGCCAATATTTCTACTACGCTTGAGCTATATTCAGCATGCTCTGAAAGTGATCTGGTCATCGAAGCTGTGCCGGAGAATCTAGACTTAAAAAAGGCCGTCTTCAAACAACTGGATGAGTTTGCACCTGTACATGCGGTTCTTGCTACTAATACATCAGAACTTAGCGTTACAGCAATCGCTTCCGCCACTGAACGTCCTGGAAGAGTGATCGGTATGCATTGGTTCAACCCTGCTCCGATCATGAAACTGATAGAAATCGTAAAAGGAATCGATACGAGCGATGAAACGGTTAAAGTAATCGAACAGGTGTCTGAAGAAATCGGTAAAGAAACAGTGCTTGTGAAAGATACGCAAGGATTCGTTACAACACGGGCATTAGCTGCTTATATGCTTGAATGTATGCGCATTTATGAAGAGGGTGTCGCTTCTATTGATGATGTTGATAAAGCGATCCGATTAGGGTTGAATTATCCGATGGGACCCTTGCAACTCGCGGATTATGTAGGATTGGATACAATGTTGTTTGTTTGTGAAGGTATGCTGGAGGCGTATGGGGACCGGTTCCGTCCACCGCAGATCCTAAGAAAGCTGGTTGAAGCAGGGCATTATGGCCTCAAAACAGGACGTGGTTTTTACACTTACGATTGATTAGAACAATCAGAGGAAAGATGGAGGGGACCGTACATGAATAGGGAAGTTGTAATTGTAGAAGCCGTTCGGACGGCAGTTGGTAAACGAAAAGGCTTTTTCCGTAATACTCACCCGGTCCATTTGGCTGGAGCGGTTTTGGATGAAGTGACGAAAAGGGCAAATATTGAAAAACATCTGATTGAAGATATTGTCATGGGATGCGTTACTCCACATTCAGAGCAAGGGTTCAATATTGGACGACTTGCAGCGCTTGATTCAGGATTTCCAGTTGAAGTCCCATCTGTACAGATCAACAGGATGTGCGGTTCAGGCCAGCAAGCGTTGCATTTTGCTGCACAAGAAATATTGGCTGGCGATATGGACATCACTATTGCCGCAGGTGTAGAAAGTATGACGAAGGTTCCGATTTTGAGTGATGGGAATGAACGGACGATCCCGGATTCTTTAAAGGAAAAATATAATTTCATCCACCAAGGTGTTTCTGCAGAATTGATTGCTGATAAATATGATATGACAAGAGAGGAACTCGACCGGTATGCCTTTGAAAGCCACCAGAGGGCTCTGAATGCCCAACAGAAAGGGCGGTTCGATCGGGAAATCCTATCTGTTCCTGGTGAAGACAAAGACGGGAATCCGATTTCCGTGTTGCAAGATGAAGGACCACGAAAGGATACCTCTCTGGAAGCCCTTGCAAGTTTGAAACCTGTCTTCAAGCCAGACGGTGTCGTTACCGCAGGCAATGCGAGCCAGATGAGTGATGGCGCAGCTGCTGTTTTGTTGATGGAAAAAAAGAAAGCGGAATCGCTTGGCATCAAACCACGTGCTCGAATTGTTGAGCGGGTAGTCGTCGGTTCAGACCCGACAATGATGCTCGATGGCGTCATACCAGCGACATGGAAAGTGCTGAACAGGGCAGGCCTATCGATAGAGGACATCGACCGGGTGGAAATCAATGAAGCTTTTGCCCCGGTTGTCTTAGCGTGGGAAAAAGAAATCGGTGGTACGCTTGATCGGGTAAATGTGAATGGTGGAGCAATAGCGCTCGGTCACCCTTTAGGTGCGACCGGAGCTAAACTGATCACAACCTTGGTCCACGAGCTCGAACGGATGGACGGTAAATATGGCCTGCTGACGATCTGTATCGGACACGGAATGGCGACCGCTGCCATTATTGAAAGGCTATGACATTAGAGGATGAAACGGAAGAGCAAAGGTCACGTTTTTAGTATGGATAGGGGCTCATAAATGAAAGCAACAAATTCTAGTAAACCAATACGAATAGAGTTTAAAGAGCAGATCATTCATATCGAATTGAACCGACCACGTATTGAATGCAATGAATGTTGAATTGATCAAACAATTGATCGAAAAGCTGGACTCGGTTACCGATCATGAATCGAAAATTATCCTGGTATTCCCAAATTATATTACCAGCCTCATCCAATGACAGGAAGTATCGAGTGTAATACAATAAGGAATTGTATGCTAATAAAAACATAAGAGGTGATGCTTTTGTCTTGGTTAGAAACCATCGTCGGATGGGGGAATGATATTTTATGGACGTACGTCCTAATTGCACTCTTACTTATTCTAGGTGTTTATTTCTCCATCCGGACTAAATTTGTACAATTCACCATGCTTAAAGACATGGTGAAGCTCTTAGGTGAAGGAGCGACTGTTTCAAAGGCTAAGAAGAAAAGGGGTGTGTCCTCCTTCCAGGCTTTTAGTATCAGTACAGCTTCACGTGTTGGTACAGGGAACCTGGCAGGTGTAGCCTTAGCGATTTCATTAGGTGGTCCTGGAGCAGTCTTCTGGATGTGGATCATTGCGTTGATCGGAGCAGCGACTGCATTTGTTGAAAGTACGCTCGCCCAAATCTATAAAGTGAAGGATGACTTCGGTTTCCGGGGCGGACCCGCCTATTATATGGAAAAGGGACTTAATAAACGTTGGATGGGGATTTTGTTTGCTGTTCTCATTACATTTACATTCGGTCTCGTATTCAATTCCGTACAAGCAAACACGATTTCATTGGCATTGGAGAATTCCTTCGGCCTCAACAGGGTTGTATTTGGAATAATATTAAGCACCATTGTTGCCATCATCATCTTTGGCGGAATTAAGCGGATTGCTCGTGTGGCAGAAGCAATCGTACCTGCGATGGCAGTTTTATACTTATTATTAGCTCTTTATGTATTAGTTGTTAACATAACTGAAATTCCCTCAGTCATTACGTTGATTGTCAAAAGTGCCTTCGGGTTGGAAGAAGCAATTGGAGGTGGACTTGGGGCTGCTTTGATGAATGGAATCAAACGTGGATTATTCTCGAACGAAGCTGGTATGGGTAGTGCACCGAACGCAGCGGCAACTGCCAACGTTTCACACCCTGTAAAACAAGGTCTGATCCAAACGTTGAGTGTATTTACCGATACGTTGCTGATCTGTACCGCTACAGCGATGATGATCATCCTTTCGGGTCAGTATACTGGTTCGGAGGATGGAATTCAGTTGACCCAGCAAGCACTTGCCTTCCATGTGGGTGATTGGGCCGGCTTCATGGTTGCAGTCTTTATTTTCCTGTTCGCCTTCAGTTCAGTCGTCGGAAATTATTATTACGGCGAAACAAATATCGAATTCATCAATCCCGACAAAAAAAGCTGGGTCTTCATTTACCGTCTGGCGGTAGTAGGGATGGTCATGTTCGGTTCTGTTGCACAAGTTGCGATTGTGTGGAGTTTAGCCGACCTCTTCATGGCAACAATGGCACTGGTCAACTTGATTGCAATTGCTATGCTTGGTAAAATTGCGTTCAATGCCTTGCAGGATTACGTTACTCAAAAACGTACCGGTGTAAATCCAATATTCAATCCAAGAACAATCGGGCTTAAGAACACAGAAATCTGGGATGAAGAACGCGAATTTTATCTGAAAGAGGGAAAGGGACAGTGAAATGTCCAATAAGGGGGCTGGTCGACGGCAATTCGGCCAGCTTTTCTCCTTAAGGGATATGTTTTTATAGGACTCAGCCAAACATCACTTTTGAACTGCTCTAGCTTGTATGATAAATAGAATCTTTATATAAAAGAATTGAAGAACTACGGAGGGACCTTGATGAAGAACAGAGATCAACAAGTCAGAATCCATGATTATATGAGGATGTTCAATGAAAAGATGGATTACGTCGAGTGTCATCATATCAGCAGGGAAATGCTGATTGAGGGTGACAACAAGCCGCTTGCCAAATGCTTGGCTACTCTTTCTGCCTTAGTCGAGCAAGCTGATAAAAAGAAATGGGCTGGTTACAATAAACTCCACAAAACCTTTCTCCAGCAATTGGACGAAATTGATGATTTTCCTTTTGATGAAGAAGATTTGAAAATGCAATTGCAACACCTTGATGAACAGGTCAAATATAACTCTGAACAACCCATAAAGCCTATACAACTAGCCATCACTAAAAATTGAAACGTTCTTTTACACATGAATAAAGGATAGATCCTTTACCCAGTAAGTGCACAAGCTATAATACCTTGCAATAGATACATCCTTCACAATGGTTTAGCCTTTGCTACGTTTTTTTACCAATCGCCGCAAAAAAGTGGTATGCTAATTTCCGTATGGATAATGGAGGAAAGAAGGAAAGCATATGGCGGTTGGAACAGCAAAGGTTTCTGCACAAAAGCCTGCAGCGACCATGTATTCAATACTTTTCATGATTGGGTTCGTCCACTTGTTGAATGATTCGATGCAAGCGGTCATCCCAGCGATCTTTCCCATTCTGGAGCAGTCGATGGGCCTCTCGTTTACACAATTGGGATGGATCGCCTTCACACTTAACATCACTTCATCAATTATGCAACCTGTCGTCGGATGGTATACTGATCGCTCGACTTCACCGTATCTATTGCCACTGGGGATGTGTGCGAGTTTAGTCGGCATGCTTGGGATCGCATTTGCCGATTCGTTTCCCTCTATTATTTTATCGGTGATCGGTATCGGTCTTGGTTCAGCCGTTTTCCATCCAGAAGGTTCACGGGTCGCTTATATGGCGGCAGGAAATAGAAGAGGTCTAGCACAGTCCATCTATCAAGTCGGAGGAAATACCGGAACGTCTCTCGCACCAATCATGACAGCACTTGTCTTTGTTCCGCTTGGACAATTCGGTGCGGTCTGGTTCACCTCATTTGCTGCGATAGCCATCTTTGTTTTGTTGTATGTATCGGGATGGTACAGCAGACAATTGGTGAATTTTCCTCGTGTACCAAAGGTTATACAAAAGAAAAACGTGACGGTGACACGGAAAAAGAAGGTCATTTTTGCGATGATCGTTTTGGTATTCTTAGTTTTTGCACGTTCCTGGTATTTTTCAGGAATTGGGAATTACTATCAATTCTACTTGATGGATGATTACGGTTTATCGATCAGGCAAGCTCAAATCTACCTTTTCATTTTCTTGGTGGCCGGTGTCTTAGGGACATTTTTCGGCGGACCATTAGCTGACAAACTTGGGAAACGGAATATGATTTTTTGGTCATTGGCAGGAACTGCGCCCCTTGCATTGGTTCTGCCGCATGTCAGTTTATTGTTTGTCATCCCACTTTTCTTCTTGATCGGCTTCATCCTTAATACGAGCTTTTCTGTCACTGTCGTCTATGCTCAAGAATTGGTGCCAGGGCGGATCGGTATGGTGTCAGGACTTATTGTCGGTTTAGCTTTTGGGATGGGCGCTTTAGGATCCGTCTTGCTTGGTAAAATGGCAGACGTCACGAGCATCTCATTCACGATGTTGGCAGTGAGCTTTTTACCGTTGCTTGGATTGTTTACGATGCTTCTACCAAAGGATGGGACACTGGAAAATTGAGCGAAGGAAGTATAACGGAAAACTTTGAAAAAAGACTCCTGTGCATCATAATGGCTACCATTAGCGGACACAGGAGGCCTTATCTGCTGTAAAAACACCAGTGTCATAAAAATAGAGGACACCAGAGCGCTTAATTCGAAATAATACAATATAAAGCACTTTTCAAGACTGAGTTAACGGAACAGATGTCCACTAATTTTTAAAAACGTCCGTTTTTATCACACATAGCGGAACATTTGTCCGATAAAAACATCAAAATAACCTCCACAATAGATAAAGGGCTCCCCAATCCTTGTTGGGTGACCCTTTTTGATTTAGCGGGTGATGAACATTTGAGTCCAGTAATGACCATAGCTCCCTCCTTTAGCATATCCGACCCCGATTTCTTTAAAGTTTCTTGAAAGAATATTTTTACGGTGCCCGTCACTGTTCATCCACGCTTTCATGACTGCTTGTGCAGTCGTCTGTCCTGCTGCGATATTTTCACCTGCTGTTCGATAGGAGATACCGAAGTTCCTCATCATTGTAAAAGGACTTCCGTATGTTGGAGATGTGTGGCTGAAATAATTGTTTTGGAGCATATCCTTCGATTTATATCTTGCCACACGTGCCAATTCCCAATTTGCTTTTAACGGATGTAAACCATGCTTTGCCCGTTCCTGGTTGACGAGATCGATAACTTGAGCTTCGACTGATTTTACCGTGTTGATCGTTGGGATGTTCAACCGTTGTCCAGGATAGATCCAATTAGGATTGCCCACTTGTGGATTTGCGTTGATGATTTCAGAGGTACCAATCTTATAACGCATAGCGATCTTCCACATCGTATCTCCGTATTGAACAGTGTGTGAAGTAGAAGCAGATGCTTCTGAATTAAATCCGGCGACTAGAGTGACTGACAACAAAAGGGTGAGACCAATCTTTGTGAACGTTTTCATACCAAAAGTATTACAAATTCTAGGAATCAATGAAACCGGTAAATTATTCCTGAGTTTATTGTTAGAATAAGAGCCGAGCGGATAAAAAACAAAAAATGAGCATAGTTTCTATAAATGCTGTATTCATAAGGAGGAAATGATGAGTTCTCCGGTGAAAAGACCATACTTGACGACGCGTAGTTTGACACCTGAAAATCAGGAGACACCGATCCATTTTATAAATGGAATAGTGGATGACCAGTTATTTTTTAGAAGAAATCATTTTTCATACCCTCCAATCAGTAATTTGAACTATTGGTTTCCTATAAAAGGCTTCGTTTTGTCGCCAAAATGGGTTTATCTCCAGGACATGATGAAGATGCCGTCAAAGACGGTCAAGGCAGTTCTTGAATGTGCAGGAGACAAACGTAGTTATTTCGAACCGAAAACCTTTGGAGAACAATGGGATAAAGGGGCGATCAGCCAAGGTTATTGGAAGGGTGTTCCTTTAAGGGTACTTCTAGAACAGGCAGGTATCCAAGAAGGAGCTAAAGAGGTTGTTGTAGAGGGTCATGATTTTGGAAAGAGGACAGACACCGATTCGATTCATTCTTTTACAAGAAGCATACCGGTAGATAAGGCCCTCCATCAGGATACAATTGTCGCCTATGAATATAACGGCCGGCCGCTCACTTTTAAACACGGTTTTCCATTAAGGTTGATCGTTCCGCAATGGTATGCAATGGCATCTGTAAAATGGATCAGGCAAATCCAGGTGATTGAATCGAGTTTTGAAGGTCCGTTCCAGACCGTAGATTATGTTTATTATCCAAATAAAGAGAATGATAAAGGAGCCTTTCCAGTTACGACCATGAATGTGAATTCGACGATTCAAAAACCTTTAGATATGGTCGTCCTGAATACAGGAAAACATAAGATTGAAGGAATTGCCTGGACAGGGGAAGGGTATATCACGAAAGTAGAAATCAGTACGGATAATGGAGAAACCTGGTCGGAAGCGAAATTTTCAAGTGATGCTGAAAATGGTTATGGATGGGTCAAATGGGTTTATCAATGGCCGGCACCGAAAAAAGGAGAGTATACGATCTTAGCGAAAGCAATCGATTCTACTAGAAGAGTCCAGCCGGACACTCCTTTTTGGAACCGGAAAGGATACGGATATAATGCGATAGAAAAAATCAAAGTGAAAATCGAATGAGATGTTCGGGGGCGTGATTCTTTGCGTAGTGAAGGAATGTCCACTCCAACGCCCAACCACTTGGATCACTTCAGCCCTCCTGCGGCGGCGACACATTGATTAGGTCGAAGAGTTTACCCGCGCAGAACCGAACTTTGTTTGGTTCGAGCCTCCTCGTCGGACTTCCAGTGACCTTCGTGGTTGATCAGGGCGATTACGCTTTTCTAAATGGGAAATATTGTGGTTGAAAAATTCTGAGTAGTATGTATAATTCGATGCAATAGTCTATTCTTATAATTAAAAGTGGACGGGGAGAGATACACATGAAGACGACAATTGATACAGTATATGATGAACTTAACGTTTTCCTGGATGATCACCAGGTTTCGATGAATGAAACGATACTAGAGCAGCACAGCAAGGATGAATCCTACCATACACCAAGCTCTCCGGATATCGTCGTATTCCCTGAAACATCCGATCAGGTGAGTGCGATTATCAAAGTGGCGGACAAGCATGGGACACCCATTGTTCCGTTCGGAATAGGTTCCAGCTTGGAAGGACATGTAATCCCTTATGACAAAGGGATTACGATTGATTTTACCCTCATGAATAAGGTACTTGAAGTGAGGGAGAAGGACTTTCTCGTAAAAGTCCAGCCCGGCGTAACGCGTAATCAATTGAATAGAGAACTGAAAAAATACGGTTTATTTTTTACAGTAGATCCAGGCGCAGATGCAACACTCGGTGGTATGGCAGCAACTAATGCAAGTGGTACGACTTCGGTGAAGTATGGGGTCATGCGTGACCAAGTCCGTGATCTGGAAGTGGTTCTTCCTGATGGGGAAATCATTCGTACGGGCAATTTAGCGCAAAAATCCTCGTCAGGTTATAACTTGAACAGCCTTTTTGTCGGTTCGGAAGGTACGCTTGGGTGTATTACCGAGTTGACGCTCCGGGTGTACGGTATTCCAGAACATATTGTGTCTGCAAGGGCTGCATTTCCAACGGTCGATGATGCGGTTGAAGCAGTCGTATCGATCCTACAGGCTGGTATCCCGATCGCGCGTGTTGAACTTGTTGATGAACCTTCGATCAGACAAGTCAACCGATACAGTGATACGGATTATTTGGAAAAACCGACTTTATTTTTAGAATTTCACGGTAATGAACCAGGACTTAATCATGATGTTGAATTTACAAAAGAAATTGTGGATGACCATGGATGTGAGGAGGTCCATTTTGAAAAGGACAACGCTGCCCGCAATAAACTGTGGGAAGCACGTCACAACCTTGCTTACGCTTATATGCACTTGAACCCTAGCAAAAAACACATGGTTACAGATGTGTGTGTGCCGATTACTGAGCTGGCTAGCGCAATCAAACTTGCGAGAAAACGGATTGAAGAGCTAGGCCTTCAAGGGGGGATTCTTGGCCATGTCGGAGATGGGAATTATCATACTTCATTGATGATTGATATGGATGACCCCGAAGAAGTGAAAAGGGCAGAACAGTTCAATGAGGAAATCGTAGAATATGCCCTTCAGCGCGGGGGCACTTGTACAGGGGAGCATGGTGTCGGAATAGGTAAGATGAGATACCAGCAGCGTGAACACGGTAAAGCGTTTCATGTCATGGAAAAGATCAAATTAGCGCTTGATCCGCATGAACTTATGAATCCGAATAAACTTGTGCATACAAGGAGGAGAGACCGATGAAGTTACTAGAATTGATCAGTAGTTTAGCAGGAAAATATTTTGCCGTCTGGGTGATTGCCATTGCCATGCTTGCATATTTCATTCCAACTCCATTTCTAGGATTAGGAAGTTATATCACAATCCTATTAGGCGTTGTCATGTTCGGTATGGGACTAACCTTGAAACCGGTCGATTTCAAATTGGTACTTAAGAAACCTCTCCCAGTCATCCTGGGGGTAGCAGCTCAATTCATCATCATGCCGCTGATTGCCTTGGCGCTTGCTTATGCAATGAATCTTCCTGCAGAATTGGCAGCAGGGCTGGTATTGCTTGGCTCTGTTCCAGGCGGGACAGCATCGAATGTGATGGTTTACTTGGCAAAAGGGAATCTTGCGCTCTCTGTAGCGATGACCTCCTTGTCTACGATGCTTGCCCCGATTTTAACGCCGCTCATCCTTCTGGGACTTGCAGGACAATGGTTACCGGTCGACCCGGTGGCTATGTTCATTTCAATCGTTCAAGTGATCATCGTACCGATCACACTGGGGATCATTATACGAAAGGTCTTTCCTGCAGCTGTCCATAAGAGTGCAACGGTTATCCCGTTGATTTCAGTTATAGCGATCATCGTCATTGTGTCTGCGGTTGTTTCTGCCAATGTTGAAAGTATAGCAACTTCTGGTCTTGTTATCTTCTCTGCGGTCATGCTTCATAATTTGATAGGTTTGACGCTCGGATATACGACAGCATGGGCAATGAGGCTGGATGAAAGTAAGAGGCGCGCAATTTCAATTGAGGTCGGCATGCAGAATTCCGGGCTTGGTGTCGCTTTAGCTACTGCTCACTTCGGTCCTTTGGCAGCGCTTCCGAACGTCATCGCAGCAGTCTGGCACAATATTTCCGGACCGATTCTTGCTACCTTTTGGTCAAAGAAACCGGTCACGGATAAAGACTCAACGGCAAACGTGGCATCGGACATACCGGTGCAAAATACAGGCAACTAATCCTTTGTTTTTAAGAGGTTTCTGACTTCTGTTCAGGACCTCTTTTTTTAATGGGATAAGAAGGTATAAAAATTTTGTTTCGATGCTAGCTCCATCGCCCAACCACTTGGATCACTTCAGTCCTCCTGTGGCGGCGACAGCCTCCACAGGAGGACTTCCAGTGACCTTCGTGGTTGTCCAAGGCGCTTCCGCATTTCTAGAATAACTGAAAAATTTCTAAGATAACATCGTAATTTTCTAGGATTAATCATGTATTTTCTAGGATTAAACTGAAAATTTCTAGGATTAGTGAGTAAGTTGGTTAACCCAATCTTTTTTACTATAAAAGTTTGCTTGTGTGAGCGTTTCTTCATGCTAAGAAACTCTTATTTTTTGTTTAAAAACAAAAGTAATATGGAACTTCTAAGAGAGGTCAGGTATGATTGATGAAAATAATGAAAATTCAGTATATTTTATCGATTTTTCAATTGATTGAAGGGGTGAAGGTATGTCGATTAATCGTGAACGTTTAAGCAGCCATCTCAACAAACTAGCTGAAATAGGAAAAATCGGTGAAACGGGTGTATGCCGGTTGGCACATTCCAAAGAAGACCGGCAAGCAGTAGAGGTTGTGAAAAAATGGATGGAAGAAGCAGGATTGTCGACCAGGATTGATGGATTTGGCAACCTGATCGGCCGTATTGAGGGACGAGATAAGGAGAAGCCGATCCTTATTCTAGGTTCCCACATCGATTCACAGCCTTATGGTGGCCGGTTTGATGGTACTGCTGGATCGCTCGGGGTGATTGAAGTTGTACATACGATGAAAGAGAAAGGAATCGTTCCTGAAAGGACGATTGAAGTCATTTGTTTCTCAGATGAAGAGGGCTGCCGGTTCAACAAGGGTGTGTTCGGGGTCCGGGCATTGACCGGGTTATTGGAAGAAGGAGAGCTCGACCGGAAAGATCAGAACGGGATGACAAGGCGTGAAGCTTTGAAAGAATTCGGTGTCGAACCTGACCTTTCAGCGAGCCCTATCTATCGAATGGGGGATATCGCAGCGTTTCTTGAACTGCATATCGAGCAAGGACCAGTCCTCGAAGCTCAAGGAAAACCTGTAGGGATCGTATCAGGTATCTCCGGCCCAATCTGGCTGACGGTAACTCTTCAGGGCTTTGCAGGTCATGCTGGATCCGTTCCGATGAACTTACGGCAGGATGCTTTGGTCGGGGCTTCGGAGATTATTCGTCAATTCAATGATCTGGTGAAAAAAGAAGGAGCAGAGACAACTGTTGGTACAGTAGGGAATTTAACCGTTTTCCCGAATTCCCGAAACATCATACCTGAAAAAGTCACGTTTACAATCGATCTTCGGGATATTGAGCTTGAAAGGCGATCGGCAATCGAAAAACAACTGTATCAAATCATTGAAAAAACAGTCGCTGAAAAAAACCTTAAAGTCAATATAAGCGAAGATACACGAAGTGATCCAAGATATTGTGCAGATTGGATCAAGGATATCATGAAAGAGGAAGATGCCAAGCTGGGGTTTGATTCACCTGTATTGATGAGCGGCCCGTTCCATGATGCACTTTTCATGTCTTATATCAGTGATTATGGAATGATCTTTGTACGTTGTGAAAAAGGAATCAGCCACAATCCATTGGAATTTGCTGAAATGGATGACATTGAAAAAGGAGTCCAATTACTTTATCAGACAGCGTTACGTATTTCACAGTCCTAATGATAGGGGTGATTTTTTTGAAAGCAACAAAGGCATTTTTTAACGGAGAAGTCATAACCGTCGATCCCCAATTCTCGGTACATGAAGCTGTATCCGTATATGAAAACCATATCCTTTCTGTGGGGACAAATGAAAAGATCCTGGCTACTGCCGATAAGGATACGGAGATCATCGACTTGGAGGGGAAAAGCCTATTGCCCGGTTTCATCGATGCTCATGCTCATCTTGAGCTCTACGGGACGAATCTACTAGGGGTGAACGGGAAAGAGGTTGAAGACATTCGTGAACTACAAGAGAAACTGAAGGATGCTGCTCAAACGACTCCTCGAGGAGAATGGATACGCGGCTGGGGATATAACCAGAACAATTTAGCTGACGGAAGACATCTGACACGATGGGACCTTGATGAAGTTTCTACCGAACATCCGATCATCATGGTACGGACTTGTGGTCATATTTCCTGTGTAAATTCAAAAGCCCTTGATCTAGCTGGAATCAATAACAGTACGGCAGATCCTCCAGGGGGAAAATATGTCAAGGAAAACGGAGAATTAACAGGACTGCTTCTGGAAGCAGCCCACATGAATATGTTCCTTTTGGCAAATTACTCAGAAGCGGAAATCTTGAAGGGATTGGAACTTGCTTCACAAGACTATCTTGCAATGGGAATCACAAGTGTACATGATGCGGGTGGATACGGACCGGATCATATTCGCTACCTTCAAAAGGCTGTACAGGATAAAAAGGTAAAGCAACGTGTCTATGCTCTTTACGGTTCTCTCAAAGATTCACCTGATATGGTGCAAAAAGGTCTTGAAAGCGGGATGATGACTGGTCTCGGTGACGAGTGGTTCAAGATCGGCCCCGCGAAAGTTTTCATTGATGGAAGCAGCAGCGGGCCAACTGCCAGAACAAGGGCCCCCTATACAAGCAATCCAAAGGATTCTGGTATTTTATATCTTAACCAGGTAGAACTTGATTCCATTCTCGGAAAAGCACACGAAAAGGGCTGGCAGGTTACCGCACACGCGATTGGCGACCAAGCAGTGGAGATGATGATCGAGTCGATCCATAGAGCGCTTGAAAAGCATCCAAGAACAGATCACCGGCACCGAATCGAGCATACCGGAATGGCTCCTCCGGATCTAGTTGAGAAAATAAATGCTTTGGAAATCGTCCCCATTCCGAATCCTGCATTCGTCTATGAATTCGGCGATGGCTATATCAAAGATTATGGAGAACGAATCCATACGATATTTCCCCTAAAAAGTTTTGCTGAACGAGAGATTCCGTTTGCGATAGGTTCTGATAGTCCCATTACGACAGTCAATCCCCTTTATGGTATCCATGCAGCAGTCAATCGCCGCAGCAAATCCGGCAGCCTGATCGGTGAAACACAGAAAATCACTGTTCAGGAAGCGATCAAAGCCTATACCTGGTATGGAGCTTATGCCAGCTATGAAGATCACCTCAAAGGCAGCATTGAAGTGGGGAAGCTTGCTGACTTTGTTGTTTTGAGTGATTCGATCCTTGAAAGTGAATCCGATCGATTAAAAGATTTACAAGTTGAAATGACTGTACTTGATGGTGAAATCGTCGTGTCCAATTCTTCCAGGGAGGCTGTTCGATGAGTAAAAAGAAATTCACTACGATATACTGTCTGTCCCTTCTTATTCCATTATTGTTATTGCTGTTTCCGTTGTTTTCACTAGGGAATCGTGCTACTCCGATTGTCATCGGGCTTCCATTTTCCGTTTTTTGGGTGATTCTATGGATCATCATCGCTTTCCTGATTGTATTAGCATTATATCGAATCGACCCAGATAAAGATGAAACGGAGGGGAACTAATGGCTGATTGGCAAATTGCGATGGTGTTGATGATCGGGTATTTAATCGTGGCCCTAGTGATCGGTGTGATGGCTGGAAAGGGCCAGGATAAAGGCTCATTGAATGAGTTTGCAGTGGCAGGCGGAAAGCTCGGGCTCATCGTCATGTGGTTCCTGATGGGTGGAGCAGTATTCAGTGCCTTTTCATTTCTTGGGGCTCCGGGTTGGGCATATTCACAAGGTGCTCCAGCCCTTTATATTTTGACTTATACCGCATTTGCGATCCTACCATGGTATATCATAGGTCCGAAAATCGGGAAAATAGGAAGAAAGTATAACATTTATACCGTCTCAGGGTTTTTGAAGAAAAGGTTCGGGGGGAGATTGCTTCCGATTTTAATCGGGTTGATTGCCCTGCTCGCCTCTATCCAATACCTTGCTACACAGATGAAAGGGATGGCTTATATCTTCAACATCATGACAGAAGGCAGGATTCCATTTTGGCTTGGTGCTTTATTATCATATGGAATCGTTGTCGTATATGTGGCCACGGGAGGGCTGCGAGCTGCTGCCTGGTCTGATGTCTTTCAAGGACTTTTGATGATCATCATCTCATGGGTAGTTGGACTAGCTATCGTTAAACAGCTTCATAATAGTGTTTCAGGTATGTTCACTGAACTCATTGAATCGAATCCAGGCTTTCTTGAAATCGGAAATGTAGGTTCGACGATGTCCCCAATGGCTTATACGACCACCATCCTCGTTTCATTGATCGGTTTCTTGATGTGGCCGCATTTGTTTTCGAAATCGTATGCGTCAAATGCCCGTACCATCAAAAAAACGGTTTTGATTTACCCGGTATTCGCCCTATTTTTGATTCCGCTTTTGCTTGTAGGGTTTGCTGCCGTTAATGTAGTCAATTCTTCTGAACTTGGATCACCGGATGAAATTCTTCCCTATTTGATTACGACGGCACTCAGTCTACCAGGTTGGGTTTATGGCCTTGTCGGGGCAGGTGCTCTAGCTGCTGCCATGTCAACGGCTGATGCTATCACCCATAGCGCTTCTCTAGAGTTTACAGACGGTGTCATCAAAAACATAAAGGCTGACATTTCTGATAAAAGTACGCTTTTGATCATGCGGATCGGCGTATTTGTTATCGGTGCACTCGCCTATTTCATAACCGTGTTTGGAGGTCAAGGGCTGATTGCTTTGCTTTTAGGAGCTTATGGTTCAATTGTACAGTTCGCCCCTGGTGTCTATGGCGCATTATATTCGAAACGTGCTACTGCCCCTGCAATCATAACCGGATTGATTGTCGGTACTGTCGTCAACTACTACTATCAGCTAGTCGCCCCGGTGACACCTTTTGATATCCATGCGGGGATCCTCGGACTGATCTGTAACGTCGTCATCGTTATCGTCGTCAGTGCACTAACGCAAGTGAAAGACGTGAAGATCGCTGCAGAATATCGGAATATTGGGTAAAATATTCTTTATCAATTTATAAACGATTTGATTCACACACTAAGACGCAGGGGATTCTAATGATTTCCCTGCGTTTTTCTTAAAGCTGTTTCCGTATAGATTATTGTTTTACAATTTGGAAATATACTTGCTTTCCTCCTGCGGCGGCGACACATTGATTTAGGTCGAAGGTTTACCCACGCAGAATCGAACTTTGTTTGGTTCGAGCCTCCTCGTGACCTACGTGGCTGATCAAGGGGCGTTTGCGCTTTTCATGATGTCTAGCTTCAACGCCCAACCACTTGGTTCACTTCGTCCTCCTGCGGCGGCGACAGCCTCCTCGTCGGACTTCCAGTGACCTGCGTGGTTGATCAGGGCGTTTGCGCTTTTCTTATCATAAAGAAAATTTATAAAAACGAGAAAAGTATGTCAGATTTTCTTACATAGAAGTTGCATGTAGCGCTCTAGTGTATAAAATAAACACAACAAGGTTGATGTTAGATTATATAACATCAACTGATAATAAATCTGACATAGGGGGATTATTCATGGAAGACATCATGTTTTCGTTAAATAGTGTTTGGTTGATCCTAGGTGCTATTTTAGTCATCTTTATGCAAGGCGGGTTTATTTTACTTGAAGCAGGATCCACCCGCATGAAAAATGCAGGACATATTGCAGGGAAAACCATCTTTACGTTCGGAATATCTTCTATCGTGTTTTGGGCATTAGGGTATGGATTCATTTTTGGGGAAAATGGAAACTTTCTAGTCGGGTTGTCTGATTTTTTCTATTCTGGTTATGAAATAGAGGGAATGGATTATTCGACCGCAGCTTACTTTATGTTCCAGCTTGCTTTTGCTGGCATCTCACTGACGATTGCGTTTGGAGGATTTGCGGAGCGGGCTAAACTTTCTGTCTATGTTGTTTTCGCCATCCTGTTTTCTGCTCTCGTTTATCCTGTAGTCGCACACTGGATTTGGGGAGGCGGCTGGTTAGGAGAACATGGAAAGCAAGACTTTGCAGGTTCTACTGTTGTCCATTTAACTGGGGCGATGGCTGCTTTCGCTGCAACGATTCTTTTGAAACCGAGGATGGGGAAATTCAACAAAAATGGAACGGCGAACAATTTATATGGCCACAATCAAGTTTTCACCGCCTTAGGTGTCCTCGTTTTATGGATTGGCTGGTTCGGCTTTAATGCCGGAAGTACATTTGTCGTCGATGATGGATTTTTCGGATTTGTTGCTTTGAATACCAATTTAGCAGCTGGTGCTGGAGCGATTTCCGCTTTGATCATTTCCTGGATGGTTCTTGGGAAATCAGACATACCGACCATGTTGAATGGTGGATTGGCAGGGCTCGTAGCCATAACTGCATCCTGTGCGTTTGTTGAAACGTGGGCTGCGGTTGTGATCGGTATAGTTGCAGGAGTACTTGTTTTTTACAGTATGAAGCTTTTCGAAAGACTTAAAGTAGATGACCCGATTTTTGCACTGTCCGTTCATGGTGCTGCCGGGGTATGGGGGACATTGTCTACTGGATTGTTTGCTACACCAGAATTGGCGACTGTTGGACAGCCTGGACTATTTTACGGTGGCGGATTCACGCAGCTTGGCGTGCAAGCCATGGGTGTCGGAGTGTCAGGTGCTTACGCTTTTGTGATATCATTTGTACTCTTATATATCATGAAGAAAACCATGAATGGATTACGTGTCACTGAAGAGGAAGAGATTATGGGCTTAGACATAAGTGAACATGGTTCCTATGGATATCCAGAAGCCTTTTTGACAAAGGAGAAGAAGATCAGCAGCTGATCTTTGGTGGAACAAGGAGGTTGACTTAAAAGGTCACCTCCTTTTAAAGGTTGAAGGAGATGTTTAAATGAATGAACCTGAACCTATGGGACCTTATGACACACTGAAAAGTTGGCGTGAGAGCCATATAGGAAATCATCAAACGAGCATTAGTGAGTTGAATCATTTTCATGACACAGTCATGCAGAATCTATTTGATATTTCGTTAAGTGAAGTCAAGGAGAAATTAGGGCCTCCACCTTGCCGGTTTTCCTGGTTTGTCATGGGGAGTGCGGGTAGGTTTGAACAAGCGATCATCAGCGACCAAGATCATGGCCTGGTTTATCATGTATCAAACGAGAAATCGAGGGAGTATTTCCGTGAATTGGGGAAAGAAATCTCTTTTGGTTTATATGAGATTGGATACCCTTATTGTGATGGAGGTGTGATGAGTTCTAATCCGTTATGGTGTAAATCGAATGAAGAGTGGGAGATGCAAATTGATAAGTGGTTGGAAGAAGAAAGTTTTGAGTCCATCCGTTTTTTATTGATTTTTTATGATGCTAGGGTTTTAGCTGGTGAAGAGCATGGCATTACCCGCTTAAAACAGCAATTGCATCATCATATTGAGAAAAGGCCTTATTTTTTATACCGGTTATTCGAAAATACCAGGCATGTTAAGAAAGCGGTTGGAGTATTCCGTCAAATACTGACCGAATCACATGGTTCGCACGCTGGGTATGTTGATTTGAAACATTCAGGATTCTTCCCTTATATCAATGCGATCCGTTTATTGGCGATCAAAGAAAACATCAGTGACACTTCAACATTGTCTAGACTTGAGAAGCTTTGTGGATTTCCTGAATACAAGGAGTTGGAGGGCTGCAAAGTTGACTTTGAAAAGTTATTGAATTTCCGGCTGCAACAACACCAAGTTTCAGAATTGTATGATGATGTTCACTATCTTGATGTAAAAAAGCTCGACAAGAAGGATAGAAATGAGATCAAACAAATCTTATTGAATGGTAAAAAACTGCAGGATTATACTGGCACCGTCATCAAAAGGATGTTGGAAAATGAAAATTGATCCGATCATTCAGTTTATGAAACAGGTACAGGGTAAGGTGAGTTCAAGTATTTATGCGCCGCTGCAAGGGCAAACCAATCCGCAGCATCTTGCCTTTTTAAGACAATTGGAAAAAGAAAGGAAAGCTGGGGAAAGTTTATCCGTTCCTTTGAAAGACTTGAATGTCGTTGTATTCGATTTAGAAACTACAGGTTTCTATCCTGATCAAGGTGATGAAATTATTTCGATAGGTGCGATAAAAGTGAAGGGTGATATCATTCAACACAATGAAACCTATTATTCCCTTGTACGATCCGATCGTAAACTTTCAACTGAAATAATAGAGCTGACAGGAATAACTGACGATGATTTGAAAAAGGCTCCCGAACTTCAACAAGCACTTATCGAATTTTATGATTTTGTAAGAGGGGATGTACTTGTGGCCCATCATTCTAATCATGAGAAAAATTTTCTCCAGCACACAAACCGGAAGCTGTTCCGATCGCAATTCAATCACCGGATTGTCGATACGTCATTTTTATTTAAAGTTGCAGAACCGAATATCAATCTGGTCCGATTAGAAGAATGTTGTGAACATTGTGGAATCCCTGTAGTCGAACGCCATCACGCATTAGGGGATGCAAAATTGACTGCACAATTATGGAGTTTATATCTGAACAAAATTCGAAATCTAGGATACAATACCCTGAACGATTTGTATGTGGGGCTTTCGAATAAGTTTTAATGCATGTAGATTTTATCTGCACAATAAGAAAAACGGGGCTGTCAAACAATTATAGGGCAGCCCCGTTATTCTATTTTCTCAAATGGAAATGTGCGTTTAATTGGCCGCGAATCATTTTGTTAATGTCATCCTTTGTTTGGGTCTTTTGTTTTTTAGACATTTCTTTTTTTATTTCATAGGTCTGGACCCCATCTTCAATTTGATTTGCAATTTCCATCAGGATTTCAACATCAGAAAAGGAGTATTTTCGCGTACCTCGTTCTGTCCTCTCTGGGAATATTAATTTTCTTTCTTCGTAATATCGAATTTTACGCTCGGATAATCCTGTTATTTTACTGATGATTCCAATGGACATTACTTTTTTATCCTTGTAAGATTTTTTGTCAGTTGACATCTGTTTCACCTCTTTTGAATAGAAAAACCTTATCCTTTAACTAGTCAAAAGCAAATGTTAAATTTCTTTACACTGAGGGTTTGCTTATTACGTAATTATACACTTATTTTTAGAAGATACCAAAAGTAATGTTAGATTTTCTGACATAGTTTTATTCATGATCGAAAATTCATAGGAGAAATCTTACAATTAGAATACCTATGGTGGTCTTTAAGGGGAGAGTGGCGGGGTAGGGGGTGACGGGATTAATATAAAAGGAGTTTTAAGGAAATAAAGATAGGGCTGTTCTGAAACAATCGTGTCAGACGTAACCACAACAATCTGTATCATGTTGTTAGGAGTGCTGAGAGCAGACACTTATGTGACAGCCCCATCTTTTACGTTATAAATGATATTTACATAGATATAATCTGTTAAAATCTTTTCGGTTACTTCTTACATTCGTTTTTCCACAAATCGTTTCATACGTTTCATGGCTTCATCAAGCTGCTTGATGGATGTCGCATAGGAGCAGCGGATATACCCTTCCCCATTGGCTCCGAATACATTCCCAGGTACGACAGCAACTTGTTCTTCTTGCAACAGATGTTCTGCAAACTCATTTGAAGTTAACCCGGTTGCTTCAATGGATGGGAATGCATAAAACGCCCCGCCTGGATGTGGACATGTCAATCCGATTTCATTCAAGCTGCTGACGATAAAATTCCTTCTTTGTTTATAGCTTTCAAACATATCCTTGACACTTTGTCTTCCATTTTTCAGGGCCTCTAAGGCAGCATGCTGTGCCATCGTAGGGGCACACATCATCGTATACTGATGAATTTTAACCATAGCGGCAATTAACTCAGCCGGTCCTGCCGCATAGCCGAGTCGCCAGCCTGTCATCGCAAATGCCTTCGAGAACCCGCTGATGAGGATCGTCCGCTCCTTCATTCCAGTGATGGAGGGGAAACTTGTGTAATCATCGTCATACGTGAGCTCGGCGTATATTTCATCGGATAGAACGAGCAGGTCATGTTTTTTGATCACTGATGCCAGTGGTTCCAATTCTTCTTGCAATAAAAAGGTTCCAGTCGGATTATTCGGATTACATAGCAAGATCGCTTTTGTTTTCGGTGTTATGGCTTCTTCAATCTCTTCAGGTTTGAGTTTAAACGCATTTTCCGCTTTCGTTTGGATCGTGACGGGTATTCCTCCAGCGAGTTTTACTGTCGGCACATAAGCAACAAAGCTCGGTTCTACTACGATGACTTCATCCCCAGGATCGATCACCGCCCGGAGTGCAAGATCAATCGCCTGACTTGCTCCAACAGAAACAATCACCTGCTCACTTGGATCATACATCAAATAATAGTTTCTGTTCAGGTATGCGCTGATTTCCCTACGCAGCTCTATCATACCCGCATTTTCAGTATAGGAGGTGTAGCCTTGTTCAAGAGCATGGAAGCTTTGTTCGATAAAGTTCCACGGCGTTACGAAATCAGGCTCACCTACTCCGAGAGAAATGACATCCTCCATCTGAGCAGCCAAATCAAAAAAGCGCCGGATACCAGATGGCTTTAAATCCTTTACTTGCTTCGATACGTAGGACAATTGGCTCATGGTGATACCACAATTCTTTTATCATCTTCGTCTGAATCCTGTAAGATGATGCCGTCATGCTTATATCTTTTCAACACAAAATGGGTTGTGGTTGATAGTACAGAATCGAGCGTAGACAATTTTTCAGAAATAAAGTGGCCGATTTCTGTCATCGTGTTTCCTTTCACCGAAACGGACAGATCATAAGCACCGGACATTAAATATACAGCTTTGACTTCTGGAAAACGATAAATGCGCTCAGCCACTTTATCAAAACCGACACCACGAGCGGGAGTCACTTTTACATCTACCATGGCCGTAACCTCTTCCACATCCAGAACCTTTGCCCAATCAATAAGCGTCGAATAGCCGAGAATGACTTTCTTCTTCTCAAGTCTATCAATCAGCTCCTGGATTTCATCTATACTTTTACCCAGTAACTTCGCGATTTTTTCTACTTCCAAATTAGCGTTATTCTCAATTAATTTTAATAATTCTACTTCGATTCCTTTCATTTTCACACCTACTTTTTATTTTTACATATGAACCATTCTAACAGGATTTCCAAAGGAACTGAAACAACTACAAATTGTATCGGAAAAACCAGTCATGTAAAATAGCTTTAAAACGACTGAAAATAGGTGTTATAGATGGAAAAATTCATTGTTGTAGGCGGTGGGATTCTCGGTGTTTCGACAGCTTATCATTTGTCTGAAGCTGGGGCAGAGGTGACTGTGGTGGACCGGAAAGACAATGGACAAGCGACTGAGGCTGCGGCTGGAATCATCTGTCCCTGGCTTTCTCAGCGCCGGAATAAAGCTTGGTACCGTCTGGTTAAAGGCGGGGCGAGATATTACCCAGTCTTGATTAAAGAACTGGAAGCTGCTGGAGAGATAGATACGGGGTATAGGCGTGTTGGAGCGATCAGTCTGCATACGGATGAGAAGAAGCTGGAAAAGATGGTCGAGCGTGCCCTGAAACGGCGGGAGGATGCTCCTGAAATTGGAGAAGTAACACGCTTGTCTGCTGATGAAACAAAAGCACTTTTTCCACCATTGGCTGGGGATTATGCATCCGTACATATCAGCGGGGCTGCACGTGTCAATGGAAGTGCATTACGGAAGGCTCTGATCAATGCTGCCAAAAAGAATGGGGTGAATTTTCTGGAAGGTGATGCCAGGCTTATTCAGCGAGAAACTTGTGTAACCGGTATTGAATTCGATGGGAATACAATTGATGCAGATCAAGTGATCCTTACCACAGGTGCATGGTCGAAAGAACTTCTCCAACCTTTGGGATGGGAATTCAAGCTCTCTTCTCAAAGAGCCCAAATTGTACACCTTGAAATACCAGATGCAGATACGAGTGAATGGCCTGTCGTAATGCCGCCGAATAACCATTACCTGCTTAGTTTTGGAGGGGGAAGAGTGGTCGTCGGGGCGACACATGAAGACGATGTAGGGTTCGATTTCCGGGTCACAGCAGGTGGTGTTCACGAGATTTTAGACAAGGCATTGCAAATTGCACCCGGGCTGTCCGTTAGTACCATCCAAGAAATCAAAGTCGGCTTTCGACCGTTTACCCCTGGTTTTCTCCCGATCATCGGCCCGGTTCCAGGCGTAAAGGGATTGCTGATTGCAAATGGTCTCGGAGCTTCAGGTCTTACAAGTGGACCATATCTGGGATCGGAACTTGCGAAACTTGCGCTCGGTCGCCCGCTTGAACTGGATCTTCATGACTATGACGTTTCAGGAGCGATGGAAAAAAGCATTTGAATTGAAAAGATGAAAGGATTCAGTCCTCCTTTGGCGGCGACAGCCTGCAGCTAAGGCTCAGCCTTCGCCAAGGCTTGGCAAAGCCCGAGTTTTCTTTAAAATTATCTACATCCATGGTCTTAGATGGGATGTAGATTTTTTATCGGTCCAATTAGGTATGGGAAATTCAATCTTCATTCTGACGAAAAGGAACTCCTTATTCAATAAACTGGAACTAAGAAATCCAACAATTAAGGAGTTGTCATAAATGAAGGAAAAACAAGTGGTCATGATTACTGGAGCTTCAAAGGGATTAGGAAGAGCGGTTGCAAGGGCATTTGCGAAGAATGGAGCGAATCTTGCCATTTGCGCACGTGGCGAGATGAACTTGAAAGAAGTTGCAAAAGAATTAGAGGCGCTCGGCGCAGAGGTTTTAGCAGTTCCGGCAGATGCATCAGAACCGAGGGATATTGAACGATTCATATCCTTGGCCGAATCAAATTTTGGAAAAATTGATGTGTTGATCAACAACGCATCCCGATTAGGACCAAGTCCGATGCCTTATCTTACAGATTACCCAAGTGAAGAGTTCCTTGATGTGTTACGGGTCAATGCGGATGGCCCTTTCAGGCTGACCAAACGAGTATTACCGGGCATGTTGGAACGTGAGTCTGGTTCGATCATCAATGTGACTTCTGAAGCAGGGAATGTCGGGTATGCCGGTTGGGGGGCATACGGAGTTTCCAAGTTCGCATTGGAAGGATTGACAGAGATTTGGGCGGATGAAATGGAAGATACCGGCGTCCGGATTAACATGGTAGACCCTGGTGAGATGAATACCGAAATGCATGAGCTCGCTATTCCGGATTGTGATTATGAGCTTGCAGAGCCTGAAGATTTGACGGAAGTATTCCTTTATCTTGCTTCAGATGAATCGAAGCATGTAAACGGGAAACGATTAAAAGCACAAAGCTTTGTCGTAGAGGGGAGGTGATTAAGATGGGATTAGCAGCAAAAAAGCCGATGAAGTTCTATTTGCCAGAAGGGTTGAATGCTTCAAACCCACCGGAGGCAAGAGGAAAAAGGCGTGATCATGTCAGAATGTTGGTTTTGGACCGTGACAATGGAAAAACAAAACACGACCAGTTTAAAAACCTGGAGAAGTACTTGAATAAAGGCGATCTTCTTGTTTTGAATATCAGTAGGACACTTCCCGCTTCTTTTAATGTGAAAATAAGAAGAGGCTGTAAGATCATTGAAGAGAACGTTGAAATCCGTCTTGCACAAAGGAAGAGCAATTCAGTTTGGAGGGTCCTGGTCGTAGACGCAAAGGTCCAACAAAGCGATGTCCTTCTCTTTTCACCGAGCTTGACAGGCTTTGTAAGGGCGGTAAATCGTAATGAGCCACTTGTGACAGTCTGCTTTTCTGCAAGGGGGAATGAACTCTATGACCAGTTATATAGATTGGGCGAGCCGATCCGTTATGAGTATATAAACAAGGAATGGAGTCTGGAACACTATCAAACAGCTTACGGAACCGTCCCTGGATCTGTCGAAATGGTCTCGGCTGGAAGAGCATTCAGTTGGGAGATGCTGCTTCGGTTAAAGAAAAAAGGGATGCAGATTGCAAGGATCACCCTCCATACAGGATTGAGCTATTTCTTGAATGACCAGTGGGAAATTGGTCCAGCTGATAGTCTGGAAGAATATGAGGTACCAAGCGAAGCGATTCGTAAAATCAAGTCAACAAAAGAGGCTGGTGGGAAAGTGGTCGCTGTAGGGACTACAGTTGTCCGTGCTCTCGAATCTGCGGTGGATTCTCAAGGCATGCCTGTAGCGAAAAAAGGCTGGACCAATCTGCATATCCATGAAGATTTTTCCTTGAAGGTTGTCGATGCATTGATCACCGGTTTTCATGAACCGGAAGCCAGTCATCTCGATATGTTGTCTGCATTCGTCCCTCCGATGCTTTTAAAGGACGCCTATCATAATGCGATAAAGGAAAAGTACTTGTGGCATGAATTTGGAGATATAAACCTTATCATATCAGGGGAAATCATATGACTTTTCATCATGTCGCAATTGAAACGAATCGATTGGAAAGAGCGGTACAATTCTATGAAAAACTGGGTTTCCGATTTGAATCTGAAATCGAGTTATTAGGGGAAAAGATCATTTTCATGACGCTGGATGGGTTTCGACTTGAGCTCGTTTTGGTAGAAGATAACGTAAAGTTAACCCCTAATAAACATATCGCCTTTGAAGTGGAAAACCTTGATGAAATGCTGAAACGACATCACGAATTCATTTTATATGAAGGGCCATACGCTTTTGAAAATGGATGGCAATCAGCCTTCATTATGGGACCAAGCGGAGAAGTGATTGAATTACTGCAAACAAGTTAGGGTGGACGTAACAGTTCGCCCTTTAACCTTTCCGAGACATTATTTCTAACAATCAATGCAGGAGTATTCTCCATACCTATCTAATTAAATGTATGGTAGGGGGGGATTGGTATGACAATTGCAAGGGCTCAAATTGTACATGAGAAATTGGTGGCGGCTGTCAAGTTACTTGGAATACATAACGTAGACACGTGGCTTATTTTAACAAGGGAAAGCTATGATCCTAGTTTACCTTTCGTAACAGATATAAGAACACACGATACGACCGCTATTTTCATCAATAAAAGCGGTTTCCATCAAGCAATCGTTTCAAAAGAGGACTATGAAACATTCAAACTGACAGAAGTCTTCTCCGATGTAATCCCATATGATACCCACATGGAAGAGGCTTTTCTGAAAGTATTCCATATGCTTGCACCAAAAAAGTTGGCTTTGAACATCTCACTTTATGACCATTTGTATGATGGATTATCTTTAGGCCTTTACCAATGGCTTGAGAGATTAATCGGATCAAACAAATTAGGTGAGATGGAAGTGACGAGTGAACCGATTTTACAACAGTTGAGATGTGTAAAATCAACCGCCGAAATTGAAGTGGTGAAGAAAGCGATCAACCATACAACAGATATTTTTGAGGAAGCATTCTCAAAAATGGAAGCTGGGATGACAGAAAAGGAGATCGGACAGCTTTTTGTAGATGGAATGAAGAAGAGAGGACTTACGAATGGGCTGGGAGATCCTTATGATTTACCGCTTGTCTGTATCGTAAGGTGTGGCCTGGCCCATCGGAAGCCTGGTGACCATAAAGTTGAACCCGGAGACATCGTGATAATTGATTTCAGTTTACGGTGTGAAGGGTATGCTTCAGACATTGCACGGACCTGTTACTTTTTAAAAGAAGGGGAAGCTGGGCCTCCAGAAGATGTGCAGAAAGCATTTGATGCGGCTGTAGATGGAATTACAAAATCAATTGAAGCATTGCAGCCTGGAAAAAAGGGTTACGAGATAGATGCAGTTGGCCGTGCTTGCATTGAAGGACATGGGTATCCGACAGTTCGACATTCTGTCGGCCATCAAGTCGGTAAGGCGACGCATGATGGAGGAACCATCCTCGGTCCTAGAAGGACACCCCAGCGCCCGCAGGTTGAAGGGCTCATTCAATCGGGAGAGATTTACGCTATCGAACCGACTGTCATTCAAGATCATGGACTTCCTTGCATATTGGTCGAAGAGAATGTCCTCGTAACAGATGAAGGATCTGACATATTAAGTAAACGGCAGCTTGAATTGATTACAATCCCATACAAAGGGGTGAAGTAAATGAGATATAGCCTTCAAAAGGAAAATTTGAGAAGATCAATCGAGATTCTAAACGAACAGCAAATCGATTTATGGATCATTTTCACAAGCGAAGGCAGTGACCCGTGTCTCCCTTTTGTAACCGGAGTAAAAACGGTTGGACCAGGGGGATTCCTTATTACGAAAAATCACGGAAAACTGGCGGTGTGCAGTACAATTGACGCGCAGGATATTGAAGAATGCGGTTTGTTTGATGAAGTGAGAACGTATCAAGGGGATCTGGATGAAGTATTGAAATCGATGGTTGAAAAGGTCGCCCCTTCCAAAGTTGCAATCAATTACTCTGAATGTTATCCGCTTGCAGATGGGCTTACAACAGGAAGGTTCCGTTGGTTACAGGAAATGTTGTATGAAGTCTATCAGAACGAATACATCTCATCAGAAATCATCATAAAAAACTTGACGAATGAATACTAACTTTTTCATATTATCCCTCCTTACCCTTAACTTACAGTAAAATTGAGGAACCTGATTAGTCTTGTTTCAATGAAGAAAGGAACACGATACTATTTTATGGACCCGAATAAGTGTTCCTCATAGATGGATTCAAGGAGCTATTGAATCAAGGATAACAGGTGGCAATGAAAGTCAATAACCATTAACGCATTTATAAAATTCAGAAGGAGTTAGGATGTCTTAATGGAATAGTTGAATCCTGTAGAAAATCTTCCAATCAGGTAAAAGGAGCGAATGACATGAAACGAGTCGATGTGGTGTATTCACTTATTTATGATAAAGAGAAGGATAAGGTTTTGATGGTACATAATACGAAATATGATAATTGGTCCATGCCTGGTGGTGCAGTAGAAGAAGGTGAGACATTGATGGAGGCTGCCATTCGAGAAGCTAGAGAAGAGACAGGATTGACAATAGAAATTGAAAGCCTGGTATCTGTAAATGAAGTATTTATGAAAGAAAATGACCACCACGCTATTTTCATTACCTTCAAAGCCCGGATTGTCAACGGAGAGATCTCGATTCAAGATACGGAAACCATTTCAGATGTAAAATGGATGGATATTCCAACAGCCAATGGATGGATGCCTTATCATTCTAAAGGAATTGAGGGATTCCTTGAAAATTCCGTTCCTTATATATTTCGAGGAACAGTCTGACAGCATACATAGGCTAATATCGTGTTTTAAAAAATCGAATAGAAGGAACTACATAAGTGTAAGACTTGATAACTTTAAAGGTTGAAGGAGGAGTTAAAGATGAGTGATGTATTATTTACTGCACATGCGACAGCAAAAGGTGGGAGGAAAGGTCATGTGAAATCTGATACCGGGCAAATCGATCATGATCTTGTAATGCCTACTGATGATACAGATAAGGAAGGTACAAACCCTGAAGAATTATTTGCATCTGGATATTCAGCATGCTTTGATGGGGCACTCAATCTGGTTGCCACTAAACAGAAAAAAGAAATCGAATCAAGTGTGACAGCTGATGTAAGTTTCATGAAGGATTCAAGCGACAATGGTTTCAAGATCGGTGTAACCTTAAATGTAGAAGTGAATGGAGTAAGCCAAGAGGATGCCGAAGAGCTGGTGAGGAAGGCTCATGAATTTTGCCCGTATTCTAAAGCCACACGTGGTAATGTGGACGTTAAGCTGAATACGAAAGCCGTTTAACGCGGCGTACAAAGCTACACTTAATGTAACCTAGCAGGTCGAAAAGATGGAGAGCGGCAAAAGGGTCGCTCTCTTTGTAGTATCCACATCAAAAAAGGATGACTGATTGTATCAGTCATCCTCCGATATGGGACATTTCAACTTTTGACGTTCTTTTTGTTTGAGCGGTCCTATTTTCTGAATACCGATCGTGCCGATTTGTCCAAATTCCTTTGATGATTTCCTTCATTTCACCATCATCAGCGCCATTTCGCATAGGACCTCTTAAATCATGACCTTTTGAAGAGAATAAACAGGTGAACAGTTTTCCTTCTGCTGAAAGCCTTGCCCGATTGCATGTCGAACAGAACGCGTCAGTTACAGATGAGATGATGCCGATTTCTTCCGTTGAACCTTTGTACCGGTACCTTGTTGCAACCTCACCTTTATAATTCGGCTCTATCGGTTCAATCGGCATTTCTTCATTGATCCGCTCAATGATCGCTTTTTTCGGGAAGACATCATCCATCTTCCAGCCATTCGTATTCCCTACATCCATGTACTCGATGAACCGGATGATGATCCCCTGTTCTCGGAAATACCTGGCCATCGGCACGATGTCTTGATCATTGACGCCTTTTTGGACGACCATATTCATCTTGATTCCTAGACCTGCATCCCGGGCTGCTTGTACTCCTTTTAACACAGTAGAAACAGATACATCCCGTCCGTTGATTTTCTTGAAACGTTCATCATCAAGGGTATCCAAGCTGATCGTGACACGATGCATCCCGGCAGCTTTCAGTTGTTCAGCATATCCTGGCAAGAGTGAACCATTGGTTGTCATGGCAATGTCTTCGATTTGATCGATTTTAGAGAGCATCCGGACTAGATTCGACAAATCCCTTCTCATCAGCGGTTCGCCGCCTGTTAGCCGGATTTTTTTGATTCCGGAATTGTCTTGGAACAATTGGGCTAATCTTGTAATCTCTTCAAAGCTCAAAAGCATATTCTTTTTGAGAAATTCATATTCAGGTCCGAATATATCAGCAGGCATACAGTAATGACACCGGAAATTACAACGGTCTGTTACAGAAATCCGCAGATCCCGAAGCGGACGTTGCAGTTGGTCGTAGACGTTCATAATCGGTCAGTTACCTCCTTGAAAAGGTTAGTCATACAATCCGTTCTGCGTGGGTATATACATTCACCTTATTCCCGCGGATGAAGCCTGCGGTGGTGATATTTAAGTCTTCAGCAGCTTGGAGGGCCAGTTCAGTCGGGGCTGCCTTTGAAAGCAATATGCCGACCCCGATTTTCGCAGCCTTCAGAAGAATTTCAGAAGAGATCCTGCCGCTGAAAACAAGGATTTTATCATGAACGTAGATGTTATTCATCAAGCAATGTCCATAGAGTTTATCAAGTGCATTATGCCGCCCGATATCGGTACGGGAAACGATCACGCCATCAGGCGTACAGATTGCGGCATTATGGACGCCGCCAGTCTCTCTGAACGTATTACTTGAAGATTGCAGGTCACTCATCAGGTCAATGCATTGTTGAAAAGTGATCTGGACTTTAGACATGGATGATTTAGCCGTTTTTACATCGTTCTGAAAATAAAAGGATTGTCGGCTTTTTCCGCAACATGAGCCTATGAATCGTTTTGTATGGTCATGAATGGAAGGTGTAATTTTTTTAATGGTCTCGATATAAGCGAACCCTTTACCTCTATCTATGGAAATCGATGAAATGTCTCTGTTATAAAAACGGATGATCCCTTCTGATGCAAGAAAACCGATTGCCATTTCCTCAATATGTGTAGGTGTACATACCATTGTAGCAAATTCATTGCCATCCAGCATAATGGTAAGAGGAAACTCAGTCACGATGGTATCCTCTGTTTCTGTTATTTTTCCATCCTGATAGGAAATGATTTTTCTCTTTGTTTTGATGAAATCTTCCATCGTATCCCTCATCCCGTACGTCAGATTCCCTTTTACTCATTATATCTTATTTCGAAGTTTCATGTTGTTCGTACTTAAGGAGAATGGAGGGAATAGTGATATTGGGAAAATTATTCTAACAACATATCAAATTTTAAAGGATAAAAAGCTGAATTTTCCCAATAACGAAGACATGTATCCCATGTTATACTGAAGTAGACAATCCCCTTAATACTCTGACACCGCCCATACCTTTTTCAGTGCAAGCACTTGTTGCTTGCACTCTTTTTTTTATCATAGATCAATCGTATGATTTGTTTATGAATGCGCTTTCATGATATTATTTCAAAAAATTATCTTTAGGTTAGAAACAAGCAAGGACACCAAGAACTCGCTTCTCAAATAATAAACGTGAGGAGAGATAATGTGTCGGATAAGGTGAAAAATCGTTGGTTGATTGCCGGTTGTGGGGTCGGGATTCATTTATCAATTGGTTCGGTATACTCTTGGAGTGTTTTCACAAAACCATTGATGAACGAATACGGCTGGAGTTTAAGCAGAGTCTCTTGGACATTCAGTATCGCCATTCTTTTTTTAGGCCTTGCAGCTGCTTTCATGGGCCATTTTGTTGAAAAGCATGGGCCAAGGAAATCAGGAATCATATCAGCATCATTTTTTGGGGTCGGTCTTTTAGGTTCCGGTTTGGCAATCAGTGCAGAATCTCTGACCTTATTATATGTTGCATACGGCGTGTTTGGCGGAATCGGGTTAGGAATAGGATATATCGCCCCGGTATCTACACTGGTAAAGTGGTTTCCTGACCGGAGAGGACTTGCGACCGGCCTTGCGATCATGGGCTTTGGTTTTGCCTCTTTAATTGCCAGCCCTGTGATCAATTCACTGATTAATCTGGTCGGCATTGCTGGGACGTTCTATATTTTAGGGATTGTATATTTGGCAATCATGCTCCTCTCATCCTCTTACCTGGCACCACCACCTGAAGGGTGGAAACCAAAAGGTTATGATGAGAAAACGGAAAAAAGAAAGCATAAACCGCAGGATCTCTCACAGCTTACAGCTAATGAAGCTTCGAAAACCAGACGTTTCTGGTACTTATGGTTGATGTTGTTCCTCAATGTCACTTGCGGGATCGCCATTATTTCAGTCGCTTCCCCAATGGCCCAAGAAATAGCTGGTTTAAGTGCAGCAGCAGCAGCGACGATGGTCGGAATCATGGGACTGTTCAACGGATTAGGGCGTATTGGCTGGGCATCATTATCGGATTACATTGGAAGACCGAATGTATATACTGCTTTTTTTGCTATCCAGATCGTACTGTTCATCCTGTTACCAATTACTACAGCCTCCCTGTTATTCCAATTTTCCATTTTTGTCATTTTATCCTGTTATGGTGGAGGTTTCGCTTCCATACCAGCTTATATCGGAGACTTGTTTGGTACGAAACAACTTGGAGCCATCCACGGTTATATCTTGACTGCCTGGGCTGCAGCTGGTCTTGTGGGACCGATTCTCGTTTCATGGTTACGTGAGACTACCCAAAGTTATACACTGACTCTTTATATTTTTGCAACAGCTTTTTTAGTGGCGCTGGTCGTATCCATCCTTATCCGAGCCGATATTAAAAAACTGAGACAGAAAAATAAAGAGAGGGCGGCAAGTTAATATCGAATGTCCGTAAGTAATACGAAATGATTATAAAGGGAAATGGTTGCATCGCTTTTATGTGGGTAGGAAAAGTTGGGAAAATCTTTGATGGATAACCACGTTTTTTTCGGTTGATTTTCGGTTGTTTTCCCAATAACAAACCCTTTAGTGCCGTGTTATACTAAAGTAGACAATCCCCTTAAAACTCTGACACCGCCCATACCTTTTTGGTGCAAGCCCAAGTAGCTTGTACCCTTTTTTTGTTTAAAAAAGCCTTCAATTCGTATGATGTCTTATTGAAATGTCAACTATGTTCGATAAAGTATGAACATTTTTGATAAAATGGAATAAACATTAGTTTACATGAATGGAACTAAGGGTAAATTGATATAAATAACGGCGTTGTCAAATCAACTATGAACCTCAAGTCTTATTGAAAAGAGGTGTCTATCTTTTTTCAATTGAGTCCATCCGACTTTAAAATAAAGAAATCATATTTTCCTAGTTCTTAAAAGGTAAAGGAGCGGCCGCGATGAACGTTTTTTCCTTTGATGCACTTGAAAACCGGCATGTCATCGTAACTGGTGCAAGCGGAGGTATCGGAAGTAATACGGCTAAAGCAGTGGTCAAAATGGGTGGGAAAGTGACAATCACAGCAAGAGACGAAAAAAAATTGAACTTGCTGAAGCAAGAAATAGCCGAATATACCCCTACCGATAACGTATATGTACATATAGCCGATTTGACGGGTGAGGAAGAACAAATCAACCTAGTTAAAAAAGCAATTGACAAGCTTGGACCTATTTATGGATTAGTGAATTGTGCTGGAATCAGTGGGAGTGGGATCATTGATGATACATCAAAAGAAGAGCTTGAATTCATCATGGATCTGAATTATACCTCCGCGGTAATGTTGACAAAACTGGTCTATCAATGTATGAAAAAACAGCAACGAGGGGTCATCGTCAATGTATCCTCTTTATCAGGGTTGAGAGGAACGTATGGGAATACAGCATATTCTGGGTCTAAGTTTGCCCTGATTGGGTTTACCCATTCCTTTGCACTTGAAGCCATTGAAAATGGAGTCAGAGTCAATGCGGTTTGCCCGGGGTATGTGAATACACCGATGGGAATTAAAGCTATAGAAAAAAGGGCAGAACGAAACGGGATTTCATTCGAGGAACAATTGAAGGCGATCAAAAAAGAATATCCTTCAGGGAAATTGACTCAACCAGAAGAAGTGGCTAATACGATTGCGTACTTGCTCACTGATGCTGCGCCGAATATTATTGGGGAGTCAGTGAAAATTTCTGGCGGAAGTGTTATGTGATAAAGAAAAGAGAAAAGGGACTTGCCGATTGGTAGTCCCTTTAGGTTTCTTATAGACTTTAAACTATGCTCTTACTGCTTCTTTCAGCTGTTTACCCGGCTTGAAGGCAGGTGTACGAGTAGCTGGAATTTGAATGACTTGACCAGTCTGAGGATTGCGTCCTTTTCTTGCTTGGCGTTCGCGAACTTCAAAACTACCAAACCCGATCAATTGTACATTTTCACCATTCGTAAGTCTTTGAGTAATTGCATCAATAACTGCATTGACAGCTGTTGTCGAGTGTTTTTTTGATAAACCGGTTTGTTCAGCAACTTGTTGGATTAAATCACGTTTGTTCACGTTTATTCCTCCTTGATATTATTCGATGGAACCTTATGTATCTACCATTCTTACCGGTTTTGAATTATATATACATCCATTTTTTTAAAATTCTTTTTATCGCCGCTTTAAAAAATAGGGAGTTAAACCCTGTGCTCTTTCTATGGCAATTTTCTTTAGGCGATAGTCGAAGCGAGCCTGGCAGTTTGGATGCAGAAAAGTGATGTCCAGCTCCATCGTCCAACCATCCGGTCCACTTCAGCCCTCCTGCGGCGGCGACACATTGATTTAGGTCGAAGTGTTACCCACGCAGAACCGAACTTTGTTTAGTTCGAGCCTCCTCGTCGGACTTCCAGTAACCTACGCGACTAAGGGGTCACTTCTGCTTTTCTCCAGCCGTCGATAGGGGAGAGAATTTTACAACAATCACTCAATACTGAAGTATATAAAAGCCAAAAAATAAAGGAAGGCGGATCCATTTAGGGAATCTCGTCCTTCCTGAAAACAATATTATGATAGCTCCGGTAATACTCGGACTTCTGGTTTCATAGGTGCATTACAGAGTGGACAAGCTGGTTCAGAATCAAACGTCAACCCATCTCTCATCCATCCAGAACAGTTCTGGCTCGTGCAACTCCAAACTTTCGTTTCAACCTCGGGAATTGGTTCTTGTTGATTCTTTGAGAAAAATGCCATTGCTTCCACCCTCTTTATCTTAGTATCTCTATTATACCCAATTTTGCCTAATAATATAGTTTCTATGTTCTGGAATTATGTGAAAATGGTCATGAGTTAGTCTTTACCATACATAAATATCATGTGTAGGGGGCGAATCCATTGGAGTTATCAAGTAAAATACCTGCTTCGTTAAGTGGCATCCGTAGTGACACACAGAAATATTTGGAAGAAAATCGGACGTATTTTGAGATATACCGGGTAAGAGCATGGATCTGGAGCGTTTTTGTACCGTTCATACAATTTGTCCCAACATACTTATTGATTGTGGCTTTTGATCAATTCAATTTTACATCGATTGTTCAGTTTCTATTAGGTATTTTTCTTTTTGTTATTTGGATTGTAATACCTGGTATGTTTTTGCATGTCAATAAAGACCGGAACACTTACTCAAGAGTATGGTACTGGTCATGGTTCGTATTGAACTTAGGATTCGTTGTTTTTTGGATTGTTCTTCTGGCTTGATTCATCGTATTATGAATATCGATTGTACATGAGGATGGTACTTTTAAGGCCATCCTTTTTAAGTGTAAAAATTTTGTTTCGATGAAGGAATGTCTAGCTCCAACACCCAACCACTTGGATCACTTCAGTCCTCCTGCGACGGCGACAGCCTCCTCGTCGGACTTCCAGTGACCTTCGTGGTGATCAGGGTGTTTGCGCTTTCTTATTGAAATCTCCGTCTTGAGTTGGAGAACAATACATTCCCAGGATTGTTCCAGCTTTCTTGGATACGCGGTATTCTAGTATTAACAGTAGAAAAAGAAGGGGAAATCCTGCACATGTCTAATTTTTTAGAGGTGACCTTTCATAAAAAGATAAAGCCAAAGGTGTGTGGTCAGATGAAGTTGAGGTCTGGAGGCCAATTTGTAGTAGCAGTGATCTTCGTGTTGATAGGGGTCATGTTGCTGCTTGTCAATTTAGGAATCGTTTCAATGAATGTAAATGAAGCATTTTTCTTTTTATATCCATTTGTCATCTTATTGTTAGGATTAAAATGGTTATTGGAGGCAACTTTCACAAGAGGACGTCGGGGCAGTTGGTTTATGGGCTTGTTCCTATCTGTTATTGGTGGATTGCTTGTCAGTGATCGGTTGGGATTCATGGAATTCCAGTTTGAACAGATTATCAATTTATGGCCTTTATTGTTGGTCTATATCGGAATCCGGATGCTTTGGGGAAGAGGGCAGGGAACAACGATAAAAAGGAAAAAAAAACATTCGATGAGTAATTTCGTCACCGATGTCTCCATGAAGCATGATAATTGGCATGTTGAAGATTTGGATGAATGGAATGGTGTCGCTGATTTTGATTTTGATTATACCAGGGCCTTCATACCTGATAAAGAAACGATCATTCAACTATCGGGCTGGGTTGGTGATATAAAGATCTTGATTCCTGAGGATGTCGAGTTTTCTGTAACGTCTAACACGAAGGTTGGGGATATTAAGATTGGTAACTATAAAAAGGACGGTTTGATGAAGGAAGCGAAGTATAAGACAGAAGGTTATGACGAGGCAACGAGAAAGCTGACTTTCGACTTCAGGTTCCAAGTGTTGGATTTAAAAATTAACCGGGTCTAGGGAGACGATCGTTATGAGCCAGAACCAGAATGGAATCAGGAGACTGTTTTATCGAACACATCTATTAAACTCGGTCTATACGACTGTCTTAATCTTCATCCTTTTTCAGATCCTCTATATTCTTTACCCGGCGGCTGATCGGATCGTGATCAGCTTCTTGGTCTCTATTACTGTATTTGTCCTTTCTTTCATGTTGGGGATCTACTTCAGTTTACGAAAAGGGCAAACCTTGATCAATCGTTTGAATGAGATTTCAGTAGGAATTACTAAACTATCCCGCGGAAATTATGATTATCGGATCAGTGATGGAGAGGATGATGAGGTAGGGATCATTTCTGCAGAAATCAATCAGCTTTCTGAAAAGATCAAAAAACAAGTCCAATCCTTACAAAAGCTCGCTAATGAAAAGGCGGAGTATGCTGAAAAAGCCCACACAGCTGCAACGATTGAAGAGCGACAACGTCTGGCACGGGATCTGCATGATGCTGTCAGTCAGCAGTTGTTCGCTTTGAATATGATGTCATCAGCAGCATTGAAGTTATTTGAAAGCCACCCGGGTCGGGCAAAAAGTCAGTTGGAACAAGTGGTTGAAATGGCCAACAAAGCCCAGGGAGAAATGAGGGCGCTGCTTCTTCATTTACGGCCGATCGACCTGTCAGGCGAAAAATTACATAGTGGAATCCGGGAACTTGTGAATGAGCTTCAACAAAAATCAGGGATTGAAATCCATTCGGAAATCGATGAGATCCCTGATGTATCACGCGGAATTGAAGACCATCTTTTCAGGTTGATGCAAGAAGGTCTTGCGAATGCGCTCCGACACTCTCAAGCAAGTAAAATCACAGTCAAACTAGATAGCAATCAGAAACATATCCGTATACATTTACGTGATAACGGGGTTGGTTTCGATTTGAACCAAAAGAAAAAGACTTCTTACGGAGTGAAAACGATGCAGGAGCGCTGTGATGAAATCGGCGGAACTTTTTCGATTACAACTGCTAAAGGGCAAGGGACTGCTATTGACGTTAGGGTCCCAATTGGTAAAGGGGATGAACATGTTGGACAGTCAAATTAAACTTTTTTTAGTAGATGATCACGAAATGGTAAGAAGAGGGTTGATTTCTTATTTGTTGACGGATCCATCATTTGAAATCATCGGTGAAGCATCAAGTGGAAGTGAAGCGGTTAAAAAGCTGAAAGATCTGGAGCCAGATATCGTCCTGATGGACCTGATCATGGAGAATGGAAACGGGATTGAAGCGACAAAGGAAGTCATTAAACTTCATCCGGATTGCAAAATTATCATTCTTACAAGTTTTTATGATGACGAACAGGTCTTTCCGGCTATTGAAGCAGGTGCATTCAGTTACGTTTTGAAAACCGCTTCAGCAGATGAAATTACCGAGACGATCAAAAAAGCTTATGCTGGTGAATCAGTGATTGAATCCAAGGTCGCTCAGAAAATGATGAATAGGTTCCGATCAAAGGAATCTCTCCCTCACCATGAGTTGACGAAAAGAGAGCTTGAAGTGCTATCGCTGATTGGGGAAGGGAAAACCAATCAAGAAATCGGGGATGCGTTATTTATCGGAATCAAGACGGTCAAAACCCACGTCAGCAACGTCCTCAGTAAACTTGATGTCTCTGACCGTACACTGGCAGCTATTTACGCGAATCGCCACAACCTTTCAGGTGATGGAGGAAAGGGGCTGTTGTGAATTTTGTAATTACGACAAGATTGGAAATTATCGCAACAAAGGCAACCATTCATATGGAAAAACCGATCCGGGACATTGAAATCATTCTGTGTCTGGATCGGTCTATTAATTACAAATAAGAAGGATCACTTCAGTCCTCCTGTGGCCTTCGTGGCTGATCAGGGCGTTTGCGCTTTTCTTGTCTTCTACATTTCCTCTAAGTTAGCTACGTTCACTGTCATTTCATCGTCTGGATTATCTCTTGTATATACCCGAGCTGTATTGCCTGCTTCATCGACTTGTTGGATCCAGACCGGATTACCGCGATAATGGACGGTGATTTTATTCGGTGATTCTAAGATTTGTTTTGCTCTGCCTGCATTCATGTTGTCATTCCACACTCCTTTCAGGTAACTTTTTCTAGTTTTGATCATTTTCACCGTTTTATGCGTGCATGTAACCTTTGTGGTCGTTTGTCTCCTGATATTGTATGGTAAGATGGGATGTAAATCAGATTCTACAAAAGGCAGATGAATAGAATGCATGAACGTTATTCTAGACAGATAAGATTTTCTAAAATCGGTTCAACAGGACAGGGAATGATCAGACGGAAACACGTGCTTTTAATAGGTGCCGGGGCCCTCGGGACAAGCTGTGCTGAAATGTTGGTCCGTGCAGGTATAGGCAAATTGACCATCATTGACCGGGATTATGTCGAGTGGAGTAATCTTCAGAGACAGCAATTATATACAGAAACGGATGCAGAAAATCAACTACCGAAAGCAGTCGCAGCAAAAGCAAGGCTTTCTGATCTCAATCGTGATGTGAAGATTGATGCCGGAATAGAAGAGACAAATACGATGACGATTGAGGAACAAATACAGGGTGTAGATCTGATCATAGATGCAACTGATAATTTTGAAACGCGCATGCTTATCAATGACGCAGCCCAAAAGTGGAAAATCCCATGGATATACGGAGCCTGTACAGGAAGTCATGGATTGGCCTATACGATTTTACCAGGAGATACACCATGTTTGGCCTGCTTACTAGGGAAGATTCCTTCAAATAGTGAAACTTGTGACACTGTCGGCATCATTTCCCCGGCAGTACAGATGGTAACAGCTTATCAGATAGCAGAGTCTTTCAAAATATTAGTGGAAGATTTCCAGGCGCTCCGAAAACAGGTTATCTACTTTGATTTATGGAATAACCAGTATACTTCTTTGAAAGTTGATAATCTCAAAAACCCACAATGTGACAGCTGTGGCCCGGAAGCCGACTTTCCATATCTCGATCACCAGTCGAGTACGAAAACCGCAGTTTTGTGTGGGAGAGATACTGTGCAAATAAGACCGGTGCCGGGAATGTCTATCGATATGGATACCCTTAAAATGAAGCTTTCCCAATTAACTCCAAACATTCGAAGCAATGATTACTTGCTGCAAGTAGAAATTGATAATACCCGAATGGTTGTTTTTAAAGATAACAGAGTCTTGATCCATGGTACAAAAGACATTAACAAAGCGAAAACATTATACAACCGATATATCATGGGATAGTCAAAACAAAAAGCGCTGAAAGGTGCTTTTTTTGATTTTGGATTTTTTATAAACGCATTCTCGACACTCCTGAGGGAAAGGGACCTAGGTGAGTCCCCACAGTGGGAGGCATATGGAACGACCTTCGGAAAAGGAAAATTTCTTGAAAAACAACAATTTAAAACAAAAGAGTTTTGATTTTAAGATCTCGCCTACTTTTCTTAAATGAAGTATTCATGTTGGGAAAATCGTGTATTAAACTTCGTGAATATTCAAGCTTTTCACCTCTATATTTCCCAATACCACAACCCCCACCATTATGATATCGTTAAATTATTGAAAGAAAATTCAAAAAATGACAGGAGGTGACATTACTGTTAATAGTTGTTGCTAATAATTTTAACTTAAAGTTTTTGGCAACTACTATAAATTTGATCAATACATACACCCAGAATTCCTCATAAAAGAGAAATGATAGAAAATAAGGGAGAGATGGATTGTGAAACGATTATTGTCAGTATTGACAGTTGCTATTTTGATGGTCTCAATTTTCGCATCTGGTGTATTTGCGGCCGGGCAGAATGAAAACCAATCAAATGAGAAGTTGAGAGTCTTGATCTCATCCTCAAATGAAAACGCCCTGAAATCAGCTGAAGAAAACTACGGTAAGCGATGGAATTTCAATGAAAAAGGGTTTACGACGAATGTTACTGAAAAACAATATGAGGGACTTCAAAAGAACAAAAACCTAAAAGTCTCTCTTGTAAATAAAGTTTATTTGGATCAAGTAAGTCAAACTGCTTCACGAACTACTACTCCTTCTGATCAAACTCCTTGGGGAATGGAAGCGATGTATAACGATTCCAACCTGACTGCAACAAGTGGTGGAAACGGTGTCCGTGTTGCTGTATTGGATACTGGGACTTATACAGACCACGTCGATCTGGTTGAAAACGTCGAACAGTGTAAAGACTTCAGCTCTAATCGATCACCGGTAATAAATGGAAAATGTGATGATAAAAACGGTCATGGTACGCATGTGGCCGGTACGGTTTTAGCGAACGGAGGGGCTGATAGCCAAGGTGTCTATGGTGTTGCTCCAGAATCTAAGCTTTGGGCATACAAAGTGTTAGGAAACAGCGGATTTGGTTATTCCGATGATATTGCGAATGCAATCAAGCACGCGGCTGATGAAGGAAACAGTCTTGGTGTGAATGTAGTCATTTCAATGTCACTAGGTTCAAGCTCAAAGGATAGCCTCATTGCAGATGCAGTTACCTACGCTATGAATAATGGTGCGTTGGTCGTTGCTGCTGCTGGGAATGACGGACCAAACCCTGATACGATCGGTTACCCAGGGGGACTTGCAGATGCTGTAGCAGTTGCAGCCCTTGAAAATGTACAAGAAAACGGTACGTATCGCGTAGCTGATTTCTCTTCGCGCGGAAATCCTAATACAGATGGAGATTTTGTCATACAAGAAAGAGATGTTGAATTATCCGCACCTGGTCGTGCAATCGAATCGACTTGGAAAGATGGTGCATATAACACGATCAGTGGTACCTCAATGGCAACACCTCACGTTTCTGGATTAGCGGCAAAAATCTGGGCTGAGAACCCTTCACTATCGAATGACGACCTAAGAAGTGAACTTCAAAACCGAGCAAAAGCTAATGATATTCTTGGCGGACAATATGCTGGAAGCGGAGATGACATCGCTTCTGGATTCGGTTTTCCGACAGTCCAATAATAAATAGTTTCAATTATGGAAACTGGCCTTAACAGGTCAGTTTCTTTTTTTGAACTATTTTTTAATATTTACGTCTTAAGTATGTATAAGCGTCATGAAAATCAGGGGGGAAATCAATGATTGAAGTCAAAGGACTCAGCCATCAATTTAAGATTGGAAAAAAAGGTAAAGAAACGATAATTCCCGTATTAGAAGGTATAAATTTAAAAGTGGAGTCTGGGAAAATTGTGACCGTTGTTGGGCGCAGCGGCTCAGGGAAATCGACATTGCTTAACTTGATCAGCGGTTACATCCAACCAACGGAAGGTGAAATTTTCATTGATGATCACCATGTCACCTCATTTAACGAAAGTAAATGGGCCGATTTCCGTCTTCATAATCTTGGATTCATCTTTCAAAGCTTTCAGCTCATTCCCAGTATGACGGCCTATGAGAATGTTGAACTGGCACTTACGTTAAAAGGAGTCCATGAAAAGGAAAGAAAAGCGCAAACAGAAAAACTCTTCAAAAAGGTCCGCCTGGAAAAATTCATGGATCACTATCCTAGTGAATTATCAGGGGGACAGCAGCAGCGTGTAAGCATTGCAAGAGCATTGATTTTGAATCCACCTATCATTCTTGCTGATGAGCCGACAGGCAGTTTGGACAGTGATACTGAAGATGAACTGCTGGATTTCATAAAGCAGCTCAATCATGAAATGGGCATCACCTTTTTGATCATCACTCATGATGAAAAGGTTGCGAAAATCGGAGATCGTATCATTGAAATTATCGATGGGGCATTGGTTGAGGAGGAAGATGCATCATGAGATTCAAAGATCAGTTTAAATTCGTACGTCAAAACATGAAAAAGAACAAGACTAGGATCTTTATGACGGTCCTTGCAACGGCTATGGGGTGTGCGTTCTTGATCGTCCTTGCATCAGTCGGCTTCGGTCTTCAAAAATCAATTGTCGAGGAGATTACACAAGATCGATTGATGACTGAGATACAAGTCCACGGAAAAGAAAACGAAGAGAATGCAGGGATCACAATGGATGATATTACCTATTTCGAGGGCCTGGGCCATGTGAAAGCGGTGACGAGAAGACAAATGGTTGACCAGCAAGGTGAGTTCCGTGTTGGAGAATTTCGAGCTGAAGGGAACGCTGTGGTCGTCGATTTTCCGTCGGAAACGAAAGCTGGATTTGAACTTTCAGAAGGTCGTTTACCTGAGGCGGATAACGAAGTCGTGATTGGTCATGATTTTGCTGAAAGTCTTGCAAAGTGGAACGGTAAAGAAACTGCCCCACTAAATGAAGATGGCACAGTAAAAGAAGAATTTAAATATAAAGGGGAATTAATTGGCGAAACGCTTAACCTTGGCGTCAAACAATATGAAGGGGAAGAAGAAAAGTCCAAGTCATTTGATGTCAAGATCGTCGGCATCGGAAAAAAACCGACCAAAGATTGGGAGTGGGACCCGAACATCTATATTTCCGAAAAGGTGTTGTCTGATATCGAAGCGTTTACAGGCACACCAAATGGAACTGTCCCCCCTCCAAACTTACCAGCAGAGGAAAGAGAATTGATGGAACAGAGGAAGGATAGATTTTACAGCCAAGTATCCATTTACGCAGATGATATCGAGAATGTCAAGACGATTTCAGAAACGATCAAGGATAAGAAGTATTTTGCCTACTCAGTCGTCGATGAAATGGAACAGATCAACACCGTGTTCTTAATTGTTAAGAGCGGGCTGATATTCATCGGAACGATTGCAATCATCATCGCTTCCATAGGTATTTATAATACAATGACCATGGCTGTCACCGAGAGGGCGCCGGATATTGGAATCATGAAAGCGATCGGGGCAAATCCTTCCACGATCAAGCGGATATTCTTAATTGAAAGCAGTTATATCGGACTGCTTGGAGCCATTTTCGGGACGATGGTCGCTTATCTCATCACCTTTGGAGTCAATTGGCTGTTGCCGATCATTCTAAGTAATGCATTTGGTGAACCGATCCCAGGTGATTTCAAGTTTTCACATATCCCTTTAAGCTTGCCGTTGATCTGTATCGGCATCTGTTTAGTGGTGACCATCCTTTCTGGCCTCAGACCAGCAAGAAGAGCAACAAAAGTTGATGTGCTGAAGGCGATGCGAAGAGAAGTGTAAATTGAAAAAGGAACTGCTCAAGTATGAGCAGTTCCTTCCTTGTGAATACCTACAATTTTTAAAGGCCATCCTACAAAAAACGGAAATTATTTAAAACCGAAGTCTGAGGGTGTGTCGCTAAAGGTTTACGCTGTCTTTTCTACAACTCCGATTGTACATCTCGATATACAGATCAAATCTTCGTTTTCATCGGTCACTTTAATTTCCCAAACCATTGTCGTTCGGCCTTTATGGATAGGAAGTGCTGTACCGGTCACCACACCACCACGTTTGCTTTTAATGTGATTTGCATTGATTTCAATCCCGAAAACATTATATTTCTCTAAATCGACGTTCAATGCTCCACCGATGCTGGCTGCCGTTTCTGCCAAAGCAACTGATGCGCCTCCATGCAAGAACCCCATCGGCTGCTTCGTCCGTTCATCGACGGGCATCGTCATTTTAACACAATCTTTATTTGCTTCGACAACTTCCATTCCTAGCGCATTTACAAGCGTTTTGGACAAGTCCATACAAGCACTCCCTCAAGCGGAGGATATCTAAGCCCCCATTTAATATTGGATAAGATAGCTGACAATCAGACCGACAGTCAATGCAGAACCGAATACTGTGTTTGTTTGGGCAGTTGCAATCATCGCTGGCATCATTTTGGATGGTTCTCGTTGTCCTTTGAACAGTTTCACTGCATTGACAGCTTTTGGAATGCTGATGAGGACGATCAGCAGCCAAAAAGAAGCCTGTCCTATGAATATCATCGTAAGAATCCATGCAAACGAAAAGGCGAACATCCCTCCAAGAAATTGAACTGCTCTTCTATGCCCAAGCAATATCGCCAATGTTTTACGTCCTCTTTCCTTATCTCCTTCTAAATCCCGAATATTGTTTGCCATCAGGATCGCACCGATTAAAATGGAAATCGGAATGGAAATGAGCATGCTATTCGTCGTCACAAAGCCAGTTTGAATATAAAAGGAGATAAGGATGATCACAAATCCCATGAAAAATCCTGCAACTACTTCACCTAGTGGCGTATAGGCGATCGGGTAGGGGCCTCCAGTATAAAAGTATCCAGCCGCCATAGAGATTGAACCGATGATGGCGATCCACCAGGAGGTCGTTGCGCTGATATAGACACCGAGCAAAATCGCGACCAGAAAGAAAACAAGCCCGATATTCAGGACTGTTTTTGGAGATATACCGTCACGTACTATGCCGCCGCCGATCCCTACAGAATCTGAAGTATCAAGGCCGCGCTTGAAATCATAATATTCGTTGAATAGATTGGTAGCGGCCTGGATCAACATCGAAGCAACAAGCATGGCAATTAGCAACAACCAATTTAACGTTGTATAGAAATTAGCGAGAGCTGCACCGATGAATACAGGTATGAATGATGCTGTCAAAGTATGAGGACGGAGTTGCCGATACCAGATTTTCCATTTGGATTCGATGATAGAAGGTATTTCTTTTTGATTGGATGGATCTGTAAAATATTGTCCCATAATGAATCTTTCACCTTTATCCTCAAGAATGCTTTAATGTGGCTGTTGGATGCCTTGATAAAGCTATTCTAACCGTATTTTAAACCATTTTAAGTGTATGCAATGACAGTATAGGTGTCAACAACATTAGCTGGAAACAGTTGTGAATGGCGCACAATGGAAAAACAAGCCTTTTTCCTTTATAATAGTATCGACATGAGAATGTCTTTTTTAGTGTGAGCATGTTAGAACCGAGCCTGTTTTCAGGTTATATATAGATATAGAGCGTCGCAGGATGTTGGAGGGGATAGCAGTGGCAGTTGTTAAACAGCATGAATTGCTTGTGAGATTAGAGTGTGCGAAGCAAAAAGCACAACTGACTCAAAAGGAAATTCTCGTCAGCCATAGGATTCAAGTTGATACGATTGACCCGCTAGTCGTTTTTAATAATGGGAGGTTTTTATATAAAGGCCAACGTTCATTTTGTTCGGATTCAAATAGATCAAGCTTTGTCGGTATAGGTGAAGCGCTTCGCTTTGATGTGGATGGAGAGGGTCGTTTTTCAGAAATCAAAAGGCAATGGAAAGCGATTATCGACGATCAGCTTGAGGATTATGATGCAACATATATTTATGGTACAGGTCCATTGCTTTTAGGTGGTTTTTCATTTGATACGAAAAAGGATAAGACGCCATTATGGACGAATTATTCGGACGCCAGCTTTGTTTTACCTGTACATTTGTATTCAAAAATCCGTGATAAAGCGTATTTGACGACAAATTTGTTCGTAAGCCCTGATTCGGATATCCATCTTCTTTTTGAAAAAGGAGTTCGGGAAAATGCAGGACTATTGAAGAAGGCTCCGTTAAATATAGCTGAGAAACGTTCTTTTTCGCTGACTGAAATCGACCCTGACCAATGGAAGGATACTGTGGTTAAAACGACTTCGATGATCAATGAAGGGCTACTGGATAAAGTTGTTTTAGCAAGGGAAGTCATTGCACAAGCAGACTCGAAAATCTCCGCATTCGAAACGCTTGTCAATCTAAGAAATCAGCAGCCGAACAGCTTCATTTTCGCTTTTGAGCGGGGGCACAAGTGTTTTGTTGGAGCATCACCTGAACGCCTTGTACGGAAACAGAATGATCGGCTGTTATCGACTTGTTTGGCAGGGTCAATCAAGAGAGGCGCCTATTATGAGGAAGATGAGCGTCTAGGCAGACTTCTCCTTACAGACGAAAAAAATCGCGAAGAACATGATTACGTGGTACAGATGATCCGTGGTGCTTTAGAAGAAGTGGCAGGTTCAGTCGATGTTCCCGACCAACCTTCACTATATAAAGGCCGGGATATCCAACATCTTTATACACCTGTGGAAGTCAAAGAAGCGACGGAAGTTCCTCTTCTAGATGTTGTCGAGCGCCTTCATCCGACTCCAGCTTTAGGGGGGTTGCCACAGCTCCGTTCCGTAGAAATTATAAGAGAGCACGAAAAGATTGATCGAGGATGGTACTCTGCTCCTATTGGCTGGATTGACCATTTTGATCAAGGGGAGTTCGTCGTTGCGATCCGTTCAGGTCTGATTTCCGGTAATTACGCATCTTTATTCGCAGGATGCGGGATTGTCGGAGATTCGGATCCTGAAAGTGAGTATGAAGAAACACTGATCAAACTGAAGCCGATGCTCTCCGCACTAGGAGGATCAATTGCATGACTCTAGATCCGTTGACAGCTTATGTTGGAGCTTTTGTAGATGAATTAAGTAGAACAAATGTACAGGATGTGGTCATTAGCCCGGGGTCTCGTTCTACTCCGCTGGCCCTTATGTTTGCACAGCATCCTGACATTAAAGTTTGGTTGAGTGTTGATGAACGCTCAGCGGCTTTTTTTGCCCTTGGGATCGCAAAGGCGGAAGAGATACCCGTCGCGCTTGTTTGCACGTCTGGAACGGCTGCTGCAAATTACTATCCTGCTATTATAGAAGCGTATGAATCACGTGTGCCGTTATTGGTTTTGACAGCCGATCGTCCGCATGAACTGAGAGATGTCGGCGCACCTCAAGCGATCGATCAGATTGGGATGTATGGAAAATACGTAAAATGGTTTCACGAAATGGCACTGCCAGAAAATGATCCTGTACTGCTTAAGTATGTCCGGACTAATGCTTCCCGTTCTGTTGCCATCGCTATGAATGCAAAACGTGGGCCGGTACACTTGAATTTTCCTTTCCGTGAACCTCTCGTTCCAAGTTACCATTTGGAGAATGCTTTTGAAGCAGGGCGGAAGGATGATTCCTATCTGTCGTTTATGGCAGGAGAACGAGACCTGAGGGAAGCTGAATATCAGATTTTGATCGATGAATTGGAGAAGTATGAAAAAGGTCTCGTCGTTTGTGGACAGGGCCAATATAACGATGTCGTGTCCGCAATAAAAGAACTCGGAGATAAACTCGGGTTCCCTGTTTTGGCAGATCCGTTGTCACCGTTACGGAGCGGCCATCATTCCAAAGAAAATATCATTGAGAATTATGATGCTTTCTTGAAGAGTGAAGTCGTAAGGGAATGGAAGCCTGATGTCATCATTCGATTTGGTGCGATGCCTGTTTCGAAAGCCTATTTGCAGTATGTTCAAAAACATAAGGAGTGTACATACTGGACCATTGATGAAGGGGAAGGTTGGCGTGACCCGACGCATTCAGGCGGCAGGATGATTTATGCAGATCCAGGTATCTTTTTACGTCAACTGTCCTCAAGAATCGATGGGCGCAGCGGTACAAGATGGTTTGGAAAATGGCGGGAGGTAAATGAGATTGCTGTCCTGGAACAGGGATCATTTTTACGAACGGATGAACTGTTTGAAGGGAAGATTTTTGCACAGCTTAAACGTCTTTTACCTGATGAGACTGCCCTGTTTGTTGGAAACAGCATGCCAATCAGGGATTTTGACAGCTTTTTCGGTAAAACAGATAAAGAGATCATGGGACTGGCTAATCGAGGGGCAAACGGGATCGATGGGGTCATCTCAACGGCTTTCGGTGTCGCAGCTACAGGACGAAGAACGGTGCTTGTCATTGGAGACCTTTCGTTTTACCATGATATGAACGGTTTACTTGCAGCCAAGCTTCATGAACTCAATATGACGATCATATTGGTCAATAATAGTGGGGGAGGGATCTTTTCCTTCTTGCCACAAGCGGATCATCCAGACCATTTCGAGAACCTGTTCGGGACACCAATCGGTATTTCCTTCCGTGAAGCGACGACTACATATGGCGGGAACTACAACCTCGTTAGAACATGGGAAGCATTTGATGAAGCATGTAATGAAAGTTTTGATTCAGTTGGTCTGGATGTTATCGAGATTCAGACCGATCGTGAACAAAATGTGCAGCTCCATAAGGAATATTGGGAGAATGTGAATGATGCAATCAAAAAGTGGGCGGATCACAATGTTCATTGAGGTTAACGGAATCCATTACCATGTGGAAAAGTATGGGGAGGGCAAGCCTTTGCTCCTCCTTCATGGTTTTACCGGTTCTGGAGCTGATTGGGGTCCATTTAAACGAGATTGGTCGGACGACTTCCAACTCATCATGGTCGATTTGATTGGACACGGGAAAACGGAACATCCTGAAGAGGCAGAAAAATATACGATGGAGCAAACGGCGGAATCTATAGCTTATATACTTACAGAGTTGAAGATTGAAAGCGCCTACGTTTTAGGGTATTCTCTAGGTGGAAGGGTAGCACTGTCTTTCGGCATTATGTATCCGGAGCATGTGAAACATCTGTTGTTGGAAAGCAGTTCACCGGGATTACGGACGCCGGAGGAAAGGGCAGCCCGGAAGGAAAGCGATGAAAGACTTGCAGACCGGATTGAAAGGGAAGGCATAGAATCTTTCGTTGAATTCTGGGAATCGATTCCGTTATTCTACTCCCAGCAAAACTTCTTATCTGAGGAAACTCGGAAGGCATTACATGAAAAAAGGCTCGACAACTCAGCGATCGGATTGGCGAACAGTTTGCGTGGGATGGGAACAGGGGTACAGCCGTCCTGGTGGGACAAGTTAGCTACATTTAAAATCCCAACTACACTTATCGTCGGGGCGCTTGATCATAAGTTCTGCAAGATAGCGGAAGACATGTTTCAGAAGCTTCCGAATGGTAAAATAGTGATGGCAGAAGAAGCGGGCCATACCGTACACATTGAGAAGCCAGCACAATTTGCTAAAATAGTAGTGGATGAACTACATAATAGAAAGGATGTCTAGAATGGCAGCAGTAGAATGGGTAGCTGAAAGAAAATACGATGACATTATCTATGAAACATACAATGGGATTGCAAAAATTACGATCAATCGGCCAGAAGTACACAATTCATTCCGACCGAAAACGGTCCATGAATTGATCGATGCTTTTGCTTATGCACGTGATGATACGGATATCGGTGTCATCGTTCTTGCAGGTGCGGGAGACAAAGCATTCTGTGCAGGAGGGGACCAGAAAGTACGCGGGCATGGTGGATACGTTGGCGATGATCAGATCCCACGATTGAATGTCCTTGATCTACAACGCTTGATCCGTGTCATTCCAAAGCCTGTAGTAGCAATGGTTTCAGGTTACGCAATCGGCGGTGGACATGTCCTTCACGTGGTGTGTGATTTGACGATCGCTGCGGACAACGCGATCTTTGGACAAACCGGACCGAAAGTAGGAAGCTTTGACGCTGGATATGGAGCAGGCTATCTTGCGCGTATCGTAGGTCATAAGAAGGCGCGTGAAATCTGGTACCTATGCCGTCAGTATAATGCTGAAGAAGCGAAAGAGATGGGACTTGTCAATACGGTCGTGCCTCTTGAAAAATTGGAAGAAGAAACGATCCAATGGTGTGAAGAAATGCTTGAGAAATCTCCAACAGCGCTTCGTTTCTTGAAAGCTTCATTCAATGCAGATACAGATGGACTTGCTGGTTTGCAGCAATTGGGTGGAGACGCTACATTACTCTATTACACGACTGATGAGGCGAAAGAAGGACGCGATTCGTTTAAAGAAAAGCGAAAGCCTGACTTTAAACAATTCCCTCGATTCCCATAAGAATATGCAATTGGAGGATGCTGTTGGACCAGCATCCTCTTTTTCAAAAGATGGGAAGGTATTTTGTTGCGATGAAGGAATCTCTAGTTCCAACGCCCAACCACTTGGATCACTTCTGTCCTCTGCGGCGGCAACAGCCTCCTCGTCGGATTTCCAGTGACCTTCGTGGCTGAACAGGGCGTTTGCGCTTTTCTTGATGTCTAGCTCCAACGCCCAACCACTTGGATCACTTCTGTCCTCCTGCGGCGGCAACAGCCTCCTCGTCGGACTTCCAGTGACCTTCGTGGCTGAACAGGCGTTTGCGCTTTTCTTATCAGTTTAGAGTTTTAATATGGAGTGAGTGGTACATATGGCAGAACTTGAAATGAAAAACTGGCTCAGTCAACGGGCTTTTTTAACCCCTGATCGGACAGCCCTTGTCTTTGAGAATCGGGAATGGACATATCGAGAGCTGAACGAGTCAGTTGAAAGCATGGCTCGAAAACTATTGAAGAAAGGAATGGGGAGAGGCCAACACATAGGTTTCCTGATGGACAACCAACCAGATACAATCATTCTGCTCCATGCATTTCATCTGATACATGTTGTTGCTGTACCTTTAAATAAACGGTTATCGGAGTCTGAATTGGACTATCAGTTGCACGATGCTGAAGTTGATTGGTTGATTGTAGATGTTGATCATCTGGAGAAAGCACAAAGATTACGGTTTGGGAAAATCGTTACGATGATGGAGATAAAGGCGGTAAATGAGACGAATGCCGAATTGGATGAGGTCATCTATTTGGGAGATCTCCATTCGATCATTTTCACTTCTGGGACCACAGGGTATCCGAAAGGTGTCATGTTAACGTTCGGCAACCATTGGTGGAGTGCTACAGGGTCTGCCCTCAACCTTGGTATCCGCAATGACGACTGTTGGTTATGCGCAGTTCCGCTTTTTCATGTCAGCGGTCTTTCTATTGTAATGCGGAGTGTCATATACGGTATTCCGATGGTCTTGCACCGAAACTTTGAGCCGGTTTCTTTCAATGAGTCCATCCATAAGGACGGAGTCACGATCGCTTCTGTCGTAAGCGTCATGTTGAGTAAAGCGCTGGATTCGGATAACTTTCGGCCATATCCAGGCGGATTCCGTTGTATGCTTTTAGGAGGAGGACCTGCTCCTTTCCCACTGTTAAAAAGGTGTGAAGTCAATGATATTCCGGTTTTTCAAACGTACGGGTTATCAGAGTCAGCTTCACAGATAGTTACATTGGCGCCTGAAGACAGTTTTCGCAAACTTGGGTCAGCTGGTAAACCGCTATTTCCATCCCAGGTTAAGATTGTATCTGGTGAGGGTGATGGAACGAGCCTTGAGGGCGAGATTTTTGTGAAGGGACCGAACGTCACACAAGGCTATTTTAACAAGCCTGACATTAATGTAGAAAAAATCCAGGACGGCTGGCTCGCTACCGGGGATGTTGGTTATTTTGATGATGATGGCTTCCTTTATGTTCTCGATCGCCGGAATGATATGTTCATATCTGGTGGTGAAAATGTATATCCTGCAGAAATCGAGGCATGTCTGCTTGGTCATGAGGCGGTTGAAGAAGCAGGTGTGATCGGGATCGATGACGCTGTCTGGGGGAAGGTTCCAGCTGCTTTTGTTGTTTTGAAAGATCCGCATGTTTCTGAGGAAGCCTTGATCCAATACTGTAAAGAACGTCTTGCCAGCTACAAAGTCCCGAAGATTGTTCGATTCATAGAGGTTTTGCCAAGGAACGCTTCCAATAAGATTTTACGGAAAGACTTACACAGTTTGCTTGAAGAAGGCGATGAAAATGCGGATTGAACAAGTAAAAATCCATAAAATAGAGATGCCCTTGAAGCAGCCGTTCGTGACAGCAGTCAGTACTGTTTTAAAGCGGTCACTATTGATTACGGAGATAGAATTTTCTGAAGGTATAACCGGCTGGGGAGAATGTTCAGCTTTCGACACGCCGTGGTACACAGAGGAAACCACCGCTACAAGCCTTTATATGATAAAGGAATTTCTCATCCCAGACCTCTTAGAACTGAAAGAGATCAGCCATCCGGATGACTTGACAGCTGTGTTTGACCGTTACAGAGGTCACCATATGGCGAAGGCCTCTCTTGAGACCGCGTTTTGGGATGCTTTTGCAAAATCTCTACGAAAACCTTTAGCTGATGTTTTAGGTGGCGGAAGACGTGAAATTGAGGTCGGAATCGCCATAGGGATGCAAGGGGATATGGATGCACTCCTTTTTAAAGTAGAGGAAGCGTTGAAGTTAGGGTATAAGAGGATAAAATTGAAGGTGAAGCCAGGTGAAGATGTGAGCGTGATGGCGGCTGTCCGATTACGATTTCCAGATGCACCGTTGATGGCGGATGCAAATTCGAGTTATGGATTGGCAGATATCGCACGCTTGAAGGAGTTGGATCAGTTCGGATTAATGATGATCGAGCAGCCTTTAGTTGTAAGAGATTTTGTTAAACATGCGGAGTTACAGAAGACTCTTTCAACGCCGATCTGCCTGGATGAAAGCATTACATCATTTGAGGATGCTAAGACCGCAATCGCTCTCGATAGTTGCAAAATCATTGCGATCAAATACAGTCGAGTAGGCGGGTTGTCTCAAGCCTTGAAAATCCATGATTATTGTAAAAAACATCAGATGAAGGTTTGGGCTGGCGGGATGATTGAATCGGGGATCGGAAAGGCACATAACATCGCCTTAACGACGCTTGATGGATTTGACATTCCGGGTGATATCACCGTATCCTCCAGGTATTGGGATAAAGACATCATCCAACCCGAAATCGAACTTACCGATGGAAAAGTCATCATCCCAGATAAGCCAGGGATCGGGTATGAAGTGAACAGGGAACAACTGGAAAGATACACGGTTGAAACCTTCAAAATCACATGAAACCATCATAAAGGAAAAAAAAGGAGCTGGCCAAAGCTCCTTTTTTGATAACTTTTCAGGGTGTACCAGGCACCGATCGGGAACCCAGTCATAGCAAGGTTTTTGAAACGGTGCCTGGTACACTAAAACAAACTACTTAATTTCGCCGCATGCGATGCGGCCACCTGCATTCCCTGCTGGGTCTGTCTTGTAGTCGTCCGCTCTTTCGTGGATCACAAGAGCACTACCGTCTTTATCAAGAAGGGTGTTCGGTTTTCCTTTTTGAAGCGTAACGTTCTTCGAAACGACACTGACAGATATGGTACCGTCTTTACGTACGTTGATGTTCGGCAAATCCCCTGCATGGAACCCTTTTGGATTTTCAAAGCCATGCTCTTTTCCCGTCGGGTTGTAATGTTCTCCTGCACTTTCAAAATCAGGGGCTACACATTTACCTATCTCATGAATGTGGAATGCATGCGGTCCTGGTGGCAATTTGGCCGCTTTCAATTTAATGGTCACACCTTCATTGGATTCAGCTAGTTGTGCTTGTCCAATTTTTTTCTTTTCCGAGTTATAAATATCAACCATTTTGAAAAGTCGTGAATCGTCGCTTTTAACCTTGGAGCTGTTCACTTCCATTGTTTCTGATTGTATTGCATTATATTCTTTTCCATTCTCCTGTACTCCGCAAGCAGTCAAACTGGCCACTGCTAAAAAGGATGCGAAGCTAGATAACAAGATCTTTTTCATTTTGTCACACTCCTTATGCATAACTTGGTCTACTCTATTTTTTACAAAACAAGGATAAATATGTAAAAAAATCTGGATTATCCTATTCCCTTCGAAGGTAAACTGATGGATGAGGTTTTACCGAAGGAGGTTTATGAAAAAATTAAAGAACCATATAATGTGGCTTACAGGACGAAAGAGCTTATATATTATGAACTGGCCACGGAAATCAACAGCACCATGATGGTACGATCCATATCCAAAAATAAAACCCCAGCAATGTGGTCAACCACTGGTATTCTCCCCTAACATTATCTCTGAAAGCTGCATTGAATAACGCTCATCAATCGTTGGAGCCGAAACTAGATGGAGCACCTCTTTTTCATGGGAATTGAAAAAAATTCTGATGAAGTAGCGATTGCGAGAGCGGTGATCACCCTTGGACATAGCATGAAAATGTTTGTGGTAGCTTAAGGAGTTGAAACAGAAGAACAATTCGCATTCTTAAGAAGCCAAAACTGTAATGAAGTTTAAAGATTTCATTTTCACCGCCCTATGGCAAGCAATTTTATAGAGGAACTGCTGCAAGAGAAACAGGGCACGCTTTAGACAAAATCGAGGAGACAGTCATCCGGTTCTATCAATCCTTTCTTATCAATAAACTTAGTAAAAAGGATAAGAAAGGGGCAGAGCAGGATGACTTATTTTTTGCTTTCTTTTATGGCGTTCTCGCTTGGTACGGTAGGGGTTTGTGGTCTTTTACAACGTTTTATAAAGATTGACACGACTGATTATGACATCTATCATTTATGGGAAGAGTATGGACATACGAAAGAAGACTATCACATATTCTGAAAGCTCTGTTAAGAACAAATCCTTTCCGGCAACAACCTGCATTCTATTTCGAGACCATTCAGTAAGTTAACAGGGTAATTTTATACAGGAAATTGAGGAATTTCACGTGCAAGGGAAAATATTCAAAAACTTACTCTGGTTAACCCTGGTGATCGGTATTATCATTGCTATCAATTATATAGATGATCTCATTTCGCCACCGGTTGTCCAAGACAGCAATGCGAGTCAGATCGTAGCAATAGGCGACTCACTGACTTATGGTAGCGGCGATCCTCAGAAAGTCGGCTATATAGGACGAGTCCAACAACAAATGACAAACAGTCTCGGAAGCCAAGTTGTTTTACATCGGTATGGCGTAAGAGGATATCGGACGGATCAGATCATGATCCACATTCAAAATATCGAAACAAAACAGAAGATCAACCAAGCAAACTATATTTTCTTGTTCATAGGAACGAATGACTTCATTCAAGCAGCAAGACGGGATCTTAATTCCATCAATGCTGAGGAAATGGAGAGGAAGCGCCCTGTTTTTGAGGAAAATCTGGCCCAGCTTATTACACAAATCCGGACAGATAATCAATATGCTCCCTTAATTCTAATTGGGATGTATGATCCATATACGGACCTCGTCAACCATGACCAGCTGAATGAAATTTTGAGGGAGTGGAATCTCGTGACAGAGGGGATGGTCGATCAATATCCGAATATCCATTACATCTCAACCATCGATCTGTTCCTTGATAAAGAGAAAACCCGCTACTTCAATGATATTATCCATCCAAACCCAAAAGGATACGAGCTTATTGCGAAGCGAGTGATGGATGAGATGAAACGTAAAGGTTTGATTTGATTAATTAGGCATAGGTAATCCCGCATACTTATGCAACTTATAAAAACAGCCTGAATCCGCTCATTAGAGTAGATTCAGGCTGTTTTACCACTAATAGTAAAACTCTGTTGAAGAATTACGAGGTATAACTAAAGATGATCTGGTGTGGATCATCTTAGATTAATAGGTATTCTTACTTCATCGGCATGTCAGAATTAAGCTTACCGTTCATGTCGATCATAAAGCCGATGTCACGTCCAAGTAACTGAGATAGTTCCTTAGATTTCTTTTCACTTTCAGTCTTGATCTGCTCTATAGTCAGTTCTCCCTTAAGCTTTGAAGAACCTACGATAATCATTAACTCTCCCTTTTCAAAAAAGACAATCCTCATATTCCAACCTCCAAAATTAGAACTTTTTCCTAACTATAGTTTTCGCCACCCTGCTGCGAAGATAGGGGGTATTCTTATCGTCCTTTCAAGAGAAAATTTACGTTTTTTTGTAAAAGTTTGTCATGCTTCTCCGGAAAAAATGATATGATGAAGCTAACAGAAAAACAGGAGGCTTTACTTGTGGAAAACGTTACCGACCTCATATTGCTAGTCACCTCATTGTTCATAACCAAGCTAAAAATACTCGTTATGGCAATCTGGGCTTTCATTGAGTTCTTCTTGGGAAATTTTTGGGTACAATTTGTGCTCGTAACGATCCTATTATATGTAGTCCTGCGTATATCCGAAAAGGTTTACTTCTGGTATAGGTACCATAATTACATGCATCGCAAGGTCCAAAATAGTGTTAGTAGCTTTGTGGATTTCGAATTGTTTTTTAAAGAATTGACCGATAAAAAACGTTCCAATGGGATCGTTCCAGATTTGAAATATATCAAGAATCGACTTCACCAGTATAATGAAAAAGAATTGAAGCTTCTTTCCTCGTTTATACATACAATCCATCGAGGCTACCGTGATTTAAGGCCTGGTGTCTGGGTGGTTGCCTTCCTATTCGGGATTGCAGCTGCTTATATTCTCGATGTGATTGGTTTTGATTCATTGACATGGAACTTTGAAGTGGTCTTGAAAACAACTACCATCATCGCATTTTGGTACTTGATTGCACTATACCGATATACGAACCGAAAGAAAAAAGTGGCACAACTGATTGGACTAATTGCAACCAGCAGTATAGAAAAAGTACATCAATCAGAAGATGAACTTCAGGTGAAGGAACTGAATCCATCACATTAACCAAAAAGTAATCTGCTCCATATATCGGATTCCAAGGGGAACCGCAAAAAATTCACAAGACTAAGGGGCTGTCCCAAAACAATAGTGTCAGACACCACCACACAACATTTTGTTTCAAAAACACACTTTTTCTCAAAATATTGCTAGGGACGGTGAGAGTCAGACACTAATGGGACAGCTCTTTTTTGCTTTTACAGACTGTGTGGAGTTATTCCCTTAGTGCTTTCTTTAACGAGTGATGGGTGTACTTTAATACTTTTGAATTGCGCCCTATTATTAAAAGAATATTATAAAAATTCGCGAATCAGTTTCTCTCCAAAAGAGCTCAAAGAAGTTTCCTTAGTTTAACATGTTTTCCAATCTCAATTATTAAGACATCTAATTGCACCGACTTCTTTGGATTAAAGATAAACTCATTTAGTTTAACTTCCTTCGAATCCTACTAATATGTACTGCTTTTATTTGAATGAAAGCACCCTTTAATTGAAAAAACGATTCTTAAAGCTTGGTTACTCCTATTTTAATAGGAACTTTAAGATATTAGATATTAAAATGCTTGGTTGATCTTCCTGCACCAAATGACCTGCACGAGGTATAGATACAAATTCTGATGACTGTATTTTTCCATGTAACTTATGACCCGTTTTAATAGGTATCCACGTGTCCTCTTCACCCCACAAAATTAATACAGGCTTATTTATTGTACTGTACATAGGTTCTATTTCATCAGTATACTTTTGGTGTGCTTGTGCAATTTGACGATAAAAAGCTTCTTGTCCTAAAGAACCTAACCAAGGTTTCTTAATACCATTCAATGTCTCATTATCCATCTCCTTGCACATTGCCCCTTGCACATAGGTTGAGACTATTGCTTCATGGATATATTCAGGTATACCTTGAAAGGCTGCTTCAAATCTATTAACATGCGAAAAGAACGGAGAACCCCATGGTGATACTGCAACAGGATCAATAAGTATTATTTTCTCAAAGGCTTGTTCTTCCACTAGATGTGTTCTTAATACAGTTGTTCCTCCAAAGTCATGTCCAATGACCAATGGATTATTTAGGCACCAGAAATCAAGTAATTCTTTAAGAACTTTATTTTGGATTCCTAAAGAGACATCTCTATCACCCTTCTCAGAATCACCATACCCAATCAAATCATAATAATATACAGTAAACCACTGGCTAAGCCCAGGAATTATATGCCTCCAATTAAACGAAGACCAGGGAGTACCATGTACGAGCACCAAGGGAGCTCCCTTACCTTTTATGTCATAACTTACTTTTCCATATGTTGAAGCGAAGCTTTTTGTTAAAGAATGAATGTTCATTAATTTTCTCCTTTACATAAATGAGGATTCTGCATGATTTTCAGCCCTTACGAAGTAAGGATTGAATAGACATAAAAATTTAGAAGTCACAGGCGCAAAGCCAAAAATACTACAAGGAAAGTGAAGTACCTATGTGCAGTATATAACAGAACTTATTCTCCTTCGAGGAATGGTTACATATTGATTCAAAAGAGCTGCTTCATGATTTTTTAGTGAACTGGATCTTTATTAAACAGTTACTCTTGTATAAAAGAGTTTGGGGGCATTTTAAAAGACAAACTAAAAAATCAGGAGGAGTATTATGGAACAAGAAGAAAAATTAAAAACAGCAGGAATTGCTATTTTTAAAGTACAGACTATTGGTGGTGCTGAGAAAACAACAAAAACTTTTGTGAATATGGATAAAGTCAAATCAATTATTAATGATTGGAATACAATGTCTAAAAAAGTAGCTAACCGGACGATAGAACAGGACGGGCCACCAAATGAAGCTACTGAAAGCGAATGATCTGGTATAATAATGGACCATGGAAACGAACCATTGTTTACCGGGATGAAATCCCACATGACTTCCCACAACCTCATACCGATGTTATTGAGAATTATATTAATTACACCGTACCTGTTGATAAGTTTAGTGAGCTTGCCAAATTTGATGGCAGTGTAATTGTTGAAAGAACAAGAGGTGAAGTTTCCTCCCGTTGTGATATGGAAGCTGCTAATATCATCGCACTTAACCTGATGCACGATATAGTCACAGACAAATCAAGTGTTGAAGAAGCTCGTGATAAATATTGTGAAGTTGCATCTGCTTTTATGATGAATAGACCAGCACCTTATGCAGAGAAACTTCAATTTACTGTATCAAATGACGAAAAGTATGACACAGATGTGGTGATGATTGCTGACGAAATGGTGGGGCAAGCTAAAGAAAAAATCAACGAAATAGTCGATGATAATATGAATGATGGTCCGCTTCATTAATAAGAAACAATTCTAAAAGGGGTTAGTCTTAAAAAGTCAGTTATAAGACTTTTGGGGTTAGCCCTTTCTTATAATCCCTGCACGTTTATTGAGTAATGCTAAGGGGGGTTATGAGACCCTCAAAACGCCAGAAACAATATTTAAGGTAGTCAGAAAGGGGTTATGAGACCCTCAAAAACGCCAGAAACAAGATTTAAAGTACTCAGAAAGGGGTTATGAAGCCCTCAAAACGCCAAAAACAGGATTAGAGGTACTCAGAAAGAAGGCGTTAAAATCTTTTTCTTCAATATAAAGGCTCAAGGCTCAGCTGATTAAAGGCAGGGTTTTGCTATTTTTCCTTTATGAGACATACGGATTACCACGGATTGAAAATCTCCAGGGCAGATTGACGTGCTCTTCCGCATAATCGATATTGACCCGAGGTCCAACTGTAATGTCCGATTCTTTGATGTTTTCATAAGGGCGGAGCTGAATTTCCGATTGATTGATCGGGAGACCGTAATGGCCCATATTCAACCGCAGTGCTCGGCAAAGCTTACCTGGACCATTGGTAAGGTTCTTATGGTGTGTTTTTGTGTATTTCGGCTTTCCGCCATACCGATTGAGGAGCATTTGAGCGACACCGCTGGTAGGTTCTAAGGCACGTACTAAGATCGCTTCAGGTTTTCCAATCGGACCACTCACTACATTGAAACAGTGATGCATTCCATAAATTAAGAACATATAGACATGGCCTGGTTCACCGTACATCACTTCTGTCCGGGTTGTCCTTCTGCCACCAAATGAGTGTGCGGCTTTATCTTCTGGACCTTTGTAAGCTTCGACTTCTACGATTTTCCCGGCTATTTCACCATAATCTGTATCATGTACGAGTTCCATCCCAAGAAGTTTTTTCGCCAATTCTAATGTTTCCTTGTTAAATAGCTGCTTTATATTATTCAACTTGATCACCAATCTTTCGTAAACCTTATTTAATTTCGGGTTGACACATTTTATCTCTTCCTCCATAATAGTCATGAATATGACTAACAACATGAACGGAAGTGAAAGAGAATGAAGAAGACTTATGCGCTTGTATTCGCGGCGATGTTTGCTGCTGTCATTGCTGCTCTAGGCTTAGTACCCCCAATCCCAGTACCAGGTTCACCTGTTCCTATTACAGCACAAACACTTGGTGTCATGCTAGCGGGTGGCCTTCTTGGAGCACGGCTGGGAGGATTGAGCCTGCTCGTTTTCCTCGCCCTCATCATCTCGGGAGCCCCTGTCCTTTCAGGAATGAGAGGGGGGATCGACGAGCTTGTCGGACCGAGTGCAGGATATATTTTAAGTTGGCCGCTCTCCGCTTTCATCATTGGCTATCTAGTTGAACGGTCCTGGAAGAATCTGAAAATGTGGAAGGTCATTTTAATCAATATTTTCGGTGGAATCCTACTGGTGTATGCAGCTGGTATTCCTGTAACAGCCTTTGTATTGGATCTTCCGCTTACGGCAGCGATCATATCTGCACTTGCCTATGTTCCCGGAGATCTAGCGAAAGCGTTGATTGCGGCATTTATCGTAGTGAAAATGAAGAAGAGTAATCCCGTTCTCACAAATAAAAAGAAAAATCTTGCTGCATAAATTGGATATGATACGCTTATGAAAGAGGTTAGTCTATAGACGAAACCTCTTTCTTTCCGTTATGACCATTCAAAAATAGTTTAGGCGGGTAAAAAGATGATTATCAATTGCATTAGAGAACAAGTAAATTTACATGCAGAAAAAATTGCTGTTCAAACGGCATCAGCAACATTTACTTATAAACAAATGGTAGAAGCAATAGACTTTACAGCTTCTCGATTGTATGAAAAGAAACCGATTTCAAATGGTACGTTGGCCATCTATTTTCCGGAAAATAAAGTGGAATTCATCATTTATTTTCTCGCAGCATCTTCTATTGGCTGGAAAACAGTACCGGTAGACCCTAAATTACCTGTGGAAAAAGTAAGAAAGATCCTTCAAGATAGTGAAACAGACATCCTCATCACCGATACTCATCAACAATGGTGGGATGGGGCAATGATCTTTCCTGATATTGTTTGCTCTACTACATTAATAAAAAACAACTTGCCGAAAGCGACACGGGAATCGATTTTTTACTTGGGATATACCTCCGGGACGTCAGGAGATCCAAAAGGTTTCGTCCGGACACAAGAGTCGTGGACGGAAAGCTTCCGGAACACTGGATATGAATACAATATCCTAGCTGGGGATCAAGTGATCATACCGGGTTCACTCGTCCATTCCCTATTCCTATATGGTGCATTACATACCTTGTCAACTGGGGCAACAGTGGAACTATTAGGACATTTCTCTGCAGACTCCTTAGCCAGGCGTGTGGATCGCCATAAGAAAACAGTGCTTTATGTCGTTCCTACCATGATGGAAACACTTTTGAAACAGCCGTATCCACAATGGGGAGACATCAACCTGGTCATATCTTCAGGTTCTAAATGGAATATTGATCGAAGAAAAAGGGTTGAAGAAATGTTCACAAATGCTGAGTGTATCGAATTTTACGGGGCTTCGGAATTAAGTTTCGTCTCGATTCTACATCACAGAGCCGCTGCTGAGAAAATGGATTCTGTCGGCCGACCTTTTGCGGGAGTGGAAGTGTCGATACGAGACAAGCATTTTCAAGAGGTGCCTTGTGGGGAAATCGGTACTTTATATGTAAAAAGCAAGATGGTCTTCAAGGAATACCATAAACTGCCTCAGGAAACAGCGGATGTTTTTCGGAATGGATGGGCGACAGCTGGAGACTTGGCACGTGTTGATGAAGAAAGCTTTATTTACCTTGTCGGAAGGGCGAATCAAATGATCATCAGTGGCGGGCTCAATATCTATCCAGATGAAGTTGAACAAGTTTTCCAAACTGTTCCTGAGGTAGAAGAGTGTGCCGTAATGGGAATGCCGGATACGTATTGGGGCGAAAAGGTGGTAGCCTTCATCAAGTGGCGGCATGGCAAAGAGGATATAGAGCTATTGAAAAGAGTCTGTCTTGACCATTTGCCAAAATATAAGTGGCCGAAAGAATTCATCACGGTGGTTGAGTTTCCACACACCGTCAGCCAAAAAATTGCGCGAAATGAATTGATCCAACTTTATCCGGAGGGCTTTATGAATCATGAATGATGTTTATATCTTGGAAGCGAAACGTACCCCGATTGGAAAGTTAGGTGGACAGCTGAAGGACTATCCACCAGAAAAAATGGCTGCTGAACTGATCCGGTCAATTGTGAAGGAACTGGGCATATCTCCTGAAGAAATCGACGATGTCATCTTAGGCAATGTGGTAGGGCCTGGCGGCAATATTGCCAGGTTGGCCAGCCTGACTGCAGGTTTACCAGTCGAAGTGCCTGGTGTTACGGTCGATCGCCAATGTGGATCAGGATTGGAGGCAATCAATCAAGCCGCAAGATTGATCCAGTCTGGCGGTGCGGAGCTAGTGCTGGCAGGCGGGGTAGAGAGTACCAGCCTTGCCCCATGGAAGATTGAAAAACCCCCTAGCCTTTACGATTTCACTGGTCCTTCATTTTATAACCGAGCAAGGTTCTCACCAGAAGAAATTGGTGATCCCGAAATGGGAGAAGCTGCGGAAAATGTGGCTGATCAATTTGGAATTTCAAGGGAGGATCAGGATCGTTACGCCTTGCGGAGTCATCAAAAAGCTGTTAAATCTCAGAAGGATGGACGGTTTGACAATGAAATCATCCCTCTAAAAAATGGAGTGATTCAAACCGATGAATGCCCTCGTCAGAATACATCCTATGAAAAGCTTAGCCGTTTGCAACCTGTATTCAAAAGTGGTGGTACTGTAACAGCGGGAAACACATGTCCGCTCAATGATGGTGCCTCGATTGTCGTGTTGGCTACAGAAAAGAAATGCTTCCAACTTGGGATCAAACCTTTTCTGCGCTTTGTCGATGCATGTGTAGCAGGGGTTGATCCGAATGTACTTGGCATTGGTCCGATACCAGCAATTAAAAAATTATTGGCGAGACAACACTTGTCCGTAAAAGATCTTGATTTGGTAGAATTTAACGAAGCCTTTGCCTCTCAAGTTTTGGCATCGATAAGGTCACTAGGGATTCCAGAGGAAATCGTTAATATAAGAGGGGGAGCGATTGCACTTGGTCATCCTTATGGGGCGTCCGGTACGATTTTAATGACGAGAATGTTTCATGAAATGCAAAACAGTATCGCAAGAAAAGGTGTGCTGACCCTCGGAATCGGTGGAGGGCTTGGCTTGGCGACACTCGTTGAAAAAAGGTCGGAGGATTGAATATGATAAGGAGCGGTCAGCAAACAGGACTTTTTGAAATGAAGGTGACGGTAAATGAAGCGGTAAAGTTCGCCGAAATCCTCAACGATTTACCACTCGCTAAATCAGCCAGGACCAGCCAACCCATTGTTCCAACAACCTATCCGATCGTATTTTGGCAGAAGGCTGAAGTACCCTGGTTAAAAGATATCGGTCATCTCGTACATGGGGAACAATCCTTTTCTTATAAAAAACCGATGCTTACCGAACACACCTATTATGGTGAAATCAAATTGGTTGATGTAAAAGAGAAGGAAGGAAAGGCTGGAAAAGTTGTTTGGCTGTTGCATGAAATGTATGGCTATCAAGATCAAGATAAGGAGCATCTGGTTTTTACAGGGATGACCAAAGCCATGTTCAGGCCAGAACAGGGGAGAGAATCATGAAAAAGTCACATCAACTTGTATTTTCAAAAAAAGATATTCAGGATTATGCTCTAGCAAGCGGTGATTACAACCCTATTCATTTATCAGAAAAAGAAGCCCGACAAATGGGCTTTAAAACATGTTTGGTGCATGGAATGCTCGTCATGGGACGGGTTGGCGGGATAATACGATCCCATTATGGAAGTCAGACTCTTATAAAGGATTACAGTGTACGGTTTCAAGCACCGGTTTATCCAAACAGCATACATCAGCTTGAGGTTGAAATAACTGAACAGGAATCATCCTTTCATCTTTATTCGGAGGATGGTACATCAGTAATGACAGGAAAGCTTTCTTAAACCGTAATGTTGATTTTTTCATAAGACGAAATTCGAGACACTATCGTGTGAAAAGCGAGGCACGCAAGACCCGAAGTGACCTACACTTTAAGGGTCTTCGACAAAAACCACATGTCCTGTGGTTTTTGTCGAAGCCAGCACATCCTGTGCAAGTGAGGAGGTTTTTCGGTTCGGATGCGGTAAGGGAGTGAATCTTGCAAATATTAACAATGATCTTTAACAGAACCAACACCGGAAAGGTAGTACTTTCACCGCGATTGGAGGCTGATTATGAACAATAAGGTGGCAGTTATAACTGGATCGACACAGGGGATAGGAAAAAGTATTGCACGACGATTGGCTCAAGAAGGGGCATCTATCGTCGTCAATGGAAGGGATTCAGATAAAGTAGATGGTGTCGTGCAGGAGCTGAAGCAAATACATGATCGTGTCTCTGGTGTTCCAGCTTCTGTAACGTCTGAAGAAGACTGTAAACGAATCATTGACAAAGCGATCGATTCATTTGGCGGGGTCGATGTACTGATCAATAATGCCGGAGTTACCAGGGACCGTATATCATATAAAATGACAATTCAGGAGTGGGACGAGGTTATTGAAACGCATCTACGCGGAACGTTCGCCTGTACGAAATATACCGTACGCACCATGCGAGAGTTAGGAATCAAAGGAACGATCATCAATATGACTTCTAAATCGGGGATGGAAGGTTTAGTCGGACAATTGAACTACAGTGCTGCGAAAGCCGGGATCAACGGGCTGACGAGAACATTAGCTAAAGAACTTGAGCGTATGGGCATTGATGTGTATGCCATTGCACCAGTCGCTGAAACGGATATGACCCGACCTGTTATTGAAATGTTGAAAAGGGAAGCGGATAAACAAGGAAAACCAATTCCAGATGAATGGAAAATGGGTTCCCCTGATGATGTCGCCTTATTGGTTTCGGTTATTTTAGAAAAAAGGCCTGAAACAGGATCAATCTTTTCAGTCAATGGTGATGAGATTGGCCGATGGAAGGCCCCTGTACACGAACCGATCCTATTCACATCTGAAAATTCGACAGATAATGCAATATTTCATTCTTTTTCCAAAAAAAGAGGCATAAAAACCCACTAAATAATGACATTTTTCGAGTAATGATGTATAATAGGCGTAAGATTCTGAAAAATAAGTGCATGTCTTATAAATCGTAGATAAAGGCAAACTCATTGAAAGTGGGGACGCAAAACTAAAGGGACTAAGTTGTAGAAACAATAGGTCAGCCAGCTGTCGGAACGATTCATCAATGATCATCGATTTATGAGATAGGTCCGATTAAGGTGTGAAGGGTATGGCCTTTTATCAAATCTTACTGCCTATGTCATCATTCATTCTGGTCTACACATTTGTCTTATTCATCATTTCTACCGTTATCAAGGGAATGTCTGATCGCTGGATGAATGTCTTATTCAATGCGGGGATCATTTTTGGTACAATTCTTTGGTTGTACTTGCTAAGTAAATTCGATATGTTTTAGATTTATCGATTATTTAAAGTAAGCAGTATTTTGTCGAATCTTTATTTTCTTAAAATAATATTAAACCGATAGGGATTTATAGCATTAAAATTTTTTTACAAGTTTACTACCACCGTAAATTGGGCTGATCCTCCATATATCAATAACTTCGCAAGTTTCCATATTTTAGATGTGCAATGAATTTTGCTAAACCCCTTTTCGCGTAATTTTTATACGGTTATAATGATTAGTAACAACTTAAAAGGGGGATGGTTATATGGCGACATTAACCATGTTAAGGTTATCAGAAGAGGAGCAAGCTTTGTTATTGGATGTGATGTTACAACAACGATATGCATCCGAACTAGTCAGCAGCGAGATAACAGATGTTGAGACAGGACAGAAAAAATGCGAGGAGACTCGGCTCAAGCAATTGAATAACTTACTAGTGAGATTACATAAAGCTGGTGTTTAGTTATTGAACATAAAAAGGACTGACCTGGAGTGTTTGACACTTTCCTTCTAGGGCAGTCCTTTTTTTACTTTGTTCGTCCCACTCAAAAAGCCGGCCTAATTATCCAATAAACCTTTTCGTCGCGCTTCCATCCGCCATTCAGCTTCTTTAATATACCGTTTTGAAGCAGTGTTGCGGGTTCGCAAATACGACCAATAATTTGTGTAGTTAGGAGGACGAAATTCAGTAGGAACCCTGCGAGCATAGCCCCACCAATTCATTTCTTGGTTTTCTAAGAGGATTAGATAGTGATCGTATTCTCTTTTCATTTTTGTCTTACACTCCTATAAATTCTTCTTTAAATACATTCTGTCTTTTATGGGTGATTCATATTCATGAAAATGAAAAATACAATGAGCTACAAGTACATCTATATGGTATGAAACTCATAAAGTGTACAAATGATGGATTCTTTAAATAACTGCTCCTAAAAGACTATTTATCGCTTGAAAAAAGGCGTTGTTCAACTTCTTATGGAATTTTATTACTATGACAATTTTGTTAGGAGGAGTAAGCCCATGATGGAACAAGTATTGATATTTGCCTCTGTCTTAGCTCCGATTGTCACTGGTTTAACTGAAGTCGCAAAACATACGTTTAAAATTTCAAAAAGGTTCATATCACTTATTAGCCTGATCATTGGTCTTTTGATCGGAATGGCAGCTTTTCCACTGACTGATCTGGACTGGACTTTAAGAGTATGGGCTGGAGGTATGGCCGGTCTTGCTGCCACAGGATTGTATGAGGTCGGAAAATACCGTGTGCGTCCCCGTCGAAGATAAGTGATCGTAGAGATACGTAAGGATACACGTAAAACCTGGCCTCACTAGTTTCCCTTAAAATGGGCACATCAATGATGGATTAGTTGAGTTCCTTCAGCTGCTGTTTCATATAATATTCTAGGGGGAGTACAGGCTGGAGGTATTTTTGAATGAGTTGGACATATTTTACCGTCTCTATGGTGGTCAGTGTCCTAACGACCCTAGCTGCCGTATATTTGAGACAGAAAATCAAAATCAAGTTAGAAAAAAAGCAGAATCAAGAAACTGCCAAGGAACTAGCAAAAACGGTCCTGTTACAAGAGTTACAAGATAATTTGAAACTGTATTTACGGAAAGAGCCTCGGAACGGAGGAAGCCTTCAGGACTTTTTAGAGCTAGGGAATGTTGAAATCCAGGGCAGTGAGAAGATTTGGAAAGGCGTATATCGATTCAAACTGGAAGATTGGGATAAAGTGAAATACGAAATAGCGAAATTGGATCCCGTATTGGCAGACGAATTATTTAAAGTTTATCAGCAAATTGAAATCATTGATGCGCATGCTCAGCTGGAATCCCCGATATTCAGAGTGGATCGCCTTGGCTTTAATAAATTTACTGAAAAATACGAAACGATCATAAACGAATTGAAGACGTAAAGAAATCATTACCTGTTACCAGGAGGTAATGATTTCTTACATAACTGAAAATTGAGGTTAGAAGTATATATGGAGATGCAATAATCAAGCCTTTTCGGCACAACCATTCATTATTCTTTAAAAATGAATATCATTCAACAAAACATTCATGTTGGTGAAAAAAATGCCGAACGTTTCTTCTAGTCATATTGGCATAATTAAGAAAAATGAAAGAGGGTTATCGAAATTTTATATGGAAAGTTATAAGACGATTACATAATGTTTTATCCCGTTCTGGAAAAGGTATAGTAATAATGAAACTAGTTCAGAATGGTAAAGATGAGCATTATGACTATAAACCAAAAGGGGAGTTAGGAAATGAAGAAGAGTATAACCCCATTGATCTTTGGCATGTTTATCGCATTTGCTCTTTTTTGGGTAGTTCATCCAGCAAGTTCTACGTCCTTCCAAATCGATGGTGGATCTGAGCTTCCTAAAAAAACATTCTCAAAAAGCCAGATTGAAGTTCAAAATGAACCGATAGCTGTGAACACCAATTTAGAATATGTAAATGAAGAAGAAAAGGTCAAAACAACATCTACTGGAACGAATATAAATGTTGAAGCACCAAATAAAGGCGATTTCGTACAGATTGCAGATACATTCATGCAAGAGGTTGTCCAACCAACGGATGTAAATTATAAGGTTTCGGATTTTAATACGAAACAAGGATTGATCAGATACTTAAACCAGTATGTTTCAGAAAAAGTCGCGAAATATTATGTGGATGGACTTTACCAAGAGGAACAGGACGGGCTTTATATCATCCCCACTGAATTGCCGCCTTGGATTGAAAAGGGTAATCCGTCCACTTTGAAAAAAGTAGACGAAAACCATTACCAATTGGAACAGAATAATAGCAGTGACTTATATGGAGATTATTTTATACAATTGAACTTTAAGAAGAAGGGTGACAACTGGATCATTGAATCTGTAAATGTCCAGTAATGTTGATCGCATACACATCAAGGACTGATCTGGAAGGAGAAATGTCTACTCCCTCCTTAGATCAGTCTTTTGTTTCCACTTAAAGAAAGTATAACAACTTTCTTCAGTATAAGGGTAACTAGGGCTCAGCCTTCGCCATAGGCTTGGCTTTGCCAAGTTTTCTTTAGTAATTGATGGATAAGAAGAATGTTTTTTTCTCCGAGATACGGTAAAATAATCATACGACTTCCATAAAGTATGGATAAACCCAGAATATTACGGCAGAGTCGACGGCTAAGAATAAATTGGAGTTTTGTAAATGAGTTACTATACTTTTGAAGATTTTTATAAAAATACAGTGGAACTATCCTTCACGGATCATCCATACTCCTTAACACCTAAACATGTATGGGTTATTTGCAGATTCAAGGGTCAATGGCTTTTGACTGAACATCCACGCCGAGGTATTGAATTTCCGGGCGGCAAGGTAGAAAAGGGAGAATCCGCTGAAAAAGCCGCTGTCCGTGAAGTTTTTGAAGAGACAGGCGCCACAGTGGATGCATTGACTTATCTTGCCCAATATCGTGTCAAAGGTAAAGGTGGTACGATCATCAAGAATGTTTACTTTGCAACTATCGAAAAAATAAAAATAAAGGCCCATTATTATGAAACTAATGGACCTATCCTTATGAAACAACTTCCTGAATCGTTGAAAGACAATGATAAATTTAGTTTCATGATGAAAGACGAAGTACTTCAGCGAAGTATGGAATACATTTTTAAAAACAAAATTCTTCAGCTCTGACGTTTACGAAGAAGGTTTTCAAGCATGCCGACCCCTGTGTACATAATGGTCGCCATTACGGCAATGACGAGCAGGCTGAGTAAAACCAATGTGAAGTTGAATACTTGGAATCCATATATGATGAGATAGCCTAAGCCTTGTTTTGAAACAAGGAATTCACCAACGATGATACCTACCCATGATAAACCGACATTCACTTTCAAAGTTGAAATAATCGTTGGGATGGCGGACGGGAAAACGACTTCGTAAAATACCTGTTTCTTATTTCCGCCAAAAGTTTGAATAACTTTTATATAATTGTCATTCGTTTCATGGAATGCACTGTAAACGACTAAGGTTGTTATGATGACAGAGATCAGTACACCCATCGCGATGATGGATAGATACCCTGGCCCAAGTGCGACGATAAGAATGGGACCCAGGGCCACTTTCGGCATGGCATTAAGGACGACAAGATAAGGATCTGACACTTTTGATACAAATGGAGTCCACCAAAGAACAGCAGCCACAACCGTTCCAAGAATCGTGGCAATGACGAAACTAGCTATGGTTTCACCAAACGTCACCACGCTGTGCGTTATCAAGCTTCCATCCATGATTTTCACATAAAAAAGGTTTGAAATTTTGCTTGGTGAACTAAATAATAATGGATCGATCAACGTTTTATTCGAGGCGATTTCCCATAGTCCGAGGAAGGTGAATAACATGATCAGCTGTGTGATGAACACCTGTTTTTTTGTTTTCCGTTCACGTTGCTTGAATTTTTCATATGCCAAGTCAATCTTCGTCTTCAAGCTCATTCAACTCCTCCCAGATCATCTGGAAGATGTCTTTAAAATCCTCATGATTTCTTACATCAAAAGGCTCCATCTTTGCTAAATGTTCCGGTATAGTATATTCTGACTTGATTCTGCCAGGGTTTGCTGAAAAGACAATGACACGATCGGACATGGCGATTGCTTCCCCGATATCATGTGTGACAAGTAAAGCTGTTTTCTGATGTTCTTTTAAAGTCGTAAAAACGAGATTTTCAAGCTTTAGTTTCGTTTGATGGTCCAATGCTGAGAAGGGTTCATCCAGCAAAAGAAGCTGGGGATTGGTCGCCAGTGTCCTTACCAGCGCAATACGCTGCCTCATCCCGCCGGATAGCTCGTGAGGATACTTTTTATTTGTATCTCCCAGATCCATATGATCAAGCAATTCGAATGTCATAGCCCTGCTCATATCATTCAAGTTATCTTGGATTTTTAATCCGAGCAGGATATTTGCCTCAATCGTTTTCCAGGGTAATAAATAATCCTGCTGGAACATGTACCCTATTTGATCGTAGGCATGCTTGACTGGTTCATTACGTATGCTGATCGTTCCAATTACCGGTTGGAACAGGCCGGCGATCAATGATAATAGGGTCGTTTTTCCACACCCGCTTGGTCCTAGGAAGGAGACGAATTCACCTTCCTGGATTTCAAGAGAGATATCTTGTAGGGCCATTGTTGCTGAGTCCGTTGAAAAATAAGCGTGGGTGAGTTGATCTACTGTTAAAAATGCCAAACCCATCTCCTCCCGTTATTTTGCTACACTTTCGGCAATTTGCGTGTTGACCAGGATGCCATGCTCGACCTGTTTAGGAAGCTCGCCAGCTTCATCCATAATATTTTGCAAGTTGTTCCATTCCTCAACATCAAGGATCGGGTTCGTTGCAAAGCTGTGTTGTTTTTTGTAGCGTTCGGTTGACGATTCAATCAGATCGATCGGTGTATCCTCGAAGTAAGGTTCAATCACAGCAGCGACTTCCTTGGAACTATGACTATCGACCCATTTTTGTGCTTTGTATAAAGCCTTCGTGAATCTCTCCACGATATCTTTGTTGTTTTTGATGTAACTTTCTTTGGACATGAAAGTCGTGTACGGAAGTTTGCCGGATTCGGTTCCGAACGAGGCTACGACATAACCGATTCCTTCCTTTTCAAACAAGCTGGCAGTTGGTTCGAATAATTGTACATAATCTCCAGTGCCAGAGGCGAAGGCGTTCGGAATGTTACCAAAATCCACATTTTGGATCAGATTCATATCCTTATGAGGGTCGATCCCGTGTTTTTTCAAACCAAATTCCCCAGCCATCTGTGGCATCCCGCCTTTCCGCTGTCCAAGGAAAGTGCTGCCCTTCAGTTGTTCCCAATTAAAGGTTTCAGGTTTTTCTCGGGCTACAAGGAACGTCCCATCCGTTTGCGTCAATTGCGCAAAATTGATGACTGGATCCGTTGTACCTTGTGCATATACGTAAATCGACGTTTCTGAACCGACCAGGGCGACATCAGCCCCGTTAGATAAGAGAGTTGTCATCGTTTTATCTCCGCCCCAAGTTGTGGTAAGTTCAATATCAATCCCTTCATCTTCAAAAAAGCCTTTTTCTATGGCAACATATTGTGGAGCATAAAAAATCGAGCGTGTAACTTCAGCGACTCGTACTTTATCATTAGTCGATCCATTGGAACAGCCAGCAGCTAACAAGCTGGAAGCAATGAGTACAGATGCGGCTCCTATAATGTATTGTTTGATCCCTTTAAGCATTTGTATCCCTCCACAGACTTAGATGCGATAGTGTATGAAGCGTATTGGCAATGTGTGTTCGTCAAACGGTATAGAGGTGACATGATGAATCTCTCCAATCGAATTGAAAAAATACAGCGGTTTCCATCACCAAACCCGGATATCAGGTTGTCTATCGTGAGTTACTGGAGTCAAGGTTTACGTGTCAGGGGATTGTTGGCAGAACCCAAAGTCGATATGCCCCTGCCGGGTGTCCTATATTTACGTGGGGGTATCAAACAAGTCGGCAAAGTCAGATTTGCCCGAATCATTCAGTTCGCCTATCGGGGTTTTGTCGTTTTTGCCCCTTTTTACAGAGGGAATGAAGGTGGTGAAGGAGAGGAGGACTTTTGTGGTGATGATCGGTACGACGCCTTTGAAGCGTTGAAAGTATTGGAGATCCTTCCTACAACGGATGCCGGATCGCTCCATCTATTCGGTTTTTCCAGAGGTGGAGCGATGGCTTTGTTTACTGCTGGTTATCATCGAAAGTTGGTCAAATCGGTTGTCGTATGGGGCGGTGTAACGGACATGAAGCTGACATATGAGGAGAGGAGAAGTCTTCGCAAAATGATGAAACGAGCCATCGGAGGCTCTGTATATAAATATCCCGAGCGATACGAAGAGAGGACGCCGCTTTCTATCGTCGAGGACATTGTAGCTCCTCTATTAATCATTCATGGCGTTCATGATAACAACGTATCGGTTGAACATGCTCGTCGTCTTGAAAGAAAATTGATCCGACATTCGAAGCCTTATGAAACATGGTATATTGATGACGATCACCACTTCTCTCCTGAAAAAAAGCGCAAAGTAACCCATGCCCTTCTTGAATGGATGAAAATACAATGATGGATATGTAAAAATTCATCATTATTTGATGAGTATTTCAATTAAGGGATGAAGTTTCCCGACTGACTGTCAGAACATTACTCGAAATTTACTTATCTAAAAATAGAAGGGGAAAATTACAAAGATTTAGATTTATCTACAAAAACGAAATATTATCTACAAAAGATTTCAAAAACAAAAAAAGAGTGCCCTCAAAATAAGGTCACTCCAATTTGTTTATTATACGAACGGTCCTGCAGCTTTTATTTCTTCGCTTGCATTTTCAAACTTTGTGAAGTTCTCTTTGAATTTCATTGCAAGTTCTTTAGCTTTTTGATCATATGCTTCTGGATTATCCCATGTTTTCTTTGGTTGCAATATTTCCCCTGGAACACCAGGACAGCTTGTGGGAATGTGGAGTCCGAAGATTGGGTCAGTCACCGTTTCTGTAGAACGCAATTCACCTTCTAAGGCGGCTTGGACCATTGCCCTTGTGTGAGTCAGATCCATTCTCTTCCCTACACCAAATTCACCACCGGACCAGCCGGTATTAACCAAATACACATCTACATCATGTTGAGCGATCTTTTCGCCAAGCATTTGTGCATATCTTTCAGCATGCAATGGAAGGAATGGGGAACCAAAGCATGTGGAGAATGTTGCTTGTGGCGAGGTGACGCCGCGTTCTGTACCTGCAAGTTTACTCGTGTATCCTGATAAGAAATGGTACATCGCTTGTTCTTTTGTCAGTTTACTTATTGGAGGCAATACGCCGAATGCATCTGCCGTCAAGAAAATGATCGTGTTCGGATTCCCGGCAATACTCGGGATAATGATATTCGGAATTGCATCAATCGGATAAGCTGCACGAGTATTCTCAGTCAATGTCGTATTGTTGTAATCGACCTTACGTGATTCTTCATCAGAGACAACATTTTCAAGTACTGTTCCGAAACGGATGGCATTCCAGATTTGTGGCTCCTTTTCTTGAGATAGGTTCACACATTTAGCGTAGCAACCTCCCTCGATATTGAAAATACCATTGTTTGCCCAGCCGTGTTCATCATCACCGATCAGCCGCCGGTTAGGATCAGCGGATAAAGTCGTCTTTCCCGTCCCGCTCAGACCGAAGAATAATGCGACATCGCCTTCTACACCAACGTTTGCTGAACAGTGCATAGAAAGGATATCTTTTTCAGGAAGCATGTAGTTCATGACTGAAAAGATGGATTTTTTGATTTCGCCAGCGTATTCGGTCCCTCCGATCAGGACGATCCGCTTTTCAAAAGAAATGATGATGAATGTTTCCGAATTTGTGCCGTCCACTTCTGGATCTGCAAGGAACCCAGGTGCTGAGATGACCTGAAATTCCGGGGTGAAGTCATTTAAATCGTTTTCATTTGGTCTGATAAAAAGTTGGCGGGCAAATAAATTATGCCATGCGTATTCATTGATGACTTGAAGAGGGAGCTGGAATGCTTTATCTGCACCAGCAAATCCTTGGAATACGAATGTTTCATCTTTGTTAGTTAAGTATTCGATTACTTTCTTATATAAGTTATTGAATTTCTCTTCATCAATCGGTTGGTTGACGAACCCCCAATCAATTTTATCTTTCACAGATGACTCCATGACAATGAACTTATCTTTGGGGGAACGTCCTGTGTATTTACCGGTTTCAACCTGAAGAGCACCTGTCGAGCTAAGTACACCCTCGTGTCTCGCGATTGCCCTTTCTACTAATCTTGGTGTCGATAAATTTTTGTGTGTAGATTCTTTACTTAATAACTCATCTGTTAGAAAGGTAAATTGTGCTGTATTCATATAAACCCATCCTTTTTCACATAAAGTTTAAACCCGTTACTTGCTTAACTCGGAATTAGTATAACATATTCATTTTAATAATGTATACTATTTTTTTGTTTTTGTGACATGTTAAACCTATATAAGGATATAAATAGGCCTTAGTACCACTATTGGAATATTCTTTTCTTTATAGCATTTGTCCAAATCAAAACCTAATACTCTTTTGAGGGTTTGAAAGTTCATCTTTTGAATTTGGAATTTCGTTGACATAACATAGGTACTGCGATATGATATTGCGAGAACGGCTACTCTTATTCCGAGTAGGTGGAGGGACAGGCCCAATGAAACCCAGCAACCGACACCGTAGCAGAGGTGAAAAGGTGCTAACCTGAAAAATAAGAGGGTGAAAGGTATACAACGATTCACCTTTCCTCTGAAAAGGAAAGGTTTTTTTTCGTTCAATAGGGAGAATCCATCCTTTCTTATAAAAAGATTGAGAATAAATAAGATGTTTCATACATCACTTTCAGATGTTATAAACTATTGTTGCACTTTCTCATAAGGATATGAGTACCGTATCAATTAAAATCGATACTTTGAAGATCATCGAGGAGGTTCCGTAATGGCAAAAAGCAAACGTCTTTTTACATCAGAATCGGTCACGGAAGGTCATCCGGATAAGATTTGTGATCAGATTTCCGATGCAATTTTAGACGAAATTTTAGCAAGTGACCCAAATGCACGTGTAGCGTGTGAAACTTCTGTAAACACTGGGCTTGTCCTTGTTGCAGGGGAAATTACGACTTCTACTTATGTAGATATACCGAAAATCGTGCGTGAAACGGTGAAGGGCATCGGCTATACACGTGCGAAGTACGGTTTTGATTATGAAACTTGTGCGGTTCTCACTTCTATTGATGAGCAATCTGCTGATATTGCTCAAGGTGTCAACCAGGCCCTTGAAGCTAGAGAAGGATTGATGACAGAAGAAGAAATCGAGGCGATTGGGGCTGGTGACCAAGGTTTGATGTTCGGGTTTGCGTGTAATGAAACCAAAGAACTGATGCCGTTGCCGATCTCATTATCCCACAAGCTTAGTCGTCGTTTGACTGAAGTACGTAAAAATGAGGTTGTACCATATCTACGACCAGATGGAAAAACCCAGGTGACTGTTGAATATGATGAAAATGACAAGCCTGTACGTGTGGACACGATCGTCATCTCCACTCAACATCACCCTGAAGTTACACTTGAACAAATCAAGCGTGACTTGAAAGAGCATGTCATCAATCCTGTCGTGCCTTTGGAGTTGATTGATGAGAAAACGAAATACTTCATCAACCCGACTGGACGGTTTGTCATTGGTGGTCCTCAAGGGGATGCTGGATTGACAGGACGGAAGATCATTGTTGATACGTATGGTGGTTATGCTCGTCATGGCGGTGGGGCGTTCTCCGGTAAGGACCCGACAAAAGTTGACCGTTCTGCAGCATATGCTGCGCGTTATGTAGCAAAAAATATCGTGGCAGCTGGACTAGCTGAAAAATGTGAGGTTCAACTAGCCTACGCAATCGGGGTCGCACAACCAGTATCGATCTCCATCGATACATTTGGTACTGGTACTGTATCTGAAGAGAAGCTTGTTGAGTTGGTTCGGGACAACTTTGATCTTCGCCCGGCAGGGATCATCAAGATGCTGGATCTTCGCCGTCCGATCTATAAGCAGACAGCAGCATATGGCCACTTCGGTCGTACGGATGTCGAATTGCCATGGGAACAAACGGATAAAGCAGAAATACTTAGAAACAACACCTAAGATCATAGTCGAAAACCCTAAGCGGCATATTACCGCTTAGGGTTTTTTGGGGTTAAGAAAGTATGGGTTTATGATGCAAGATGAATTTTTTGCTTACTTTCTATGTGTTCATATTCCTATGTAAGTTTAGAGAGTAATACTTCCCAAGTCGGGCTTTTTGCATATGTTTCTTGCATCTGACTGGAAAAACCAAAAGCTTTTGTGTGATTATACGTTGTAAGGTAAGGGTAGCAGGTGAGTATTAAGGGGAAAGAGGTTATTATGACCCGTTATTGCAGCGATGACCTTACACTGCACTCCGTTTGTTTCCCAATGATTGACCAATTGTTGAAGTGTGTTTCCTACTCTTTAAATCTGGGGATGGTAAGTATCCGTAAAGAGAGCAATCTTCACCGAATCATTCCTCCTAAAATGGGATCGAAAAGGAATACAGAAACAAACCTGTCCCCACTCCGATAAATATGCCACCGATTACATCAGAAGGATAATGCATACCAAGATACATTCTTGAAATGGCCACCGAAAGGGAGATCGGTAATAATGCTAACGCTAGCAGGGGATTCCATAGAACGATGGGGGTGATGACAGAAAAGGTTGCTGTCGTATGGCCGGATGGAAACGAATGATCCTTCAATAATCTTGAAATCGTGATCGTATCAGGCAGAACCATGTAAGGACGTTTCCGAGGGTATAGTTTTTTACTGATTTGGACAGGGATATGGCTGATTGCAAGTGCTGATAGGCTTTGTAAAGCTACGATACGTAACTCACCGGAAGCCAAAGCGAAAAGTAAAATACAAATGCTGATCGATCCTGTTGCCCCGCCTAAATGTGTTACAGTCATGAAATACCTGCTTAAAGCTGATTGTTGACATTTGCTGTTCACCCATTGGAAGACAGTGCACTCCCTCTCATGAAGCCAGTCAATGACTTTTGTCAACTGCGCTCTCCCCTTTTAGAAGGATTTTGTTCATTATACCGTTCCAATATGAGTTTAATATTAATAAAGTGTTAAATTTTTGTAGAGATATGCCTCAAGTCAGACATTATACTTTCATTTCAGGGGATGATAAAATTGTGAAAGTGGGTATAGATGAGTAGTTGAAGGGATGGAGGGATATGGTATGTATAATGGAATTCATCATGTTTCACTAGAAGTGAAGAAGTTGAAGAAAGCAAGGGCATTCTATGAAAAAGTGGTCGGATTTCAGGTCAGTCTGGATCGGCCGGATTTCGATTTTGATGGTATATGGTACCAAATCGGCAATACCCAGCTCCATCTGATTGTGAATGAAGGGTTGGATGAAGGAAACAAACCGCCATTAAATAGCCGTGCCCGTCATTTTGCAGTCAGGGTGGACTCGATCGACGACATTCTCGCCCGCCTTGAAAAAGCAGGTTATTGTTATCTGAATAAGCCAACCAGTAAAACTGGCTGGCATCAAGTGTTTGTACAGGATCCAGACGGCAATATCATTGAATTCAACGCTTAGATTTTTCTTGCATCTGTTTATAGTACTGTCCCCGCTCCACATATTCAGTGCGGATCCGTTCCATATCTTTTAAATCTGCTTCATTCAATTCCCTTACTACTTTCGCAGGACGCCCGAAAGCGAGTGAGTTTGGCGGGATTTTTTTACCTGGAGGGACAAGGCTGCCAGCCCCGACAAAAGCACCTTCACCGATTTCTGCCCCATCAAGTACGAGGGAACCCATTCCAATCAACGCATTCTTTCGGATGGTACAGCTATGTAATGTCACTTGATGACCGACTGTGACATCATCCTCTAGGACCAATGGATTGTTTGGACTTTGGTGAAGCATAGAAAGGTCTTGGACATTGACACGTTTTCCGATGAAAGTTGGAGCTACATCCCCACGTATGACTGTATTAAACCAGATGGAGGACTGTTCCTGTATCGTCACATCACCTGAAATGACAACACCGTCTCCAATGAATACTGTTGAATCGATTTTTGGGTCCGTTTCTTTATATCGGTAAATCAAAGTATCATCCTCTTTCTTTTATGAATACATATTTTGTATTAAATCACTTGCAGTTTAGCAAATTATAGAGTAGAAGAAAAGGGGGAGTTGTCTATGTGGATCTGGGAAGCTGAACATACAAAAGCAGTAATCGTGATGGTCCATGGCGCTGGAGAACATCATGGAAGATATAAGTGGCTTTGTTCACAATGGGTAGCAAATGGTTTTCATGTGGTCATGGGTGACCTCCCCGGGCAGGGAGCTACCCGCAGGAACAGAGGACATATCTACTCGTTTAACGAATATATAGATACGATTGAAAAATGGGTGGAATCTGCAAGTCAATTCGGGCTGCCTGTTTTTTTATTCGGGCATAGTATGGGCGGTCTTGCAGTCATTCGTGCACTTACAGAAAAAGAATTGCCAGTAAACGCTGTGATTCTCTCATCACCTTGTCTTGGAATTGTCTACCAACCCCCGAAACCTGTTGATGCATTATCGAGGGTGATCAATCGTATATATCCTACTTTACGGTTAACCTCGCATAGAGGATTCGGGAAAGCGACAAGATCGAAAGAACGGATTGAAAAAGATATAGAGGATGTTTTCTATGTAAAGAAAGTGTCCATACGCTGGTACAGGGAGTTGATGAATTCAATCAAAATCGCCAATCGGTCAGTCAATCAATTTCCAGACGTACCCCTATTGGTCCTGCAAGCAGGAAATGACTTGATCGTTGATAAAGAGAGCGTAAGGAGCTGGTTCAATAAATTGAATCTGATGGAAAAGTCCTATAAAGAGTGGCCTGAACTTTACCATGAAATCCTCAATGATCCGGAACGAGATCAAGTATTCCAATATGTCTCGCAATTTGTCAATTTATTATTAACCTTCGAAGAGAATCTTCAAAAGGAGTGAAAGTATGAATGACGTTCCTTCACAGCCATGGTCGTTGATGATGCGGATATATAAAGAAATCATCCCGAATGTCCACCGGGAGTTGGATTTATGGAGGGAAAAAGCTGAACATATCCCGAATAAAGAGTTAAGGACTCAGGCGATCGCAAGTATCGATTCGAAGACGTTCCATTGTGAGGGCGGGTCGATTTATGCCCTGCTTGCTCTCTATCCAGACCGGCGGAAAGAAGTAATCCGATTCATTGTCGCCTATCAGACGATCAGTGATTACCTGGATAACTTGTGTGATAGGAGCACTTCTTTGGATCCGGATGATTTCAGTCTGCTACACAAATCGATGAGACATGCCTTAACACCAGGTTTGGCGCTTGAGAATTATTATAGACTCCGGGACGAACAGGATGATGGCGGCTATTTGCATGATCTTGTGCATACTTGCCAGAAGGTGCTTGATCAACTGCCTGGTTTCACACAGATCCATTCTGGGTTGATCGAGTTGGCGGAGCACTATTGCAATTTGCAGATACATAAACATGTCATCCATGAAGAAAGAGTCCCCCGTCTTAAGCGGTGGTTTTCTGAGAACGAAAGGAAGCTTCCAGCCATGAGCTGGTATGAATTTTCTGCTTGTGCAGGTTCGACACTAGGGATTTTTTGTCTTGTTTCATATGCCTCTAATGGTGAAGTGGACCCTGAAGTAGTCCATAAAGTAAAAGAAGGATATTTTCCTTGGATCCAGGGGCTCCATATCATGATGGATTATTTGATCGATCAAGAGGAAGACAAGAATGGGGGCGATCTCAATTTCTGTTTCTATTATGAAAGCCAGGATCGGATGATTGACCGTCTATTGCACTTTTTCAAGATGGCCGACCGGTCCGCAAAAGACCTTCCCCATTCTAAATTCCATGCCTTGATTACAAGAGGACTGCTGGGAATCTATTCGACAGATGCTAAGGTGAAAAGACAACAGGATGTCCAAGATGTCTTGAAAAAACTGATGCGAGCAGGGGGAATGTCAGCCTACTACTTTTATTGGAATAGCTGGATCTACCGAAAAGTGAAAGCATGAGAAGATTGAGGACCACATCAGGAATCACTGGTGTGGTTTTTTTGGTAGTATTGTAGAATTCAGAAGTCAAAAGGAGTTTTTAGAGATAAATCCTGAGTTGTCGGGATAATTTCTGAGTTGTTAAGATAATTTTAAAATTGTAGAGTTAGATACCCGAGTTGTCGGGATAATCCCTTCAGTCAAAGATCTTCGGCTATTAAAACTCTATAAGAAAGGGTCTCTGCATTTTAATTTAGTCTTTTAGAAGGTGCTTTTCTATAAAAACGGAACAAAACGGGGCCGGAAAAATAGATTCAGCCCCATTTTTCATAAATCACTTCTTCTTTTCAATCGCAATAACAAATGGCGGGTTGTTCTTTTGATTGATGAATTGATATTGAAGCACATGTGCCTTGGACTGGTCCATACCTCGTAAATAATCCATCAATTCATCTTTTTCCTCTTGTCCGCCTTCATGTCCATAATAAACGACAAGGACAATGAGCCCCCCTGGCATCAAAATGTCCAGAAACCCATTGATTGCGGTAAGAGTTGAATCAGGCTTCGTAATGACTGATTTATCACTTCCTGGCAAGTAGCCGAGGTTGAAAACGGCTGCCTGGACAGAGCCATGGTGAGTTAGGTCGACGTATGCCTTGATATGAGCATGGCTTTCCTGAAATAAGCGGACACGGGTATCCAACCCCGCTTCCTGCAACCTTTTCCTTGTCGCGTCAATCGCTTCTTTCTGGATATCGAATCCATAGACGAAACCGTTTTCTCCGACCAGTTCAGCTAAAAATTGTGTGTCATGTCCGTTACCGACAGTTGCATCTACTGCAATTCCTCCAGATTCTACCACCTTTTCTAACAATTCTTTTCCAAATGGCAATACCCGGCTCAAATTCATCGTGTTGACACCTTGGAACCCTGATAATACTTCCCCTGATAGCTGTCACGCCGTTCCAGTTCCGCTTCGATCGAATTAAGGACGTTCCATTTATTCATGCTCCACATCGGTCCGATCAAAAGCTCGGCTGGACCGTCACCAGTCAGCCGATGGACCATCATATCAGGAGGAAGGACTTCCAACTGATCACAGACGAGATTAACATACGTGTCAAAATCGAGGAATTCTACCAAACCCTTTTCGTACTGCTTTACCATTGGTGTCTTTTTCAACAAGTGTAAGAGATGGATTTTGATGCCTTGTACGTCCAGTTTTGCCACCTCTCGTGCAGTTCCCATCATCATTTCAGGCGTTTCTTGAGGCAACCCATCAATGATATGGCAGCATACCCGTATTCCGTGCTTTCGAAGTTTATTCACACCGTCTACATAACACTGGTAATCGTGTGCACGGTTGATAAGCTCAGCCGTTTTTTCATGAACCGTTTGAAGGCCGAGCTCCACCCAGAGATAGGTCCGTTCATTCAGCTCTGCCAAATATTCTACGACATCATCCGGCAGGCAATCTGGCCTCGTCGCGTTTGCAAGACCGACAACACCCTCTTGTGATAAAATGATTTCGAATTTATCGCGTAGTTCCTCTACAGGAGCATACGTATTTGAAAAGGCTTGGAAATAGCCGAGGTATTTGCCCTTCTTCCACTTTTTATGCATACGTTCCTTAACCGTGTTGAACTGTATGAGGAGATCGTCTCTGCGGTTTCCTGCAAAATCACCTGAACCGCTTTGCGAACAGAATGTACACCCGCCAGAAGCGACTTTACCATCACGATTCGGACAGTCGAAACCACCGTCGATCGGAATTTTGATGATTTTTTCACCAAAATATTCTTTAAGGTGTTTATTCCAAGTATAGTATCGTTTATCCCCGAAATGAGGAGGAACAGTTGTTTTCGCAGACATGATTGTCCCTTTCCTGATTCATATTTTATACTCAGCATTTTAGCATGTTGGGGCCGTAGCCGCCAATTGGGAATGAGAAGACGGACAACATCGAGAAAAAACAATTGCCATAATTCGTAAAAATCACAATCTTTTTTGGAATTTATTTCGAAAACAAAGTATCAATTGTGGTGGGTAAGCCGTCTTCTTCTTAGGATGGCTTTTTCCTTTTTTTCGTGCATAATAATTGTCCTAAACGTGAAATACAATAAGAAGTGGAGAGGAGTGAGCATGTATTGGAAAAAAGCTCGATCGGTCATACGTTTAATTTGAACAGATACACCTTATGGACTGGACTTTTGCTCATTCTTTTTATTGCGCTGGGATTTTTTCATGATACTTTGACGCGTTTTGATTTTATGGTCATGAAACAAGTATGGTTACTTCGATCAGACTTATTAAATAACTTCTTCATTTTTATGACGTATGTAGGCTCTGCTTTCGTATCCATTCCGCTTCTGATTGTCTTAGGTACGTATTTTCTAGTCAATAAGAAGATCAAACTTTCGCTGGTCCTCGTCTTTAACTTGATTGGGGTACGGGCAATGAACCGGTTTTTGAAAAAAGGATATAACCGGACACGACCGGATGAAAATCCGCTACTTGATGTTGGCGGTCTAAGCTTTCCAAGCGGACATGCGATGAACACCGTTGCATTCATCGGTTTTTTAGGTTATTTGCTCTGGACTTACTTAAGGAAGAAAGGGAAGCAGGCAGGATATGCACTTATGGCTACATGGACACTTGTTTTCCTGATCGGTTTCAGTCGTGTATACTTAGGTGTCCACTTCCCGAGTGATGTGATAGCAGGCTTTGCCGCTGGGGGTATTTGGCTTATCCTTACAATTGTATTCTTGAAAGGTTTGAGGGATAAGCGAGAGAACGATACAGGGGGATGAGAGATGAAAAGGATTGAGATGGCTGAACAACTTGCTTTCAAAGCCCATGAAGGACAGGTTCGCAAGTTATCCGGAGAACCGTACATTGTCCATCCGATCGCAGTAGCGAATATATTAAAGGAGGCAGGTTTTCCGGAAGACGTTATCATTGCAGGTTATCTGCATGACACGATAGAAGATACAGACTTGGATTTTGAAGATATCGAAAAAGCCTTCGGGAAAAATGTTACAGATTTAGTTAGAGAAAATACGGAAGATAAGTCGAAAACATGGCCTGAACGAAAGCAGCATACCGTCGAGGCCATCCGTACAGCCCCTCTGGAAGTGAAAGCATTGATCATTGCTGATAAACTCGATAATTTTGAAAGCCTGAAGGAATCTTTTGAGCAAGATGGGGATGATATATGGAACAAATTCAAGGGTGATAAACAGAAGCAAAGCTGGTATTATCGAAGTGTCGCGGCCAATGCATTAGAGGGCCTGGATCGGGAAGAAATACCCGAATTCTTTTACACCTACAAAAAGATGGTGGATCGATTTTTCGAACAAGTATAAAAATCGGGAAAAAAGTCCATCATGATATCAACCTAATTTCACAAAACAGCTTGACAATTTATGAAAATCTGAATACAATACAAATTAAATTCTTCACAAATTCAAGGCGAAGAAGAGGAATAGTAAAATAGTACACGGACCAAGAGAGTTGGCGGCAGGTGAAAAGCCAACCCGGAAGCTATTGGAACTCACCTCAGAGCTATAAACGTAAACCCAAGTAGCGTTTATCGTCCCTCCGCGATAAGGAGCTAGAGTGAGTGCGATTGTTGCACTAATGCGGGTGGTACCGCGGGAAGGTTATGTGTATCCAACCTCTCGTCCCTGATGATATACAAAATCAGTGGCGGGAGGTTTTATTATTTCTTTAGGAAAGATTAGCTTCTGATCTCAGCGTTGTCTTGTTCCTCCGGTCCTCATTTAGCTTGACTAAAATCTGGTCCTCGGAACTGCGACGCCTTAACCTCATCGCTCCTCTTTCCTAAAGAGTCTGGTGGTTTTAATGACTTTTTCTTTCTAAACCACCAGTTTATTTGGGAGATTAGCTTCTGATCTCAGGGTTGTTTTGTTCCTCCAACTTGCACAGGGATGTGCTGACTTCGACGTGACGTGATGGGTTTAGTCAAACTTCAATAAAGTAAACTAAACTCTGGTCGAACTAAGACGCCTTGATCTCATCGCTCCTCTTCCTTTAAATTGGAAGTGGGCTAGGAGATGCTGTAAAAATGAGCAGTGGTTCAGAATAGTAAGATCGTCCTGTTTGGTGTGAATAATGACAGATGTAGCGTGATTATTTGGAAAAATGCGTGATTATCGTCAAATCAGCGTTAATATAAAAAAATCGGCGTGATTATCCTGTCTAAGAAACAGGGGTTACAAAACTTTCTCGATTTTGCCGGTTTTTAATGGTAATTTGGTACCGAACTTAGATTCCATTCATGCTCTATTCTTAAAACATAGAGGAAGAAATGGTTTAATCAGGTGCTTGGCGCTTTCAAATATTCAGAACTACAGAGAAATCATACTTAAATTTGAAGAAGGAATGGGAGTGGCAGTCATGGCTTTTGACCACACACAAATTGAACGTAAATGGCAATCCTATTGGGAAGAAAACAAAACGTTCAAAACTGAATTTGAACCTGGGAAGAAGAAGTTTTACGCGTTGGATATGTTTCCGTATCCGTCCGGGGCAGGCCTGCACGTAGGGCATCCGGAGGGTTACACGGCGACTGATATCGTCGCGCGTATGAAACGGATGCAAGGATACAATGTCCTCCATCCGATCGGTTGGGATGCGTTCGGTCTTCCAGCAGAGCAATATGCGTTGGATACAGGAAATGATCCGGCTGAATTCACGGAACAGAACATCAATACGTTCCGCAGGCAGATCAAAGAGCTTGGATTTTCTTATGATTGGGATCGTGAAGTAAATACAACCGATCCAAATTACTACAAATGGACCCAGTGGATCTTTTTACAGCTTTATAAAAAAGGACTTGCTTATGTAGATGAGGTACCAGTCAACTGGTGCCAAGCACTTGGAACGGTGCTTGCGAATGAAGAAGTCATTGATGGTAAAAGTGAGCGAGGCGGGCATCCAGTCATCCGTAAACCGATGAAACAGTGGATGCTGAAGATCACAGCGTATGCCGACCGTTTGTTGGAGGATCTTGAGGACCTTGATTGGCCTGAAAGCTTGAAGGAAATGCAGCGTAACTGGATCGGCCGTTCTGAAGGTGCTGAAATCACGTTTGATTTCGACGGGCATGATAAAGCGGTAACTGTCTTTACGACGCGCCCAGACACATTGTTCGGTGCAACATATATGGTGTTGGCTCCAGAACATGCTTATGTAGAAGACATTACGACTGCTGCACAAAGGGCTGCAGTTGAAGCTTATAAAAAAGAAATCGAAACAAAGAGTGACCTGGAGCGTACCGAGCTTGCCAAAGACAAAACTGGTGTATTCACTGGGGCTTATGCGATTAATCCGGTGAATGGCGAAAAGATTCCGGTATGGATCGCCGATTACGTATTAGCAAGCTATGGAACAGGAGCGATCATGGCGGTACCGGCCCACGACGAACGTGACTACGAGTTCGCTAAAAAGTTCGAACTTCCGATCGTTGAAGTTGTAAAAGGTGGAGATGTGGCGAAGGAAGCTTATACCGAAGACGGAGAGCTTGTGAACTCAGACTTTTTAAATGGATTGGGTAAAGAAGAAGCCATCACAAAAATGATTCAATGGCTGGAAGAAAACGGTAAGGGTGAGAAGAAAATTACCTACCGTCTACGCGATTGGTTGTTCAGCCGTCAGCGTTATTGGGGTGAGCCGATCCCAATCATCCATTGGGAAGACGGCACAAGCAGTGCGGTACCAGAGGAAGAACTTCCATTGATGCTACCGAAAACAGACAACATCAAGCCTTCCGGAACAGGTGAGTCGCCGCTTGCGAACATTGAAGAGTGGGTGAATGTTGTCGATCCTGAAACGGGTAAAAAAGGTCGCCGCGAAACGAATACAATGCCGCAATGGGCGGGAAGCTGCTGGTATTACCTTCGTTACATCGATCCTGATAACAACGAACAGCTTGCTTCTGAAGAGAAGTTGAAGCACTGGCTCCCAGTCGACCTTTATATCGGTGGTGCGGAGCATGCCGTCCTTCACTTGTTGTATGCTCGCTTCTGGCATAAGGTTTTGTACGATGTAGGTGTCGTGCCTACGAAGGAACCGTTCCAACGTCTTTACAATCAAGGGATGATCCTTGGTGAAAATAACGAGAAGATGAGTAAATCAAAAGGCAATGTCGTCAATCCAGACGAAGTAGTAAAGACACATGGTGGCGACACGTTACGTCTATACGAAATGTTCATGGGGCCACTTGATGCAAGCATCGCCTGGTCTGAAAATGGATTGGATGGCTCCCGCCGTTTCTTAGACCGTATTTGGCGTTTATATGTCGAAGAGGATGGATCCATTACAGGAAAAATCCAAGTCGTTGAGCCGTATGAAAATTTTGAACGTATCTATCATCAGACCGTGAAAAAAGTTTCTGAAGACTTCGCGGAATTACGCTTCAATGTCGGTATCTCAAAAATGATGGTCTTCATCAATGAAGCATATAAGCAAGATGTATTGCCGAAACCGTTGATGGAAGGATTCATCCAGTTATTGTCCCCGGTAGCGCCTCACATTGCCGAGGAGATTTGGGAGAAGCTTGGCCATACAGAGACAATCACGTATTCTAGCTGGCCAGCGTTCGATGAAGCGAAATTGACGGAAAATGAAGTCGAGATCGTCGTTCAAATCAATGGTAAAGTCAGAGCGAAACTGATGGTTCCGACGGATGCGGATAAAGGTCAATTGGAAGAGGTCGCATTAGCAGACAGTAAAGTAAAAGAAAACATCGACGGGAAAACAGTACGTAAAGTTATTGCAGTACCTGGAAAATTAGTTAACATCGTCGCAAACTAATCAAAATGAAAAGGATTGGCTTCACTTAGAGGTCGATCCTTTTTTATATGCTATAATGATGGGGTGTAATTTCGTATGTTGCTTTATGGTGGGCTGATGTTTCTGATCAGTCCTTAAAAGGGAAGCCGGTGAGAGTCCGGTGCGGTCCCGCCACTGTGAGGTTGAGGTTCTAGAACATACCACTGTTTCATGAAGAGATGGGAAGGGGTTCTAGAATTGATGAAGCCGAGCCAGGAGACCTGCCATAAGGAAGGACACAGGAATTCCTACGGGAGATAGGAGGGTGTTACGTGCAAAAACGATCGGAAACTCATGACCTATTCGGTTATGGACCGCTTCGATTTTAGCCTGTGCATCTTCATATTGAGGATGTTTTTTATTTTGAAAAAAATCGGAGGGGAAATTATGGAACAAGCATATCCAGTAGGGCGTTCACGAATTATCCAAACCAAGCTGGTTTTACCACCAGACACGAACCATTTGCAAACGATCTTCGGTGGTATCGTTTTGTCGTATATTGATGAAATCGCCGCACTGTCAGCGATGAAGCATTCGAACAGTGTAGTTGTAACAGCATCGATTGATTCAGTAGATTTCTTGTCCTCAGCTAAAGTTGGCAATGCTTTAGGGCTTGAAGCTTTTGTCACGGCTACCGGCAGGACATCGATGGAAGTTTACGTGAAAGTGTTCTCTTCCAATCTATTGACTGATGAAAAAACATTGACGACTGAATCTTTTCTGACGATGGTCGCTGTAGACTCTTCAGGGAAGCCTGTCCCTGTTCCAAAGGTCATCCCTGAAACCCCAGAAGAACAAAGGTTATTCGAAACGGCACCAGCACGGAAAGAAAATCGCAAAAAGCGTTCGATGATCCGTTGAATTTTAAAGGACCGCTGCCATACATAATGGCTGGTCCTTTTTTGGCGGTTCGTCGTTAAACCTCGTGACTTCGTCGTTAAACTGCCCCATTTCGTCGTTAAATCACTCAGCTTCGTCGTTAACCCTCGTAACTTCATCGTTAAACCGCTGCCCCCTCGAAAAAACCCTCGCTACTAAATCAATTCCTTTACTTTTGTTAGTGAACTTCGTAAAATAAGTGACGGAAACAATTAAAAAGGAACATGATTGACTATAGATAATGAAAGGGTGTCGACCATGGAGAATGAACTTAAAACAATCACGCCTGCTGAAGTTGAAAAGCTGCTGAAAGAAGGTAAGAACATTTCCATCATAGATGTTCGTGAAAATGAAGAGGTAGAAGCTGGGAAAATTCCAGAGGCAAAGCATATTCGTTTGATGGAAATCCCGGATCGATTAAATGAGATTGAAAAAGACGAAGAACATATCATGGTTTGCCGTTCAGGAAGACGTAGCGAAAATGCCGGATATTTTTTACAAGAGCAAGGCTATAAAGTGAAAAATATGGTCGGCGGAATGCTTGAATGGGAAGGCCAAACAAAATAATATAAGAAAGAAAGGGGAAACCGAGAGATGATTTGGGGAATCATCCTGTTTGTGATAGCTGTTTACATTTTCTTCTCATATCTACTTCCTTATCTGAAATTGAAAGCATTTCACCAGGAGGCTGTAGACCAGAGTGAATATTGCATGATTGATGTACGTGATTACCAATCTTCCCATCGTAATCCATTTCCGTTCATGACGAAGAACATTCCTTTATCCTATTTGCCCAGGACGACGAAAGAAGGAGAAATTTGCGACCGGGATATAGTGGTAATCGCGGAATCAAAATACGTAGCGGCAATGGCTGCACGGATTTTAAAGCGGAAAACGGATAAATTCATTTATTATGTAACGGTTTCCTGACAAAAATAGAAGTCTTTCGTCAAAGGATTTTCAGCACCCCCAGGTGAATTTACGTGATAAACGTACGATTCAGGGGGTGTTTTTTTGTTGCAAATCAAACTCTTTGAAGCTCAACATGAACTAGATCTTGAAGAGGAGGTCAATGATTTCCTATCACATCTGCATGAATCCAAATTCATCGATATCAAATACCAGGTCTCTATGGCAATTGATGAAGATACGGATGACTTCGAATCTCTCTATAGCTTTTCAGCGATGATCCTTTACCGGGCGTGATCATGGAAATAATGATAGACTAGGAGAAAAGGGTTTAGGTGTGAGGAAATGATTCGATATTGCATTTGTTTTATGATAAAAGGCCAGGAAGTGCTGATGCTTAACCGTAATAAATCTCCGAACAAAGGCTTGTGGAATGGGGTAGGCGGAAAGCTGGAGCCTGGCGAGTCCCCTGAACAAAGCGTTATACGTGAGGTTCAAGAGGAGACAGGATATTGTATTACCTCCCCAAGGTATGGAGGAATTGTCCGATGGGAAGTTGACGGCAAGGAAGTCGGCGGAATGCATGTTTTCTTCGTATATCTGACAGAACAAAACGGGTATCCGACCCCTGTTAAAATGGATGAAGGAATTCTGGATTGGAAAGAATTATCCTGGGTAGTGGATGAGGACAATCAAGGAGCCGTCAGCAATATCCGATACTTTCTTCCGGAAATGCTTGGAAATGAGGATCCTTGTGACTTCCTTTGCATTTACCGTGATGGGCGTTTGGAACGTGTGAAAGAAATGGGGCTGACTCGCTAAAGTCAGCCCCTGTTGTACATTTCTTCAGCCTTTCGCCGGATTCCCATTAATTTCTTGTCATTGTTGTCGTACACTTCGAAACCGAACTTCATATATAAACCATGTGCATCATCCGTGGCCAGCATAATCCTTCTTAACCTTTGCAGATCGGGAAGAGCCATGATTTCTGTCATCATCCATTTAGAAAGGCCTTTACCACGATGGTGTTCATCTACAAAAACGTCAGCCAAATAACCGAATGTTGCGTAATCGGTTATTACTCTTGCAAAGCCGACTTGGCTTCTTTTATAAAACAGACCGACGCAAAGCGAGTTTTGGATTGACTTTTCTACTGTGTCATAATCAATCCCTTTCGCCCAATAAGAATCTTTGCTTAAATACTTGTGGATGTACGGAATATCCAACTCATTCCGATCCATGGCCAGAATGTAATCGTCTTTGTACTTGTACCCCATTTGATCGTCTCCCCTTGACTAATCTTTTGATGCATTCGTACCAGCTAGATGACCAGTCACAAATGCACAAGTAATATTGTAACCTCCAGTGTATCCGTGAATATCAAGGATTTCCCCACAGAAATATAAATTAGGAATGCATTTAGAACGCATTGTTTTTGGTTCAACTTCTTTCGTAGAAACCCCGCCACCTGTGACGAAGGCTTTTTCAATCGGAAGAGTGCCATTTACGTTAAAGGTGAATCCTTTGATAAGGCTGGCAAAATCACGTAGCGAAGCGTGTGACAGTTGGGTATAGACCGTATCTAAACTGATATCTGACTGCTCAAGTAAAAAGAGAAGGTATCGCTCTGGGATCCATCCTTTCAACGAGTTCTTGATCGCTTTTTTCGGATCATCCTTCAATATTGCCAACAATTCTTGGAAAATTTCTTCTGTATTCTTGTCCGGCATAAGGTCGATTTTCATTGTTACATAGCCTTCTTTGCTTTTCTTCAATGCTTTGACGACAAACTGACTACAGCGGAGCACTGCCGGCCCCGAGATTCCGAGGTGTGTGAAAATCATATCCATCCGATGGGTGATGATCGGCTTACCATTCGGTTTCAGAACACTTAAGGCTACATCGCGTAAGGACAACCCCTGGAGTGTTTTCTCTTTTATGAACGTTTCGTCAGAGGTAATGGGGACTTCTGTCGGGTAAAGCTCAGTGATCGTATGTCCAGCATCCTTCGCCCATGCATACCCATCTCCAGTTGAACCAGTATGGGGAACTGATTTCCCCCCGACTGCAATGATCACGGCCCTTGAATATAATTTTTCGCCGTTTTTCAATTGGATTCCTTTTGCTTGCTGGTCTTCATAAATCACTTTTTTGACTTCCGTGTTCGTACGGATCTCGACTCCAAGCTCATGGATTTTCTTAAGCATAGCATCAACGACAGACTGGGCTTTATCGTTAACAGGAAACATCCGGCCGTGGTCTTCCTCTTTCAAACGGATGCCCAGCCCTTCAAAAAAGGCGATGATATCTTCATTGTTGAAAATATGGAAGGCACTATAGAGAAATTTTCCGTTTCCAGGAACATGCTTGATGATTTCTTCGATTGGCAGACGGTTCGTTACGTTACAGCGGCCACCCCCGGAAATGGCAAGCTTTCTACCCAATTTATTCCCTTTATCGACCAGTAAAACGGAAGCACCGTTAGTAGCACTCGCAACAGCTGCCATCAAGCCTGACGGGCCACCGCCGATGATCAAGACATCATATTCCATAAGTACACCTACTTTTCTTTACTTACACTGTAAGATACCATGATAATATTACGAGTTCAAAATCTATGATAGATGAGGAAGGGGCACATTGGAAATGGAAGATCAATTCAAACCATCTCTCACAGAAGCATACATCCCAGAAGATGGTGGATGGACTTCTTTCAATGGGATAAATGTACTGTTGCTATCCATTCCACAAATTGATCAACTCGTTCGAATACAAAATAAAGGCTACTCTTATGTTTGGTTATACGATAAAGAGATGGATGGTCATATTTTCTGTTTTAAACTGAATAGCGGTGAAGAACGAGCCGTCCTTTTCAAGAATGAAAATGCTGGGAGGCTCCTTCTAAAGGAAGAAGCAAAAGACCTGTTCCATATTGCAGTGGCTTCAACGAAACTGGAGGAAATTAACGACGACACATTTTTATTATGGCTTCCAAGCGTTGAGTTCACTCCGAGACCGTTACCTTAAGAGCGCAAACGCCAGGATCAGGAACGAAGGTCACTGGAAGTCCGACGAGGAGGCTCGAACCAAACAAAGTTCGGTTCTGCGTGGGTTAAACACTTCGACCTAAATCAATGTGTCGCTGCCGCAGGAGGAATGAAGTGATCCAAGCCTTTGGTGTAGGATGAGCCTTAGTTGCACTTTTACTGAAGAAAGTGTTTTATCGCTTCATTCAAGGGAAGGAAAAGCTTTAGCGAAAGCTATAATACTATGGTAAAATACATGGGATTATACGAAATGGCATTTGGGAGTTGGAACGTTATATGTCAAAGTTGATACGTGGCACGTTGATTCTTACAGCGGCTACTTTCTTTTCTAAATTTCTAGGACTGATTTTTGTCATCCCGTTTGAATGGTTAGTCGAAACGGAAGAAGTATCCGGAGGGGCGCTATATAGTTATGCTTACACGCCTTATACGGTCTTCTTGAGCATTTCGACATTAGGGCTGCCGCTAGCTGTCTCGAAGTTCGTATCCAAATACAACGCTTTAGGGGATTATGTAACCGGAAGACGCCTTTTAAGGTCTGGTCTTATAGTTATGTCAATCAGTGGTTTCTTTGCTTTTCTCCTATTGTTCTCCTTGGCCGAATGGATTGCGGGCATATTGGTAAGCAGAGGAGCAGGCAGGGGGAACTCGATGGAAGACGTGACCATGGTGATCCGGCTAGTTTCTACGGCTCTCATCATCGTTCCGATCATGAGCTTGGTCAGAGGATATTTCCAGGGATTCCAGTCAATGGGCCCTACAGGACTTTCGCAGGTGATCGAGCAGGTCGTGAGGATCGGATTCATCCTGATCAGTGCATTTTTAGTCATGATCGTATTCAAAGGGGAAGTAAGTACAGCAGTAGGTTTTGCTACGTTCGCTGCATTCATCGGGGCACTGGCGTCATTAATCGTTCTGCTATGGTATTGGAAAAGACGGAAGCCCCATTTGGATAAATTGTTGAAAAATAGTGTAGACCACAAAATTTCGTTACCGAAAATGTATAAGGAATTAATCCGGTATGCGATTCCATTCGTTGCGGTTGGATTGGCGATACCCCTCTACCAAGTGATCGATATGGTTACGGTCAATAAGGCACTGCAAAGGGGATTTGGCTATGATCTGGCGACTGCGGAATCGTATTATGCAGTGTTACAGACCTATTCCCAAAAATTGATCATGATTCCGGTCTCCATAGCGACTGGATTGGCGTTGACGGTCATTCCATTGATCACGACATTGTATACAAAAAAAGACTTTCCTATATTGCAAAGTCAAATCACAAAAATATTCGAGATGGTTTTGTTCTTAACTGTTCCAGCAGGTGTTGGACTGGCTTTACTCGGATTGCCAGCTTACTCGTTATTGTTTTCAAAAAACATTGAGATCGGCGGCATGGTCCTTTCGTGGTATGCACCAACAGCAATCGTGTTTGCACTGTTCACGGTGACGGCCGCAATCCTCCAGGGAATCAACAAACAGCGATTTGCAGTCTATAGTTTGTTGATGGGTATATTTGTGAAGTTGAGTTTGAACTATATATTGATTGCAAACTTCGGTATTGTTGGGGCGATCATAGGGACAAACTTAGGCTATCTACTATCGATTGTGATCAATGCATTGATTATCAAGCGATATGCAAAATATCAATTCCGACCAGTTTATAAACGCTCGATTTTGATTGGAATGTTCATCGGACTGATGGTCATTGCAGTCATACTTGTCAAATGGGGAGTAGAAGCGATCGTAGGTACAAATTACAATAGTACGTTCACTTCCCTATCCGTATTGATGATAAGTGTTTTAGCAGGAGCAGGAGTTTATTTGTATATGAGCTACTTCTCTGGGCTGTTACAACACATATTCGGGGATCGGGTCGATCGTTTGTTCAAACGTAAAAAAGCTCGCTCAAATTAAGGCCTTCTTTTAAGGCCTTCTTCTTTTGTCCTAAACTATCGGATATTCATTCATCAGAATCCGAACTGCCCAGCTGTTCATCAAACCATGCAAGCTGTTGGCCGATTCCCAGTCCTTTCATTGGAATGTTATATTCATACCCTTTCAGCTCAAGCTGCGGTTCCAGATGGTCACGATATACTTTTCCTCCATGTAGATGGACGATCACATCCTCTGGTGATTCATACTGCATGAACGTTTCGATCACCTTCCGAGCCCAGACTTTTTTCTCCATAATTGAAAATGTCTTGATGGATAAGTCATATGGTTCTAATTTTTGATCAGGTACAAGAAGCCCGTCTTTTGCATTATAAAAGTAAAAACGAACATAATGTTCTTTTGCATATTGCACAGATTTTTGGAACAATGGGCTTGTATAAAATTCAAGCACTGGTGCTGGATGGTCCAATTTTTTTCTTCCTGTAGCGAGCAACCCGATTGATTGTTTCAAAGGTACTCCTCCTTTTGGACTATTTTCACCTTATTATACACTCATGTAGAAAAAATAAGCTATATTTTTACAGTTGCTGGGAGGGTTTTTTCGTGAGAATTGATAAATTATTAGCAAATATGAACTATGGGAGTCGAAAAGACGTCAAGAAACTCCTGAAGAATGGTCTTGTTGAAGTGAATGGTGAAATCGTGAAGGATGGAAAATCCCACGTTGAACCTGAGTCGGATACGATTTCTGTCAGCGGTGAAGTCGTACATTATGTAAAACATGTGTATCTCATGATGAATAAACCGGCCGGAGTCATTTCGGCTACTGATGACAAGATTCATAAGACAGTCGTTGATCTTCTGGCGGATGAATTTGATTCCCATAAACCATTTCCTGTAGGGAGACTGGATAGAGATACAGAAGGTTTGTTGATTTTGACGAACGATGGCCAGCTTTCCCACCGGCTGCTTGCTCCGAAAAAACATGTGCCGAAAACGTATTATGCCAAAATCGATGGAAGGGTAACAGAAAAGGATCGTAGGATGTTTGAAAAAGGGGTGGAGCTCGATGATGGATATGTAACAAAGCCTGCAGAACTGGCCATACTCTCAAGCGGTGTTCATTCTGAAATTGAATTAGTCATTACAGAAGGGAAATTCCACCAGGTAAAAAGGATGTTCGAAGCGGTTGGTAAAAGAGTTCTTTATTTAAAAAGACTGCAAATGGGATCAGTGAAATTGGACCCGTCTCTTTTACCAGGGCAATCTCGCTTGTTGACCCCACAAGAGATTGAAATGCTTGAAAAAGATTCTCCAAGTCCTTGAGAGTTTTATACCCGTTATAGAAGGGTATTAACCTGAACATACTTGTAAAAAAGGAGAATTTACATGCTTATATTCGGTAAAGATATTCTGAATCATAAAATCATTACGGCTGATGATGAAGAGTCAAAAACAAAGGTGGACGATTTGCTTCTTAACAAGAAAACGTACGATTTAGATTACCTTCTCTTTATCGAGAAGAACCCTGAAAAGTACGATAGCCAGAACAAGATCGAGACATCAATGGATAATGTCATCAATAGTGCAGGCGGACAGACTGCTACGAATACCCCTCCCATTACAGGAGAAGATTCCATATCAAAAAGTTACAACAAAGAAACACGGTATGTCTCTTTCAACGATGTCATAGAGGTGACAGAGCATTATGTGAAAATAGGCGGTATTGATCAACAGCTGCATGATCCTGTCGATTCAATCGCAACTTCAGCGATCATCGGAAAAAAGGTCAAAACAAATAGCGATGAGACACTAGGAAAAGTGATCGATGTCGTGATTGATTGGGAAACACGCAGAGTCGTAGGGTTAGCGCTTGCAGATGGGTTTTGGGCGAAGCTTGTGTCTGAGGAAAACAGGTTTCTCCGGCTTAAAGAAACGATGGACTGGGGACTAGAAGAAATTATTGTGCCGAACCACTTCAAAGATCATCTTGTAGATAGTGTGAATGAAATCATTGGTTGACACCCACAAGTGTCTGAATCACACCGTTCTGGAAAACATGTAGAAAAAAACCGTGGTTTTAATCTAAATTATTGTGTTCTCTTTTTTTATTAAGCTCTGTTAGATATCTTGGAATTTCACTCTCTTTCCGTAGGTGATCCGCAACCTCCCTTACCGTTCCTAGCTATGGGGTTTCGTTTGGCTTGCTTCTCTGCAAGCGTGTCGTGATTTTCGCATAAAAAAATGATCAACAACATGATTTACAGCCTTTTTATAAAAGAAAAAAACGGGTCTCCCACAGGATGGGGAACCCGTTCCATTACAATTATGCCAATTTCACTTTTTTAGATGTTGTTTTCCATTTTCCTCTTGTAGGGCTTGACACCAGGTTATTATACGTTAGTACGTTTAAATCTCGCTGAATCGTTCTTTGCGTCGTACCGAATTCGTCGACAAGCTGTTGTGTTGTGACCGTACCACTTTCGTGAATAAACATATAAATTGCTTTTACACGGTTCAACATACGTTCAGTCGAAGGACTCAAACAACCACTCCTTACCTTTTTTACACTTACATATACAGTGTATAGGCTGATTATTAAATGAATATTAAGATTCTGTTGAAATATTCAAAAAATTAATCGTTCAGATACACATGACAATACCTCTTACCAAGGAAACTGAAGATTAAGAGATGTGACTGACTGTCTTTCAAAACCAGACCTTCGTCTAATTCCACTGTACTTCTTATTTTCGAGTGGATATCGGATAATCGCCTTCCCCCACCTCCTAGTTAGAAATATTGTATAATAATTCTGTGAATAATTCAAAGTGTTCATGTGAAATTTGTATGTTATTGTCGAAAAGGAAGGAGGAAGCCGGTGTATTTAATAAAACGATTTTGGGTCCAGGTAATCAAACTGAATACATGGTTCATATTTTTATCGAGCCTTATCCTGATCCTAGGAAGCACATTGATGATGGGGTTGATCGAGCCTGAAACGTTTTCCAATCCATTTGATGCGTTCTGGTGGGTGATGACCACTGTAACGACTGTGGGGTATGGTGATTTCTATCCAAGTTCAGTCGGTGGTAGGATTTATGCGGTATTTCTTTACATAGTCGGAATCGGATTGATCGGGGTAGTCATCGGAAAAGTGGTAGATGGCTTCGGAATGATCAGACGCAGGAAGGAGGAAGGGTTGTTGGCCTATAAAGAAGAGGGACATATTGTAATCATTGGTTGGTCGCAAAAGGCGCGCTTTGCGATAGAAGAGATCTTACAATCAGAAGCGATCAAGGAGGTTGTCATTATTGATCAATTACCTAAGACACCTTATTTGCATGAAAACGTACATTACATACAAGGGGATGCAACCAGGGAAGAAGTGCTTCTGCAAGCAAACCTACCAGGTGCCAAGTCAGTATTGCTTTTTGCAGACGATACCATCAAGGATCCTCTGCTAACAGATGGAAAAACACTGTTGATTGTAACAACGATCGAAAGACTTTCACCAGAAATTCATAGTACAGTAGAAATTTTAAATGAAAGCCATATTCAAAATTTCAGACATGTGAAAGTAGACGAGTTCATCTTATCAAACGAAACGATTTCTCGACTCGCTGTCCGGACGGCGCTTACGAATGGCATCTCAAAAATATACAGCCAGCTGATGAGTCGAGGCATTGGAGATAATCTGTATGAAATTGACAACAAACCGCATTGGAAGACATATAAACAAGCTTTTGATGATTTGATAGAGGAGGGAGCAACCTTGATTGCTGATGGGGATAAAATGGATATCAATCGTAGGATGAATGATGCCCTTCCAAATCATGCCAGGTTGTTCGTCATCTGTGACAAAGAAACGTATGAAAGAATACAGACTTCATAAGGAGTGGAGGGGCTGACGCATGATTGATTGGAAAAATGAAGTTGAACAACGAAAAGACGAATTCATAAAAGATTTGCAAACCTTACTGCATTTTGAAAGTATACTTGACCCTGGCACAGCTAAAGAAGGAGCGCCGTTCGGGGAAGTTATCCATCGTACCCTGACGCACTTGTTGGAAAAAGGGGAATCCGATGGTTTTACGAGTAAAAATCTCGACGGTTATGCGGGTCATCTAGAGTTTGGAAAAGGAAAAGAGTCAATCGGGATCCTTTGCCATATTGATGTTGTTCCGGCAGGAGATGGATGGAGCTCGGATCCTTTTGCGGCAGAAATAAGAGACGGGAAAATATTTGCAAGAGGGGCGATCGATGATAAAGGCCCGACAATGGCAGCCTACTATGCGATGAAAATCATCAAAGATTTAGGGATTGATTTAAACAGAAGGGTACGGTTGATCATCGGAACAGATGAAGAAAGTAATTGGCGTTGTGTAAAGCATTATTTCAAACACGAGGAAATGCCGACAATGGGGTTTGCACCTGATGCCAGTTTTCCGATCATCTATGCAGAAAAAGGATTGTTCGATTGTGAGTGGAGACGAAAAGGACAAGGTTCGTCTGAAGGTGGGGACGTCCATCTTGTTTCCTTTGAATCCGGCAGAAGATTGAACATGGTCCCGGATTTTGCCGAAGCTGTTTTAGAAGGACAGCGGTTAGGTTCACTTATAGAAGAGTTCAATTCATTTATAGAAGACAAAGAATTGAATGGCAGTGTACAAGAAGAAAATGGACAATATAAGCTGAATGTTGAAGGACTATCGTACCATGGAAGTAAGCCTGAAAAAGGGAAGAATGCAGGCTTATATTTAGCATCCTTTTTATCAAGATACTCTATGGATGAAGAGGCTAATAAATTCATACGTTTAGCCCATGATTGTCTGACCGATGATACAGAAGGTGTAAAATTAGGCATCAAGGACTCTGATGATATCACAGGTCCATTGACATTGAATACAGGAATCATGAACTATGCTTCTGATAAAGGTGGCCGATTCGGATTGAATCTGCGCTACCCAGTTTCCCATGACTTTGAACGGACGAATTCGATTTTAAAAGAAGTTGGCGTTGAATTCGGTTATGAATTGCATCAAATCGAACATCTCACTCCTCATCACGTACCGAAGGACCATGAATTGATCAAGAAGTTGATGAGTGTGTACGAACAACATACAGGTGATAAAGGGTACTTGATTTCCATCGGGGGAGGGACTTATGCACGCTCTCTAGATGCGGGGGTCGCATTTGGTGCTCAATTTCCAGGTGACCCGGAAATTGCCCATCAAAAGGATGAGTACGCCGATATTGAGAATCTACTGAAAGCCACAGCCATCTATGCCCAAGCAATCTACGAATTGGCCAAGTGAACGAATGATACGGCAAAGACAAGCTGTCATTGTTCTGTTTGACTCTTCCAGGGTCCGCATCATTGTTGGAAAATCTAAAAGTAGCAATGTAAGTCGAAAAAATCATGAAAAGGTCTTAAAATTTTCTTTTAAGAATGTGCTGGTCCTCTCTGACTGGATTAAGCAAGTTTCCTGATTGATTTTTTTATTAGTTGCGATACAATCGACAGAGGTTAATACATTATGAATGATTAGTCAGGAGAGCTAAAATGCAACATCGTTTTGAAAAGGCATCTGTGAATTTCAGCTTGTTTTATTTTTTTATGTTTTTCGGTTTTGGAACCTTCTTTCCTCTGTTAAGTGTTTATTTGAAGCAAGAAGTTCAGTTGACGGGGACCCAGATCGGAGCAATCATGTCGGTCAGTCCAGTTGTCATGATCATAGCTCAGCCGGTATGGGGCATCATTTGTGATTATACTCGAAAACCTAGGGCGGTCCTCATTTTTACATTAGCGATGAGTGGTTTGATCGCATTGCCATTCGTGTTGATGGAAAGCTATATCAGTCTTATTGCGATATCCATCATGCTTGCCACATTCCAGAGTGCAATCGTACCTGTTTCTGACAGTATCACTCTGAACTATGTGATGGCCAAAAATAAGGATTATGGAAACTTACGTCTATGGGGGGCTCTCGGTTTTGCCATTGCTGTCTACGTTATGGGTAATCTTGCAGAAACCTTAGGACTGGGTTTGATTTTTTACTGTTTTGCAGCGGCCTTATTTATTTGTATCATCTTTGTGTCAGCGATGCCGAAAGAGAGCAATCCTTTAAAGGTTGATTTGCGTACAGGAGTCGTAACGCTTTTCAAATTACCAAAATTCGTTTTGTTTATGTTGACCACATTTTGTGTTTTTGGTCCCATTCAATCGAACAATTTTTATTTCGGACTATACATTCAAGAGATCGGCGGAACGTTAGCAGGTGTAGGAATTGCATTTTTGCTTGCTGCAGGCAGTGAGGCTCCGTTCATGAAGTTCTCGGGCAATTGGATCCGGAAGGTTGGGATTGAGAAGATCTTGATAGCGGCATCACTTATTTCAGCAATTAGATGGTTTTATTATTTTATTGAACCTAGTCTTCTTGCAGTATATGCAACGACCATCGCCCAGGGCTTTTCAATCGGGTTATTCATCCCTGCTGCACTTCAATATGTCCGTGAAATAGCGCCAAGTGATGTGAAAGCGACAGCAGTGGCTTTATATAGCTCGATGGGGAATGGACTCGGCAGTTGGTTCAGTACGTTCCTCGGTGGAATAATTTATGATTCGTTTTCATTATTTTCGTTGTATCTTTTCTTCGGTACAATGACCACAATCGGTCTATTACTTCTCATCGTCAACTTGAAACTGTTACCACATAAAGTAGCTGCTTGATTCGATGGACAAATAAAAGGATGAAATAAGAGGCAGTTCCATAAGTGTGGATAGCCTCTTTTCGTTTAGCGTATCTTATTTACTGAAATCAAAAATATCGCTTGATAAGTAGCGTTCACCCGAGTCACAAGTGATGGCGATGACGACTTCCTCGGGGCTGAGCTTCTTGGCAGCTTGAAGCGCAGCATATACCGAAGCGCCTGAGGAAGGTCCGACGAGGATTCCTTCTTCGCTTGCCAGTTTTCGAGTGGTTTCAATCGCCTCTTCATCTTTAATGCGTATAATTTCATCATATACGTTTTGGTTCAAGATCGGCGGAATGAAACCTGGGCTTGTGCCGACTAGTTTATGCTTGCCTGGCTTTCCGCCCGACAGTACGGGAGAGCCTTCTGGTTCTACGACACTGATTTCGAGATCAGGTACATGTTCTTTCAGCGTTTCGCCCGTCCCTGTTATCGTCCCACCTGTTCCCGCTGGCGCTACGAAGGTAGAGAATTTCTTCCCGATCTGCTTGACTGCCTCAAGGATTTCGGTTGCTGTGGTCGTGCGATGGGCATCCGGGTTCGCAGGGTTCTCGAATTGCATCGGCATGTAATTGTTCGGAATCTCATCAGCAAGTTCTTTTGCTTTGGCAATCGCGCCTGGCATTTTATCATCACCTGGGGTAAGAACAACTTCTGCTCCATAGGCTTTTAAAAGGTTGATTCGTTCATGGGTCATGGTATCCGGCATCACAATGATCGCTTTATAGCCCTTTGCCGCTGCGTTCATCGCAAGCCCGATCCCGGTATTTCCAGAGGTCGGTTCAATGATCGTTGAACCTTCTTTCAAAAGGTTCTTGTTTTCTGCTTCCGTAAGCATGTTATAGGCTGCACGATCCTTAATGCTGCCGCTTGGATTGAATGCTTCCAATTTCACATAAACATCTGCCCCGTTCGGATCAGGCAGACGATTCAATTTGACCAATGGTGTATCTCCTATTAAATCAGCTATACTATTAACAACACGCAATCGAAACACGTCCTTTGTACTTGAAGATTCTAGCTTATTATAACAAATCCAAGTAAACCACTCTAATTTAATGTTTTTAAAGGTAAATCCATTAATATTCCAGTCATAACCTGTTTTTGTTGGACTGATGATAGCTTCAATACGGAGGTTACAAAATGTCTAGGCACACTTTCTTGGCAGTACCGATTCCAGAAGAAATCCAAACGAAAATCCACAGCTATGCCGAAGAAGTCATGCCGCTTCTTCGGTTTAAGAAATGGACAAGTTTAGGTGATTACCATATTACCCTTCAATTTCTAGGAGCATCTCCTGATAAAAAGTTGGGCCAATTGATTGAAAAAATGGAAAAGATCAATACACCATCTTTTCGATTAGCCATAAATAAGGTCGGTTATTTTGGGAATCCGAAGACCCCCCGTGTGTTTTGGTTAGGGATCGACCATTCTGAACAGCTGAACCAGCTGCAAGAACAGACGAAACAGAGGTGCATTTCAGCCGGTTTCGAGGTAGAATCCAGGCCTTATCGGCCCCATATTACGCTTGGAAAACGGTGGGGCGGTGACTCTCAAGGCGTATCGAGTGAAAGCTCCACCTTGCCAACAGAATTGACTGGCTGCAGCTGGGAAGTCAATGAAATCATCTTATATGAAATCCACCCTGGTGAGGAACCGATGTACGTTCCATGTCGACGCTTCAAGATCGGAGACTTGTTAGAGTGATACGAATGGTATCCATTGTCATCATACAAGTTCTGGTTCTTTATTCTATGTATTTAGCAGGAACCTGGATTCAAAATGCTTTGGATCTTATGATTCCGGGAAGTATCATTGGAATGGTCCTTCTTTTTTGTCTGCTCGTGACAAAGATCCTCCCGTTAAGATGGATACAGGAAGGAAGTCGATTCCTGCTTACTCATCTAACGCTCTTTTTCATTCCTGTGACGGTTGGAGTCATAGAATTCAGTCATGTTTTCAAAGGAAAAGGATTGCTCCTTATCCCAGCAGTCCTTGTCAGTACAATTCTCGTGATGCTCATCTCCGGGATATTGTTGGACTTTTTCATGTCAAAACGCCTGAAGAAGGGGTCAAATGAAACATAGTTTGATAGAAATTGCATTTCTAGCATTTACAATCGGTTTATACCTATTGAGCCTCCAACTCTATAGAAGATGGAGGCATCCTTTTCTGACACCAATTTTGACAGCTGTAACTGTTATCATTTGTTTTTTGATCATTTTCGATTTTTCTTATGAGACATACATGACAGGTGCAGTGTGGATCGATAAGCTATTAGGACCAGCAGTTGTCGCCCTGGCCTATCCGCTTTATATCCACCGTGGCTTGTTGATGAAATATACGTTCCCGCTCCTTTTAAGTATCGTTACAGGAGTTTGTGTTGGTATGTTTTCAGGGTTATTTTTCGCCCAGATGATTGGAACATCTCAAGATGTTATTTTGTCTCTTTTGCCAAAATCGGTTACGACTCCTGTGGCAATGGAGATAACGAGAGTTTCCGGTGGTATGCCTTCAATAGTCGTCGTATTCGCCATGATTGCTGGAATAGGCGGTGTAATCACAGCACCCTTCTTATTCAAATGGTTTAAAATAAAGAGTGATATGTCGAGAGGATTGGGTTTGGGAGCTGCTTCACATGCAATCGGGACTTCAAAAGCCCTGGAATATGGCAGCCAAGCAGTAGCGACAAGCTCAGTAGCGATGACCATTTCAGCACTTGTAGCATCCATCATCATCCCAATCATTGCTTCTTGGGTTTAAAAGGCAGGTGATAAAGATTGGCACAACTGATCAAATTGGAGGATTGCGTCTCAAGGTATGAACAGGATGTTTTTCGTTATACAGGACAATATACACGACTGAAACGCGACCGTTGGAATAGGGCAAAAGTGAATTGGGAAATCAATCAGATGAAAGAAGATTTATACTCCCCTGAACAAGAGCATCCTTCTAAGAGTAAATGGTGGAAAAGGAAACGGGGCAATCCTGAAAATGAAATAATCGAATCCGGAAAGGTGAGGATTGATCCTCGAAGTTTATCTGAAGTGAAAGAAGATTTCCGGGAAGAGCTGTTCCAATTTCAATTGAAGTGGGCGAGTTCTACAATAAGAGAAACTTCCATAATCAGTTCATCGCTTAAACAGGGCAAATTCCTTCGCTTCCTTGTCCAAGAATTGCCGGATAACTATCTGGTGCTAACAAACCTATCATTCAAATAAAAAAAGCCCAAACCTAATTGGATGTGCTTTTGATTGGTCCTGATTCGATCAAAGCGATTGTTCTATTAGAGACAAGTAAAGGTGAGATCGTCCATGCATCCCAGAATCGATTCTGGGAATGTGAAAGGCATGAAGAAAAACGGAAAATCATCAATCCAATCTCTGCTGTCCAGCGGGTGAATTATTTTATAGAATCAGTCATCGATACCAAAACGACCGAACTGAAAACCTCATATATCATACTTGGACAAAATGCATATGTGAATCGTGACAATATACCATCTTATATCCAAATTGTTGATCAGACCAATTACAGTGAGTGGAAAAAGATTTTGAAAAGGCAGCCGAGTCCAATTAAATTCAAGCAACTGAAAGCTGCTGAAATCGTATTGACACATTGTGCAACCTCTGCTTACAGAAGGCCTGAATGGGATCGTGATAAGCATCAGTGGGATGAGACAAGTTCCGATTGAATGATGGATGGATTCAATGTCCGTATGAGGGCTTAAAAGGACAAGTCTGACACGAAAATCCTTGGGTACTATCCAAACAACCAGTTATCATCGACGACATTTATATACGGATAAAGAGGAATTTTAGGACATTTTGTTGAAAAAAGAATAAGACCATCGAAAGAGAGTGGCTTATAAATGGAAAAGTTCTACATCTTCATCATAAATCCTAAAGCTGGGAACGGTAGAGGGGAAAAGGTTTGGGAAAAAGTAAAACGTAATTTACAAGAACAAAATATACCATACCGGAGCTTTTTTACCCAAAGGCCTGGGCATGGAAAAGACATTGCTCAACAAATGGCCCATATTCATCATGAACACTTGAAGGGAATTGTCACTGTCGGTGGCGACGGTACAATGCATGAGGTGATCAATGGATTGAGCCATCATCCGGCAATACCAGTCTCTTTTATTCCTGCTGGATCTGGTAACGATTTTGCAAGAGGTTTTAAAATTCCTAGGGCAACCGCACAAGCTCTTCTTCATATCGTTTCAAAGAAGAGCCGAATTAGACGATTTGATATAGGTGAGTATCGGCTTCGTAAACGGAAACATAAACCCAGTTTTTTTACAAGCTCACTCGGAATCGGTTTTGACGGAGAAGTAGCGAGGCGTACGAACGAATCAAAATATAAAGGGATATTAAATAAAATAGGGCTGGGATCTTTATCTTACATAATCACTGTTGTGAAATTAGCAATGACATACCAGCCATTCCAGTTGAAAATGAAGGTGGATGGGAAGGAACTTGAATTCAGTGATGTCTGGTTGATTGCTACGACCAATATTAAATATTATGGTGGTGGAATGAAAATCAGTCCGGATGCAATACCAAACGATGGACTGTTGAACGTATGTATTGTCCATAACCTTTCCAGAAGAAAACTGCTGATTCTATTCGGGACTGTTTTTTTAGGGTTACATACCAAATTGAAAGAGGTTACGTTATTGGTAGGGAAGGAGATCGAAGTTGATACAAATAAACCAGTAACGATGCATGCAGATGGTGAGTTGATCGGTTCAACTCCGGTCAATATCAAGATTCATTCCAAACGTTTGTTGGTGAAGTGATCTGGTTCGGGATAGCTGACTTCAAAAGAGCACTTTCCGACGCATAGGCGTACTAGTACTGCCGTTGTCACAGGACGTGACGCAGTTAACCGGTGATGTTTCTAATTCGTGTCTTTTTGAACGGGCATTTATATGTTAAAATATTATATCTGTACAGATTTATCGTGTTTGTATACTTTGAAATGATTTTTTTAAGCCGATAATAAAGATAGAATGATGAAATCGAAGGTGAACGTATTGAAACACATATTAGGAAGCGGCTGGCAGGTCAAGCCTGCGGGTGGTGCAACCGGTGAAGCCTATATCGCACAATATGGAGAAGAGAAAATCTTCTTGAAAAGAAACTCGTCACCATTCCTTGCTGTATTGTCGGCAGAGGGGATCGTTCCAAAGCTTTTATGGACCAAGCGATTAGAAAATGGAGACGTTATAACTGCCCAGCACTGGTTGAACGGTAGAGAGCTTAAAGCTGCAGAGATGAATCAACAGTTAGTTGCTAAACTGCTTTCCAAAATTCATCGTTCACAAGAATTGCTTTCGATGCTACGCAGAATTGGGAAACAACCGTTAACCCCTGAAGCTGTGTTAAATGAATTATCACATCGTACCCAAAAAAATCATCAATTCCAGCAAGAGCTTCAGCCTTATCTTGATTATTTATCTTCGCATTTACACGAGGTCCAAACAGACCAATATGTCGTTTGTCATGGGGATGTAAATCATAATAATTGGCTCATCTCTGAAGAGAACAGATTGTTCCTGATCGACTGGGATGGAGCGATGATCGCGGATCCGACGTTGGATCTGGCTATGCTTCTCTATTGGTATGTCCCTGACGAGGAATGGGACCAGTGGTTACGTTCGTATGGCATTCCGCTCACACATTCATTAAAAATAAGAATGCATTGGTATATAGTAGCTCAAACAATAGAATCGATTTTTTGGCACTTTGAACGCGGCCAAGAAGAACAAGCGAAATATTGGATGAATTACCTTGTTCAATTAGATAAACAAATATATCACTGAAATAAGATGAGTCCTTTAGAAAAGGCTTATCTTTTTTGAAGATTAGGCTCGAACCAAAAAGTTTGAACTTCCAGTGCCCTTCATGGCTGACCAGGGCGTTTACGCTTTTCTTAAATTTCTATAAGTAATTTGAACCAAGCCTACATCTGATCGATCACACTCATCCATTGGTTTAAATCACCGTTTGATTGGTTGATATGGTGTTCAAGTGACTCGGCTTGCCCGCCGTTTTGTCCGTATGTTTGTATAGCCATCAAGGTGTCCCGTAGTTCTAAAGGGGTCTGGGGATTTTGGAGCAGGGAATTCGTCAACCTCTCCAACTGTTGGCACTCTGAATTTGAACCACACTGATCCAACTGATGACTTCTTAAAATATCCGCAAGCAATGAAATTTGATCATTAACTTGTAATGGCATGATTACGCATCCTTTCAAGTCGGTTTGCTTTTAGGATGTGTCAATGTGGATGCTTTTTATCCGATTATTTTTTCGCTCCCCAAATGAAAAGACTGATGATTGCAATGATCAAGACAAGCGGTGGAGCCCAAAAAATTAAAAAATCCTGCATGTAATCCTCACCTTTTTTCTTTCATTGTACTTAGTATCACCGTTTTTTTCATCTTATTAGCGATAATGTTTTGATTTCATTCATTCAAAACAATCCTTTACCTTAAACTGGTATGTTATTCGGATTAGCAAGTGGATAGATGTAATTTGCCCCTAAGAAAAAAGATCCTGCATCAGACCAGCATGTTGGCCTAAGCAAGATCTTTCTTTCAATTGGCTTCTAAAACAATTTTCATAAAAATGAACATTAAAATTGGACAAAGCCTTACATTTATTATGAGTACTGGGAAGCGTACTTGATTTTAACTTTTTGTGCTCGGATCGTTTGTTTGTGTGCGATACGTTCAAATGGATAAACAGCTAATGCATAACCTGCAAATAATCCACTGAACATCATCAATACTGCCACTTCTGCTGTCTTCGTCAAGGTCTTTTTTAAAATAGACATGAATTCGTTAAACCACTCCTGTAGTGTTTTTTTACGTTCCAATATTACAACGTTTATAATGTTACCGTTGAAAGCGTTTACTTACCTAATGGCTATAATTGGTATATGGCAGGATATGATACCCTCTCACTATGTCGTTGTCATTCACGTCTACGATGATAAAAATTACTCCAAAATACTCACCGATTCTCCTTCATATAAAATAGGCGTTAAAATTAATCATACGAATTTCATTTTTTGACGCCTTTCATGGTAAAATATCCGAGGATAACGTAATCAGAAAGGGTTTGAACGTATGCGTCTAAGAAATAAACCATGGGCACAAAATAAAATGGACGACAATCCACAAATCGTCGTGCCTGATCCAGAAAATTGGAAAGGGAAATGGAATGAACTTTTCAACAACGATCATCCGATCTGTATTGAAGTTGGGACTGGAAAAGGACAATTCATTACCGAAATGGCTAAACGCCACGAGAGCGCAAATTTTATCGGGATAGAAAGACAGAAAAGCATCGTCGTATCGGCGATTGATAAAATAAAAGAATCAGGGCAGAAAAATGCCCGTATGATGAATGTAAACGCTATGAACCTTATTCAGTATTTTGACGCTGGGGAAGTCCATCGTATCTATTTGAACTTTTCAGATCCATGGCCGAAAAACCGTCATGAAAAACGGCGGTTGACGTATGAATTATTTTTGAGAGCATATGAGAAAGTTCTGATTCCTAGCGGAGAAATCCATTTGAAAACTGATAACCAAGGATTGTTCGAATACTCTCTTCATAGCTTTTCTAAATACGGAATGATCTTGAACAATGTGAGTCTGGATTTACATCGAAGTGATTTTGAAGGAAATGTGATGACTGAGTATGAAGAGAAATTTTCTGCGATGGGTAACCGGATCTATCGATGTGAAGCTGTTTATCGTACGAAATAGCGATTTGAAATGACTCCTTCTAAAGCGTTGATATGCTACAATGAATAGTAGATTGAGTAAGAGGAGTGAACAAACATGGAAACGCTGCAATTTGGAGAAGTGAACTTGCACTGGTTGAATGGCGGTGTAAACAACATGGATGGCGGAGCAATGTTTGGTGTTGTTCCGAAACCGTTATGGAGCAAGAAGTATCCGGTTAATGAAAAGAATCAGATTGAGCTTCGGACAGACCCGATTTTCTTTCAATATAAGGGGAAAAACATCTTGATTGAATCTGGGATGGGGAACGACAAACTTTCTGATAAACAGAAAAGAAATTATGGCGTCAATGAAGAATCGAACATTGATAGGGAGTTAGCGGAGCTTAATCTTACCACAGATGATATTGATTTTGTTCTCATGACTCATATGCATTTCGATCATGCCTGTGGTCTAACGAAAACAGAAGGTGACCGACTTGTTTCTACTTTTAAAAACGCAACGATCTATACTTCAGAAACAGAGTGGAATGAAATGAGGAACCCGAATATCCGCTCAAAAAATACATATTGGGAAATGAACTGGAAGGGAATTGAGGATCAGGTCAAGTCTTATAAAGACCGGATCGAAGTCCTGCCTGGGATTCATATGATCCATACAGGAGGCCATAGTGACGGACATTCCATCCTATACTTTGAACAAGGAAAAGATAAGCTATTCCACATGGCGGACTTAATGCCAACCCATGCCCATAAGAATCCTCTTTGGGTCTTAGCCTATGATGACTACCCGATGACCTCTATCGGCCAAAAACAGGAATGGATCGGTAAAGGGATGTCAGGGAATGCATGGTTTACATTTTATCATGATGCCATATATCGTGCAGTGAAGTTCAATGGTGAAGGTGAAATCGTGGACTCTGTTAAACGGGACAAATAATCAATAAATTGTCACATTTACAAGGTTTGTAAGAAAATGGTTGTAGAAAAACGTCACATTTTTTACAGAAACCTGTTACAATTAACATAGATTTTTGAAGTAATGATAGTGTAATATATTAATTGGCTTATACAGACGTTTAGGAGGGAATGATAGATATGCTTAAGCAACTTACAGCCGCTATGATGGCTTTAACGCTTTTAGTATCTGGGGGAACTGGCGTATTAGCTGCTGAAAACGGAGCAAAAGCACCAGAAGAAATGCAAAAGGCTACGAAAGACTTTTTGCAGGATGAATATTATGATTTCAATAACGGTAGTCTTAAAGAGTTATCTCATGTTACTAAGGTAGAAGTGAATCCTGAAGCTGTAGAAGGAGAAGAAGCTCAAGGTCCGATTACGGTGTATGCGGCTCTTGCTGAATACCAAACTGTACGAGACAACATCTTCACTTTTGATCGAAAAGAAACTGTCTACTTTGATGCAACAAATGGAAAAATGTTGACCGCTACTGAAATTGGGGCTTTCCAAAATGACACATTGACAAATTACAAAGAGCAATTCGATCACCTTGGCAAGAAGATGAACTTAGGATGGATCATGTCATTACATGCACTTATCCTGCTTATTCCGGTATACTTGATGTTCGTATGGGGGAACCAAGTGTATTCATCTTCACGTTTCATGGTTGAAAACAACCTATACGGGCAAAAGCACACATTCAATTAATCTAAAAATGGGGCTGACTCCACGTTCGAGTCGCCCCTTTTGAATGTCCATGTATATGTTGATCTTGTTGATTATATATTTGTATTAGCGATTTCTAATACTGACCCGGTATCTGCATCTACGGTGAACAAGTAATGTTCTTCACCAGAGGAAGTCGATTGGGTGAATCCGCCTTTGTATACATTATAGGACAGCCCGTTCATTTCTACGGATTCCTTAATGGTATAAATCCAGGATCCGCTCACCTTCAACGGCACTTTCTGTTTGAGTGTTTTCAATGCTGATTCAGGTGTGATCGGACGGGAGCTTAATTGTTTTGTAAGCAATACACCAGCGGCAAACCCAATGACCGTGCCGAGGATGGTAGATGTTTTCAAAAGAGATACCCCTTTCCAACAATGTTAATTTCATTTATTCTTTAGTATAACAGACTTTAACTGATTCATTATACATTTCATGTCGAGGGTTCGTAATTCCCACCCCTCATTAAACAAAACTAGGGAGCGTGAACTTATTTGCTGTTCATTCACACTCCACTTGTTTTGAAGTGGAGTTTTTTAATTTGGCTTTTTTCGTATGATTTGGAAATATACTCGCTGTCCCAGGCAAAAGAAAAGCGGAAGCGACCTGTTTAGGCACATAGGTCACTGGAAAACTGACGAGGAGCTCGAACCAAACAAAGTTCGGTTCTGCGTGGACTCCCACATAAGATGTAAATCAATGTGTCGACCGCCGCAGGAGGTTTGAAGTAATCCAAGTGACTGGTCGATGGAGCTGGACATCACTTTCTGCATCCAAATTTTTACACGCATAGTCTAATTTCGCGAGCCTCCTCGTTCGTTCCTCACTGCGGAGTCTCTCCTGGATCGCTGTCCCCGTAGGAGTGTCGCGAATACGCTCAAACAATCAACAGTGTTTTAGTTAAAGAGGAATAACATTGATCATAAAACTTCAACTCAGAAAAGGAGGCTTGATAATATGGATTTTCAGATTCCGAAGAAAGTGGAACGAATTGATGTGGATATACAACGTCATGAACTGAGGTACCATAATAAGCGTGTTGCAGTCACGAAGGAATTCACGTTCGATGCAGCTCACCACTTGCATTGCTATGAAGGGAAATGCAAGAGTCTTCATGGGCATACGTATCGATTAGTCATCACGATCAGCGGGTTTGTAGATGATATCGGGCTGACAATCGACTTTGGAGAAATCAAGCAAATTTTCAAAGAAGAAATCGATGCGAAATTGGACCATCGTTATTTGAACGAAGTTTTACCGAATATGAATACAACGGCTGAAAATATGATCGTGTGGATCTGGGAGCGTTTGGAGAACCGTCTCAAGACTTCACAATATAAGGAACGTGGAACGAGGATCGAAGAGTTGAAGTTATATGAAACTCCGACAAGTTATGCAACGTTGAAACGAGAGTGGATGGAAAATGACTAAACAAATGGTATTGCCGGAAAAAACAGAATATATGCAGTGGGAGCTTCCGATGGTTGAGATATTCGAAACGGTTGAGGGTGAGGGGGGGATGGCTGGCTTCCCGACGATCTTTGTCCGCGTCTTCCATTGTAATCTTCGTTGCACATGGTGTGATACGACGTACAGTTATGCACCTGCAAAAGAAGAATACAAAGCAACAATTGAGGAAATCGTGAAAAAGGTCAAAAGTTTTTCCAGCCACCGGATTTGTTTTACAGGTGGAGAACCATTGATCCATGGAAAAAAATCGGCAGCACTTCTGCAGGCAATGTGTGAGTTGGACCAAATTGTTGACGTTCATATTGAAACAAACGGGGCAATTGATCTGGCGCCTTTTGAAAAACTACGGAGTGAGAATGAAGGAGTCGGTAAAAAAGCGCGGTTTATCATGGACTTCAAGCTTCCTGATTCAGGCGAAATGGAGCGAATGATTTACACCAATTTTGAACTTTTGAGACCGCAGGATGAAGTTAAATTCGTCATCGGAAATAATGAGGATTTCGAGGTTGCAACATCTGTAGTCAAAAAACATCATCATGTTGGGCAAGTTTTATATAGTCCTGTTTGGGAAACGATGCCCCCGCAAAAACTTGTTGAAAAAATACTTGCAGAGCCGCTTCCAGAAGTGAAGTTGAGCTTACAGATGCACAAAGTCATCTGGCATCCGGATCAGAGAGGGGTTTAACGATGAAAAAAGCAGTGGTTGTCTTAAGTGGAGGATTGGACAGTACGACCTGCATGGGAATGGCAAAAGAGAAAGGATACGAGCTGTATCCGATTACATTTCATTACGGTCAGCGCCATAACCGGGAGGTCGAGCAGGCGGAAAAAGTGGCTGCTCACTTCGGATCGCCCGAACATCGGATTGTCGATGTGAGTTTTTTACAACAGATTGGCGGTAGTGCATTGACGGATGAAACGATTGAGGTAAGGCAAGGCGGGGTAGAAGAAGATATCCCGTCAACATACGTCCCTGCCCGGAATATGATTTTCCTTTCGCTTGCGAGTGCTTATGCAGAAGTGATCGGAGCTGAAGCGATCTATATCGGCGTTTCGGCAGTCGATTATAGCGGATATCCTGATTGCCGTCCTGAATTCATATCAAGTATGAATGATACGGTGAACCTAGCGACAAAGACAGGTACAACGGGGGGGGAGTTCAAGATCGAAGCCCCATTGATCCAGCTAACCAAGAAGGAAACGATCGAGGAGGGCCTTCGCTTAGGTGTCCCATATGAATTGACCACTTCTTGCTATTTGGGAGAAGAAGTTGCTTGCGGAGAATGTGACAGCTGTTTATTACGCTTGAAAGGTTTTGAGGAAGCAGGAGCGGAAGACCCTATCCCATATGCTAAAAGGCCTCGTGTATAGCGGTCCATTTGATGTTACGTTACAATAAGGTTGTTGATCATTTTTCTGGAAATGGAAGGGAGAAATCATGAAGGAAGAAACCTTACGATTATTTCAAACTTTAACAGAATTACAAGGTGCTCCAGGATTCGAGCATGATGTAAAGAAGTTTGTTCGAAGTCAGCTAGAGCCTGTTTCGGATGAAATCATCCAGGATAAGCTTGGAAGTATCTTTGGTGTGAAAAAAGGAAAAGAAGGCGGACCAAAGATCATGGTAGCAGGCCACATGGATGAAGTCGGTTTCATGGTGACCAAGATTACCAAAAACGGAATGCTGAAATTCGAGACGTTAGGCGGCTGGTGGAGCCAGGTCTTATTGGCTCAACGGATGCAGGTCATGACCGATAATGGGCCGGTAATCGGGGTTGTCGGCTCGATACCGCCACATTTACTTGAAGAATCCCAGCGATCCAAACCGATGCCATTGAAGCATATGTATATCGATATCGGCGCAGATGACAGGGAAGACGCAGAAGCGATCGGTGTTCGACCTGGACAACAAATCGTTCCCATCTGTCCCTTCACACCGATGGCGAATAAGAAAAAGATTTTGGCGAAAGCATGGGATAACCGATATGGAGTGGGTCTTGCGATTGAGCTGATGAAGGAGCTACAGGGTGAAGAACTACCGAATACGCTATACTCAGGCGCTACAGTCCAGGAAGAGGTAGGGTTACGTGGATCGAAGACAGCAGCCAACCTAATCCAACCGGACATCTTCTACGCATTGGATGCAAGCCCGGCGAATGATGCCAATGGGGATAAGGAAGCTTTCGGGCAATTAGGTAAGGGAGCATTGCTGCGGATTCTGGACCGTACAATGGTGACACATAAAGGCATTCGTGATTTCATCCTTGATACAGCTGAATCAAACAATATCCCTTATCAGTACTTTATTTCCCAGGGTGGAACAGATGCAGGAAGTGTACATATTTCGAACGAAGGCGTACCATCTGCCGTAGTCGGAATCTGCTCCCGGTATATCCATACCTCAGCATCGATCATCCACATAGAAGATTATGCGGCGGCCAAAGAATTGATCGTCAAGTTGGTCAAGCACTCTGACAAATCAACCGTCGATCAAATCATCTATAATTAATAATCACAGGCACCGATGTACAATCGGTGCCTTTACTCGGTTCTTGATTTGTACCAGGGACCGATTGGAAACCGTTGCGGGACAAGGGATTGGTTTTTGTACCAGGCACCGTCAGCATTTAAACCTATAGGATTGGAGTGTGTTATAAAGTGATTGTAGCGGTTGGGTCAAAAAATCCAACGAAAGTTCTAGCCGTCCGATCGATCGTCGAGTCTCTCGATTGGCAGGTTGAAGGGATGGATGTTCCGTCGCTTGTCTCACCTCAGCCTTTTTCAGATTCAGAAACGAGAAAAGGAGCCATCAACCGGGCCAAAGCTTGCGTCGATTCAGGAAACAAAATCGGTATAGGACTTGAAGGCGGGGTAGTGGATTCTGAAGGAGGCCTCTTTTTGTGTAATTGGGGAGCGCTTGTAACAGAAAAACTGGATACCTATATGGCTAGCGGGGCGAAGATTCTTCTTCCTAAGGAAATCAGCGACCCGGTTCGCTTTGGTAGAGAATTAGGTGATGTAATGGCTGATTACACGAAACAAAAGGATGTACGGAAGAAGGAAGGTGCCATCGGGATTTTTACAGATGGCTGGATCACACGTGAAGAAATGTTCGCCCATATTGTCCGCCTGTTGATCGGTCAGTATCAATTTTATAAGAAGTGAACATAAAAAGGGACTGGCCCAATAGTGCCTGAGGTCACCGACTTAACAACATTGTGAGAAAAATCGTGTTATTGGTACAAAATGTTGTGTCGGAGGTTTCGGACACTTTATTTTGGGTCAGCCTTTTCCTTTTATTCCTCTTCAAATACATACGATAGAGCTTGTAACGCTTGATCAAAGTTTTCTACCGTTGCAGTTGATTTATTGGATAATTCTTTTAATGCATGGTGGAGAGATGCATCTCTGACCAGAATCAATGGTTTATTCAATGTAAGAGCAGTGGAAGCATCCATCGCCGTATTCCATTGCTTGTAACTTTCTCCGAAAAACGCGAGAACCACATCTGATTTGGATAGTAAGATCTCAGTTCTTAAATTATTGAAGTCAGAGGCTTTATCATCTTTAATGATCTTATTTGGTTGTTCCCCCAAGATCTCTTCGCCGATGGCATCTGAACGGCCATGGTTAGTCATCGGATTGACAAAAGTGATCGGAAGATTCATCTTTTCAGCTTTCTGTTTTACTTCATCTCGCCAATTATCATGGATTTGTCCTGCTAGGTAGACTGTTAAATTCACTTTATCACTCCTTTGTTGTTCTACATCTATAGTAACATGAGCATTCCGGAAAATTCCTGTAAATCGTCTTGAATGAGGATAAGAGATTAAGGAAAAGCTGAGGGCTGAGATTAGAAAATGGGGTATTTTTATGAAAAAGCATTATGGAATATTTTTATCGATCCTAATCGTATCTGCAATTTGTGTCTGGGTAGTTTATGAAGCTACTCCATTTTGGCATGAAAAACAGAAGGTGATCACCGTCAAGGAAGGCCAATCACTTCAGGAGGTAGCTCAACAACTCGAATCGAAAAAGATGATCAAAAACAAATTGTTTTTCTTGTTGTATGGAAAGCTCAATAACATCGACGGGCAGGTAAAGACAGGGAAACATCAGGTTTCGAGTACGCAAACCATCCCATCTATCTATAACGAGCTTTTGAAATCGCCGATTGATAAAGGAATAGAAGTTACTATACCGGAAGGGTTTACAACTGACCAAATAGCAGCCCGGCTTGAAGGAAAGGGTCTTGCGACCAAAACGGAATTTTTAAAACTTACAAAAACCGGTGAAGGAATCAACCACCCACTCGTACAAAAGCTTAAGGATGATAAAGATGTCCGATACAAATTAGAAGGCTATTTGTTCCCGGATACCTATTCCTTTCAAAAAGGTATTACGGCAACCGAAATCATCGAGAAGATGCTGGACCGTTTTGAACAAGTACGTCAAGAGCTTGACCCTAATTCAAAGCAAAAATTAGAAAAATGGGTGACGCTTGCTTCCATCGTAGAAAAAGAAGCGGTCGTCGATAAAGAGAGAAAACTGATTGCCGGAGTATTCCAGAACCGGTTGGAGGATGACTGGAAATTACAATCATGTGCCACGGTCCAATATGTCCTTGATAAACCGAAAGAACGTCTTCTATATAAAGACCTTGAAGTGAAGAGTCCTTATAATACATACATTAATGAAGGGCTGCCTCCAGGACCGATTGGGAACCCGGGTAAAAAGTCCCTAGAAGCCAGTTTAAATTCGAAAGAGCATGATTATTTCTTTTTTGTTGTCAAAGGCGATGGATCCGGTGAACACCATTTTTCGAAGACATTCAAGGAACACCAGCAGTATACCGAACATCAAGGGAACTGGTAGAAGGATCATGGTCCATGTAGATAATTTCTCACTTTTGTTGATAAATTTCGTTTTTTTTGCAATTGTATCCTGCAGAAAAGCATTGTAAAGAAAAAACTCACTTTTTTACATGAGTTTTTTCCTGACATGCTCTTTATTTATCTTCCTTTTCGCTGTTGAAGTTGTCCTCGTCTAAACCTTCTTCTGAATCAGTCTCTTCCAACGAAAGTTCTTCTGTAACAGCAGCTTCATCTTTATAATCAGTCGTCCAGTCCGATTCTTCGTCTGCATTTGGGTCTTCCTAGATTTTCACTGATCAAGTTGAACTGTCCATCTTCCTCTTGAAGAAACATTGCGATGTTTTGGAGTTCGTTCGCAGCATTGTTGACTTCATTGATCGCTTCACGAACCTGTTTGATTCGGGCATTGATACCTGTTACATTTTCAACGATTTTCGTGAACGCTTGCTTTGTACGATCAACAGAAGTCTGCTGCTCTGTACGATAGTCGTCGAATTGCTCAGCCTCATTTGAAAGCTTTTCCATTTGCTCGGACATCAGAGTAATAAGCTTATAAATGTTTTGTGCTTCTGATCCGCAAGCTTCCGGACCTTTTGGGCAACCACTGCGAATTCTCTGCCTGCATCTCCAGCTCTTGCTGATTCGATCGCTGCATTCAATGCAAGCAGGTCGGTGCTGCCAGCAATACCTTTGATTGTATCGACAATCGACCCGATTTATTGGGAATGCTGGTTTGCCTCTTGAACCTGGTGAATCAAATGGTTGGTAAGCCCAAGGAATTCATCGGAGCTTTTACCAAGATTATCAACAATTTTAAGACCTTCTTTACCTTCTTCTTCAGTAGCTTGCGAATCTTGGCTGATTTGAAGACTGTATTTTGCTGTTTCATCGATTGAAGAGGTCACACGCGAAATCAACTCTGTGCTCTCATGTAAATGGTCTGCCTGGACTTGGGCATCAGCAGAAACCTGTTGGATCGCTTTATTGACTTCCTCTGTCTGTGCGGTTGTTTCTTCAGAAATAGCAGCTAGATGCTGAGATGAAGAAGAAAGCTGATGCAGTGTTGATCTCTTGCATCGCATTTTGCATCTTTTCGGCCATCATGTTGAATGTAAGTGCAAGCTCTCCCATCTCATCCTTCTGTTCAACGAAGACACGATGACCAAGATGACCTTCACCAATGACTGTCGCCCCTTCTTTTAAGCTGGTGATCGAAGAAGTGATCGTCCGGGTCAGCCAGAATCCTAATGAACCGATTGCACCTAAAATAATCAAGCTTAAGATGATCAGGATCCATAAAAGGACTGTCCCCAATCGCTTCTGATCTGCACTTACGCTTCTGTTTTCAGCGCTGACCTCTTTTTCAACATTCTCAATTGTTTTTTGCAGGTTCATACCAATCTCTTCAAAAGCAACGACAGTTTGTTGGATTTGCCCCTCGTAACCTTTTACGGTGTCAATTGCACTCTTATAAGCCAATAGATTAGAATTGAACCCCGAGGTTTGATTCGGTTCTAAACCAGCCGAACGGACTGCTTTTTCTAAAGCTTCAAGTTGATCATTATACCGGTTTTCATCCGTAGAAGTCCTTGTTAAAAAGTATTGTTTCTCTAAAACACGAAGCTCATAGAATTCATTCAATAATGCCGGGTTGATGGATCCAAGCAGCTTACTCATCGCATCTGCTTTTTCATTGAGAATGGCTTGCATACTATCGACATCTGAAACAAGCTTTGAGGTATCAACGAAGGAGGACTCATATGTACCTACTTCATCAGCAATTTTTTTGAAAGAGGCTGAAAATTGGTTGTTATCTTCTTGAATCGTTTTGATATGGTCTTGAAGTTCAGAGAGTTTCACAGTAATCTCTTGTGCTGAGGCTTCATAAGTGGTCCATAAAAATTCTTGTTCAAGTTTCCTGATAGACGAAAATTCACTATGGACTTCGATAGTTTCCGTCGAAAGGTGTTGTAGACGGCTTTTCATTCATGCTCTGTGTCATGAATACGTAAAACATTGAAAAGGCAAATAAAATGAGAATTCCTACAACGGCCATAATCAACATGAGCCGTACTTTATTCTTGATTGATAGCTGAAGATTATCCTTGAGCAATTGAAGCATGCTTTCTCCCCTTGGTTCCTCTGCAATAGCTATTCACCACTCTACTTTATCGATTGAAACGACTATGTATATAATAGAGATAGAGTTTCGAATAGCTCATATATTTTCCTTACTTTTATTATCGTAGAATGTTGAAAAATCTTAATACTTTTCCGATAGAATTTTGTAAATACAATCATTAAAAAACTAAGCCAGGTTTCAAGGAAACGGAGGTAAGTCTTTTGAAATCATTTTTAAGAAAAAAAGGGGTCTCCCTTTCATTACATACTTATTTAGTGACAGCGCTGAGCTATATGGCATTAGGACTCTTCTCTTCTCTCATCATTGGACTTATTTTGCAGACAGCGGGTGAGTTATCTAGGTCTGCATTCTTTATGGAAATGGGAAGTTTGACGATGAGTTTGATGGGACCAGCGATTGGGGTTGCAATTGCATACGGTCTGAATGCCCCTCCACTTGTTTTATTTTCTGCTGTCATTGCAGGGGCTGCTGGAAGTGCCTTAGGGGGAGGACCAGCAGGAAGTTATGTGGCAGCCCTCTTTGCAGTAGAGTTTGGAAAAATGGTCTCGAAGGAAACGAAAGTGGACATTATCGTAACACCATTTGTGACTGTAACGATCGGTTTTCTCGTAGCCAAGTTCATCGGCCCGCAAATATCCGGTGCCATGCAGAACTTTGGTGAGCTCATCATGTGGGCGACAGAACAAAGGCCCCTTGTAATGGGAATCCTTGTTGCCAGCTTGATGGGACTTGCCTTGACAGCCCCGATTTCAAGTGCCGCGATTGCCATCATGCTTGGGCTCGATGGACTAGCAGCAGGTGCAGCGACAATCGGTTGTGCTGCTCAAATGATAGGGTTTGCAACGGCAAGCTTCCGGGAGAATGGATGGGGAGGTTGGATCGCTCAAGGTATCGGAACCTCTATGCTGCAGGTTGCAAACATTGTTAAAAAGCCAGCCATACTTATTCCGCCAACAATTGCAGGAATGGTCCTGGCACCGTTTGGAACGGTAGTCTGGGTAACATCCAATATTGCTGAAGGTGCGGGTATGGGGACAAGTGGATTCGTCGGCCAGATCATGACCTTCCGCACGATGGGCTTTACTTTCGAGACTTTACTCATTGTTCTGTTCTTGCACTTTATTGGACCTGCTTTCATCTCTCTTGTAATATCAGAATGGATGAGAAAAAAAGGAATCATCCAACCTGGGGATATGAAAATCGATTATTAACATTGGAGGTTATGGAATTGAAAACAATCACAACAAATGATGACTGGAATGCCGCCATACAATCAGATCATGCAATCATCATGTTTTCTGCTGTCTGGTGTCCCGATTGTGTGATCGTCCAACCGATCATGCGGGAGATAGAGGAAGAGTACGATGAGTTTGATTATTTTTATGTAGACCGTGATGAACATATTGAATTATGCCAGGAACTCGATATTTTCGGTATTCCGAGTTTTCTTGCTTATCGAAATGGAAAAGAAGTAGGACGCTATGTGGACAAGCAGCGTAAAACCAAAGAACAAATTGAGGATTTCCTTCAATCCATCGGATAAAAAGTGACTTTTCCCCTTTCTGGTGTTACAATTTACTATTAGAGATTCATGTCTTAATTGTCATTTAGAAAGGGTGAATATTGTGGCAAAAGTAGATGTTGACCACAGTAAATACGCTGGTATTCGCTTCGATATAGAAAATGAGGATGTCATCCTTGTCGATATCCTGGAAACCATTCCATATGAATATGCGGGGAAAGATACTTTAGTGACGATCCCGACGACAGAATTCACGTCTGTTTGTCCGTGGTCTGGACTTCCGGATTTCGCTGAGTTCCATATCAGCTATATACCGAATGAGAAACTCGTAGAAATGAAATCCTTGAAGTATTACCTCACTTCTTACCGAAATGTCGGAATCTATCAAGAGCATGCGACAAATCGTATCCTTGATGATCTTGTACAATTACTCGATCCAAAAGAAATGAAAGTCACTGCAATATGGAATGCACGTGGTGGATTGGGAACTGAAGTTGTAGCCGAATATAAAAAAGATAACAAATAACTCTGGGGTCGGATCCTAAGTGTTACCCAGGGGGTTGATCCATAAGTGCCTGACACTTTGCTTTTGGTCAACCCTTCTTCTGTTTATCAAAAAAGGCATGTTATAGTTTTGGTTTATTAGAAACTTTCTTAAGCGAAATTCCCGACACTCCTGCGGGAAAAGCGAGTCAGGGGAGACCACGCAGCGACCTATAATTTAAGGATTTTCGACTAAATCGACCACGTCCTGTGGTGAAAGTCAAAGTTCGGGAAATTAACTAATAATACAGTATTAAAAAGAGCAGGATTCACCCTAGAAGGAGGATGACAGATGGAACCAATTGAATTGAAACGCATACTAGAAAGCAAACTAGGGACTAATGACCGTTCCTTCACTTTCAATTCGAAAGAAAAAACATTAAGGATTGAAGAAAAGGAAACAGGTAAAGGGATTACACTGTCACTTCCAGGATTGACTGCAAAATATGAAGAGCGTAAAGATGATGCGATTGATGAGATCATCTATCATGTTGAAGAACTGTTTACCGTCATGAATCAGAACCAATCGTTAGATGGGAATCAGAAAGCGATATTTCCAGTGATTAGATCGACCTCTTTTCCTACTGAACATAATGGAGAGCCGCTGGTATTTGAAGAACACACAGCTGAGACCCGTATCTTTTATGCCCAAGACCTGGGGAATTCTTATCGCCTTTTGACGGAAAAAATGCTTGAAGATGAAGGATGGAATTTGCAACAGCTGAAAGAAATCGGAAGGTTCAACCTACGGTCGCTTGATTGTTCAATGAAGGAAGATCAAGTAGCAGGAAATACATTCTACTTTATCAACCACAATGATGGGTATGACGCAAGCCGTATCTTGAATCAACAACTCCTTGACAGTATGGGGAAAAAAGCAGATGGAACGCTTGCTGTTGCTGTTCCGCATCAGGATGTGCTGATTTTTGCCGATATCAAAAATGAACAGGGATACGATATTCTTGGTCAAATGGCCATGCATTTCTTTTCGAATGGAAGAGTCCCTGTTACTGCATTGCCTTTCCTCTATGAAAATGGAGAATTCGAACCAATATTCATACTTGCAAAAACAAAGCCGGAAAAACCTGAATAGTTGATGACGAAAGGGGAAAGCCCAAATGGTGAATATATATTATAATCAAAATGGAGTAGGGGATGTATTGCTCGTTTCTGTAGATGCAGGAACAGTTACTGAACGTGACTTTCATAAAAAAGGGGAAGTCGTAAGATTATTTGATAAAAAAGACGGCCGTACACTAGGCTATAATATTTTTAATGCCTCCCACCACTTTGACCTTTCTGGAAATGGGAAACTCGAAGTCGCAGAAACACTAGTCAAGGAAATAAACCAGTTTTTACAAAAGAATGGTTTAGAGGAAGCGATTGAAAATGATACGCGCCCTGATTTCATTGTCGGACACGTTGATTCAAAAGAAAAACATCCTGATGCAGATAAACTGAGCATTTGTAAAGTGGACATCGGTGATGAATTCTTACAGATCGTTTGCGGAGCACCAAACGTCGATAAGGATCAGAAGGTGGTTGTAGCACGTGTCGGCGCAGTGATGCCAAGTGGTATGCTGATTAAAGAAGCTGAACTTCGCGGTGTACAATCCTCTGGTATGATTTGTTCCGCGAAAGAATTGGATCTTCCAGACGCACCCCGAGAAAAAGGGATACTCGTATTAAGCGAGGATTATCGAGTTGGCGAAGATTTCTTCAGCAGAAACTCTTAATTAAAGTAGAAAGCAACCAGAATTCCTCCCTGGTTGTTTTCTTCCTTTTCTAATGTAGAGGAATTAGGAATATGCTTTACTCTTGTCGATTCCCCTTTCAATAGTGAGGGTATAATCTCATAGTACCAGGAACACAAAAGAAATTTTTTAAAAAGGTGAATGGATAAAATGTCTAAATGGTTGAAAAAAATGATGGATTTAATATTCGATGAGGAAGAAGAAATAGAGGGTGAGAAACCGAACAACAAAAGAGCTTCCAGGACAACTCCTGGATATGAAAGAAAAGGGAAGTCGGTCGGCCGAATCACAACAACTAAGGGCTCGTATGAACCTAAAATGAAACACCAATATCCCAAAGATGGGAATTTCCGTTTTCCTGTCATACCTGACCAGAAAGATAGGAACGATTCCTATGAGACGCCGGACAGAAACAAAAGAGCCAAGACGCAATTGCATGAAAATGAGCCCGACCAAAAACACACGGATAAAAGGCAGCTTAGCCATAGTCGGAGGGAGAGCCGGGTCAATCAAGAAGGAGAGAGGCCGAAATTTACTGGAGAAAATTTCAAACCTACGGAAATCCCTTCTCCAATCTATGGATTTAGGAGTCGCCCTGAAGTGTTCCCACCGGAAATCGGCCCTGAAAGTGCTAGCATCATTTCTAGTAAAAAACCAGAAACAGAACCATCGCATGAACCAGGATACGAAGCATTTCAAGCGGTTTCTGGAATGAGACAAGATCAATTCTCAAATGAAACGGATCCTATTGAATCAGAAAAACCAGAATCACCAATTCTCGGTTGGGATTTCAAGGAAGAATCAAAAACGGACAATGAACAGGCAGAAGATTCAATATTGAAGCCAAAAAACACAGAAGAATCTCCTAATCATGAACCAGAAGAAGGAATAGAACCAACTCGGACAGATATGGATCAAGAAAGGGATGAAGAAACACATGTAGAACTAGAAGAAGGAACAACCGGGAAAGGATCTACCCATACATATTACAATAAAACGAGTAGTATTCAAGAAACGTCTGAACCACTCAAACCGGAAAACATTGAAAAAGCATCTCAAGATCAAAATGTCCGGGCCGATCGATCGGAGATACTTGAAAAAAAGAAGAGCCCAATTCCATTCAATGTGATGATGCTGCAACGGGATAGACAATCAATGAGCACTCCAGATAAAAAGGATTCTGGCTCTGTTTCGTCAAAATCTGCCCAAGCCATAAATAGTGGATATATATTTCCATCTGAGAGTTTATTGGATCGGGAAATCCAGGAGATCAATAATGATGATGCATGGTTAGATGATCAGATTGAATTATTGCAGTCCACTTTACATGACTTCAATGTGAAAGCGACTGTCATTGGAGCAACAAAAGGACCTTCTGTAACAAGGATTGAAGTTCAGCCTGCACCGGGCGTAAAAGTGAATAAGATTACGAATCTTTCTGATGATATCAAATTAAGCCTCGCAGCGAAGGATATACGGATGGAGGCACCGATTCCTGGCAGGAATGCAATTGGGATCGAGGTGCCGAATAAAGTCAGCAAATCGGTGACCCTCCGTGAAATCATTACTCATCCGAATTTCGCTAAAAGCTCATCCCCGCTTTCTGTAGCATTGGGACTTGATATATCAGGGAATCCGGTCGTGACGGACCTCCAGAAGATGCCGCATGGGTTAATTGCTGGTGCTACTGGCTCTGGGAAAAGTGTATGTATCAATTCGCTGCTGATCAGTATTTTATACAAGGCGCATCCCGACGATGTAAGATTGATGCTGATCGATCCAAAAATGGTAGAGCTTGCACCTTACAATCATCTGCCTCACCTGGTAACACCGGTCATAACGGATGCGAAGGAAGCGACGCTAGGTCTGAAGTGGGCTGTGGATGAAATGGAACGTCGATATGAATTGTTTGCGAAGACCGGTGTGAGAGATATGGAACGTTTCAACAAACTCGTAAAAGAAAAAGGGGAGCCTGATCAAAAACTCCCATATGTGGTTGTCATTATTGACGAGTTGGCAGACCTGATGATGGTATCTCCACAGGAAGTAGAGGATTCGATTTGCAGGATCGCACAAAAAGCCCGGGCTTGTGGCATCCATCTACTATTAGCAACTCAGCGGCCTTCCGTTGATGTCATAACCGGATTGATCAAAGCGAACATTCCTACACGGATCGCCTTCTCTGTATCTTCATCCGTGGACTCCAGAACGATCATCGATACAAATGGTGCGGATAAGCTTCTTGGAAAAGGAGATATGCTCTTTCTTGGCAATGGGGTATCCAAACCTGTCCGAGTCCAGGGGAATTTTGTATCTGATGAGGAAATCGAGCGGATTACCGGACATGTCAAAGGACAACGGGAGCCGGATTATTTATTTGAAAAAGAAGAACTGGTACAAAATACAATGGCTTTTGAACAAAATGATGAGTTGTTTGATGAGGCGTGCGAATTTGTGTTTGAGCAAGGTGCTGCTTCTTCTTCCGCCTTACAGAGAAGGTTTCGTATCGGTTATAATCGAGCAGCCAGGTTAGTGGATATGATGGAAGCGCGCGGCATCGTTTCGGAAGCGATGGGAAGTAAACCCCGTAATGTACTGGTATCGAAGCAAGAATTTTATGATCAAGTCAGTGAGTGATATTCTGAACCAACTAGACTACCGGTAACACGATGATCAGCAATCTTTTTTTGGATTCATGATAGTCTTGAATTATCGGTAGTCGATTTATATGATAAACTAATGGTTATCTTATAGGTAAGGAAGTACATAAAGGAATAGGTGCAATCGTATGGATATGAAAGAAATCGAAATGAAAATGCAAGGAAAAATCAAAAGACTGACGAACAACACCTTCAAGTTCGATGAACGTGTCGCAGAGGGCTGGTTTTCAGCTGTATACTTCTTGAAAACATGCGAAATCGCAGAAGCACAGCGGCCGGACAATATCGTGAAGATGCAGTTCTTCCAGAAGGAACATGCGGTACTTTGTGGAACAGATGAAGCAATTGCATTGATCAAGACCTTTGCAAAAAATCCGGAAGAATTAGAAATCTACTCACTTAAAGATGGCGATAAAATCGAACCGTATGAAACGGTCTTGACAATAGAAGGCCCTTACCAAAATTTCGGATACCTGGAAGGCCTTATTGACGGAATGCTTGCCAGAAGAACTTCCGTTTCAACGAATGTGTATAACGTGGTTAAAGCGAGTAGTACATCAGGGATCCAAAAGCCGGTCATTTTCATGGGTGATAGAGATGATCACTTTACACAGCAAGCTGGTGATGGTTATGCTGCTTACATCGGAGGTTCAACAGCGCAAGCGACTCATGCCATGAATGAATGGTGGGGGAAACGTGGAATGGGTACAATGCCGCATGCGCTCATCCAGTTGTTCGAAGGAGATGTTGTAGCTGCTTCGCATGCTTATCACGAACAGTTTCCAGAGGACGACTTGATTACACTGGTCGATTATAATAATGATGTCATAACGGATTCTTTGAAAGTGGCAAGGGAATTTGGAAGCCTGTTGAAGGGGGTACGTATCGATACTTCCCGGACATTAGTAGATCAATATTTCTGGAGACATCAAGATGAGCTCGGTACATTCGACCCAAGAGGTGTCAATCCTGAATTGATTTTCTCACTAAGAAAAGCCTTGGATAAAGAAGGATACCAGCATGTCAAAATCGTTGTAAGCGGTGGATTCACGGAGGACCGTATACGAGAATTCGAAAATCGAAAAGTACCGGTGGACATTTACGGTGTCGGAAGTGCTTTATTGAAAATCCACATCGGTTTTACTGGGGACAATGTTTTATTAAACGGAAAAAGAGAAGCAAAGAAAGGACGTAAGCACCGTCCGAATCCAAAACTTGAAAAAGTAGAATAGGCTAATATGGTGATATATTGGTCTAAAGACTATGTTTTTGATATAATGTTAAAATGGGTTTTATGCCTAAGGGAGGAACTAGCCCCATTCAACAGGTTTAGGCATATAATAACGATAGAAAATTAGTAACGATTCCAGATTAGTTGGAGGTTCGTTTTATGACAACTTATCATTTTGTTGGGATTAAAGGAACTGGTATGAGTCCATTGGCACAGATTCTTCATGACATGAAGTATGACATCCAAGGATCTGACATTGAACAATACATCTTTACCCAACAAGCATTAGAAGAACGAAATATCCCGGTTTTACCATTTGGTGCGGAAAACGTAAAATCCGACCAAGTAGTTATTGCAGGGAATGCATTTCCAAATGACCACGAAGAGGTAGTTAAAGCAACCGAATTAGGAGTGCCTGTTTACCGTTATCACCACTTTCTAGGTAAGTTCATCAAGAAATTCATCAGTGTGGCGGTCACCGGTTCACATGGTAAAACTTCTACGACCGGGTTGTTGGCACATGTTTTAGGGGCAGCCAAACCTACGTCCTATTTGATCGGGGATGGATCTGGAAAGGGTAAAGAAGACAGCGAGTACTTCGTTTTCGAAGCGTGTGAATATCGACGACACTTTCTGTCATATGAGCCATCTTATGCGATCATGACCAATATAGATTTTGATCATCCTGACTATTTTAAAGATGTGAATGATGTATTCGATGCATTCCAATCGATGGCACTGCAGGTTCAGAAAGGAATCATAGCTTGCGGGGATGATCCATACTTACAACAAGTGCAAGCTAAAGTCCCTGTCATGTTCTATGGCTTGAATGATAACAACGATTTCCAAGCAGGGAATATCCAGGTAAACGAGAAAGGAACAACATTTGATGTGTTTGTGAGGAATTCATATCATGAAACTTTTTCGATTCCAGGATTTGGGACACATCATGTACTTAATGCCCTGTCTGTGATCGCCCTCTGCCACTATGAACAAGTGGATGTCAACATTTTGAAAAAGCAGCTCGCTACTTTTAAAGGTGTGAAGAGACGGTTTACAGAAAAGAAAATCGGTCAACAGATTCTGATTGATGATTATGCACATCATCCAACAGAAATCAAAGCTACAATCGAATCTGCACAACAGAAATATCCTGACAAAGAAGTAGTTGCAATCTTCCAGCCACACACGTATACAAGGACACAGACGTTTTTGGCTGAATTTGCGGATAGCTTGAACCAGGCAGATGCAGTTTATCTATGTGATATATTCGGTTCTGCACGGGAAAACTCAGGGGATTTGAAGATTGAAAATCTACAAGAACGTATACCGAATTCGTATATCATAGGGGAGGATACAATCGATCTCCTATCAAAGCATACAAATAGTGTACTCCTTTTCATGGGTGCAGGTGACATACAAAAATATCAAAGAGCGTATGAAAGTCAATTAGCTTCGTAAAGGAAGCGACCTAAGAGATGAGAAATCCAGTCTTTTAAGGTCGCTTTTTTGTTTTGTAGATAAGTTTGGAGTTGTCGGGATAATTCTAAAGTTGTAGAGTTTCACCCTCAAATTGTAGAGATAACCATTCAGATAAATTGATTTTTGCGGATTTCACTTCCTTTCCACGGGCCAAGTAAAGCGGAAGCGACCCGTTTAGGCACGTAGGTCACTAGAAGACTGACGAGGAGGCTCGAACCAAACAAAGTTCGGTTCTGCGTGGGCTCACACATAAGATGTAAATCAATGTGTTGGCCCACGCGGAAAGTTTGNCACGGGCCAAGTAAAGCGGAAGCGACCCGTTTAGGCACGTAGGTCACTAGAAGACTGACGAGGAGGCTCGAACCAAACAAAGTTCGGTTCTGCGTGGGCTCACACATAAGATGTAAATCAATGTGTTGGCCCACGCGGAAAGTTTGAGTGATCCAAGTGACTGGTCGCTGAGCTAGACATCACTTCTCTGAATTAGTTGTAATTCCGAAAGCCTCCTCACTTGTACAGGATGTGCTGGCTTCGACGTTCACCACAGGATGTGGTGGTTTTTAGTCGAAGGTCCTTAAATTGTAGGTCGCTGCGGGGTCTTGCCTGGCTCGCTTCTCACCTGGAGTGTTGTGAATTTCGCTTATACCGGGTTTAAAGTTAAAATAAAAAAGCCGAACTTTGGGTTTCAGCTTTTATAGTCATTTTAAATTCTCTGGATTGAGAGGTTCAAGTTCTGGTAATACAAAGCGGCCGTCTTTTCTGACAAGGACCCCATCGAAATAGATTTCCCCACCACCATAATCAGGACGTTGGATGTTAACCAGATCCCAGTGTATATTGGAGTCATTTCCGTTGAACGCTTCCTTATAGCATTGGCCTGGTGTGAAATGAAAACTTCCATCAATTTTCTCGTCAAATAGTATATCCTGCATTGGCGTTTGGATATAAGGGTTTACTCCGATTGCGAACTCACCAATATACCGTGCACCCTCGTCTGTATCAAGAATCTTGTTCAATCGTTCCGTATCATTTGAACTAGCTTCGATGATCTTTCCGTCTTTGAATGTGAAACTGACATTGTGGAAGACGAAGCCCTGATAGGGGGACGGAGAGTTGAATGTAATCGTTCCGTTCACAGAGTCACGGACTGGTGCCGTGTATACTTCTCCATCTGGCAAGTTTTTATGGCCTGCTGATGTAACAGACGGGATATCTTTGATGGAAAAAGTCAGGTCTGTTCCTGGTCCCTTGATATGTACCTGATCAGTACGGTTCATAAGCTCTTCAAGCGGTCCCATCGCTTCGAGCATTTTGCTGTAGTCAAGGTTACATACATTGAAGAACAAGTTTTCAAACGCATAGGTACTCATATCAGCAAGCTGGGACATGGATGGTGTCGGGTAACGGAGTACACACCATTTGGTTTTCGGGATTCTGAGTCCATGGTGGACAGACTTGTAAACTTTCTTCTGGTACAGCGCCATTTTTTCAGAAGGTACATCAGAGAGTTCTGAAATGTTATCGCCAGAGCGGATGGCCACATAAGCATCCATTTCCTTCATGATGGTTTCTTCAAATTTCCCTTGTAATTCTAACTGCTCTTCTTTTGCTTCCATAAGTAATGCGCGTTGAGTTGTTTCATCCTTGATGGTTACAAAAGGGAAGCCTCCCGCTTTATAAGCTTCTTCTACAAGGGCGTTGACGAGCTCCTGTTGATAACCTGTATTTTCAATCAATACCTTTTCGCCTGGCTGGAGATCTACCGAGTATGTAATGATGTTGTTCGCTAAAGCCTGTATTCTTTGATCTCTCATCTGAAATGCCTCTCCTTTTTATAGAATTTGTTATTTCCCACCTACTATTGTACTTTATTTTGAGTTTAGAAAAAAGATAGGAGGATTGTTGATTCTGGACAGCGAATTTGATAAAAAGGGTTTAAGTCTAGGCTCTTCATTGTTGATTCTTGCGAAATTCACTCCCTTCTGCGTGCGAACCGTAAGCTTCCTCACTTGCACAGGATGGACTGGCTTCGGCGTTCACCACAGGACGTGGTGGTTTTTAGTCGAAGATCCTTAAATCGTAAGTCAGTCCGTGGTCTCACCTGGTTCGCTTTCCCGCAGGAGTGTCGTGGCTTACAGCATTTTTCTAAGGAAGTCAGCCTAAATTAAACAAGGATAAAGTTTAATGAATAGTTGTATTGGGAAATATAATACTATACAGGAGGTGGTATGCGATATGGAAATAATCTTATATTTAAGTGTAGCTTTGATTGCAATAGCGTTTACAGTGTTAGTCGTTTTTATCTCTAAGACATTGAAATCTCTTCAACAAACTTTGACGAATGTTGCAAAAACGTTGGATGGATTAGAAAATCAATTAGATGGAGTATCGAGGGAAACGACGGATTTGTTACATAAAACCAACCGTTTAGCAGACGATATCCAGCATAAGTCTGAATCTCTCAACTCCGTATTCCAGGGTGTACGTGAAATTGGAGATAGCTTATCAAATGTGAGTCATTCTGTTAAAAACGTGTCTACTCGCATTGCAAGGGAAGGGGAACGAAGATCAGATACAGTTTCCCAGGTAGTGCAATGGAGTAATGCGGCTTTAGATATTTGGGACAAATGGCAATTAAGAACCAAAAAATATGGTAGAACGACAGAACCAAAATAGAGGAGGATGTTTTATATGCAAACGACTGACAAAAATGTTCAAAACCAATCTTCATCAATTGACACGAAGGATTTTCTCATCGGATCTTTGATCGGTGGAATCGTGGGTGCCACTACGGCTCTTCTGCTCGCTCCTAAGTCTGGTAAAGAATTACGTACGGACCTTAATGATCAAGCTACTCAATTGAAGGACAAAAGTACGGAAGTTGCTACAATGGCTAGGGATAAGTCTTCTACTTTGGCACAGAACGTAAGCAATCAAACCTCTCAGGCTGCAAACAAAGTAAGGGAATTCTCGACTTCTGCCCGTGATAACATCAACAAATGGAGAACGAAGGATAATGAGTTGAACCAGCTTGAAGAGGAGTACAATGAAGGTAAAGCAGATGCAATTGAAGATGCCATGCAAACGCCGAACAGCCAATTGAATGACATTGAAACAAATTATGAAGAAAAACACCCAAGCTCTACAAATAAATAATTCGATTACGGAGAGGGGTTGACCCGACAACAAAGTGTCAGACACTTGGGGGTCAGCCCCTTGATTTATAGATTAAAGAGAGGTATCACTATGAAAAAAATCCATTCATGGGAAGAATTCAAATCCATCGATACTGCAAATCCTTTCTACTTCTTAAAAAACAGTACGACGTGTCCAATCAGTCAATCTGCTTATGAAGAAGCAGAGAAATTTGCCGAAGATCATCCAGACATGCCTATTTACTATCTCAATGTACAGGAATCAAGGTCCCTGTCCAATAAGATCGCAGATGAATTCAATGTTAAACATGAATCACCGCAAATCTTTTTATTTTCTACTCATACAGTCCTTTACAATAACTCTCATTGGAACATTACTTATAGTGCTTTAGTGGATCAGGTAAAGAAACATGTACCATAAATCAGGAAATAAGATGCTCTTAGTACACCTTGCTAGACGGCAAGATTTCATTAGACTACACTAAGAGAAGGAATGATACATTTTATTGCAATAGGAAGTGAAATGATGAGCAATCAAGAATTGGACCATTTAAGAGAACAAATTGATCATATCAATCAACAGTTGGTAGAGTTAATGAATAAACGAGCTGAAATTGTCCAAGATATCGGACATGTTAAAAAGAAACAAGGCGTTAATCGATTTGACCCTGTCCGAGAGAGAAAGATGTTAGATAAAATCGCTGAACATAACCATGGACCATTTGAAACGTCGACATTACAACATATTTTCAAACAGATTTTCAAAGCGGCTCTTGAACTCCAAGAGGATGATCATAGCCAAACTCTTTTGGTTTCAAGAAAAAATCAACCAGAAAATTCAATTGTAGATGTTCTTGGTGAACAAGTTGGGGACGGACAGCAGAGAATTGTTGCCGGACCGTGTGCCGTTGAATCCTACGAACAAGTGGATGCTGTAGCCGAAACCGTCAAAAAACATGGAATCAAACTTCTGAGAGGCGGAGCGTTCAAGCCGCGTACTTCCCCTTATGACTTCCAGGGCCTTGGAATGGAAGGGCTCATCATTTTGAACAAGGTTGCAAGGAAGCATAATCTTGCAGTAGTCAGTGAAATCGTGAACCCAGCGGATCTTGAAGAGGCTCTTAAATATATCGATGTTATTCAAATCGGGGCTCGGAATATGCACAATTTTGAGTTGTTGAAAGAAGCCGGAAGGGCCTCCAAGCCTGTTTTATTGAAACGCGGATTTGCAGCAACGATATCTGAATTCATGAATGCAGCAGAGTACATCATGTCAAAAGGGAATGGCAATATCATCTTATGTGAACGGGGCATCCGGACTTATGAAAGAGCCACAAGAAACACACTTGATATTTCTGCTGTACCGATTCTGAAACAAGAAACCCACTTGCCGGTACTCGTCGATGTGACCCATTCAACTGGCAGAAGGGATATTCTGCTTCCTGTAGCCAAAGCAGCCTTAGCGATCGGGGCAGATGGTATCATGGCCGAAGTCCATCCAGACCCTGCTGTGGCATTGTCTGATTCTGCCCAGCAAATGGACCTCGATCAGTTCGACGAGTTCGCCACCGCTTTAAAAGAAACGAATCCAAAATTAATTTGACCGTTTAGTGTATTAATGTTGTACAATATTAGCTAATAGAGTAAAAAGGATTATTATTAGGAAGAATAAGACTAACCATTCGTTTGGAAGCAATAACGTGCAAAAGGAGGCCGTTATGAATAACAGTAATATTACCATTTATGATGTCGCAAGAGAAGCAGGAGTATCAATGGCAACCGTTTCACGTGTTGTCAACGGGAATCCAAACGTTAAACCTGCAACTCGTAAAAAAGTACTGGATGCAATTGAAAATTTAGGATATCGTCCCAATGCAGTGGCACGGGGCTTAGCAAGCAAAAAAACGACTACTGTCGGGGTCATCATCCCGGATATCTCCAGCATCTTCTTTGCAGAGTTGGCAAGAGGAATCGAAGACATTGCTACAATGTACAATTACAATATCATTCTTTGTAACTCAGATCAAAACAAAGAAAAAGAAATACATTTACTCAACACCTTATTAGGAAAACAGGTTGACGGCATTGTTTTCATGGGTGGCACGATTACAGAGGAACATGTCGATGAGTTCAAACGTTCGCCGGTTCCGATCGTACTAGCTGCTACAGTCTCTCCAGATGATGAGATTCCAACTGTCAATATCCATTACCAGGAAGCAGTTTATGATGCAATCAAGCTATTGGTTGAAAGAGGAAATGAAAAAATCGCATTGGTATCTGGACCACTTGAAGATCCGATCAATGGCGAATATAAATTTAAAGGATATAGAAGAGCGTTGGAGGAGTCCGGCCTTTCACTTAATGAGGACTATGTCCACGTTGGTGATTATACCTATGATTCAGGATTAGAGGCAGCTGAAAAATTCCTCAGTCTAGAAGACAAACCGAGTGCAGTCTTTGTTGGTACTGATGAAATGGCTCTTGGTGTCATTCACGGTGCTCAAGATAATGGATTGAACATTCCAAAAGACATGGAAGTGATCGGCTTTGACAATACACGTCTGGCCGCGATGGTCCGTCCAACCCTAACTACGGTAGTCCAGCCGATGTACGATATCGGGGCAGTCGCAATGAGATTATTGACAAAATTCATGAACAACGAAAAGGTGGAAGACCGAACCGTCATTCTCCCACATAGAATCCAACTGAGAGATTCTACATCAGAATAGGAAAAAAAGCATGTGATTCTAATGAACCGCATGCTTTTTTATAGTAATGAACGATAGACTTTTCAATTTTAAAATTCAATCGATTTCTTCCCGCCTACAACGGGTAGTACCATATGACTTTGTCCTAGTGAAATCTCTATTTCAGCATTATTTTCTTCAGGAATCGTCCAGCGGTCATCACTTCCAGCAATGATGATCCCTATACGATGACCTGGCTTGAATACATAATCTTCAGGAAGAGCATCCCACTTGAATCGATAGCTCTTTCCAGGTTTCAATAGATCAGTACTGTCTAGGAACTTCCAGTTCTGAGCATCAAGCCATCCGTGAGTGACGATTTCATAAGGTGCTTCGTGGGTTGTTTTTTCAGTAACTTTATAACATGCATCATCAACATCAGAGCTTTGTCCCCAGCAATTTTCCTCGTCGAGCGTCCGTATGCCTTCCCCCCTGCTTCGGTGATTGACCCGTGTATCTGTTCCGTAGTCAACGATCAAAGCTGTAAGATTCGTATCCTCTTTATTAATTTTTACGCTGATATCCATTTGAGGAACTCCGCTGATGCGTATGTTATTGGTGAGTTCAGGGGATAAGAAAATCAAACGGTTCTCTTTATTCGTAAACTCCCCTTCAACCATCTGATCATTGGTCTGATCCGGGTCATCTATGAAAGATTGTGAATAATTGCCTTGTACTGGACCTGTAGTCAAAGCCCCAGGCAACTCTTCGTTTCCAGGTCCAAATCTGATTTTCACGGGTTCAGAATCTGCATCTGGCCATGAAGAGTAAGTTTCCCATTCATCTGCTGCACGTTCGATGTCAACCATCGGTTCATCCATGATACCATTGTTCAAATCGAGTAACCAATAATCGAACCATCGATGAAGTGTATTTACCCATTCTTCCCGTCTGAAGTCAAACGGGTCGACATGACCAGTTTGTGTCAACCATAGCTTTCTCGGCACGTTATAACGGGATAGCCCTTCCCACCAATTGGAGAAGTGATTGGCTTTCACATTATAATCATTCAATCCATGAACAACGAATACACTGGCCTTTACATTCTTGGCATCCTTTACAAAATTACGTTCATTCCAGAAAGAGTTATAGTCCCCGGATTCATCATCAGCTCCTTCTGCCAACTCTTCTCGGATTGGAGCACACTCTTCGACACTTCCACGAGCTGTCACGACTCTTGACAGATACGAAGGCCCGCCATTATAAAATGTGATACCTCCATAACGGTAGTAATCGTACCAGCTGCTGATCGCGGCAATCGGGACAATTGTCTCCAGGCCCTCTACCCCAGTGGCAGCCACACCATTGGCTAAAGTACCATCATAAGACTTCCCGATCATAGCGACTTTTCCAGTCGACCAATCAGCAACAACCTCTTGTCCGTCTTTATTCCATGCACTTGTTCTTCCGTTCAACCAGTCGATGACGGCTTTTATGCCCTCGGTTTCTTCATGGCCACCTGTTGTCGGGCAGCCTTCTGAATGGTTTGTTCCAACCATATCGACTTGTACGATAGCATAGCCTCTTGGAACAAAATAATTATCATAAAAGAGTGGGAACTTCTCATTGATGCCATCGCCGTCAGGATCTTTTATTTCGGATTCGTTTCCACGACCAAGTCGTTCATAATAGGGGCTTGCATCCATTATGACTGGTACACGCAAACTTTCCTGTGTTTCTTTTGGCCGAATGATTTCTGCCGCGATAAGATCAGTTTCCCCATCTCGGTCACTGTCTAATGCTGTTTCAACATATACGGTTTCCTTGATTGAATCTTCATAATTGTAAATCGGTTGCGAACTCTCTTCAGAAAATAGCTGTTGATTTACAGATTTTTCGGTAGTAGTGGCATATGTAACAGTCCCCAAGGCTAAAAAAGAGGCTAAAACAAAGGATAAGGCCAGAGCTGTTTTTGAACTTGATTTTCCCCTTAACATAGGAAACCTCCTAAACTTTAGTTACATTTAAAAAGATTTACCATCAACCTTATAGGAGTCTGTCAAATTATAGAAGGTTATTTAGGCTGAATTATTTCGTGTCTCTAAATAGTTCTTCAGATGGAGCAATATGAATTGTAGTAGGGACAAAATATCAAAATATTCCAATAATATTGACAATTTTTTCTTCCGTCATTAGTATACTTGTATCTTGAAAACAATTTTAAGAGGGAGGGAAAAACAAATTAGTCCAAAAGTCACTAAATCCCTATTAGAAAAAAGCTGGTTTACTTTAATGCTTATCAAAAAGAAAGGATGAGTGTGTAGATGAAAAAGAGAATCTACTTATTTTCTACTGTTCTGGTAGTCTTGATTTTAGTAGCTTCAATCATTTTCTTCCAAACTTCACAACCAACCTCAAATGTAGAAGAATCAATTGGAGCGCAAGAAATGGAAGGAAAAGTTGATGAAAGAGTTGAAGAGGATTTTGCTGAAAAAGGACCTGGGAAACGTGATGATTGGTTTATGACACAGAAAGGATTTGAGGAGGAAGATATCCCTCGTAATGCCTTCCAAAAAGCGTTTGAACAAACGAAGCAAATCCGTGCAACGACTGCAAAAGAAGCTCCAGGGGCTTTAAATCAGAAATGGATATTCAATGCACCAAGCAACATTGGTGGACGGGTTGTGGACCTTGTAGTTGATCCAAACAATGAAGATACAATCTACATAGGAGCTGCCTCTGGAGGCGTTTGGAAAAGTGCGGACGCTGGGAAAACTTTCGAATCAGTATGGGAAGATGATCTTGTACAATCCATAGGTGCAATCGGTATCACACCAGATGGAACGCTCTATGTAGGGACAGGTGAAGCGAATCCTGGCGGTGGAAGTCTTGTATATGGAGGTACCGGAGTCTATAAATCCTCGAATGGAGGAGAAGATTGGGAATACATCGGGTTAAAAGACAGCAATGCGATCGGTCGGATCATCGTTGATCCTTCTAATCCGGATAAAGTATGGGTAGCGGCATCAGGCCCATTATTCCACGATGGCGGAGATCGTGGTTTATATGTAACCGAAGATGGCGGTGAGACTTGGGAACTTGCTCTTGAAGGCTTTAATGAAACAACCGGGGCAGTCGACATAGCGATTGATCCGGAGAATCCCGACCGTGTATTTGTCGCTATGTGGGACCGGATCCGTTATCCGAATGAACGTAAATACGGTGGAGAAGGATCCGGAGTTTATCGTTCTGATGATGGGGGAGCAACATGGACACTGCTTAAAGAGGGGCTTCCATCAGGAGAAAAGGTTGGTCGGATCGGCCTTTCGATATCATCTACTGATACGGAAAAGGTATATGCAACTGTCATTCAAACAGATGGTTATTTTGAAGGATTTTATATTTCAAGTGATGGAGGAGATTCATGGGAAAAACAACCGCGTAATGACCAGCTTGCAAACTCCCAATCTTCATTCGGTTGGTGGTTCGGACGTAATTATGTAGATCCGAATGACGGTGATCACATTTTTGTCTCAGGAGTACAATTGATGGAATCAACAGATGGCGGTAAGACCTGGAACCGATCCAGGGGAAGTATCCATGCTGATCAGCATACGATGGCATGGGAACCGAAGTCACCTGGACGAGTCTATCTTGGAAACGATGGAGGAGTATACCGGTCAGAGGATAATGGGTCCGTATCTTCAGAGTGGATTAAAGCAGAAGATGAGCCTTTCACGCAATTTTATACGCTAGATGTAAGCCATCAGGATCGTACCCGATTGTCTGGTGGAACCCAGGATAACGGTTCAATCCGTTCTTGGGGCGAGTCAGCAGATGGATGGAACAACTATTACTATGGTGACGGTTTGGTCAACCTGATTAATTATGAAGATCAAGACACTGTCTATGCTTGTTACCAATATGGAAATTGTGCCCGTTCTGAAGACGGCGGTGAAACGATGACCTATTTTACGGATAAAACCGTATCGGAGCGTAGAAACTGGATGACACCAGTCGTATTCGATCCCAACAATCCATCAATCATGTATTACGGCGGAAATATCGTCAATCGTTCGACAGATGGCGGTAAGACTTGGGAAGCGATCAGTCCTAGTCTTTCGAATGCTGAAAGTCGAGACCAATATCCGTTTGGAACAATCACAACGCTTGCGGTAGCAAAATCAAATGCTGGCATCTTATATGCTGGCACAGATGATGGAAAAGTTTGGACTACAAAGGATTCAGGTCAGAACTGGGAAGAAATCAAGGATCCTAAATTACCGGACCGTTGGGTGACGCGTATAGCGGTCGATCCGAAAGATGAAGATTTCGTTTATGCCACTTTTTCTGGTTTCCGGTCTGGTGATGATGCAGCCCATATCTTCAAAAGTCAGGACGGGGGTAAAAGCTGGAGTGCTATAAGCGGAAATCTTCCTGATGTCCCTCTGAATGATCTGGTTGTACATCCCCAAAAACGAAATATACTCTATGCAGCCAGTGATGTCGGTGTTTTCGTGTCACCGAACAGTGGGGAGAAATGGTACAGTCTCGGAAATGGAATCCCTGTCGTCCCGGTTACTGACTTGAAATACCATGAGCCATCCGGTATCCTCTACGCGGCAACATTCGGCAGAGGTGTATATGAATTGAAGCCAAAAGGTTGGTAGAATGATAAAAGGACGTATCTCTTACAAAAGGGATACGTTTTTTTATTGTGACATCTTCACCATTTGTAAATGAGTTTATAATCCCTTGAACATGGTTAATTGAAGAGTAAGGGATTTTATGATTCACAAATCAATTGGAAGTGAGGAGATATAGTTTTGATGAGCAGAGGCATAATATCTGAGGAATCAGAGGAAGTATATACACATTTTTCAGAGGCTCTCACTTTAGTAGATCTTAGATAAGAACTCCTATTGTAAATCATAATACACTTGAATTACGGTATCGACAAACTTTAGAGGAACAGAAGGAGCATCTGTTGTATCAAAAAAGAAATACCCGCTTTGGTTGAATACGGGACGACTCGTATGGCACTGGCATACAAGGACAAAGACCGCCCGCTCTTCTTATTTGCACGAAGCGGCAAATGAAGCTTATGTCGATATCCATGAAGAGGATGCTTCCCATTTTAGGATCCTTGAAGGAGAATATGTACAAGTCGTCTCTCCCCGAGGTTCTATCGATTTACCTGCAAGGATTAATGGATCAGTTAAAAAAGGAATGCCTTCATCCCATTTCATTTTGGTGACTGGGAAGATGAAGTAGTTCCAAATGACCTTACGGTAGATGTGGTGGGTCCTGTATCCCATCAACCTGCATATAAGAATTCTGTATGTCGTCTTAAAAAGCTGCGAACCTCCCATGAAGTCCAGCCTGGTGAAAATTTATCTACCATTGCAATAAAGTATCGACTTTCTCCTGATCAATTTGCTATGGCTAATGGATTGGACTCACATGTTCAATTAAAGGGTGATATGGTCTTGGAAGTTCCTTACAAGGTTAAGCAAGTTCACGTTTCAAATTACCCGATTCCATTTAATTAATAGTTTTTTGTGCAGAATAGGGAAAGAGTAACTATGCTCTTTCCCTATCTTCACTTTAGAAGATGAAGACCTTAAGTTGGACATGATTTAGAAACTTGTATGGTTTTATTGTTAAGATACGATATATAAAAAGTCTTCAATACGAATGAAGGATGGTATCAAATATGAAAATCAGAATTGAAACTACATATAAAACGCCAAAAGGTTTAACGACACGTCTAAGTTCAGAGGTTATGGACGCTGAGAAAGGGATAAAGATTGCTTTGGATATGGAGAGAACAGGACGCGTAAAAAATTTAATGTTTATCGATAATAATGAAACTACTTGGTCCTTAAAGGAACTAAAAGAATTTATGAAGGGGATTGAAACTGAACCCCACAATGTGATGGTTTATTTTGATGGTGGTTTCGAGCTTGAAACAAGAAAATCAGGCTTAGGGTGTGCGGTTTATTATGATCAGAATGGGAAATCCTTTCGCCTACGGAAAAATGCCGTAGTAGGAGAACTTAATACAAATAATGAAGCAGAATATGCAGCTCTCCACCTTAGCCTTAAGGAATTAGAGAAATTGGATGTACACCACTTGCCCGTCACATTCATTGGAGATTCACAAGTCGTTATCAATCAACTGAAAGGTGAATGGCCGTGTACGGAAGAAGAATTATCAAAATGGGCTGATCGGATTGAAAACAAACTCAAACAATCAGGTATCCAACCAGAATATGAATTAATTTCCAGGAAGAAGAACAAGGAAGCGGATCAACTGGCCTCCCAAGCGTTAAAAGAAGTGGAAATTGAGAGTACAATCGAAACGAAACCCCGAAAATAAGGAAGGTTCAAAAATAGGTAAAAGCAGATCCATCCGAAAAGTAGTATCTGGTTTTATAAACGTTATTAAAATATTGAGCCAACATAGGACAAGCTATAAATAGACTTTAGATTATAGGAGTGTAGGTATGAAACTAAATGGAAGCATCATAACAGGAGATTTCGATCAATCAAATAATGAGTTCATGTTGGAAAAAGTCAAACACTTCTCCACAGAATCAACCCTTAAAGAAACGCAATTAAATAATTTATATGATTTTCTATACAAAAATAAGGATGACTCTGATGGCTTAGTGCTCACGTTATACGACCAAATGCTGATCCGTTTGAACCAAGAAGAAATCAATCAGCTTATACAAGATTTAAACAATGTTAGAACTTTCTATCAATAATGTGAAGGGTTTTTCTACATAGTTAGAAGAACCCTTCATCTTTAGCTGGATAAAGTTCATAAAATTTCGAAAAATCATATATGATTGGAAGGAATTTGTCAATTTAAGAGGAAAAGTATATCGAGACCCCTTTCAAGATTGCAATGTTCGTTGTTTTACCCGAAAATGAATGCGCTTACAATTCGTTTATCGCTGAAAGGGATGGAAAAACACATACATAGGAGGCGGTAAAGGTGTTAGGTATGGAAGATTTCGGAGTTGCTTTTGTATGGATCGCGACTGTACTGGCAACAATCGGATGTATTGTTTTTGGAGCTGTAATGTGGAATCGTGGGAGAGATGAGCAATGAATTTAGCAGTTTTGATACCGATCATCCTTGTCTATATCGGGATAATGTCTGGTCTTGCCTACTATGGTTATAAAAAGACGACCACAGAAGCGGATTACCTCGTAGGTGGACGGAACATCCACCCGGCTGTCATGGCTCTTTCTTACGGAGCGACCTTCATTAGCACCTCTGCGATTGTCGGCTTTGGTGGAGCTGCTGGTGTATTCGGTATGGGATTGTTATGGTTGGCATTTTTAAATATTGTTCTTGGAATTTTCGTCGCATTTGCGGTATTCGGGACCAGAATCAGAAGGTTGTCACTTAAGCTTGATGCATCGACTTTCCCAACACTTTTGGGTAGGCGATATGAGTCGAATTTTATTACGGTTTTTGCTGGGGTTATGATTTTTGTTTTGATGCCAGCATACACGAGTATCGTATTGATTGGAGGCGCTCGTTTCTTACAAGAATCACTTGCGATGAACTTTAATATAGCTTTATTGATCTTCGCATTGATCATTGCACTTTACGTAGTCAGTGGAGGCATCAAGGCAGTCATGTATACTGACGCTTTTGGGGCAGTGATCATGCTTGTCGGTATGGCGATATTCCTTTTCGTCACCTATCAAGCTGTTGGAGGTTTGATTGAAGGTCATAGCGGACTGACGGCAATGAAAAACCTAGTTCCATCACCATTAGTCGAGGGAGGGCATCTAGGGTGGACGAGTATGCCTGCACTCGGGTCTCCATTATGGTGGACGGTAGTAAGTACGATTATCATGGGTGTTGGAATTGGTGTTCTTGCCCAGCCACAGCTAGCAATGAGATGTATGACGGTCAAGGATGATCGTGCACTCTATCGCTCTGTGCTTGTTGGCGGAGTTTTCATTTTCTTTATGACAGGTGCTGCTTTTGTAATCGGTCCATTGAGTAACTTGTACTTCTATAATAATTCTGGTGAAATCGCATTGACAGTGGCTGGTGGGAATGCTGATTTGATCATTCCGAAGTTCATCAATGCTCTCATGCCAGATTGGTTCATTTACTTATTCACATTAACGCTTTTATCGGCTACGATTTCAACAGTTTCTTCTTTAATCCATGTTCAAGCAACAGCTTTTGGCCAGGATATTTTGAAAACACTTGGTGTGAACAGTTTCTTCGGAATGAAAATGGATCTATCACGTATCGGGGTTATCCTTGGAGTCATTGCAGCGGTCATTCTCGGTTATATCCTGCCAGCAGGAGTCATAGCAACAGCGACAGCATTCTGGTTCGGGATATGCGGGGCAGCGTTCTTGCCTGCCTTGATGGGGGCTTTGTTTTGGAAAGGCGCGACAAGAGCGGGTGCGACCTATAGTATTATAACAGGATTTGCAGTCAGTATTTTAGGGTTCATCTTTTTACACCAGAAAGAGGCAGCAGCTTTTGGAATCTCAAAAGCAATGTTTGGAAAAGAAACCTTGCTGGCATTTCCTTGGACACATGTCGATCCGCTCTTTTATGCCCTGCCATTATCGACCATCGTGTTCGTCGTGGTAAGTTTTCTGGGAAAAAGTTCAAAAGTGAAAAGCAAATACAGAGAACAACACAAGGCAGCTCTTTAACAGCAAAAGTCCTTCTTTCTTTTGAAGGGCTTTTTCTTATCCTTGGTAAGAATAAAAATAGACAATAATATAATAAAGTGTACGCCAAAACATCTATTAAAATCGGGACTTCCATCTATACACCGAATCTATCGCCCCAGAATACAATACTATAGCTTCTTTCATAAGGAGGTGATAGAATGGGTGAATTCATTGCTAGATTAAAAGGTGAAAACGAGGTTCCTCCAGTCAATACCGAGGCTTTCGGTATTGCGAAATTTGTTACAAATACAAGACGTGGCCTGATCAGGTTCTTTCTGCAAGTGAAGGATATACGGAATCTTGTACAAGCTCATATCCACTTTGGTGCTCGTGGTCAGAACGGTCCAGTACTCGTTTTCTTATTCGGGGCAGACCTTGCCACACTTGAAGACCAGAATGGCCTTACAACTAAACGAGGGACTGTCACAGGTATCATTACCAATGAGGATATCGTGAGTAATGATATTGGCGTGAGAAATGTGAATGATTTGATTGCACTCATGTGTGAGGGACTCACTTATGTCAATGTCCATACCGAACAAAATCCCGAAGGCGAAATCCGGGGGCAAATCAAACGTGTTCGAAAAAATCCCTTTTTGTCCTGATTCGGACAAGCTGTTTCTTCCAATTTAAATTTAACTCTCTTCTTGATAAGAAAATACAACCTTGCTAAATAAAATGATTCTGTTTTTCGGTTGCATAATGAATAAATGACATTAAAAAACGGCTCGAATGTGACCACGGGTCGTTTTCACTTATGTTAATGCCTTGGTAAGTGACCTCGTAAGAACAATGTAGGAATGCCAAAAACAGAATATATTACTATAAGAATAAAGGCAAAACAGATTGCATCGCTATTATGTTATTTTAACAATACTTGTAACAATGAAACAGAAAATGGAATATTTTGGAAAACCCCCACCCTGCAGGGAGATGGGGGTTTTTTGGTTACTGATTTTGTAGATCGTTAGTTCCTGTAGTACGTTGCATTTGATTTAAAGCAGGAATATTTTGTGCCATGCTTTTTACATTACCACCTTGACCTCTCATTAGCCCTGTTGCAACTGCACCAATCCCAATGCCTGCAATAAGAGGCATCCACATGTTTTGCCTTCTGGTCATTTAATAAACCTCCTACTTTATTAATCGCTAAATGCAATTTTATTCTTTGGTTTTTAGTTAAAGTAAATGTGTTGAAATTTTTTCCTAGTATATAAAATGGTTTTGTAGTTCCCATTCTTAGCCAAAATCCATTTTAAAGTTAAATGAGCTACTTATTTTAGATCTTTCACTTTCTGGTATAAATTTTAGCTTTTTCTCAACAATAACAATGTATTCAAAAGGAAAATCTACGGCAGTAAAAACGGGATTAAACACTGACGTAATACCTTAACAGACGTTAAAGTGGTCAACTCCAAAGAGGATATGCTTATAGCGGTAAAACCTAAGCATTTAGAGAGGTTTCAGTTAAAAAGCCTTAAGAAGAAAATACAGAAACAAAAATTTAGTTGGTGATATTAGTATGATTTCAATCATAGGCGAATTGGTATTGTTATTTGTCGTTGTAACATTTGCAATACGGTTAATGGGGAAAACTGCATTAGCTCAATTAAGTCCTATTGATTTAGCTGCTCTTGTATTCCTTGTTACATTAGCTGTGACCCCGATAAAAATTGATGGAAAGATTCAGGCAATCATTGGCATCATGGTGGTAGTTACAATTTATATTCTTTTCTCTAAAATAAGTTTGTTGCAAGCAATGAACCGTTTATTTATAGGTCAGCCTTCTATCTTAGTAAAGCATGGGAAAATTTCAAAAAGAGAATTGGATAAATCTCGATTCAGCTTGGTCGAACTCTTATCCGCGATCCGTATTGCTGGATATCCTGACATAGAAGAAATTGAATATGTCATATTAGAGCCTAATGGAGAGCTAAGTATCCTTCCGAATCATAGCGTTGTAAATATAACACCAAAACATCTTAATATTGAAACAGAGTATAAAGGTATTCCTATAGCAGTTGTTATAGAAGGTAAAATCCAAAATCATAATTTAAAAAAGATCAATAGGAATGAAACATGGTTATATAATGAAATTAAAAGAAGAGGGATTGATTTAAAGGAAATTTTTTATGCCTCAGTTAATGATAAAGATTACTCTCTATATATTGATAAGGGAAAACCTTAAAAGAATTTAAAAAGGAGCTTATGCGTATTAAGGGTAAGGCTTCTTTTTTGTGTAAATAATCATTGAATTAAAACCAATAACTTGAAATAATTGGTATTAACGATGAGGCTCAGTTAAACAGATAAAATCTAAAAGTACTCAATCAGTATCCAATTAATATGGGTATTATGCTTAATTGATAATTAGGGCTTTGATCTATGGCTCCCTATTTTCTTGAATACATACTTCATAGGGGGAGAAGGTAATTATTTGAGCCATTTAATTTCTGCCATTTATATATCAACTTCACTAATACTTTTTTTCGCTGTTCGAGTGATTATAATGAACGCAGAGAAAACTAATCCTGAAAAACCAATGGCGTTTATGAAAATGTCTGTTTATTACTTTCCCTATATTCCACTAGCTATTGGATCACTATACTTATTTATTCATATCGTTTCTACTTTTGAAAAGAAAAGCAATAATTAAAGAGATTTTTCTAATATTATCATTGCTACGAGGTGGCAAATAAAGATTTTTGACATTATTGAAAAAAATCACCGGATACCGGTCAATAAAAATTATATAAAGAAAGAAGTGCTCAGTTTGAAAAATGTAAACGTTCCAGGAATTATTTTACTTGTTGCAGGCGTTATAGCTATAGGTTTTGGAGATATTTGTACAAGAAACATTGGATATGAATAATGGGACTATTATTTTATCATCCATAGCGAGCATTTTTATTGGTTTATTGATGTTAGGGATAGCAGAAATCATTAGGCTTTTATTTAAAATCAGCCGGCAATTAGACCAAAGGTAAAACGTTTAAAAAATCGTTCTTTTAACAAATAGGGGCTTATCCGTAATAGGGTAAGCCTCCTTGATTAAAAGGCGGTGTTTGAATAACAATCAGTATCCATCAAAAGCGGCATTTGAGTGTCCAATCCTACTGTTTCTATCTTATTTCCTATCTTTTCACCACCATTCAACAAAGTGTTTATCAGTTTTTATAATTTTCCTAAACTCACTGCTTCTATTGAACCAAATTGTGCCAATAAATGTCGAAAAATATAAACTTGTAGAGAAGGAAGTCCTTTCCGATAAATGGAATAGATATCGTGGAACAGAAAAATAAAACCTGGAAAGGATGAAGTACATGAAGAAAGGTTTTTTCCTATTTTTAGGTGTTTTACTTGCTTTTTCATCATTTAGTTTCAGCACATTGGCATCCCCACAAGAAAAATCAAGCTCTAAGCAGGCATTTTTAGTTGTTTTTAAATCTGAAAACAGCTTGCCTGCAAATTACAAGTCAATCATTGAGAAGGCTGGAGGAGAAGTAACGTATGAGGTAGCTAAGATTGGAACAGTTGAGGCTACAACTTCTAATCCTACTGCATTTATTAAATCGTTAGTAAAAAACACAAATGTTGCGAGCCTTGCTCCTTCATTGGAAGTATCTATAGATTTACCTGAAGTTGAGGTAACTGCTGCTGACGTTGAGCAAAGTGGATTACAATCTGTTCCAGAGAATGAAAGCATTTGGGAAGCTGGATGGCAATGGGATATTGAGCGGGTAACTAATAAAGGTGCGAGCCATGACCTTTCAAGTGGCAGTAAAGATGTTGTAGTCGGTATTATCGACTCTGGCATTGATTTCGACCACCCTGATTTAAAGGATAATATTGTTTCTGGTTCAAAAACATTTGTTCCTGGAACAAATGATGCACAAGATTTCAACAGCCACGGTACTCACGTTGCTGGAACAATCGGTGCAAATGGCCGTATTAAAGGTATTGCACCTGAAGTTGGACTACGTTCATACCGAGTATTCGGTGCTACAGGTGGTGCACAGCAAATTTGGATTACGGATGCTATTATTGCTGCTGCGGATGATGGTGTTGATGTAATCAATATGAGCTTAGGTGGTACAAGAGTAATTGGACAGTGGTATTACACAGATCCTGCTACAGGCGAGAAGATCCGTTTAGGTAATGACGCTGCTGATATGGTGGCTTACAATCGTGCTATTCGTTATGCTGCTAATAAAAATGTAACAGTTGTGGCTTCTGCAGGGAACGACCGTCAAGATTTAAGCAACCCCGCAAAGCTAGCTGATTGGTATAATGCTACTTTAGATGCGAATCCGGCAACAGCTGCTTATGATGTTCAAGGTGCTGCATTTAAGGTTCCTGCTCAAATCCCTGGTTTAATTACTGTTTCTGCTCTAGGCGGAGGCTTTGGTACAGAGGACCGGCTTGCATTCTATTCCAACTATGGAAACGGAAATATTAATCTATCTGCTCCAGGTGGAGATTTAGGTCCTGATTATAATGGAACACGCGTACCTGGTGATTACAAATGGTTAGTATTAAGTACTGTTCCGACTTATTTAAATTCTCCAACTGGAGTTGCGCAATTCGGTTCGCAAGGCTATGGCTGGAAGGGCGGAACTTCAATGGCTTCACCCCAAGTTGCTGGAGTGGCTGCTGCATATATCGCTAAAGTATATAAAGATGCAGGAAAGAAGCCATCTCCAAGCCAAGTACAAACACACTTACAACAAACTGCGGATGATGCAGGAAAAAACGGTTATGATCCAATCTTTGGTCATGGTGTAGTAAATGCATATAATGCAGTAAAGTAATATATTAAAGCCGCTTTTTTGGTACAGATGTAATAATGGTAAAAAAACGGCGTGCCAACTGACAACAGTTTTGGTACGCCGTTTTTTAAATTTTAATCTCAAAAAACTCAGGATATGTTATAGAAGTACCCATCTAGATGCTTATATTCTATCCGGCTTTCATTACACAGATTTTTTTTCATTCCGGATATGCTGTAAGGTTCTTTGCAGCATGACGTGGTTTTTGTCACAAATTTCTTGCTTTCTTGGAATGCTTGGATAGAGGTCTGCTCTATCATCCCAGCACGAGGGAAGATCTACAGGCGCTTTTTCCTGCCATTTTGTCAGCCATGCTTCAGGTAGTGTACCTTGAAGTTCAATTCCATTTATTTCTGCCCAAATCAGAGACCATGCCCTCGGTACAACTCTCCAAATATCATAGCCTCCACCGCCAACGGCAATCCACCGTCCTTCTGTGTAACGATCCGCTGCACGATTGACCAACTCCGGGATTTTACGATAGGACTTCATCGTCAGGGAAAGATGGGTCAATGGATCCCAATAGTGAGCATCTACACCATTTTGGCTGATGATGATATCGGGTTTGAAGAACTTGACGATTTCATCGATCGCTTCCTCAAGTATAGGTATCCATGAATCATCCTCAGTAAAGGCGTCTACAGGAAGATTGAAGGAGTATCCATATCCTTTACCGGCTCCTTTTTCGGACACATTCCCAGTACCAGGGAATAGATAACGACCGGTCTCATGAATCGAAAACGTGCATACATCCGGGTCATCGTAAAAAGCCCATTGGACACCATCACCATGATGGGCATCTGTATCTATATACAGGACACGGGCATTATATTTTTGTTTCATGTACTCAATTGCTATGGAACTATCATTATAAATGCAAAATCCAGATGCCCTGCCCCTGAACCCATGATGCAATCCGCCGCCTAAACTCAGCGCTTTTTTTGTTTTCCCTTCAAAAACTTGCTCTGTGGCGGTCAATGTCGCTCCGACCAGCCAAGCACTCGCCTCATGCATATCTTTAAAAATAGGCGTGTCATCTGTATCTAAGCCAAAGCTTGACCGCTGCGATTCAGGAAGCTGCCCTAGGCCCGCTTTTTTTATTGCTTTCAGATAATCTTCATTGTGCACAAGCAGAATTTCTTCATCAGTCGCTTTACGAGGCTTGACGATCTGATCGTCCGAGAGAACTCCTGTATCTTTCAAAAGCTCATATGTCATTTGAAACCGTAGCGGATTGAATGGGTGATGATTACTGAACTTATAGCTTAAAAGCTGATCTGAAAAAACAAAGATCGGCTTTGTCATACGAATTCTCCTGAGGTATCCGGCCATAATACATTATATCCCTCCGATTTCAGATGATTGATGATCGGTATAGGGTTCATGGTCTGCACGCGAAGTACAAGTACTTTGGTTGCATCTGTTTCTCCGGGATAGACAAGAACACTGTTGATATTTACATTATGGTTCCTGATCACAGCTGTCACATCCGCTAACTTGCCAGATAAGTTTTCCACCTTAACTTCAAACTGTGAACTTGGCTGATGTGCACCTGTCAGCTGTATCAACGTATAAAGCATGTCCCGTTCAGTAATCATCCCGACGACTTCATTGTTTTTCACAACGGGAATACATCCAATACGTTCTTCATAAAAAATCGATAGCAATTCCTCTACAAAATCGTATGGGTGACATGTGATCACCTCTTTAGCCATTACCGACTGTACCTCTATATCGCTAGGAGATTTCTGGTTGGGGATACGGTCCAAAACCAAATCTCTATCAGAAACGATCCCCACCAGATTTTTCTGCTCATCAACAATTGGAAGATGGCGAATCCGATGGCTTTCCATCAGTTTCTTAGCTTCTTCTATACTGACATTTTCCCTGATGGAAATGACTTCTGTCTTCATCATAGCTTCGACTTTCATCTTTGGACCTCCTTAATACATAAAACGATTTTGAAAACGGAGTTGATCGAATCTCTGAATCGATTCGCGATCAACACGACTCCCGATCCTGGCCATCAAACAATTGGCAGGGTGAGAACTTATTTCCGGATCGTCTGTTGCATACCACTCCAAACCACCCGCATTCATCATTTTTTCCATGACTTTCCGGTAATCCCAAACGGATAATCCGGTTCCTTTCAAATCCCAATGCCAGTAGTATTCAGTCGTGATGACGATGTAGTCTTCCATAGCATCATCCATCATCGATACTTTCAATAGATTTTTACCGATTTTATAGTTACGGAATTCCGGGATGATTTCAATCGCTCCGAGCTCTATCAAATTCTCCATTTTACCTTGTGACCAGCGTTCAAGAGGATCAGGATATACATATGTGACGTATCCTACAATCGTATTCTGATAGCGTGCGATAATGATTCGTCCCTCAGGCAGTCCTGCTATTTCAATCAACGCTTTATGCTGTTCAGCAGGAGGCCGGAACGCAACGAGGTCTTTATGGAATTCGTAGCTTGCGAGAGTCGTCGGCTTGATCGGTCCTTCTAAAATCAATTTCCCCTTAGGTGTATTCATGGTTTTTGCATTATAGATTTTTGGATGCTTCAAACTCGGTTTCACCACCTGTATTCATACTCTAATCCTTATTATACATAAAATCATAATGAGTAAGCGTTTTCAAACCAAAATACTAGGAACAGTATTAAAATTGAGAATAATCGAAAATATTGATATACTGAATCTAAATCTTAAATAAAGGGGAGATCGAATAATGAAAGTGGAAGCGCTGCCTGTTATTAATGGCGAATATAACCTACAAGATTATGAAACTACCTATAATTCTTTTAATTGGTCAGAGGTAGAGAAGAATTTCTCCTGGTCATCCACAGGCAGAGTCAACATGGCTTACGAGGCGATCGACCGTCATGCTGAATCAGCCAAGAAAAATCAGGTAGCCCTTTATTTTTCAGACCAAAAACGAGATGAAAAATATACGTTCAAGGAAATGAAGGATTACTCTAATAAAGCAGGTAATGTGCTGAGGGATTTGGATGTAGAAAAAGGGGACCGTGTATTCATCTTTATGCCGCGTTCACCTGAACTCTATTTCTTATTTCTCGGGGCACTGAAAGTCGGTGCGATTGTAGGTCCTTTGTTTGAAGCCTTTATGGAAGGGGCAGTGACTGACCGGCTTGAAGATAGCGATGCGAAGGTCCTTGTGACGACTCCCGCTCTTCTTGACCGTGTACCAGTTGATAAATTACCTGCACTCAAGCACGTGATTCTAGTTGGTGAAAATGTACAAGAAGATGACACATATGCGGATTACTACAAACGAATGGATAATGCAAGCAAAGACCTTGATATCGAATGGGTGGATCGTGAAGATGGTATGATTCTTCACTATACTTCAGGTTCTACAGGAAAACCGAAGGGTGTCCTGCACGTGCATAATGCAATGCTTCAGCATTATCAAACAGGGAAATGGGTCCTTGATTTGAAAGATGATGATGTATATTGGTGTACGGCAGACCCTGGCTGGGTGACTGGTACCTCTTATGGTGTTTTCGCTCCATGGTTGAATGGTGCATCGAACGTCATTCGGGGCGGCCGATTCAGTCCAGAAGATTGGTACTCCACCATTGAAAAATATGGAGTGACTGTCTGGTACAGTGCTCCAACGGCGTTCCGTATGTTGATGGGGGCAGGTGATGAGGTAGTCAAGCAATTTGATCTCTCAAGTTTGCGCCATATCCTAAGTGTAGGTGAACCATTGAATCCTGAGGTTGTCCGTTGGGGATCGAAAGTGTTCGGGCTTCGGATTCATGACAATTGGTGGATGACAGAAACTGGTGCTCAATTGATCAGCAACTTCCCGTCGATGGAAATCAAACCTGGATCGATGGGTAAACCGATTCCAGGTGTGAAGGCAGCGATCATCGATGATCAAGGAAACGAGCTTCCGCCGTTCAGAATGGGTAACCTTGCGATAAAAAAGGGTTGGCCTTCAATGATGAGAGCAATCTGGAACAGGCCTGAAAAGTATGAATCCTACTTCACGACAGGTGATTGGTATATCTCAGGTGACTCAGCTTATATGGATGAGGAAGGATACTTCTGGTTCCAGGGCCGGATTGATGATGTCATCATGACCTCCGGTGAACGTGTCGGCCCGTTTGAAGTGGAAAGTAAGCTCGTCGAGCATCCTGCCATTGCCGAAGCCGGTGTCATTGGAAAACCGGATCCAGTACGTGGTGAAATCATCAAAGCGTTCATTGCGCTGCGAACAGGTTATGAAGCGAATGATCAACTTAAAGAAGAGATCCGTAGCTTTGTGAAAAAAGGATTGGCTGCACATGCTGCGCCAAGGGAAATCGAATTCAAAGATAAGCTTCCTAAGACAAGAAGCGGTAAAATCATGCGCCGGGTATTGAAGGCATGGGAACTAGACCTCCCGACAGGCGATTTGTCTACAATGGAAGATTAATAATAACGGAGAGATAAACATAATATGGTTTAGAATTAGCATAAGCATGTGATTCCATACGACTTCACATGCTTTTTTGTTCTTTCAAACTATCACCTGTAAAATTATGTTAAAATGAATGTGTGGGAAAGAATTGGGGGTTGGAAAATGACTCAAGTGGTCGATCAGATCAAAATTGTAGAGTATGAACCTAGTTATGCAGCAGCAGTGGCTGAAATGTGGAACAATAGCCAGGATGGTTGGGGAGGCGGGAATACCGTACAGACAGAAGAACAAGTCCTCAAGCAAGAAGCTAATTCGACCAATCTCCACCTATACCTTGCTTTAGAAGGTGAAAAAGTGGTTGGGTACTGCAGTCTTAGTGAATATAGGGAGGATGAGGGAGCTCTATATATTCCCCTACTGAACGTACGAGGTGATTATCACGGTAAAAAAATCGGAAAGAAGCTTGTACTTAAAGCTTTGGAACGTGTCATCGAACTGAAATGGCCGCGTCTTGATCTATATACTTGGCCCGGTAATACGAAAGCGGTCCCGTTATACAAAAAATGCGGATTTTTCTGGGAAGAGAGGGACGATGCTACCCATCTGATGAACTTCATGCCGACTGTATTACATACGGAAGCGGTCCAGGAATACTTTAAGGATTTGAATTGGTATGAGTCAAGTACAAGAACGATTGAAATAAAGCCGGACGGCGTAACAGAGAATGATTTCCATTATTATGAATACTCATGGGACAAACGCGGAGAAATGTTGAAGATGCAATTCGAGCGCTTTGGACGTGGGCTCCGGTCGATCGAGACGGATGATTATAAAATTTCAGCCACAGTAGAGGACTTCAAGTTGGTTTTCGGTTCTCGGTATTCAGTGCGTTACAACATCAAAAATAAGAGTGGAAATCCTTTGACTGTTTCCCTCCGTGGAAGTGGTAACAAGAACATCCAATTCTTTTTTGAAACGGACTACCTGGATGTAAAGGATGAGGAGGTCATCGAAGCCCCATTTTTTCTCGATCGGATTGAAGAAGAACAGAGCGTTTGGAGAACCCACCCAACCGTCGATACGAATGTATTGATCAACGGAAAAACGGCAAAATTACAAGTCGGAGTACTGCCTAAGTTTCCAGCGAATGTGAGTTGTCATACCGATCAGAACCTCTCCTTCATCGGACAGTCTTCCAGCTTATATGTCGACATTGAAAACAATTACAAAGAAACAGTGGCATTTTCATTTACGTTACCTGAAAGTGAATTATTCAGTTCAGTGAAAAATAAGATTGATGTTACCTTGCAACCGAAGTCAAGGTGTTCGACTCCTATCGAGTATACGCTCAAGAAGCACGGATTTTATTCTCCTGAAGTTGAGATTACTGCAGCAAAGGCTGATGGTTCTCAGGTTGTTTTTAAGAGGAAAGTGAGTGTCGCTTTCAAAGGAATCGGAGCCAGGTTCTGTGGTGAGAGTGAAGAGACCTACAATGTCTATAATGGCCAGTACCATATGTGGCTTCAGAAATTCGATAACTGGCTGATCCCAGGGAGAAAGCAGACTAAGGACCAGGATTCTGCGTTCATGTATCCTCGTCTAGGGAAACCTTTTTCTGAAGAATTTTCCAAGGCAAAAGCTGAAAAAGTCGAGTTTATAAAAGATGATCGTTCAATAGGATACAGGGCAACATATTGCTCAAAGTCCTATCCAGGTGTGAAACTCCATGCTATCGCTAAATTATTTTCCGAAGGATTGATTGAACATCACTACGAAGTGGAAAATACGAATTCCCATACACTTGATGACGTGCTATGGCTTAACAATCCGGTCTATCATACGCTAGAAAAAGCAGTCATCCCTTATGAAAACAGATTGATAGAATTGAAGGATTCAATCGGTTCCTATCATCAATATTGGAAGGGAGATTCCGTCACCGAAAACTGGATATTTTCAAGGGATAACGAAAACCCAAGGGGACTAAGCTGGTCAAAGCAGGATAAAATCAATTTTGGCGGTTGGTTCGTCTATTTTGAAAATCGGATCGGCAGGTTGAGACCAAATGAAATCGTGAAAACGGAGCCGGTCTATCTTTCTATCGGAGCATTTCAAGACTGGCGATCCTTCAGAGAATATGCAACTCAGAATTCATCTGCTCATAGGCCTTTGACAGAACACCTTGAAATCAATTTCAATGACCATAATCCATTCATTACTGAGGATTCGATTGAATTGAAAGTGTTAGATTACAAAGCTTCTTATCTGAATGGTGTTGTAGAATTTCTTTCAGGTAATCAAATACTGACAAAAGAAAAGGTACGCTCAGTGGAAGCGGTCAAGATGAAGGACTTTAAAGTAAAATTGACTGGGTTACCTCAAACAGGGATATTGACAACGAATTTGAAATTGGATGCAATCGAAACCAGAAAACCATCGCTTTTTATCAAGGCTGGAAGAGAAGGGGTCCGTTTTGCGACAGGGGTAAAGGATAGCATGGGAGCCTTCAAATGCGACAATGGTTTAATGGAGATATCTGTAGCCCCTGACTTCTATCCAGGACTCTATTCATTAAAATGGAACAATCAAGAGTGGCTAGATTCTTCGTTTCCGGAAGTGAAAGCGAAGTCATGGTGGAATCCTTGGTCAGGGGGAATAGAGCATAGACTGCGGGATGTTAGCCAAAGGTCTTTATTAAAAGAGAAGCGGTATACCAAATTCGTTTCATTAGAGGACTCTAAAGGAAATAAATGGGAAGGGATCAAGATTGTCGTTCGACTTGAAGAGAACGAGAAATATAGAGGATTCGAATATCATCAATACTTCTTGCTTTTACCAGGTACGCCTGTCGTGTGTCAGACAACGGAAATCATTCAAAGTACAGGGAACTATATGAGCATGAAAAATTGGGATTCGAATTGTTTCTTCAACCCTAGTTCGAAGGTCCACCATAGCTGGGGGCACTTCCAGAATGCAAATGGCGACTGGAAGAAGATCTATGGTGGAAAAGGGGAGCAACAAATGAGGGTCGCAAGAAGTGTCGCATTCGGCTCCGATGAGCATGAAGGTCTGCTGCAGATCATAGCCGATTCGAATGATTCTCGTATAAGTTCTTATATCAACAAGGAAGTCATGTTCCTGGAGATCAATACAAAGCTCAATTCAGAAAATGGGAAACGGATGTTTACCAAACCTGTATTCTTCCTCGGAACTCAAACACCTATTCCTGACAGCGCTTTAGATGATCTGAAGTCCATCCGGTTTAATAGCAAATAGGAAGACATTCAAAAAAGACCTTATCAAGTGTTCATTACTTGATAAGGGCCTTTTCGTTCATCAACCGTTTTGATCTTCAGGATCATTCTCCGGATCACCTTCAGGATCATTCACCGGATTACCTTCAGGATCATCCCCCGGTGGAGGAGGCTCTGGTTTATCCTCTTCTTTCGATGGCGGTGGATCTTTCGGTTTATCTTCCTTAGGATCTTCTCCCACTTTCACTGGTTTACTGTCTTTCGATTCATTTCCTGATATATCAACTGCGCGGACAATATAAGTGAAGTCTCCGCCTGAAATCTTGAAGCTCGTTTTATTTCCGCCACTCACTTCACCGACTGCAGAATAAGAATCGCTTCCATTTGCTGTACGATAAATTCGATAACCGATAACATCTTTTTCTCCTGAAGCATTCCAGCTCAGCGTTGAGCCACTTCGTTTCAGCGATACTGCACCCGGTGCTTTGCCATCATCCTTCAGTTCATCATCACCAATGATATTGCCCCAATCGTCTTTGATGAAGTTATCTAAATTGATATTTTCAAAATAATCCTTATTGACCATGACTCCTTCCGAAGCGAATCCTTCCGGTGTATTCCCTGCAGCTTTATATTTCTTACCTTCTGAATTGACAACATATTTCACTTGTTGCAAGCTGTTGTCTTCTTCTTTAGGCAAATATTTCACGTTGAAGAGATCGGTTTTCACAAGACCCGCCTCTTTACACAACTTAGACGGAAGTTTACCAGAGATTCCACAGAACGAAGCTGTTGTAATCCCGCTTGGGCGTTTATGTTTTTCTGTCGTCAACAATTCAGGTCTTACGTCATATGCCACGTTCATAAGTGCTGCCCATATCCGTTGGCTTCGAGGGCCGTAACCTGTGGCAACTTTTTTAGGTGTATCATAGCCGAGTCTCAAGCCCATCGTTAAAGTCGGGTTGGTCCCAATGAACCAGGCATCATGGAAATCTTGGGTCGTCCCTGTTTTTCCAGCCCAATCGACGGAAGGATGCTTAAGCATGCTTGGTAATCCGGCAGCAGTACCGCTCCGTACCACATCCCGCATGATATCTAAGGTCAGATAAGCGGTTTGTGGAGAAAAGACGTCTGTTTTCTTCGATTTATGTTCATATACGACCTCACCATCCTTAGATTTGATCGATTTAATCATATAAGCATCGACGAACTTTCCTTGATTGCTGAAAGTGGTATAGGCATTCGTCGCTTCTTCCACTGTAACCCCGGTCGTCATACCACCAAGAGAAAGTGAAGGATAATGGCGTTCTTCTTCACTTAAAGTGGTGAAGCCCATTTTATATAGATACTCGGTCGCTTTTAACCGGTCCATCTTCACATACGTACGAGCAGCAGGGATGTTGTATGATCGTTTCAAGGCTTCTCTAGCAGTAACCAATCCATGGTACCTACTATCGTAGTTATTAGGAGACCAGGTTCCAGATCCTCCTTTGTTGGCATACGTCCATTTCGTATCCGGAATGATTGATCCTGGTTGGACTAATCCTATTTCCATTGCCGGAGCATAAACAAGTAACGGTTTCATCGTGGAGCCGTTCGGGCGATACGATTGTGTTGCGTGGTTCAAGTTTTCTTGTTCATAATCACGGCCACCGACGAAACTTAGAATTTCCCCTGTATCATTCTTGATCAGCATGGCACCTACATCTTCAAGTTCTTTTTCACCTGTTACAGGGTTTGTTGTATCAGGTCCATATGCGACTTCATTTTTTGTTTTTTGCCATGCATCATAAATCTCTTTATCGATTGTAATATCAATTTTGTAACCATTTTTCCTTAATTCAAGGTCGGCTGCTTTTTGATAGCTGCTCTTTTCAGTCGGAGTCAATTCAGAATATTTCTTACCGTCCTGCTCTGCTAATTTCACCTTCATGACATCGACTGCTCTGCGTTCGATTCCCATCGTCAAATGTGGATAATTTTCAAATGGGCTTGGTGAGTTTTTAGTGAATTCCTTTGTAACATCATGTGCTAGAGCTTTATTGTATTGCTCTTTGGTTATGTATCCCCCAGAAAGCATTCTTGACAGTACCGTCTTCATCCTGTTGAGCCCAGGCTCTAAATTCTCTTTGACTTTTCCATCATTCGTGAAAGGGGTGTATCCGAATGGACTTTGCGGCATTCCTGCGATATAAGCGGCCTGTGCTAAGCTCAGATCTTTAGCATCGACATCGAAAATCCCCTGGGCGGCGGCCTGGATCCCAGCAATGTTATGCCCTGAAGCATTTCGTCCGAATGGTACGATATTAAGATATGCTTCTAGTATTTCTTCTTTTTCAAAGAACCGTTCTAATCTTAAAGCGAGAAGCATTTCCTTTGCTTTCCGATCAAAAGAAACCTCACTAGTCAGCATCTGGTTTTTTACGAGCTGCTGTGTCAATGTGCTACCACCCGTTTGAACTGCCGCACCGGTCACTTCCTGGAAAATTGCACGGGCAATCGCTTTAGGAACGATTCCTTCATGCTCTTGAAAATATTCGTCTTCGGTCGCGATGACTGCATCCACCAAATGAGGTGAAACTTCCTTGATATCAACTTCTTGACGAACGATATCAGAACGGAGATTACCTAATAAGGTTCCATCAGTAAAATATATTTTACTAGTTTCTGTATAGTTGTAGATTTCGCCTCTCATATTGTCATACGTTCTTATTTCTTCGTCTTTGACAAGTGAAGCAAAGTAACCAGCACCAACACCAGTTGCAAAAAAGCCGCCGGCAAGCGCTAAGACTAACAAGACTAAAAACAGGTTCCATACTACTTTCCCTGTTATCCGACTAATTTTAAAAATGTTCTTATCATCTAAAACCTTCATGTAATGTTTCACTTTTTCGATGAAGGATGATAGGTGATTCATGGTCATACCCCCCCTAAATTTCCAATTTTCATTATAGCACATAGACAACATATGGAATACCTTTCATGTTGATTAACTGGAGGAGTAAATTTGACATTCCATTTGTGAATGTGATACAAAATGATTATACTTTTTTACATAACTGTACATACTGATGGAGCATAGACAGGAATAAGTAGCAGTTTCCTCCCTGTAAGCAGAGAGCTGGTGTCCGGTGAAAACCAGAACAAAGGAATGCTGTGAATTACCTCCTCGAGCACCTTTTGTGAAAAAATAGTAGCAAAAGGCGGTAACCTTTACCGTTATCTGAATGAAGTGGAAGCGATTCATGCTTCAATAAGGATGGTACCGCGTATATACGTTCCTTTCATTATGAAAGGGGCGTTTTTTATTTACCTAGAATCAAATTTCAAAAAAGATAGATAAAAAGGGAAGGATGAAGGAAAGTGGGAAAAGAACATATGCTCACAGTTGCACAACAGGAAGAAGTTGAAAAGCAGCTGACGATTTTAAAAAGGGGAACCGTTGAAATCGTTCCTGAAGAGGATTTGAAGAAGAAGCTTGAAAAGTCGATTGCTACTGGTAAGCCGTTGAAGGTGAAGCTTGGGCTCGATCCATCGGCACCTGACGTTCATGTCGGACATACAGTCGTTTTACACAAGCTTCGCCAATTTCAAGAATTCGGGCATGATATCCAGCTGCTGATCGGTGATTTCACTGGTCGAATCGGAGATCCAACCGGAAAATCGGAAACTAGGAAACAGCTGACGGATTATGAAATCAGGGAAAATGCAAAAACTTATGTGGAACAATTTGGCAAGATTATCGATATGGATAAAACGGAGGTCCACTTCAACTCGAAATGGTTGTCAACATTGAACTTCGCAGATGTACTCGAGTTGGCAGGAAAGGTTACAGTAGCCCGAATGCTGGAGCGTGATGATTTCGAGAAACGTTATAAAGCGAATCAACCGATTTCAATCCATGAATTCTTTTATCCATTGATGCAAGGCTACGACTCAGTGGCACTTGAAAGTGATATCGAACTCGGGGGAACGGATCAGAAGTTCAACTTATTGATGGGCCGCCAACTTCAGGAAGAATACGGGAAAGAGAAGCAAGTGATGATGACAGTACCGTTGATCGAAGGTTTGGATGGAGTCCGTAAGATGTCTAAATCCCTCAACAACTACATTGGGATTGATGAGCATCCGAATGAAATCTTCGGAAAATCGATGTCGATTCCGGATGACTTGATGATTAAATATTTTGAGCTTGCAACACCAGTTCCGATGAACGAAATCAGAGCGATTGAAGAGGGTATCCAAAGTGGAGAACTACATCCAAGAGATATGAAAATCAAACTCGCAAAAACATTTGTGGAGATGTACCATGGCAAGGATGAGGCAGAGCTTGCTGAAAAGCATTTCCGGACCGTTTTCTCAAAAGGTGCCTTGCCTAACGATATTCCTGAACATGCCTGGAAGGGCGAAGATGAAATTTGGATCGTCGATATGATTGTAAATCTTGGCTTGTTGAATTCAAAAGGGGAAGCACGCCGTATGATCCAGAATGGCGGAGTGAAGATCAACCAGGAGAAAGTGGATGATGTTCAGCAGCAGATTGCAGTTGAAGACGGCATGATCGTCCAAGTCGGTAAGCGGAAGTTTGTCAAGATTGTAAAATAAATAGGAAAGAGCCGTCTGTGGACGGCTCTTTTTTCTATGATAGGAATTTTTTGTGATTCCTTTTTACTAATTTCTAGGATTAAGTCTGTATTTTCTAGGATTACCTAATGTTTTTCTAGGATTCCTCTTCAAATTTCTAAGATTATGTTCAAAATATCTAGGATTCCTTTTCTAATAAACAGAGCTCTTACAGCGACTTGAAGGATTTCAGAACCCGGTGCTGAAGTTATAATCTACCTAGAAAGAGCGGAGGGATTTTTTGAGCCCAAAGATCTACTTTAAATCATATAAAATTGAAAAACTGGAAGCCTTAATCAGAAGAATCGGCTCAAATCATCCTGCAAAAGCCAGAGCGGAAAAGTGGTTAGCTACAAGTAAAGCAGGAGAGCGAGGGGAGCGGTCATTAGATTATCATTAAAGTTTCCTGGATGACTACGGTCACGACATCTTTCACGGTTTACGCTTATCTAGTGGCAAATATCATTTTCAAATCGATATCCTTTTGACCCATCCTAATTTTTTCGTAATTTTTGAAGTAAAAAATTTATCTGGTAAATTGATCTTTGATACTGAATACAATCAGCTTATACGCCAACAAGAGGATAGAGAGGATTATTACAAGGATCCAATCCAACAGGTAAACCACCAGCATTTTCAGCTCGAAAACTGGTTGAAACGGCATAGATTCAATGATAGGATCCCGATCTATTCTTTCGTAGTCATAGTGAATGAAAATGCCAAAATAGAACCAAAAAACAAAGGCGATCTGATCAGCAAAAAAGTGGCCCGGGATACCAAGCTATTAGACACCATAATATCCCTTCATAAAACCCATAAAAAGGCTTTCTTCACCAATAATGACCTCCGAAATCTTCAGGAACTCCTCATCAAAAAACATATTCCGAGCGACCCGGAACTACTCAATCTGCTTAAACTGAATAGGGAAGACCTTTTAACAGGGGTATTTTGCCCTGAGTGTTCTCGATGTCCGTTGAAAAGAATCCATGGTAGATGGATTTGCCTCGATTGCAGTACAATCTCCAAAAATGCCCACCTTCAAGCACTTCGTGACTATGCTCTGTTGATCAATCCGACTATCACCAATGTAGAATTAAGAAAATATCTGCATACAGATTCAGAAGCAGTGGCGAATTACATTCTCATTTCATTGGATCTTGATTATGAAGGCATCACAAAAAGCCGCATCTACAACTTGAGTCCACTTCAAACCGAAATAAAGGAATGATATGCAATTAGTTTCGCTCCATTCAAATCAATAATAAAACCCCTGGGCGAGATGCCCAGGGGTAGTTCAAGTACTATTAACGTGAGTAGAACTCGACGATAAGTGCTTCTGTGATTTCTGCTGGAAGTTCAGAACGCTCAGGGTAACGAGTGTACGTTCCTTCAAGCTTGTTTTCATCAAATGTAAGGTATTCAGGTACGTAGTTGTTTACATCCAGCGCTTCCTTAACAATGTCAAGGTTACGGGATTTTTCACGTAAACCGATCACTTGTCCTGGAGCTACACGGTAAGATGAGATATCTACACGCTTACCATCAACAGTAACGTGTCCATGGCCAACTAATTGGCGAGCTTGACGACGTGTACGTGCAAGTCCTAAACGGTAAACAAGGTTATCCAAACGAGATTCAAGTAGAATCATGAAGTTTTCACCGTGGATACCATTCATTTTACCTGCTTGGTCAAACAAACGACGGAATTGACGTTCGTTAACTCCATACATATGACGAAGCTTTTGCTTTTCTTGAAGTTGCAATCCGAATTCAGAGATTTTCTTACGCTGGTTTGGACCGTGTTGTCCTGGAGCGTACGGACGCTTTTCAAGTTCCTTTCCTGTTCCACTAAGAGAGATTCCTAAGCGGCGAGATAATTTCCATTTTGGTCCTGTATAACGAGCCATTAATAGCTCCTCCTTCACCATTTTTTTGTTGTAAAAAAAACAGTGCCGGTGTGATCGTTCATGTGTTCATTATGTTTTCATACACCTTCACTTCGACAGCATGAAGCTACACGATGCACCTTGAAATATTTTATCAGCCGCTATTACAAGGAACATAATGAGAGGGCTCACATGAATTCACATGGCTGTCTTAATTTACACAAAGAATAGTGTATAACGTTTGAGGAGAAAAGTCAAGAGAAGGTCCAGGCCTTCTATTTTTCTCTTTTACAGATTTTCCGAACGAGAAAGCCAACTCCTTTAGGAGTGGGAGTGTCACCATCGCATTGTTAATTATTGATGATTTCTGCAAAAAAAGATTGAAGTGATCCAAGTGACTGGTTGCTGAGCTAAACATCACTTCCCTGAAATAGCCTAATCCCGAATGCACAGGAGGTGCTGGCTTCGACGTTCACCACAGGACGTAGTGGTTTTTAGTCAAAGATCCTTAAATTGTATGTACTGCTGGGTCTCCCCTGGCTCGCTTTTCCCGCAGATGTACGCGAAATTCTCTTAGACAGTTTCTGTAAAGAGAAACACAAAAATAAATTAACACAAAATTATATAAGAGTGTGATAGGATAAATTCAGAAAACGCTTTCATTTGCACATAGAGAAAAGGAGTGTTCAGGAGTGAAAAAAGACAACAGGTTTGAGACAAAAGTTATCCATTCAGGCTATTCGTCTGATCAGCATCATGGCGCATTAGCCCCTCCAATCTTTCCGACTTCCACCTTCGTCTTTCCCGATGCAGAAACGGGAGAACATCGATTTGCCGGTGACCAAGAAGGATACATCTATTCAAGGCTCGGCAATCCTACTGTGAAAATGCTTGAAGAGCGTATTGCTGTGTTAGAAGGGGGAGACAAAGGTTTGGCATTCGGTTCAGGAATGGCCGCAGTGTCTGCAGTCCTGATGGGATTGACTAGATCAGAGGATCACATTTTATGTTCTCAAGGCGTATATGGATGTACATTCGGGCTTCTCCAAATGCTTCGGGATAAATATAATGTGGAACACGACCTTATCACGATGTCTCATCCGGATGTAATCGAGGCTTATATTCGTCCAAATACGAAAGTCATTTTCATAGAAACGCCGATCAATCCGACGATGGCACTCGTCGATCTTGAAGTGATCGGAAGAATAGCTGCTAAATATAATATCAAGGTCGTGGTAGACAATACTTTCTGTACACCTTACCTGCAAAGACCTTTAGAGCATGGTTGTCATATCGTTATCCATAGTGCGACGAAATACATCGGCGGCCATGGTGATGTTATTGCAGGGCTTGTCGTAGGTGACAGGGAAACGATCGACCTTTTCGCTGCTACGACACAGAAGGATATAGGTGGAATCATGTCCCCTTTTGATGCATGGCTATTGCTTCGTGGTTTGAAAACACTACCTGTCCGCATGGATCGTCATTGCGATAATGCAATGTATATCACACAAAAACTAAAGGGACATCCATCAGTCGAAACGGTCCATTATCCAGGTGATCCGGATTTTGCAGATTTTACAATTGCTCAAAAACAGATGGCCCGTTTTGGCGGACTGATTTCCTTTAAAATCAAAGGGGATAAGAAAGACGCACAGCATCTCATCAACTCGCTGAAATTATTGAAGATCGCTGTAAGTCTTGGTGATGCTGAAACGTTGATCCAACATCCGGCTACAATGACTCATGCTGTTGTACCGAAGGATGCTAGAGATCGAATGGGCATTTCCGAAAACCTGATCCGTTTATCGGTCGGGCTTGAGGCAAAAGAAGACATATGGGAAGATCTCGAGCAGGCTTTACAACAACACATAAGTAAAACGAAAACTGTATAGAGTAAAAAAACGAGGCGCTCTGAGAGAAGCCTCGTTTTTTTAAGCCAGGGTATACCTTGGAAAAGGTTCCCCTGATTTCCGCTAAAGGTATTCCGTTAAGGTTTGTACGAATCGTTCAAGATGTTTTTTATCGATTTCATCAAAACGTGATGTAACAGGACTATCAATATCAAGGACACCGATAACTTTCTGATCTTTCAAAATCGGAACAACGATTTCAGACCGGGAGGCTGCGTCACAGGCGATATGTCTAGGGAATTGATGCACATCTTCAACAAGCATTGTTTTCTTATCTTTGACAGCAGTCCCGCATACCCCTCTCCCAACTGGAATTCTGACACAAGCCGGCAATCCCTGGAACGGTCCTAAGACAAGTTCATCCTCTTCCATCAGGTAGAAACCGACCCAATTGACTTCATTAAGGAAGTGATTCAAAAGTGCTGAGGCATTTGCAAGGTTCGCAATTTGGCTTGTTTCACCTTCCAATAATGCTTTCAACTGTTTATTGAGCATTTCATAATTATCTTCACGATTTCCTGCGTATGATTCGACGTGAAACATGTTCCTTCCCCTCACAATCCTTAGAAATTAGTCCTATGATATCAGAATTTGTTGAAACTTTCATTAGATATGTCGATAGGTTTTCAAAGGATTTCCATAGAAAATGAAGAAAGTTGTTCAGTAATGAATGTACATTGAGGTGATTTGCCATGAAGCAGGCTTTATCCATCACCAAAGAAAAAGTTGCAGAATCAGCCGCCTCCCTTTTCAATAACAATGGTTATGCCGGGACTTCTGTACGTGATATCGCTGAAAAAGCTGGTGTGAATGTTTCTCTGATCTCCTACTATTTTGGAGGGAAAAGAGGACTGTTGGAATTTTTGATGTCATCATTCCTGGAAGGGTATCTTCATGTATTGCAAGACGCTTACGATCGACTGGAAAAAGACTCGGCAAGAAATTGTCTAATCCATTTGATAAACGAAGCCATCCTTTATCAACAAAACCGTTCACAAGCTGCAAGGTTGGTTCATCGTGAAATCAGTATCGATACCACACTTGTCCGCGAAATCATGACTACCTACCTGATGAAAGAGAAATTCTACTTGAATGCAATCCTTGAGCAAGGAGTGAAACAGAAGGAGTTCAAGCCTTGTTCTAAAAACATGGTGACGATGCAATTGAGAAGCATGTTGTTCATGCCTTTTCTATATCCGCAATATGTCAGGGAAATCTATCAATTTTCTGTACATGATCGATATTTTACTTCGAAATATTTAGACGTTTTACATGATTGGGTGAATGAAACGTTATGTATACAGTATGATTCCAAAACGATTTCTGGAAAAGATAATGAAAACATAGCAAAGCCGAGTCTTGGCACAGGCTGAGCCAGTTGATTATCTTTAAAAAGCAAAAAAGCACCGCTTACGGCCCTTTACATCGGCTGCATCAGCGGTGCTTCTTCCTTTAACTTCCCGAAACCCTGTCCAAGCTCATCAGCCCTGTGGGCATCGGATCCATAAATCAGAGGGATGTTTCTTTTCAAAGCCTCGGAAATAATCCATTCTGGTGGATAAGGTTCCCGACACAAAGGTTTATTTACACCCGAACCATTATAGTCTAACTGTAATTTTTGTTTGGCGATCAAATCAATCGTTTCTAAAATTTCGTTCTTGTCGATATCGACATTTGGATATTTTTTCTGGAATTTCATCACGAGGCTGATATGTCCAATCCTTTTTGGTTTATATACTCCAAGTTCTGCAAGAACAGACTTTTTGACCGTATTGTAGTACAAGGAATATAAATCTTGAATGGAATCAAATTCACGAAGTATTTTACCGAACCTATCAGGGCTGTAATCCATGCAGTGGTAACCATTTTTTGTCTTTAAAAAATGGACGGATAAGATCGAGTCATCAAGGTATGGTCCATAACGGTCCAAGAATGAAGTCGTTTCATTTTCGAATCCTTCGATATAATCAATCTCTAAACCTGTCTGAATGAGGATATCTTTTCTATATTCTTTTTTTAGCTGAGTAATTTGTTCAATATAATTCTCAAGTTTTTCAAGTTGCATACCGCTGTCTTTATCTGGAGTAGGGTCTTCAAACCCGTGAGGCAAAGGTGCATGCTCAGTAAATGTCATACCCTTGTATCCTAGTTTGATTGCACGATCGATGTACTGATGGAATGAGTCTTTCGTTCCATGAGGACAATATGGGGAATGGATGTGACCGTCATAAATGTTCATGGTATTCCTCCTAAATTGGTACTTTTGTAAGAAAAAAGCAATTTTTTATCTAATTTCAGAAAAAATGTAGTTCTAAAAGTAGTATACATGGTATTATAGTAGTTACGATGAACACCGAAACTAGATGATATTTAGCGAAAAATGGTTGAATATGTCGATATTTTATAAGTCTAATATACATAATTGAAAAAGGGAAGAAAGGATGGTCCCTGTGATATATATTTTTATTGTGCTGATCGTATTGCTCTCCGTATTTATTGGGTACGGTACATATATTCGAAAGAAAATTTATGATCAAATCGATCATCTTGAAACACAGAAAGTCAATATTATGAACAGGCCGTTATCCGATGAGATTGCAAAAGTGAAAGCACTTGAGATGATCGGGGAAACCGAAAAAAAATTCGAAGTATGGCGCGAAGAATGGGACGACATCGTAACTGTCCAACTTCCTGGCCTTGAAGAGAATCTTTTTGATGCAGAAGATGCAACAGATAAATACCGCTTCAAGAAAGCGAGAAACATTCTAGGTGACACAAGAAAAACGCTCTTCTCCATAGAAGAGAAGATTGATGAAATCTCCTCTGAAATCAATGAATTTGTGGAAAGTGAAGAATTGAACCGAAAAGAAATCGGGGAGCTTAAAGAGAGCTACAAAGAACTCCGGAAGCATCTCCTTATGCATTATCGAGCACTTGGAACGCTGGTAGAGACATTCGAAAAGCGCCTGGAGAACATTTCTGAAGATTTTACGAGCTATAATGAAGAGACGGAAAATGGAAATCATATAGCTGCTCGCACCTATATCATACAGCTTGATGAGAAAATCCGCCGCCTACAATATGAATTAGAAGTCGTTCCTGAGCTTCAATATCAACTGCAGTCAGAAATTCCTGAGACGCTAAAGCAGTTGAAGGAAGGTCTGGAGCAAATGTCTGATCAGGGATTTCGGGTGGAGCAACTTGGTGTTGAAAAAGAACTTGAAGTGATCGACTACGCTTATCAAATCGTCAAAGAGCAAGTGAATGCCGTAAACTTTGAAGATGCACAAGAAGAAATAGCTCAGATGAATAAGAAAATTGAGGAGCTTTACGACAGGCTTGAAGCTGAAGTCTTAGCAAAGCAATATGTGATGACAGATGGAAAAGAAGTAAAGGCTGAGGTTGAAGAGCTCGGTGTAGAAATCAACAAGATAAAAGAAGAAACGAATGTCGTTCGTTTAAGCTACCAAATCGAGCAAGAAAACATCGAATTGCAAGAACGGCTGGAATCTTCTTATGAAAAATTAGAAAAGCGGGTAAGAACGATTTTCCATTCTGTAGAGGAAAAAAACCAGACCTATACCTCTGTTAAAGAGATGCTGGAGAGCATAACGAAACAATTAGAAGATTTACGGGTCATGACAGAAGTATATCAAGAGAAATTGCACAACCTGCGTAAAGACGAATTAGAAGCTATTGAAAAGATTCATGAATTCCGAAAAAAGCTGATCGAGGCTAAGAAAGAAATCCATCGAAACAATTTACCGGGTCTGCCGGAACAATATTATGCATCCCTTCATGATGCTGAGAACAAATTGCAGACAGTTACAATGAAATTGAATGATAAACCATTACAAATGGGTGAAGTCCTTCACAGGTTGATCGAAGCGGAAGAAGCCATCGTTGAAGTACATGCTAAGACATACAAGCTGATTGATCGGGCAATATGGGCGGAGCGGCTCATACAACACGGAAACCGATACCGAAGACAGCATGTAACTGTAGCTGTAAAGCTATCAGAAGCTGAACAAGCCTTCCGTACGTATGATTATGAAGTGGCCATGGAGCACGCAGCAGAGGCTCTACAAACGGTCAATCCCCAGATCATAAGGGACCTTGAAGAAAACTATCAACAAGAAATGGAAAAAGTTCATTAAAGAAAAGCGAATCCGTAATTGGATTCGCTTTTTTGTGCTGAAGATTTTTCATTTACCCAGGGAATTGACAACGCATTTTTATGCTTTATTAGGTGTGATGACGTGGGTTTTAGATCGTCCGATGATATATCCTATGATCGCTCCGATCAATGAAGGAATCATCCATCCTACACCTTGCTCGTATAGCGGCAGATAGGCACTCATGACATTGTTGAACGCAGTTATATCAACATTCATTTGCTTCAAGGCATCAAAGATACTCACAACTCCTGCTCCCAACAGCCCGCCTATATATACTTCTCGATAGCCTCCAAAATGGCGATGCAAAAAGGAATAGGCGACCAATGCAATGGCAAGTGGATAAATTCCGATCAATACTGGCAATGTCAAATTGATCAATTGGGTGAGGCCGACATTAGCTACAGCTGCACTGAACACACATAATACAGCGATGATCAATTTATATGAGACTTTCGGCATGATTCCATTGAAATATTCGCCACAAGCTGTTACCAATCCGATTGAAGTTGTCAGACAGGCAAATGTAATGGCTATTGCTAGCAACATGATGCCAAATTGTCCGAATAAAAGATCTGCGGCTCCAGTTAGGATCGCTCCTCCATTATCACTTTCTCCTAAAACGTTTCGACTAGTTGCTCCGATATAGGCAAGTGAGAGATATACCAATGCTAATCCGCTTACAGCGATGAACCCTGCTTTCGTTGTAGCCTTGGCAATCTCTTTTTTATCAGTAACCCCTCTGGATTTTACTGCATTGATGACCACAATCCCGAAAACGAGTGCTGCAATCGCATCCATTGTCAAATATCCATTGATGAACCCGGTAAAGAAAGAGTTGGATGCGTACTCATCTGTAGGGGTTGAAAAGCTTCCAATCGGATTGATAATTCCTTTGATCGCGATAAGACCGATCACAAAAATGAGGATCGGTGTCAAAATCTTACCGATCCGATCCACAAGTTTCGTTGGATTCAAAGCAACCAAAAATGTAATCGCGAAAAAGATGACTGTATAGATGAATAATGGCAAACCATTCGGATTCATTGTTTCAGGCAAAAAAGGAACAGCACCTATTTCAAATGCAACTGTACCTGTACGTGGTATTCCGAAAAAAGGTCCAATCGCCAAATAGATTAATGTTGAAAAAATGATGGCAAAAGCAGGATGGACTCGACTAGCTAAATCCTTCAATGTTCCCCCTGTCAGTCCTACGGCAACTATGCCTACAAGCGGCAGGCCGACACCAGTGATCAGAAAGCCGAAAATGGCAGTCCAGACATTGGTTCCTGCAGTTTGACCAAGCAGGGGAGGAAATATCATATTGCCTGCTCCGAGGAATAGAGCGAACATCATGAGTCCGATCGTTAATGTTTCTTTAAAAGAAAGTGATTCTGTTGCTTTCATGCTGTAAAACCTCCGTGACAATTATCGACTGAAATCATTGAGTTTTCTAAAATCGGTTAAAGCTTAACATAATCTTTATATAAAATAGACACTTTAGAAAAAAGTTGAAAAATTGTATCGATTCCCAATGTTTGAACACCTCTTTATTTCTTGCATATATTTCGTCTTTCTTCTGAAAATAGTAGGTGAACCATCTATAAGAAGAAAAGTACTTTTTGTCATCTCGTGTCGAATACATGCTTTTATTTCTCTGGTTTGGAATCAAGCCTATATATGCTATTATTAAATGATGCAGTAATACGAATATCAAAGGGGTAAAGGAATAATGATTTATTTCGATAATAGTGCGACAACAAAGCCTTATCCTGAAGCACTGAAGACATATATGACGGTCTCTGAGAATTACTTTGCGAATCCTTCATCGATCCACCGCTTAGGGGGAGAAGTGGAAAAGTTGATTAGTACTGCTCGCAATCAAATTGCTGGCCTCCTTCGGGTGAATCCTGGTGAGGTTGTATTCACTTCAGGTGGAACAGAAGCGAACAACTTGGCGATAAAAGGGATTGCAATTGAACATCAGACACGGGGGAAACATCTAATTTCGACTGAAATCGAACATGCTTCCTGTTATGAATCCTTCAGGCAGCTGGAGCAACTCGGGTTTGATGTAACGTTTCTACCTGTAGATAGGAATGGTCACGTGTCAATCCAGGACATTCAGAACGCAATCAGGCATGATACGATTCTTGTCTCAGTCATGCATGTCAATAATGAAATAGGGACGATTCAACCTGTCGAGGATATCGGTCAATTTCTAAAAAACCATCCGAAGATCTTTTTTCATGTCGATCACGTCCAAGGAATAGGAAAAGTCCCCCTTCAGTATGTACAATCGGGTGTTGATCTATGTTCTTTCTCCAGCCATAAATTCCATGGCCCAAAAGGTGTTGGAATCTTATATATTCGCAATGGTGTAACGCTATCGCCTCTACTTCATGGAGGATCACAAGAATTCAAACATCGGGCTGGCACAGAAAACATACCTGGAATCATCGCAATGGCAAAAGCTCTCCGTTTGACAATGGAAAAATCAACAAAAGAGATGGATGGGCTTCTTCGATTAAATCGTTTTCTACGGTCAAAATTGACGGAAATTGAAGGAGTTGTCCTAAATACACCTGAGAAACAAAGTGCCCCTCATATCATCAATTTTTCTATTCCGGGTATCAAGCCAGAAGTGTTGATCCATGCTTTAGAAGAAAGAGACGTTTTTGTCTCGACGAAATCTGCTTGTTCCTCTAAGTCGACAGAGGTCAGCAGGGTATTGGAAGCTACAGGCCATGAGCTTGAACGGGCAAGCAGCGCTATCCGTATAAGCCTGAGTTTTGATAACAAAGTGAACGAGGGAGAACGTTTCATTGCCATCCTTGAGGACGTTCTCAATAATTTAACGAAAGTAATGAGGTACTAATATGATTTACGACCATATCATTGTCAAATACGGTGAGTTGTCACTTAAAGGGAAAAACAGACATCATTTTGTAAACCAGCTTAGGGATACGATCCGAAGAAAATTGAAGCCTTTTGAAGGAATCACAGTAAAGAAAGCGTTTGATCGTATGTATATTGAGCTGAATGGAGCAGATCATGAACCGGTGGTAGAAAAGTTGCAAGAAATATTCGGCATCCAAGGATTGACCCTTGCTGTCAGAACCGATCTTGATTTGGAAAACATCCAAAAGACAGCACTTGAGGCTTTGAGAGAAGCAGGTTCTTCCGTAGAGACATTCAAGGTTTCCACCAAACGTAATTATAAGCAGTATCCCCATGATTCACAGGAGTTGAACCATTTGATCGGCGGTTATGTATTGAAACACTCCGAAAACATTACAGTAGATGTCCATCATCCTGATGTAGAGATAAAAGTGGAGATCAAACCAGAAGCAACTTATGTCAGTTGTATCGATTATCCCGGCGCTGGAGGGTTGCCGATCGGAAGCAGCGGGAAAGTCATGCTCATGCTATCAGGCGGCATTGACAGTCCTGTCGCTGGATATCTGACAATGAAACGGGGAATCCGCCTGGAAATGGTTCATTTTCACAGTCCCCCTTTTACAAGTGAAAGAGCAAGGCAAAAGGTGGAGGATCTAACCCAAGTTCTTACCAAATTCGGTGGAACGATCAAAATGCATGCAGTTCCTTTTACAGACATCCAAAAAGCGATCAAAAAGCAAATTCCGGATAATTACAGTATGACCATCATGCGGCGGTATATGCTTCGAATCACAGAGCAGTTGGCTGCCCAAAATGATGCTCTGGCGATTGCGACAGGGGAAAGCCTGGGCCAGGTAGCCAGTCAAACCTTATCCAGCATGAATACGATCAATGAGGTGACCAATTTGCCAATCATCAGACCATTGATCACGATGGATAAGATCGAAATCATGGAGATATCAAGGAAGATCGGGACGTACGAAATCTCAATCCGTCCATATGAGGATTGCTGTACGGTGTTCTTGCCATCTGCTCCCAAAACAAAACCACGACGGGAAAAAGCGAATCGATTTGAGCAATATATGGAAATCGATGCCCTTGTCGAGGAAGCTGTGGGCAATACCGAAACAGTTTACTTTAGAGAGGACGCAGAAACCCGTCTTGATGCGTTTGAGGACTTGTTTTAACCTGCCTCCTCTTTCAAGATTTACCACCCTCAGGCGAGTATGAATTCATCTGTACCTCCGTAACCTATGGATACAAAGGAGGTGAATATCATGGCTCGTCAATCAAATAAATTAGTCGTACCTGGTGCTGAACAAGCTCTTAACGCTATGAAGGCTGAGATCGCTTCTGAATTCGGAGTACAACTTGGTGCTGACTCTCCAGCTCGTGCTAACGGATCTGTTGGTGGTGAAATCACTAAGCGTCTAGTTGCTATGGCTCAAGGTCAACAACCTCAAAAATAACACCCCTCTACAATATTATATTGATGGAATACAGGTCAGCACATGATGCTGGCCTTTGTGGCGTTTCCATCATCCATCGAAAATAGAAATCTTCTAAAAATTATGTATAATAGAAAGTGTAAAAAGAATGCATAAGGAGGCGTCTACTTTGAACAACCAAGCATTAATTGCTCCTCAACAGTACAATGCAACTGAAGAAATGGAAAAGTTTGCGAATGATCCATCACGTTTAGCGATCAAGTACCGCAGCGAGCAGGGGGCAATAGATGAAATCACATACAAAGAGTTATTTGATCAAGCAAATGATTTAGCAAAGGCTCTTCTATCTTTAGGATTGGGCAAAGGTGACCGCATCCTCGTCATGATGCCGCGTTTGATTGACACGTACAAAGTATATCTGGCCATTTTGAAATCAGGTCTTGTTGTCATTCCTTGTTCTGAAATGCTCAGACCTAAAGATTTAAGTTATCGTATCAATCATGGGGAAGTAAAAGCAGTGATCGCTTATGAACCTTTGACTTCTCTCATTGATGAAATTGAGGAACCTGTCGGAAGTTTGGAACATAAAATTACAGTCGGCGGATACGTTGAGGGATGGTCGACGATCGAGGAAGTGATCCAATCGCTGGACCCATCTGTTGAAATGCCGAAAACCATACGTGATGATACGGCCTTTCTTTCCTATACATCCGGAACGACTGGCCAGCCGAAAGGTGTCGTCCATACACATGGATGGATCTATGCTCATATCCGGACTGCAGCTAAATCATGGCTGAACATCAATGAAGGTGATATTGTATGGGCGACTGCCGGCCCTGGATGGCAAAAGTGGATCTGGAGTCCATTCGTATCTGTTCTAGGTACGGGTTCGACAGGGTATGTCTACAACGGCAAATACGACCCGAATACATATCTAGGATTGATGGAGAAGGAACAGATCAATGTCCTTTGCTGTACACCGACTGAGTACCGGTTGATGGCAAAAGTGGATAACCTGAAAGATTACGATCTTTCAAGCTTGAGAAGTGCCGTCTCAGCTGGAGAACCGCTGAACCGGGAAGTCATCGATATATTCCGCAACTATTTCGATGTAACTGTCAGGGATGGTTATGGCCAGACAGAGAACACATTGCTGGTCGGTATTGTGGAAGGGATGGAAGTACGCCCTGGATCAATGGGCAAACCGACGCCTGGAAACCGTGTAGAAATCATCAATGATGAAGGCAAGCCTGCTCAAGTGGGAGAGGTGGGGGACATCGCTGTCCATCGCGATGCACCAGCACTGTTCAAAGAATATTATAAAGATCATGAACGGACCAGAATGGCCTTTCGTGGCGATTATTATCTGACAGGTGACAAAGCGAAAAAAGATGAGGACGGGTACTTCTGGTTCGAGGGCAGAGGGGATGACATCATCATCAGCTCAGGTTATACGATTGGACCGTTTGAAGTCGAAGATGCTCTCGTCAAGCACCCTTCTGTAAAAGAGTGTGCGGTTGTAGCAAGTCCCGATGAGGTTCGCGGCAATGTCGTCAAAGCCTACATCGTTTTGAAAAATCCGGCAGAAGCTTCTTCGGAGGAATTGATACCGGCACTGCAAGACCATGTGAAAGAACTTACCGCACCCTATAAATATCCACGTAAAATCGAATTCATCGAGGAACTCCCGAAAACGACCTCGGGTAAGATCAGGCGGATCGAATTGAGGATGAAAGAAGCCAAAACGAAAATAAACTAAAACGATAAGAAGTGTTTACTCGAACCCAAAAAGGCTGCCCCATTATAATTAATAGGGTAGCCTTTTTATGTAAGCACCTGAGCCTAACCTACTTGTCGTGAAAGAAGAAGGTGCTTATAAAATTTTATGAATCCTGTAAAAATCAAAACCGAACCAATGATGTTGAAAGCTACACGAAAGCCATGGACAATAAGGAATTCTTTAGCAGTCTGTTTCAAAAAATTGACTGAATGAACATTTACTCCTCGATGAACATAATTTCATTATGAGGCCACTCAAAATGAGGCTACTCAAAAAATCATGGAAGATATCCCTTCACATCCAATGACGACACTTCCTAACCCACCCTAATAATATTGCTAAAAACCCAGTTAACTAGCTTAACAGGCCTAGAGGTGGAAAATAGGTATGTGGGCTAGCAACTGTTAATAATCTTTATGGATATTCAGACAACAAAAACAGGATATCCGATTATCCTGAGAGGAGTATATCAAGAAATGTTGTTATTGTTTGATGAAGTATTACATAAGGTGGGATGATCAATCCTCTTTCCGTTTCTCTAGATTTCCTAGTAAATCTTAGGTATGCTGATACAAACGAGGTTAGTGATTGGGGTGTAAAGATGAAGACGTTGTGGACGAACGGTACAATTTATACGATGAAGCATGAATTTGATAAAGTCGAAGCTGTTTTGGTGGAAGACGATAAGATCATTGACCGGGGTGACCGTTCACGCCTTGAAAAGGAATACAAAATTGATCATATCGAGGATCTGCAGGGGGCCATCATGTATCCCGGCTTTGTTGATAGCCACTTACATATGATTGGTCATGGGGAAAAACTGTTACGGTTGGACCTTTCTGAAGTGATGTCAGCTGAAGAGATGAGAACGACCTTAAGGGAGAAAGTGTATTCAACATCAGTCGGGGATTGGATCATTGGCGAAGGATGGAATGAAAATAACTTTGTGGATCGAAAGATATTTCACCGATTTGAACTCGATGAGATTGCGCCACATCATCCGATGATGCTGACTCGGATTTGTCGCCATGCTTTGTTAGCTAACTCAAAAGCCTTGGAGCTAGCGGGGATCAACGAAGATACTGAGGATCCCCCAGGGGGTGTGATCGTCAGGGATTCTAATGGGAGGCCAACAGGATTTTTATTGGATAAAGCACAGGAGTTGGTGAAAAATGCCCTTCCGCAAGTGACGGAGGACTATTTGCAACGTGCGCTGAGAACTTCTGTACAGGATCTGACCCGTCTCGGCCTTATTGGCGGACATACGGAGGATCTCAACTATTATGGTGGCTTCAAACGGACCTATCAAACTTTCCTCGACGTTCTCAATCCAGGTCAGTTTCAATTCAAAGCGAATTTGTTAGTGCATCACGAAGTGGTTAAGGATATGCATGAGGAAGGTTTGGAATATGGAGATTCAAATGGATTGGTCGAGCTAGGTGCGATGAAGATTTTTGCTGATGGAGCCCTTGGCGGCCGTACAGCTTATTTGAGTAAGCCTTATAATGACATGCCAGAGACGTATGGTGTAGCAATCCATTCATTGACAGAGTTGAAGGAGCTGGTCAAAAAGGCACGTCACTATCAAATGCCAGTCGCAATCCATACGATTGGGGATCTTGCTTTAGAATTTGCCCTTTACGCGGTTGAAGAACATCCGCCACCAGAAGGCTTACGCGATCGCTTCGTCCACGGTCAGGTTGTTCGTCCAGATTTGCTAGAACGCTTGAAAAGGGTCCCTGTCATCATCGATATCCAGCCTCACTTTGTTGCCTCTGATTTTCCATGGGTGATTGAACGGTTAGGGGAAGCGAGAATGAAGTATAGTTTTGCCTGGAAAACGTTATTAAAAGAAGGGATTCCATGTGCTGCTGGCTCAGATGCGCCAATCGAGACGGCGGACCCTTTATTGACGATCTATGCAGCTGTCATGCGTAAAAAGCAAGGCGATAAACACGAAGGCTATTATCCTGAACAAAAATTATCTGTATATGAAGCTGTTGAACTTTATACGAAGGGAAGTGCCTATGCTATCGGAAATGAAAACGGAAGTGGGATGATCGAAAAAGGATACAGTGCTGATTTCACAATCTTGAATGGAGACTTGTTCCATATCGATCCAGAAGAAATTCCGAATATTAAAGTAGTAAAGACAGTCGTGAACAACTTGACTGTCTATCAAGCTTAAAACGATGATCCGATCAGTTTCTGACTCATTGGGGGCAGCAGTATCTGGTGATTTAAAAAAATTAGAGGACATCTCTACTGCTGTTCGGATAAAACCAGTGCGGAAAGTCCATGATTTAAGGCCTCGAGTGTCCTCTAATTTTATAAAGCATGGTTATAAAAAGCTTCGCTTGACCTTGTGCCAGAAGGAGTTGTCTTTAAGCTTGACGGTCTTGATCCGTTTATCGGATAGTTGGATACGGATTGCCCCGGGTTCACGAACACTCAGTGCTTCATTGTCCATGCCGATGATCGGAAAGTTGTTCCCTTCTTTGATGATTTGAATTTCAAGTGCTCTTGATTCACTTAATATGAACGAACTTCCGAGTGTACGGTAATGATTATTATTGAGGGACGCCACTTCACTGATCTGCATACATGGAAGTTTCGGATCGACGATCGCTCCATCCAATGATTTGTTGTAAGCAGTACTTCCAGTTGGTGTCGATATGATCATACCGTCCCCTTTAAATCGCTCAAAAAATAAGTCATCAATATACAAATCCATGGACAGTGTCTTAATGATGCCTGAGCGGATGGAACATTCATTCAAACAATGAAAAGCAGCGTCATTCTCCATGCTTACGAGAATAGTCGGATATCTGCGGATTTCAACTTGTTCATTCATCATCGCATTAATCATACCGGCAATATCTTCTATGTCGAAATCACAATAAAACCCCAACTGTCCAGTACTTACACCGACATAAAGCGCATTGTCCCGAAATCCGGTTTGGCGGACGGCTTGGAGGAAGGTTCCATCTCCCCCGATGCTCGCTATGATGTTTGCATCGTCTGGATTTTCAACCAATGTAAATCCATTATCGGTCGCTAAGTTTTTCAACTTAAGTATTTGTTCTTCATATTGACTGTCTCTTTTGTGGAAAAAATGGATATTCTTACGATCAGACATTACGAACCTCCTATGAGTTGCTGTGGTATCTAGTTTTACCCTGATTATTGCGTGACTAAAATTGTACTGCTTATTTTATCTTCGTTTTTCACAAAGTTTTTGTCAAATGTTCATGATTCCATGATGAAAATATGATATTCTTACAAGTGCTGGACATAATTACCAATAAAGGTGTACTAGGAGGCTTTATATGAACGGTAAACGTTGGATTGCCCTAGGAATTGCAGCAGTATTGTTCATCGGTTCTATTATGATGAACGTATTATCATCGGCTGCATCCAACAATTTATCAGGATTACAGAACACTGGACTTTTAGATGAGGATCCTTTTGTAGAGAAAGTCGTTGAAAAAGGTAGCGATAAGCAGAATATTGTTCTGCTCGACGTTGAAGGAGTCATCCAGGATACTGGAGATGCAACCTCATTCTTTCAATCACCGGGATACAATCACCAGAGATTTTTAGATATGTTGAAGCACGCTGGTGAAGACACCAATGTAGAGGGGATCATCATCCGGGTGAATAGTCCTGGTGGCGGGGTCGTTGAAAGCGCGGAGATTCATGACACTATTACTTCCATCCAAAAGGAACATAAAAAACCAATATACATATCGATGGGGAATATGGCTGCATCCGGCGGTTATTATATTTCAGCCCCAGCAGATAAGATTTTTGCCCACCCTTCCACATTGACAGGTTCTCTAGGAGTCATCATCCAATCCATGAATTATGGGGAGCTTGCTGATAAACTGGGTGTGAAATGGGAAACGATCAAGAGTGGCGCTCATAAAGATATCCTATCCCCAACGCGTGAGATGACAGATGAAGAAAGGGAGATCTTACAATCGATCGTCGATAATTCTTACAATCAATTTGTCGATGTGATCGCTTCTGGCCGTGACATACCTGAAAATAGTGTGAGAGAATTAGCTGATGGGCGTGTATACGATGGCCAACAGGCAAAAGAAACGGATCTCGTGGATGAGCTTGGGGATTTGGATGATACGGTAAAAGCGATGAAAAAAGATCTCGGTAATTCACATTTGAATGTCATCAAGTATGAAAGTCGCCTTGGTTGGAATTCCTTCTTGAACATGACAGCGCAAAAATTATTCCAACCGAATAAAGATTTGTTGGGGATTCATGAATTGATGAGTCAAACGAATACACCTCAAATCAAGTACTTGTATACGGAATAGGAGGGATTGGAATGGACCATACATTATCAGGTGAAGAACAGGTTGCAGAACCATCCCAACCTATGGTATCAAAGACTGCTCCTCCCGCCTATGCAGGATTTTGGATGCGGTTTTGGGCATATCTTTTGGATCTCATTGTCATTTGGAGTTTGAACAGTCTCATTGTGAAACCATTTCTCGTCCTGTTTAATCTCCCTCTGGATGATGGGGGGATGTTTTCATTGAGGGCGATATTGGCGGCAATCTTCTTTTACGGTTATTTCGTATTGATGACACGCTTTTTCGGCCAAACAATAGGAAAAATGCTTTTCGCGATAAAAGTCGTGTCAAAGGATTTGGATGAAAAGCTGCCCTGGTCTACTCTCTTTTTTCGTGAAGTGGTCGGGCGGTTCATCAGTAAGACCATTTTTTTAATCGGCTATATCGTCACAGCATTTACAGGGGAAAAGCAATCATTGCACGACATATTTGCAGACACTAGAGTCGTCCACATCCGAAAATAAGGTATTGTTATAGACCTGTCAGTACATAATGCTGATAGGTCTTATTTTTTTCGGAAGAAACATAGGTTCATTGAGATACGAATTGCCAAGTCTTTCTAGACACCGAGGTGGTCCTCATGATGTATTGGATTATTGGTATCCTGCTCTGTTTCTGTATAGTGTTCGCCATCATTATGATCAGCCGAGTAAAGGTTACAATGAAATACGTTCATCAAGGAAAAAAGGATACATTTTTGGTCCAAGCCCAATTCTTGAAAGGGTTATTCGACTATGCCTGGGAGATTCCTTTGAATAAAATTGAGCTTGGTAAGGATGGCCTCATGCATATGCAATATGAAACGGATAAGGAAATCGGTAATCAGAAACAGAAAGATGAGAAAGAATCGACTTTCGAGGCTGAATCGTTGATTGACCGAGCCCGGGAAATAAGGGAATTGCTGGACTCTGTGTATCAACTGAGTAGGATCGTCAGGGGATTTTTAAAGAAAATGACGGTAGAGGAGTTCGAATGGGTCAGTACGATTGGTACAGGAGATGCAGCTTCAACAGGGATATTTGCAGGTTTGCTATGGACGATCAAAGGGAGTGTAGCTGGATTTATTAGTTTTACGACAAATATGATCAAACCGCCGGTCCTCGAGGTTACACCTTCTTTTCAAAAACCAGTGGTCCAAACGGAATTATTCTGTATGTTTTCTTTTAGAATCGGGCAAGCTATGCTCGCAGCATATCTGATCGTAAAAAATTGGAAGGGAAGGAAACAGCATGTCAGAACATCCAATTCAGGGCTTGATGCAAACAGCAATGGAAAATATTAAAGAAATGATCGATGTGAATACAATTATCGGTGATCCAGTTGAAACACCGGATGGAAGTGTGATCCTGACAGTTTCAAAGGTTGGATTCGGATTTGCAGCTGGAGGCAGCCAGTTCAGTGGTCAATCAGGAGGGACAGGCCAATCAAGGCGAGATTCTTCAGAGGGGGAATCACACCCTTTCGGAGGCGGTAGTGGTGGCGGAGTATCCATCACACCAATCGCGTTTTTGATCGTCAATTCTTCCGGAGTGAAAACGATCCACCTCGACAACAGTACACACTTGTATGAACGGCTGCTGGATTTAGCCCCGCAAGTAGTGGACAGAGTACAGAGAATGATGAGCAACAGCGGGTTTCAGATGAAATCAAATTCTAATAAAAATAACAATCAACAAACGAACAGCAATTCACAAATGCAGCAACAACAACCTGAAAGGCGTCAAAAGCAAGACCTTGATTTTTAAAGACCTTGAATGTTGAAGAGCTGGCCGAACATCGCTTGAACCGATGATCTTGGCCAGCTTTTTTGATTCCGGACATTTTACTTGATTACAAATTTCAGAAAGTTTAACATTAACGATGTGAGAATACTTTAATGAGGAGTTGTTTAAAAAATGACAGCAGTAACATTTAAACAAAAGCCTGTAACATTATTAGGAAATGAAGTGAAAGTAGGGGATACAGCTCCTGACTTCAAAGTATTGGCAAATGACATGTCTCCTGTAACTCTACAAGACACAAAAGGTTCTGTAAGGCTGATCAGTGTGGTCCCATCTGTTGATACTGGCGTATGTGACGAACAAACCCGCCGTTTTAACAAGGAAGCATCTAAGCTTGATAATGTAAAAGTGTTGACGGTTAGCGTTGACCTTCCAATGGCACAAAAGAGATGGTGTGCTGCTGCAGGAGTTGAAAACCTTCAAACTCTTTCAGACCACAGAGATCTTTCATTTGGAAAAGCATATGGTGTAGCAATTGAAGAGCTGCGTCTTTTGACTCGCTCCGTTTTCGTTGTAGATAGCAACGATAAAGTTACATATGTAGAGTATGTTAACGAAGCAACAAATCATCCGGATTATGAGGCAGCGATTGAAGCAGCTAAGTCTGCCCAGTAATCCTCTGCAGCAGACAGTTCAATAGGAAGGGGTTAACCACAGAAGGTTGGACATACACTGAAACGTGTCTTATCTCACTAAAAGGTTAACCCTTTTTTATTTTGGAAGGATTGATGTGACTATCCTAAGAAGTGACAAATTATCCTGAGAAGTGAACAGAATACCTTGACACCATAAGCAACATCTCCCCAGTAACTTCAAATCTAAGGTACTTTGATTCGGTGATTTTACATGGATTTGTTACAATAGGACTAGTGTATGTTAGGAGGAATTATGCCATGGCTGATTTTAAGAACGTTGAATCATTCTATAGATTATTACATGAAACGGCTACTATTATTTCTGAGAAGGAACAGGTTTCCTATCTGGACGCTCTGATCATGACAGGAGAAAACCTCGTACAGGGTGGTATACAGGACAAGTATGATGAACAGACGAAGAATGATCTCATTTATAAATATGAATCACTTTCGTTAGATGAATTATCCAAGGAAGAAATCCGGAAAGGATATCAGTTAGCGATCCTAAAGGGAATGCAGGATGGGGTCCAGTCCCAGCATGCGATGACGCCTGATGCAGTAGCGTTATTCATCGGCTATCTTGTTGAAAAGACGACGAGTAAAAAAGAACGGATCACCCTCTTGGATCCTGCGATAGGGACAGGAAATCTTGTTTCAGCAGTTCTCAACCAGACGAAAAAGAAAGTCTTCAGTTATGGTTTGGAAGTTGATGAAACATTGATCAAGCTAGCGTATGTCAATATGAATGCGCAGGAGCATGATATCCAGCTTTATCATCAGGACAGCTTACAATCATTGATGATCGATCCGGTCGACCTTGTGATCACAGATCTGCCCGTCGGTTATTATCCGAATGATGATATGGCTGCAAAATACCGATTGAAGGCAGATTCAGGCCATTCGTTTTCGCACTTTTTGATGATTGAACAGGCACTCAACCACACGAAGGAAGGCGGGTTTCTCTTCTTCTTGATTCCGAACTTCCTTTTTGCCGGTGATGAAGCACAGAAACTGAATAAGTACCTTAAGGAGGAAGCAGTCATCCACGGTCTTCTCCAGTTGCCATTGACGATGTTCAAAAAGGAAGAGCAGGCGAAAAGCATCTTTTTCATACAGAAAAAAGGTGAAGAGGTGACAGCCCCTAAGGAAGCATTGATGGCAGAGCTTCCGAGTTTTTCAGATCCCAGGGCTTTGCAATCTATCATGGGGAAAATCGATGCTTGGTTTAAGACTTCGTTTACTGGTTAACTTAAACTTACAAAGGAATTTCCAGAAGAGCTGAATGAAATCGGATTCAAATCTGAAAATAACAAATATTGACGGAAAGCGCTTTCCTTCCTTGCAGGAACCCTGGACCGGTGGTTTAATGGTAATTGGTTTTGGGGTAAATGAACTTGAACAACGAAGGAGTTGTAGATATATGCGAAAGGTGCTCGCCATTAATGCGGGAAGTTCATCGCTGAAATTTCAATTATTGAAGATGCCGGAGGAAGAGGTCATCACAAAAGGCCTGGTGGAACGCATCGGGATTCCGGAGAGTGTTTTTATAATTGAAGTGAATGGAGAAAAAGTAAAAGAAGTGACAGACATCGAAAACCATGCTGTTGCAGTGAAGATGCTGTTGGATAAACTCACGTCTCACCATATTATCGAGTCTTATGATGAAATCGAAGGGATCGGACATCGTGTTGTACACGGTGGTGAAAAATTCAACGATGCGGTCCTAATAGATGAAGATATCATTAAAGAGATTGAAGAGGTATCCGATCTTGCACCCCTTCATAATCCTGCCAACATCATCGGAATCCGGGCTTTCAAAGAAATCCTGCCGGATGTTCCTGCCGTAGCCGTGTTTGACACAGCATTCCATCAAACGATGCCAGAGCAATCTTATTTATACAGCCTTCCCTATGATTACTACAAAGAATATGGTATCCGGAAGTATGGATTCCATGGGACAAGCCATAAATATGTGTCCCAGCGTTGTGCTGATTTATTAGGAAGACCGATTGAACAGTTACGACTGATTTCTTGCCATCTTGGGAACGGTGCGAGTATCGCGGCGATTGAAGGGGGAAAATCCATTGATACATCCATGGGCTTTACGCCGCTTGCTGGAGTTACGATGGGAACTCGTTCAGGGAACATCGACCCTGCGCTTATCCCGTATATCATGGAGAAAACAGGGAAAACCGCTGAAGAAGTGATGAACGTTTTGAATAAGGAAAGTGGGCTCCTTGGTGTTTCTGGTTTTTCCAGTGACCTGCGTGATATCGAACAACAAGCTGAAGCAGGGAATGAAAGAGCCGAGTTAGCACTAGAAGTATTCGGAGGAAGAATCCATAAATACATCGGCTCCTATGCATCAAAAATGCACGGCATCGATGCGATCATTTTCACAGCGGGTATCGGGGAAAATAGTGATGTCATCCGTGAACGGGTCCTTCGTGGCCTTGAATTCATGGGTGTCTATTGGGACCCGGCTTTGAACAAGGTTCGTGGAAAAGAAGTATTCTTGAATTATCCGCATTCTCCAGTAAAAGTGTTGATCATCCCTACGAACGAAGAAGTGATGATTGCAAGAGACACAGTGCGGTTAGCTCAGTAAAAAATCAAGGACAGAACTTCACCAATTTTTCTGGTGGAGTTCTTTTTATGCTCATTATTTTAATTGTGTCAGTTTTGGTATAATGAATGAAAAGTGCTTCTTGGAGGTGTACATATGGAATGGTCTCAAAATGAAAAGCAAGTATGGTCTTCCATTGAAAAATGGGAGCAAGAATATTTTACCTATGTTCCGACTGACTTCAATAGAGCGTATGAAAAAACATTCGAGGATGTCTTCAACAGGATTTCTCCAAAGATTAGGGAAAAAGCACTTCAAACGATCGACAACCTGCTTTTTCATCTGCATTCGATCATTTTAAATTCACAATTCCAACAAGATACAAAGCAGCGAGTGCTGCTGTCAGCTCAATCAATGAACAAAGATGTAGAGGTATGGGAAGATGTGCAGGATTGCCGGATTGAACAGCTTAGATACATAGCACAACATCAAGTAGCGAAACATAGACTCCTTTCTTTTGCGCAAGGCGGTTTATCAGGCGCAGGAGGGATTTTGTTTCTAGGCATTGATATCCCTGCAAGCATTGCTGCCCACTTGAGGTCGATCCAAGTACTTGCCCTTTCATACGGATATTCGATCAACCAACCTTATGAAACCATGTTGTCTCTAAAATTATTTCATGCGGCTACATTGCCGAAGCAGCATCAGCTTGAAGGATGGGAACAGTTGATGAGCGAGGTTTTGGAACAGGATATCAATCCATACTTATTTGAATCAGATGAGCTGGTCGCCGACAGTCAATGGATGCGGCACCTGGTAGGTCTTGTCGTTAAAGGAATGGTTCTTTTCATGCTGCGAAAACGTCTGATCCAAGGGATTCCATTGATGGGGATGGTATATGGAGCAACAGCTAATTATCAACTTTCAAGACAGATTACTGATTTTGCAAACCAGTTCTATCAGAAACGTTGGCTATTAGAAAAGCATAACTAAGGAGGATATATGATGAGTGTAGAAGAACACAAACAGGAAGCTCCAGACTATGTTCGTGTCATGGTCATTACAGTCAGTGATACACGATCAGAGGAAACGGACAAGAGCGGAAAGTATATTTTAGGTGCACTTGAGGATAACGGTCATAAGATCTCTTCATATAAAATCGTAAAAGATGAGTCGATGGTTCTTCATGAGATATTAAGGAGCGGGGCAAGTGATTCAGGAACGGACGCGATCATCATGAATGGAGGGACAGGCATTGCTAAGCGGGATGTTTCTGTAGAAGTAGTATCGGAGTTATTGGATAAGGAGATTCCAGGGTTTGGAGAGCTTTTCAGGATGTTGAGTTATACAGAGGATATCGGTCCAGCCGCAATACTTAGCAGAGCTATTGCTGGTGTCTATAACGATACAGCGGTTTTTTCGGTACCAGGATCGACCGGTGCGGTAAAGCTAGCCATGAATAAATTGATCCTCCCAGAAATCAATCATGTCATACGAGAAATCAAAAAAGATTTGTAAGAGAAGATGGCTCATTGAGTCGTCTTTTATTTTTACCCAAAAGAAAAAAACTCATTTTCGATGAGTTTTTAACAAACATCAATAATGGCCTTTGCTGGTAATGTGATTGTTAGTCCTGTACCAGATCCACAAATCATTGATAATAGAGGCTAACTCAGAGATTTCCGAATTTAACTCACATGAACGTTCGAAGTCTTCTTCTTGATAGAGTTGGCTTTGCCTGTCGTTGATTTCATTTTCTAAATACTTGATCCGATCTGGAATTTTTCCTCGAATCGTTTCCCATTCTGCTAATATCGATTCCTGAGTTTCTTTTGTATAGTTATTCCATGATTGCTCTAATAACGGAAGCTTAATCCCTAAGCGCCCATCATTTGTAAATGTATAGGTCATCGATCCATTCCCCCTACTCACACACATTGTACATAAAATGGGGGATTTCTGCTATCCATATGACGTGACTTTGGCTCTTATTGGTTCAAATAACGAGGTGGTCTATTCCACATACTAAAAATGAAACCATAGGAGAGGAGGCGCAGATCATGGAGAAAAAACCTGACAAAAACAGAAAATATCGATTTGAAAAAGAAGGTGAAATGGAAGTTCAAGATCAAATCATGCAGTCTTATCAAAGCGGTGTTGTAGGTCAAGTAGGGCCGAATCATATTGATACACCTCACGAAGAGGATGGAAGCGAAAATCAATTGAGATAAGGTCCAGTGAAGACCTCTTCTGAGCATCTGAAAAGAAGGGGTCTTTAAAAGTTCCCGAATTTGTTGGACAAATCAACATTACGATTCAACAAAGCAAAAAAAATAAATAAAATGATTCGATAAAACCAACCTTATGATTATAGGCTACTTTTGTGTTTTATGTTATGATGGCAACGTATGGAAAAGGTGTGAAGAATACGCTCATTTCAGTGTACACCACGATTTTTCCCTTTTTCTTTTTGTCAATTGGTGTTATCTTTAAATGGCAGTCAATTTGGACTGGATCGAGGACACAGTAGTTATTGAAGATTTGTTGATTTAGGAGGTTGTAAAAATGCGTATTGGTGTACCTAGAGAAATTAAAAATAATGAAAATCGCATCGCAATGACGCCCGCTGGCGTAGTTAATCTGAAAGTATCAGGACATGAGGTTTTTATTGAAAGAGATGCTGGTCTTGGATCAGGGTTTACGAATGAACAATACCAAGAAGCTGGCGCGGAGATCGTGGATTCTGCAGCAGAAGCTTGGAGCATGGAAATGGTCATGAAGGTTAAAGAACCTTTACAGGAAGAATACCAATATTTCCGCGAAGGACTAATTTTGTTTACATATTTACATTTGGCGGCAGAAGCAGAATTGACAAAAGCGCTGATCGAAAATAAAGTTGTTGGTATTGCTTACGAAACAGTGCAGCTTCCTAATCGCAGCCTTCCATTGTTGACACCTATGAGTGAGGTAGCAGGTAGAATGGCGACACAAATCGGTGCATCATTCCTTGAAAAACCTCATGGTGGAAGGGGAATCCTGCTCGGAGGCGTTCCTGGAGTACGTAGAGGCAAAGTTACGGTCATCGGCGGTGGTGTAGCAGGTACAAATGCAGCAAAAATCGCTGTCGGTTTAGGTGCAAGTGTGACGGTTATCGACTTGAATCCAGAGAGGCTCCGCCAGTTGGATGATATTTTCGGTTCTGATATCAATACGTTAATGTCCAATCCACTGAATATTGCCGAAGCAGTAGTAGATTCTGACCTTGTAATCGGTGCTGTACTGATTCCTGGGGCAAAAGCGCCTAAGCTTGTCACTGAGGAAATGATCCAGAAAATGAGAATAGGATCTGTCCTCGTTGATGTTGCAATCGACCAGGGAGGAATTTTTGAAACGACCGATCGAATTACAACCCATGATAACCCAACGTATGAAAAACACGGAGTAGTCCATTATGCTGTGGCAAACATGCCGGGTGCGGTTCCACGTACCTCTACGATTGCTTTGACAAATGTCACCGTCCCTTATGCTGTGGAAATTGCCAATAAAGGTTACGTCAAAGCTTGCAGTAATAATGATGCTCTCCTTAAAGGTATCAACACACTTGATGGATACGTGACTTATGAAGCAGTTTCTGAGGCACATGGTTTAGAGTACAATGATGTAAAAGAGATGCTCTCAAATAAAATATGAATGTTTAATGAACATGGAGACTGGCCTGCAGGTGGCTAGTCTCTTTTTTTCACATTAAGAAAGTATAACTTTTTAGCGATGTAGCTAACCGGCGTACCAGAATAGGTGCAACTAAGGCTCAGCCTTCCTCCTACGGCGGCGACACATTGATTTAGGTCGAAGGGTTTACCCACGCAGAACCGAACTTTGTTTGGTTCGAGCCTCCTACGTGGCTGACCAGGGCGATTGCGCTTTTCTTGATTCAATCCAAATCATTTTTTAATTTCCAGCCTCATGTGTAGAATGAAGGGTGAAACGGGTACAAGGATGGTATTGTATCTTGTGTCTTGTTTCTACTGCCAGAAGGAAACGGAAATACTTTAGGAGAAGGAATTACACAGAAACTAATTTGAAAGAGGAGAGATCTTGAATGAAAGTAACGTATTATGGCCACTCAGTAGTCGCTATCGAAACAAATGGAAAATCAATTTGGATTGATCCCTTCATCACAGGAAATGAACAATGTCACATTAAAGCAGATGATGTAAAAGCAGATGTGATTTTACTTACCCATGGTCATAACGACCATGTGGGAGATACCGTCGATATTGCGAAAAGGAACGATGCTTTGGTCGTAGCGCCATTTGAATTAGCAAATTACCTAGGTTCTAAAGGTGTGGAGACCCATGCGATGCATATCGGTGGGGCATACCAGTTTGATTTCGGAAAAGTGAAGTTGACCCAGGCTTTCCATGGTTCGAGCTATGCGGAAGAGGATGGTACTGTCGTTTACACAGGAATGCCAGCAGGGATCCTATTCACAGCTGAGGACAAAACAGTATACCATGCAGGTGATACAGCATTGTTTTCCGATATGAAATTGATTGGTGACCAGAACTATATCAATCTCGCTTTCTTACCAATCGGTGATAACTTTACGATGGGACCTGAAGATGCTTCGGTCGCTGCAAGCTGGTTGAAAGCAAATTATGTCGTACCGATCCATTACAATACGTTCCCAGTAATTGAACAGGATCCTGAAGTATTTGTAAATGAGCTGGAAGGCAAAAAAGGACGAGCATTGAAATCTGGAGAATCCATCGAACTTTAACGAGCTCATTCTTCTTTCCAAGAGGGTATTTGCATACATTTGATAAAAAGGGACATCCCCTATGCAAATGGAAAGGAGAATGACTTAATGAAAAACAGACTGATTTTATCCTTGCTAGCTGCCCTGGCACTTGTATACTTTGCTGTTCCCTATCTACCTGAAATCGGTACAGGATCAGGTGGGTGGTTTTCAGCTATCTGGTTATTTTTTGCGTTACTTGTGATCGGTGGGAATTTTTCAGCGTTGCTTTACAAAAGATATCCACAACAATCCACTGAAAGCACATCTTTTAAACGTTCAACAAAAGAACGAAAGAGAGTCAGACAACATTGATGTAATGGGTCACCCTTAGTATAATAGGAAAGACTTAGCAATTTGGTAGATCGGTTTTTAGAAAGCTTGGTGAAAAGATGACTACAAAACATGAACAAATATTAGCGTATATCGAAACATTGGAAATTGGAAGTAAAATATCTGTCAGACAAATTGCAAAAGCTCTTTCCGTTAGTGAGGGTACTGCCTATAGAGCTATAAAAGATGCAGAAAACCAAGGGTCGGTCAGCACGATTGAGCGTGTAGGGACGATCCGTATCGAAAAGAAACGTAAAGATAACATCGAGAAACTTACATTTGCAGAGGTTGTCAATATTGTTGATGGACAAGTCCTTGGTGGAAAAAAAGGACTGCATAAGACTCTCAACAAGTTCGTCATTGGTGCTATGAAGCTTGAGGCGATGATGCGCTATGTGGACCCGGATAGCTTATTGATCGTTGGAAACAGGACAAAAGCACATGCACTTGGATTAAAAGCAGGGGCGGCGGTCCTTATAACAGGTGGCTTTGATACCGATGAGACGGTGACGAAGCTGGCAGACGAATTAGAGCTTCCAGTCATTTCGACGAGTTATGATACATTTACCGTGGCTGCAATGATCAACCGGGCCATTTATGACCAGCTGATCAAAAAGGAAATCGTCCTTGTCAGTGACATTACGATCCCAATCGAACAAACGAATTATCTGGTGAACGAAGAGAAGGTCTCTAAATGGTACGAGTTGAACAAGGAGACCAATCACAGCCGTTATCCTGTTGTGGACAAAAAAAAGCGCATTGTAGGGGTCGTCACTTCCAAAGACATCATAGGGAAGGACAACGAATTGACGATCGAGAAAGTGATGACCAAAAATCCAATCACTGTCAGTAGTACGACATCGGTTGCCAACGCAGCTCATATGATGATTTGGGAGGGTATTGAGCTTTTACCTGTCATCGATTCACATCAAACACTGCAGGGGATCATCAGCAGACAAGATGTGTTAAAGGCTCTACAAATGATCCAAAAACAGCCACAGGTCGGTGAAACCTTCGATGATCTGATAACAAGCCATGTCCAAGATAATGAAAACGAACAGGATGTATTCTTCACCTGTGAAGTCACTCCACAGATGACGAGTTATTTGGGGACTCTCTCTTACGGTGTAATGACGACTATGGTATCTGAGGTTGGAAGCAGAGCGTTGCGGAAGCGGAAAAAGGGTGACCTGGTCGTTGAAAATATCACCCTATACTTTTTAAAACCCGTGCAAATCGATAGTAAAATTATTATCCGCCCCAAAATTCTTGAACTAAGCAGACGGTATGGGAAAGTAGATGTTGAAATCTACCATGAGGGGGACATCGTCGGCAAGGCGCTGATGATGGCACAACTCATCGAACGCCACCTCTGATTAGAAAAGAAGGGAACTTGGCACATAATTCTATGGCAATGGCTTATAAAAGTTGAATTCGGCTTATAAAACGCAAAAACGGGTTATAAATCAAAAAATCCGCTTATACCAGTGCCAAATCAACTTTATAATACGCGAAAAAAACTGCGATGAGAGTAACCATCTTTGCTCCCTAAAAAACTGATATGGTTTTTAGCAAAACGAAACGGGATCTCAATTCAAAAAGAGGCATCATGTTTTTACATGTAAGCTATTTTGAATAGTTTAGATCCCGTAGGGGGGCAATAATCTAAGACTCAGATCGTTGATTCTCCTCAACAGCAAGCGGAAGGAAATATTTATACGCCTTATAACCCATATAAACGTTGATCAAACCTAAAACCAAAAATACGCTGCCTATGACCAAATCATATGTAGATTCATTGATGAACAAACGATTAAGCCCGAACACTCCAATGAAAACACCTAGCGCTATATTAGCTTTGGATTTCGTCCATCTCTTCTCATAAGGAGCTTTCACACGAAATTCTTTGACTTTATAGAATATATAAAGGCTTATTGACAATACGATGATAATGATGAAAACAGGCATGACAATCCTCCAATGTTATTGATTCTTCGAGTTCCATTGTATAGAAAAACGTATAAAAATTCCATAGATTGTACGATTCTAAAGTGAACATTAGGTTACAGTTAAAGGAGTCCAGAATGAAAGAACAAATTATACAGAAGATCAAAGAATATGAAAAAATCATCATTCACCGGCATGTACGTCCTGATCCGGATGCGCTCGGTTCACAAGGAGGTCTGTCTGAAATCTTAAAAGCAAGCTTTCCGGAAAAAACGATCCATGTGGTCGGGGAGGAAGAAGCATCCCTGAAATTCTTGATTGAAATGGATCAGATTTCGGACGAGGTATATGAGGATGCCCTTGTTATTATTTGTGATACAGCGAACCAAGCTCGAATCAGTGACGGCCGCTACTCATCAGGAGACTTTCTTATAAAAATCGATCACCACCCAAATGAAGACCGCTACGGAGATTTGATTTGGGTTGATACAGAAGCAAGCAGTGTCAGTGAAATGATTTATGAGTTCTTTTTATACGGGAAAGAAAAGCATCGTTTCAAGTTATCTGATAAAGGGGCTGGACTCCTTTATGCAGGGATTGTAGGAGACACAGGACGTTTCTTGTTTCCGAATACGACAGAGAAGACGATGAAATTTGCTGGGGAATTACGGAATTACGATTTCGATATCTCGAATGTCTATGATGAAATATATAAAGTAAAATTGAATTTAGCCCGGTTAAATGGTTATGTATTGACTAATTTCAAATACATCGAGCCAGGTGTAGGTTATATTTATTTAACGAAAGAAGTAATGGAGAAATTCAATACGACCCCAAATGAATCTTCCTTGCTTGTCAATTCCTTTTCCAATGTTGAAGGCCTTTTGTCGTGGGTTTTCTTTGTAGAAGAACCTGATCAGATTCGTGTGCGACTCCGCTCTAAAGGGCCGATTGTCAATACGATCGCAGCAAAATACAATGGCGGAGGACACCCGATGGCATCTGGTGCCACAGTATATACCATGGAGGAAACTGAGCAGATCATTCAGGATCTTGTGGAAGCATGCAGTGCCCACCAATGATTTCAGCGAAAATAATAGCCCCATCCCTTTTTGTGAAAAGGCTGGGGCTAGGTTTTCAGTAAATTATCGTTTGGCTGGGATGAACCAGGATCCAATTTCTGTCACGTCCTCTACAAATTCGATGTTCAGTTCGGCAGCTTGCTTCTTAATCAGTTCTGCGACCTCTTTTGTTTCAGCGAACGCTGAGTAACCGTTTTTCAGCTTTTCGACTTTCGCCCTCGCCATTTCTTTTCGATTGATGATCATTCACAATCCCCCTTACATGTTTTTTCCTATTTATATTGTATTCGATTTGCATGTACTTTGCTAATGATGGAACCCAAATGTCTCACAATTGTAAAAAAACAAGCCTAGTTAGCACGTTCTACTTTTAAATATAGTCGCAATGTTGTATAAAGATGCATCTGATAAACCTTTACATTATATGTTTCTTTCCCAATCAAGAAGTTTTTGTTTTCAAGCGTGCGGATCAATAAATTTGAGTTTTGGCCAACTGATTCGATGTCTTTTGTCAGGACGTCATGTAATTGTGATTTCACGCTATTTTCTAGTTCAATCAATGGGAGCCCTTTCAATCCGACTTGTTCTCGGTTCAAAAAACTGACTTTAATGTCTTGAATACGCAGCTTCTTTTCATTTTCTTTATTTTTTTCTTCATAATCTTCTCTGAAATGTTTGAATTTCTCATTCAAGTCTTTGATCTCCTCGTCTCTTCGATCGATCTCTGTCATGTAGAAATCCTGTAAACTTCCGAAACTCATTAGATAAAAAGACCATCCGCATATGAAGCCAATGACAATACCGGCAAAAAAACGTTGGTAACCTTTACGACGATAAAGGGGAGGGATCCGCATCTTCTAATCCTCCTGGGTAATCCATTGGATGATCGCCCCACCTGCATTTGCACCGAGTAGAGCAGATACGATGTAAAGGATCTGTTTGAAGACTTCCATCAATGACCCGCTTTCAAACCCTCTTTCAAAATTATCGATGGTGTCAAACGTTCCACCGATTGCTGCGACAATCGCCCAGATCTTTAAACTTCTGGATAATTGAGACATGGAAAGGAATGGGGGCTTTCCAGTCAGCATCATCCCGATCGCCCCAACTAAACAGCCTCCCAGTATGATTCCAAAGGCAATAGAGAAATAGATTATCGTGGTTGAAACAAATTCTCTGACCAAAACAGACCCCGCCTTTACATGAGAATCTGATAAACGCTCTCAGTTTATAAGTATGGACAACTACGGATAAGTATGCTTGATTTCATGTTGTTGCAGTCTTGTATATAATGAAACTAGGATAAAAGGAAGGGAGTGATTCAAGTGGGATTTGTTCATTTACACGTACATAGTGAGTATTCATTGTTAGAAAGTGCTTGCAGGATCGATCGGCTAACCGAGCGTGCCAGAGAAGATGGAATGCGTGCATTAGCGCTTACCGATCGTAATGTCATGTATGGCATACTCCCGTTCTATACGTCTTGTGTTGAGAAAGGTATTAAACCGATCCTTGGCCTCGAAACTGACCTTCAATTCACTTCGGACACAGATTCATCACCCGCAAAGATTCTTTTATACGCTAAGGATAAAATGGGTTACCGTCAATTGATCAAACTAAGTTCCATGCTCCAGACCTATGAAGGTAAACAGCAACCAGCTCTTCGTCTGTCGGATATCCACAAGTTCAAGGAAGGTCTTCTCGTCATTTCCACAGGTTTGAATGGAATCATTCAGCGTTTTCTTCAGACTGACAGGCAGATTGCTGAACAGATATGTAGGAAAATGAAGCAGTCGTTCGGGAAGGATTTTTATTTGGGAATAGAGGATCACGGTATCGGAAGGGAGAAAGAACTCAACCTGAATATCGCCCAATTATCCAAACAAACCGATGTTCAAATTGTGGCGACAAATGATATCCATTACATAGATAAAGGCGACGCAAACGCTTTTGAGGCGTTAAGAGCGATAAAGCTTGGTACTAAATTGAACGATGGAGATCATGAACGTTACCCGACAGATAGGTATTATTTCAAATCAGGCACAGAAATGGAGAGCCATTTCGCCCATATTCCTGAAGCGATTCAAAATACAAGAGAAATTGCAGGAAAGTGCAATGTTGAATTAGAATTCGGCAATCCAATCCTACCACAATATCCTTTACCACCTGAAGAGAGTAGTGGTACATTTTTAAGAAGGCTGTGTGAAAAAGGCGTACAAGAAAGGTATGGTAAACCGTCTAATAAGGTAGTCGAACGTCTGGATTACGAGTTGAAGATCATTGAGGAAATGGGTTTCAATGATTATTTCTTGATTGTCTGGGATTTTATGAAATATGCCCGTGAAAACAGGATAATGACAGGTCCTGGACGGGGTTCAGCAGCAGGTTCACTCGTTGCGTACGTGTTATATATCACTCAAGTGGATCCTATCGAAAAAGAATTGCTTTTCGAGCGGTTCTTAAACCCTGAGAGGATAACAATGCCTGATATTGACATTGATTTTCCCGATACAAGGAGAGACGCAGTCATTGAGTATGTTTCGAATAAATATGGGAAAGATCGGGTTGCTCAAATCATTACGTTTGGAACATTGGCAGCAAAGGCGGCTGTAAGGGACGTCGGCCGTGTTTTGAACCTTGATAACCGTTTGGTGGATAAAGTGGCAAAGCAGATTCCTTCACGGCCAGGAATTACATTGGAAAAGGCGATCACTGAGTCTCCGTTACTTAAAAAGACAATAGAACAATCACAAGAGGCCCAGACTTTATGGAATATATCAAAAACGATTGAAGGACTGCCACGGCACTCTTCAACTCATGCAGCGGGTATCATCATCAGCAGGGATCCTCTTCATGAAGTCGTACCTACTCAATCAGGAAGTGAATTCCTGGATCTTACTCAATATACGATGGATGGATTAGAGGAGATCGGGCTTCTCAAAATGGATTTTTTAGGTCTTCGAAATTTGACGTTGCTAGAAAATATAACAGCTTCAATAAAGAAGAATACCGGGGAAGAAATCTTCCTGAATGAATTGGAATTTGATGATGATAAAACCTATCAACTGTTAAGCCAAGGGGATACGACCGGGATATTCCAACTAGAATCAGATGGGATGAGAAAGGTTCTACGGAAGCTGAAACCTACTGAATTTGAGGATATTGTTGCAGTAAATGCCCTATATCGACCTGGCCCGATGGAAAACATTCCAACCTACATTGAGCGGAAAAACAAGAACACTCAAGTAAACTATCCACATCCTGCTTTAGAGCCGATATTGAACAAGACTTATGGTGTCATCGTCTATCAAGAACAGATCATGCAGATCGCTTCAGCCATGGCGGGCTTCTCCCTGGGAGAAGCCGATTTGTTGAGGCGAGCTGTAAGTAAGAAAAAAGCAGATGTTCTCCATGAACAGAGGAAATTCTTTGTGGATGGGGCTATTCGTAAAGGCTATGATGCCGATTCAGCAAATGACATTTATGATCTGATCGTCCGGTTCGCCAATTATGGATTCAATCGTTCCCATGCTGTAGCTTATAGTGTAATCGCTTATCAACTAGCTTACTTGAAAGCGAACTTTCCACTCTATTTCCTAGCTGAACTTCTAAGCAGTACGGTAGGAAACCAAGGAAAGACAGCAGCATATCTAAGCGAAGCCCGTCAAAAAGGGATTAAAGTGTTACCACCCTCCATCAATTCAAGTGACGCTGGATTTACAGTCGAAAATGGAGGCTTACGGAATGGGTTCCTTGTCATCAAGAATGTAGGGTTACGTGCAATCGAGGCTATTTTAAAAGAGCGAAGAAAGGGGCCCTATCAGGATGTTTTCGACTTGTGCAGGCGAGTATCCCTCAAAACGTTGAATAAACGATCGTTGGAATCGTTAATACTCGCAGGTTGCTTAGATGAATTTTCAAACAACCGAGCCCAGCTTTTGGCTAATTTAGATATGGCGATCGATTTTGGGTCTAAAATTCAAAAGGCTGAAGAGGAAGGTCAAATTGACTTGTTCGAGGATGATGATCATTCAGATAAGCCAGTCATGGAAGATGTACCGCCTTTTCAAGACAAAGAAAATCTTCAGTTCGAGTATGAAGTCCTCGGCTTTTATTTGACAGGACATCCTTTAGAGGAATTTAATTCACTTCTTGATGTTTATAACCGCAAACAAATTGGAGAGATTGATAATGATGGACAACACATCCGATTGGGTGTCATGGTCACAAAAGCTAAGCTTATTAAAACGAAAAAAGGAGATTGGATGGCATTTGTCCAACTAAGTGATGAAACAGGTGAAATTGAGGGGATCGTCTTTCCGAAGGCGTATCAGAAAAATCCTGATCTGTATCAGGAGGGAAGATTCCTGTTTGTTGAAGGAAAGGTGGAAAATTCTGAAGGCCTGAAGGTCATCATCGAAAAAGCAGCTGACATACAAATGCTCCCGAATCCAGGAGAAAAGCAGAATAGAAGTCTATTCCTCAAGGTGGAGCCATCCCAGCAGGAAAGTGGGGTTTTGCATCATATTAAGATGATCGTCCTGCAATATCCAGGTAACACTGATGTAATTATATATTATGAGCAAAAAAGAAAAACTGTAAAATTATCAAACGAGTTTTGTATTGACCCTACTCAGGAATGTATTGTAAAGTTTGAATCATTACTCGGAACGGAAAATGTGGTTTTAAAATAAACCACAATTTCTTTACAGTTTGACGAGGTTTGTTATAATGAATAGGTCAAAAGGTGGTCAGACCACCTCGGTTTTATCAATTTGTACTACAGACAGAGATTATAATCAGGCAGTGTCAATAAATCATCAGGTTATTTCAATAATATTTTATATTCCATTTGACTTAGTTTAAGTCTTGGAATCAACCCGTTATATGACAAAGCCTATATATTAAAAGGATAAGGGAGATGAACTTATGTCTGTTTCTCGAGAAGAAGCATTGCACATGCACAGAATCAATCAAGGTAAACTAGAATCCAAAGCAAAAGTACCCGTGAGAAATGCGACTGACCTCAGTCTTGCTTATTCTCCTGGAGTCGCAGAACCCTGTAAGGATATTTATGAAGATAAGAACAGAGTCTATGAATATACGATGAAAGGGAATACTGTAGCTGTGGTTTCAGATGGTACAGCAGTGCTTGGACTGGGAAATATCGGCCCTGAGGCGGCACTCCCTGTCATGGAAGGGAAAGCGGTCCTTTTCAAAAGCTTCGCTGGTGTAGATGCCTTTCCAATCTGTCTGAATACAAGTGATGTAGATCAGATTGTCCAAACAGTCAAATTGCTGGAACCGACTTTTGGCGGGGTCAATCTGGAAGATATCGCCGCTCCAAACTGTTTCATCATTGAAGAGCGCTTGAAGAAAGAAACGAACATTCCAATTTTCCATGACGATCAACACGGAACAGCAATCGTGACTGTTGCTGGGTTGGTCAATGCGCTCAAATTGACACGTAAGACGATGTCTTCAATCAAAGTTGTTGTAAATGGTGCGGGTTCTGCCGGAATTGCCATCATCAAACTTTTAAACAGATTTGGTGTAAAAGACATCATCATGTGCGATTCGAAGGGGGCGATTTATGAAGGCCGCCCTTATGGAATGAATCGAGTAAAAGCAGAAGTTGCACACTTTACGAACCGGCAACAAATAGAAGGATCGTTAGAAGAGGCAGTAAAAGGAATGGATGTTTTCATCGGGGTTTCTGTAGAAGGTGCATTGACACCTGATATGGTAAAAAGCATGAACGAAGATCCGATCATCTTTGCAATGGCGAACCCGGTCCCTGAAATTATGCCTGATGATGCAAAGGCAGCTGGTGCTCAAGTGATCGGGACAGGGCGTTCAGATTTCGCGAATCAAGTCAATAACGTACTTGCATTCCCGGGGATATTCCGTGGGGCACTTGATACACGTGCTACCCACATAAACGAAGAAATGAAGATTGCAGCTGTTTATGCAATCGCCAACCTGATCCAACCGACCGAACTTTCAGACGATTATGTCATACCTGCACCTTTCGACCCTCGGGTTGCTCCAGCGGTGGCGGCATCTGTCGCAAAAGCCGCGATGGAAACTGGCGTTGCCAGAATCGAAGTCAATCCTGAGGAGATTGCAGAAAAAACCCGCCGACTTGCTCTTATCGATGAAGAATAATAAAGCTTCTGAAAAAGTGGGTGGCGTATAAATGACAACCAAACCTCGTGAAAAGGTGTTTGTAGAAATTTTAAACAAGCTGAAGACAATCATGTTGGAGGATCAACTTCAGCCAGGAGACAAGCTTCCTTCTGAAAGGGAACTGTCAGAAAGGTTGAATGTTGGCAGATCCTCAGTTCGCGAAGCGTTGAGGGCTTTGGAATTGTTAGGGTTGATCGAAACACGGAGAGGCGAGGGAACATTTATAAAGGAACTGAAGAAGCATCGCCTTGTTAAGGTACTTGCTTCTTTTATCCTGAACGATACCACAGCAAAAAAGGAGCTGGCGGAAACAAGAAACCTCATAGAGAAGAACGCCATCATGCTTGCTTCTGAGAGAAGAACAGAGGAACAGGTTTCAAAATTGAAGAATTTGCTTTCTCGGATGGAAAAGTCCAGTACCGATAAAATATCTTCTGCTTTGGAATGGGATTTTTTCAAAGTCATCTTTAACGCTGCACAGAACTTTTTATTATACAGACTGTGGATTGAATTGAATGAATATGACGATACAAGTCCTAAGAAAGAATATACTTATGAATTATCCGATTACAAATATATAACATCGTTGATCCAATCAGGAATGGAAGAAAATCAGTTGTCTTCCATACATAGGTATCAGCAATAAACAGATTAGGAATATACTTGGCTCCAGCGCCATCATCAACTCGTTCGCTTCAGCTTGCTCTTCAACGGACAGTCCATGTTTTGTTGACCCTGAGCGTGGCGCTTGTGCTTTTTATTTAGTGATTTATGGAGGTGCAACAACTTGTTAAAAGACTTGTTTGCCAAGAAAAGAAAATATGCGACGATACCTTCTGATCGAGTTAAGCAGGATGTTCCTGAAGGATTGATGACCAAATGCCCGGTATGTAAGTCAATCATGACCACAAAGGAACTGAATAAGGCTAATAAAGTGTGCATTTCTTGTGATCACCATTTCCGCATGACTGCACAAGAGCGCATCAACCTTATCATTGATCAGGGTACGTTTAACGAAACCAACAAAGGAATGCAGACTGAAAACCCCCTGCACTTTCCAAATTACCTGGAAACAATAGAGAAAGATCGAAAAAAGACAGGAATCAATGAAGCTGTTGTGACTGGAAGTGGCGATATTGGTGGGCACTCGATCGTTATCGCCGTGATGGACGCACACTTCAGAATGGGAAGCATGGGTTCTGTTGTCGGTGAAAAAATTACGCGGGCAATAGAAGTTGCAACGGAAGAACGAAAGCCCTTCATCATTTTTACTGCATCTGGCGGAGCTAGAATGCAAGAAGGTGTTCTCAGTCTGATGCAAATGGCAAAAACAAGTGTTGCATTGAAACGTCACCATGAAGAAGGTTTGTTGTTTATTTCTGTGATGACTCATCCTACAACAGGGGGAGTTTCAGCAAGTTTTGCTTCGATAGGAGATTATAATTTTGCTGAACCGCAAGCATTGATCGGGTTTGCTGGGCGCCGGATCATTGAACAGACGATAAGGCAAGAACTGCCGGAGGATTTCCAAACAGCGGAATTTTTGTTGAAGCACGGCCAGTTGGATGCTGTGGTTCATCGGTCGAAAATGAAATCGACACTATCGACTGTATTGGATATTCACGAAGGAGGTGAAGAGTGATGGTAGGAGATTTAGAGTTTGAACGTCCTGCTAAGGAGCTACGCAATAAAATTGCTGAACTCAAAAAGTTTATGGATGATAAAGGAATCGATCTTAGTGACGAACTTGAACGGTTGGAAGAGCGACTTGAAAAGGTAGAAAAAGAAATTTACGGCAACATGACCCCATGGGACCGTGTCCAGTTGGCTCGTCATCCTGAAAGACCGACAACCTTGGATTATATCACCACTCTCTTCACCGATTTCCTAGAGCTCCATGGCGACCGTCTTTATGGGGATGATGAAGCGATTGTTGGCGGAATCGCGAAATTCCATGGTAAACCAGTGACTGTGATCGGTCACCAGCGAGGTAAGGATACGAAGGAAAACCTGCGCAGGAATTTTGGTATGCCTCATCCAGAGGGATATAGAAAAGCTTTACGTTTGATGAAACAGGCAGAGAAATTCAACAGACCAATCGTATGTCTTCTTGATACAAAGGGTGCCTATCCTGGTATGTCAGCTGAGGAACGAGGGCAAAGTGAAGCGATTGCTCGCAATCTTGTGGAAATGGCAGGTTTGACGGTGCCTGTCATATGTATTGTCATCGGTGAAGGTGCTAGTGGCGGGGCTCTAGCAATAGGTGTTGGGAACCATGTTCACATGCTGGAAAACTCATGGTATTCGGTGATTTCACCTGAGGGTGCTGCAGCATTATTGTGGAAGGATTCCACACAAGCTAAAAGAGCAGCCGACACGATGAAAATCACGGCCCCTGATTTGCTTGATATGGGCATTATCGATCAAATGATACCAGAGGTGGAAGGCGGGGCTCATCGCGATCTTCCGAAGCAAGCCTCTCTTATTGAAACTGTCCTCAAATCATCATTAGACGAGCTATCGAAGATGACCAGGGATGAACTCGTAGCGCATAGGTATGAAAAATACAAAAAAATCGGACAATACACCTTTGAAAACGTTTCCATTGGTGTGAAATAAAGAAAGGGCTGTCTCATAAGTGTCTGACACTATTCTTTGGGACAGCCTCTTTTTCTGTTGGATTTTGTCTATTGTCTTCCATTTTGGAACATGATATTTTAAGAACACAAACATAACTATTGGTCGAGGTGAAAGATATGAAGCGGATTGGAGTATTGACAAGTGGGGGAGACAGCCCAGGTATGAATGCAGCTGTTAGAGCTGTCATACGTGAAGCTATATATCAAGAAATAGAGGTATACGGAATTTATCATGGGTATGCAGGTCTCATCCAAGGACATATCGAAAAAATGGAGCTCGGCTCTGTAGGTGATATCATCCATAGGGGCGGAACGATGTTGTATTCAGCCCGATGTGAAGAGTTCAAAACACACGAGGGACAAATGAAGGGAGTCGAACAGCTGAAGAAATTCGGTATTAATGGACTGGTCGTCATCGGTGGTGACGGCTCCTATCGAGGTGCCCAAAAACTGACGGAACATGGGTTCCCGACAATCACTTTACCAGGGACAATTGATAATGATATTTCTGGAACTGATTATACAATCGGATTCGATACTGCCTTAAATACGGTGATTGATGCAATCGACAAGATCCGGGACACAGCCACTTCACACGAAAGAACCTATGTGATCGAAGTAATGGGAAGGAACGCCGGCGATATCGCCCTTTGGTCTGGATTGGCTGGAGGGGCTGAATCAATTCTGATTCCTGAGGAAGACTTTAAAATGGAAGAGATCACTGACCGATTACGCCGTGGCCATGAACGAGGGAAAAAGCATAGTATCATTGTCGTTGCAGAAGGAGTGGGCAGCGGTGTCGATATTGCCAACCAAATTAAAGAATCTACCAATTATGAGACAAGGGTCACCGTTCTAGGCCATATCCAACGTGGTGGTTCTCCTACTGCATTTGATCGCGTATTAGCTAGCCGACTAGGAGCAAGAGCGGTCCAAATGCTCATCGCCGGAGAAGCTGGTAAGGCAGTCGGGATTCAAAATAACCAAATCGTTGCGCATGACATAAATGAGGTCCTGTCTCAACCACACAAAATCGATAACGAGATGTACAAGCTCTCTCAAGAGCTGTCGATATAGAGATGCTTTGATGGGAGGGTTATGCTTCTCCCTGTGCATTTTTAAAAGAGTGATTTTCAAGGAGGAACATGATGAGAAATACCAAGATTGTTTGTACAATAGGACCAGCAAGTGAAACTGTAGAAACATTGACATCCTTGATTGATGCAGGGATGAACGTTGCAAGACTGAATTTTTCACATGGGGATTCTGACGAGCACGGTGCCCGGATCTTAAACATCCGGCAAGCAGCAGAAAAAACAGGGAAGACGGTCGCGATTCTCCTTGATACGAAGGGGCCGGAAATCCGTACCGGAACATTAAAGAATGGTGAAGTCGAATTGAAGGCTGGACAAGACCTGCTCGTATCCATGGAAGAAGTAGTAGGGGACGAGACCAAGATTTCTGTCACTTATCCTAGACTAGTGGACGATGTCAAGGTTGGTTCGAAAATCCTGCTCGATGATGGTCTTTTTGAGCTGGAAGTGACAAAAGTAAAGGATAAACAGCTGCATACACGTGTATTGAATAGTGGAACATTGAAAAACAAAAAAGGGGTGAATGTCCCGAACGTGTCCGTCAACCTTCCAGGTATTACAGACAAAGATGCACGTGATATCGAGTTTGGTATTCATCAAGGTGTTGATTTCATCGCTGCTTCTTTTGTACGCAGGGCATCCGATGTTTTAGAAATCCGTGAAATCCTGGAACGTCATAATGCAGAACATATCCAAATCATTCCGAAGATCGAAAATCAGGAAGGCGTTGATAATATCAACGAAATCCTCGCAGTTTCAGATGGATTGATGGTTGCCCGTGGAGATCTTGGTGTTGAAATCCCAGCTGAGGAAGTCCCCCTTGTCCAAAAAGAGTTGATCCGTAAGTGTAATGACAAAGGGAAACCGGTCATTACGGCAACCCAAATGCTAGATTCAATGCAGCGTAATCCGCGCCCTACACGTGCTGAAGCAAGTGATGTAGCAAATGCGATTTTTGATGGGACAGACGCAATCATGCTTTCAGGAGAAACGGCAGCAGGGCTGTATCCAGTTGAGGCAGTCCAAACGATGCACAAGATTGCCCTGAAGGCAGAAACGGCGATGAACCATGCAGATATCCTTCATTCCAGAAGCAAATCAAGTAAGCTGACAGTGACGGACGCAATCAGCCAATCTGTATCTCATACAGCATACAATTTGAATATATCTGCGATCATCGCACCAACTGAAAGTGGTCATACTGCACGGATGATTTCAAAATACCGGCCAGAGGCGGCTATCATTGCGGTGACAAGTTCTGAAGTAGTTTGCAGAAGGATGTCCCTCGTATGGGGTGTGACACCTCAGCTTAGTGAGCAAGCACGATCGACGGATGAACTGTTGGAAATTGCCGTAGATGCTTCCCTTAAGTCCGGTATTGTCAAGCATGGAAACCTCGTCCTTATCACTGCAGGGGTACCAGTTGGTGAAACGGGTACTACTAATCTCATGAAGGTCCACGTTGTCGGTGATGTGATTGCCAAGGGTCAAGGGATCGGTCAAAGTTCAGTTGCTGGAAAAGTGGTTGTGGCAAACAATGCCGAGGACGCAATTGCAAAAATGAATGAAGGAGATATTCTTGTCACCATTGGCACAGATCGGGAAATGATGCCAGCTTTGAAAAAAGCCTCGGCGGTCATTACAGAAGAAGGTGGATTGACAAGCCATGCAGCAGTGGTTGGTTTGAGCCTTGGGATTCCGATCATAGTCGGGGTTGAGAATGCTACGGAAATTTTGCAGGATGGTCAAGATATTACGGTTGATGGTTCGCGTGGTGTTGTTTATAGCGGGAAGACAAGTGTGCTATAAGACACTTTTTCGGCTATAATTGTAGTAACCCCGTCCTAAGGAGCGAGTCCTATGTTTCGAATTCTCTTATTATTACTTATCATCATACCTGCCATGGAAATCGGCATATTGATTTGGTCTGGTAATACAATCGGCGTACCTTTCACAATTCTTTTGATTATCATGACAGGGATAATAGGTGCATGGTTGGCAAAAAAAGAAGGCATACAAGCGCTGAGATTGGTCCAGATCCAATTGCAAAATGCTCAAATACCGAGTGACGTCCTCTTAGATGGAATCTGTATCCTGGTAGGCGGTACATTGTTGTTGACACCAGGTTTCATTACGGATACAGTAGGCTTCTTGATGCTGATCCCTTATACCCGGACCTTTGTGAAAATCTGGATGAGACGATTCATAAAAAAGAAGATCGAATCAGGACAATTTACATTCACAATACGGCGTTAACTAAAAAACTGGGCTGACACTAAAAGTCAGTCCAGTTTTAATTTCCGAAGATTTTCAGCTTATTCGTGTGAAAGTTCCTTTCACACGCCTTTCAACAAAGTTGAAAGGTAGCTCCATTCCTGAACCGGGGAATCTAGCTAGCTTGATTCAGCCGGTTTAGAAAAATGGAGCTGAAATGAGTTTAAAATCTTTCTTTGTATCAGGCTGCTTTTTTACCGATGATGAAATGCCAGAGATCTTCGAAGACATTCGCTTGGCTCAATGCACGAATGACAACCAGGGTAACAGGTCCGATGATCAGGCCAAGGAAACCGAATAACTTGAAACCTATGAATAAAGAGATTAATGTAGCAAGTGGGTCCAAACCGATACTGGATGATAGGATCTTAGGTTCCATGATTTGGCGCTGTATAATGACGACCCCGTATAAAATCGATAATCCGATCGTAAGCGTAAATTCTTCCATGACGAACGAGTAAATGATCCAGGGAACGAATACGGCACCAGTGCCAAGATAAGGCAGGAGATCGACGATACCGATCAGGATAGCTATGGTGATTGCGTAGTCTACCCGTAAAATCAGAAGCCCGACCAGGACAATTGCTGCAGTAATCGAAATGAGTGTCAATTGCGCTTTTATGAAGCCTACAAGCGCTTTACGAAGCTCATTATAGACGCTGCGCCCGCTCTCGACAGTCCGTTCAGGGGTCTTTTTCTCCAACCATCCTTTGAAACGATACCAATCCTTACTGATGAAAAACGTCGCAAGTAAAGAAAAAATCATAACGGTGACGACATTAGGCAAGCTAAGTAAAAAGTTCTGTAATCCGATCAATACAGATTGTACAAATCCCTTGACGTTATCAGTTATGTTTTCACCAATCGATTGAATATTGGCAATGACTGTATCACGCTGGGACGGGTCCAGGTTTTTGAACATTGCAAGCAGGTCATAATAGACCGGTAAAACCTGCTGGGTGAAATAGGCTTGCCCAAAATGAACGAGTGTCTGCGTATGCTGCGGAATAACTTCTGCCAAATAGCCGAAACCGGATATCATCTCACTGATCAACAAAGTCAGAAATCCTGCAATCAATGCGAGAAGTAAAATCAAAACGATCATGACTGCAATGCCCCTTGGCATCTTTCCTTTCCGTTCTAGAAGGTTTACGAGCGGATTAATCATCAAGGCTAAGAAAAATGCGATGATGAATGGATATGTAACCTTTGCAGTAAGTAATAAGGCATAGAAAGAGAAGATGATGGTTGCAATGATGAATAGAAATCTTAGAAAGCTGTATACATAATGAAGATTCAACGGCCTCGATCCTTTCGCAGGGTTCTCCACCCTGTGGAATAGTATTATTTTACAATTCATAGCATGAAGATTCAATGTTAATTAGAGAGGAAGGAAAGAATGTTCAACCAGCCATCTTTATTTCTATTGATTTTATTGGGAATTGCTCTTTGGGCAAAGAACAAGTCATTATTGATCGCAGTCGTGTTTTTGCTCGTGATTAAATGGGTAGGTCTTGGTGATAAAGTCTTTCCCACCTTTCAAAAAAAGGGGATTGAATGGGGGGTCACGATTATTACGATTGCTGTTCTGGTCCCGATCGCCACTGGGGATATCGGGTTCAGGCAATTGGGAGAAGCTTTGAAATCATCCTATGCATGGATAGCCCTTGGATCAGGTATAGCTGTTGCTTTAATAGCCTCAAGTGGGATCAAACTTCTCGCTGAAGATCCACATATTACGACAGCACTTGTTTTCGGTACAATTTTAGCAGTAACTTTATTCAATGGAATAGCAGTTGGTCCATTGATAGGAGCAGGAATTGCATACTTGGTCATGAAAGTTGTACATCTTATATCATGACCATCCTACAAGAGAATTTCGTTGATAGATTAAGGTTTTCGAGTCGTATGCATTCACAAAGTTCGGAAACTTGTTTATACTTGATATGTATGCGTTTTATCCTTCCTTGATTAATGTGTTTACTATGGAGTAAACATTTTCTTTGATACAAGAAGTTCGTCACTTTTTGGGCGCGTGCTTTATTGTATTAAGAGAACAGAGATTTCAATCTATTAAAAGGAGAGAAGGCCATGACCACAACTAGAGGTTTAGAAGGCATTGTAGCCACTACATCTTCGGTAAGTTCCATCATCGACGGTGTACTGACTTACCGCGGCTACAATATTGATGATCTTGCAGATTATGCAAGTTTTGAAGAGGTTGTTTACCTGCTTTGGTATGGTAAGTTGCCTAACCGAAAGGAACTGGATGACTTCAATGCTGAGTTATCCAAGCACTATGCTTTGCCAGAACAAGTATTGGATATGATGAGAAGCTTTCCGCTTGATGAAATCCACCCAATGGCCGCTGTGAGAACTGCAGTATCAGCGTTAGGATTATATGACAGCGAAGCTGATGAAATGAGTAAAGATGCGAATTTCACGAAGGCGATCCGCCTTCAAGCGAAGCTTTCATCCATCGTCGCTGCATTATCCCGCTTACGTGATGGACAGGAAGTCATCCAACCGAATGCAAAACTTAGCTATGCTGCAAACTTTTTGTACATGCTTAACGGAAAAGAGCCTGATGAGATTTCCGAAAAAGCGGTCAATAAAGCATTAGTACTTCATGCGGATCATGAGCTCAACGCTTCTACATTTACAGCCCGTGTTTGTGTGGCAACACTATCCGATGTATATTCAGGTGTAACAGCTGCGATCGGTGCATTGAAAGGACCTCTTCATGGCGGAGCCAATGAAAGGGTCATGAAGATGCTTACGGAAATCGGTGACCCGGAAAGCGTAGAATCCTATTTGAAAAAGGCGCTTGAACGCAAGGAAAAAATAATGGGATTCGGACATCGCGTCTATAAGGATGGAGATCCTCGGGCAAAACACCTTCGTGAAATGTCTAAACTATTGACGGACATTACTGGTGAAACGAAATGGTACGATATGTCAGTGAAACTTGATGAATTGATGAAAAATGAAAAGGGCTTACTACCTAATGTCGATTTCTATTCAGCATCCGTCTATCACAGCCTGGGTCTTAAACATGATCTTTTCACACCGATTTTTGCAATGAGCAGGGTTTCCGGCTGGCTTGCACACATCCTTGAACAATATGAAAACAACCGTCTAATCCGTCCGCGTGCCGAGTATACAGGACCATCAAAGCAAAAGTATGTTCCGATCGAAAACCGCTGATTGGAAGAACGTATCGGCTCACTTCAAAAGTGTCGGATGAGATTCAGCCTGGGAAGTTCAACTTCATCAGATACCTTTTATAAGTCATTTTCAAGAGTTTTTGTTACGATAATAAATGAAAAACAGATTCTTAGCAGGAGGTAATTAACTTGTCAAACGGAGAACGTATTACAGTAGATAACGGGGTACTGAATGTACCGGACAAGCCGATCATCCCTTTCATCGAAGGAGACGGTATTGGACCGGACATTTGGGCTGCAGCGTCTAAAGTATTGGAAGCAGCAGTTGAAAAAGCATATAACGGAGAAAAAGAAATTGTCTGGACGGAAGTCCTTGCAGGACAGAAAGCTTTTGACCAAACTGGTGAATGGCTCCCTGACGAAACTCTTGATATGATTCGTGAATACATACTCGCGATCAAAGGACCATTGACAACTCCTATTGGTGGCGGTATCCGCTCATTGAATGTAGCCTTACGCCAAGAATTGGATCTATTCACTTGCTTGCGTCCGGTTCGTTATTTCACTGGAGTTCCATCTCCACTTAAAAAACCAGAAGATACTGACATGGTCATTTTCCGTGAGAACACTGAGGACATCTATGCTGGAATCGAATTTGCCCAAGGGACGGATGAAGTCAAGAAAGTCATCAAATTCCTTCAAGAAGAAATGGGTGCAAACAAAATCCGTTTCCCTGAAACATCTGGAATCGGGATTAAACCGGTATCAGAAGAAGGAACGAAACGTCTTGTCCGTGCTGCAATCCAGTATGCATTGAATGAAGGACGTAAGAGCGTAACACTTGTTCATAAAGGAAACATCATGAAGTTTACGGAAGGTGCATTCAAGAATTGGGGTTATGAAGTTGCCGAACAGGAATTTGGAGATAAAGTGTTCACATGGGCTGAATATGACCGTATTGTAGAGGCAGATGGTAAAGAAGCTGCAAACAAGGCACAAGCTGATGCAGAAGCTGCTGGCAAGATTATCATCAAGGATGCGATTGCGGACATTTTCCTTCAACAAATCCTTACACGCCCTGCAGAATTTGATGTTGTAGCGACAATGAACTTGAACGGTGATTATGTGTCTGATGCCCTTGCTGCCCAAGTAGGTGGAATCGGTATTGCACCTGGAGCAAACATCAACTATGAAACTGGACATGCAATCTTTGAAGCGACACATGGAACAGCTCCTAAATATGCTGGTTTAGATAAAGTGAATCCATCTTCAGTCATCCTTTCAGGTGTTTTATTATTAGAACATATCGGATGGACTGAAGCAGCCGAGTTAGTTATGAAATCAATGGAGAAGACGATTGCAAGCAAAGTCGTCACATACGACTTCGCACGTCTTATGGAAGGCGCTACTGAAGTGAAGACTTCTGAATTCGGTAATGAACTTATCAAAAATATGGCGTAAGGGGAGATGGACATGGCAAACAGACGTAATAAAATTTCCGTAATCGGCGGTGGCTTTACTGGAGCCACTACAGCATTCATTACTGGTCAAAAAGAACTTGGTGATGTTGTCCTTGTAGATATTCCCGACATGGAAAACCCTACGAAGGGTAAAGCGCTTGATATGCTTGAAGCAAGTCCTGTCCAAGGGTTCGACGCGAAGATCACAGGGACTGCAAATTATGAAGATACTGCCGGTTCTGACATTGTCGTAATCACTGCAGGTATTGCCCGTAAGCCAGGTATGAGCCGTGATGACCTCGTCAATACGAACGCTAAGATCATGAAAAGTGTAACGCAGGAGATTGTAAAATATTCTCCTGATTGCACGATCATCGTATTGACGAATCCGGTTGATGCTATGACTTACACAGTTCTTAAAGAATCTGGTTTCCCTAAACACCGAGTGATCGGTCAGTCTGGCATTCTCGACACTGCTCGTTTCTGTACTTTCGTTGCGGAAGAACTCAACCTTTCAGTAAAGGATATCCGTGGATTCGTCCTTGGCGGACATGGAGACGATATGGTTCCATTGATCCGCTACTCCAATGCCGGAGGAATCCCATTAGACAAGTTGGTCAGCAAGGAGCGTCTGGATGCAATCATTGAGCGTACACGTAAAGGTGGAGGGGAAATCGTACAATTATTAGGTAACGGTAGTGCCTATTACGCACCTGCTGCCTCCCTTGTTGAAATGATTGAAGCGATCCTCAAAGACCAACGACGTGTACTTCCTGCCATCGCTTATCTTGAAGGTGAGTATGGATACGATGGAATCTGCTTAGGTGTACCGACAATCCTTGGTGGGAATGGCTTGGAAGAAATCATCGAACTTGACCTTACAGAAGATGAAAAAGCTGAATTGGATAAATCGGCAGACTCAGTCCGTAACGTCATGAATGTTTTAGCTTAATAATGGAACAATGAAAAGGAGGAATTCGGGAATCTTTCTCGAATTCTTTCTTTACACGATAAGAAAGTATAAATATTTTGTTGCGATGAAGTAATGTCCAGCTCAACGCCCAGCCACTTGGATCACTTCAGTCCTTCTGTAGCGGTAACAGCCTCCTCGTCGGACTTCCAGTGACCTTTGTGGCTGATCAGGGCGTTTGCGCATTTCTCAGACCACAATGTCAGAATGTTTCTTCATCTGGCATTTCCTTTTTTAAAATGGTGTAAACGCTTACTTCGCGAGGAGGGAACTGACATGCTACTAGGTAAAAAACGCAAGCTTGGAAGAAAAATTGATGAAATGAACGTTGGGGAAAAACTAGAAATCACGGAAACGATTCATGATAAAGATCTTCTCCTCTATCTAGGTTTGACCGATGACAATAATCCGCTATATATCCAACATGATTATGCTTCACTGACACCTTTTAAAAAACCAGTCGTTCCGCAGATCATGCTAACCGGTTTCATAACTTCTGCTGTGAGTAAATACCTTCCAGGTCCGGGAAGTTCAATTTTAAAACAGGCGATTTCATTTCCGAAGCCTGTCTACCATTATGCAACGATTGTACTCAAGTTCGAAATCACGAATGTAGATTCGGAGAAACATCTTGTGACTGTTATGGTTAAAGGTTACGATGAGGACGAAACTCTCATCATCGATGGAGAACTTGAAGTATGTCCGCCTTATGCGCCACGCTCGATCACATCTAGAACCTTCGATAATTTTTAAGCCAGTGTAAAAATTCGGTAACAAAAGAGACGTTTTCGTCTTTTTTGTTTTTTTTTCGGCTCTAATGTGTAAAAATAAAATCAAAATTATGTCCAATATGAGGTGGAGCTTAAGATGAGAGAGAAAATACTAGTAATTGAAGATGAGGAGTCAATCAATACCTTATTACAATTCAACCTTGAACAAGCAGGTTTCGAAGTGATCACAGCTATGGATGGTGTTACCGGACTTGAGCTAGCTCGTGAAGAACACCCTGATTTGATCGTATTGGACTTAATGCTGCCCGAAATGGATGGATTGGATGTCTGTAAGAATCTCCGTCAATCACAGCATCTTATTCCTATTCTAATGTTAACTGCTAAAGATGATGAGTTTGACAAGGTTTTAGGTTTGGAGCTTGGGGCCGATGATTACTTGACCAAGCCATTCAGTCCCCGTGAAGTTGTCGCTCGGGTTAAAGCGATTTTAAGAAGAAGCCAATACGTTTCTTCTCAAAACCAAAACCGGGATAATCTTGAGTCTATGAAAGTCGGGGAATTGAAGGTGTTTCCTGACAATTATGAAGCCTTTTTTGAGGGAGAGCCGCTTGAACTTACACCAAAAGAGTTTGAACTTCTCGTCTATCTGGTCAAAAACCGTGGACGGGTCCTTTCACGTGAACAATTGCTGAATGCGATCTGGGATTATGATTTTGTCGGGGATACGAGGATCGTCGATGTGCATATCAGCCATTTGCGGGAAAAGATTGAGCATAACACAAGGAAGCCAATTTATATTAAAACAATTCGCGGGTTAGGGTATAAATTGGATGGGCCGCAATAAATGGTTAATTTTCGCGGAAGGATCTTAAATTCTTTCATCATTTTTACAAGCGGTATTTTCTTATTGCTAAGTTTTGCGATTGCGAATCTCTCAATAGGAGCAATGGAGCGAGAGCAGTTTGAGTCCTATGTCACCCAGCTTGAACTTGTTTCTCGTGCTGTCGATCCTGAAACAGAACAGCTGCAGTCCGCATTGACTTGGTATAAGGAATACATTGATGGAGAGATTTCTTACATAACAAAGGAGGGAGAGGTTTTGGCAACGACATTTGAGAAGCCTCCTTTCACTAATCAAGATCTATTCAGTCCGTCTGATCACGTAGAGAGAGTCGAGAGGGATGACAGGGTTGATTTTGTTTTGACCCTTTCACCTGGACAGCCATCTTCTGATTACCTGGTCATTTCCACTGAGAAGCGGAAGTTGACGAATGAAGTACGTCGTTATTGGATTCCGATCTTATTGACCATCCTGGTTAGCTATGCTCTGTTGATCGCTGTCACGTTCCGATTGACTGGTAAGCTTGCAAAGCCTGTCGATGATGCAATGCGGGTGGCGAAAGAACTGGCTCGTGGTAATTTCAAAGCCAGGACGCATGAATATCAGTTGAAAGAGACTGGTGAACTAAACCATTCCCTTAATATCCTTGCCCGAAATTTGGAGCAGATCACGGAATTGAGGGAATCGGAACAAGAACGGATGTCCACCGTTATCGAGAATATGGACAGCGGATTATTATTGATTGATTCTAAAGGATATATCAATTTGATGAACAGAGCCTACAAAACCATTTTTGGAATTGATTCGAAGGTATGGAATGATAAGCTGTATCATGAAATCATTCCGAACAAAGATGTCATTGGTCTGGTCGATGAAGCGTTCCTTACAGAATCGACTGTCAGAAAACAGGTGACATTGTCAATCGGGATTGACCGAAAACATTTTCATATCACGTGCGTTCCGATCCTTGGACATAAAGATAAAATCAAAGGAATCGTTCTGGTTTTCCATGATATCACGGAATTAAAGAACCTTGAACAAATGAGGAAAGATTTTGTAGCGAATGTGTCCCATGAGTTGCGTACCCCAGTCACTTCGCTGAAAGGGTTTGCGGAAACCCTATTGGATGGAGCAATGGAAAGCAAAGAGCTGCGGAAGAAATTTTTAACGATCATCTGGAAAGAAAGTGATCGTCTTCAAAATCTGATACAGGATTTGCTTGAATTCACGAAAATGGAGCAATCCAATTTCCAATTGAACTGGCAGTCGATCAATTTGGAAACGATCGTCAATGATACGGTTACGTTGCTTGACCCGCGTGCGGAGGAGAAACAGGTCAAGGTGTTCGTCGAGTTAGAAGGGGACCTTAGGATCGAGGGTGATTCTGCGCGTCTAAAACAAATCATGATCAATTTGTTGAACAATGCTTTATCCTATACTCCGAATGGCGGTACTGTATGGATTACTGGAAAAGAAGATCATGAAAAGGTCTACCTTGAAGTTAAAGATACGGGGATCGGTATCAATGAAGATGAAATTCCTCGTGTCTTCGAACGATTTTACAGAGTCGATAAGGCTCGGAGCCGTAACTCTGGTGGAACAGGACTAGGTCTTGCAATCGTCAAGCACTTGGTAGAAGCGCATAAAGGGCAGGTCAAGGTGACGAGCAAGAAGGATGTCGGCACAACGTTTACATTAGCCTTTTTCAAAACGAGACAAGACTGAAAATTTACACAACATTAACACCCATGAGATTCGTGCTTCACAAACCTTTGCTAGACTGAATTTGAAAATCCTTTTCAAAAGGATCCCCTTATTGATGGCGAGAGTGTACCTACGGACTCTCGTCTTTTTTTTGGTTAAGAATGTATAAAAATTTGTTTCGATGAAGGAATGTCTAGCTTCAACGCCCAACCACTTGGATCACTTCAGACCTCCTACGGCGACCGACACATTGAGGTACTACTTAAGGAATTACTCACGCAGAACAGAACTTTGTTTGGTTCGAGCCTCCTCGTCGGACTTCCAGTGACCTTCGTGGCTGGTCAGGGCTTTCCGCTTTTCTTTAGGCGCAGACATTTTTACTAGTTGCACGGTTGTGTCCAAAACTTGCTCGATCATCCGCCAGATATTTTTCGATTTTACCCATAACTTGCTCGATAACTTTTAAAAACCGCTCGACAAAGTCTTGGCAGCATGCCGGACGGAACCATCCTTTGACTCTCCCTTTTTCCCTTCTAAATCCAAACATGATAAAATGAAACTAGTGTTGAACGAGGAGGAAATCGAATGATCAAAAAGAAACTCGTTTTAGTAGATGGGAACAGTATCGCATACCGTGCATTTTTTGCGTTACCCCTTTTGAACAATGATAAAGGGGTTTACACGAATGCAGTGTACGGGTTTACAACGATGTTATTGAAGGTGCTTGAAGATGAAGCACCAAGTCATATGCTGGTTGCATTTGATGCCGGAAAGACAACGTTCCGTCACAAGACCTTTGATGAATATAAAGGCGGACGGCAAAAGACACCGCCAGAGCTTTCAGAACAATTACCTTTGATCCGTGAATTACTGGATGCATTCGGTATCAAGAGATATGAATTGGAGCAATATGAGGCGGATGACATCATCGGTACATTATCAAAACAAGCAGATTCTAAGGAATGGGATGTCAAAGTCATCACCGGGGATAAGGACTTGCTTCAATTAGTGGACGAGCATGTCCATGTTGCATTGACGAAAAAGGGTATAACAGATATGGATACATACGACATGAAGCTTGTCGAAGAACGCTATGGCCTCACACCCAATCAGATCATTGACATGAAAGGGCTTATGGGGGACAGTTCGGACAACATCCCTGGAGTCCCAGGTGTCGGTGAAAAGACTGCGATCAAGCTGCTTAAGGAATTTGGGACGATTGAAGAAGTACTGGATTCAATTGATAAAGTTTCAGGTAAAAAGCTGAAGGAAAGGCTTGAAGACAACAAAGAACAGGCTGAAATGAGCAAAAAACTTGCTACGATTGAAATAAAAGCCCCGGTAGAGGTCAAGCTCGACAGCTGTGAGTTTGTGAATGAAATCTCTGACAAAGTCATCAAACTGTTCAAAGAGTTAGGATTCAATTCACTTCTTGAAAGGGTGGACAGCGGAGAATCTGAAGTAGCGGATACACCGACTGATGAGATTGATTATGAAATTTTAGAAGAGGTTACGATGGCAGATTTCGGTTCAGAAGCGGCGGTGGTCATCGAATGCTTAGCTGAAAACTATCATCATGGGGATATTCTAGGGATCGGTATTGTCAGTGAAAAGGGAAAATACTTCCTTTCAACTGATGTAGCTTTAAAGTCAGAAGCCTTCATTGAATGGCTTGAAGATGAAAAGATAGAAAAGTATGCAGCCGATGCAAAGCAGGCGACTGTATCGCTGGCTTGGAAAGGCATCGACCTGAAAGGGGTCAGATTTGATGCCCTTATCGCTTCTTACTTGTTGAATCCTTCCGACACCTCACATGATATTGCATCGATAGCAAGCCGGTTTGGGTTGAAAGGCGTATCAAGCAATGAAACGGTTTATGGAAAAGGGGCAAAGCAGAAAGTTCCAGAAGAAAAGGTTTTAAGTGAACATATTGTACGCAAAGCGAATATGCTTTTTCAAGTCGTTCCCCATCTTCAAGAGAGCCTTAAAAAGAATGAACAAGATCAGTTGTTCTATGATTTGGAGATGCCGCTGTCCATTGTCCTCGGTAAAATGGAGCAGCAAGGTGTCCAGGTCAATGTGAAGCGGCTGGAGGAGATGGGCACCGAGTTGAATGACCAATTGGAAAAGATCGAAGCGAAAATTTTCGAACTTGCCGGAACCGAGTTCAATATCAATTCCCCTAAACAGCTTGGTGAAATCTTATTTGAAAAAATACAGCTTCCAGTCATAAAAAAGACAAAGACAGGATATTCAACGTCAGCTGATGTTTTGGAAAAGCTGAAGGATAAGCATGAAATTGTTGAGGAAATCCTTTACTACCGCCAGCTTGGCAAGCTCAATTCGACTTATGTAGAAGGGCTTCTGAAGGTGGTGAACCGTGATACGGAGAAAATCCATACACGTTTCAATCAAGCGCTGGCACAGACTGGCCGCTTGAGTTCTATCGATCCGAACCTTCAAAACATCCCGATCCGTCTGGAGGCAGGGAGAAAGATCCGCCAGGCATTCATACCATCAGAAAAAAATTGGGTTGTGTTCGCCGCGGATTATTCACAAATCGAGCTTCGAGTCCTTGCTCATATCGCACAGGACGATAAATTGATCGATGCATTCAATAATGAAATGGATATCCATACGAAAACAGCAATGGATGTCTTCCATGTTGAAAAAGATGAAGTGACGTCGGATATGAGAAGGCAAGCGAAAGCTGTCAACTTCGGAATCGTATATGGAATCAGTGATTATGGACTTTCGCAAAGTCTTGGCATTACCCGTAAGGAAGCTGGCCAATTTATCGAGCGGTATCTCAAAAGCTTCCCAGGCGTCAAACAGTACATGGATGATATCGTCCAACAGGCGAAACAGGAAGGCTATGTGACGACGATGTTGAACCGGCGCAGATATCTTCCGGAAATCACAAGCCGTAATTTCAACTTGAGAAGCTTTGCTGAACGTACAGCTATGAATACACCGATACAAGGCTCAGCAGCAGATATCATCAAAAAGGCTATGGTGGAGATGGCCAAACGATTAGAGAAAGAAAAGTTGAAGACAAGGATGCTGTTGCAGGTTCATGACGAATTGATTTTCGAAGCACCGAAAGACGAGCTTGAAAAACTGGAGAAAATTGTACCAGATGTCATGGAGCATGCTGTACAACTGGATGTCCCTTTGAAAGTCGATTACTCATATGGGGACACCTGGTATGATGCGAAATAGCAAATTGGATAGTAGCTAAGTCTGCACCTGCTGCAGGCATGTATTAGAGATAGGGAGATCAGAAATGCCAGAATTACCTGAAGTAGAAACTGTCAGACGTACCTTGGAAAATCTAGTGCTTGGTAAAACGATCGAAAATGTAACGGTCAAGTGGGCGAAAATCATCAAACATCCGGATGATTTGGGAGAATTCAAATCATTGTTGATCGGCCAAACGATCCGCTCCATCGGAAGAAGAGGAAAATTCCTAAAAATCATTCTCGATGATGTAGTTCTTGTTTCGCATTTGCGGATGGAAGGACGATATATTTATGTTCAGGGCGGTGTAGAAGCTGATAAGCATACGCATGTGATCTTCGCTTTTAGGGATGGATCTGAATTACGTTATCGTGATGTGCGTAAGTTTGGAACGATGCATGTATATCCGATCGGGAAAGAAGAGGAACATCTACCTTTGTCCCAATTAGGCCCAGAACCATTCGATCCGGACTTCAAACCAGTCGAGCTCTGGAATAAGCTTCAAAAGACGACTCGTAAAATCAAGCCTGTTTTACTGGATCAGACGGTATTGGTGGGGCTCGGCAACATTTATGTGGATGAAGCCCTTTTTAAAGTCGGACTCAACCCTGAAGCTGAAGCGAGATCGTTATCGAAAAAGGGGGCAGAATCGTTGCATCAAGCCATCGTCGAAACATTGAAGGAGGCCGTGGATCAAGGTGGAAGCACGATTCGTTCTTATGTGAATTCCCAAGGAGATATGGGGATGTTTCAGCAAAAGCTTGCTGTTTATGCTCGAAAAGGTGAACCCTGTCTCAATTGTGGCTCAGAAATCGTGCGTATTGTTGTAGGGGGGAGAGGTACACATATTTGTCCAAGCTGCCAAAAGTGATATGAGAAATTCATGAAAAAGTCGTACGTCGGATGGGCACTATCCATATACTATCCTAGCGTTTGAAGCAAGGAGGATGTGTAGAAGTGACAGGATGGTTAGCCTTACTGACTTTGACGATCGCTGTGAGCATGGACAGCTTCGGGGTCGGTGTAACATACGGTGTACGACGAATGAAAATCACTTACTTCTCCATTATTCTGATTGCAATATGTTCAGCTTTGATGTTGCTGGCTGCTATGAATGTAGGAACAATCATCAGCACATTCATTTCTCCTGTTTTTGCAGGCAAGTTAGGTGGAATGTTGCTGATCGGCCTAGGGATGTATGTCTTATGGCAATTCTTTAAAAACAGCGATGAACGTGAAGAGGCATCAATCAAAAAGCATGAATCGGAATACATCTGGAACATGGAGATCCGATCGTTAGGTATCGTCATTCAAATTTTACGTACCCCTGCAGCCGCGGATATTGACCGTTCTGGAACCATTACAGGATTAGAAGCATTGTTACTCGGCCTGGCTTTATCGTTAGATTCGTTTGCTGCTGGACTTGGGGCATCACTACTCGGTTTCCCCCATTTGATGACAGCTGTATTTGTAGCAGGTATGAGTGTACTGTTCCTTGTGACTGGTATGAAGCTTGGAAGAGTGTTGTCTGCCATACCATCCATGAGGTTGATCAGCTTTTTGCCAGGTGTCATGTTGATCGTGTTAGGTATATTCAAACTGTGAGGTGTTATAAATGATTGTGGGATTGACCGGTGGGATTGGAAGTGGGAAAAGCACGATTTCCGTTATGATACAAGAACTGAATATCCCTGTAATTGATGCCGATAAAATCGCCCGGGAAGTTGTATTGCCGGGCGAAGCAGCATATGCACAAATCGTAGAATTCTTTGGCGAAGATATTGTGGAGGAAGATCGGAGTATCAACCGCAAAAAGTTAGGTGCAATCATATTCAATGATGAAGAAAAGCGTCTAAAGTTGAACAGTTTTGTCCATCCTGCTGTCCGAAAACGAATGCTTGCACGCAAGGATGAACTGCTGAAAGTACAGGAGTCCGTCGTCATGGATATACCATTATTGTTTGAGAGTAAATTAACCCATATGGTGGACCGTACATTACTTGTCTATGTGGATAAAAAAACGCAATTGGAAAGATTGATGAAACGTGATCAATCTTCCTCTGCGGACGCACTATCCCGGATTCGCTCCCAAATCCCTTTGGACGACAAGAAAAAATGGGCAGATGGAATCATCGATAATAATGGGACGGTAGAAGAGAGCCGTCAACAGTTGATACATATATTCACGAAATGGGACATACTCTAATTCTGAGTTAGATCCAGCAGGTTAATCGACAAAAAGGACAACGAATGGGAGTGTATTCCTATCAACCGACACATTTATAGCAGAACGTGCAATATTTTTGTCGATTCTTTGAACTTTAGGGGCCCGGGCATAGGCCTCTTTTTTTATATATTGATAAATTTAGTGTTCCCTTTTACATATAATATGTTATACTAATTTTAGATTTTTAGAAAAAAGTATAGCACTTTATATAGTGGAGGGATTTCAACATGAAAGCTAAAGTAGCCATTAATGGATTTGGTCGAATTGGACGGATGGTATTCCGTAAAGCGATGAAAAACCAACAATTAGATGTTATTGCGATAAATGCAAGTTATCCTTCTGAGACATTAGCTCATCTTATCAAATACGATAGCATTCATGGTACTTACGATCTCGAGGTTGAAGCGAATGAGAATTCTCTGTTTGTAGATGGTAAAGAAATCAAGTTGCTCAGTAATAGGGATCCTAAGCAATTGCCATGGGGGTATTTGGGTATTGATATCGTTATTGAAGCAACAGGCAAGTTTAAATCAAAAGAGACTGCCGCTTACCATCTAGAAGCTGGTGCCAAGAAGGTTATCATCACTGCTCCCGGTAAAGATGAAGATCTTACAGTCGTGATGGGTGTAAATGATGACGCTTACATTCCGGAAGAGCACCATATTCTTTCCAATGCCTCATGTACGACAAACTGTCTCGCACCGGTTGTCAAAGTACTTGATGAACAATTTGGGATCGAGAACGGTGTGATGACGACCGTTCATGCCTATACAAATGATCAGAAGAATATCGATAATCCTCACAAAGATCTAAGACGTGCTCGTGCGTGCGGCCAATCGATCATACCTACCTCTACCGGCGCAGCGAAAGCAATCGCGAAGGTTATACCTCAATTAGAAGGTAAACTTCATGGGATGGCACTTCGGGTACCAACCCCGAATGTATCTCTAGTTGACCTGGTCGTCGACGTAAAGCGTGATGTGACGGTTGAAACTGTCAATGCAGCCCTCGAAACAGCGTCTAAAGGAACTTTGCAAGGAATCCTGGGTTATACGAAAGATCCACTTGTCTCAATCGACTTCAACGGAAATGAAAATTCTTCAATCGTTGATGGGTTGTCTACAATGGTGATCGAAGATCGAAAAGTTAAAGTTCTTGCCTGGTATGACAACGAATGGGGATATTCTTGCCGAGTAGTAGATCTTGCTGAGAAAGTTGGAGAAACACTTGGTGCGTTATCCAATAAGCGCTTGTCCGGAACTGCGTGACAATCATTATAATCAGTAAGTAGAACGGGGTAGACCTTCATGGTCAACTCCGTTTTTTATATAGTGTAAAGACCTGCTTAGTCTGCTGCCAACGCATTAATATGGCTTGTAAGAAACATATGACCATCCATTCTTGAAAGAATTATATGTTTTCATTTATTTCATTGTGGAATGAGGAAGTACAAGATGTATTTTATGGAGGTGGAAAATCGAAAAATCAACTTGCAAAAAATAAAGAAAAGCAGTATACTGTTCTTCGTGAACTTCATGTTATAAGCAATTCAGGAACTGGATACTACTTAAAGGGTTAGGACCTCTTTGGACTAACTTTCCCCCGTGGTAAAATTCCATTTCCGCATGCTTGTGAAGGCATGATTAATTTTAAAGGGGGACTATGCAAATGGATACAATGGGACGTCATGTGATTGCTGAGTTATGGGGTTGTGATGTTGAGAAATTGAACAATATGCCTTACATTGAACAACTTTTTGTAGAAGCTGCACTTAAATCAGGTGCAGAGGTAAGAGAAGTTGCTTTTCATAAATTTGCACCTCATGGAGTAAGTGGAGTTGTAATCATTTCTGAATCACACCTAACCATTCACAGTTTTCCAGAGCATGGTTATGCAAGTATTGATGTTTATACATGTGGTGACCTTGATCCAAATGTCGCTGCAGATTATATCGCAGAGGCCCTTGGTGCTACATCCAAAGAGAATGTAGAACTTCCAAGAGGTATGGGTCCGGTTAAAGTTGGCCAGAAAAAGGTCTCGGCATATTAGTAATCACAAAAAAACCAACAAGGTGTGCAGCTGCACACCTTTTTTAAATGGAAGGATTCGTTGATTTACAATGTTGTTTATGCGAAGTACGTGACAATCCTGCGGGAAAAGCGAGCCAGTTGAGCCCACGCAGCGACCTTCAATTTAAGGATCTTCGATTAAAAACCACCACGTCCTGTGGTGAACGTCGAAGCCAGCACATCCTGTACAAGTGAGGCGGGTAGTGGATCGCCAATTTCGTGAAAATAAACAATAACCTGTAATAGAGCCGAATGGAAAACTGCGAGGACCTCAGTTGATTTGAAAATATCTTGTCACAGGGACACCTTTCTACTATCATTATATTTGAGGATAATTTTACAATTCGACTATTTATGACATGATATAGAGCAAAGTTTATCGATATGGGGTTGGTTACATGCGTTGTCCAAATTGTCAAAATAATGGCACCAGGGTGTTGGATTCTCGCCCGGTTCATGGCGGACGTTCGATTCGCAGACGTAGAGAGTGCGAAAAATGCAATTATCGGTTCACCACTTTTGAAACAGTTGAAGAGATTCCTCTTGTCGTTGTAAAAAAAGAGGGTACCAGAGAGGAATTTAACCGGGACAAGCTGTTACGCGGTTTAATCAAGGCTTGTGAAAAACGTCCGGTTCCGCTTGAGGTTTTAGAAGAGGTCGTAAATACTGTCGAAAAGGAATTACGGAATGATGGCTCTTCAGAAATCCAAAGTAAAGAAATTGGTGAACGTGTAATGGACCATTTAGCAAAGATCGACGAAGTCGCTTATGTTCGTTTCGCGTCCGTTTATAGGCAATTCAAGGATATCAACGTATTCATCGATGAACTGAAAGATCTATTAAAACGAGAGAACGAGTAAAGAGCTTACCTATACATAAGCTCTTTTTTCACCTGCACATTAGAAAGTATAAAATCCTTTCTTCAGAATAAACGTAACTATGCTCGATTAACCCAATTATGGGATGATAAAGGTGAAGCAAATGCAAAACCATTGGAAAGAACTACTTCCTGTCGACCGCTTTCAAGTATATAGCAGGGGAAGGATACAAGCTGAAGAATTGAAGATGGTTACCCTGTTGTATCAACCATTGGTAGGTGCGAAAGCATATAGTCTATACATGACTCTTTTCAGTGAAAACCTAAATGGAATGACTTCTCACCATACATTGATGAACCAGACGCAAATGAATATGCAGCAAATTTTTGAAGAGCGAAAAAAACTTGAGGCAATCGGACTTTTAAAAACATATCGGAAACGAATGGACGATGATCGGATTTTCATATATGAACTACAACCGATAATAAAGCCAGAGCAGTTTTTCCAGGACGATGTTTTAAGTGTCTATTTATATGGACGTTTAGGGAAGCAAAGATATCTTGAAGTAAGGAACCGTTTTGTCCTGAAAACAGAACAACATGACGAATTCGATGATATTACAGCTAGCTTTAATGATGTGTTCTCATCATTACATGAATCTGAAATCAGGGCGGCAACAGACTCTGAAATCCATCAGGCCATCTCGAATATCCAGAATGGAATTGTTACGGGAAGTGCGCCCAACTTTTCTGAAGACGACTTCGATTTCAATGCGCTTGAACGGGACTTGAGCAGTTTCATCATTCCTTCAGAGGTGTTGACGGATACCATCCGTGAGTCCATTCATCGACTTGCGTTCATTTACCAAATATCTCCGATTGAAATGAGCAGCATCGTCCAACAGGCTTATTTCAGGGATGAGCAATTAACCCCTTACTCATTAAGGCAAGAGGTGCAACGGTGGTATAAGATCGAAAAGCCAGGGCATTTGCCACGTTTAAGTGAACGGAGCCATACGGATGCTCCGTCTCAAAAAAATACGGAACATCAATCACCAGAAGAAATGATGATCCAGACGTTCGAGACGATCTCACCGCGAACTTTACTTGAAAAATATAGCGAGGGTGGACGCGCTGCGAGCGCCGACCTTAAACTGATCGACTCCATCATGGTTGATCAAAAACTTTCAGCAGGGGTCATCAATGTACTGATCGATTATGTATTAAATACTAATGATATGAAGTTGATTCATGGGCATGTAGAAAAGATCGCAAGCCAATGGAAACGCAAAAAAATATCTTCAGTCAGAGAAGCGATGGAACTGGCGAAAGCGGAGCATAAAAGTTATCAATCCTTTAAACAGCAAAAAACAAAATCAGGCAGGCCAGCCCAACAGAAGAATGTCAGAAAGGACAAACTTCCTAAATGGATGGACTCACCTAAACCAGATAATGAAAAACAACAGGTTTCAGAAACGGATGAAAAATGGCTTGAAGAATATTTGAAAGGGCTATAGGGGGTGACAACGTTGAAATCCATATCAGAATCGATGAAAGGATTTACCGAGCGTTCGAATGTAGAAAGAGAATTAATCGAACTGAAGAAGAAGGTGTTGTCGCACCCTGATTGGAAGACGTTCCATCAAGCAAACCCAGAAGTTACGATTGATATGATCAACAAGAGTCTTCCGAGACTAGTGGAGTTTATAGAAGGAACCAGGGATTGTAAAGGATGTGTGGATCTGAAAAGTTGCCGAAACATGATCAAAGGGTACGAGCCCCAGTTGTTTATCAACGGTCAGATCATTGATGTAACGTACACTCGCTGTCCTAGTAAAGTGGCTAACGAAGAGATGGAGAATTTACAATCGTTGATCAAAAGCTATTTCATCCCGAAGGACATCCTGACTGCCACCTTTGATCAATTTGATAAGAAGGACCAAGAGAGATATCAAGCGACTCTGAAGGCTGCAGAGTTTGTAAAAGCAGTCTCTAGCCCTGAAGGCTCTTCCCAAGGCCTCTATGCACACGGTGAATTCGGGGTGGGAAAGACCTTTCTTATGGGGGCGATAGCAAACGCTCTGGCTAAAAAGAACATCCAAACGATCCTCGTCTATACACCTGACTTTTTTAGAGAAATGAAATCCTCTATCGGGGATCAGACTGTAGATGAAAAGTTGAATGTGATTAAAAAAGCCCCAGTCTTAGTACTTGATGATATCGGGGCTGAAACGATGTCCAGTTGGATACGAGACGAAGTATTAGGCTCGATCTTACAATATCGGATGATGGAGAAACTGCCAACCTGCTATACATCAAATTACGATTATAAGGAACTTGAAGATCATCTCGCCTATTCCCAAAAAGGCGGTATAGAACAATTGAAGGCAAAGCGTATTATGGAGCGGATCAAGCACTTCACAACGCCAATTTCACTCAGCGGGGGAAATCGACGTCAAAAATAAATGGAACAGGCTCTGTCATTCTTATAGGACAGAGTCTTTTTCTTTAGAATAATCTTTCTTGATGTTCATATATTGTAACAATGATTGTGGACAAGGAGGATTAAGGTTGGTTACGATTCACTTTTTGGATGAAAAGGAAGGCCATTATTTGTTTGAACGAATCAATAAACTACTTAATAACCAAAACATATCCAACCGGTCGACTCCCATAAGGGTTCAATATACAGATGAAAACGCATTGGAAATTGATATGGATCACCGGGATCCGGTCAGTGACATGTTGAGGCCGACGATTTTACTTTTTCTGGCGAAGCATATCATTCGTACAAGGGAGGCCGCCTGGATAATAAGAATCTTGGAAAATAATTTTTATTTTACGGATATAGATGAACAACTCCAAATCTTATCCATCGCTCAATCCCTTATCGAAGGGAATTCCGAAAATATACCATTAGTCAGCAAGTTCCCATCAAGAGAAGATATGATCGTCGATGCATTGGAGGACTTTTTTGATTCTGAAATGGTTTTTTCTTATGAATCTTTTTTGCAATTCCGCTTGAAGCCATACCAGGAACTATTAACAAGGTATATCGAATGTGCGATCGATGAATTTAAGTACGAACAAGAGTACCAGGATTTCATCAACCAATTGCGGCAATTTGTGAAATCAAGGGTCTCTTTGTTTTCAACTGTGCATCTTAAGCATGAGCGGAATCAGTTCAAGATTTATAATGAACATTATTATGAATTGACTAAACAAGATATCGAACAGCTTACGGAGGGGAAAGGAAAAGCCCATTTACAGTCCATTGTTTCGGATTTATTGAAGATATTGGTCGAAATCGCCCCAGAGAAAATTTATCTGTATACCGATGCTGAAGACGACTCGATGAACCGTACCATTCAAAATGTATTTCAAGAACGCGTTCACATCCTTCCTAACCGTAAATTTTTAGTCAGATAACAAAAAACTTATATTTGGTATTTTCAGGCTTGATTTTCTTTGGTAGACTGCATATAATACTACATAACAATTAACAATACCAAAGTAATGACGAGGATATGGGCCTTTGGATTCTGGTTTCCAGAGAGAAGAGAATCAGCTGAAATCTCTTCACCAAGTAAAAAGTGCTTACCACCTCTGAACTTCAACGGGGAATTCATAAAGTAACCGTTGACGGTAAATGACCGTTAAATGATTCCAAGTGCCGGCATGTGAGTCGGAACGAGGGTGGAACCGCGAGCAAACACTCGTCCCTTTTCCAGGGATGGGTGTTTTTTTAATTCCATTTTGTTTGACGGGTTTTTCTAGTTTGCGCAAAGCTAGTTGACTAATAGTTGTATTAATTAATGTAGGAGTGTGAACGACCATGTCTAAGGTGAATATTACTTTTCCGGATGGTGCAGTCAAGGTGTTTGATAAAGGCGTGACAACAGAAGAAATCGCCGCATCAATCAGCCCAGGCTTGAAAAAGAAAGCCATCGCCGGAAAGCTTGATGACCAGTTGCTTGACCTGCGTCAACCGATTGAGCAAGACGGAACAATCACAATCGTCATGCCCGATTCTGAAGAAGGGCTTGAAATCATCCGTCACAGTACAGCTCATCTGATGGCGCAAGCAATCAAGCGCGTTTTTTCAGATCAGAAAGTCAAGCTTGGTGTAGGGCCGACGATTGAAAACGGGTTCTACTATGATATTGATATGGAGCAGCGCCTCACTGAAGAGGATTTCCCTAAGATTGAAAAAGAAATGAAAAAAATCGTAGATGAAAACCTTGAAATCACTCGCGAGGAAGTAAGTCGGGAAGAAGCAATCCGCCGGTATGAGGAACCCGGAGACGATCTTAAAGTGGAGTTAGTCGAAGCGATTCCAGAAGGAGAAAAGATCACTTTCTATCATCAAGGAGAATTCTTCGATCTTTGCCGAGGTGTCCATGTTCCGCAAACAAGCAAACTGAAGGTTTTCAAACTGATGAACATCTCTGGGGCTTATTGGAGAGGCGACAGTGATAACCAAATGCTTCAACGAGTTTACGGGACAGCGTTCAATAAAAAATCAGAGCTTGAGGAGCATCTGTACTTCCTCGAGGAAGCGAAGGAGCGTGACCACCGTAAACTAGGAAAAGAATTAGAGATTTTCACAATCTCACAAAAGGTCGGTCAAGGATTGCCGATTTGGCTTCCTAAAGGTGCAACAATCCGCCGGGTCATCGAACGATATATCGTCGATACGGAAGTAAAGCTCGGCTATGACCATGTATACACACCTCATCTTGGCAGTGTTGAACTATACAAGACTTCCGGCCACTGGGACCATTACCAGGAGGATATGTATCCAGCAATTGAAATGGATAACGAACAGCTTGTTCTCCGTCCGATGAACTGCCCGCATCATATGATGATTTATAAAAACGCATTGCACAGCTACCGTGATCTGCCTGTCCGTATTGCTGAGCTCGGCACTATGCATCGCCATGAAATGTCTGGAGCACTTGCAGGGTTACAACGTGTACGCTCCATGACTTTGAATGATGCCCATATTTTCGTAAGGCCTGATCAGTTGAAAGAGGAATTCATCAGGGTGGTGCAACTTATCCAGAAAGTTTACAAGGACTTCGGAATCAAAGACTACAAATTCCGTCTGTCCTATCGTGACCCTGAAGATAAAGAGAAGTATGTCGATAACGATGAAATGTGGGAAAAGGCACAAGCCCTCTTGAAAGAGACAATGGAAGACATGGATCTGAATTATGTGGAAGCAGATGGGGAAGCGGCCTTCTACGGGCCGAAACTGGATGTCCAGGTGAGGACAGCGCTTGGAAAAGAGGAGACGCTCTCTACTGTACAGCTTGACTTCCACTTGCCAGAACGCTTTGATCTTACGTACAAAGGCAGCGACGGCCAAGACCATCGCCCGGTCGTCATCCACAGGGGAGTCGTTTCAACAATGGAACGCTTTGTCGCATTCTTGATTGAAGAATATAAAGGTGCGCTTCCTACCTGGTTGGCTCCAGTCCAAGCAAAAATCATCCCTGTATCTGCGGTGCATATGGACTACGCATATAAAGTACAGGAAGAACTGAAGACGAATGGAATCCGTGTCGAGGTAGATTCCCGTGAAGAGAAGATCGGATATAAGATCCGTGAAGCACAAATGCAGAAAGTCCCTTACATGTTGGTAGTGGGAGACCAGGAAATCGAATCCAACGCTGTCAATGTTCGTAAGTACGGGGAACAAGATTCTGAAACTGTTTCACTAGAGGACTTCAAAGCAAGTCTTAAAGCAGAAATAGAGCATAGTTGAAGCAAGAGGGAGATGGCTCAATCGGTCATCTCCTTTTCCTAGTGATGAGACTTTGTGAGTGAAGCGATAAACTCTTAAAGTTATTGTGTTCATTACTCATCTTACAAGAGGATCTCCGCCCAGGAACAAAACGTTCCAACATATTCTTGTAATTCAAAAAACGATTTGTTATTGCCTTTCACAAAATAATCCTTGATTTTTCACATGAAATCATTTACGCTATAAAGGTTGAAACGAAGCCAGAGTGTTGGCTTGACATCAATATGACATCGATGATATGATTCTAATGTAAAATATAATCGTATATTCTTGTAAACAAGCAGAAGCACCCGCTTCTCACCTGATTGGCGTACAAAAGTACAGCTGACAGGTACAAATGATACAGTTTTCGACAATAGTTGGAACCTTTCAGTGTGGGTGTGGTATGCGCCGACGCTTTTTCTATTTGTTTTGTATTAAAAATTGAAATAGATTTGCTTTACTTTACAAGAAAAGATTAGGTTGTAAAAATCGATGGAGGTGGCTCATTATTAGTAAGGACATGATGGTCAACGACGGCATTCGCGCTCGCGAAGTTCGCCTGATTGGCGCTAATGGAGATCAAATTGGCGTAAAATCTCGTCAAGAAGCACTTGAAATTGCAGCAAATGCAAATCTGGATCTTGTTCTTGTTGCACCTAATGCGAAACCGCCAGTCTGCAGAATTATGGACTATGGTAAGTATCGCTATGAGCAGCAGAAAAAAGAAAAAGAAGCGCGTAAGAATCAAAAGACTATTACGACGAAGGAAGTTCGTCTTAGCCCGAATATTGAAGAACACGATTTCAACACAAAGCTTCGTAATGCGAGAAAGTTCCTTGAAAAGGGGAACAAAGTCAAAGCGTCCATCCGTTTCCGAGGACGTGCGATCACTCACTCCGAATTAGGACGTGACGTGCTTATGCGTATGGCCAAGGAATGTGAGGATTTTGGAACGATTGAATCCAGGCCTAAAATGGAAGGCCGCAGTATGTTCTTGATCTTAGCTCCGATTGAAAGTAAATAACTTTTGAACGGTAGGGATCTTGAACGGAATTTCTTCGAACAAGTAATCAAAGGAGGAACTTTACCATGCCGAAAATGAAAACTCATAAAGGGACTGCTAAGCGATTCAAGAAAACCGGAAGTGGCAAATTGAAGCGTTCACACGCATTCACTAGCCATATGTTCCGTAACAAGTCTCAAAAGCAAAAGCGTAAGCTCCGTAAATCTGCACTTGTGTCCAGCGGAGACTACAAGCGCATCAAAGACATGATTTAAATCATCATATGTTCATAAAGCTACTGTACGCCTGCTTTTTGAACAAGTAATTAATAACTGAAAAATCTAGGAGGGATTACAATGCCAAGAGTAAAAGGTGGCTATGTAACACGTCGTCGTCGTAAACGCGTCTTAAAACTTGCTAAAGGTTATTTTGGTGCGAAACATAAATTATTCAAAGTTGCTCAACAACAAGTATTCAAATCATTACGCTATGCATACCGTGACCGTCGTCAAAAGAAGCGTGATTTCCGTAAAATATGGATCACACGTATCAACGCGGCAGCTCGTATGAACGGAATTTCTTACAGCCGCATGATGCACGGTTTGAAGCAAGCCGGAATCGATGTTAATCGTAAGATGCTAGCTGAACTTGCTATAAACGATGAGAAAGCTTTCTCGGAACTTGCAAACAAAGCTAAGGATAGCCTTAAAGCATAAATAACAAAGGGGTTGACTATGCAAATAGTCAGCCTTTTTTTTACATATGCAGATTTTCGAGGTAATTATTGGGGCTTTATGAGACCCTGAAAATGCGAAAGATGAATTTTGAGGTCCTCATAGGAGCTTTATGAGACCCTGAAAATGCGAAAAAATTGAAAGATACTCATTAAGCCGTCAAAGGCGAAATAAGTCAGTCCAGATATTTATTTTTCTAAATAAACTAAACACAAAGGAACAGGGAGATCAATTATGGATTCAATAATCATTATGTGAACTGTACGGCCGAATGAAGAGCTAGCCACCTTATATCCAAATTTGATATCCTTTCGTACAAACGGGCAAATACATAAACACGTAAAGTGGATCCGCAAAACCAGCCTACAATCACCAGCCCGATAACTAAAAAATCCAACGAGAAGAAAAGGAAGCGGAAACAATGATCATTTATACATTGGTTTTAATGAATTTATATGGTCTAATCATCATGTTCATTGATAAACAAAAAGCAAAGAGACAGCAATGGAGGATCTCTGAAACGCATTTATGGATCGTTTCCATAATGGGCGGCCCGATCGGAATTTTTGCAGGCATGCAGCTCTTCCGTCATAAAACGAAGCACCTCTCCTTCCGAATAGGGATCCCGGTCTTGATCATCCTCCAGATCAGCCTTTACCTATACTTGTCTGCCAACAGGTAAGGTCTAAGTCCGTTTCCCTTTTCATAAATTGTTTATGGGGGGGATGGAGATGGAACAGCATGCAATGCAACTCATCCATTGGCTCGGTAAAAGCGGTGCATTGGCCCCAGTCCTGTTTATTTTCCTGCACATTTTACGGCAATTTTTATTTATTCCAGTCGGATTCATCTGTATTCTTGGCGGTGTCGTTTTTGGTGTGGTTTTCGGAACGATCTATTCCATCATCGGTGTAACATTGGTCAGTGTCTATTTTTATGCAATCGTAAAATCGTTGCCGAAATCTTTCAACAAAGTCATGTACATGAAAGAAAAATGGTTTGGAAAACGTTCAGAACTCTCAATCGGACAAATCACCATCTTACGCTTGGTCCCATTTCTTCATTTTCATCTCATTTCTCTCTGTATCATTGAGGTTGCAAGAAATTTTAAGGACTACACCAAGCTCTCCTTATTTACGAATGTACCTTTAGCTATTGTTTATACATCGTTTGGAAGCTGGTTGAACCAATTGACGCTTTATTGGATGATTAGCATCCTCTGTTTCTTAGCAGTGTTATTTTATGCACTAAGGCGTAAAGAATGGGTCTACAAATGGCAGGATTTCTTTGCAGAAGCACGTTGAGCGTTTAGTGCCGGTGTACTCTTAAGAAGAGGTTCCGGCTTTTTATTAAGAAGAATTCTTTAAGGTTCATGATGTTCCTTGTTATACTGGAGAAAGTATAAAGAGAGGGGATATTCTATGGACCTGGAACTTCAACAAATGTATAAGATGCAAAATGAATTGGATAGACGAATTGAATCCGAAAGAGGATTGGAGAAAGAAGATTTATTAGATGAAAAAATACTCGCATTACTTGTGGAAATTGGTGAACTCGCGAATGAAACACGATGCTTCAAATTCTGGAGCTCCAAGCCGCCTTCACCTAAAGAAATCATCCTGGAAGAATACGTGGATGGAATTCATTTTTTGCTTTCAATTGGGTTGATTCTTCCTTATGAAGTGCCACAGCATGTAACTCTACCCAAAGTTGCCGATATAAATCCTGTCCATGCTTTCTTGAAGGTTTATGAGAGTGTGTCCATATTTAAAAACAATGAGGATGACATCAATAATTACAATCGATTAATGGAAGACTATCTGATGATCGGACGGGTTTTAGGTTTTACTATTGATGAGATACAAGATGCTTACTTATCAAAGAATCAGGTGAACCACGCACGTCAAGATCAGGGGTATTGATACATCACGAGTAGACATCAGGAGGGTCTTCATGAATAATTCAGATGAAACACTCACCATGCTGAAGGAATTGACAGATGCAAACGGAATCTCAGGCGACGAATCAGAACCGCGGGAGGTTATGAAAAGATACATCGAGCCCTATGCTGATGAGGTATTTTACGATAATCTCGGAAGTTTGATTGCTAAGAAAAAAGGTTCCAAAAATGGCCCGAGCATCATGCTGGCAGGACATCTGGATGAAGTTGGATTCATGGTGACAAGAATCGATGAGAAAGGCTTTTTGCGATTTCAACCTGTTGGAGGCTGGTGGGAACAAGTTTTGCTCGCCCAGCGTGTCACAGTTAAAACGAAAAAGGGAGATGTTGTAGGAGTAATTGGTTCTAAGCCGCCACATATCCTTTCACCTGAAGCGAGGAAGAAGCCTGTACCAATTAAGGATATGTATATTGATATTGGTGCTTCAGACAAAGACAATGCCTTGGAAATTGGAGTGCGGCCAGGTGATTCCGTCATACCTTACTTCGAGTTTACAGTCATGAGCAACCCGAAAATGCTGCTTGCCAAAGCTTTTGACAACAGGATTGGATGTGCAATCGTAATTGATACGTTGAGGCAGTTGAAAAAGATCAAGCATCCGAATACCATTTATGGTGTAGGGACTGCCCAGGAAGAAGTAGGTTTACGTGGTGCTAAGACAGCAGCTCATATGATCCAACCCGATATTGCATTTGCCATTGATACAGGCATTCCGGGTGACACTCCTGGGGTGACAGAGCGAGATGCCCTATCCAAGCTTGGGGAAGGACCACAGATTATCATTTATGATGCAAGGACGATTTCTCATAAAGGGTTACGGGACTTTGTCATCGAAACAGCAGAAAGAAATAAAATACCTTACCAGATCGATACGACAGCTGGAGGAGGTACAGATGCAGGAAATATCCATATCAGTCATGAAGGAGTACCCGCCATTTCAATTACGATTGCTACGAGGTACTTGCATACTAATGCATCGATCATCCATAGAGATGATTATGAACAAGGTGTACGGCTGATGGTTGAGCTTATCAAAGGTCTGGATGAGAAAATAGTACGCCAAATCAAAGAATCCTGAAATGAAGAAGAGGACCCCTTATTATGGAGTCCTATTTTTCATGACTTTCTAATTCTAGTTATTGAAGACCTTCTGCAAGAATTTCAAGTATTTCGTTTTTCTCTGATTCGTCACAATTCTGCCAGATGACTTCAAAAAGTACACCGAGACCAGGGAGCATCTTTTCTTCTCCGCTGTTGATCGCTTCAACAATCGTACTTTCAAGCTCTTCGTGGCTATTCCCAGAAACATTCGCTAAAACTGCTTTCCTTAGGTTTAGATCCATACTTTTTCACCTCATATTTTCTTTTAGGAGTGATGTACATAGCATTTGTATGTTGATAGTTTTTATCCAGTTGGATTGGATTATGTATGATTATCACGTATAATAGCATTATTATTTGGTAAGGAATGAAAAAAAGATGAATCGAATTACATCACCTAAAAACGGTAGGGTAAAGGATTGGAATAAATTAAAAAGAAAAAAGGGCCGGGACAAAGCCGGTGCTTTCATTATCGAAGGACCGCATTTGATTGAGGAGGCTTTAAAACATAAAGCTGAAGTAACTGACCTGATCATCGATGAATCATTCCGTATTCCATCTGATTGGCATACAGGAAATGTGACGACCTGGGTTGCAACACCTTCTGTGATCGAGGAACTGGCAGATACAGAGACTCCACAGGGTGTGGTAGCGATTGTCCAAGCGGGATCCAAGAAAATGGAACTCAGTTCTAGTGGGAGCTACCTTCTACTTGACGGGATCCAGGATCCAGGCAATTTAGGGACGATTATCCGGACTGCAGATAGTGCAGGAGCTGACGGGGTGATTCTCGGAAACGGAACGGTAGATCTATACAACAGTAAGGTCCTGAGATCGACGCAAGGATCCTTATTTCACCTGCCTGTCGTAAAAGGAAATCTACTAGAGTGGATTCCGCGAATGAAAGAGATAGGAATCCAGGTGTTCGGGACCTCTCTCAAGGACGGCATCCCTTACACTTCATCCGACAGAATAAGCGGTTATGCGCTGATTTTAGGTAATGAAGCGAACGGCGTGCATGAAGACCTTCTGGCATCCTCGGATCAGAATCTTTTCGTACCGATTTATGGGCAGGCAGAATCACTAAATGTGGCTGTGGCTGCGGGGATTCTGTTATATGGTCTAAAAGAGCGTAAATAAGACAATAATAGTTGCAGGAACGTTATTGATTCCTTATAATACAGTATAGTTAACAAAATATGTTGAAAATGACGATGATGGAAAGTAGTACATCATAGGTCGCCATTCAGGGAGAGGACGCCATAGACTGGAAGCGTGCTTATGGTAGAGATGATGGAATTCATTCCGGAGTTGCCTTTCGAACACTGATCGGATTTCCGATGAGCTAAGATTGTGCCGGGAAACCGTTACATAATGGAGTGAACAGCTCTTTGATTTATTGCTGTTAATTAGGGTGGTAACGCGATACCTTCGTCCCTTTCTGGGATGAAGGTTTTTTTATGGCATTTTTACTCCCTATTTTCGGCTTTACATGCGAGCCTGACACCCCTTGCCTTTCCTCAGGAGTCCTATTACTCCGCAATAACTTGGGCAGGGAGCAAAGAAGATGCTTGCTCATAGGTATTCGAAGGTTATGACCAAAGAATAAAATGAATGGTTATCCAGGAAATTTATGAACCTTTTATAGGTCAAGTTTACGAAGATAAAGGAGGAACAAGTTATGCAAGAGCGTTTGATGACCCTGCAAGAGGAAGCCGTTGAAAAGATTGAACATGCGTCTTCATTAAAGGAATTACAGGATATCCGGGTTGAATATTTAGGAAAGAAAGGTCCAATCACAGAAGTTTTACGAGGTATGGGTAAGCTACCAGCTGAAGAAAGACCGAAGATGGGCCAATTAGCAAATGAAGTAAGAGAAGTCATCACGACAAAAGTGGATTCCAAACAGGAGAAGCTTGAGAGGGAAGAACTTGACCGCCAATTAAGTAATGAAACGATCGATGTAACTTTGCCTGGACGTCCGATCCGCCAGGGGAACGCACATCCGCTTACAGCAGTAATCGAAGAAATTGAAGATCTTTTCATCGGCATGGGTTTTTCAATTGCTGAAGGTCCAGAAGTTGAAACGGACTACTATAATTTTGAGGCGTTGAATCTACCGAAGAACCACCCTGCAAGAGATATGCAGGATTCTTTTTTCATCACGGAAGACCTCCTCTTACGTACGCAGACATCACCTGTACAAGCCCGCACGATGGAAAAACATGAAGGGAAAGGCCCTGTCAAAATCATCAGTCCTGGTAAAGTCTATCGCCGAGATACAGATGATGCGACACACTCTCATCAGTTCATGCAGATTGAAGGACTTCTTGTCGATAAAAATATCCGTATGAGTGATTTGAAAGGAACATTGACGTTGTTTGCACAAAAGCTGTTTGGAGAGGAACGTGAGATCCGACTCCGGCCAAGCTTCTTCCCATTCACTGAACCATCTGTTGAAGTCGATGTGTCTTGTTTCAAATGCAACGGATCAGGATGTTCAATCTGTAAAAGGACCGGTTGGATTGAAATTTTAGGAGCTGGGATGGTACATCCGAATGTACTTGAAATGGCTGGGTTCAATTCTAAAGAGTATAAGGGCTTCGCGTTTGGTATGGGTCCTGAAAGAATCGCCATGTTGAAGTTCGGAATTGATGACATCCGTCATTTCTATGCGAATGATCTTAGGTTCTTGGAACAGTTCAAACGAGCATAAATTCGAAATCGATGATGGAACAAATCTATATGGGGAGTGTAAATCATGTTGGTATCCTATAATTGGTTAAAAGAATATGTTGATCTCGATGGTATTCAACCAGATGAGCTTGCTGATCGGATCACGAAAAGCGGTATCGAGGTTGAAGGAATCGAATCTTTGAGTCAGGGTATTTCCGGTGTTGTTGTCGGCCATGTGGAAAAGTGCGAACAACATCCGAATGCTGATAAATTGAATGTGTGTCAGGTGAAAATCGGAGAAGGAGAGCCAGTTCAAATCATCTGCGGAGCTCCAAACGTCGGTACGGGACAAAAAGTCCCGGTTGCCACAGTCGGAGCGGTTCTTCCAGGTAACTTCAAAATCAAAAAAGCGAAACTCCGTGGGGAAATTTCGAACGGGATGATCTGTTCCTTAGAAGAACTAGGGGTAGATGTAAAAATGGTACCGAAGGAATTTGCGGATGGCATATACGTCATGCAGGAAGATGCAGAAGTCGGGAAGAACGCACTTTCCTACCTCAACCTCGACGATCATATTTTAGAATTGGGTCTTACTCCGAATCGTGCTGATTGCTTGAATATGATCGGGGTAGCTTATGAAACAGCCGCTGTGTTTGAACGAAAATTGACGTTACCAAAGCCGTCATTGAATGAAAGCGATGAATCCGCTTCTGATTATATCTCGGTCAAGGTGGACGACTTTGGGGATAATCCGTATTATGGTGCGAAAGTGATCCGTAATATTAAAGTCGGACCGTCTCCTGAATGGATGCAAAGTCGTTTGATTTCAGCAGGGATACGTCCGATCAACAACGTGGTAGATATCACAAACTATGTGCTGCTTGAATACGGTCAACCTCTTCATGCTTTCGACTATGACCAATTCGGATCCAAAGAAGTACTCATCAGACGAGCAGAAGCTGGAGAAAAAGTCATGACATTAGATGAGGAAATGCGGAAGCTTGAACCACATCATCTCGTCATCACGAACGGAACGAAACCGGTAGCTGTAGCTGGTGTAATGGGAGGCGCAGATTCAGAAGTTTCAGATGAGACGACGACGATTTTACTTGAAGCTGCTTACTTCAAACCATCTATTGTCCGTCAAGCTTCGAAAGACTTGGGGCTTCGAAGTGAATCATCTACACGATTCGAAAAAGGGATCGACCGCAACCGTGTTTATGAGTCGGCCAACCGTGCTGCTGAATTGATGGCTGAAATAGCGGGAGGCGAGGTTCTAGAAGGGATTGTGGAAGCAGGACCAAGGTTCGTGGACCCTGAAAAGGTCATTGTGCGTGGTGAGCGGGCTAATAAAGTATTAGGGACAAATATCGAAACGAAAGAGATTCACGAAATATTGGAACGACTAGGGTTTTCGTATGAACATGAGAATGATGAATTCACGGTTGAGGTTCCGGCTAGGCGCACTGACATCACACTGGAAGAGGATTTGATTGAGGAGATCGGGCGTATTTATGGCTATGATAAAATTCCTGCAACACTACCAGAAGGTGCCACTACGACGGGAGGCTTGACTCCATCCCAGATGAAAAGACGTAAAGTACGCCGCTATTTGGAAAGCGTAGGCCTTTATCAGGCGCTCACATACTCACTGACGACAAAAAAGAAAGCGAACGCCTATCATGGCCTGGCTACAGAGGAGGAACCAGCTTTCATTTCTGTCTCGATGCCAATGAGTGAGGAACGAGCAGTCTTGCGCCGTACGATATTGCCGCAACTTCTTGAAGTTATCCAGTACAACCAAAATCGCCAGTTGAACGATGTGGCGGTATACGAAATCGGTTCTACTTATTTGACGGATGAAGGGAACCTAGCAAAGCACCCGAATGAGCATCAAAAACTAGCCGCTATTTTTTCAGGATTATGGCACTTCCACCCATGGCAGCAGGAGAAGAAACCTGTAGATTTTTATGTTGTAAAAGGTGTACTGGATGGTTTGTTCAAAAAGCTTGGAGTCAGTGGACGAATCGAGTATCAACAAGTGAAACGTGAAGGGTTCCACCCTGGCCGTACTGCTATCGTGTTGCTTGATGGGAAGCAAATCGGAGTTATCGGACAACTGCACCCTGCAGATCAAAAAGAATGGGACATCAAGGAAACATACCTGTTCGAACTTGACCTCGATATCGTCTTCGATACAGATGTGGAACCAGTGGTGTACTCTGCTTTACCACGATACCCATCAATTTCACGCGATATTGCTTTGATCCTTGATCAGGATGTAAGTGCTGGAGAGGTACAATCTGGTATTAAAGCTGCAGGCGGCGAATTGTTGAAAGAAGTATCGATCTTCGACTTGTATGAGGGAGAACATATGGATGAAGGGAAGAAGTCAGTCGCATACTCTCTCACCTATTACAATCCAGAAAAAACACTGACAGACGAAGATGTGGAAAAAGTCCACAGCAAAGTACTCAGCTACGTGAAGGAAAAGTTCAATGCAACCATGAGAGGTTGATAGGAAACAGGGTAGACACCAAGTTGGCGTCTACCCTGGTTTACTTTTCAAGAGCTGTGTTTTTGATGATTTTCCTTTAGAGCCGACAGTGAGGAAAGAGGTTAAGACTTCAAAAAATTGGATGCAGAGATGTGATGTCTAGCTCAGCGCCCAATCACTTGGAGCACTTCAGACTTCCTGCGGCGGCCGACACATTGATTAACATCTTATGTGTAAGCCCACGGAGAACCAAGTCTTTGTATGGTTCGAGCCTCCTCGTCAGTCTTCCTGTAACCTACATGATTAAGCAGGTCGCTTCCGCTTTTCTTTAGCCTCCGGAAAGGGAGTGGAATCCGCAAAACTGATTCTTGGCTCTTAGTTCAGCTTTTCCGCTTCTGATGTGTAAGTTTGATCGCCTTTTGGGTATTGGCAAAATGGGCTTTACTCACTTTTTTCAATCCTTCGAGCCCATGTTTTAAAATGATCCTTGCAGCAGCTTCGTCAACGAGCGATCCAGCTCCTTTCGGCAGTGGAAGTACGAGAGAATCAGAAAGTTCATCCATTTTTTTCAAAAAAGCATAGCGAGCGATGATGGAAGCTGCTGCGACAGAATGGTGGAGCGTTTCCGCTTTCGTTTCGAAAAAGTAGGGCGGATTTTTGCTAGGCTGTGAATTCGTATGCTTGAAATAAATTGTCGGTTCACAAAATTGATCGATCAAAATACCTTGCACAGCAGTAGAAACTGATACTTTTGAGAGTACGTTGCCGATTGCCTTATGATGGAGCATCGCCTTCATTTTTCCTTGTGATATCCCTTTACTCTGAAGATCATTGTATTTGGGATTATCGAGCACCAATAGACTATAAGGGATGCTTTGGATCAGGTCTTTTGCAATCTCAATGATTTGCGGATCCTTCAAAAGCTTAGAATCCTTGACACCCAGTTCTTTTAAAAGCGGAAGCTGTTCTTTTGATACGTAAGCAGCTACCACAGTGATCGGTCCGAAGAAATCTCCTGTACCTACCTCGTCTGAACCGATCAAAGACATTGAGTCGACATTTTCTGGTGGAAGATAGGCGTGTTTTTTTCGAGTCTTTGGTTTTCCTTGGACGTTTGAGTTCGTTTCTCCTTTACCCCAACGAGAGGATTCCTGTTCTGCAGCCGGTCCCTGGAAAAGGATTTTTCCTGATTTGTAAGCGGTGATTGTACATCCTTCCACTTTTGCAACGAACAAGCCGCCCTGGGGAACGTTCGATTGTATGTATGGTTGATATTCATTTTTAATTTTATTGATTTGAGCTTGACCCAATTTTAGTACAGCATGAGACATTTCATCTGTCACCTTCGTTCCTATGAAATTAATGGCTTTAAACTTGATAGCCCCAACATCATTATAACGGAGGCAGACGAAGCACGCGAATAGAAAATAGGTTGAAATCATATTCACATATTCAGTAAAATAAAATGGAAGGATTATCGTTTTGTAATAATATGTAAAATCGTGGAGTCTCATTATTCCCATTCTTAGTAGTTCGTGTTAATATAATGATTAGTTATTTTCGAGTTAGGAGGCTTGTGGGTGTCTAACGGTAATCGAACAATTGTCCATATTTATGGTCAGCAATATACTATTGTAGGTGAAGAGGACCCAGGGCATGTCAATAGAGTGGCATCAATAGTCGATAAAAAAATGAGAGAGATTCGACATCAAAGCAATAACCTTGATGCTAAACAATTAGCTGTCCTTACATCGGTCAATATTACGAGTGATTATTTGAAATTACAGGAACGTGTCAGACAATTAGAGAAACAGAAAGAGGAATAATAAATGATTGATTTGATTTTAATAGGGGTACTGGTGGTCGGCTTTCTGATCGGGTTAAGAAGGGGATTGATCCTGCAGCTTGTTCACTTGACTGGGTTCATCGCTGCATTCATCATTGCTTACCTTTATTTCGACGAATTGGCACCTAAATTGAGACTCTGGATCCCTTATCCTACAGTATCAGAGGAAAGCAGCCTTGCCATGTTTGTGAATGCTGGGTTTTTAGAAGATGCGTATTATCGTGCCATTGCATTTGCAATGCTATTCTTTGCAACAAAAATAATTCTGCAAATTTTAGGTTCGATGTTAGACTTCCTTGCGGATCTTCCTATATTGAGGACGATCAATGGCTGGTTGGGAGGAATCCTTGGATTTGTAGAGGTATATTTGGTCATCTTCCTTTTCTTATACATTGCTGCTCTTGTTCCGCTTACATCGATACAAACAGCCATGGCTGATTCTGTCGTTGCTAAAGCAATGGTAGAACATACGCCGGTTTTTTCTGAGAAAATAAAAAGCATGTGGATTGCTGAAATCAATACGAAGATCTAATTGAGAGTACAGGGGCTGACACTTTGAAGTCACGCCCTTTTCTACATTCAGGCCTTTTTTGACATACCGGCAAAGGGAGGGGTCATCTGATGAATAAAAAGCAAATTGTCAGGATACTCGAGCAGATTGCTCTTTATATGGAAATAAAAGGTGAAAACAGTTTTAAAGTATCAGCATATCGAAGAGCTGCACAGGCGTTGGAAAGTGATTCAAGAACGATTTCTGAAATGGACGACCTTTCGAAAATCAAAGGCATTGGAAAAGGGACATTATCGGTAATTGAGGAAATTTTGGAAACAGGTGAGTCTTCCCTTTTGGAAGAATTGAAAGAAGAATTGCCTGCAGGCTTACTTAGCTTGGTCCACTTGCCAGGGTTAGGAGGCAAGAAGATCGCCAAGCTTTATCATGAACTTGGAGTCACAGATATCCCATCATTGAAAAAAGTATGTGAACAAAATCGAGTACAGGAAATGCCGGGGTTCGGGAAGAAGACTGAGGAGAAGATCCTTGCAGCTATTGAAGACTTCGGAAAACGACCTGAACGTCTCCCCATTGCAGTGATGCTGCCGATCGCTGAAAGAATTGAAGAACAACTCTCAACGATTGAAGGGATCGAACGTTATTCACGTGCAGGAAGTATACGGCGTTTCAGCGAAACGATCAAAGACATCGATTTCCTCATTGGTACGAATACCCCGGAAAATATCGCTCCCGAGCTCGAAAAGCTTGAAAATGTCACGGAGGTCATTGCATCAGGATCGACGAAAGTGTCTGTGGTCATCACGTATGATTATGACATAGCCGTCGACTTCCGTCTTATAAAGCCTGATGAATTTGCGAGTGCTCTGCATTATTTTACAGGCTCCAAAGATCACAACATCAAAATGCGCCAGCTCGCTAAGGAACGGTCTGAAAAATTGAGTGAATATGGTGTGGAAAACACAGAGTCTGGAAAAATCAAAACTTTTGAGACCGAGGAAGCGTTTTTCGCCCATTTTGGATTGGAGTTCATTCCTCCTCAGGTTAGGCAAGGGAGAAATGAGTTTGAACTTTTTAAAAACAAAGTCGACTACTTGAAGCTTGAAGATATAAAAAGCGATCTCCACATGCATACGACATGGAGTGATGGTGCGGATTCGATTGAAGAGATGGCAGAGGCAGCACGAAGTAAAGGGTATAGCCATATCGTCATCACCGACCATTCTCAATTTTTACGTGTTGCGAATGGTTTGACACCAGAAAGGATCAAGGAACAACAGGCAGAAATCAGACGGGTTAATGAAAAATGGGATGACTTCACTATTTTTTCCGGTATCGAGATGGATATCTTACCTGATGGTTCCTTGGATTATGAAGATGCTTTTTTAGCAGAGCTTGACTTTGTGATTGCATCGATTCATTCCTCTTTTTCACAAAGTGAAGAGATGATCATGAAACGTTTGGAAACGGCATTCCGTAATCCTCATGTCGACCTGATTGCTCATCCTACTGGAAGAATCATTGGACGCCGAAAAGGTTATCCAGTAGATTTTGAACGATTGATAGAAATGGCAGCTGGAACGAACACAGCATTAGAATTGAATGCGAACCCAAACCGGCTGGATTTGGCACCGGAATGGTTGGAAAAAGCCCAGGAACAGGGTGTTAAGCTGTCCATCAATACAGATGCCCATGTCAGGGAGACACTTAATCATATGGGCATCGGGGTATGTGTCGGTCAACAAGCGTTATTAAGGAAAGAAAACGTCTTGAACGCTTATAGTTTGGAAGAGTTCCGTACTTTCTTAGACCGGCATAAGTAAGTGAACTGTTAACAGGAGGCTTTCAAGTGAACGAACGAATATTAAGAGTTTTGGAATATACGAAGATTAAAGAACAACTACTCGAGCATGTCTCCTCATCCTTAGGAAAAGATAAGATCAACGCATTGGTACCGTGGACGAATTTTGAAGAGGTTACCCATCAACAAAGGAGCACGGACGAAGGTGTCCAGGTTCTGCGGTTGAAAGGGAATGTGCCGTTAGGAGGGGTACGTAACATACGTGCTTCTGTCAAACGAAGTGAAATCGGAGGCATTCTCAATCCAGAGGAATTAGTTGATATTTCATCGACCATATATGGGGGTAGAAGGTTCAAAAGATTTATAGAAAATATGTTGGGGGATGAAATCGAACTACCGATCTTGCAAGATCTTGTTGAGCAGATCGATCCTTTGATGGAGGTCGAAACGAAAATCAAAGATTGCATCGACGACCAAGGGCATGTGATGGATACTGCAAGTACGGCCCTGAGGACGATACGTCAGCAGTTGAGAAGCTATGAGTCTCGAATTCGTGAAAAATTGGAATCGCTCATCCGTTCTTCAAAATCCCAAAAGATGCTTTCTGATGCAATTGTGACCATTCGGAATGATCGATATGTGATCCCGGTCAAACAGGAATATCGTTCGGCATTCGGTGGGATGGTCCACGATCAATCCGCTTCAGGAGCTACATTATTCATCGAACCACAGGCTGTTGTGACGATCAACAACCAGTTGAAAGAAGCAAAGAGTAAAGAATATCAAGAGATCCAACGTATTTTAAAAGCATTGACCGAGAGAATTGCTGAAGTATCCAGCTTCCTGACCCATAATGTTACGGTCCTTGCTGAGATTGACTTCATTTTTGCAAAAGCTCGTTATGGTCACTCCATCAAAGCAACGAAGCCGGTTTTGAATGACAAAGAGTATATCCGTCTGAAACGTGCACGGCACCCTCTGATTCCAGCTGAAGAAGTCGTACCGATCGATGTTGAACTAGGCGGTGAGTATAACGCTCTTGTAATCACAGGTCCGAACACTGGCGGGAAGACGGTCACACTTAAGACAATCGGCCTTCTTTCATTGATGGCTCAATCCGGCTTGCAAATACCGACAGAAGAAGAATCTGAGGTGACAGTCTTTGATGCGATCTATGCCGATATCGGGGACGAACAATCGATTGAACAAAACTTGAGTACGTTCTCTTCCCATATGACTAACATTGTGAATATTTTGGACAGGGTGGATTTCAAGTCCCTCGTTCTTTTCGATGAATTAGGAGCTGGAACGGATCCTACAGAGGGTGCTGCCCTCGCCATCTCGATCTTGGATTATGTAAATGACCGTGGGGCAAAAGTTGTCGCTACGACCCATTATAGTGAATTGAAAGCTTATGCATACAACCGGACTGGTGTTATGAATGCGAGTGTTGAATTTGATGTGGAAACTCTACGACCTACGTATCGATTATTAATTGGAGTACCCGGTCGGAGTAATGCCTTTGAAATTTCGAAACGGATCGGGTTGAATGATAAGATCATTGAAAATGCCCGTAGTCATATCAGTGCCGACAACAATAAAATCGATGTCATGATCGCATCCTTGGAAGATGCTCAGAAGAAAGCGGAACGTGAACGTTCGGAAGCAACCGAGTTCCATCAGGAAGCCGAGGCATTGAAAAAAGATTTAGAGAATAAATTGCACGAATTCGAAATGTTTAAAGATAAGCTCTATGCGAAAGCTGAACAAGAGGCTCAGCAATCGGTGGAAAAAGCACGTAAAGAAGCCGATGCTATATTAAAAGAGCTCCGAGCTTATCAGAAAGAATATGGGAATGTGAAAGAACACAAATTGATCGAAGCACAAAAACGTTTAGACGAAGCGATACCGGATTTTGATCCGAAAACGAAAAAGCAAGTAAGGCAAACGAACAAAACACAGGAAAACCTTAAACCAGGACAAGAAGTGAAAGTGTTGAGCGTAAATCAGAAAGGCCATATTGTTGAAAAAGTCGGAACAGATGAATATCAAGTCCAAATCGGGATCATGAAAATGACGGTTAAAGCGAACGAGCTGGAGTCGATCAAAACAGAAAAGAAACGTGAACCTAAACCATTCGTAAAAGTAGAAGGTTCATCTGTAACCAAGCCGGAATTGGACTTACGAGGCGAACGTTATGAAAATGCACTGCGAGCAGTTGATAAATTTTTGGATGAATCCCTGTTAGCCGGTTATCCGCAGGTTTCGATCATCCACGGGAAAGGGACTGGGGCTCTCAGGAAAGGGGTCCAATCCTTGCTCAAGGAACATCCGAATGTGAAAACGACTCGGTTAGGTTCAGCAGGTGAAGGCGGAAGCGGTGTAACAATTGTTGGATTGAAATAGAAGGTGGGGCGGAAATGGGTAGTTGGTTGACGAATCCTTACATTGAGACCGTAGCAAACTATAGTGTAGTCGTTTTAAGTTTAGTTGTTTTCCTGGCTGTTTTTGAGGTTGTAACCAAGTATAAGAACTGGGAAGAAATCAGTAAAGGGAATCTCTCAGTTGCTATGGCGACTGGAGGAAAAATATTCGGGATAGCCAACATTTTCCGCTACTCGATTGAGCATAATGATACGATCATTGATATGATGGCATGGGGTGCCTATGGATTTTTATTGATGTTGATCGGATATTTCATATTTGAATTTCTGACGCCCCGTTTCCGTATCGATGAAGAAATTCAAAAGGATAATAGAGCTGTCGGTTTGATTTCAATGATCATATCTGTTGGATTATCATTTGTGATCGGCAGTGGAATCGGATAGGTGAAAGCATATGGAAACATTATGGAAGGTCCTGCTTGTTTGTTGTGGATTGTTCATTCTGGCAGGGGTGATCTACCTCTTTTTTTAGAGGAATTTTAAAAGCCCAACAAATCATAAACTGCAAATTTCGATGTTACTCGGTTTTACCGATCCTCCGATGTACAGGAAGTACTAGGGACGGCGTTGTCACAGGATGTGACGTGTTTAGCCGGTTTCATTTTCCGGTCATCAAAACCGTCGTGTCTAGAACTTCTTGTTTCTGATTTGTCGGTTTTAAACCTTTTAGAATTGCAGTTCAAAAGCGCAAGTGACGTTTTAGGAAGTGATCACTTTAAGCGAAAATCACGACACTCCAGCGGGAAAAGCGAGCCAGGCGAACCCCCGCACCGAGGATACAGAGAAGTGATGTCCAGCTCCAACGCCCAACCACTTGGATCACTTCAGACCTCCTGTGGCGGTCGACACATTGATTTACATCTTATGTGTGAGCCCACGTAGAACCGAACTTTGTTTGGTTCGAGCCTCCTCGTCGGACTTCCAGTGACCTTCGTGGCTGATCAGGGGCGTTTACGCTTTTCTTCAGCCCGCGGAAAGGGAGTGAATTTCGCAGAACTTTTTTAAAGAAAGTTCAAAAGCTCATCAGATGATAACCTGTTTTTCGTGAAGACCTTACAGAGGATTTTGGCCTAGTAAGGTCTTTTTTATCGACATTTTCATATATTTACATTAGGAGTAATGGCTCTTATAAGGCTCCTTAAAAGGGAAATGGTAAAATCTATAAATGAAAAAATATTCTAAAAATATGTAAAAATGAATCCGTTTTCATTATAATGGGAATAGAGAGTGAGTTTTTAATGGAAAGGAGCGGTATAAAAGGAGGAGATTAAGGTGGAGAAAAGATGGTTACAGCAATATCCCGAAGAGATCCCTCAAGAAGTCGAAATCGACGAGAAGCCGTTGCAATTTTATCTGGAGGATGCCGCAAAAAAGCATCCTGGCAAACCTGCTTTGGAGTTTTTAGGCAAAAGGATGACATATGGTGAGGTGTACGATAGTGCCCTGAAAATGGCGAATCAACTGCGTTCGCTCGGCATTCAAAAAGGTGACAGGGTAGCAATCATGCTTCCGAATTCTCCGCAATCCGTCATCAGTTACTATGGTGTATTGATTGCTGGCGGAATTGTTGTACAGACGAACCCGTTATACACAGAACGGGAGTTGGAGCATCAATTGATCGACTCTGGATCGAAAATCATCATCTGCTTGGATCTATTATTCCCGAGAGTAGAAGCTGTAAAAAACCGGACAGAATTGACGCATATGGTTGTGACTGGGGTAAAGGATTATCTTCCGTTTCCGAAGAATCTCATCTATCCGTTCATCCAAAAAAGACAGACCAATATCGTCGTCAATATCAGTTACAGCGATAAGGTCCATGCTTTTAAAAAATTGATGGATGAAGGCTCATCAAACCCTGTCAAACATGACATGGACCCCAAGAAGGATCTCGCCCTACTGCAATATACAGGAGGGACTACTGGTCCTGCAAAGGGTGTCATGCTGACGCATTACAACCTTGTAGCAAATACCATGCAATGCCGGTCGTGGTTGTATAAGTCCCAATATGGGGAAGAGAAGATCCTTGGAGCACTGCCTTTCTTCCACGTTTATGGAATGACCTGTGTCATGAATTTTTCGATCATGTACTTGTCAGAAATGATCATTCTCCCTAGGTTTGATCCGAAACAAGTATTAAAAGCAATCGGAAAGCACAAGCCGACCATGTTTCCAGGTGCACCAACCATGTACATCGCTTTATTGAATGAACCGAATATCAAATCCTATGATTTATCCTCGATTGCAAGTTGTATCAGTGGATCAGCACCACTGCCTGTGGAGGTTCAAGAGAACTTTGAATCCATTACAGGAGGAAATCTTGTAGAAGGATATGGATTGACTGAAACTTCACCTGTAACGCATGCTAACTTCCTGTATGATAATCGTATAACAGGAAGTATCGGTGTACCTTGGCCGAATACCGAAGCAGCGATTTTATCCGCTGAAACTGGTACGATAGCTGACGTTAATGAGGTAGGCGAACTGATGATCAAAGGACCACAAGTGATGAAAGGTTACTGGAATCAACCTGAAGAAACGACTTCAACCTTCCATGAAGGCTGGCTTTTGACAGGTGATATGGGGTATATGGATGAGAATGGATACTTTTATATCGTGGATCGGAAAAAGGATATGATCATTGCCGGTGGTTTCAATATCTATCCCCGTGAGATTGAAGAGATCCTGTTTGAACATCCGAAGGTAAAGGAAGCAACCATCATTGGTGTTCCTGACCCATATCGTGGAGAAACGGTGAAAGCCTTCGTCGTAATGAAGGATAACACCGAATGTACCGAACAGGAACTGGATGAACATTGCAGAAAACACCTGGCTTCATTTAAAGTACCGCGCCTTTACGAATTCCGAGACGAACTTCCAAAGACAATGGTAGGTAAAGTACTACGGAGAGTACTTGTAGAAGAAGAAAAAGAAAAGCAAAAGCAAAAACAAAATGCGTGATGTAATATGAAGGCCTCACAAAGGTGGGGTCTTTCTTTATTTGTTTGCGAATATTTACATATTTGAGATATTTTTTCAGTTGTAGAGGTAATTTTGTAGTTGTCGAGATAAATTCTGAGTTGTTGAGATAATTTCAAATTTGAAGTGGTTTGGTCCTTAGTTGTAGAGAAAACTAGCTGGTCGATAGCCTCATTAGGATAAATTCGTTCTTTTTAAGCGCTAATAAGGTGGAGACATGTATAAATCTCCAAAAAATCAGGTACACGACCTAAATCACAAAAAAATACAATCAAAGTCATCATTACCGTCTTTATCCTAAAAAACCTCATCGTAAATCTGGAATTCATTTGGTTAGTCTTATAAAATTGACTAAATACAAAAAAAGACCTAGAAGTCTAAAAAGCAACAGATATTTATAGAAGACTGAGGACAGTCAGTCATTTCCTTATTACTGAACGTGGGAGTTTTCAGAGCATATTTTAATTCGAATGGCTTACAGTAAAACCAGATAAACACCTATAACTTTTGCCATGTCATACAGTTGGTTGTATACTTGAAACAGGGTGCATAAAATTCTGAAAAATACGAAAGATTCGTTGACTTTTTATCTTCAACTACAGTACAATTAACCCGAGTGAATGTTCATTCATTTTTTGTCACTTGAAGAAAGTATTTACACTTTCTTCAGTAGGATAACTAAGGTTCAGCCTACGCCAAAGGCTTGACTTAACCAAGTTTTCTTTACTGTGGAGGTAAAACAGATGACCGTAAAACGTAAAGGGCCCAAATATGAAAAAATAATCGATGCAGCTGTAACGGTCATAGCAAAACATGGCTATCACCAATCACAAATTTCAAAAATTGCACGTGAAGCTGGTGTAGCTGATGGAACGATCTATCTCTATTTCAAAAACAAGGAGGATCTCCTCATCTCTTTGTTCCGCGAAAAGATGGGGCGTTTTATCGACACGACAATAGATGAAATCGAACATCAGAAATCTGTTGAAGATAAGCTGTTAACTTTGATTGAAATGCACTTCAAGCAGCTATCGGTGGACCATGAACTTGCAATCGTCACCCAGCTGGAGCTCCGTCAGACGAATCGGGAATTACGGGCGAAAATCGGGGAAGTGCTGAAGCGCTATTTGGAATTGGTCGACTCGATCATCCTTGAAGGCATCGATCAAAAGGTTTTCCAACCGAACCTTGATATCCGTATCGTCCGTCAAATGATTTTCGGTACGATAGATGAGACGACTACGAGCTGGGTGATGAATGATCATCGTTTTGATTTGATAGCGCTTGCAAAACCGGTTCACGATTTACTGATTAATGGCTTCCGTTATAGACCAAGTTAGAGGAGGAAAGATTTTGGAGTACTTATCCTATTCAAAAGAACACAACATTTGCACGATCCTACTACAGCATGCACCTGCAAACGCTCTCTGTTCTCCGATGATCAAAGAACTGAATTCGGTATTTGATGAATTGGAGAATGATCCAGAGGTAAAAGCGATTGTCATTCGGGGAGAAGGAAGGTTCTTCTCTGCAGGTGCAGATATAAAAGAATTTACAACCGTCAAAGATGCGGGTGGATTCTCAGAACTCGGTGCTTTCGGACAACAGGTGTTTGATCGGATCGAACAATTCTCAAAACCTGTCATTGCGGCAGTACACGGTGCGGCACTTGGTGGGGGACTTGAACTCGCGATGTCTTGCCATATGCGGGTTGTAACGGAAAATGCCAAGCTAGGCTTGCCTGAACTGCAGCTTGGTTTAGTACCAGGGTTTGCCGGCTCTCAACGTCTTCCGCGATATGTCGGTGCAGCTAAAGCGACAGAAATGCTTTTGACCAGTGAGCCGATTACCGGTAGTGAAGCGCATCGTTCAGGTTTGGCAAATCACGTCGTTTCAGAGGATGAACTACTCGATAAGGCTTATGGACTGGCGGGTAAAGCAGCAGCTAAAAGTGCTGTCGCAGTAGACTTTGCTTTGAAACTGGTAGGATATGCTAGAAAAGGTGAATATGAAGCAGGAGCTGAAAAGGAAACTGAATTTTTCGGGAGGGCCTTTGCGTCCCATGATGGACAAGAAGGGATCCAAGCTTTCATTGAAAAACGAAAACCAGAATTTCAAGACAGTTAATACTGGAGGGGGAAAATAATGAACATTTATGTGATTCTAAAACGTACATTCGATACGGAAGAGAAGATTGCAATCGAAAACGGAAAAATCAGTGAAGATGGTGTGGAATTCATTATCAATCCTTATGATGAATATGCCGTAGAAGAAGCTATCAAATTACGTGATGAGCATGGCGGAGAAGTGACTGTCGTTACTGTCGGAGAAGAGGAAAGTGATAAACAGCTTCGTACTGCACTTGCAATGGGGGCTGATAAAGCAGTATTGATCGATGACGAAGATGTTGAGGATGGAGACCAATTCTCAACTGCAAAAATCCTTGCTGCATACTTCGAAGATAAGGAAGTAGATATCATCCTTGGCGGAAACGTGGCGATAGATGGAGCATCAGGACAAGTCGGTCCACGTCTCGCGGAATTACTAGATATTCCACATGTAACGACGATCACAAAATTGGAAATTGATGGTATGGATGTTAAAATCGAAAGGGATGTAGAAGGGGACGTAGAAGTGATCGAGACTTCTTTACCAGTCCTTGTTACTGCACAGCAAGGTTTGAACGAGCCTCGTTATCCATCACTTCCAGGGATCATGAAAGCAAAGAAGAAGCCGCTTGAAGAGCTGGAAATTGATGATCTCGACCTTGATGAAGACGAAGTGGAAGGAAAGACAAGAACACTAGAAGTATACTTGCCGCCAGAAAAACAAGCAGGTAAGGTCCTTGAAGGGGAACTCGATGATCAAGTAAAAGAACTAGTGTCATTGTTACGTTCAGAAGCAAAAGTGATATAGAAGGGGAGAGGAACCATGGCTAAAAAAGTATTAGTTTTAGGAGAAGTCAGAGATGGAGAACTACGTAATGTATCCTATGAAGCGGTTGCTGCAGCAAGAGAAATCGCTGAAGGCGGAGAAATCGTCAGCGTCCTATGCGGTGAATCTGTGAGCGGGCTAGCGGATAATTTGATCCATTATGGAGCAGATCGTGTATTGGTTGTTGAAGACGAAAAATTGGAAACGTATACAACAGATGGATATGCACAAGCACTGTTGCAAGTGATCGATCAGGAAAATCCAGAAGGAATCGTTTTCGGCCATACAGCAATGGGGAAAGACCTCTCACCGCGTCTTGCAGCCAAACTTGGGTCCGGTCTGGTTTCAGATGTCACTGGGATTGAAAATACAGGGGGAAACCTGATCTATACTCGTCCAATTTATTCTGGGAAAGCGTTCGAAAAGAAAATCATCACAGATGGGATTTCTTTTGTAACGATTCGTCCGAACAACATTGCAGCTCTTGAGAAAGATGAAAGCCGTTCAGGTGATGTAACGAATGTGGACGTCTCAATCATGGATCTCCGTACGATTGTTAAAGAGATCGTTCGGAAGACGACGGATGGTGTCGATCTTTCAGAAGCGAAAATCATTGTTGCAGGCGGGCGCGGTGTAAAATCTGCAGAGGGATTCGGACCGTTGGAAGAACTTGCAGAAGTTCTCGGAGCGGCTGTCGGTGCATCCCGCGGTGCTTGTGACGCGGAATATTGTGACTATGGTTTACAAATCGGTCAGACAGGTAAAGTCGTGACTCCGGACCTTTATATCGCTTGTGGTATTTCAGGAGCCATCCAGCATTTGGCGGGTATGTCCAACTCGAAAATCATCGTGGCGATAAATAAAGACCCTGAAGCGAACATCTTCAATATAGCTGACTATGGTATCGTAGGGGATCTCTTTGAAGTCGTACCGAAGCTGACAGAAGAATTCAAGAAAGTACTTGTCTAATCCGGTTTGGTTCAATAAGGAAATGGGATCACAATGGTGATTCACAGGATCAACTCTAATATAGCTCTTTTACTCCTCACAACGTTTCTTATAATTATAGGATGGAGTAACAGACATAGATGAGTCGATCCTTTTTCTTTGCTCCATGGATACAACCTAAATGAAAAGGGCGTCTGAGTTAGGTGAAATCGGGTATGCTACAAGTGAAAACAAATTATTGGGAAGTTTTTTTGTAAGGTGATATACTTTGCATTGTAAGCGAAATGATGAGGAGGCATTAATATGGCAATCGTGAAAGCAACAGACCAAAATTTCACTTCAGAAACAAGTGATGGCCTTGTATTAGCTGACTTTTGGGCCCCATGGTGCGGACCTTGTAAAATGATTGCACCAGTATTGGAAGAGATTGATAGTGAAATGAGCGATAGTGTTAAAATCGTAAAACTTGATGTAGATGAAAACCAGGAAACTGCAGGGAAGTTTGGCGTAATGAGTATTCCGACCCTGATGCTTTTCAAAAATGGTGAAGTCGTTGATCAAGTTGTCGGTTTCCAACCGAAAGAAGCACTAGTCGACTTGATCAACAAACATCAATAATCCATACAACCAACCAAATGGGGCTGATTCCTTCTAAGGACCAGCCTCTTTTTCATGTTTGAAGGTTATCTTTTTTTCATAAAATGTTCGGGAATGATACAATCATATCAATGGTAAGATTCGGGATTTTTACATAAAAGGTTTTGTTAGAATTTCTTTAAGCAGAATTCGCGACACTCCTACCGGGAAGTGAGCCAGGGGTCGACCCCGCCGTTTAGATGCAGAGAAGTGATGTCCAGCTCACCGACCAGTCACTTGGATCACTTCAAACTTCCTACGGCGGTCGACACATTGATTTACATCTTATGTGTAAGCCCACGCAGAACCAAGTCTTTGTTTGGTTCGAGCCTCCTCGACAGTTTTCCAGTGACCTACGTGATTATGCGGGGTCGCTTCCGCTTTTCTTATGCACGTAGAAAGGGAGTGCATCTTCGCAATAAGCAATTGGGGTATAACAAGACCATATAAAAAAGCAATGCCACTCCTTAAGGAGGTTTAAAGATGAATCAACGGTTGAAGCAAAAGCTTTCCGTCCTTCCAGACCAGCCTGGGTGTTATTTGATGAAGGATCGGAACGGCACGATCATATATATTGGAAAAGCCAAAAATCTACGGAATCGAGTCCGCTCCTATTTTTCCGGATCCCATGACGGGAAGACACAACGGCTCGTCCTGGAAATACAGGATTTTGAATATATCGTCACGACCTCAGATCTAGAAGCCCTTGTCCTGGAGATGAATCTGATTAAAAAGCATGACCCCCGCTACAATGTAATGTTGAAGGATGATAAAAGCTATCCATATATCAAGGTTACAAATGAGAAACACCCTAGATTGATCACGACCCGAAAAGTGAAAAAAGGAACTGGAAGATATTTCGGGCCATATCCGAATGTTTATGCAGCCAACGAGACAAAAAAGCTACTCGATCGGATCTATCCATTGAGAAAATGCAAAACGCTTCCTGATCGGGTTTGTCTCTATTACCATATGGGGCAATGTCTTGCTCCATGTGTCCATGAGATCACGAAAGAGCAGAACCAGGAGATGGTCGATGGAATTTACCGTTTTCTTAACGGCGGCCATAAAGAAGTCAAGCGCGACCTGCAACGGAAAATGGAAGAGGCTGCTGAAAAGCTTGAATTTGAACGGGCCAAGGAACTTAGAGATCAAATCAGGCATATCGAGTCGGTCATGGAACAACAAAAGATGGTTCATACCGACCAGAAGGACCGGGATGTTTTCGGATATCATGTTGATAAAGGCTGGATGTGTATCCAAGTATTCTTTGTCCGCCAGGGAAAGCTGATTGAACGTGATGTTTCACTTTTCCCTGTTTACGGTGATCCTGAGGAAGAATTTCTCTCTTTTGTCGGGCAGTTTTATTTGCAAAAGGACCATATCATGCCAAAAGAAATTTTCGTACCAAAACATGTTGAACATCATCTGTTGGAGGAACTGCTTGAAATTCCAGTAACCCAACCCCAACGAGGAAAAAAGAAAGATCTCGTTAATCTTGCAACGAAAAATGCCCAGATCGCTTTAAGTGAAAAGTTCGAACTCATCCAGAGAGACGAGGCCCGGACGATCAATGCGGTTGAGGGGCTTGGGGAAAAGCTGGGAATTGCAACACCCCATTTAATTGAAGCATTCGATAACTCAAATATCCAAGGAACCAATCCTGTTTCTGCCATGGTCGTATTTACAGGCGGGAAACCGAACAAAAAGCAATATAGGAAGTATAAAATCAAAACTGTAGAAGGCCCGGATGATTATGCCTCGATGAAGGAAGTTACACGAAGAAGGTATTCACGTGTTTTAAAAGAAGACCTGCCACTTCCTGATCTGATCATCATTGATGGAGGAAAAGGCCAGATCAGTGCAGCCATCGATGTCCTTGAAAATGAGCTGGGTTTATCCATCCCAGTTTGTGGGCTGGTAAAAGATGAAAAGCATAATACAGCCCAATTGATGATGGGCGATCCACCTGAAACCATCCCCCTTGCAAGGAATAGTCAAGAATTCTACCTGCTGCAACGAATCCAAGATGAGGTACATCGTTTTGCGATTACCTTTCATCGTAAAATCCGTGAAAAGGGAATGGTGCAATCAAGCCTTGATAAGATCCCTGGAGTCGGTGAAAAACGCCGTAAAGCATTGCTGCGTCACTTCGGTTCTTTTAAAAAAATCAAGCAGGCGTCCGTTGATGATTTGCGGGACGCGAAGATCCCTACATCAGTTGCAGAAAGTATTGTCTCTTACTTTACAGAACAGGAAAAGGAAGAGACTGAATCTGAATGAACTTGGTAGACGGAAGCGCAGGCGATTTCCTATAAGCAAGGAATCACCTGCGTTTTTTACTATTACTCAAAGTATGTGTGGTAGATATCAATCTTCATGAACTTTATTAGTGGATAAGCTCAAGCTTAATAAAAGAAGCTCCTAAAGAAATTGAATTCTTTGGAGCCTCTCATATGTAAACCCAATCAAACTTCAGACACATTCGAGTCCGATATTTCATCTTTCCGATCCCATTGGACAGTGAAAATGATCTTGTCTTCCTTGCCCCGCTTGATTTCTTCAAACGATTCAGTGATTCTCTCTTTTTTCCTTTGGATTTGCTCAGCCAGGAAACCTGCTTCCAATTGAAATCCCTCGTGCCTTCTTTCCCTCAGCAAGTCAGAAATCCGATCGGAAGTCAACTCGAAGGTTATCGTCTTAGAGGTTTCTTCTTTAAGACGCAACTCTCCGAAGTTGGCAGCAGCAAAGAATTGGATCAGTTCCTCTGACGTATCCATAGGGTATTTACGCGCAAGGGTCCTGCCTGCCCAATAGAGAAGACTATGATCTTCTTTACCTAACAGCTCAGGCAATAAAACATCTCTCATTAATTCATAGCCGAACAAATAACCCTCTTTTTCGCTCGTCGGTTGCGGAAGGACATCATTGTCTTTTTTCATATGCTTTCCCCTTTCCTTCACTCATCATTATTTTATTATACTATCTTTAAGGTGATTGACAAAGGTCAAACTTTCTGTGACACTTTAAAGGATCAAAAGAAAGCTAAGGCTTTACATGAAGAGAAATAATCCTGGTTTTCCAAGGGTTAAAAGGGTTTTCACCTTCAAGAAATTTCTGAAATCCAATGTATTCGTTTTCTTGACGGTCCTAAATGATGGGAGTACAATAGACATGTTATCAATCCTTGTCGGAGCTTGTCTTCGATTAACAGTATTCTGAACGTATGATCGGATTTTTACATGTTGTATTTTGCAGCGGCAACACTTATTTAGAAGGGAGCACAGACATGGCAGACACAAGAGATTTTGCTTTAAGAAGATTACATTCATTACTTGGTGTTATACCAATTGGTTTATATCTGATCCAGCACTTGACAGTAAACCATTTTGCGACCAGGGGTCGTGAATCATTCGATGCTGCAGCACATTTTATGGAGACACTTCCATACCGCTATTTCCTTGAAATTTTCGTCATCTTTTTACCGATCATTTTTCATGCTGTTTTCGGATTGTACATAACGTTCCAAGCTCGTAACAATGTAAGCCGTTACGGTTATTTCCGTAACTGGATGTTTCTATTGCAACGTGTAACTGGGATCATTACACTTATCTTCATTTCATGGCATGTATGGGAAACACGTGTACAAGCCGCATTCGGGGCGAAAGTCAACTTCACCATGATGGAAGAGATTTTAGATAATCCTTTCATGATCGGATTCTATGTTGTTGGCGTACTCTCTACAATCTTCCATTTTTCGAACGGATTATGGTCATTCCTAGTAACGTGGGGAATTGTTCAATCACCACGCTCTCAAAGAATCGCAACGTTTGTGACGATAGGAATCTTCTTCGCAGTTTCAATCGTTGGAATGAGAGCCATTTTTGCATTTGTAAATCCTGAATGGTTTGCTTTTGCAACAAACCTACCAATTTTATAAGGAGTGAGTCACGATGAGCAAAGGAAATATCATAATTGTAGGCGGAGGACTGGCCGGCTTGATGGCCGCCATCAAATCCGCTGAAGCAGGTACACATGTTGACTTGTTCTCACTCGTGCCTGTAAAACGTTCTCACTCCGTTTGTGCACAAGGCGGAATAAACGGAGCAGTTAACACAAAAGGTGAGGGAGACTCTCCTTGGGAACATTTTGACGACACAGTATATGGTGGGGACTTTCTTGCAAACCAACCTCCTGTTAAAGCAATGTGTGATGCCGCACCTGGGATCATACATCTATTAGATCGTATGGGTGTCATGTTCAATCGTACACCTGAAGGATTATTGGATTTCCGCCGATTTGGCGGAACACAGCACCATCGTACAGCATTTGCCGGGGCTACAACAGGTCAACAATTACTTTATGCTCTTGATGAACAGGTCCGTCGTTATGAAGTGCAAGGTCTTGTCACAAAATATGAAGGCTGGGATTTCCAATCAGCTGTCCTTGACGAGGAGAATGTATGCCGCGGTATCGTAGCACAATATTTAAAGACGTCTGAAATCAAGAGTTTCAAAGCTGATGCAGTCATCATGGCTACTGGTGGTCCTGGCGTCATATTCGGTAAATCCACGAACTCCGTCATCAATACAGGTTCAGCAGCTTCTGCCCTTTATCAACAAGGTGTCCACTATGCTAATGGTGAGTTCATCCAAATTCATCCAACCGCCATACCAGGAGACGATAAGCTCCGACTCATGAGTGAATCTGCTCGTGGAGAAGGTGGACGTGTATGGACATATAAAGACGGTAAACCGTGGTACTTTCTTGAGGAGAAGTATCCGGCGTATGGAAACCTCGTTCCGCGTGATATCGCAACACGTGAAATCTTTGACGTCTGTGTAAGGCAAAAGCTCGGTATCAACGGGGAAAATATGGTTTATCTTGATCTATCGCATAAGGATCCGAAAGAACTTGATATCAAGCTAGGTGGTATCATTGAAATTTATGAAAAGTTCATGGGTGATGATCCTCGTAAGGTACCAATGAAGATCTTCCCTGCTGTTCACTATTCAATGGGTGGTATGTGGGTTGATTTTGATCAAATGACGAACATTCCTGGCCTTTTTGCTGCCGGTGAATGTGATTATTCTCAACACGGAGCAAACCGCTTAGGTGCGAACTCGTTGTTATCTTCCATCTTCGGTGGTATGGTAGCTGGTCCTAAGGCAGCAGAATATGTCAGCGGCCTCGAAAAAACAATCGAGGATATTCCTGAGGAAATTTATGAACGTCAAGTGAAAAAAGAAGAAGATCACTTAGCTCAAATCATGACGATGGATGGGACCGAAAATGCCTATCAGCTTCATAAAGAGCTAGGTGAATGGATGACAGATAACGTGACAGTTGTCCGTCACAACGATAAGTTGAAAGAAACGGATGACAAGATTGTAGAGTTAATGGAACGTTATAAGAACATCAACATCAACGATACATCAAAATGGAGCAACCAAGGTGTTTCGTTCACGCGTCAACTGTGGCATATGTTACAATTGGCCCGTGTCATCACACTTGGTGCACTGAATCGTAACGAAAGCCGCGGTGCACACTTCAAGCCGGACTTCCCGGATCGTAACGATGAAGAATGGTTGAAGACCACTATAGCGATTTTCAATCCAGAGAAGAACGGCCCAGACTTAGAATATGAACCTGTCGATACTTCTCTAATCAAACCACGTAAGCGTGACTATTCTAAGAAGAAGGGAGAGAAATAATTGTCATGGCTGAAGAAAATAAAGTGATCCAATTTATTATCAAACGTCAAGATGACCCCGATTCTGCAGCTTATGATGAAAAATTCGAGATCCCTTATCGTCCGAATATGAATGTGATTTCGGCTTTGATGGAAATCCGTCGAAATCCTGTAAATAGTAAAGGCGAGGCAACTACCCCAGTCGCATGGGAAATGAATTGCCTTGAAGAGGTATGCGGAGCTTGCTCAATGTTGATCAATGGAAAGCCTCGTCAATCTTGTACGGCATTGGTTGATCAGCTTGAACAACCGATCCGACTAGAGCCGATGGCGACATTCCCGGTCGTACGTGATTTACAAGTCGATCGCAGCCGTATGTTCGATGCTTTGAAAAAGGTGAAGGCATGGATTCCGATCGATGGCACATACGATCTCGGTCCTGGACCTCGTATGCCAGAAAGCAAGCGTCAATGGGCTTATGAATTATCTAAATGTATGACATGTGGTGTCTGTTTAGAGGCATGCCCGAACGTCAATGATAATTCTGACTTTATCGGTCCAGCTGCACTCTCGCAAGTTCGTTTGTTCAACGCACATCCAACTGGAGAAATGAACAAAGCCGAACGTTTGACTTCACTTATGGGAGACGGTGGACTTGCTTCATGCGGAAATTCCCAAAACTGTGTACAATCATGTCCGAAAGGGATTCCATTAACGACATCGATTGCTGCGCTCAACCGTGATACATCATTGCAATCTTTCCGGAATTTCTTCGGATCGGATGCACAATAATAGCTAATGATCTTCTGAGGACTGACCTGTAAAGTGTCAGTCCTCATTTGCCACTAAAAATGAATATCTATTCATTTTTGGAAATACTTTGATCCGGAGGGGAACATGAAAGGGATAGATTACATACAAGACTGGAAGACCTGGAGAAGTGGCTTTCATTTTTATACAACGGTAGAGGTCCGATTTTCTGAAGTTGATCCATTCAACCATTTGAATAATACGATTCCATTTGTCTATTTTGAAGATGCGCGTATACAGTTATTCAAAGAGTTAGGGTTCATGGGAGAGTGGAACAAGGCAGGCAGCAAAACGATTCCAGTAGTAGCGGACCTTCAATGCAATTATCTGAAACAAGTCTATTTTGATGACACGTTGAAAATCTATGTGAAAATCGCCCATATCGGAAAAACTTCGATCGATCTGCACTATATGGCAGAGAACTCGGAGGGTGAGCCCTCTCTTGTAGGCAGGGGGCGTATCGTTCATATCGATAAACACAAAGGCGTTCCTGAAAAATGGACAGGCGATATGATCGAAAGCATGGAGAGAATGAAGAGGTAAATCACGTTTTCTCAATTATTTTCATTGTGTCAAGTCACGACCAATTTCATCCTTTCATATGATATGTTGACTAAATATCTTTTCTGCATGAAACGCAGCTCGTTAGCCCATGCAAGGAGGGGTGAAATTCATTGAAAGATAAACACTACCGACCGAAGCCTCTACTTACAAAAAGGGAGAGAGAAGTATTCGAACTTCTTGTTCAAGACAAGACGACCAGGGAGATTGCTGAACAACTTTTTATAAGTGAAAAAACTGTTCGGAATCACATTTCCAATACAATGCAAAAACTAGGTGTCAAGGGGCGCTCCCAGGCTGTCGTCGAGCTATTGCGGCTTGGCGAGTTGGAAATTTAGAGGTTTGCGGCTTTCAACAATGAAAGCCGCTTTTTTCTTTTATCGCCTAGTTAAACTTTAATGTTTTAATTAACGAACTATGACTAGAACATTATTATCAGACTGTTATAATGAATATTGACGGTATTTGTATGATCAGGTATGATGTTGTCGTTTGGAAACATGACGGACAGGTGAAGGGATGGCAGTGCATGGATAGGAAGTATACAATTTTAAAAGTATTGAACAACAACGTCGTCATTGCACGTAATCCCGCTCTTCAAGAAGTCGTGTTGATTGGTAAGGGTATCGGATTCTCGAAAAAAAGCAATGATATCCTTGATGGTCCAAGTGTGGACAAGCTCTATATATTGCATGATGTGGAGGAACAACAACAATACAAGCAATTGCTCTCACAAGTCGACGAATCCTTCATACTTGTCATGAATGAAGTGATCTTTTATAGTGAGAATCAATTAGGTGTGAAGTTCAACGAGCACATCCATATCGCATTGACCGATCATATTGCTTTTGCTCTTAAACGAATCCAGCAAGGTATCGATATTACGAACCCTTTCTCAAAAGAAACGGAACTTCTTTATCCGAAAGAATATACAGTAGCAGAAGAAGTCGTTAAGTTGATTGAGGAAGAAACAGGTATTCATCTTCCAGAAGGTGAGATTGGATTCATAGCTCTCCATCTTCACAGTGCAACAACCAATCGTTCGATCTCTAAGTTGAATCGTTACTCTCAATTGATCAATTCACTGATCCAGCTTATTGAACAGCAATTGGATATTTCGATTGATCGTTCAAGTATGGATTATTTAAGACTCATTCAGCATTTACGGCATGGCATCGACAGAATTGAAAGAGAGGAACAAGTTGGTAATCAAGATAGACTTGCAAAAGTGTTGAAAGAAGAATATCCAGTATGCTACAATCTTGCATGGAAGCTGATGAAAGTCATGCAGCAAAAGGTAGGCAAAAATGTTTCTGATGCAGAAGCGGTCTACTTGACTATGCATTTGCAAAGGCTTTCACCTCAATAGAATAAGAAAAGCTACACTTTACGTGTTACTGATACGATCAGGCATGAGTAAAGAAGATTATTGAAATGCTTAAAATAAGGGTAGTATATACCTTAGATGCATTTTAGTCTTATTTACTCATGTCTTTTTTTTCTTTCATGTAACCGTATTCTTAAGCTATTGTGGACTACAATAACAATGGAGGTTTAGAAAATGCAAAAGGCTTTTGGTACTTTACAAAAAGTCGGTAAGGCATTGATGTTACCGGTTGCAATTTTACCAGCTGCAGGTCTTTTACTTGCGTTTGGTAATGCATTGCAAAACCCTACATTATTGGAAATGACGCCTTTCCTGAATAATGCAGTAGTTGAAATGATTGCAGCAGTCATGGAAAGAGCCGGAGGGATTATTTTTGATAATCTAGCATTGCTCTTTGCTGTGGGGGTAGCCATAGGTTTAGCGGGCGGTGATGGTGTTGCTGGTCTTGCAGCGACTGTCGGGTTCTTAATCATGAATGCTACAATGAGCGTCATCCAAGGACTTGAGATTGCAGATGTAATTGGTAAAAATGCTGACCCGGCATTTGCACTCGTACTGGGGATCCCTACCTTACAAACAGGTGTGTTTGGAGGAATCATACTAGGTATAGTTGCCGCGTACATGTACAATAAATTTTATAACATTGATTTACCATCGTACTTAGGTTTCTTTGCAGGGAAACGATTCGTACCGATTGCAACAGCAGCGGGTGCAGTCATCCTCGGTATCATCCTGACATTCATCTGGCCGCCGGTACAGAATGGTTTGAACGCATTCTCTGAAAACATGGTGCATGCGAACCTGACGCTATCTGCGTTTGTATTCGGTGTCATTGAACGTGCGTTGATCCCGTTTGGACTCCACCATATCTTTTATGCTCCATTCTGGTTCGAATTCGGTTCTTATACGAATGAAGCAGGTACTCTCGTACGTGGAGACCAGCGTATTTTCTTTGAACAGATCAAGGATGGTGTACAAAACTTGACTGCCGGGACATTCATGGCTGGTAAGTTCCCATTCATGATGTTCGGACTTCCTGCAGCAGCACTCGCCATCTATCATGAAGCACGTCCTGAGCGAAAAAAAGTTGTTGCTGGTATAATGGCTTCAGCAGCCCTGACATCGTTCTTGACTGGTATAACTGAACCTATTGAGTTCTCATTCTTGTTCGTAGCTCCTATATTGTTTGGAATCCATACGATTTTTGCCGGATTATCATTCATGACAATGCATTTGCTGGATGTTAAAATCGGTATGACTTTCTCAGGAGGACTGATCGACTACATCCTGTTTGGCGTCATCAACCCTCAAACAAACTGGTGGCTTGTCATTCCAGTAGGGCTAGTTTTTGCGGTGATCTATTATTTCGGATTCCGCTTTGCGATCCGTAAATTCAACCTAATGACACCAGGACGGGAAGACATAGCTGAAGATGATGAAGATACGACACAATCGAGCACTTCCGAGTTGCCGTACAACATCCTAGAAGGGCTTGGTGGACAAGATAACATCTCCCATTTAGATGCATGTATAACCCGTCTCAGAGTATCTGTAAATGATGTAAAAAAGGTGGACAAAGCAAGATTGAAGAAATTAGGTGCTTCAGGTGTGCTTGAAGTAGGGAATAACATTCAAGCAATCTTTGGACCAAAATCTGATTCCATTAAATCTCAGATGCAAGACATCATGAAAGGGAAGCGTCCTCGGAAAGTCGAAACAGATACCGATGAGGAAGTTCAAGAACAAATAGAAGATGTGACTCCTGGTGCTTTGAATAATCAAGTTGAGGAGGACAAAGAAACGATCGTATCACCAATGAAAGGAGAAATTCTTGAAATAACAGAAGTTCCAGACCAAGTCTTCTCTGGCAAGATGATGGGTGACGGCTTTGCAATTAAACCAGTGGATGGAACCGTCGTTTCACCGGTCGATGGTAAAGTGGTCAATGTATTTCCGACAAAGCATGCTATCGGATTAGAAACAGCTGGGGGCCGCGAAATATTAATCCATTTTGGAATTGATACCGTCAACTTGAAAGGGGAAGGTTTCGAAATAATGGTTGAGCAAGGGTACGAAGTGAAGAAAGGTCAAACATTGATGAAGGCAGACCTTGATTACATTTCCAAACATGCAGCCTCGATCATTACTCCAATAGTGTTTACAAACCTCCAAGAAGGAGAAAAAGTGAGAATAAAGAAGTCTGGTTCAGTTGATCAAAAAGAAGAAGACATTATCTCAATCGAAAAATAGGAAGGAAGATGGAAAATGGCAGAAAAAACTTTTACAGTAACGAGTGAATCAGGAATACATGCACGACCAGCGACCACATTAGTAAATAAGGCTGGGAAATTCAGTTCCGACATTGAGCTTGAACACAAAGGGAAAACAGTGAACTTGAAATCGATTATGGGTGTCATGTCTTTAGGAATCCAACAAGGCTCTGAAATTACAATCAAGGCAAATGGAAACGATGCGGACGAGGCACTTTCTGCTTTGACAGATGTATTAAAACAAGAAGGGCTTGCTGAGTAATGAGCCAGCGCCTCACAGGAATTGGAGCTTCTGCAGGAATCGCCATCGCAAAAGTATTTAAGCTTGAAAATCCTGCTCTTGAAGTAGTAAAAACAACGATTGATAATCCGGAGCAAGAAGTAGAGCGATTTAAAGAAGCGATCAGCCAATCGAAAACTGAACTTGAAGTTATCAAAGACCATGCAGAAAAAGAGCTAGGAGAAGACAAGGCAGCAATATTTGCTGCCCATCTTCTTGTACTGCAAGACCCAGAATTAATCGATAATGTAACGAGCAAGATCAATGAGGAAAAGACCAATGCAGAAAGTGCTTTGGATGAAGTTTCGGGTATGTTCATCTCAATGTTCGAAAATATGGACAATGAATATATGAAGGAAAGAGCAGCAGACATCCGAGATGTTCGAAAAAGGCTGTTGGCTCATTTGATGAATGTTGAATTCAATACGCCAAGTATGATTACTGACGAAGTGATCATTATTGCTGATGACTTGACTCCTTCTGATACAGCCCAATTGAACAGAACATTTGTAAAAGGTTTCGCAACTGATATTGGAGGAAGAACATCCCATTCAGCAATCATGGCTCGCTCAATGGAAATCCCATCTGTAGTTGGTACGAAGGAAATCACTGGTTCAGTTGAAAATGGCACGACTGTCATCATTGATGGTATAGATGGCATTGTAATCATCGATCCAACAGAAGATGAAAAGGGATCGTATGAGCAAAAGCGAGTACGCTACGAAGAGCAGAAGAAAGAATGGGCGAAGCTAGTCGATGAATCGACAAAATCAGCAGATGATAAACATGTTGAGCTTGCTGCGAATATCGGCACACCAAAAGATCTCCCAGGCGTATTGAACAATGGGGCAGAAGGAATCGGGTTATACCGGACGGAATTCCTATACATGAATCGGGATCAATTGCCGACTGAAGAGGAACAGTTCGAAGCGTATAAAGAAGTCCTCTCTAAAATGGAAGGTAAACCTGTCGTCATCCGTACATTGGATGTAGGAGGAGACAAAGAATTACCATACTTGAACCTTCCGAAGGAATTGAATCCATTTTTAGGCTACCGGGCCATCCGTCTTTGTCTCGATCAACAATCGATTTTCAGGACACAACTTAAGGCCTTGTTACGTGCAAGTGCTTTTGGTAATTTGAAAGTGATGTTCCCGATGATTGCCACACTGGATGAATTCCGTCAAGCGAAAGTGATTCTTTTAGAAGAAAAGGAAAAACTTGAGCAAGGTGGAGTTGACGTATCAGATTCAATTGAAATCGGAATGATGGTGGAAATCCCATCCACTGCGGTAATGGCAGACCTTTTTGCCAAAGAGGTGGATTTCTTCAGCATCGGTACGAACGACCTGATTCAGTATACGATGGCAGCTGACCGTATGAATGAGCAAGTATCCTACCTTTACCAACCATATAACCCTGCTATTTTAAGATTGGTGAAGAATGTGATCAATGCGGCTCATAAAGAAGGCAAATGGGCTGGCATGTGTGGCGAGATGGCTGGTGATGAAATCGCTATCCCTATCTTGCTTGGATTAGGATTGGATGAATTCAGCATGAGCGCAACATCGATTCTACCTGCTCGAAACCAGATTCGAAGATTGAGTAAAGGGGAAATTGAGACTCATATGGGAGATCTCCTGCAACTCGATACAGATGAAGCAGTAAAGCAATATGTCCAACAACATTTCTAAAGTAAAGTAAACAGATGACCCATGAGGACTATCCTTTAGGGTCATTTCTTTTATGGATACCCGTATTTTAGAAATAGTTTCTGATTTTCAGAGCTATGCCAAGGTTTTATATACGTTAAGACCTATTGTTTAGACAGGGATTCAGGATTCTGTATCATTTTAAGAGGAAAAATACAGTCTTATTCATACCTTTAATGACAAAATATTGCACATTATCAGGAATTGTAGTTGAAAAAAACCATTAAAGACCGCAAAATAGAAAATAACAGTTTGTTCAGGAGGTTACATAGTTGGAGCTAGCAAAACAAGAAAAAATCAATGAGATGGAAAAAGCACTAAGAATGATTTCAGCACATATAAAACAGAAGGGTAGGGAAATCTTGAATGATTTCTCTATTACACCGCCGCAATTTGTGGCATTGCAATGGTTATTTGAGCAAAATGAAATGACGATCGGGGATCTTTCAAACAAAATGTACCTTGCATACAGCACGACTACGGACTTGATCGACCGTATGGAAAATAACGGACTCGTAAAAAGAATACGGGATCCGAAAGATCGTCGTGTGGTCCGTATCCAGAAACTTGATAAGGGCTACGAAATAATAGAAGAGGTTATTAAACGGAGACAGAAGTATCTTAAGGATTTGACTGAGCAATTTTCCGATGAAGAAATTAAAAATCTTCACCAAAGCTTGCATCTCCTTTATGATAAAATGAATTCACATACTACCAACTAGACTTAACAGAGAAATTGAGGGGTTTTTTTGAATAGTCCTATAGGAATTATTGATTCTGGCGTCGGGGGGATGACTGTAGCTCGGGAAGTCATGAGGCAGCTTCCTAAAGAAAAAATTTATTATTTAGGCGATACACTGCGTTGTCCATATGGTCCGAGACCCTTAGAAGAAGTCCGAACGTACACTTGGCGAATGATCTATTACTTTTTAGAAAAAAACATTAAGCTGCTTGTGATTGCCTGCAATACAGCTACTGCTGCAGTGTTGGAAGAGGCGCAGGGAAAGCTTCCGATTCCTGTGGTGGGTGTCATACATCCTGGGGCTAGAGCGGCAATAAAGAACACCTTGAACCGAGAAATAGGTGTAATCGGGACAGAAGGAACTATCAATAGCCGGGCTTATGTAAAGGCTTTACGAAATATCGATAGCGAGGTCAATGTCCATAGTCTTGCGTGCCCTGAATTCGTGCCCCTAGTTGAAAGTGGAATGATCGACAGCCACGAAACATTGCAAGTGGTCTATGAAAGACTAGCCCCTTTGAGTGATTTACCGATCGATACTTTGATTCTCGGCTGTACACATTATCCGATTCTGGCGCCTGTCATTGACAAAGTGATGGGAAGTAATGTCCGGATCATTTCATCTGGAGCTGAAACAGCGAGGGAAGTAAGTACACTCCTATATTATAGTAATCGTCTATACACAGGCAGCCGAACACCTGAACATCGTTTTTTCACTACAGGTTCCAGTCAGATCTTCAATCGTCTGAGCAATGAATGGTTTGACCAAAGTGTAAAACATATTGAGCATATCGAATTATGAGGCGGCACAGCATCCATTGTGCCGTTTTTCTTTTTTATTTGCTCCGTTGTCCTTAATTGTAGTTTTTCGTGGTGGCTGTTGGTCGAAGATCCTTAAATGTAGGGCGTCTGGCTCGCTTTTCCCGCAGGAGTGTCGCGAACTTTGCTAAAGCAAAGCTGGGTTTTAGCCTTAGTTGCTCTAAAAAAGCCGATTTATTACATCCTTTTCTTCCATTTCCCTAAAATTATAGAACGATGGTCTAATTGGACGGATAGCTCGTATATATAGTAGTACAAACCATTGTAGGAGGGAATGGAATGAGGAAGAAGCAGAGGAAAATAATCTTTGTTTCTCTTTTAACAGGTCTATTACTGCTTATGTCTGGGTGTGGCTTGTTAACTGAAAAAACAAATAACGAAATCGATCCACCCCAAGAAGTCAACTTTCTGGATGATGGCGAGTCTCTGGAGGAGACTGGTGAAGACAAAGATGCTTTGGCAGATGGGAAGGATGCCCCAGCAGGGGCAACTGAATCGCACCAATTACAAGTATACTTAATTGATGAAAATGGGCTGGTTGTTCCACAAACGATGAAAATGCCGAATGCGGAAGATCCAGCAAAGCAGGTTGTCGAGTACTTAGTGAATGATGGAAAAGCGTCCAATTATATTCCAAATGGTATGCGAGCCGTTTTACCTGCAGGAACCGAAGTCTTAGGCTTGAACATAGACCAGGGGACAGCAACAGTCGACTTTTCTAAGGAGTTTAAAGAGTATGCAGCTGAAGATGAACTTCGCATTTTACAATCTTTGACCTACACGCTTACACAATTCGATAATGTGCACGCAGTCAAGATCAAGATTAACGGAGAAGGCCAGAAAGTCATGCCGGTCAACCAGACACCGATCGGTGAAAACATGACGCGGGCAGATGGGATCAATATTGAAACCAATGGGGTTGTCGATGTAACAGGAAGCAAGACCGTTACGGTTTACTTCATCGGTCAAAATGGTGATGAGGAATTCTACTATGTTCCTGTCACAAGAAAAGTGAATTCCAACGAAAATTTGGTGAAAGCTACTGTTGATGAATTGTTGAACGGCCCATCCATTCAATCCGGTCTGCTGACCGATATGAGAAACGAAGCTGAACTTGTAAGTGCCCCAGTTGAAGAAGGGGGAGTCGTAACATTAGACTTCAATGAGGCGATCCTCGGTGAGCAGAAAAACACAGCTATATCTGACGCTGTCCTCAACTCACTGGTCTTATCATTGACTGAACTTACAGGTATCGAAAAGGTACAAATCAAAGTGAATGGCACCAATGAAGTCGTCAGCCAAGATGGAAAATTACTGACTGAGCCTGTTTCTAGACCAGTAAATGTGAATACTGTAGAATTTTAAAATGAATAGAAGAGGTAAATGTGTTACGATAATAGAGTCAGGCGGTTAACAGCCGCCTTTTTCTTTTGCCGAACACAAAGGATCACAGGGATACTTTATAGATTGTGGTGGTCATACTAATCAGTAGTGAGTTACAGAGGAGGAATTTCATATGAGAACAGATGGTAGGTTGAATGATCAATTAAGAAAAATACATATCGAAACGAATTACATTAAACACCCAGAAGGCTCTGTATTGATTTCAGTAGGGGATACAAAAGTCATTTGTACAGCTAGTATTGAGGATCGTGTTCCACCCTTCATGAGAAACCAAGGGAAGGGTTGGATTACAGCGGAGTATTCTATGCTTCCCCGTGCTACAGAGCAACGGAACATCCGTGAGTCGAGTAAAGGGAAAGTATCTGGACGAACAATGGAGATTCAACGATTGATTGGTCGTGCACTCCGGTCGGTTGTAGAACTGGATAAATTCGGAGAACGTACATGTTGGATCGATTGCGATGTCATACAGGCAGATGGAGGCACCCGTACCGCAAGTATAACTGGTGCATTTGTTGCTATGGCATTGGCTTTCAACAGACTCATTGAGCAAGATGTCATCAAAAAATTGCCGATAAAGGAATTTTTGGCTGCAACTTCTGTTGGGGTGGTACCAGAAAACGGGGAAATCTTAGACCTATGTTATGAAGAGGATTCTAAAGCCCACGTGGATATGAACGTCATCATGACTGGCGGGAAAGAATTTGTCGAATTGCAAGGTACAGGCGAAGAGGCAACTTTCTCATACAATCAATTACAGACAATGCTTAACCTTGCAGATAAAGGAATTACTGAACTTATAGAATACCAAAAAGAAGCATTGGGGAAAGTTCATAATCTGATCGGTGAAAAGTAGGTGTCATAATGGAAAGGATTATCATCGCTTCCCATAATGAAGGGAAGGTCAAGGAATTTCGAGAAATGTTTGAAGAGTTTAACGTAAAGGTGGTTTCTTTGAGGGACCTGGATTTTCACGATGAAATTGAAGAAAATGGTTCCACTTTCAAAGAAAATGCCATTATTAAAGCGGAAACCATCGCCAACCATTTCCAAGAGCCTGTCATTGCTGATGACTCCGGCCTTGTAATTGATGAACTGGATGGCAGACCGGGAATCTATTCAGCACGGTATGCAGGGGAAGAGAAAGACGATAAAGCCAATCTGAATAAAGTATTAGCGGAAATGGAACATGTTGTGGAAAAGGATCGATCTGCTCGATTTATTTGTGTTTTAGCGGTTGCACAACCAGGGAAAGAAACAAGTAGTGTTGAAGGAAAGTGTGAAGGAATCATCCTTCACGAAAAAAGAGGGGATCACGGTTTTGGCTATGATCCGATTTTTTATATTCCGGCATTGGGAAAAACGTTGGCTCAATTGGAACCTGAGGAAAAAAACAGAATCAGCCACCGTGCCAACGCTTTGAAGGAGTTACGTTATCATTGGTCTGGTATCTTTTCTTCAGTTTAAAGGCAAATAAAGCCCAGCCTTTGCCATAGGTTTGGCTTTGCTAAGTTTCTTTAGCTTTTAAAAGGAGGACCTTTTATTGAATGTACTAGTCGTAAGTGATAGTCATGGACTGACAAAGGAACTGAAGGAACTCGTTGAACTGCATAAAAATCATATTGATGTGATGATTCATTGTGGTGATTCTGAATTGCCTTCCGACGATCCGATGCTAAAACCTTTTTACAACGTTCAAGGGAATATGGATCTCGGACATCATGATTTTCCGAATGAAACATTGGTTGAAGAACAGGGGTATCGCTTGTTTGTCACACATGGACACATATACAATGTGAAAATGTCATACATGAATTTAGCCTACAAGGCTGAGGAACAAGGAGCGGACCTGGTTTTCTTCGGGCACTCTCACATCGCTGAATCATTCGAGGAAAATGGCATGATTTTTGTTAATCCGGGAAGTCTCCGTTTGCCAAGAGGGCGGAAAGAAAGGTCTTATGCAATCTGTGAATGTAAAGATCGTCATAACATACGGGTCCGTTTTTTTGAATTTGATGGGGACGAACTAACAGATTTATCAACTGAATATCAGCTATAATGGAAATGAACTCACGATCACCAAAAAAACCTTGACATTTATATCAGAATTCGTTATATTAAATACTGTCGCTGATTGATGCGGGTGTAGTTTAGTGGTAAAACAAGAGCCTTCCAAGCTCTGGTCGTGGGTTCGATTCCCATCACCCGCTCCATTACATGTCCCAGTAGCTCAGTTGGATAGAGCAACAGCCTTCTAAGCTGTCGGTCGGGCGTTCGAATCGCTCCTGGGACGCCATACTTCATACATACGATCGCTTCTTTGCATAGCAGCAGAGGAGCGTTTTTTCTATTATGCTGCCGATTCTTTCATAAGACAACTCGAGGGCGAAAAACCGGGATAAGTGTCCGTATGATCGCCCCATAAGCCAACTCGAGTGCGAAAATCCATATAAATTATCCGCATGAAAGATCCGGATCTGCATTATGACATCGTATGTAGTTGAATGAATTTGTAAAGACAAGTGTAATATAGACGTAATGTGTTACGATTTGTTTTTAGGAAGTTAAACTGCTAAACTTGCTTTAAACGATTGATAAAAAGCGGGGAGATTGATTTGGAAAAAGACCATAAAGGGCCGCGTGAAAGTAAAATCGTTTACTTCCCAAACCTTACTGCAAAGCTTGTGAATAAGGGAATGTCAGCCCTAAAACAAAAAAAATTCAAAGAATCGCTGAATTTTTTCCGACAGCTTATCGAGATGGAGCCGGATCATCCACAAGGGAACGTTGGCGTTGTCTTAAGTCTGGTTGAACTTGGTGAATTAAGCGAAGCAAAGGAAAAGTGTGATGCGATTCTTAAAAAAGACATCGGTGAATATTATGATGTCCTGCAAATTTACATATCCATCCTCATCCAATTAGGTGATTATGAAGAAGTTGTCGATATTCTCGAAGCAGTCATTCAAGAGCAAAGCCTGCCGCCGCAAATGGCGGAGAATTTCTATCAGCTTTTGTATTTCAGTCGGAAAATGGCAGAGGATGAACCGAGTGATGACTTTGTTTTTGAAGCGAAATTTTTAGAGCAAGAGCTAGACCATCTTTCAACACAATTAAAATCACCTGACTCTAAGAAACAATGGCAAGCAGTCCAATCGATTGAAAAACCAGATCAACCAGCAGTACGTAATGAGTTGAAGAATTTTCTTACATATCCCGACGCCAATCCATCTTTAAAAACAATTGTGCTACAAATGCTGAAAGAGGGAGACGCGTTAGAATCGATCAGTATACATAAATTCGGCAAAACGATGACGGTCAGTACAGATCAACTTCATGACATACCGGATGGACAATTTTATAGACTGGTTAAAACAATCATCGAGCATCAATTGGAACAGCAGAATCCAACATTGTTAGAAATGGCTGTGCAAATCTGGGACCATTACCTATTTATGATCTACCCGTTTCAGCCAGAGCCCCTTAATGAACAATTATGGGCAGTCGCCGTTCTCGAAGTTGCACATAGGCTGAACGGTATAGATTTTGATGGAGATGACCTTCAAGTTGCTTTTTCATTAGATGAAGAATTACTTGAGGATGTTGTCGGAAAGATTTTGGAAATTGAACGATTATCTATGAAAGAAGTCGGTCTTTCTGATGACCAGTCGAACTAGTTGAAAACCAATGTTCATGTGTTATAATGTAGTGGTTGTAAACTCATTCGGACGTTAATGTAGTTTAAGAAGATAAATGTTGGAGGGAATTATAGTCATGAGTGCAAAATGGGAAAAACAAGAAAGCAATCAAGGTGTATTAACCATTGATGTTGATGCTGAACGTGTAAATGAAGCATTGGATCAAGCGTTCAAAAAGGTCGTTAAAAAAGTGAACGTTCCAGGATTCCGTAAGGGGAAGGTCCCGCGTTCAATGTTTGAAAAGCGTTTCGGAGTGGAAGCACTTTATCAGGACGCTTTAGATATCCTGCTTCCTAGCGCATATACTCAAGCAGTTGAGGAGGCGGGTATCGAGCCAGTCGACCAACCTGACGTTGATATCGAACAAATGGAAAAAGGTAAAAACCTCATTTTCAAAGCAACTGTTACAGTAAAACCTGAAGTGAAACTAGGCGAATACAAAAGCCTTGAAGTAGAAAAGCAAGATACTGAAGTGACAGATGAAGACGTCCAAGAAGAATTGACAGCACTTCAAAAAAAGCATGCTGAATTAACAGTCAAAGAAGAAGGTAAAGTTGAAAAAGGCGATACAGTCGTAATCGACTTTGCTGGATATGTTGACGGTGAAGCTTTCGAAGGTGGAACAGCAGAGAACTATTCTCTTGAAATTGGTACTGGATCATTCATCCCTGGTTTTGAAGAGCAGCTCGAAGGTGAAGTAGCAGGTGCTGAAAAGGATGTTGAAGTAACATTCCCTGAAGAATACCATGCTGAAGAGCTTGCAGGAAAACCAGCTACATTCAAGGTGAAAATCCACGAAATCAAGCAATTGGAACTTCCTGAGCTCGATGACGAGTTTGCTAAGGACGCAAATGAAGAAGTGGAAACACTTGATGAGTTGAAAACTCAAATCAAAGAGCGTCTTCAAAATGATAAAACAACACAAGCTGAAAATGAAATGAAAGATCAACTTGTGCAAAAAGCATCTGAAAACGCTGAAATTGATGTTCCTGAAGCAATGGTCAATTCCGAACTTGATCGTATGATGAAGGAATTCGACCAACGTCTCCAAATGCAAGGCATGAACTTGGATATGTACTACCAGTTCTCAGGTACTTCCGAAGATCAGTTAAAAGAGCAAATGAAAGAAGATGCAGAAAAGCGTGTTCGTACAAACTTGACTCTTGAAGCGATCGCTGAAGCTGAAAATATTGAAGTCACTGAAGAAGAAATAGAAGAAGAAATCAAGAAAATGGCTGAAATGTACCAGATGGAAGTTGAAAAAATGAAGCAAATGTTAGCGATGCAAGGTGGACCTGATCTCTTGAAGGGTGACCTGAAAGTTCGTAAGGCAATTGATTTTCTTGTGGAGAATAGCAAAATTGTTGCATAATATACAGTAAGATACGAAACAAGGCGCGAAATTTCGTGCCTTGTTTTGTACAAAAATGCCTTTATTTATATGTATGGGGATTTTATGTGAGTCAATTCGAAAATATTTTTTTAAGTAGGAATCGCATATCTGAATTATGACTATACTGATACATATCGGACTTGAATTTTACATAGCAAAGCGTTATTATTTTTGTTTTACGGCTCTTCATGATAAAATCGTATGTACATAATAAAATGGAAGCCATCGACCAGATTTGTTACTCTGAAAATATATTGTAAATCTTTCAATGTGTAAAATACACGTGATGACAAATAACTAAAAGTAACAATTCATCCAAACCATTCTTAGGGGTGATTCAATGTTTAAATTTAACGAAGAAAAAGGACAATTGAAGTGTTCTTTCTGTGGCAAAACACAAGATCAAGTACGTAAACTGGTTGCCGGACCAGGTGTCTATATTTGTGATGAATGTATTGAATTGTGTACAGAAATCGTAGAAGAGGAACTCGGTACGGAAGAGGATGTAGAATTTAAAGATGTACCGAAACCTCAGGAAATCCGGAAGATACTCGATGATTATGTCATTGGCCAGGAGCAAGCGAAAAAATCGCTTTCCGTTGCGGTATATAACCATTACAAGCGTATCAACGCTTCTAAGAAGTCGGACGATGTAGAGTTGGCTAAAAGTAATATTGCAATGATCGGGCCGACTGGTAGCGGTAAGACATTGCTTGCTCAAACATTGGCACGTATCCTGAATGTACCGTTCGCAATCGCTGATGCTACATCATTGACTGAAGCAGGTTACGTAGGTGAAGATGTGGAAAACATCTTGCTCAAACTGATCCAGTCTGCAGATTATGATGTGGAAAAAGCAGAGCGCGGTATCATTTACATTGACGAAATCGACAAGATTGCACGTAAATCCGAGAACCCATCCATCACTCGGGATGTATCTGGTGAAGGGGTGCAGCAGGCCTTGCTTAAGATTTTGGAAGGAACTGTTGCAAGTGTTCCTCCTCAAGGGGGTCGTAAGCATCCACATCAAGAGTTCATCCAGATCGATACCACGAATATTTTATTCGTTTGTGGTGGAGCGTTCGATGGAATTGAACAGATCGTCAAGCGTCGTCTTGGTAAAAAGGTTATCGGATTCGGAACCGAGACTACCGAAAAAGCGGATCTTAATCAAGGTGAGTACCTTGCAAAAGTATTGCCTGAAGACCTGCTTCGTTTCGGGCTTATTCCAGAATTCATCGGTCGTTTGCCAGTGACAGCAAGCTTAACACCTCTGGATGAGGAAGCATTGGTAGAAATCCTTACAAAGCCGAAAAACGCTCTTGTAAAACAATACAAGAAACTGTTGCAGTTGGATGATGTTGAGCTTGAATTTACGGAAGACGCATTGAGCGAAATCGCAAAACAAGCGATTGAACGTAAAACTGGTGCACGTGGTCTGCGTTCCATTATTGAAGGAATCATGCTCGATGTCATGTTCGACCTTCCTTCACGTGAAGATATCAACAAATGTGTTATCACTGCTCAAACGGTTACGGATAAAGTTCCGCCACAACTTATTCTTGAAGACGGAACAGTTATCGATGAAAAGAAACCAAAAGAAAGTGCTTAATCAATCGTGTAAAAAACACTCCGCGCGCATTCGGCGGAGTGTTTTTTTAAGGATAAGAAAGTACAAAAGTTTTGTTTCGATGAAGAAGTGATGTCTAGCTCCATCGCCCACCCACTTGGATCACTTCAGCCCTCCTGTGGCGGCAACACATTGATTAAGGTCGAAGTGTTTACCTACGCAGAACCGAACTTTGTTTACTTCGAGCCTCCTCGTCGGCCGTCCAGTGACCTTCGTGTTGATCAGGGCGTCTGCGCTTTTCTTATGATTCAAAGCACTAGCTGGCATAATTATTTTGATGCAATCATTCAAGGAAGCTGAGCAATTAATTTTAATCTGATGCAATCCTTTTCTTGTATTTGATCGAATAGCACCTCGACTATTACTCTGGTTCAAATTCCTCGATTCATTTCTTAAAATAACGTTTAGTCCAACACATGCTCGGAGATACTAATGGATACGAAAACATACATATAGGAGGGGAAAGCATGAGTTGGACAGGAATAGCATTGGTCATCCAGCTGTTCTTCGGAATCATCATCGGTCTCTACTTCTGGAATTTATTACGAAACCAACGAACACAGAAAGTCTCGATAGATAAGGAATCACGAAAAGAAATGGATCAGCTTCGCAAGCTGAGAAATATTTCGTTAAGCGAACCGTTATCAGAAAAGGTCCGTCCTTCTCGTTTTGATGAAATTATTGGTCAAGCTGAAGGAATACGTGCGTTACAGGCAGCTCTATGTGGTCCCAATCCGCAACACGTCATTATTTATGGACCACCAGGAGTAGGGAAGACAGCTGCTGCGAGAATTGTACTGGAAGAAGCTAAGAAAAATAGGCGGTCTCCATTTAAACCGACTGCTGTTTTTGTGGAACTGGATGCCACGACAGCCCGTTTTGATGAAAGAGGTATTGCCGATCCACTTATCGGTTCTGTGCATGATCCGATCTACCAAGGTGCAGGGGCGATGGGCCAAGCAGGAATTCCACAGCCTAAACAAGGGGCGGTTACGAATGCGCATGGGGGTGTGCTGTTTATTGATGAAATCGGTGAGCTTCATCCGATCCAAATGAATAAGCTGCTGAAAGTTCTTGAAGATCGAAAAGTCTTCCTGGAAAGCGCCTATTATAGTCAAGAGAACACTCAAATTCCCCAGCATATCCATGATATTTTCCAAAATGGATTACCTGCAGATTTCCGCTTGATTGGTGCGACTACTCGTACACCAGAAGAGATCCCACCAGCAATTCGATCACGGTGTCTTGAAATCTTCTTTAAAGAACTGACTGCTGAAGATATCATCCGAATTGCAAAAAGAGCGGTGGAAAAAATCAGCTTTACAATTGAGGAAAGTGCTTTGACCCTCCTATCCCAATATGCGCGGAATGGACGGGAAGCTGTCAATAGTGTACAAATTGCAGCAGGGTTAGCAATCACGGAAGATCGAAACCATTTAACCAAAAGTGATATCGAATGGGTTCTTCACTCAAGCCAGCTGTCCCCTAGAATGGAGTCAAAGATCCATCCGGTACCGCGAGAGGGTTATATCAATGGGTTAGCAGTTTATGGACCGAATACAGGTGCATTACTCGAGATTGAAGCTACGGTGATTCCTACGAAAGAAAAGGGCTCGATCATGATCACAGGGATTGTTGAAGAAGAGAGTATCGGAAGTCAGTCAAAATCGATAAGAAGGAAAAGCCTCGCAAAAAGCTCAGTCGAAAATGTATTGACAGTTCTTAGAAGAATGGGTGTCCCTTCCAACAATTATGATATCCATATCAATTTCCCTGGCGGCGCTCCAGTTGATGGACCTTCCGCAGGGATAGCTATTGCAACAGCCATCTATTCAGCGATAAAAGGGATCAAGGTCGACAACCAAATTGCCATGACAGGTGAAATCAGTATACATGGAAGTGTCAAACCAGTTGGAGGCGTATTTGCAAAGGTGTCAGCCGCAAGTCAGGCAGGCGTTCAGACCGTCTTTGTCCCTAAAGAAAACCAACAATCGATTTTAAAGGAAATCAAAGGAATCGAAATTGTTTATGTCGATCACCTAGATGAGGTTTTCGAACACGTTTTCAAGGAAAAGTATAATAAAGAAAGAGTCGATAGCATCACTACGCAAGAGTCCTCGCCAAAGGTCGTTTGAGGCGGGGCTTTCTTTTTTCACATAACTGATTTGATTGGGGAAAACGTGTTTGCCGGACATTGAATAATTCTAGAACTCATCTAAAATAAAGGCTGAATGGGATAGTACTTATTAGACAAAGATGTGATTTACGGGTAGAATTGATAAGATGAAATACCTATTTCAACTCATGATAATCAAGCTGATGTTCATCCACTCCGATCCTTGTATCATTGAAGAATATTCGTAACTATTAGTATGGGTGGATTATTTTCAAATCAGTTTGTCAAATAGAATTTGGAGGTGTGTTTCTATGGCTCAAACGAGAACAATACCATTATTGCCACTAAGAGGACTGCTTGTTTATCCAGGCATGGTACTCCACTTGGATGTAGGACGCAAGAAGTCTGTTCAAGCCCTTGAACAAGTAATGATGGATGACCAGCACATATTTTTATCCACTCAAAAAGAAGTGGCCATAGAAGATCCAACGGAAGATGAAATTTATAAATTAGGCACGATTGTTAAAGTCAATCAGATGCTGAAGCTCCCGAATGGAACGATCAGGGTACTTGTTGAAGGTGTACAACGCGGAGAAGTCACTTCTTATAAAGACGATGATGAAGTCGAATATATCGAAGTGAATGTAAAATTGATCGATGAACGCGAAGAGGCAGATGCTGAAGAAATGGCATTGATGCGTACATTGCTGCACTATTTTGAACAATACATAAACCTATCAAAGAAAGTGACAGCCGAGACCCTCGCTTCTGTTCAAGACATTGAAGAGCCCGGCAGATTAGCTGATATCGTTTCTTCACATTTACCGTTAAAAATAAAACAAAAACAAGAAATTTTAGAAACACTTGAAATCAAAGAACGGCTTAATAAAATCATCAGTATATTGAATAACGAAAAAGAAGTACTCGGTCTCGAGAAGAAAATCGGCCAGCGTGTCAAAAAGTCGATGGAACGGACCCAGAAAGAATATTACCTTCGTGAACAAATGAAGGCGATCCAAAAGGAACTTGGTGACAAGGAAGGTAAAGCAGGGGAAGTCACATCATTAAGGGAAAAAATTGAAGAGTCTCAAATGCCTGAAAATGTCCAGAATACCGCGCTTAAAGAATTGGACAGATATGAAAAGATGCCGCAAAACTCTGCTGAAAGCGGTGTAATCCGAAATTACATCGATTGGCTGCTCAACATACCGTGGGTGAAAGAGACAGAAGACAACCTTGATATCAATCATGCCGAAAAAATCTTGGATGAGGACCATTATGGACTTGAGAAAGTGAAGGAAAGGGTCCTTGAATACCTTGCAGTCCAACAGCTTACAAATTCTTTGAAGGGACCGATTTTATGCTTGGTCGGACCTCCTGGGGTCGGAAAAACCTCCCTTGCAAGGTCGATCGCGCGTACTCTTGGACGGAATTTTGTAAGAATTTCACTTGGGGGTGTACGTGATGAAGCGGAAATTCGCGGACATCGACGCACATATGTAGGTGCGATGCCTGGACGGCTTATCCAAGGGATGAAAAAAGCAGGCTCCGTGAATCCTGTGTTCTTACTTGATGAAATTGATAAAATGTCTAATGATTTCCGCGGGGACCCTGCATCAGCTTTACTAGAGGTGCTAGATCCTGAGCAGAATAATACGTTCAGCGACCACTTCATTGAAGAGCCATATGATCTATCAAAGGTTTTATTTGTAACGACTGCAAACAACATTTCAACCATACCTGGTCCGCTGCTGGATCGTATGGAATTGATACAGATCGCTGGATATACTGAAGTGGAAAAGCTTCATATAGCGAATCAATATCTTGTAAAAAAGCAAACAGAGGCACATGGTCTCACCAAAGGCAAACTTCAGATCCGTGATGAAGCGTTGATGCAAGTCATCCGTCGCTACACGCGTGAAGCGGGGGTCCGTAATCTGGAACGTCAAATCGCTTCCTTATGCCGAAAAGCGGCGAAAGAAATCGTGGGTGGCGACAAAAAGCGTGTCATTATTACAGAAAAAACGCTGGGAGATTATCTCGGCAGACCTAAATTCAGGTATGGACAAGCTGAAGTAGAAGATCAAATCGGAGCTGCTACAGGTCTCGCTTATACGACAGCTGGCGGTGATACACTTTCGATCGAAGTCTCAGTTTCACCAGGTAAAGGCAAGTTGATCTTGACTGGAAAACTCGGCGATGTCATGAAAGAATCGGCGCAAGCAGCATTCAGTTATATCCGTTCACGTGCTGAAGAATTGAATATCGATACAGAGTTTTCCGAAAAAAATGATATTCATATCCATGTCCCGGAAGGCGCAACACCAAAGGATGGCCCTTCTGCAGGGATTACGATGGCCACAGCTCTCATTTCAGCAATGACAAACCGTCCTGTCCGCAAAGAAGTCGGCATGACCGGAGAAATTACCCTTCGGGGACGTGTGTTGCCGATTGGCGGATTGAAAGAAAAGACACTGAGTGCCCATCGAGCAGGACTTGAAAGAATCATTTTCCCTAAAGAAAATGAAAAAGACTTGGATGATATTCCGGATAGTGTGAAGAAAGATCTTACCTTCATCCCAGTTTCTCATTTAGATGAAGTGTTAAAAGAAGCATTGATAGGTGGACAAGAATGAAAGTAAATACAGCTGAACTGATTATCAGTGCCGTAAAAAAGGAACAATACCCGAATGACATGAAGCCGGAAATCGCACTCGCTGGCCGTTCGAATGTAGGTAAATCCTCTTTCATCAATAAAATGATCAATCGTAAAGCTCTGGCCAGGACATCTTCCAAACCTGGTAAGACACAAACTTTGAATTTTTACCTTTTGAATGAAGTAATGTACTTCGTCGATGTTCCAGGGTATGGATTTGCAAAAGTCTCGAAAAAAGAACGTGATGCCTGGGGGCGGATGATAGAGACCTATTTAAAGGAAAGTAAGAAATTGAAGGCTGTTGTTTTGCTAGTCGATCTGCGCCATGCGCCAACCAAGGACGATCAATTGATGTTTGATTGGTTGAAGCACTTTGAAATCCCCGTAATTGTCGTTGCGACAAAAGCGGATAAGATTCCAAAAGGCAAGCACCAGCAGCATATCAAACAAATCCGAGAAACCCTTCAGATGGAAAAAGAGGAGTCTGTACACCTTTTTTCTGCAGAAACATCATTCGGTAAAGAAAAAGTCTGGTCAACAATCGAAAGCCTTTTATAAAGTGACAAAAACCTCTCTGTTTTAAAAAACAGGGAGGTTTTTTTGTTTTTATGTAGAATATATACGGTGGATACTTTTATAGAAAGCAGGACTTTGGTGCTTTTTAGTTCGTCACAGTTTAGGGAAATGTACAGTGGTGGAGAGAAATGTAGAGTGTGTGAAGTAGGCTGATAGAATAGAATGCCTCGTCTACATATTCTTTGATAATTAATGGGATCGTTTTTGTGACTGTTTACCACTGTATGTTTCTCTCGTAAGTAGTATCCAAAATTCTACAGAAAGAGGGTCAAAACAGAATGAGAAAAGTTAGCTTATGGGCAGTCATGATCTTATCGTTTTCAATGCTTCTGGCAGCCTGCGGAGGCGGTTCAGAAGGAGGAGGCGATTCAGAAGGTGGAGACGGAGCAAACGGGGAATACGTTCTCAAGGAAGATGGAAAGTTTACTTACGCATCTTCTGGTGAGTTCAAACCCTTCAGTTCAACGGATGCAAATGGTGAAATGACTGGATTTGATATCGAAGTAGCAGAGGCAGTGGCCAAAGAATTAGGATTGGAGCCTAGTCCACAGAAATTCAAGTTCGCAAGTATTGTTGAAGGGGTAAAGACTGGACGATTTGATGCTGCGGTGGCAAGTCATACTATTACCGAGGAACGAGCCGAGCATGTCGACTTTTCCATTCCATACTACTATTCTGGTCCACAGATTTTCACTAGACCAGATAGCGATATTGAAACAAAAGATGACTTGAAAGATAAGGAAATCGCCGTTTCAAAAGGGTCGACATATGCTAAATCAGCGGAAAAAATGACCGATAACATCAAAATTTATGACAGTGACGTGACAGCACTTGAAGCTTTGAGTGAAGGGAAGCACGACGCGGTCATCACTGATTTTATTACTGGTAAAGAAGCGATCGGGAATGACTTCAATATCGAAGGAAAAGAACTTATAGGACGAAGTGAGCAAGCAATCGCTGTTGCCAAAGACAACGATAAACTACTTGAAGATATTAATGCAGCTTTAGAGAAGCTCAGAGAAGATGGTACATTGAAAGAGCTAAGTGAAAAGTACTTCGGGGATGACATTACATCTGATCCTGAAGGTGAATAAATTTTGACTAGAAAGAATGACGAATGTGCGCAGCTTTGCGCACATTTGTTTCTTATCATACGTATTGCATAACTTTTCCAAAGGCATGAACCATACAATCATACCAGCTTGATATCGGTGCTTTAAGGAGATGATACACCTTGCCAAGTTTTCAACATTTTTTTGAAACGTTCATCGATAGTTATCCTGTTTTTTTAAAGGGGATGCTTTTAACCCTTCAAGTAACGGCAGTTTCTATCTTGATTGCAATATTTATAGGTCTTTTCTTTGCATTTTTGAAGATTTCTAAAATTAAAGTATTGGAAGCAATAGCGAATGTTTATATTTATATCGTCCGAGGGACACCACTGATCGTCCAAATCTTCATTTTTTATTTCGGGTTATCAGAATATAATATTTCAGGGTTCTGGTCTGCAACATTGGCACTCGCCTTTCACAACGGTGCCTATATAGCAGAAATCTTTCGAGGCACGATTCAATCGATCGATAAAGGCCAAATGGAAGCTGGGCGTTCATTAGGTATGACGAATGCTTTGACTATGCGTAGAATCATTCTTCCGCAAGCTTTCCGTAGAGCATTGCCTCCACTCGGTAATCAGTTCATCATAGGATTGAAAGACTCCTCATTAGCAGCCTTCATCGGTATGTATGAATTATTCAATGTTGCTACAACAGCTGGATCGAATAACTTTGATTCTATGACCTATTTATTGATTGTAGCTGTTTACTATCTGATTCTTGTCTTCCTACTAACAACCATTGTCAGCTTGATGGAGAAAAAGCTATCTGCGAGTGATTAAGGGAGTGAATGATATTGAGTGAAAAACGCGAAATGATCAAAATAGAAAAGCTGAACAAGAGCTTTGGTGATTTACATGTTCTGAAGGATATTGATATGGAAGTCAAAGAAAATGACGTTGTCGTTTTGATCGGGGCAAGTGGATCTGGGAAAAGTACCCTGCTCAGATGCCTGAATTTCTTGGAAATCAAAAACGGTGGAAAAATTATCGTTGAAGGAAAAGAAATTGATCCTAAAAAAGATAATTTGAATAAAGTTCGTGAACAAATTGGAATGGTATTCCAGCACTTCAACCTGTTTCCTCATAAGACGGTACTTCAAAACGTCATGGAAGCACCACTTGTCGTAAAAAGGAAGAACAGATCCCAGGCTGAGAAAGAAGGGAAAGAATTACTGGAAAAAGTCGGGCTCGCTGAAAAAGCGGATGTCTATCCATCGAAACTTTCTGGTGGACAGAAACAGCGTGTAGCCATTGCAAGGGCATTGGCGATGAAACCGGACATCATGCTTTTTGACGAGCCTACCTCAGCATTAGATCCTGAGCTTGTCGGGGAAGTCTTATCGACAATGAAACAACTGGCGAGAGAAGGGATGACGATGGTCGTCGTTACCCATGAAATGGGCTTTGCGCGTGAAGTAGGTGATTGGGTCTTTTATATGCATGATGGACGAATCGTTGAACGTGGCCAGCCGCAAGAACTTTTCAACAACCCGAAAGAACAACGTACGAAGGATTTCTTAAGTTCCATACTCTAAAGCAAAAGGTGTGACCGTCACTGGTCACACCTTTTTTCAAAGATAAGAAAGCATAAATTACAGTGAAGTGAGGGCTACTTGGATCACTTCAGTCCTCCTGCGGCGGCAACACATTGATGAAGTGTTTACCTTACCCACGCAGAACCGAACTTTGTTTGGTACGAGCCTCCTCGTCGGACCTTCAGTGACCTTCGTGGCTAAACAGGGCGATTCCGCTTTTATAGGCAAGAGTCATTTTTTTCGTTTTATCAAATAAAATCCGACGACAATCAGGATTACTGCCCAAAATTGTTCGGTATAATCGATGACTGTACGGATGATTCCTGTTGTATTGGTTGAAAATAGTGCAATCAGGGAAATAATGGTCAAGACTGCACCGATCCATAAGCCGCTCTGCTTCGTTCGATTATATTGCAGTAGAAATCCTATGCCGATACTAAGGAAATAGACGATCCATAATGCTGGCCAATTGGTGATATTACCGCTGGCATAGTAATGGAAAGCAATACCGCAAATGACTACACCGGAAAACAGAGCGTAAGGTTCATTCCGTTGTAAAAGGAATGCTATCCCGATGATCAATAAGAATGCAGGAAGGGCATCGATCTCACTAATAAAAGGAACAGACCATTGCTTTGACAAAAAATAGACACCTAAACCTGCAATCAATGTTCCTGGAAAAATACCTTGTTTCATAATCTCCTCCTCACTGAGCTCAAATCGTGCTGTTCTTTTGCGAAAATCTTCGAAATTTGGTACATTAGATTTGTATGGAGCTTGGTAACCTATGAAATACTAAAATTTGGTGTAAAGGGAATACTGATTTTATCTATTAAAAATCATACCATAAGACTTTCAAACACTGTTCACATTTGTTTCGAATAATATTTGATCGTACATGCTATAATGACTATTGGGAATTTATATATATTCATTTACATAAATACAGGGGGTGACGGACGATGCACATTTTAAAAGTTGGGCTGAACCATAAGACAGCTCCGGTTGAAATACGGGAAAAAGTATCTTTTCAACCTGGTGAATTGGAGTTGGCTTTACAGTCGCTTAGAAACACGAAAAGCGTACTGGAATGTGTAATCGTATCGACCTGCAACCGTACTGAAATCTACGCCGTCGCTGATCAGTTGCATACAGGGAGATATTATATAAAAGCATTTTTAGCAAATTGGTTTTCATTAGATAAAGATTTGTTGAACCCATACTTACAGATTCGTGAACGGGAGGATGCCATTGAGCATCTCTTCAAGGTGGTTTGTGGACTGGACTCGATGATCCTGGGGGAAACCCAAATCCTTGGACAAGTGCGTTCAAGCTTTTTGACTGCACAGGAAACAGGGACAACCGGTACTGTGTTCAACGAGTTGTTCAAAAAGGCGATCACGTTGGCAAAGCGCTCTCATTCCGAAACTGAAATCGGAGAGAATGCAGTATCTGTGAGCTATGCTGCAGTCGAACTGGCTAAGAAAATTTTTGATGGACTTGAAGGAAAGAATGTATTGATCATAGGTGCCGGGAAGATGGGTGAACTTACTGCAAAACACCTATGCAGTAACGGTGTCGATCAAATTTCCGTCCTCAATCGGACATATGAAAAAGCTAAGGAAGTAGCAGCACGTTTCAATGGACAAGCTTCTACTATGGAAGAGCTGGAATCTTCGTTGAAGAAAGCGGATATTGTGATCAGTTCTACTGGTTCAACAGAGTTTGTGCTTACGAAAGCGAACGTTGCCCCAGTTTTGAAGAAACGAAAAGGGAAACCGTTGTTCATGATGGACATTGCGGTACCAAGAGACCTTTCTCCAGATCTGCAGGATCTTGAAGGTGTCTTCCTATATGATATTGATGATTTAGAAGGAATTGTCGAGGCGAACTTAGCTGAGCGACAAGAAGAAGCTGCTAAGATCCGGGCATTTATTGAAGAAGAACTGCTTGCATTTTTGAACTGGATCAATACCCTCGGTGTTGTTCCTGTCATCACAGCCTTAAGACAGAAAGCACTTTCCATTCAGGCTGAAACGATGAAAAGTATCGAACGGAAAATACCTGATCTTACGGATCGTGAACGGAAAGTACTTAGCAAACATACAAAAAGTATCATCAATCAATTGCTTCGTGACCCGATCACACGTGTGAAAGAGTTGGCAGCTGAACCTGATTCCAATAAGCATATAGATCTTTTCACACAGCTGTTCGGAATTGAAGAAGAGTTGGAACAGGTATTAAAAGAGGAGCGTCTTGCTCGCGAACAAAAGTTGCCTGAGGTAGAAGGAGAGAAGTCTTTTCAAACGGTCTCCAACCCAGCGACGAATTAGTCTTGCTCCCAGGAGAGGAGTTGTATCGTGAGTATTATCAGGTGGGTTTACGATATTACAATCATTTTATATGCACTCAGTGTACTAGGATATTTCATGGATTTCCTGCAAAACAACCGGAAGGCGAACCGAATAGCCTTCTGGTTGCTTTCTATTGTCTGGGTATTGCAATCATTCGTTCTAATATTACGGATTTTTGAAGCTGACCGCTTTCCGATACTCACACCTACGGAAGGGTTATTTTTTTATTCTTGGGTAATTGTCACACTTTCACTTTTGATCAACTGGTTTTTCAGGGTACATTTCTTCGTGTTTTTTACGAATATCATTGGATTCATACTCATGGCTGTCAGCTGGTTTGCTCCGAACAACCAAGTATCTGAAGCATTTTCAGATCAACTGATCAATGAATTAGCGATCATACATATTACGATGGCATTCATTGCGTATGGCGCTTTTACGGTTTCGAGTATTCTATCGATCATGTACCTGGTTCAATACAACATGTTGAAAAAGAAGAAAGTAGGGAAACGGTTATGGCGTTTCGAAAGTCTTACACGACTTGAAAGGTTGCCTTTCGTATTGAATATGATCGGTGTCCCGATCCTATTTCTCAGTCTGGTACTAGGCTTGATTTATGGATACAAAGTATACATGACACTAACAATCTTCGTAGATGCAAAAGTGATCAGTTCGTTCATTGTTTTATCTGTATATGGAATCTATTTGTATCTGAAAGTAGGAAAAGAGGCGTACGGTAGGCAACTAGCTTATTGGAATGTCGCCGGCCTTCTCGTCATCCTCATCAATTATTTTTTAGCTGCTACACTTACGGAGTTTCATCTATGGTATTAGAAGTTTTAGCGAATTTCCGACGTACAGGATAAGCTGGTACTGATTTTAGGAACAGAGTGTTGTACCAGGCACTTTTCTGGATCGCTTGGGGCACAAGGGCCAAATCGTCGTACCTGGCACCGTCTGAAAGGCAACGTTTGAAATTCTAATCTATGTTTGGAGGTCAATTATGCGCAAGCTCATTATCGGTTCTCGAAGAAGTAAACTTGCTCTTACTCAAACTCGTTGGGTAATCGATCAATTGAAAAAAGCGGGGGCGCCATTCGAGTTTGAAATCAAAGAGATTGTAACGAAGGGAGATCAGATTTTGAACGTCACCCTTTCAAAGGTCGGCGGAAAAGGTCTTTTCGTCAAAGAAATTGAACAGGCGATGATGGATAAGGAAATCGATTTTGCTGTCCACAGTATGAAAGACATGCCATCTGTCCTTCCGGAAGGGCTTGAATTAGCTTGCACACCACCGAGGGAGGATTATCGCGATGCGCTCATTTCAGAGAATCATGTTCCTTTTGAAAAATTACCTGATGGTGCAATCGTTGGAACGAGCAGTCTTAGAAGAGGAGCACAATTGCTTGCGAAACGTCCGGACCTCTCTATAAAATGGATAAGGGGAAATATTGATACAAGGCTTGCAAAGCTTCAGAATGAAGACTATGATGCCATTGTGTTAGCAGCTGCTGGGTTGAAGCGTATGGGATGGTCAGATGATGTGGTCACTCAATACTTGGAGAAGGATGTTTGTATTCCCGCTGTTGGGCAAGGTTCTCTTGCCATCGAATGCCGGGAAAGTGATCAAGAATTGAAAGATTGGTTGGAAAAAATCAACTGTCCTGATACCTTCGATACAGTCCGTGCTGAAAGAGCGTTCCTACGTACACTTGAAGGTGGTTGCCAAGTACCGATCGGTGGCCTTGCAGATTTGGATCATGACTCAAGAACCATCACCCTGACAGGATTCGTTTCAACTCCAGATGGAAAAACGATTATTAAAGATACCATTCAAGGCATCAATCCAGAAGAAATCGGCATCGGCCTAGCTAACAGACTCGGTGAACGGGGTGCCAAGGATATTTTAGATCGAGTAAAAAAGGAGCTTGATCAGTAATGGATACAGAATCGCCGTTTTCAGGTCATAAAATATTAATAACAAGATCTGAAGAACAGGCTCTTCCGTTTGTCCATTCAATTGAACAAAGAGGAGGGGAGGCTGTCGTGGTTCCCTTGCTCTCTTTTAAGACTCCAAGTGATAATACAGCATTAAGAAGAGCGATCCACGAGATTGAACATTTCCAGTGGGTCGTTTTTACAAGTCAGAACACGGTCCGGTTTTTCAAGAGTGAAATGGAGAAAGAAGGACGTCCGTTTGAACTTCTGGATACGGTGAAGATAGCTGCGATAGGGAAAAAAACCGTAGAGCTTTTAGAGAAGTACGGTATAGAAGTTGACTTCGTCCCTACTAAATTCGTAGCAGAGATATTTACAGAGGAATTCATCAATCATACGAAAATAGGGGACCGGATTTTGCTCCCACATGGGAATTTATCGCGTAGCATCATCATTGATAACCTGTGTGAGGCAGGAAGAAACGTCGAAGCCGTCATCACTTATGAAACTGTACCGAACCATAATATGCGAGTAGATCTGCAAGAGATGATGAGTAGGGGTGATGTCGACATTCTTACTTTCACTAGCCCATCAACCGTTCATTTTTTCTTTCAATTGGGAGAAGAAGAGGTCATTCTGAAGGATCGGATATGGGCGTGTATCGGACCGATCACAGCTGAGACACTGAAAGGATATGGAGTAACTGCAGATATTGTTGCAGACGAATATACAACTGAAGGCTTGGTTGCTTCGATTGAGTCTTATTTGCAAAAGGAGGAACGACGATGAACAATGCCTTTCAGCGACATCGCCGGTTAAGAAGAACTGCAAGTATGCGTTCGTTAGTACGAGAAACTTTTTTACGAAAAGAAGATATGATTTACCCGCTCTTTATTGTGGAAGGTGAAGGGATTAAAGAAGAGGTTGGTTCGATGCCAGGCGTTTTTCATTATTCCTTGGACCGTCTTCATGAAGAGCTTGATGAGATTACAGGCGTAGGTCTTCAATCCGTCATCGTTTTCGGGGTTCCGAAGCATAAAGATGAACGTGGTACTTCTGCTTACGAAGTAAATGGGATCGTCCAACGCTCAATCACGTACATCAAGGAAAACTATCCATCATTGACAGTGATTGCCGATACGTGCCTCTGTCAGTACACAGATCACGGCCATTGTGGTGTCATCCATGATGGTGACGTTTTGAATGACCAGTCGTTGGAGTTATTGTCACAGACCGCAGTCTCACAAGCTCAGGCTGGAGCAGATATCATTGCACCCTCCAACATGATGGATGGGTTCGTAGCGGCTATACGTGCAGGACTTGATGAAGCCGGATTTGAAGATATCCCGATCATGTCCTATGCGGTCAAATATGCATCTGCTTTCTACGGTCCATTCCGTGATGCTGCACATAGTTCACCACAATTCGGTGATCGTAAAACCTATCAGATGGATCCGTCTAATCGTCTCGAAGCGATTCGCGAAGCTCAATCGGATTACGAAGAAGGGGCAGACTTTCTCATGGTCAAGCCTGCGCTCGCTTATCTCGATATTCTGCGCGAGTTGAAGGATCGTTTCCCGCTTCCTCTTGTAGCTTACAATGTCAGCGGGGAGTACTCGATGATCAAAGCCGCCTCACAAAATGGCTGGATCGATGAAAAGGATATTGTCCTTGAAAAGCTTACTGGAATGAAACGGGCAGGTGCAGATTTGATCATCACTTATTTTGCAAAAGATGCAGCACGATACATTGATGAAAGATAATGGATAGGAAGGGTGTTAAGATGAATAATCGTACATTCGAAAAATCAGAGGAAGCTTTTTCAGAGGCGACACCACTTATGCCAGGAGGAGTGAACAGTCCAGTCCGTGCCTTCAAGTCTGTTGATATGGATCCGATTTATATGAAACGCGGGAAAGGTTCGAAGATCTATGACTTGGATGACAATGAATACATCGATTATGTGTTGAGCTGGGGACCTTTGATCCTCGGTCATGCGGATGATCAGGTTGTTGAAGCATTGAAAAAAGTGACTGAGTTTGGAACGAGCTTCGGTGCCCCACATGAAATGGAGACGAAATTGGCCGAATTGGTAATAGAGCGTGTCGCATCTATTGATGTCATAAGAATGGTGAACTCAGGAACCGAAGCCACAATGAGTGCTCTTCGTCTGGCGCGCGGTTATACAGGCCGAAACAAGATTTTGAAATTTGAAGGCTGTTATCACGGTCACGGTGATTCCCTACTCATAAAGGCTGGCTCTGGTGTAGCAACACTTGGATTGCCGGATAGCCCGGGTGTACCTGAATCGATTGCACAAAATACGATTACGGTCCCTTACAATGATCAAGAAAGCGTACGTTATGCTTTTGAGCAATACAGTGATGATATTGCTGGGGTCATCGTTGAACCTGTTGCAGGGAATATGGGCGTTGTTCCCCCTAAAGATGGTTTCTTGGAATTCTTGCGGGAAATCACCACGGACCACGGCACCTTATTGATTTTTGATGAAGTAATGACTGGTTTCCGTGTCGGGTATCAATGTGCACAAGGCCATTTCGGCGTGACACCTGATTTGACCTGTCTTGGAAAAGTGATTGGTGGCGGCCTTCCGGTTGGAGCGTATGGTGGTAAAAAAGAAATCATGGATCAAATTGCCCCGAGCGGACCGATCTACCAGGCTGGAACATTATCAGGAAATCCATTGGCGATGACTGCTGGTTATGAAACCCTTCGCCAGTTGACTGAGGAGTCTTATATCGAATTCGGGAAGAAAGCAGATCGTCTGGAACAGGGTCTTTCTGAAGCTGCAGAAAAGTATAGGGTTCCACATCATATCAACCGGGCAGGTTCAATGGTCGGGCTGTTCTTCACTGACAATGAAGTCATCAATTATGAAACAGCCAGTTCATCAAATCTCGGAGCATTCACCGTCTATTTCAAGTCGATGATCAATCAAGGCATCTCGATTCCTCCATCACAATTTGAAGGATTATTCTTATCTACAAAACACTTCGATGAAGATATCGAACGTACGATTGAAGCAAGTGAAAATGCATTCAAGGCAGTCGCAGAATTTTTGCAAAAGTGAATACTAAAAATAAAGCAGGCAGGATATCAATGGTATCCGGTCTGCTTTTTTGTTTCAAGGGTCTTATGAAGCCGTTATGAGTACCTCATATTCTGATTTTCGTGTTTTCAGGGTCTCATGAAGTCATTATGAGGACCTCAAATTCTGATTTGCGAGTTTTCAAGGTCTCATGAAGCCGTTATGAGTACCTCAAATTCCGATTTGCGAGTTTTCAAGGTCCCATGAAGCCGTTATGAGTACCTCAAATTCTGATTTCAGATAGGCACCTTAACTTCTGTTTTTTCTTTTAAAAGGGCCTCATAAGACAATCATAGGGAGCTTATTCCACCGAGAAGGCAGGGACAATCTATCTTCTCCATGTCATTTTTAAGCATAAAATCTTGGCTCATACATACACCTGTATTGTACAGGAATATTTGTGTTGAGAGGGGGAGCTTGCTTTGACAGAGCACAATCAGTCTAAGTTAGAGTTTTCAATAGAGGAATCAGTATGGCTCAATAAGGGACAGGAGGTTGAGGAACTTTACACGGTCGATTTAAATCCTGAAGTTACAATCGAAGAGGTAGATGATCAAATATGCATCAAAGGCTATCTCTGCTTAACGGGTGAATACAGGTGTGCGGATCAAACTGAGGAAGAGACTGCCTCAGAAGAATCTACTTTTCTTGGTTATCGTTCATTTTCCCAATTGAATGAGGTCTCCGATGATGTAGTGAAACTGGACCACCGTTTTCCAGTGGATATCACCCTGCCGAAAAATCGCGTGCTTGATAAAGATGAACTTCTCGTTACCGTTGATGATTTCAATTATGAAATGCCGACTCCTTCGTGTATTGAAGTTTTTGCAGCCGTCAGTGTATCAGGTGTATATGAAAATCATGGATATGTTAGTGAAGAATTCGAGAACCAAGAATCGGTTTATGAAAATGATGACGTATATGAGACTCGTGAAGAAGATGACGAGGACGATCATGAATTATATGAAGGTGGCTCGAATCCATTTCCGATTTTAGAGTTCGAAGCACGCAGATCTCCAGAACCTGACGAACACGAAGAAGAGATGGAGTATAAAGCCGAAAGAAGAGAACCCCAAGTGGAATTTTTAAGCAGAAGTGAAGAGCGTTATGATTATTCTGACGCATATGGCCATCTCAGTGACTTGCGTAACTCGGATACCTCTGATTATGAGGAAGAGTATGAAGAAGAGGAAGAGCCTTATCGCCCTGATGAGTATGAGTACGAGGAAAATGACGAGGAGTATGATTACGAGGAAGAAATTGAAGAAAATGATGATCATGAGGAAGTGGAGGGCTCTTCGCATCGTCCGCCGCGTGAAGAGAATGCACTATATTTAACAAAAATGCTGACAAGGGACGATGAAGAACTAACGAAAATGAAAATGTGTATTATCCAAGCAGGCGATTCATTGGATTCAATCGCCGGAAGATATGATATCCCGGCAAGCCAACTTATGAGGGTCAATCGCTTGGAGAGCGAAGAGATTGAAGAAGGACAAATTTTATATATACCAGTCTCCGTACGTTAGGACGGTGTTGTTATGAGCATGGATATACTGGAGCTCATCGAAAAACACTACCCATTAAAGCCTTTACGTTGGAAACATAAAAATGAAGTTCTTGAAACGGATGCCGGTACGAAAAGAGTCCGAATCTGGACAGATGAGAGGACGATGACCTGGCATTTTAATTGGAGGGAGCAGCTGGAGAGCAATACATTGTTGACAGATCGTATGATACGGACATTGGATGCGAATTGGTTCCTCCCTTTTGAAGACCATTTCCTGACCCTCCATGATGAACGGTATGAACCTTTTCCGAAGCATAGCCATGAACAAACATGGGGTATGTTGCTCGGGAAATTATTGTCCCAGGGGATTGAACAACCAATATATGAAAATGAGCATTTCTCTGAAACAAGGGAACAAATGGTGCAGCAATATGGTGTGGACCGCTCAGACCTGAACATACCGATTCTCAACCGAAGCTTACCTGAGGCGAAAAGACGAATCAGGACCGTTGAAACGATAAGAAACCGGTATAGACATTTGAAAATCCCGTCATTAGAGCCTTCAATCCTGACCCATCAAGGAAAGCGTGTCCATGGAAGATTGTTTTGGCAAGGTGGTAATGAGCCTCCTGAGAGAAGCATGCACGGTTTATGCGATTTTCTTTCAGATTGGCGGTTAGCCACTGATACCAAATCTATGTATAAATTGTTGGATGCCATTCATGATCACTTTCCGCTTGAAGGCGGTTATGATCAATTGTTGGCTGCTGACCTTATTGCTCCAAGAGAAGTTCAGAGGTGTGTACGACGGCTCGACTCGACAGATGATCATTCTGTCAGTGAGATCTTGGATCAGTTTGAAAGGGAATGGGAATCGAATCGGACCCTCGTTGAAGAAGTTTGTCGCTGGATAGAGCACAGGGCAAAGAAGGTGGTACGATGAAAGCAACATCAATGTCAGTAGACGGCATCATCTTATATTATTATGATCTGTTCCCTGAAAAGATCGAGTCTTATGGTCGGGTTCAGCGTATCACCACAAAGCGGGGGACTTTTGCTCTTAAGGAAACGACCATGAACAAAGAGCAGATGGATTGGTTTTTACATTGTATGGATCGGCTCAATGAACTTGGTTACGACCATGTTGTTCCATTGACCTTGACTAAATATGGTGATCCATATGTCATTGCGAAAAACCGTTACTTTTATGTGACAAGGTGGTATGAAAGTGACTCCCGTTCAAGCTTCCCCTATGAAGATTTCATCATAGATGAGCTCGGGAAACTACATGCGAATACGGTTAAAGCCCAGTCATTTTCTGAAGATGTGATCAAGGATTCTTTCAACGGACTTTCAAGACGTTTTGAACAACGGCAGCTTGAAATGGAGAGGTTCACAGAATTAGCCGAGCGACAAACGTATATTTCTCCATTTGAACTTCGATATCTTTCACAGTTCCATAAAATGATGCGGATTGCCGAAGAGGCGAAACAGAAGGTTTCAGAATGGTATAAAGGGTGCGAGGAGCATAAACGCTATCGAAGCGCCTTATGCCATGGACGTCCATTCAGAGGGCATGTCGTCCAGGATGGACTTGGCGAAGGAAGCTTCATCAATTTCGAACGGGCAATTCTGGATACTCCGGTCAGGGACTTGGCATATTTCTTCAGAACCGCTGCACAGTATCCTGAATGGAGTGAGCAAAGGGCAATAGAGTGGCTAGATCGATATGAATCCCATCTCCCATTGTTGCCGGAAGAAAAGGTCTTATTAGCAAGTTACTTGAAGTTTCCGGAACCAGTATTCTCGACAATCCAGCTGTACCAAGGTTCTTCTGACATCTCCCAGCTTGAACTTGTCCGTAAATTGGATCGGAAACTGAATGTGATGAAGTCACTCGATCGATTTACCGATCAATTCCTTTATACGATACCAAATTAATAACTCTGCTTATGGCAGGGTTTTTTTGGTGTCTATAAAGGTAATTGGTTTGATTGATAAAAGGAATTCAGACAGGTGTATCACCAGAATTCATAATAAATCGCCAAATGGAGCGCTAAAAGGATAACCACAAGAATGATATCGAACGCAGAGGGGAATAGGAGGGTCCGGATCGCTTGGAAAATCAATAATGGAAAGACAAATTGTTCACAGATGCTCCGGAACTGGCGTAGATGATATTGAAAACGATATTTGTTGAATCCTCGACGTTTCCTCATCGGAATGCTCCTTTCTCTGTTTTATGGCTATATTATATGGTATGACACCTACCCATTTTCCGTACCATTTTCGTTTAAAAGAGAAAATTTGTGGAAAGCCTATTGACGATAAGACAATTCAAAAGGTAAACTATATACTACTAATAAGTCCTAAAATAGTAAGCTTCGATAGGGAAGAGTAAATTGTGAAACCTAAAGAGAGAGAAATCATCTGCTGAAAGATTTCTCAGGAGGTAGCAGTTGAACGTCGCCCTTGAGCAACTTCTCTGAACCGATCAGTAAGAGGAGTCGGAATTGAAACCGTTATCGATTTGAGGTGTGCAGCCTGGTATGTTTTGTGCTGCAAACAAAGGTGGTACCGCGAACTTCTTTCGTCCTTTGAGGATGCGAAAGAGGTTTTTTTATTTTTTGGTCATGTATTCGTTGATCTCTGCGAAATTCACTCCCTTTCCGCGTGCGAAAGAAAAGCGGAAGCGACCCGATAGTCACGCACGCAGATCACTGTAGACTGACGAGGAGGCTGTCGCCGCCGCAGGAAGTTTGAAGTGATCCAAGTGACTGGTCGCTGAACTAGACATCACTTCTCTGGATTAGCCTAATTCCGCAACTCTCCTCACTTGCACAGGATGTGCTGGCTTCGACGTTCCCCACAGGACGTGGGTTTTTAGTCGAAGATCCTTAAATTGCAGGTCGCTGCGGGGTCTTGCTTGGCTCGCTGTTCCTGCGGGAGTCGCGAATTTCGCTTAAAGAAAATTCCCGATTGAAAAATCAACAGGATCTACTATAGTCTCTTTTTATAAGAATTTTCATAATCCAATATTTCAAAAAAATTATTAATAGGGCAATGTAGAAAAGTTTTAAGGAGGAGTAAAAAATGGCTAAGCAAGAACAAGAGATATCGATGCCGACTAAATATGATCCCCAAAAGGCAGAAGAAAAATGGTATCAATATTGGTTGGATGGAAGATTTTTTGAAGCAAAAGGCGGTGAAGACAAGAAGCCTTACACCATTGTCATCCCACCTCCGAACGTAACAGGAAAACTACACCTAGGGCATGCCTGGGATACGACGTTACAAGATATTATGATCCGTACCAAGCGTATGCAGGGCTACGATGCATTATGGTTGCCAGGGATGGATCATGCAGGAATCGCTACACAGGCGAAAGTTGAAGGGAAACTAAAGGAAGAAGGAACCTCTAGATACGACCTCGGCCGCGAGAAATTCCTTGAGGTATCTTGGGAATGGAAACATGAATATGCTGAGTTCATCCGTAAACAATGGTCGAAATTAGGGCTTTCCCTTGATTATTCACGTGAACGTTTCACGCTTGACGAAAGATTATCTGATGCGGTTAAAGAGGTTTTCGTTTCACTATATGAAAAGGATCTTATTTACCGAGGCGAATACATCATCAACTGGGATCCTCAAACAAAGACAGCTTTATCAGATATCGAGGTTATTTACCAGGACGTACAGGGTTCTCTTTACCACATGAAATACCCGTTAGCGGATGGAAGTGGTCATATTGAGGTAGCGACTACCCGTCCGGAAACGATGCTTGGGGATACTGCGGTAGCTGTCCATCCTGAGGATGATCGATACAAGGGACTGATCGGCAAGAAAGTCAAGCTTCCGATTACGAACCGGAAAATAGAAATCGTAGCGGACGATTATGTTGATATGGAATTCGGATCAGGTGCTGTAAAAATTACGCCAGCACATGACCCGAATGACTTTGAAATTGGAAACCGTCATAACCTTCAAAGAATCCTTGTCATGGATGAAGGAGGAACGATGAATGAAGAGGCGGGTCCTTATCAAGGATTGGATCGCTTTGAATGTCGAAAGAGGATCGTCAAGGACCTTCAAGATCAGGGAGTCCTGTTCAAAATTGAAGAGCACATGCATTCAATAGGACACTCGGAGAGAAGTGGAGCTGTTGTAGAACCTTATCTTTCCACACAATGGTTTGTAAAAATGCAACCATTAGCTGATCAAGCAATCCAGCTCCAGAAACAAGAAAACAAAGTTCATTTCGTTCCGGAACGCTTCGAAAAGACTTATATGCATTGGATAGAGAATATTCGCGATTGGTGTATCAGCCGTCAATTATGGTGGGGACATCGAATTCCAGCCTGGTACCATAAACAAACTGGTGAACTCTACGTTGGTCGTACAGCTCCAGAAGATCCGGAAAACTGGAATCAGGATGAAGATGTACTCGATACATGGTTCAGTTCTGCCCTTTGGCCATTTTCGACGATGGGTTGGCCTGATGAAAACGCTGCTGATTTCAAGCGTTATTATTCAACTGATTTATTAGTGACAGGTTACGATATCATCTTCTTCTGGGTTGCACGCATGATTTTCCAAGGACTTGAATTCACCGGGGAGCGTCCATTTAAAGATGTTCTGATCCACGGATTGGTACGGGATTCTGAAGGGCGTAAGATGAGTAAATCACTCGGTAACGGCGTCGATCCGATGGATGTCATTGATAAGTATGGTGCTGACTCATTACGTTTCTTCCTTTCTACAGGAAGTTCACCTGGAAACGATCTTCGTTTTTATTGGGAGAAGGTGGAGTCGACTTGGAATTTCGGAAACAAGATTTGGAACGCGTCTAGGTTTGCATTGATGAACATGGATGGGATGACAGCAGACGAAATTGATCTTAATGGTGAGAAATCACTTGCTGACGAATGGATCCTGACCCGTTTGAATGAAACGATCGATTCTGTTACGAAATTGATTGATGCCTACGAGTTCGGAGAAGTTGGCAGAGCCTTGTACAATTTCATCTGGGACGATTTCTGTGATTGGTATATTGAAATGGCAAAGCTTCCTCTTTATGGTGAGGATGTTGGAAGAAAGAGAACGACCAGATCTGTTCTTGCTTATGTCCTCGATCAAACGTTACGATTGCTTCATCCATTCATGCCATTCATCACAGAAGAAATATGGCAGCATATCCCGCATAAGGGCGAATCCATTACTGTCGCTTCTTGGCCGGAAAAGCGTGAAGATCTACATTTTGAGGAGTCGGCCGAAGAAATGAAGATCCTAACTGAAATTATCCGTTCGGTTCGTAATACGCGATCAGAGATGAACGTACCGCCAAGTAAACCGATCGAAATCCAGCTTAAGCCATATAACGAGGACGTTCTTGATCAGCTAGAGAAAAACCGTTCGTATTTGGATCGTTTTTGTAATCCAGCACCTCTGGCTATGGGGCTTGAACTAGAGGCACCAGAAAAGGCCATGACCTCTATCTTAAGTGGTGTTGAAATCTTCTTGCCTCTAGAAGGACTGATCGATATTGAAGAAGAAATTAAACGGTTGGAAAATGAATATAGGAAATGGGATTCAGAAGTTCAACGTGTTCAGAAAAAACTGAGCAACGAAGGATTCATCAAGAAAGCACCTGAAAAAGTCGTGAAAGAAGAGCGTCAAAAAGAGAAAACGTATCTTGATAACCGACAAAAGGTTGAGGAAAGAATCAAAGAATTAAAGAATTAAGTGTGGGGAGGCGGATCATATTGATTCGTCTTCTTCACAGTTACAAGGAGAAACGGAAAATGAAAACATATGAAGAGACATTGCATTGGATTCATGAACTCCTGGCATTCGGTATGAAACCAGGGCTACTGAGAATGGAATGGATGCTGAAAGAACTTGGCCATCCTGAAGAAGAATTGACGTCCATCCATCTCGCAGGAACAAATGGAAAAGGTTCTACATTGACCTACATGCGTTGTATTTTACAGGAGGCTGGATATACTGTCGGTACGTTCACCTCCCCTTATATAGAACGGTTTAATGAACGGATTTCCATAAACGGTGAACCGATCACAGATGAAGAGCTTGTTATGGTTGCAAACGATGTAAGACCGATAGCGGAAACGCTGGCTGCTACTGACTTAGGAACACCCACAGAATTCGAAGTGGTCACCATCCTCTCGATCGTTTATTTCGCAAGGTATCGGAAAGCGGATATCATCCTATTCGAAACAGGTCTCGGAGGCAGGCTCGACTCGACAAATGTAATCCAGCCAATTCTAACTGGAATCACCAATGTAGGGTATGACCACACTGCGATTTTAGGAAATGCCTTACATGAAATCGCCTACGAGAAAAGCGGCATCATCAAAAAAGGGGCTCCATTAGTGACTGGGGTAGAACAGGAGGAAGCTATTCAAGTCGTTGAAGAAAAGGCGAAGGAGAAAAATGTCCCTGTCACCCGGCTGAATAAGGATTATTTCATAAAAGGACATGAGGTGTTAGAAGATGGGGAATCGTTTACACTTTGGACCCAAGATCGGACCTATGAAGATCTGCACATCAAAATGAAGGGCCTTCATCAGGTTAAAAATGCGGCAATGGGAATCATCATGATTGAGGTGTTAAAAGAACATTCGGAGTTTGATATCCAACACAATCATATTTATAACGGATTGCTTCAAGCCGAATGGCCAGGTCGGTTCGAAAAGATGAGTGAGGATCCCTTGATCATATTGGATGGCGCTCATAATAAAGAAGGGATTGCAAGTCTGAGGCAAACCTTGATCACCCATTATCCAGAGCGGGGTAAAAGAATGATCTTCAGTGCGTTGTCAGACAAACCGGTCAATGAGATGCTCTCAGAACTTTATGATTGTATTGATCACATCATGTTCACCTCATTCAACTTTCCACGCGCAAGTTCTGGATCATCTTTATATGATAGATGTAATTATGGTTCAAAAGACCTAGAAGAAGATTTTGAAACCGCATTGAGGAAGGAATTGGACCGAATGGAAAGAAAGGATGTCCTGATCATAACCGGTTCCTTGTATTTCATATCAATAGCAAGGGAAATTTTGAAAAATATGAAATAAATAGAATATTTTAATTACAATTCCAAAGAACATTTGATAAAATATGATTAAGGTTAACTAGTACGTTAGACTTAAGTGAATGTTAGGTATAAAGGCGAAGGGGGATGAACATGGCGAAAGGTGCAAAACAAATACTAATCATAGTTTGTACGTTAGCTTGGGCCATGGTCCTTTGGGCATTTTTTTCATTCTCAGTTCCTTCGCTGGAAGGTTATTGGTTGGATATCATCGGCATGTTGATTATGATGGTGGTCGTGGCTTTGTTCCCGATTCACGTGAAAGGGACAAACATATCGTTGATCCAAGGAATTTCCTTCGCCGTATTCCTGCATTTTGGGCTGTTAGTTGAATTAGTCCTCGTACAGGTTACGATCGTTGCTTCGATGATCCGTCTTAAATACCCTCTATACCGGATTGGTTCAAGTTCCATCATGTTCATGATCGTTTCTGCTTCTGCTGCATTGGTTTATTACTTGCTTGGTGGTGAGGTGGGCGGATTGGCTATGAATGAGTATCCGAAAATTTTGCCGGTTATCGGGTACTCCCTTACTGCCATCCTTACGAATCATATCATTCTTTATTTATTACGAAGATACATATATCAAGAATCGAGTTCATTGTTTGATAAGGATTTCCTTTGGGAGATGTTCATGGAATCTTTCATCCTTCCTGTGGGAATCACCTTCTATATTCTTTATTCCCAGCTTGGTACAACTGCAATTCTATTTGTCGGTATCCCATTTGTGGTCATCTCATTATTCATGAATATGTATCATTCCAGCCAAAAAATCAATCACCTGTTGAAATTTACTAGTAAAATCGGTCAAGAATTGACGGAAAGCTTAAAAGTGGATGAAATACTAGATATCTATTTGAACCGGATTACAAGAATGTTGAAGGTGGATCATGCTTACATTTTGGATATCAAGGATACAACACAGCTTAGGGTCATCCGAAAATATGAGTCGAAGAAAGCACAAAATGTAAATCTTCCTTATTTGTTCAAAGGTGAAGGAATCAGCGGAAAGGTATGGGAGAGCGGTCACAGTCTTCGTTTTACTGCCCGGCATCAATGGCGGAAATATTCAAAAGGTTTTCTTCCTACGACATCACAATCAGTACTGTCCGTACCGATGATCCGGAATCATGAAGTCGTAGGTGTCATCACATTTGCTTCGAATCAAAAGAAAGCTTATGACAAAGCTCATGTTATGATACTAGAAATATTATCAAATTATCTTGCTGTCGCGATTGATAAGGCAAAGAATTATGAGGCAACAAAAAATAAAAGTGAGCGGTGTCATCTGACAAACCTTTACAATTACCGGTATTTTGAAGATATGCTCTCGGGGATGTATGTGAATTATGAAAAGTCACATGAACCTTTTTCGCTCATCTTGCTTGATATTGATCATTTCAAACGAGTCAATGATACGTATGGCCACCAGTCAGGAAACATCGTGTTATGCCAGGTGGCGGACAGGCTCGTGGAAATCATAGGCAAATACGGGACTGTTGCCAGATATGGGGGTGAAGAATTTGTCATCGTCCTCCCGAATATGGATCATGAAGAGAGCCTGGATTTTGCAGAGGCCATCAGGGAAGACATTTCAAGTAAACCATTCACCATTAAAAATGACCTTGGAGACCTGCGTAATAAACGGATCCGCTTAACGGTCAGCATTGGTGTTTCAACTGCACCGTTACAAGGTGAAGATCCATTGACATTGATCAGAAATGCTGACAGAGCGATGTATACAGGTGCAAAGCAGCAAGGCCGCAATAAAGTTGCAAGCTATAGCGGCTAAGAAAAAGCGTTGAATAATTAAAACATCCTTTCCAACGGAGAGGCTAATTGTTAACTATGGAGTAGATTGAATGTACATGTTCTTTTTCATTTTAGGATTGGTTATGGGATCGTTTTTTAACGTTGTTGGGTTAAGAGTTCCGAAAAAGCAATCAGTTGTCCATCCAGGGTCGCATTGTGCCTCCTGTAAGAGAACATTAGAACCGATCGACCTCATTCCAGTTTTATCTTATATCTTAACAAATGGAAGATGCCGTCATTGCCAGAACCGAATCCGCCGTATTTATCCTATCACTGAATTGACGACTGGATTGCTTTTTGCCTATAGTTACTACCAATTTGGATGGTCCTCGATGCTTTTCGGTAGTCTCATTTTAGTTTCACTTTTAATGATCACCTTCGTCAGTGATCTTTCCTATATGTTGATTCCGGATAAAGTGCTACTATTTTTCACGCCTCTTATTATTTTCTACCGGTTGTGGTTACCGACAGACCCTTGGGTGGATGCGTGGTTAGGAAGTATCTTAGGATTCCTCCTGCTATTATTTATCGCAATAATTAGTAAAGGCGGAATGGGGGGCGGTGATATTAAATTATTTGCGCTTTTGGGTATGATGTTCGGTGTCAAAGGGATTTTACTTGTTTTATTTTTAGCATCCCTGTCTGGATCCGTTATAGGAATCGCCCTTTTCCTGATGAAAAAGGTCAAGCGTAAACAACATGTCCCGTTTGGCCCCTTCATTGCACTTGCTTCAATCATAACGTTGTTTTGGGGTGAACCGATTTTACGATGGTCCTTAAATTGAAAAGATATTGACGATTAAACGTGCATTTCAATATGAGAGGCTGTCAAAAAAACTCGAACGCTTTCAAGGACAAGACGACAGAGGTCTTGTTCTTTTTTATTTCCAATATGTTATATTCACCCTACTACTCTACCATCCGGGTTCTAACAGGGGACCCTTGTACATAGAATTACATTGAGTATAGAAGGAGTTGATAGGGATGCAGAATGACCCGAACAAAATATCGATCAAAGTGAACGGGAAGGACAGGCCTGTGACCGAGATAAAGGAAGAGCAGGAAATAGCAGCAGCAATTGATCGAGAATCCATTGATACTCCCTTTGAATGGATTCTCCCAAAAGATATACAATCATCGAATGCCTATTTTTTTCATCAAAGCCGCAGTGAAAAACAATTGGAAGATTACGAGCCAATATCTTATGACCGTAAACCAGGTCTACCGATCCATAGAAAGAAACAGCGCATGTCTTTCAAAGGACAGCTTCCTACTCCGAAAGTACCTTTCCAATTTCCGAAGCGCATGCTGTTCCCGATTGGAGGCGCGGTCATTATCGGGTGTATGATCGGATTGGTCGTTTTGATGATTTTCACGGGAGAAGAGTTCCAGTCGCAAACCCAGACTCAACCAGCTACGGTAAAACAGGATGATCCTGGTACCGCTGCAGGGACATCCGAGACTCCAGACGGGACTGCTACCATGGATGTCAATGTCTCTACTTATATTGTTCAAGGGGGCGTATTTTCTACAAGTGAAAATGGTCAAGAGTTTGTTGAGAAAATAAAAGCAAGTGGCTTTGCAGCCGCTATGGACCCAGAGGATAACCGTGTCTTGATCGGAGTCGGTGGGTCAATGGATAGTGTGAAAAGTCTCGCTTCTGATTATCAGGCAATCGTTGAAGATGCCTATGCAAAAGAATGGACCATTTCAAGGGACGCAATTGCAGTTACAGATGAGAATAAACTTCAATGGTTCAAAGGGGGAAAAGAACTTTTTGAGAAACTGTTGATAGCAGAGGCGTCTGAAATCAATAATTTGCAACCAGAATTATTGAAGTGGAAGGATGAATCGTTGGGTTCAATCTCTGTCCTTTCAACTGGACAACAGCAAAAATCAGTGGCGTTTATCAATGCCCTGAACACAATAGCCGAAAATACCGACAACAAATGGAACCTCCAACAAGCAAAACTGGATGCTGTCATCCACTATAAGTCCTTGATTAAAAGCTTTGACTGATCTCCCGCGACATTTGAGCCGATAACCTCCAACATTCTTCTATGATTCGACAAAAATATAGTCATAAAGCGACCCTCCTTTACGAATTATACTAAAGGAGGGTAATGACTAATTTTGGTTGTCTAACTGGAAGGTATTTGATATTCTGTATATAATCCCTTCAAAAGTAGTGAAATGACAATCATAACCTCTACTCTAAGGCGTAAAGGGTGATTGCATGAAAAGCCTCATTTTAGCCTCAGGCTCACCTCGACGTAAAGAATTACTCGAAATTGCCCACCTATCTTTTACTGTCCAAAAAAGTTCTGTATCCGAAAACATAACCGGTGACTTTACTCCGGCACAATTTGTCGAACTATTAGCTCTACATAAAGCTCAAGACATCTACAGGAAGAACCCGTCTCATGTTGTATTAGGGGCGGATACTGTTGTTGTGTTCAATAATCAGATTCTAGGGAAGCCCGAAAACGACAAAGAAGCTTTCGACATGCTGGCGGAGTTATCAGGGCAAACGCATCATGTATTCACAGGAACGGCTATAATTTCTGAAGAAAAAGAGGAAATTTTTCATGGAGTGACTGAAGTGAAGTTTTGGAATCTTACTTCGGAGGAAATAGAAGAATACGTGAGTACTGGAGAAAGCTCGGATAAGGCAGGAGCATATGGGATTCAAGGCTATGGCTCAACCTTGGTGAAAGAAATCAGGGGAGATTATTACAATGTAGTCGGTTTGCCATTAGCACGGACAGTGCGTGAATTGAAAAAATTCGGAATAACTAATGATCTTAGTCAGTCACGGAATAAATCCTAAGGAGGATGTATATTTGAAATCAAATCCTTTACAATCCGTGATTTTCCATTGAGCGAAAGGCCAAGAGAGCGTATGCTGAAAGAAGGTGCCAGCGTCCTCTCCAACCAAGAGCTGCTTGCAATCATATTACGTTCAGGTACAAAAGAAGAATCTGTTCTTCAACTCTCACATAGATTGATCCAGCAGTTTGAAGGATTAAACCTTTTGAAGGATGCCACGATCGATGAACTTATTGCTGTCAAAGGCATAGGGAATGCAAAAGCAGTGGAAATTCTGGCATCTCTTGAACTTGGAAAACGAGTGAACAGGCTTCAAATCGATGAGTGATATATCATTCGTTCACCTGACGATGGAGCCAAGTATGTAATGGATGAAATGCGTTTCTTGTCACAAGAGCATTTCGTATGTATCTATTTGAACACGAAAAATCAAGTGTTGCATAAACAGACGGTTTTTATCGGAAGTTTGAATGCATCGATCGTACACCCGAGAGAAGTATATAAAGAAGCGATGCGCCGTTCAGCAGCTTCAATCATCTGTTTCCATAATCATCCGAGTGGTGATCTCCGAGTCGTGAAGATATTGAAGTGACTCAGCGATTGGCAGAGTGCGGAAAAATCATCGGAATCGATTTGTTGGACCATATAATTATCGGTGATCAAAAATTCGTAAGTCTTAAAGAAAAAGGCTACGTTTAGACTGTTCAAGCTTTACTGTTTGGAGTATAATCAATGTTGTGAGTTTTGCTAGTTATGAAGGGAGATTTACATAAATGTTTGGTGGATTTTCAAGAGATATGGGAATTGATTTAGGTACAGCGAATACGCTTGTATATGTGAAAGGGAAGGGTGTAGTCGTACGTGAACCTTCCGTAGTCGCAATCAATACGAAAAGCGGGGATATTGAAGCCGTTGGTAATGCTGCCAAGAATATGATTGGACGTACACCTGGAAACATCGTAGCTCGACGTCCGATGAAAGACGGAGTCATTGCAGATTATGACACAACTGCCACGATGATGAAGTACTATATTCAACAGGCTCAGAAGAATCGTTCGGTCTTTTCGAGGAAGCCATTTGTCATGGTGTGTGTACCATCTGGAATCACTCATGTGGAAGAGCGTGCGGTGAAAGAAGCGACAAAGCAGGCAGGAGCTCGCGAGGTCGAAACGATTGAAGAACCTCTTGCAGCTGCTATCGGTGCCGATCTACCGGTTTGGGAGCCTACTGGAAGTATGGTAGTAGATATCGGTGGTGGAACAACGGAAGTCGCAATTATCTCCCTTGGTGGGATCGTTGAAAAGCAATCGATTCGTGTTGCTGGTGACGAAATGGATGACGCCATCATCCAATACATCAAGAAGACATACAATGTCATCATCGGTGAACGTACAGCGGAAACGATAAAGCTCGACATCGGCTCTGCAGATGTATCAGACGGTGCAGAAGAAATGGACATCCGTGGGCGAGATCTCCTTACAGGATTACCGAAGACGATTACGATTTCCGGGGAAGAAGTTGCAGGGGCGTTGAAGGATACAGTCGATACGATTATGGATGCGGTCAAACTCGCACTAGAAAAGACTCCACCTGAGCTTGCTGCTGATATCATGGATCGTGGAATTGTGTTGACTGGCGGTGGTGCACTTCTTCGTAACCTTGATCGTGTCATCAGCGAAGAAACTAAAATGCCTGTCATCGTTGCTGAGAACGCATTGGACTGTGTTGCGATTGGCACTGGTCGTGCAATCGAAAACTATCAACAAATCAGCAGTAAACCAGGATTTGGCGGCGGCCGATCTAAATTAAAATCGTAAGAGGTGTGAGCCGTGCCGCAGTTTTTCTCTAATAAACGATTGATTATTCTACTTGTAAGCATGATTGTCCTGGTGGCTTTGATTGGATTTTCAATGAAAGAAAGGGAAAACATTTCATGGCCCGAACAATTTTTGCATGATACCGTTGGATGGACTCAATCTGTCTTTTATAAACCCGCACACTTTGTAGCGGGTTTCTTTGGGAATGTAGTAGAGATGAAAGAAATCTATGAACAAAACAGAGTCCTGAAATTACAGTTGAATGAATATGATAAACTCGCAAGTCGTGTGAAAGATTTGAAAAAAGAAAATGAGACGTTAAGTGATACGCTAGAGAAAGAGGATAGCCTGACAGATTATACAATTTGGCAAGCCACCATCGTCGGAAGGTCTCCAGAGAGATGGTACCAATCCGTCAAGATCAATAAAGGGAAGCAAGCTGGAATTGAACCGAATATGCCTGTGATTTCTTCCAAAGGGTTGATTGGAAAGATCGATAAGGTATCAGCCTTCCATTCAAGTGTCGAGCTCGTCAGCAGTCATGACCCGAACAGCCGAATTTCAGCTGTGGTCAACACTGATAAAGGCCGAGTCCATGGCCTGATCCAAGGATTCGATGAGAAAAAGAAAGTATTGTTAATGAAAATGATTCCGATCGACAGGGAATTGAAGGAAGGCCAAACGGTCACGACATCCGGTATGGGCGGCATCTTTCCAAAAGGCTTGGAGATCGGTAAAATCGTCGAAATAATACCTGATAAGGTTGAACCTACGCAAACTGCTTACATAGAGTCTGCTGCAGATCTTTATGATATCGATCATGTGATGGTGGTCAAGCGGAAGATGGAAGAAGTGGATGTCGAACTTGATGATTCCGATCAAATAGAGGAGGAAGAAATGCCATGATCCGATTTCTTCTTCCTTTTGTTACATACCTTGTTTTTATAAGTGAAAGTACGGTCATGCAAGTATTCACCCCGCAACATATGGAAAATGAAACAATTCTAATACCTCGTTTCGTTGTGGTCATGGTTTGCTTTATCGCCATGTATATTTCACCGATCCGGGGTGTTGTTTACGGGATTGCTTTCGGATTGTTATACGATGTGATTTTCACCGATTTGATTGGTGTGTACATGTTTTCCATGGGTTTGACAGCATATGTGACAGCTTTCATAGCCAGGTATTTTCATGGAAACATATTTGTGACATTGTTCAGCATGCTTATAGGCCTTTCTGCGTTTGAATTCTTGGTTTATGGATTATATAGCTTAATTGGTGTACCGAAGGTTATGTTGGAAACCTTCATTTATCAGCGTTATCTTCCAACCTTGATTTTAAATGGTGTATTCGTCGTTTTGGTCTATTACCCACTTCGGAAATGGCTGCTCGATATAGCCATGGAGCTTCAAGAAAAATAGAGTGGAAAAAAGGAATCCCATTTGACATTGTCGAAATTGTGTATGTTGAGGTGAACAGGGTAATGGCACAGAAACAAAGACAAAAAAAATCAAATACACATTACGTAACCATAAAGGGGACGAAAGAAGGACTCATCCTTCATCTTGATGATACTTGCTCATTTGATCAGCTTCTTGAAGAGCTTGAAACGAAGCTGATCCATCCTGGGACCGAGGATTCTTCAGAGAGCCCGAAAATCACCGTAAAAGTAAAAGTGGGTAAGCGGTATTTGAATAAACCTCAAGAAGAGATCTTGAGAAATATCATTTATCAGAAGAAGAATCTGATCGTCGATATAATCGAATCAGATGTTATCACGCGTGAAGAAGCAGAGTTCATGAAAAAAGAGAATGAAATCACTTCTGTAAGCCGGATGATACGGTCTGGTCAGATATTGAAGGTCCAGGGCGACTTACTATTGGTGGGCGACGTGAATCCTGGAGGGACCGTCGCAGCTACTGGAAATATATTCGTGATGGGAACCTTGAAAGGAAATGTACATGCAGGCTGTGAAGGACGTAAATCAGCAGTTGTTACAGCTTCTGTATTGAATCCAACCTTAGTTCGTATTGCAGACCAGTTTATAAATGAGGAAGAAAATGAACAAGTGTATTCTGGTGAGTGTGCTTATTTAGATGAAGAGGACAATACCATCAAATTCGATCGTCTGCACATCTTACACCAGATTAGACCGGGTTTAAACCGATTGTAGGGAAAGGGGAATGTTTTGTGGGTGAAGCTATCGTTATTACATCTGGAAAAGGCGGAGTTGGAAAAACCACAACCACAGCCAACATTGGGACATCACTTGCACTTCTTGGAAAGAAGGTTTGTTTGATCGATACTGACATCGGCCTTCGAAACCTGGATGTGATCATGGGGCTTGAAAACCGTATCATCTACGATTTGGTAGATGTTGCTCATAACCGTTGCAAGCTGCATCAAGCTTTGATAAAAGATAAGAGATTTGAGTGTCTATATCTGTTGCCGGCAGCTCAAACAAAGGATAAAAGTGCCGTAAAACCTGAGCAAATGAAGAAAATGGTCACAGAACTAAAACAGGATTATGATTACGTCATCATCGATTGTCCTGCAGGTATTGAACAAGGATTCAAGAATGCAATTGCAGGAGCCGATAAATCAATTGTCGTGACGAATCCTGAAACCTCTTCAGTCCGGGATGCCGATCGAATCATCGGTCTGTTGGAACAAGAGGATATCGAATCTCCTAAGTTGATCATTAACCGATTGAAGGCACATATGATGGAAAATGGGGACTCTTTAGATGTCGATGAAATCGTATCGATTTTAGCAGTGGAACTGCTGGGAATCGTAACGGATGATGAACTTGTGATTCGTGCCTCAAATCGAGGAGAACCGATTGCACTGAATCCTGATACGAAAGCCTCACAGGCATATCGGAACATTGCGCGCAGGATTCTTGGTGAATCCGTTCCATTAATGTCATTAGAGGAAGATAAAGGACTATTGAAAAAAGTGAAGCAATTCTTTGGAATGAGAACTTGAACCGAAGCCGGATCCTTCAGGATACCCTGATGATTCGGCTTTTGTATTTGAGTCATGGAAGGTTGAAAGATAAACAGTTAAACAAATTGATTCCGCAATCCTTGGTAAGTCCATATGTTTCTAAAGTGGTGTAATAAAGTAAATGTAAGTGCTTCAATTTAACTTTCTGGCCAGTCATTAAAGTGATTTAAGAGATTTTGATAAAATGGTATTACCAGTAATTTGCATGCGGAATCCCCGTCTCTAACAAATAATGATGATGAAAAATGAACCAACGTAACCCCATTTATCCTGGCTTCATTGTTGAAGTGGCATTTTATCCGGTCCTGAACGATATCGTCTTCTTTACCTGTCATAAACACTCCGGACAAGTCATAAACATGTACAAACTTGATGTAGAGGATGGGTGTTTATGAAAAGCAGAGCAGATGAGATACGGAAAAAGTATCACAATCATATAAAAAGCCAAAAGCCTGGTACCAGTCATTCCTATCCAAACTATGACAAAGGTCCAAATAATGGGGGACACCCTTTATTTTCATCTCAAGGGTTCCTTTTTAGAGTAATGGCAGCCGTTTGTTTATTTTTGATTGTAGGAATAGTATTTAGGAACCCATCCGAAAACCTTAATCCTGTACGTACTTTTGTCCATAATTCATTTGAACAGGAATTTCAATTTGCTTCCATTGCGGGTTGGTATGAAGATAGGTTCGGTAAGCCGATCGCATTGTTTCCCACTGAAAGTAAGAATAAAGATGTTGCTGGCACGAGTAAGAAGATGCAAAATTACGCATTACCTGCAAACACGAAAGTCCTTCAATCCTTTGAAGACAACGGACAAGGGATTTTGTTGGAGACAGGGAACCAAACCGATGTCTCGGCCATTAAAGAGGGCTTTGTCATTTTTGTAGGTGAAAAAGATCAACTAGGTAAAACTGTTGTTGTCCAACATTTTGACGGTAGTGAATCGTGGTATGGAAAGTTAGATAAAATTGCTGATGGGATCAAACTTTATAATTACATCGATTTAGGTACGAATATTGGTAAAGTGACAAGAGAAGAAGGTTCAGAAGCGGGGACGTTCTATTTTGCAATCAAAGATGATGGCGGATTTGTAGATCCTTTGAAAGTACTGTCATCTGAGTAATGTTATCGGCATTCAAATTAATTCGAATAAACCCGCTTCTTTGGCTGATTGCATTGATTGGCGTCATCACCGGACACTTTCGTGAATTCCTCATCTTATTTCTCGTAATTCTTATTCACGAGCTCGGTCACGCTTTAGCTGCAAGCTTTTTTAAGTGGCGATTGGTTAAAGTCGAATTGCTCCCATTTGGCGGAGTAGCAGAAATGGATGAATACGGAAATCGTCCTTATCATGAGGAGATCATTGTAACAGCAGCCGGACCTCTCCAGCATGTATGGATGATTGCAGTTGGTATGAGCTGTCTGTCTGCTGGCATTGGGGATCCTCAATTGCTTGAACTTCTCATAGAAATGAATTGGATGATATTTTTGTTCAACCTTCTTCCGATCTGGCCGCTGGACGGCGGGAAGCTCCTGTTCCTATTGCTTACATTGTTCTTCCCTTATAAAAAAGCCAAGAAATCCATGTTGATGCTCTCTTTCGGATTTCTTCTTATTTTTGCAGTGGTATCATTTATTTGGTTTTCCATCCACTTGAACTTGCTCATCATTTTATCCTTCTTGCTTTATGCCCATTATGTTGAATGGAAACACCTGCCGTATGTATATATACGCTTTTTGCTTGAACGGATGACTGGGAAGGAAAAAACGATGCGATCCAAGATCCTCACTGTGCAGCCGACGACAACTGTCGAGAATGTGCTGTCAGGATTATATAAAGGCTGCAGTCATGATATATTAATAAAATCTGCTTCTCCTTACATGTGCAAAGAAAAAGATATATTAACGGCTTATTTCAAGCAGAGTGCGGGCACATGTGCAATCGAAGATCTTTTTCGTTAAAATATAAACAGGTTCATATTCCAAGTAAACGTTGACTTTTAGAAGTGAGGAAGCATATTGATGCAGATTTTATTTAATGTAACGACATCTGAAAAGAGAGCGGCAATTGTCAAAGATGGAAAATTGATCGAAGTGATGATTGAACGACCCAATACCTATCCGAAAGCAGGAAATATTTATTTGGGCCGTGTTGCAAAAGTTTTGCCTGGCATACAAGCTGCCTTTGTGGACGTTGGTTTTGAGCAAAATGGTTTCATCCATGACACTGATCTGGTTGATGAAAATAAAGGGAAGAAAACTGACTCTATATCTGAAAAGATTCATGACGGCCAATGGATCATAGTACAAGTTAAAAAGGAAGCTTCAAAAAGCAAGGGACCTCTCCTTACAGAAAACATCACACTGCCCGGGGATAACCTTGTTTATTTGCCGTTCGGGAACTATACAGCGGTTTCTAAAAAGCTCTCAGTTGAGGAAACAATTCGTATGAAAGCCGTTGGGACTAGTCTTATAACCGGTCAAGAAGGGTTGATTATGCGGACATCAAGTACAGAAACCTCTGTTGACATCCTAGAGCAAGAAGTATCGAGACTCAGGGAGCAATGGGCCTCATTATCTGGAAAAGCGGGAAATATGAAGCGGGTTTCGCTCTTGTTTGAAGGGAATACGCTGATTGAACGCGCTTTGGCACATACATCTAATGAGCAAGCAGCATATATTTTTGATGATTTCACCTATTATCAATCCTTTAAACAAAATTATCCAGGATTCTCTAAGAAGACCCAGCTATATAAAGGATTGGAGAATATTTTCTCCCATTATAATATCGAGCAGTCGATACATAAAGCCCTACAGTCAGTTGTTTGGCTGAAAAATGGCGGATATATCAATATCGATCCGACTGAAGCTTTAACGGTAATTGATGTGAACACTGGAAAGTATACCGGCAAACAAGACCGTAGCCAATCGATTTTGGAGACGAATCTATACGCTGCAGACGAGGCCGCGAAACAGTTGCGGCTTCGTAATATCAGCGGAATGATCGTCATCGATTTCATCCGGATGGACAATCAAGATCATCAAAAGAAAGTCCTCCAACTTCTTGAAGATCGGCTTAATCAGGATCCAATTCGAACGAGAGTACATGGATTTACAGCACTCGGCTTATTGGAACTCACCCGGCAGAAGGTAAAAGACAGCCTCTCTGCATTGATGACAGAAAAATGTCTTCTCTGTAAAGCAAGTCATAGACAGCTGTCGGTGAAATCGGTCTATTATGCATTTGAACGGACATTATTCGAACATCGGAATACAGATGAGGAAGGCATTTGGATCGAAGCGACGAAACCATTGCTGCTTTTTATCAAAGATCCAGGAGAAAACAGGGAGGATAGACTCTCGAGCCAGGTATCTGCTAAACTGTATATAACGGAAAAAGAGGATATTGAATATCCTATGTTCAACATCCGTCGTATTGGTCGATGCGGTGAGATTGAAGCTCGTATAAGTATGGAATAGCATTGACAATACCTTTTGTTATATGGTATGATTTTTTCGTTAGTCTTTGGAGCCTCATGCTCCAACCGCACAAAGCAGGTTTTCAAGCTTAACCCTTAAATTGAGAACAGAATTCGACGCTCAATTTATGTGAAATGAAGTAATAGAGCCGAGTAGTTCGAGGCGCGGAAGTTATGAGGACCGCAGTAACGAGGCAACAACGAAATACGACGGCTATATTAATTCAGAAGCACCTGCGATGGCGAGTCTGAGTAAAACAGGAGGTGCATATGATGTACGCAATTATTGAAGCTGGCGGAAAACAATTCCGTGTGCAAGAAGGACAAGAGCTTTACATTGAGAAAGTGAATGCAGAAGCTGGTGACACAATTACATTCGACCGTGTATTGATGGTAGGTGGAGATGACGTTAAAGTCGGAAGCCCACTAGTAGACGGAGCGACTGTAACAGCAAAAGTCGATAAGCAGGGTCGTGCGAAAAAAGTGGTTGTTTACAAGTTCAAGCCTAAAAAGAACTATCGTCGTAAACAAGGACATCGCCAACCATATACTAAAGTTGTGATTGATAAAATCAACGTTTAATCATGTTAAATGTCAATGTAGTTCGGAATCAGCGTAAAATTGTATCTTTCAGCATAACGGGGCATGCGGAATCTGGTCCATATGGGCATGATCTTGTCTGCGCAGCGGTTACAGCTGTTTCCTTCGGGGCCGTCAATGCCATTGAAGAGCTCTGCGAGGTTGAACCTGAAGTGGAGACCCGGGAGGACGGCGGCTATTTTACATTCAAAACACCTTCCTCTATAAGTGAACAGACATCAGAGAAGATACAGCTTTTACTTGAAGGTATGCTGATAGCATTGAAGTCAATCGAACGTGACTATGGACAATATATTAAAATCAATTAGGTTTTAAGGAGGTGCATCTCATGCTAAAAATGAACTTGCAATACTTCGCATCCAAAAAGGGTGTTGGTAGTACAAAAAACGGTCGTGACTCAATCTCTAAGCGTCTAGGAGCTAAGAGAGCTGACGGACAAACTGTTACAGGTGGTTCAATTCTTTTCCGTCAACGCGGAACAAAGATCTACCCTGGTAAGAACGTTGGCCGCGGCGGAGATGACACTTTATTCGCTAAGGTTGACGGAGTCGTTCGTTTTGAACGCCTTGGCCGCAACCGCAAGCAAGTAAGTGTTTACCCAGTAGCCAAAGAAGCGTAACACTTAAACTCTAACCAGACTGGTTAGAGTTTTTTTCTTCTTATACAGTTTTGATCATAAAGCTTGTTCGTTTATTTGATTTTCAGCTCGTTCGTGCGAATATATATATTTTTACGCGTCTTTCATCATGGTTGATCGTTACTGGAATTAGAAAAGATTTTCTTGGTGCTGAAATGGAGTGTAAATGGGCTGAAATCAAAAAGTCACAGCATGACTTTCAAAGTCCAGATGGGAAACGATTAATGTTTGGGAGTGCTGATATGAAGGGAAAATGGGATCCTGTAAGTCTATTACGTCATGCACGGCATGATTGGCTGAACCATCTTCAATTGATAAAAGGGAACTTGGCACTGGACCGTACTGACCGGGCTAAAGAAATAATTGACAAGGTTGTCCGAGAGGCGAAAAACGAAGCGAAGGTTTCTAATCTTCGAATGCCTAAAATGGCTGAATTTTTATTGACGTTTAATTGGCAGCAAAATGCGTATCGAATTGATTATGAAGTGATTGGTGAAGAAAAGGACCTATCCTCGTTTGATGACGCCATATATGATTGGACGAAAGAATTCATCGGGCATCTTAACAATTTGGTGGGGGATGACGGTGAACCACATTTGATGATTACGATCCAGTTGGCGCATGACCGGACAAGAATTACATATGATTTCGCTGGAAAGATCAATATGGATCATGGGGAGACATTAGACTTACTGAATACATTACATAATTCAATCAGAATCGTCGAAAGCTACTGTCAGGAAAATGAACTGTTGTACATCCTTGAGATAGGATAAAAAGGTGAGGTGAAAAATATCATGTTTGTCGATCAGGTAATGGTTTTTATAAAATCTGGGGATGGCGGTAATGGAATGGTCGCTTTCCGAAGAGAGAAATATGTACCCGATGGTGGCCCGGCTGGAGGAGATGGGGGAAAAGGCGGAGATGTCATTTTCCAAGTGGAAGAAGGGTTAAGGACATTAATGGATTTCCGTTACAACCGTCACTTCAAAGCTCCCCGTGGTGAAAATGGAATGTCTAAAAATATGCATGGCCGCAATGCAGAGAATATGATTGTTAAAGTTCCCCCGGGCACAGTCGTGACGGACGCCAAGACAGGGAAGGTTATTGCTGATCTCGTCGATCACGGCCAGCAAGCAATAATTGCAAAAGGCGGCCGTGGAGGACGTGGGAATACCCGCTTCGCAACTCCTAAAAACCCAGCACCGGAACTGTCTGAAAACGGCGAACCAGGTGACGAAAGAGAAGTTACGTTAGAATTGAAGCTGCTTGCAGATGTTGGGCTTGTAGGTTTTCCTAGTGTAGGGAAATCCACGCTATTATCCGTTGTTTCAGCAGCTAAACCCAAGATTGCAGAGTACCATTTTACAACTTTGAGCCCAAATCTCGGTGTTGTTGAAACAGATGATAACCGGAGCTTTGTCATGGCTGATTTGCCAGGTCTGATTGAAGGAGCGCATGAAGGAGTAGGCTTAGGCCATCAATTTTTGAGGCATATCGAACGGACACGAGTCATCGTGCATGTCCTTGATATGTCAGGGATGGAAGGTAGAGATCCTTACGAAGACTTTTTGAAGATCAATGAAGAGCTAAGACAATATAATTTACGGTTGACCGAACGGCCACAGCTTGTGGTTGCGAACAAAATGGATATGCCGGATGCACAGGAAAACTTAGAACTATTCAAAGAGCAGGTGGGTGATGAATACCCAGTTTTCCCAATCTCTGCGATTACAAAGGATGGGGTCAGGGATCTGTTATTTGAAATTGCGAATAAGCTAGAAACGACTCCAGAGTTTCCATTGATTGAAGATGAAGAAGAAGAGGATGAAAGAGTCCTATACAAGCATCAACGTGAAGAGCAGCCATTTGAACTTTCCAGAGAAGATGATGGAACCTTTGTCATCTCCGGACCGAAAATTGAACGTCTCTTCAAAATGACGGATTTCTCCAGAGATGAATCGGTTCGACGATTTGCTCAACAAATGAGAAAGATGGGAATTGATGAAGCGCTGAGAAAACGTGGTGCAGAAGATGGAGATATAGTCCGGATCATGGATTATGAATTTGAATTTATCGAATAGACTGTCGCAATGACAGTCTTTTTTAAAGATAAGAAAGTATATAAATTTTGTTTCGAAGGGCGTTTGCGCTTTTCTGGATGTCTAGCACCACACCCAACCACTTGGATCACTTTAGTCCTCCTGCGGGGGTCGACACATTGAGTTAGATCGAAGGGTTTACCCACGCAGAACCGAACTTTGTTTGGTTCGCGCCTCCTCGTTGGACTTCCAGTGACCTACGTGGCTAATCAGGGCGTTTACGCTTTTCTTAGTTTGCCATACTATACATTTGCTAACGAATGCTAATCATTTTATACTGAAGTAATAATTCCTTACAGGAGGCTTTAAGATGGATTATAAAGGGGAACGTTTTTATCTAGTAAGGGAGGATGTCCTTTCAGAAGCCATGACGAAAACTCTTGAAGCGAAAATGCTATTGGAGACGGGAAAAGTAAATACAATCAACGAAGCAGTAAAAGCTGTAGATTTAAGCAGGAGTGCATTTTATAAATATCGTGATCGGATTTTTCCATTTGAAACGATGGTCCAAAAGAAAATCGTATCGATCTCCATTCATTTAGAAGATCGTTCTGGATCTTTATCGTCCTTATTGGGAATCCTAGCTGAGTTGGGTTGTAATATATTGACGATTCACCAGACAATCCCACTGCAAGGAAGAGCGAATATTACCATGTCGATTGAAACAGCCTCTTCTAAGGAAGACATAAACGGCATTCTTAAATCGCTTGAGAAGCTGGAGCATGTAAGGGCAGTAAATATAATCGGGTCTGGAGCCTAGGAGTGTTTCAATTGGACCCCTGTCCGTTGAAAATTGAAAACACCCCTTTATCCATTCAAAATTATGAACGTGGCAACAAATAACCTTTATCCTCTAATGCATGGCATACTTGATCAAGCTGATTTTCTGAATCTGCTTCTATCGTGTGCAAGTGAACTCCGCCTGTCAGTTCAAGCAGATATGAAGCGTTCGTCTCCTGTACCTTATTTATGAATTGCTCAACATCATTTCGATTTTTGAGCATGATCGCTCCTGTCAAATCTCCATAAACAGGATGTTCAATCGTCACATCTTTTACAGTTGCGCCAAAATCTACAATCGTGTTCAATTCATCCATTGTTTCTTTAGAAGAATGCTGGCATGCGATGATCCTCGTATATTTTTGATTTGTAGGACCTGTTTGAAAATATAGGTACCCATGCGAAGTGGCCATGATTGGTTCATTTCTAGCCTTCAACAACGAGATATCTTGAACGATCACCTGTCGGCTCACATTTGTTTGCTTTGCGAGATAACTACCAGTCAACGGTGAATTGCTTTGTTTCAGCCATTGTAGCAAAAGGTCCCTCCGTTCTTCACCTAGGACCTTGTCTCCTCTTTCTTTCATCGTATATCCTCCCAAAACAACAGTTTCGTTTTTAGAATACCATAACTCTTATAGGAATCACGAGCCTTTCCCAACAAAATGAATATGTATTTCACGGGCATCATATATTGATTATGGTGAACAGCGCGTTTGTAAAATTGTAGCAAGATGCCCAATCTCTCATATACTGTGTAATGAATTAGGCAGGGAGGAGATCGTTTTGAAAATACACATTGTGAAAAAAGGGGATACACTCTGGAAAATATCAAAAATGTACGGTGTTGAGTTACAAGATGTCATTAAAGCAAATCCCCAAATCAATACACCTGATATCATTTATCCAGGTGCTAAAGTAAATGTACCAACAAGTAATCCGCACGGAAAAGCGAATAAACCTGGCAATCTGAATCCCCAGATCAAGCCTCATATGAAAATGAAAGAAAAGCCAATTGCAAAGGAAATACCTATTCCTAAACCAAAAAAAGAAATGCCAATACCTAAGCTGAAAAAAGAAATGCCTATTCAAAAGCCTGTGAAAAAAGAAATGCCGATTAAAAAGGAGATGCCGATCAAAGAAAAACCGATAAAGGAAAAGCCGATTGTTAAGGAGAAACCGGTTCCTAAAAAACCTAAGGCACCGATTACAGAGGAAGAGTTTCAAATTACATTAGGGATACAACAGGAAGAAAAAACGACCACCTATGAAATGCCAAAGCCAAAGCCTATAGAGCCATGTCCTCCAGTTGAATGTGTTCCATATGACGATTATTGCATGCCGGATCCTTGTTCAGGTCCATGGGGCTACCACGGTTCATACGGAATGATGGGTCCTTGCTGTGATCCGATGATGCAACCATACGGATATTCGCCTCATCATCATATGGGTGACTACTCTATGTATGGGCATATGGGTCATTACGGAGAAATGCCAACTGGTTATACGGGGCATCAAGGAATGTACGGTATGGAAGAAATGGCTCCAGATGATTATCAATGGATGAGCCAAGATCATGGCGGAATGGGTCAATCATGGATGCAGCAAGACCAACAGGGAGCAGGTCAGATGCCATGGACGCAACAAGGGCAACAGGGAGCAGGCCAGATGCCATGGATGCATCAAGGGCAACAGGAAGAAGGCCAGATGCCATGGACGCAACAAGGACAACAGGGAGCAGGCCAGATGCCATGGACGCAGCAAGGGCAACAGGGAGTAGGCCAGATGCCATGGATGCAGCAAGGGCAACAGGAAGCAGGCCAGATGCCATGGACGCAACAAGGGCAACAGCAGGGAGCAGGCCAGATGCCATGGACGCAACAAGGGCAACAGGGAGCAGGCCAGATGCCATGGATGCAGCAAGGACAACAGCAGGGAGCAGGCCAGATGCCATGGATGCAGCAAGGCCAAAATAATGTAGCGCAAAATCCCTGGCTAACCCAGGACCAAGCTGGAATGGGTCAGCTTCCGACGATGGGTCAAGATCAAGCAGGAGCAGGCCAAATGCCGTGGATGCAGCAAGGGCAAGCCGGAATGGGCCAATCTCCGATGATGGGCCAAGATCCAGCAGGAGCAGGCCAAATGCCGTGGATGCAGCAAGGGCAAGCCGGAATGGGCCAGTTTCCGTCGATGGGGCAAGATCAAGCAGGAGCAGGCCAAATGCCGTGGATGCAACAAGGGCAAGCCGGAATGGGCCAATCCCCGATGATGGGCCAAGATCAAGCAGGAGCAGGCCAAATGCCGTGGATGCAGCAAGGGCAAGCCGGAATGGACCAATTTCCGACGATGGGCCAAGATCAAGCAGGAGCAGGCCAAATGCCGTGGATGCAACAAGATCAGGGCGGAATGGGTCAGCTTCCATTTATGGGCCAAACTCCTGGAAGAGATCCTTATTGGGACATCGACATCCAGATGCAGCCTCGAAAAGAAAAGAAAAAAGAGCCTAAGGGCAAAAACAAAAGTTAATCATTTCCATTATAATTGAGATTATTTTAAACCTCTGATTGCCATTCTAAATGGTGAAAGGAGGTTTATTTTTATGAAAAAATCAATGGTTTTGACTTCGGCACTTATGTTGACAGTTACGATGTCAGCCTGTAATGCAGACGGTAATGAGGCAATGGATACTCGTTACAACAATGATACGCGGCCAATCGGTTATTACTCCAATAACACTGATGGTGAAGGCCCTTTAACTGAAATGGCTGATCGTGACCGCAACCGTAATGACTTGGATAGAGCAGAAGTCAATTATGCAGACGATTACAACGGTGGAGATCTAGTGAAACGGATCCGTGATAGAGTCAAGGGCATGAATGACGTTAATGATGCTCGGGTTGTAGTAAATGGGGATACGGTTCTAGTAGGTATCGATACGAACGCTCGTAATGATCAAGCGATCAGGGACAAAGTCAAAAACACTGTGCAACAAATGACAGATAAAAATGTTCGTGTAACAACGGATGAAGATATGTTTACAAGAATCAGAAACGTGGACGATGATTTAAGGGGCGGTAATGGTTTCGCGGAGGTACGTTCAGATGTCAATGAAATAATGAACGATCTTGGCGATGAAGTACAACGCCCTTTTGGAAATAATCGTTAGTCGAATGCTGGTCGGGAGGTGGCACTAGTGTGTCAGCTCCCGTTTTCTTTTTACAGATAAATATATGTGCTATATTGATATTGAAGTGTATAAAAAGGGGAGAAACATTATGGCTGGACATTCTAAATGGAAAAATATACAGCGGCGGAAAAATGCACAGGATGCGAAACGCGGAAAAGCATTCATGAAGCTTGCAAAAGAAATTTTCGTAGCAGCGAAAGAAGGTGGAGGCGATCCAGAAACGAACCCATCGCTGCGATTAGCCATTGATAAAGCCAAATCTGCGAATATGCCGAATGAAAACATTGATCGTGCCATCAAAAAGGCAACTGGGAATTTAGAGGGGGCAAATTACGAAGAAATCGTCTATGAAGGATATGGTGTCGGAGGGACAGCAGTGATGGTTGAAGTGTTGACTGATAATAAAAACCGTACTGCAGCTGAAGTGAGACATGCGTTTTCTAAAAACGGAGGAAACCTTGGAGAATCCGGATGTGTCGCTTTCATGTTTGATCGAAAAGGATTGATCATCATTCCTCAAGAAGATGTTTCATTAACTGAAGATGAATTCATGCTGGAAATCATTGAAGCAGGTGCAGAAGAGTATGAAGTAAATGAAGACGCCTATGAGATCCAAACTGATGCAGAGAACTTTTCCAGTGTAGAAGAAGAACTGCTGGCAAAAGGTTATACACCTTCTATTTCAGAAATTACAATGATCCCTCAAACACTCACAAAGCTTGAAAGTGAAGATGCTAAAAAGATGTTCGGTTTGATTGATGCGTTAGAAGATCTGGATGATGTACAAGAAGTGTATCACAACCTGGAATTGGATGATGAAGAATACGAGGCTCATTTCTCTTAATCGGAGGATGGATAAATTATCCTAATACGGTAAAACTATTACTGAATGTATAATTGTCTGAAGAAGACAACGAGAGGTGATAGTTGGTGAAAGCCTTTCCCATGAAAACAGCATGGATTTTTCCATTAGTTGTGACCGTTTTAGGGGCAGTTTATGTACTCTTGTTCCATTCGTTTGAGGATGAGGTAAAAGCAAATTTACCTTCACAGGTTCAAACAGGAAGTCCAAAAGCACAAACTGTTTCCGGTCCACTTACTGTCGAAGTTCTTCTGCAGCGAACTTATTTAGACGGGGAAAGCAGTCAAGAAGTCATCTATGAAACGATCTGGTCAATGGATGACTTTTGGGCAGCATATGCAGACTGGCAATTGGTTGACCAAGATTTGAGTCGAATCATATTTGAACAGGAAATAGACGATATCTCGCCACTTTTGAAAGTAAACGGATATTTTGGTTTGACCGAAGATGGGATCCTGACAATCTTTAACGGGAGGCCCCATGAGGACGAAGTCATCCAATCGTTTTATCAAATCGACGTTCAGAAGCTTGAAAGTCATCTTCTGAAAAAGTTAAAAGAAGGTATACGTGTTAAAACAAAAACGAATTATCAAGAAGTGATCAATCAATATAAACCTTATGCAATCAAAGAATAAATGGCCGATCAGCCGGCTTATGACCTACTGCTTCTTAGCAGTAGGCCTTTTTAACATTTAAAGAAAATATTTTTACTTTCTTCAATATAAGAGCAACTAAGGCTTGGCTTTGCCAAGTTTTCTTTATTTGGCGTTGTTGAGGGTTAGTGTTGATTCCTTTCACAGTATGAAAGTCAACATGGGTAACTAAATCAACAAAGCCTTTGATTTTAATAGTGCAATGAAGGATGTGATCGTTAAACTGTTTGAAATGGGGGCGAGAAAACACGATTCATTCACCGCCTGATTACTCAGGAGATTCCCTTTCATCCAGGGCTATATTCCATCGACTTTTCTTCAACTGATATGCTACAATGAAAAATAAGAAGAAACGTTCGTATTTTCAATAAGAGAGAGATCATGCGCAATACATAGGGGAGAAGGTCACTACAATTGATTGATTATATTACTGGTCAAGTAAAATACATACATACAGATCATGTCGTCATTGAATGCGGAAACATTGGTTATAAAATAAATTGTCCCAATCCGTTCGTTTATCAAAAGCAAATCGGAAACACTACAACAATTTATACCTATCAGCATGTCCGGGAAGATATTCTTGCGTTATACGGTTTTGAAAATCTGGATGAACGTGATCTTTTCATGAAATTGATTCAAGTTTCGGGAATCGGTCCAAAGGGAGCACTTGCCATTTTAGCTTCAGGGAAACCGAATCAGGTTATTTCTGCGATTGAGAATGAAGATGAAAAGTTTTTGACACGTTTTCCCGGAGTCGGAAAAAAAACAGCTAGACAGATAATTTTAGATTTGAAAGGGAAGTTGACGAACTGGACAGAAGTGAAGATAGAGGAAAGACCAAGGGTCCAGGTTCCTCAAGATGGTTTGCAAGATGCGTTTGAAGCACTTGAGGCCTTAGGTTATGGTCATAGAGAAATCAAAAAGATTGCACCTCAGCTAGAAGGTGAAGGTGAATTGACAACCGATCAATACATCAAGAAGGCTTTACAATTATTATTGAATTAAACCTGAGGTGGGTGTGAGATGGAAGAACGGATTATTTCGAATGAACTCAATCAGGATGATGCAACACTGGAATTCAGCCTACGTCCGCAGTATCTCCAGCAATATATCGGACAACAAAAAGTGAAGGAAAACCTTAAAGTATTCATAGAAGCTGCGAAAATGCGCAGTGAACCGCTCGATCATGTGCTTCTTTATGGGCCACCAGGATTGGGAAAGACGACTCTTTCCTGCATCATCGCGAATGAAATGGGGGTCAATATACGGACGACCAGCGGTCCTGCCATTGAACGGCCTGGTGATCTAGCAGCGGTTTTGACTGCACTTGAACCTGGTGATGTCCTATTCATTGATGAAATTCATAGACTTCATCGTTCTGTAGAGGAAGTGTTATATCCTGCAATGGAAGATTTCTGCCTTGACATTGTTATTGGAAAAGGTGAAACTGCAAGATCTGTACGCTTGGACCTCCCGCCATTCACGTTAGTAGGTGCGACTACCCGGGCAGGTTTATTATCTGCGCCACTTCGTGACCGTTTTGGTGTCCACAGCAGGCTTGATTATTACGAACTGGAAGATTTGACAGAGATCGTCATCCGGACAGGGGATTTCTTTGAGATACAAGTACAGTCTGATGCTGCTGAAGAGTTGGGGCGAAGGGCAAGGGGGACACCTCGAATTGTGAACCGGCTTTTGAAAAGGGTCCGTGACTTCGCACAAGTACAAGGTGAGGGGATCATAACAAAGGATATTGCGGTCCAAGCACTTGAAAGACTGCAGGTGGACCGTTTAGGATTGGACAACATTGACTATAAATTGTTAAGAGGGATGATTGAAAATTACAAGGGAGGTCCCGTCGGTTTGAATACCATCGCTGCAACAATAGGGGAAGAGCCTCAAACCATTGAGGATGTATATGAACCTTACTTGCTCCAAATTGGATTCATTCAACGTACGCCAAGGGGGCGCATGGCAACGGGGCTTGCTTACAAGCATTTTGACTTGGAGGAACCGAAAAGATCATGAGTAAAATTTTCATCGTAATCGGGATCGTATTTATTCTTTTTGGTATCATCGGCAGCTTCATCGGTAAGCTGCCAGGCGACATTGTTTTCAAAAAAGGGAATACGACCTTTTATTTTCCGATTGTTACCTCGATCGTCGTGAGCATTGTCCTATCGTTGATCTTTTATTTGATCGGACGATTCAGATAATGCTCTCTCTTAACCACATCAATGAAAAACAAAAAAGCTGATGAATAAGGTGAACGATTATGAAAGTAAATGAATTCGACTTTGATTTGCCCGAACATTTGATCGCGCAGACACCGCTTAAAGATAGAACAAAATCGAGAATGTTGGTCGTCGATCCTGAATCAGGCGGTATAGAACATAACGCATTCAGTGATATTACGAAATATTTGAAGCCTGGAGATTGCCTGGTTTTGAATGATACACGGGTTTTACCTGCAAGATTGTATGGTATAAAGCCTGATACGGGTGCAAAAATTGAGGTCTTGCTTTTGAAAGAAGAAGATAACGATACTTGGAAAACCCTTGTGAAACCAGCCAAACGTGTAAAATCCGGAACCACCCTTTCTTTCGGAGATGGCCAGTTGAAAGCAACCTGTCTTGAAGAGGGTACTCAAGGGGAACGAGTATTAAGTTTTACCTATGAGGGGAACACCTTTTATGAAATCCTCGACAAACTAGGTGAAATGCCTCTCCCACCTTACATAAGGGAGCAGTTGAATGATAAAGAACGGTATCAGACCGTCTTTTCAAAGCACATCGGTTCTGTGGCTGCACCGACGGCCGGTTTGCATTTTTCAGAAGAGTTGATTGAGAAGCTTCAACATCAGGAGATCCATGTTGCTTATATTACGTTACATGTCGGTCTTGGAACGTTTCGCCCAGTTTCCGTAGAGACAGTGGAAGAACACGAAATGCACGGGGAATACTATCAGATATCCAAAGGCACCGCAAATCTATTGAATCAAGTAAGGGACGATGGCGGTCGTATTATCGGGGTCGGCACAACATCTGCACGGACTCTCGAAACAGTAGCCAATAATAGCCCAAAAGGATTCGAGGAACAATCAGGTTGGACAGATATCTTCATTTATCCTGGGTATACGTTCAAGGGAATTGATGGACTGATCACAAACTTTCACCTTCCACAATCAACATTGATTATGTTAGTAAGTGCATTCGCAGGAAAAGATTTGATTATGAAATCTTATAAAGAGGCTGTGGATGCTGAGTATCGTTTCTTCAGCTTCGGGGATGCAATGCTGATTCTAGAAGGGAGTATCAGTCATCGATGAGCGCCATACGCTATGAACATATCAAAACATGTAAACAATCAGGAGCTCGCCTTGGGAAAGTCCACACCCCGCACGGTACGTTCGAAACACCTGTATTCATGCCTGTAGGGACACTAGCGACGGTCAAGACCATGAGTCCAGAGGAACTTGAGGAAATGGGTGCTGGCATCATTCTTAGCAATACGTATCACTTATGGCTCCGGCCAGGACACGATATTGTCAGAGAGGCGGGTGGCCTACATAAATTCATGAATTGGGACGGGGCGATATTGACAGACTCCGGTGGATTCCAAGTATTCAGCTTAAGTGACTTAAGAAAAATCACAGAAGAAGGAGTCTACTTCAGGAACCATCTTAGTGGGGAAAAATTGTTCCTTACCCCAGAAGGTGCAATGGATATTCAAAATGCATTAGGCTCAGATATCATGATGGCGTTCGATGAATGTCCGCCATACCCTGCTGAATACTCCTATATGAAGCAGTCCGTAGAGCGGACAAGTCGCTGGGCAGAACGTTGTCTGAAAGCCCATCAAAGACCTGGAGACCAAGGATTGTTCGGGATCGTCCAGGGCGGAGAATATGAAGATCTTCGGAAACAAAGTGCCAAAGATCTTGTATCGCTTGACTTACCGGGGTATGCAGTCGGCGGATTGTCTGTCGGAGAACCAAAAGATGTCATGAACCGCGTATTGGAATTCACAGCACCTTGGCTTCCGGATGATAAGCCAAGATACTTGATGGGAGTCGGGTCACCTGATTCCCTGATCGATGGAGCAATCAGGGGCATAGACATGTTTGATTGCGTACTTCCCACGAGGATCGCCCGAAATGGAACGTGTATGACAAGCGAGGGAAGATTGGTCGTACGGAATGCGAAATATAGTCGGGATTTTCGCCCTATCGATGAACATTGTGATTGTTACACCTGTCGAAACTATTCAAGAGCCTATATCCGGCATCTTGTGAAAAGCAGTGAAACATTCGGCTTCCGGCTAACGACTTATCATAATCTTTATTTTCTGTTAGAATTAATGGAGCGGGTCAGACAGGCGATACGAGAGGATCGATTGCTTGATTTCCGGGAAGAGTTTTTTGAACAATATGGTTTCAATAAACCTGATGCAAAAAACTTTTAACATATACTATGACTTGAAAGGGGTGAACAACACATGGAAGGTTTAGGTGGATTGATACCAATTATTCTAATGTTTGTGATTTTCTATTTCATCTTGATCAGACCTCAACAAAAGCGTCAGAAAAAGACGGCTCAAATGCAGGCGAGTCTTGAGAAGGGAAATCGTGTCATTACGATTGGTGGTTTACACGCTACGGTCGAAGCGATTGACGAGGAAAACAACTCAGTCGTCCTTCGTGCAGGAGATGGATCGAAACTTACATACGATCGCTCTGCAATTCGTGAAGTGGTCGATAATAATCAGTAATCTAAAAAAGAGGCTGAAACAAAGCATGTGCCTAAAGATCAAGCGCATGGTGAATCAGTCTCTTTTTTTTGTTGCTGTCTTTTCGTTATGGTACCTTAATTTTTATGGGATGAGAGGTTCACCCCCATCATCCCCCCTAAAGCAGATGCAAGCAAATAGCCGAGATGATGCATGTATTGCTGTGGATCGAATTTGATCTGATATCCAAGGTATTGGACAAGGAAGACTACAATCGTGAACAGCAATCCTGTACCTGCCCCAAGCAGCCAACCTTTTTCCTTTCCTTTCCTTCCCGAGACAATCCCTCCTATGAATAAAGCTATGATTGATAGTCCTAGAATCACCCAGGTCAAAGATTGCTCCGTCAAGCTGGAAAATCGAAGGATCATGGAAAGTATGAAGCTGCTGGACATGATGATCGCTAATACGACGATAAGCCCGAACCCCATTGCTGAAATCATACGTCTGGACATATTCCTCACCCCTTATAGGCATGTATATTCTTTAGTACAACTTATTCAGCCTCAAGATAAATTAGAAGTCGAACATGTTTACCTGGGTCTTTACATACCATGTACTATTACGGACAAGTAGAGGATGGGAAATGTGAGCGTAACTTTAGCGTTTATCATTTTTTTAGCTAGTTATATTGGAATTATGACTGAAAAAATCAATCGTGCTCTTGTAGCTTGCTGCGGTGGCGTGATCATGCTCGTTCTTGGTCTTTTAGAGGTCGAACAAGCTTTTTTCGAGCATGTCGATTGGAATACGATCGCATTGTTATTCTCAATGATGGTTCTCGTCTCGATCACAAGCCAGAATGGCGTTTTTGAATACATAGCGATCCTATTGGCCCAACAAGTTAAAGGAAAGCCGATACCGTTATTGATCGTCATGTCCACGATTACGGCTATCGGCTCAGCGTTTTTAGATAATGTTACAACAGTATTGCTGTTAGTACCCATCATCATTACATTGACGAATATGTTGAATGTGTCTAGTACCCCTTTTCTGATCAGCGCTATCTTATTTGCGAATATCGGAGGGACAGCGACGTTGATTGGGGACCCTCCCAATATAATGATTGGTCAGGCTGTCGATCATTTGGACTTCAATGATTTTATCATGAACCTTGGACCAGTCGTCTTTCTTATCTATATCATTGTCATCGGAGGGATCTCTCTTTTTTATCGGCGTACATTGTTCATATCTAGTGAAAAACGGTTACAATTGATGCAGCTTGATCCAAAAGAATTTTTGAAGAAAGGACCGATGCTTTATAAATCAGTCACAGTCCTCTTATTGACGATATGCGGATTTCTGCTTCATCCGCTCCTTCATTTGGATTTGACGACTGTAGCCATGAGCGGTGCGTTATTATTATTACTGATAACAACGGAAGAACAAGAGATCGAAGAGGTTTTTCGTTCAATTGAATGGGTGACGCTCTTTTTCTTTATTGGATTGTTCATCCTGGTAGGTGGTTTGATCGAAGTCGGAATCATCGATGAGATGGCAAGAGGAATATTGTCATGGACAGAAGGGGATATCCCTAAGACTGCGATCATCATTTTATGGGGATCCGGCTTGCTTTCAGGTTTTGTTGATAATATCCCGTTTGTAGCGGCTATGATACCTGTCATCATGGAGTTCGAGGAATACGGGATCCAAAATCTGGACCCGCTCTGGTGGGCGCTGGCATTAGGTTCATGTCTAGGTGGAAATGCAACATTGATCGGTGCTTCAGCGAATGTCATTGTTGCAGGATTAGCGTCAAAGTCTAAACAGACGTTCAGTTTTGTACAATTCTTTTTGATCGGATTTCCAGTAGTGATCGTTTCATTAATCATTTCCACGATCTATCTGGTTTTACGCTATTTGTTGGCTTACTTCTAAAATTTTACCATTTGTAACTTTTCATATCTTCTCCTTAGTCGGTGAGACTATGTAAAGAAAGGAGAAGACTTCCATGGAAATCGGGATTATAATGTTTCGGACCCTATTCATTTATTTCATCATCATCGTTGTTTTCCGTTTAATGGGGAAGCGAGAAATCGGACAGCTTTCGATTGTGGACTTTGTCGTCTCCATCATGATTGCGGAAATGGCGGTCATATCGATTGAAAGTCCGGAAAAACCGATGATGCATTCACTGCTCGGGATCGGCGTCTTGTTGATTCTACAGGTGTTTTTTGCCTATGTTTCCTTAAAAAGCGAAAAGATGAGGCATATTATCGATGGGAAGCCTTCCGTCATCATCGATCGGGGCCAGATTGACGAGGCACAAATGAAAAAACAACGATACAACTTCGATGATTTATTGATACAGTTACGTGAAAATGGAGTAAATAAAGTTTCTGATGTCGAGTTTGCAATTCTTGAGCCGACTGGAAAGCTTTCAGTAATCAAGAAGGAAGAGGAAGAAAAAGAGGAGGATCCTGGCAGTAATCTCTTTCCATTACCATTGGTTTTGGATGGGAAAATCCAGGGAGATCATTTGGCAAGGTTAGGTAAAACAGAATTATGGTTACGCCAAGAGCTTAAGAAATTAGGTTTCCGAGATTTAAAAAAGATTTCTTTTTGCTCTTTAGAGTCCGATGGCATCTTTTTCATCGACCTCGAAGAAAACGATTAAAAAAATCAACCCTGGAATCGAAAGCGGGTTGATTTTTTATTGACCGTTTTATCGTACGATTTTCTTCAAAACAGGGATGTATTGGACATCTTCCTTTTTGACTAATTTAAGGCCGATCACAAGGAGCAAGTACAATAAAAGTGTGAAAGCGATCGTCAGTAATGTCCGGAAAAGCAAGTCCAGGTCCAACATTTGATAAAAACCTGTAACGGCTACAGCTGTAATGGCAATGGCCATGATTGCTTTCAAATAATCCTTGACGACAACTGTGTAACTGATTGCTTTGACGATTGTGGCAAAATGAAGCATGGTCACAAGAACGACATTGATGACAATGGCAAGCGCGACACCTATGATGCCTAAATCAGGACGTGATGCGAGAAGGAAGATCGCTGCCATTTTGATGATCGCTCCGACGATACTATTGATCATTGCTGCTTTGGCCAGGTCAAGGGCCTGGAGTACCGCCTGAAGAGGACCCTGGAAATAGAGGAAGAAGAAAAATGGGGCCATCAATTTTACATAAATCGCAACTTCAGGTGTGTTATACATCAGATCCATTAAGGGAGCGGCTAGGACATACGTAATGACGACTGACACTCCACCTGAGAGCATGGATATCCTAAGCGCCTGATTAAGCCTGTATTCCACGACGTGATGCTTTTGTTGGGCAGCAGCTTCGCTGATCGCAGGGACGAGTGAAACAGATAGGGAATAGGTGATGAACATCGGCAGAGTCAAAAAGGGAATGACATAACCTGCTAATGCCCCGTATTGCTGGGTAGCTACTGTTACACTGATACCAGCCAGAAGTAAACTGTTTGCTACGACAATCGGTTCGAAAAAATAAGAAACAGATCCGACCAACTGACTGGCCGTGGTCGGTAAGGAAATCCTCATCAATTGATTGAACGTTTCTTTCCCTTTTGTCACATAATTGAAAAATCCTTTTCTTATTCGGATACGCTTTTGGAGTTTGAATGCCGAAAACATATAAAGGAGGGATGCAAACTCACCGATCACCACAGAAATCATAGCGCCTGCAGCTGCATATTCGACCCCATATGGCAGCAATGCGCTTGTTAACAATGCCACAAGTGTTATCCGTACGACTTGTTCAATCACTTGTGAATATGCTGAAGGCTTCATATTCTGTCTTCCCTGGAAGTAGCCGCGCAAGACAGAGGAAAGGGCGACAATAGGGACGACCGGTGCAATTGCGATCAGCGGGTAATAAGTTCTGTGGTCAGTTAATAAGGTTCGTGATAAAATAGGTGCAAGTGCAATCAGTGCTAATGTAAAAATAAGACTTAGGATTCCTGTTATTGTCAACGAGACGACGAGGATTTGTTTGATTTTTCTTGGATTTTTCTGGGCTTCAGCCTCTGCGACCAGTTTTGAGATCGCTACAGGTAGGCCTAGTCGAGTAAGAGCGATCGTAAGCAATAAGGTCGGGACTGCCATCATATATAATCCTACGCCTTCAGGCCCCATGATCCTGGCGATGACGATCCGATTGATGAATCCTAGCACTTTTGTGATCAAACCAGCCACAATCAATATCACTGTTCCTTGTATGAATGTTTGTTTTGACATGAATTCGCCCCTGCCTTCTTTTACTGCATACATAGTACATAGCGGTTGTCGTGACTGAACATACTTTCTTTTCATGTATATGCAGAAAAGTGGCCCAAGCATGACAAGTATAAATTTTGAGGTGTAGACATTGAAGGAAGCTATTAAGCAGTTTTTGGTAGAGAATCTCAGTTTCCTGCCGAATGAATTAATCGTGGTAATTGTATCTGCAATGCCGATACTAGAATTACGTGGTGGTCTCCCGCTCGCCTATGGTTTCGGATTTGATTTCTGGCCAGCATTCAGCTTGGCGGTGCTTGGTAATTTGTTGCCGATCATCCCATTATTAATCCTGTTCCGTCCATTGAGCACATTTCTGATGCGATATCGCTGGTACAAACGTTTTTACGATTGGCTATATAAACGAACATTGAAGAACAGCAAGAACGTCGAGCGATTCGGTGCTATCGGTTTGATTTTGTTTACAGCTATACCCCTTCCTACTACCGGTGCATACAGCGCCTGTGTAGCCGCTGCTCTGTTCAACATTCGTTTCCACTATGCTTTTCTAGCAGTAGCGACGGGTGTTTTGATCGCAGGATTAGGGGTCGGTCTCGCCATCTATTCTATTTTTTAGGACGTATAAAAAATCGACAACCCTTAAAGAAAAGGAGGAAAAACATTGTGTCTGAGGCAAACAGTGAAACGATGGTTCTTGAAGAATGGTTACCTAGAGTGAGCCCTGCATTGGCTAGTAAAAAAGAAGAAATTCATTTCATGGGGTATGAGAGTGTGACAGAAGAAGAGATCTGGAAATGTGTCATCTCCCGTGCCAAAAAAACGAAAGATGATGAGTGGATGATCCATCAGGTGGTCAACAAAATTTTGACCCTATCGACGAATGATTTTATGAATTGGCTGACTGTACAGGCTGTCACTGATGATAATTGGTATTCATTTGATACGCTGAAGGAAAATTGACATGCAATTTATCTGATGGATATAATAGGGTGTATTGTCATTACATAACATAAGGACGGACATCCAGATTGTTGGCATAATGGGAGGAAAATACATATGGTTAAAAGAGGACGGATTGTCGCCTTTTTCCTTCTTGTCATCTTGATTGCTGGAGCGATCGGGGGGACGACGAAGGACATCGTCAAGAACATCAAACTTGGTCTTGATCTTCAAGGCGGATTCGAGGTTCTATATGATGTGGAACCAACCAATGAAGATCAGGAAGTAGACAAGCAATTATTGAACAATACTGTAAGTGCCCTTAACAAAAGGGTGAACGTACTCGGGGTCTCTGAACCTAATATCCAAATCGAAGGCGATCGGATCCGTGTACAACTTGCAGGTGTTGATGATCAGAATAAAGCACGTGAATTGTTATCTACACAAGCGGAGCTTACCTTCCGTGATGTGAATGATAAAGTACGTCTAAAAGGTTCTGATCTGAAAGAGGGCGGCGCAAAGGTAGAATTCATGCAACAGACAAACCAGCCTGTCGTCTCTCTCACATTGAATGAGGCAGATAAATTTGCGGAAGTGACTCGTGACATTTCTCAGATGCCTCCAGGTGAAAACCGTCTTGTCATTTGGCTCGATTATGAAGAAGGCGATTCTTTCGAAGAAGAAGTGAAGAAAGAAAATAGCGGTGAGGATCCGAAATACATTTCAGCTCCGGCAGTTAGTAGGACATTATCGACCAAGAATGTGCAAATAGAGGGGATCGACTCTGTTGAAGAAGCCCAAAACCTAGCAGATCTACTTAATGCTGGATCCCTTCCAGTCAAGTTGACGGAGGTGTATTCGACTTCTGTCGGTGCGAAATTCGGGCAGGACTCTCTTGATAAGACAGTAACTGCAGGGGCGATCGGGATCGCGGTCATCTTCCTGTTCATGATCCTATTTTATCGGGTGCCAGGAATCATTGCAGTTGTTACTTTATCTACTTATATCTATCTGATCCTGCTCATTTTTGAATGGATGGAGGGTGTACTCACACTCCCTGGTATTGCAGCCTTGATCCTCGGGGTCGGTATGGCTGTCGATGCGAATATCATCACATATGAACGGATTAAAGAAGAACTTCGTTCAGGAAAATCGGTCATGTCTGCTTTCAAGGCAGGAAATAAACGGTCACTATCGACGATTCTTGATGCGAACATTACAACGATACTTGCAGCAACGGTCCTGTTCATTTTTGGAACAAGCGCAGTCAAAGGGTTTGCCCTTGTATTGATCATCAGTATTTTGACAAGCTTTTTGACAGCAGTCTACGGATCAAGACTCTTCCTCGGTTTATGGGTGAAAAGCCGTATTCTTAATAAAAAGCCGAGATTGTTCGGGGTAAAAGAAGAGCAAATCAGTGATCTGGATGATACAGACCGTCTGGATATCTCGAAAAATAAATTCAAGAACATCAATTTTGTTAAAAATCGCAAGAAATTCTTTACCTTATCGGGAGTATTGCTTGGCCTTGGTCTGTTGTCCCTGGTGATCTTCCAGCTGAACCTAGGTATTGATTTTGAGAGTGGAAGCCGTGTTGAAATCACTGCAGATCAGGCTCTCGATAAAGAGACGATTGATGATGAACTTCGTTCATTAGGATTAGAAGCAGAAGAGGTCATCATTTCTGGGGAAATCCAGAATATTGCAGTTGCGCGCTACGTTGGTGTTTTAGATCAAAACGAAATCGGGGAATTGAAGTCTTTCTATAATGAAAAATATGGACAAGAGCCGAACGTAAGTACGGTAGATCCAACAGTTGGCCGGGAACTTGCGAAGAATGCTATATATGCAATTGCCATTGCGTCAATTGGGATCATCATATATGTCACGATTCGATTCGAATGGTTGATGGCATTTTCTTCAATCATTGCCTTGCTGCACGATGCATTCTTCATTGTAGCGATTTTCAGTTTATTGAGGCTCGAGGTAGATCTTCCGTTCATTGCTGCCGTGCTGACCATCGTCGGTTACTCGATCAACGATACGATTGTCACCTTCGATAGGATCAGGGAAAACATGAAATACTCGAAGGTGAAGACATTCGAAGATTTATCAAGGGTTGTAAACGTGAGTCTTGTACAGACCTTCGGCCGATCCATCAACACTGTTCTCAGTACGGTCTTTGCAGCGTTAGCCCTTATGATTTTCGGAAGCCCGGCTATCACAAATTTCTCATTTGCCCTATTGATCGGATTGGTTGCAGGTACTTATTCTTCTCTCTTCATTGCTGCCCAAATATGGCTGGTATTAAAAGCGAGGCAATTGAAAAAGAAACGTGAAAAACCAGCAAAATCTACTGATTAAATAATAGAAGGTTGACCAGATTGAACTCTTCGGTCAACCTTTTTGTGTCCAAAAGGCTTTGTTATTTTTATTTGTTGATTTTTCGAAATTCACTCCCTTTCCGCGGGCGAAATAAAAGCGGAAGCGACCTGCTTAGTCACGTAGGTCGCTTCGGGGTCTTGCCTGGCTCGCTTTTCCCGCAGGAGTGTCGTGAATTTCGCTTAAATCAATTTTCTATATGAAAACACCATTAAAATTTAACAAAGCCCTCTAAAAAGGAGAATGGCTCTTTGTCGTGTAGCAAGACATGTTTAAAAACATTTGCGGTAGCGTAAGTTATTATGGAGATTGTTGTTTGGAGTGGATATCGTGGACAATCAGAACAAAGAACGTTTCCGTCAAGGAGAATTTGCAGCTTGGGTAGGCATTGTGGGAAATCTTATCCTGGCAGTCATAAAAGGTGTGGTCGGGTTCATCTCGAACAGTCGTGCATTGATGGCTGATGCGGTTCATTCTGCATCAGATGTTGCGGGGTCATTTGCGGTATTGCTAGGTCTTAGAGCTGCAAAGCTTCCTCCTGATCGTGATCATCCCTATGGCCACGGGAAAGCTGAATCGATCGCTGCCATAATCGTAGCTGTCCTTTTATTCATCGTTGGTCTTGAAATCGGTTATTCATCGGTTGAATCCTTCTTCCACCCGATCGAAGCCCCCCGGATCTGGGCGATCTATGCGGTCATATTTTCGATCATCTCAAAAGAATTGATGTTTCAATATAAGTACCGTCTGGGTAAAAGAATAAATAGCGACGCGATCATCACAAATGCATATGAACATCGATCAGATGTCTTTTCTTCCATAGCCGCACTTATTGGTATCGGTGCAGCTGTCCTCGGAGGAAAATTAGGCGTCAATTGGCTCGTATATGCCGATCCGATCGCTGGATTAGCTGTTTCTCTTCTTGTTCTTAGGATTGCATGGAAGCTTGGGGCCGAATCGATTCATAATACGCTTGACCATGTCCTGCATGACGAAGACACAGTAGAAATGAGGAAAATCGTTGAAAGTGTCGAGGGTGTTATGAACCTCGATGAATTTTTTGCCAGGGAACATGGGTACTATGTCATCATTGATATCAAAATTGCGGTCGATCCTGAGATTTCAGTGCAGCAAGGGCATGACATCGGGAAAGAGGTGAAAAGCCGGTTAATTGAACAATCGTTGGTCCGCGACGTTTTTGTGCATATTAATCCGTATCAGGAAGAAAAGGATGGTGAGTGATGGTGAGAAAAGAATGGAGCTTCATCATAGTATTGCTCTTTTCAATTATTGTCGCTGTATTCGCTGTCATTAACGTGAACGCAGTAGAAGTGGATTATATAGTCGGGACCGCTCAGTGGCCGTTAGTCCTGGTCATATTGGGCTCTGCTATGTTAGGTGCGCTGGTCATCGGCTTTGCAGGCTCAGCCAGACTTTATTCCATGAAAAAAGAAATAAGGTCATTACGTAAAAGGAACGAACATTTGGTCAATGACCAGAGAAGCTCTGACCATAAAACTAAAAAAGACCGTGTATCAAAAAAGAATACGTCTCAGACTGCAAATTCTTCCGATAACTCAATATCATAGTCCAAATTACAATTTGCCACCTCTTGAAAGACTCTTGTATAATGAGTGAGTTAAGAGGTGGTTTTATGTTGGATTCGAGGACACGATGGTGTGTCACGGAAGTAGACCAGTCAAAAAGAAATGAACTGGTGGATAGCCTCGGTCTATCACCGCTTGTAGCGGGATTGTTAGTTAATAGAGGTAAGCAAGATATAGAGGAAGTCACGAACTTTTTACATACGGAAAATGTTGATTTTTACGACCCCTTCCAGATGGATGGAATGGACTTAGCAGTTGATCGGATTAAGAAAGCAATCGAGCAACAAGAAAAAATATTGATTTTTGGAGATTATGATGCAGATGGTGTCAGCAGTACATCGGTCATGATTTATACATTACGTGAGCTTGGAGCCGATTTTGACTATTATATTCCCAATCGTTTTACGGAAGGATATGGTCCTAACGAGGTAGCTTTCAGATGGGCTCAGGACCAAGGATATACGTTGATCGTTACGGTCGATACCGGTATATCTGCGATTCATGAGGCAGAAGTAGCGAAGGAAATCGGACTTGATTTGATCATAACGGATCATCATGAACCTCAGCCTGAACTGCCGGATGCATATGTTACGATCAATCCGAAGAAACCGGGATGTCCTTATCCATTCAAAGGACTGGCTGGGGTAGGGGTGGCGTTCAAGGTATCTCACGCGCTTTTAGGAGAAGCCCCGCTGCATTTATTAGATATTGCTTGTATTGGAACGATTGCCGATCTTGTCCCTCTTGTAGATGAGAACCGATTAATTGTAAAGATCGGGATACAGAAACTTGAAAGCACACCTAAGCCTGGTTTACAAGCTTTATTGAAGGTCTGCGGATTAGAAGATAAACAACTTTCATCTGAACACATCGGATTCGGGATCGGTCCACGTGTCAATGCGGCTGGAAGACTAGACTCAGCTGATCCTGCTGTTGACCTGTTTACCACTTCAGACACGGACCAAGCTGAGATGATCGCTCAAGAAATCGATGCAATGAATAAACAAAGGCAAGGCCTTGTCAATGGAATCACGAAAGAAGCTGTGGAAATTGTAGAAAAACAATATCCTCCAGACAACAATTCAGTGTTGGTCATTGCGAAGGAAGGTTGGAATCCTGGAGTGATCGGCATCGTCGCATCTCGTATCGTTGAGAAATTCTATCGGCCCACGATCATTTTAAGTATCGATCCGGAAAAAGGTGTCGCAAAAGGATCGGCTCGGAGTATCACAGGGTTTGAAATGTTCGAGAATTTATCAGAATGCCGTGATATCTTACCACACTTTGGCGGACATCCGATGGCGGCAGGTATGACACTTCAGCTTGAATACCTAGATGAGTTGAGGGAAAGGCTCAATCGGCAGGCGAAAGAAAAAATGACAGAGGAAGATTTTTCACCGATAACCTCGATCGACCTTCAATGTTCTGTTGATGACATTTCCCTTGAGGTCATAGAAGAACTTCAAGTGTTGGAGCCATTTGGAGTTGACAATCCTAAACCGAGGTTTCTCATCGACCAATGCAGATTGAAAGAGATTCGTAGGATAGGAAGCGACTCCAAGCATTTGAAACTATCATTAAAAGGGGATCGTTCCAATTTGGATGTAATCGGTTTTCATTTTGGGGAGGTGTTCGAAGAGATCACTCCAAATGCTTCGATTTCAGTCGTAGGTGAGCTGTCGATCAATGAATGGAATGGTTTTAGAAAGCCACAGTTGATACTACAGGATATCGCAGTCAAGGAAAAGCAGCTTTTCGACTACCGTGGCATCAAAAATCTTACGAGTCGATTGGAGCTCCTTGATCGGAACAAGGTCCAATTGCTTTCTTTTAAAGAAGAGACGATAGAGTCATTAAGCTTGAAGGATTGGGAGGATCGAATAATACGAATTTCAGAGGAAGTTTCCCTTGAATCACTTGAACTGGATGGCCGATATTTGATTGTTCTTGATTTGCCTTCCAGTAAGGATCAATTGAAGCAACTGATGACCTATGGTTCCGCCGTAGAACGTGTCTATACGGTTTTCCACCATGAAGAAGATCATTATTTCAATCCGATTCCGACAAGGGATTCTTTCAAATGGTATTATTCCTTTTTGAAAAAGCAGGGTACGTTTGATTATAAGACACGTGGAGCGGAACTGGCAGCTTATAAAGGTTGGACGAAAGAGTCAGTCTATTTCATGTCACAGGTGTTTTTTGAGCTTGAATTTGTTACAATAGACAATGGTGTTATAATAGTGACAGACCAACCAATGAAACGACCGCTTACTGAATCCGCGGCTTATAGGAGAAAACAAGAGCAGGCAAGTCTTGAGAATGACTTATGTTACTCCTCCTATCGTGATTTGAAGCGATGGTTTTTTGAAGATGAAAAAGATGCTGTTCGATTTGAGGAGGCTTACTAGAAAGATGGATTATAAACAATATATCGAAGTTGTTGAAGATTTCCCTCATAAAGGAATTCGTTTCAAGGACATATCTACACTTATGCAAGAAGGTCAAATCTACAAACAAGCGATGGATGATATCGTTACATATGCAAAGGAAAAGCAAATTGATGTGGTTGTAGGACCTGAAGCACGGGGATTCATCGTCGGATGCCCGGTTGCATATGCGATGGAAGTCGGATTCGTACCGATTCGTAAAGAAGGGAAACTGCCACGTGAAGTGGTAAAGGTCGACTACGGGAAAGAATATGGTAAAGATGTATTGACAATCCATAAGGATGCGATTAAACCAGGCGAACGGGTTTTGATCACAGATGATCTCCTTGCGACCGGTGGGACGATTGAAGCTACGGTCCAATTAGTAGAAAAGCTTGGCGGGATTGTAGTTGGAATCGCATTCATGATTGAATTGACTTACTTGAACGGTCGGGAAAAATTGGACGGGTATGACATTTTTACACTCATGCAATATTAAATTTGGACGATAAATAAACGGGCTCTCAGCAGGGCTCGTTTTTTCTAATACTCGAAACTCCGCATTTCATAGTAAAAAGTGAGGGGGGAAACCCCTTTTCTACTAAATTCGTGACACTCCTGCGGGTAAAATAAGCCAGGATAGATCCTGAGCGACCTGCAATTTAAGGTTCTTCGACTAAAAACTACCACGTCTTGTGGTGAACGTCGATGCCAGCACATCCTGTGCAAGTGAGGAGGCTCTCGGAATTAGGCTAAGCCTGTAAAAAGTTTGGATGCAGAGATGTGATGTCCAGCTCAGCGACCAGTCACTTGGATCACTTCAAACTTCCTGCGGCGGTCGACACATTGATTTAGGTCGAAGTGTTACCCACGCAGAACCGAACTTTGTTTGGTTCGAGCCTCCTCGTCTGTTTTCCAGTGATCTACGTGACTAAGCAGGTCGCTTCTGCTTTTCTTTAGCCAGCATAAAATCAACATTAAATTAACAGAGGATTCCCATTAGAAGAATTTGTCACAAAGAATGATTCGACAAATTTCTCTTTTCGCTTTACAGGAAGTCAAATTTTAACGATAATAGAATTTATATACCAATCAACATATGATAGGTGATTGCATGGCCATTCTAGAAGTAATGAATAAAGCGGCAACCTATTTGCCGAAAGAAGATATAGATTTTTTGCAGAGGGCGTACGAGTTTGCCAGAGATGCTCATGAGGGGCAATTTCGGAAATCGGGCGACCCTTATATTGACCATCCTGTTGAAGTAGCGGACATCCTTGTGAACCTGGAAATGGATGCACCTACGATTGCAGCAGGGTTTCTTCATGATGTCGTTGAAGATACAGACGTTACCCTGGAGGAACTGACGGATACTTTTACAGAAGAAGTCGCCATGTTGGTCGATGGCGTCACAAAGCTTAAGAAAATCAAATTCAAATCAAAAGAAGAACAACAAGCTGAGAACCACCGCAAAATGTTTGTGGCGATGGCTCAGGATATCCGTTGTATTCTGATCAAGCTTGCAGACCGTCTTCATAATATGCGTACGTTAAAGCATATGCCCAAGGAGAAACAAATCCAAAAGGCGAATGAAACGCTTGAAATATTTGCACCGCTTGCCCATCGGCTCGGTATTTCAACAATCAAGTGGGAGCTTGAAGATGTTGCACTACGTTATCTGAATCCCCAGCAATATTATCGGATCGTAAACTTGATGAAACAGAAACGTAATGAGCGGGAGCAGTATGTCCAGGAAGTCATAGATGATATCCAATCCAAATTGAGTGAAGTGAACATTGATTCGGATATCTGGGGAAGACCGAAACATATCTACAGTATCTATCGCAAAATGACGAAACAGAATAAGCAATTCAACGAAATCTATGATTTGCTTGCTGTACGTGTGATTGTCGATAATATCCGTGATTGCTATGCCGTCCTTGGGATCATCCACACATGCTGGAAACCGATGCCCGGCCGATTCAAAGACTATATCGCGATGCCTAAGGCGAACATGTATCAATCTTTGCATACGACTGTTATTGGACCAAAAGGCGATCCGCTGGAAGTGCAAATCCGCACAGAGGAGATGCATCGGGTTGCAGAATACGGGATTGCAGCCCACTGGGCGTATAAAGAAGGCATAAACAACCGGAATCAGACATTCGAAGAGAAACTTACCTGGTTTCGTGAAATTCTCGAATGGCAGAATGATGCGTCAGATGCTGAAGAATTCATGGAATCCCTGAAAGTCGATCTATTCTCCGATATGGTTTTCGTCTTTACTCCAAAAGGAGACGTCATCGAACTTCCATCAGGTTCCGTCCCTTTGGATTTCGCTTATAGGATTCATACTGAAATCGGAAACAAGTGTATAGGTGCGAAAATCAACGGGAAAATGGTTCCACTTGATTACAAACTGAAAACTGGTGATATAATTGAAGTGTTAACATCCAAGCATTCCTATGGTCCGAGCCAGGACTGGTTGAAGTTGACACAAAGTTCGCATGCAAAAAATAAGATCCGCCAATGGTTCAAGAAAGAAAAAAGGGATGAGAATGTAGCCAAAGGAAGAGATTTGGTAGAAAAAGAGATCAAAAATGACGGCTATGAATTGAAAGATGTCCTTACCCAAGAAAACTTGAACAGGGTGGCCCAGAAGTATAACTTCTCAAACATTGAGGACATGTATGCAGCAGTGGGATATAGCGGGATTACTGCCTCACAGATTGCAACCCGCCTTGCTGATAAAGTACGAAAGAAGAAGGATCAAGAAACCGAAAGCCTGATCCATTCGATAAATGAAATGAAGGGTACACCACAGAAACGGAAAACAGAAGTTGGCGTCCAGGTAAAGGGAATCGACAACCTTCTGATCCGTCTCTCAAAATGCTGTAATCCGGTTCCCGGTGATGATATCCTCGGCTATATTACGAAAGGCCGTGGTGTTTCGATTCACCGTAAAGATTGCCCGAATATTAGGGTTGAAGATGATGAGAGCCGCTTTTTGCCAGTTGAATGGGAAGGCAGTACGGACCAATCGAAAAATTATAGTGTCGACATTGAAATCAATGGATTTGACCGCAGAGGTTTGTTGAATGAAGTACTTCAGGCAGTTGCTGAAACGAAAACGAACATCAGTGCAGTGTCTGGGCGATCAGACAGGAATAAGATGGCTACCATCAGCATGACGATATCCATTCATAATGTCAGTCATCTACAAAAGGTAGTCGAGAGGATCAAGCGTATCCCTGATGTGTACGCAGTCCGAAGAGTCATGCAATAGGAGGTTACACATAATGCGAATTGTCGTACAGCGGGTGACAAGCGGAGAGGTCCTTGTGAAAGACCAAACCGTCGGTCAAATCGAACAGGGACTTGTCCTTCTTGTCGGTATCACACATGCGGATACAACAGAGGATGTCGAATCCTTAGCTGAAAAAATACCCAACCTGCGTATTTTTGAAGACGGAGAAGAAAAGATGAATCTCTCCCTGATCGATATTGGGGGGGCGATCCTTTCTGTATCACAATTCACACTTTATGGGGATTGCAGGAAAGGAAGACGTCCGAATTTCATGAGTGCAGCTAAACCGGATAAGGCACAAGGACTTTATGAAGAATTCAATTCACGATTACGGGATAAAGGGATCCAAGTGGAAACAGGTAAGTTTGGTGCATTGATGGATGTCCGGATCCACAACGATGGTCCAGTCACCTTGATTTTAGATACCGATGATATGAAAAATAAGCGAAAAAAAGCATGAGCTTTAGGATGAAGTCAACTTGCTTTTTTATGTGGGAAGAACGAGCTTGATCAACAAGCCTGTTCTTTATTTGTTACTTATTTAGATGAAAAATATTTTGCAAGACCTCTGTAAATCGCATGTCCTGTTTTATCTTTATAGGTCGCAGTTCGTATATAATGTTCTTCCTGTGAATTGGACAGGAAGCCAAGTTCTAATAGTACAGCAGGTTGACGGTTTCTCCTCAAAACTTGAAAATCCCCATGTGCAACTCCACGATTCGATAATCCCGTCTGTCTTACGAGCTCGTCCTGTAAGGAGCTTGCAAGCGGTGCATCTTTTGATTTTGAATAATAAAACGAGTTGATGCCTTTCGGGCTTGGGAATATGGATGAATTGAAATGCAAGCTGATGAACGCATCGGCACTATTCGAATGGGACAAATAAACTCTGAATGGTAAACTGACAAATTGATGATCACTTCTCGTCATAACCACTTTTGCTCCTGCAGCTTGTAATTTTGAAGATACGGTCTTCGCAACACTTAAATTCAAATCTCTTTCAATTGTACCATAAGTGATGCCAACTGCTCCTCCGTCATATCCGCCATGACCGGCATCCAATACGATGGTTTTCCCTTTCAAGTGGTCCCCTACAGTCGGATGAGTCACTTCTGGCATCGAAGTTCCGCTCAGTGAAACGATCCAGCCGGCAACATAAGCTTCCTGCTGCTTTGAAAGCTTAATTTTATACCAATCGCCTTGTTTCGAAAGAATCGGAAACTGATCTCCTTTATTTCCACGAGCTACGGTTTTATGACTAGTTGATGGTCCGCTCCTAAGGTTAGTCCCATCATAAAGCAAAGATACCGATGGGTCATTGGATAAATTTCTTTCAGTAGAAGGAGTTGTTGATGATTTAAGTTCTTCTAGAAACCAGGAAGCGACCCATCCCTTCTTGTTTCCATATTCGATATATGCCCAATCATGTTCTTTTTTTACGATTTTGACTTCGGAATCTTTCATCACTTGACCAATGACTTTTCCATTTAAGGTTGCTTTGTCTCTTACATTCAATATCTTTACAGTCACTTTTGCTTTGGCAGCTGGTGATGAAGCAGGGGGTGTTGATGGTGTCCCTGAAGAACGATCCGGGTTCAGAGCCTTTATTACATATTTGCCTGCAACCCATCCTTTCCCTTGTTTCAGCTTGATCTCATAACAGCCGTTTTGTATATTCAGTATTTCAACCCCATCCTCTTTACTGATCGCCCCAATTACATTGTGATTTGTTCCAGGGCCACTCCGTACATTGAGGTTCGGTATATTGACGACAGACTGTTCTGTTGAGGTTGGATTTTGCTTACCTGTTCGTTTATTAGCAGATTCGGTCAGCCATGAAGCAAGCCACCCTGTAGAGTTTTTGTAGCGGATTTTTGTCCATGATTCTTTGGTCTCAATTGCCTGGTACTTTTCATGTGAGTGTATCTGCCCCAGAATCGAAAAGGATGTGTCGGGTCCAGAACGGACATTTAATCCATCCACTATAGACGAGACCCATTGATCTGTTGGACTGCCAGTGGATTCATTGGAGGATTTATTGACTTTCTTTGCAAACCACCCGGCAATCCAACCTTTTTTACTGCCGACCTGGATTTGAAGCCATTCCCCTTTTTCGGAAAGAATCAGGTACTCCTTATTCTTATGTACTTGGGCAACAACAGAGTTGTCGAGTCCGGGACCTGACCGCACATTCAATGTATCGACGTTGATTTTTACATATCCCTGATTTGCTGCTGATACTGAACTAGTATAAGCAGGGGTTACCGCTCCGAAAACCAGCCAACTTACGATAAAAACATTCCAAAACCTTTTCACCTATACACCTCCATGCTTGATCTCTATTCCTTATATCGGTCCAGACCGTGGCGGTTTTGATATATGGGGTTCTCCAATTTCATGAAAATACCTTTCTAATATGTAAAAAAATCAGATGAAAAGGCAATGATAGGTAGTAAATATAAAAACAGGTGGTTGAAGAGGATGAGGAAAAGTTTAAAACATGATGTGCTGGAACATCGTTCAAATACATTGTTTGGTCTGGATTTTCATAAATTCATTGAAAAAGAACATTTGATGACAACTTATGAATTGGCCGAAGAGTTCGGAGTCAGCCTGGAGGCAGTTAAAAAATTAAAACAGCGATTGAACAGATAACCGTTTGAATTTATTCGGATTAAGCATGGGAAAATATAAAATGGAAAATAGTCTTGACATCAGGAATAAAGGTCCGTATGATAGTAATCAATTCAAATGATACGAAAATAACCAAGGATGGAGAAAAGTACTTCAGAAACTCATGTCTAGAGAGGAAATGCCGTTGGCTGGAAGCATTTCTACAGAGAGCCTGGACGAAAGACACTCCGTAGGTTTTATCCCGAACCATACATAACATGCTCTTACAGTAGGGATCAAACGTAAGCAGGCGTTAACTGCAGCTTGAGTGGGAGCAAACATTTGCTTCAACTAGGGTGGTACCACGGGTAAATACTCTCGTCCCTTCTAATTTATTTATTAGGGGCGGGAGTATTTTTAGTTTCAGGCTTTGTTATCCTTCATGGCTGTTTTTTATATGGGCGACCGCAAGATTCCCTGCTCGTTCATCACTTCAGTCTCGTCTGGCTCACTTTCCCGGAGGGGTGTCGTGGACTTCGCTGAATAAAGAAGAAAATTAAATTTACAAAGCCAATTTTTTTACTAATGAATCACAACCGATCATTTATCGTATTTAAAAAAGTTGAGGAGTGAAATGGGATGAGTTTTCAAATTCCTAGAGGAACCCAGGATATTTTACCAGGGGAAGTCGAGAAATGGCAGTTGATCGAAGAAAAGGCGAAGGAGCTTTGCCGTAAATATAATTACCATGAAATCCGTACACCGATTTTCGAGTATACGGAGTTGTTCCAACGTGGTGTCGGGGATACGACTGATATTGTACAGAAGGAGATGTATACGTTCAAGGATCGGGGAGACCGCAGCTTAACATTGCGGCCAGAAGGTACCGCTTCCGTTGTCCGTTCTTTTGTACAAAACAAATTATTCGGCGAAGCCCAGCAACCGACGAAACTTTATTATATCGGCCCGATGTTCCGTTATGAGCGGCCACAGAAAGGACGCACAAGACAATTTGTACAGTTTGGAATCGAAGCGCTGGGAAGTAATGATCCAGCGATTGATGCCGAAGTCATGGGACTTGCGATGGAGCTTTATCAGGAGCTTGGCTTGAAACATCTGAAGCTGATCATCAATTCACTTGGTGATAACGAAAGCCGTACAGCTCACAGGAGAGCGCTGGTTGATCACTTCAAACCTGTATTGGATGAACTTTGTGAAGACTGTCAGAATCGGATCAATACGAATCCACTCAGAATCTTGGATTGTAAAAAAGATCGAAATCATCCGAAAATGCAGACCGCACCTTCGATCCTCGATTATTTGAATGAGTCATCCCGGTCATATTTTGAAAATGTAAAAACTTATCTGGACGAACTAGGTGTTCCGTATGAAGTGGACCCGACATTGGTAAGAGGCCTGGATTACTATAACCACACTGCTTTCGAAATCATGAGCGAAGCACCAGGATTCGGGGCAATCACCACATTGAGCGGTGGAGGCCGTTACAATGGTTTAGTTGAAGAGATCGGCGGTCCTGAAACACCAGGCATCGGTTTTGCAATGAGCCTAGAACGTTTTCTAGTCGCACTAGAAGCTGAACAAATTGAATTGCCTGTTCAAAAAGGCATTGACTGCTACCTTGTTTCAATAGGTGAAAAGCCGAAAAAACAGAGTATGTCGATCCTGAATGAACTCCGTAGTGCCGGATTGACGGCTGACAAGGATTTCTTAGATAAAAAGATAAAGGCGCAGTTTAAAGCAGCAGATCGCTTGAACGCTAAATATGTCCTTATTTTGGGTGAGGATGAACTCGACAATGGAATCATCAATGTAAAAGATATGGCCACAGGTGAACAAGTGGAGGTACAACTCACAGAAGCAAAAGACTATATATTGAAACAAGTTGAGGGAGGATCACAATCATGATTGGAAGAACACATCATTGCGGGAAACTGACAGAACAAGAAATCGGAGTGGAAGTACAATTGAAAGGGTGGGTTCAAAAACGAAGAGACTTAGGCGGGCTCATCTTCATCGATCTTCGTGATCGTTCCGGTATTGTACAGGTCGTGTTCAATCCCGAAACCTCCAAGGAAGCAGCAGACCTTGCAGAGCGTGTCCGTAACGAATATGTTCTTGATGTCATAGGGACAGTGGTCCGACGTGATGAATCGACGATCAATGAAAATATCGAGACGGGTAAAATTGAAATCCGAGCAGAAAAAGTAGAGATTCTCAATGCTGCCAAGACCCCGCCTTTTGTTATTTCAGATAAGGAAGAACTAACGGAAGATGTTCGGTTGCGATATCGTTATTTGGATCTTCGTCGTCCGTTCATGCAAGAGACACTCAAGACCAGAAGTAAAGTGACGAAACTGATCAGAGACTTCCTTGACGGATATGACTTCCTTGAGATAGAAACACCGATGCTTACGAAAAGTACACCGGAAGGAGCGCGTGACTATCTTGTGCCAAGCCGTGTACACCCAGGTCATTTTTATGCGTTGCCACAATCCCCACAAATTTTCAAGCAGTTATTGATGGTGTCCGGTATTGAACGTTATTACCAAATTGTCCGTTGTTTCCGGGATGAAGACCTTCGTGCAGATCGCCAACCGGAATTTACGCAGGTCGATATCGAAACTTCTTTCATGGATAAAGAAGACCTTTTCAAGATGACCGAAGAAATGATACGCAAAATCATGCAGGGGACGAAAGGAATTACCCTTGAAACTCCGATACCACGCATGACATATGAAGAAGCGATGCATCGATATGGTTCTGATAAACCGGACACACGTTTTGGAATGGAACTGGTGAACGTCTCATCCCTGGTGCAAGGATCAGACTTCAAAGTATTTTCCTCTACTGTTGAAAACGGCGGATTTGTAAAAGGGATTAATGTAAGTGGCCAAGCAGACCAATTCTCAAGAAAAGATATCGATCAATTGACCGACTTCGTAAAAGTATATGGTGCAAAAGGACTTGCATGGTTGAAGATCGAAGAGGAAGGCCTAAAAGGTCCGATCGCCAAATTCTTTGATGAAGGATTGGAGAAAGAATTGATCGGGGCTTTCAATGCAAAAGCTGGAGACTTGCTGCTGTTTGTTGCCGACAACCCAAAGGTGGTTGCAGAAAGCTTGGGGGCTTTACGCTTGAGGCTTGGAAAAGAATTGGATTTGATCGATAAAGAAAAATTCAATTTCCTGTGGGTTGTTGACTTTCCACTCTTGGAATTCGATGAAGATGCAAATCGTTATGTGGCAGCACATCATCCATTCACCATGCCGAAAGTGGAAGACAGCCATTTACTTGAAGAAGATCCAGTGAGGGTTCGGGCACAAGCATATGACCTTGTTTTGAACGGTTATGAATTAGGCGGCGGCTCTCAACGTATCTACCAAAAAGAAGTTCAAGAACGCATGTTCAAAGCGCTAGGGTTTTCGTTAGAGCAAGCTTATGAAGAGTTTGGTTTCCTGTTGGAAGCATTCGAATATGGGACCCCTCCACATGGTGGAATCGCGCTTGGGCTTGACCGCCTCGTCATGTTGATAGCTGGCCGTAGCAATCTCCGGGATACGATCGCTTTTCCGAAGACAGCAAGCGCAAGCGATTTGTTGACGAATGCGCCAAGCAAAGTCAGTGATCAACAACTTGCTGACCTTCATATTAAAGTAAAAGAAAAGACAACAAGTAACAAATCATGAGTCCATGGTCACCTTCTTTTTGGAGGGTGGCTTTTTTATGGATTGCCTTTAAATCGGCTACATGATCATGGTCCTGGGAAACATAGGATTTGAAGGCCTTTGACACTTTAGTGGACTATTTAGTAAAGAAGTTTGATTTTTTAGAAAACAATGATAAATGAATTGAAAGCGGTAAACTTCTATGCTATCCTATAACTACAATATCAAAGAGTCCTGAGGTGTACGTTTCTGCCGAACGTTTGAGCCAACACTTTATAAATGGGAGTCTGAGTTTATGATTTTGCGTGCAAGCCTTCGGTGAAAGGACGCATAAGGATTGTAACAGGACACCCACCTTTTCAGGCAGGTTCAACACAGAAGGATTTCGACGGCACATATGGGACTCTTGTAAGTTCAACCACTGAAGCAATCAGGTATAACTGGTTGCTTTTTAATTTGCCTTGGGCTATTGCAATCAAGTTCGGCTTTCGTATATGCTATTATGGACATTTGTTTGGAGTACTGGAGGAATATACAACATGTTACATCAGTTTTCACGTAATGAATTAGCAATAGGTAAAAAAGGGTTAGATGTACTTAGAGGTTCAACTGTTGCAGTATTGGGCGTTGGGGGCGTCGGGTCCTTTTCAGCAGAAGCGCTGGCTCGGTCAGGTGTCGGGCGGCTGATTCTGGTTGATAAGGATGATGTCGATATCACAAACGTTAACAGACAGCTTCATGCTTTGTTATCAACCGTCGGTCAGCCTAAGGTTGATCTGATGAAAGATAGAATCGCAGACATCAATCTTGACTGTAATGTAGAAGCTCTCAAAATGTTCTATACAGAAGAAACTTACGAGCAGTTTTTCAGTTATCCGCTTGATTTCGTGATCGATGCTTCAGATACAATCTCTTATAAAATCCATTTGATGAAGGAGTGCTTAAGAAGGGAGATTCCCATCATCTCAAGTATGGGTGTTGCGAACAAGATGGATCCGACACGCCTGCGAATCGAAGATATTTCGAAAACCAGCTACGATCCGATCGCTAAAGTCATCCGTACAAGGTTACGGAAGGAAGGCGTCCATAAAGGGATCGACGTTGTTTTTTCTGATGAAAAACCCGTCCAAATCCGCGAAGAAATCCGTAAAAGCATCGTTCCTGATGAAAATGCAAAAATCCGTAAAGCGAAAATGCCGCCGTCATCAAATGCATTCGTCCCATCGATTTCTGGATTGATGATGGCGGGACATGTGATCAATAAGATTCTGGTCAAGAACCACATTGAAGTAGAACGGATCAGATGAAGATATTTGAAAAAGTACGAACCGAAAAAGGAGCGCACTTGAAATAGAAAAAGGGGCTGCCCATAAGTATTAGACATTTACCGTTCCGAACAACATGATGAGAATAACCGTGGTTTTGAAACAAAATATTGTTGGTGGTGTCTGGCACTATTGTTTTGGGCAGCCCCTTTTACTGCGTCTATTGGTTCTTACTTTGCTACTTTTTCCAAATTACCGTTTTTATCCATTTTGAACTTGGATGCAGAAATTTCTTCCTGGTCTTGAAGCAAGACCATACGCCTTGCACGATCCATGATTTGGAGGAGTGCTTGATAGTCTTCTTTCAATGATGCGAAGCTATCCTTCAATTCTTTCAATTCTTCTTCATACTCTTTATTTTGGTTTTTCAGCATTTCACATTCTTGTTCTAGGTGTTCATTTCTTTCTTTTACCGATTGAGAACCAGTATTGTCACTCTTCAATTGATTCAAGAAGTGAATGACGGCTTCAAGATCGACTGATTGTGGTTCAGCATGCTGCTTGTATACAGGTTCTTGCGGTCTTGAAGGCGGTGCCGGTACCGGTGTTGGTGAAGTTTCAGGTTTTTCTTCGGCTGTATAATTTTTATGCTTACGTTCAGAAAGAGGATGATAGTTTTCAAAATCCATAGGATCATCAAAGCGAGTTTGATAATTCGTGGTTTTGTCGGGCTGTTTCGGTTTTTGTGAATTGCTCGTAGCTGCGGCCCGTTTACGTTCCTTGCGTTGACGACGAGCGATTTTCAGTGCTTGTTCATACTTTTTTCGAACGATCGCATTCCATCTGAAGCCGACTGCGGCAGATGTCCGATCCACTTTGTCACCAACTTCTTCAAAAGCTTGAAGCTGTGTGCTTCCTTCACGAACATGTCTTAACACCGTTTCAGCTAATAATAGATCGTCTTCTTCTGACCATGCATCTTGTCTTTGATTCGACATGAAAAATTCTCTCCTTTTTATCCCAGAAGGTTTTTAGCCTTATCTTGGACAAAAAAGAGAGAAACTATACAAGATTACTATATTATTTTTTGTAAAAGATTGATTGATAGGTTATTCACCTGTTTCATCCCGGCTTTTATAATAATCAATCCGTCTGGTGACTGTCTTTTCATACCCGCGTTCACTCGGATGATAGAACGATTTATGTTTGAGATGGTCGGGGAGATATTGTTGCGGCACATAACCATCTTTATAATCATGTGGATATTTATAACCCACTCCTGAACCTAATTCCTTCGCCCCACTGTAGTGGGCATCTCTCAAGTGTGTCGGCACTTGCCCGGCTTTTTCATTTTTCACTGTGTTCAATGCTCGGTCGATTCCTGTAATCACTGCATTGCTTTTAGGCGCAGTTGCGATATAGAGAGCTGTTTCTGCAAGTGGGATACGGGCTTCTGGCATACCGATGAAATCGACTGCCTGGGCTGCAGCTTGAGCGATGAGCAATGCATTCGGATCTGCTAGTCCGACATCTTCGGCCGCATGTACATAAAGTCTTCGGGCGATGAACTTCGGATCTTCTCCAGCATAGATCATTTTTGCGAGCCAGTAAAGCGTGGCATCAGGATCCGACCCCCGGATACTTTTAATGAAGGCTGAAATCGTATCATAATGATTGTCCCCTTGTTTATCGTATTGCAGGACACGCTGTTGAATCGATTCTTCTGCAATCTCCAATGTAATATGAATATTTCCTTCTGAATCAGGGGGAGTCGTCAGAACAGCTAGTTCTAGTGCATTCAATGCTGTACGCGCATCTCCGCCGGCTACATCAACCAGATGGTCAAGGGCTTCTTCCTCGGCCTTGATCGAATGATTGCCGAACCCTCTGTCAGGATCCTTGATCGCTGTTTCCACTACTTTTTTTGTATGCTCTTCTGTCAGCGGTTCGAAACGGAACAATCTTGATCGCGATAATAGAGCCCTATTGATTTCGAACATCGGACTTTCTGTGGTGGCACCAATCAGGATGATCGTTCCATCCTCTACATATGGTAGAAGGGCATCCTGTTGGCTTTTATTGAAACGGTGGATTTCATCTATGAACAATAAGGTTTTTTGGTCTTCCATCTTCAACCGTTCCCTTGCCTGGGTCGTAATGGTACGGATATCTGCTACACCAGAAGTGACCGCGTTGATTTGTTCAAAATGGGCTGCTGTCGTATTCGCTATAATCTTTGACAGGGTTGTTTTCCCAGTACCAGGGGGTCCGAAAAAAATCATTGCTGATAACTGATCGGCTTCAATTGCCCGCCTGAGCAGTTTGCCTTTTCCGACAATATGTTCCTGTCCGATGAACTCATCCAGGTTTCTTGGCCTCATCCGGTCAGCAAGAGGTTTCCCTTTTGGTCCATCTTCCATAGACACATCGAATAGATCCATATTTCCACGTCCTTTCAGGGACTATCTCTTCGAATCCGTTGTATCAATTCAACTGAACGATACTATACGACTCGATTCAATGCAAGAAGAACCTTATTCGTGCTATAATGTCATAGGTAAAAAATTCAGATACAGATAATAGGAGAAACAAAAACCGCTCAAGTTAAATCATGGAATTATAGGATACGATAGAGGTATAGCTGATCTTTTGGATGTAATAGAGTTGTCAATCGAGGAGGATATTATGAAAATTTCAACTAAGGGACGTTACGGATTGACCATCATGATGGCATTGGCAAAGAAACATGGTGAAGGGCCAATCTCCCTCAAATCAATTGCAAAAGACCACGGATTATCCGAGCACTATCTCGAACAGTTGGTTGGTCCGCTCCGTAATGCAGGGTTAGTGAAAAGTGTACGTGGGGCATACGGTGGGTATACTTTGGCGCGGGATTCGGAGAATATAACAGCAGGAGATATCATCCGTGTACTCGAAGGTCCGATCACCCCTGTTGAAATCCTGGATGACGAAGAACCAGCAAAAAGGGACCTCTGGATCAAAATCCGCGATGCGGTGAAAGAAGTCCTTGACAGCACCACTCTTGAGGAGTTGGCTTCTTATAGTGGTGGGGAAGATGATCAGGAGTCTTACATGTTCTATATTTAATGGGAGTTCAAAAGCGAACAATTGACAAACGTCGTACTTCCGACACACAGGACGTGTTAGTACTGCCGTTGTTACAGGACGTAACGGTTTTAGGCAGTGATCGTAATTCGGCTTTTTCGGCCCTCCGACGTACAGGATGTACTAGGTTCGACGTTGTCATAGACGTGACGGTTTTAGCTGAGTGATTTTAAAATAAAAGTAAATGTTCCGGAGAATGTGAACATTACAATACAGGTGATTTTTATGAGTGCGATTTATTTGGATCATGCTGCAACCTCTCCTACGCGGGCGGAAGTTGTTGAAGCGATGGTTCCATACTTTACAACACAATACGGAAACCCTTCGAGCATCCATCAATTCGGCCGTAATACAAGACAAGCATTAGATGAAGCAAGAAGGGTGATCGCTTCGAGCATCAATGCCAATTTCAAGGAAATTATTTTTACGAGCGGTGGAACCGAATCCGATAATATGGCGATCATTGGAACAGCGCTCGCGCTACAGGAGAAAGGGAAGCATATGATCACATCGAAGGTTGAACATCATGCAGTTTTACATGCTGTTCAATATCTAGAAGAGAACGGGTTTGAAGTGACGTATCTTTCTGCCGATGAAGAGGGGAGAATTGATCCTCAGCAAGTTGTGGATGCGATCCGTGATGATACGATCCTTGTAACCATCATGTATGGAAATAACGAAGTGGGTACCCTACAGCCAATTGAAGAGATCGGAAAGGTTACGAGTGAAAAAGGAGTACTTTTCCATACGGATGCGGTACAAGCATATGGAAGTGTCGCCATTGATGTGAAGCATTTAGGGATTGATCTATTATCGGTGTCTGCCCATAAAATCAATGGTCCTAAAGGGAATGGGTTCTTATATGTACGTGAAGGTCAATGGCTAGAACCGAGAGCGTTCGGTGGCGAGCAGGAACGTAAAAGAAGAGCGGGCACAGAAAATGTACCGGGCATCATGGGCATGAAAAAAGCGGTCGAGTTGATCCAGGAAGAGAAGATCGGCCGTCATGAACAGCTTCTGAATATGAAAAAGAGGATGCTTGAAATTATTGACGGGGAAGGTATTGAGTATATATTGAACGGATCAATCAATCATTCGCTTCCGCATGTATTGAATGTGAGTTTTCCAGGTACGAATGTTGAAGCTATGCTTGTGAACCTGGACTTGGCTGGAATTGCAGCATCAAGCGGCTCTGCTTGTACTGCGGGTTCGATCGAACCTTCCCATGTACTAGCGGCGATGTTTGACGATCATGAGCGCATGACTTCAGCAATCCGATTCAGCTTTGGTCATGGCAATACGATGGAAGAAATCGAACGGGCAGCCAAAGAGACAGTCCGGATTGTTAGTCGATTGATATCAATGTGATTTGATTTGGAGGTGAGATCAATGGAAAAAAGACCTGAAGATACACGTGTTGTCGTTGGAATGTCAGGAGGGGTCGACTCTTCAGTAGCGGCATTGCTTTTAAAGGAACAAGGGTATGATGTGATCGGGATTTTTATGAAAAACTGGGATGATACCGATGAAAATGGTGTATGTACGGCTACCGAGGATTATGAAGATGTCATCCGTGTCTGTAATCAACTCGACATTCCCTATTATGCTGTGAATTTCGAAAAGCAATATTGGGATAAAGTGTTCTCCTATTTCCTTGAAGAATATAAAGCAGGGCGTACGCCAAACCCTGATGTTATGTGCAACAAAGAAATCAAGTTCAAGGCTTTCCTCGATCATGCGATGAGCCTTGGAGCGGATTATGTTGCCACAGGCCATTATGCAAGGATCGAGGAACGTAACGGAGAAAAAGTCATGCTCCGCGGTGTAGACGACAACAAAGATCAGACGTATTTCTTGAATCAACTCAGCCAGGATCAAATTTCAAGAGTCATGTTTCCGATCGGTGAATATAAAAAGCCGGAAATCAGGGAAATGGCTGAAAAAGCGAACCTGGCGACCGCCAAGAAAAAAGATAGCACAGGTATCTGCTTTATCGGAGAGCGGAACTTCAAAGAGTTCCTCAGTCAATATCTTCCGGCACAACCTGGTGAGATGCAGACGCTATCCGATGAGGTGAAAGGAAAGCATGACGGCCTCATGTATTATACGATCGGTCAACGCCACGGACTTGGCATTGGCGGCGACGGTGATCCTTGGTTCGTTGTCGGAAAAGATATAGAGAAGAATGTCTTATTTGTTGAACAAGGATTCCACAATGAACTCCTCTATTCGGATAAGCTTAATGCAACAAAGGTTAGCTGGATGACTGGTGAAGAGATGCCAGAAGAGATAAAGTGCACGGCGAAGTTCAGATACCGTCAGCCGGATCGTGCTGTGACTGTCCGAAAGACTGAAGACGGGACATATGATGTGATCTTTGATGAACCACAACGCGCGATCACTCCTGGCCAAGCCGTCGTCTTTTATGATGGAGACGTATGCCTTGGCGGAGGGACGATCGATAAAGTCTACAAAAAAGAAGAAGAGATTTCTTATTTGTAAAATGAGCATGGACAGGAGTGGACCTTTTCAAATGGAAGTTTGACAAGGTCCTTTCCATTTGGATTTCGACATATTGATTCATTGGTTGCAATTCCCGACCGATTCGTGCAATTACAGGATCATTGATTCAATTCGTTTTGACTTGGCTTAATCCAATCTTCAAGCCGTGCAATCATTCTTTGAAATCGTGCAATTATTTTTATTTCCGTACAAATGCATTTCAAAATCGTGCAATTACCGTTCAGACACCTGAAAAGATTGGCTTCAATAAAGAAAAAAGCGGATATTTCCGCTTTTGAGCATAAAAAATCGGTTTTGAACCCGGAACGAACTGATTTTATTCAAAACTTCCCAGTAGATTAAAAGGAGTCTTACGATGGCTGAAAAGAATAAACTCGGAATTCAATTGATGAAAGAAGGAAAATACGAAGAAGCAGCGAAGGCTTTCCATAGTGCTCTTGAAGAACAGCCGGACGATCCGGTTATTTATGTGAACTTCGGAAACTTGCTGGAGCTGGTAGGCGAATATGAAAAAGCGATGGGCTTTTTCGATAAAGCCATCTCTCTGGATGAATCAATGGCTGCTGCCTATTATGGGGCAGGTGTCATTTTTTATAAGCTTGAGCAGTATGACGATGCACTTGACCTGTTTCAGGAGGCGGTCAAGAAAGGCCTATCCGATGGAGATTCACACTTTATGCTAGGGATGAGTTTCTCACAATTAGGGGACATCAAGCGTGCACTTCCGCATTTCCAATCAGCGGCAGAAAAGAACGACCAAGACGCTGAAGCATGGTTTCAATATGGAATGACGCTAGGAAAGCTGAATCTGTTCGAGCAAGCCATTACAGCATTAGAGAATGTCATCGAGCTTGATACAACCCATGCAGACGCTTACTATAATCTTGGTGTAGCATATTTGTACAAAGAAAATCTCCATAAAGCAAAAGGGATGTTCAACAAAGCGATTGAATGTCAAAACGATCATTTGCTTTCACATAATGGGATCAAGAAAATCAATGAATTACAAGAGTCCACTGAAACCAAAAAGTAGCGGGGCGAAATAATGGAGTTACAAGGCCATTTTGATTTAAAAACAGATGAAAAACGATATGTGAAAGGTTCTATCCTTCACGTCATCTATCAAAATAATGATACTTTTTATTCGGTATTAAAAGTATCAACAAAGGAATCCAATTTAGACAGGATAGAAAAAGAAATGATCATGGTAGGCACATTTCCTGTATTGATGGAAGAAGAGACGTATATCTTCTGGGGGGATGTGAAGGACCATCCAAAATACGGGAAACAGTTTGTCGTGGAATTTTACAGGAAAGATCTGCCTCGGACTGAGGATGGTATGGTTCAATACCTTTCCAGTGATCTGTTCCATGGAATTGGGAAAAAGACCGCGGAAAAGGTCATCCGTACCCTTGGTGAAGATGCTTTTTCAAAAATCATCGAGGATCCTGAAGTTTTGAATAAAGTCGAGGATTTATCGGAAGAACGAGCAAGGACTATACATGAAACGTTGATGGAACATCAGGGTCTTGAGCAGCTACTGAGTACATTGCATCGCTACGGGATCGGTCCAGCCATTGCAATGAAAATCTACCAGTCTTATAAAGAAGAAGCCATTTCAGTCATCCAGTCGAATCCCTATCAACTGATTTATGATATAGACGGAATCGGTTTTCGAAGAGCAGATGAACTAGGGAATGCTTTAGGGATCGAGAAAACTTCTTCAGAGCGTGTTCAAGCTGGTCTTCTCTATAACCTAAAAGAACTCTGCAACCAGCACGGACATACGTACCTAGAAGTTGAAGAACTGATAGAAGAAACAAAAAAGTTGCTCTTTAATAATCCGCGGGACATTGAAATGGATTTTTACAGTGAGATTGTTTCTTTACACAGTGACGGGAAAGTGATCATCAAGGATGAAAACGCTTATCTCCCTCCTCTTTATTTTGCAGAGTATGGTTTGATCCAAAAGCTTGAACGTTTATTGAAACAGGACGAATATGACCGTATAGAACTGTCGGACTTTTACAATGCACTCGGTGCGCTTGAAGAAAACCAGGGAATCGAATATGCAGGAGCTCAGAAGGATGCGATTTATAAGGCGCTTATTTCCCCAATGATGATTTTGACGGGGGGACCGGGTACTGGAAAAACGACAGTCATTAAAGGCATCATTGAAACATACGCCGAAATTCATGGCCTTTCATTGGATATACAGCAGTACAAAGATGACGAATTTCCCTTCCTACTAGTCGCGCCGACCGGACGTGCTGCAAAACGGATGAGTGAATCAACCGGACTCCCGGCAGTTACGATCCATCGCTTGCTTGGTTGGAAAGGTGGCAGTGGATTTGAACATCATGAAGAAAATCCGATTGCCGGGCGGCTTTTGATAATCGATGAAATGTCCATGGTCGATGTCCGTCTAGCGTATCGTTTATTTGATGCTTTACCTGAAGAGATCCAGGTGATCATGGTTGGCGATGAAGACCAGCTTCCCTCGGTGAGTCCAGGACAGGTCCTGAAGGATTTCATCAATTCAAAAGTTATACCGACCGTTAGGCTTGATGAAATTTATCGGCAAGCAAAAGGATCTACCATTGTACAGTTGGCTCACGAAATGAAGAAAGGTGCTCTGCCAGAGGATCTCAGAGATCCCCAATACGACCGCCGCTTTTTTCCGTGTTCTCAGGATCAAGTTACAAAAGCGGTCCTCCAAGTTTGTAAAAGCGCTATGACAAAAGGATACACAGCAAAGGATGTCCAAGTTTTAGCGCCGATGTACAGAGGGCGTGCTGGAATAGATGAACTTAACAAAGAATTACAGGCCATGTTCAATCCTCCCCATGAACAGAAAAAAGAAATCGAGTATTTTCAATCGATTTACCGTGTTGGCGATAAAGTTCTCCAGCTTGTCAATGTACCAGAAGAGCAGATTTTCAATGGGGATATCGGAGAAATCGTCTCGATCATCTATGCAAAAGAAACGGCTGATAAAGAAGATCAGATCATCATCTCTTTTGACGGTATTGAAGTGACGTTCAAAAAGACGGACCTCAACCAGATCACCCATGCCTATTGCTGTTCTATCCATAAATCGCAAGGGAGCGAATTCCCGATCGTCGTATTGCCGATTGTAAAAGCGTATTACCGGATGCTGCGGCGAAATTTGATTTACACTGCAGTGACGAGAAGCAAAGAATATTTGATCCTTTGTGGTGAAATGGATGCGTTGGAAAGAGCAGTACAACAAAATGACTCAGGGAATCGAAATTCCCATCTCAGCAAAAAAATAAGAGAAACAGTTGAAACCTCTCTCATCAACGGGTCTAAGCAGTAGCGTATAAAATAAGATAAAGCGGGACATCCTATTCGTAGCACTTTTTGATTTATTCAAGAGGAGGAACGAACATGAGATGTCCCAACTGCCAGTGCAAAGATTTAGGCAAAATCGGGGTTGATCAATATTATTGTTGGGGATGTTTCATCGAACTGACAGCTGTTGATGGCAAGCTTGCTCTCAATCAAGTCGAGGAAGACGGCAGTTTGACTTCTTTAGATGATCTGTTCGATGATGACGATCTAAGTATTTCGATGTAACTTCAAACTGGGATGGTGTTAAATGGTGAATCGTACAATCATGACTATAGCAACGACCTGTGCCGGCGCCTATTTTATCAAATCATTATACGGAAAAGACATGAGGAGAAATCGTTTGTTTTCGGGTAGGAAGATGAAACGGTTTCGCAAAAGAATTGCTAAAGCGATTTCTTGATGAGGACTGGCGTTCAATTGAATGTCAGTTCTTTTTACTTTAGCTTTGTTAAAATATAATTTTAATGTTGATAAGAAAAGTTTCACAGGGAAATTCACGACACTCCTGCGGGAAAGCGAGCCAGGCGAGACCCCGCAGCGACCTACTGACTAGGCGGGTCGCTTCCACTTTTCTTTCGCCCGAACGGAAAGGGAGTGAATTCCGCTAAAAATCAATATAAAAGAAGAACAGAGCCTAATTAAATGCTTTTAAGGCTAATATGCTTATAGGCCTGCTTTTGACAAGTTTTCTTCATGGAGATGAATAGGGTGTTCATTTAAGCGTACGTTAAAGGTACGAGAATATTGGGAAGAGATCCGGTGGCGCTTATGAAGAAACTTTTTACAATTGAAGCACTGGTAAGGCTTGGGATAGTCTTATTGGTTTTATTATGTGCCTTTGTCCTCATGAAACTGAAACCTTTTTGGGATCCGATCCTTGATATCCTCCTTGTAGTATTCCTGCCTTTTTTCATTGCACTCTTCATCACGTATCTCTTACATCCTATCGTAGAGTGGATTCATAGAAGGGGGATTCCACGATCAATTGCTATTTTGATCATTTATCTTACCTTTTTTGGAGGTATAGGATTCCTGCTTTTTAAAAGTGTGCCTTATCTGATTGGCCAACTGAAGGATCTGAGTGACCAATTGCCTTATTTATCGGAAACCTATCGCACCTGGGTCATGGAATTTTACGAACATACCGACAATCTCCCGGAAGCTGTTCATATCGAGTTTGAAAAGACGCTGAACTCGATAGAGAAGTACTTGAAAGGATTGATTGCTGGTGTACTCGGAACGATTAAGGGATTCTGGCGTAATCTGTTCGCATGGGTCGTCATTCCTTTCCTCGTTTTTTATATGCTTAAAGATTTCAAAGGGATTAGCAGGGCAATGTGGAACATAACGCCGAAAAAGTGGCAGGAACCGGGAAAGAAGATCATTGATGATATTGATGTGTCGTTGGGGAACTACATACGGGGCCAATTGACAGTAGCTTGTATATTGGCTGTACTCGGAATCGCCTCGTTCTGGATAGTGGGGATCCCTTATCCAATCATTCTTGGCATCATCATTGGTGTCACGGATTTCATTCCTTATTTCGGGCCTATCTTAGGGGCCGTGCCTGTTGCCTTGATTGCTGCTACGATTTCAGTCAATAAACTATTGATCGTCATAGGAATCATCATCATCCTTCAATTCATCGAAGGAAATATCCTTGGACCGTTGATCGTCGGTAAAACATTGCACATCCATCCGATCGGAATCATTTTTGCCCTCTTGATCGGTGGGGAAATCGGAGGGATCGTCGGGTTATTGCTTGCTGTTCCGTTGTTTGCAGTTGGAAAAGTCATCTTCCACCATGCAAGAGAACATTTTAGAAATGTTGACAATGCTGAAAATTAAAGTCTATAATTAACGACAGCAGAACATGTATATGTAAAGTGATGATGGAATGAGTAAGTCAAAGCCCTTCCTTGCAGAGAAGAACCTCCCAGGCTGAGAGAGGTTCTGGATGAAGATTGACTGAACGCTGATCCGGAATGCAGGCAAACCCTGCCGGCGCACACCGTTAATGTGTCGAGGTGATGAATGCACATTTGTATTCATAACCAGGGTGGTACCGCGTGATAACTCTCGTCCCTGTTTTGAGGATGAGAGTTTTTTGTTTGCCTAAAAAAGCTGATTCGATTTCAAAACGAAAATAGGAGGGAATCAATGATGAAAACACTGACTTCAGCTGATGTAAGACAAATGTATTTGGATTTCTTCAAAGAAAAAGGACATAAGGTCGAACCAAGTGCATCCCTTGTCCCACATGAAGACCCTTCATTACTATGGATCAACAGCGGGGTTGCAACGTTAAAGAAATACTTTGATGGCCGTGTGGTTCCAGAAAACCCACGTATCGTCAATGCACAGAAATCCATACGTACAAATGATATCGAGAATGTAGGGAAAACGGCCCGACACCATACATTCTTCGAAATGCTTGGAAACTTTTCTATCGGGGATTACTTCAAAAAAGAAGCGATCCATTGGGCTTGGGAATTTTTGACTGACGAAAGATGGCTCGGAATCGATCCTAAAAAACTTGCAGTAACGATCCACCCAGAGGATGATGAAGCACACGACATCTGGCATAACGAAATCGGCCTTCCGAAGGAAAAGATCATCCGTTTAGAGGAAAATTTCTGGGATATCGGTGAAGGACCGAGTGGACCGAATACGGAGATCTTTTATGACCGTGGTGAGAAATACGGAAATGACCCGAATGATCCTGAACTTTTCCCAGGTGGTGAAAACGAACGTCACCTAGAAATCTGGAACCTTGTATTTTCCCAATATAATCATAATCCTGATGGAAGCTATACACCGCTGCCTAAGAAAAACATCGATACCGGAATGGGGCTTGAACGGGTCATTTGTGCACTGCAGGATGCGCCAACGAACTATGAAACAGACTTGTTCATGCCAATGATTGAAGCAACGGAAAAAATTTCAGGGATCGAATACGGGAAAGACTCCGAGCATGATACTGCCTTCAAAGTAATTGCTGACCATATCCGCACAGTCACATTTGCAGTAGCAGACGGGGCATTACCTTCAAACGAAGGGCGGGGCTATGTATTACGACGTCTTATCCGGAGAGCGATCCGATTTGCTAAACAATTGAACATCAGTAAACCGTTCATGTTTGAACTTGTTCCTGTCGTAGCTGAGGTCATGAAAGATTTCTATCCGAACGTCCTAGAAAATTCAGATTTCATCCAAAAAGTGGTCAAAAATGAGGAAGAACGGTTCCATGAAACCATCAATGAAGGCTTGGCGATTCTATCCGAAATGATGAAAAATGCAAAAGAGATCGGGAAAAATGAACTTTCAGGATCAGACGCTTTCAAATTATATGATACGTATGGATTTCCTTTCGAATTAACGGAAGAATATGTGGAAGAGGAGGGCTTGAAAGTCAGTCGCGAACAATTCGAGATCGAAATGGAAGCCCAGCGGGAGCGTGCACGTTCGGCTCGGCAAGACACAGGATCCATGCAAGTCCAAAGCGGGGTTCTAAGTGATATCAAAACAGCGAGTGAATTCATCGGTTATGACCATCTTCATGGTTCCTCCAAGGTAAGTGTGATTGTAAAAGGAAGCGATGTAGTCAGTAAAGCAGAAGCTGGTGAAGAAGTTCTCGTCATTCTTGAACATACACCGTTTTATGCAGAGAGCGGGGGGCAGATTGCTGATAAGGGAACATTGGAAAATGACAAGGTGCTTGCTGTCGTTAAAGATGTCCAAAAAGCACCGAACGGCCAAAACCTCCATACGGTCTATATTGAAAAAGGTGAATTGAAAGTGGATGATACGATTGAAGCAACTGTCAATGAAATCAGCCGTGCCGGTATCATCAAAAACCATACCGCAACTCATCTGCTGCATCAGGCTCTTAAAGATGTCCTAGGTAAACATGTCAATCAAGCTGGTTCGCTCGTGACTCCGAATCGTTTGCGGTTTGACTTCTCACACTTCAATCAGATCAGTCCAGAGGAATTGGAAAAGATCGAATCGGTCGTCAATGAAAAAATCTGGAGTACGATTCCTGTAGAAAAAATGGTCAAGCCGATTGAAGAAGCCAAGGCGATGGGAGCAATGGCGCTTTTCGGTGAAAAATACGGAAGTGAAGTACGTGTCGTAAAAGTTGGCGATTACAGTCTTGAACTTTGTGGTGGTTGCCACGTTGCAAATACGGCAGAAATCGGGTTGTTCAAAATCATAGCCGAAACAGGTATTGGTGCTGGGACACGCAGGATCGAAGCCGTCACAAGTGAAGGTGCATACCGCCATATGACAGGACAAGTACAAATCCTGAAGGATACTGCGGAAGCTTTAAAAGCAAATTTGAATGATGTACCAGCAAAAGTCGGGGCAATTCAATCCCAAATTAAAGATTTGCAAAGAGAAAATGAATCACTGAAAGGGAAACTTGCGAATATTGAAGCTGGTTCGCTGATGGATCATGCTGAAGAAATCAATGGTGTAAAAGTATTGGCTAAAAAAGTTTCTGCAAGTGATATGAACAATTTGCGTTCGATTGTCGATGATTTGAAAAACAAAATCGGAAGTGGTGTGGTTGTCCTTGGCTCTGCTCATAATGAAAAAGTGAATATTGTTGCAGGAGTTACGGAAAATTTAACGAAAGAAGGCTATCATGCAGGTAAAATTGTAAAAGAAGTAGCCACCCGTTGCGGAGGTGGCGGAGGTGGACGACCAGACATGGCTCAAGCTGGTGGGAAACAACCTGAAAAGCTGGAAGACGCATTAAATTATGTTTACGAATTGGTCAAATCCATTTCCTAAACCTGTATGTATAATGTACAATGAAGGTAGAAAAGCAGAGGTTTCCCAATCAAACGCTAAAGAGAGGTGTCAAGATGAGCTCATTTGACAAGACGGTAAAGTTCAATTTTCAAGACGACTCGATGGATGCGAACGTCAAGCATGTTTTGTTGTCAGTATACGACTCACTGCAAGAAAAAGGATACAATCCGATCAACCAGATCGTAGGATACCTTTTATCAGGCGATCCAGCTTATATTCCTCGCCATAATGATGCCAGAAGCAAAATCCGAAAAATTGAACGGGATGAATTGATTGAGGAACTCGTAAAATCCTATTTGGCACAACACCAGGAAAGTGAGCGATAATCACAACTTATGCGAAAACTAGGATTAGACGTCGGTACAAAAACAATAGGCATCGCATTAAGTGATGCATTTGGATGGACGGCACAAGGAATCGAGACATACCGGCGTAAGGGAGACATCGACCAGGATTTGCAGTATGTGAAGGAACTTGCCGAGAAACATGAAGTCGACACAATCGTGGTCGGTCTGCCGAAGAATATGAATGGTACAATCGGTCCGAGTGGAGAAATGTGTCAAGAATTCGCCCGGCAGATTGAGGACACATTAAAAATATCCACAGTGCTGTGGGATGAACGATTGACCACGGCTGCGGCGGAACGGATGCTCATCGAAGCGGATGTCAGCCGTAAAAAGCGAAAAGGGGTCATTGATAAAATGGCAGCTGTGCTTATTTTACAGAGCTTTCTAGACAGCCCAGCAGCTAACTAAAAAAGAGGTGCTTAAAAATGCCAGAGGAAGAAAAAGAGCGTATTATTATCCCGGATGAAAATGGAGAAGAACACTTATTTGAGGTTCTCTTTACATTTGATATCGACGAAAAAGAACATTCCTATATGGTACTTGTTCCGGCGGAAACTGGCGAGGATGAAGAGGATGTTGAGGTTTTTGCATTCCGTTATGAGGATAAAGGCGAAAAAGATGACGATATCGAGCTATTTCCGATCGAATCCGATCAAGAATGGGATATGGTTGAAGAAATGTTGAACACTTTCCAAGAATCCGAAGAATTATAAACAAAACGATGTTTGGGCTGACCACAAATGTGGTCAGTCTTTTTTACATTTAAAGAAAGTATTTCTTCAATATAAAGAGCAACTAAGGCTCAGACTTCGCCTAAGGCTTGGCTTTGCCAAGTTTTCTTTATCTTTTGGCTTTGTCGTTGATTTCTTATAGAAAATTTCTTTTAGCGAAATTCATGACACTCCTGCGGGAAAAGCGAGCCAGGCGAGACCCCGCAGCGTTTTCCAGTGACCTACGTGTGACTCGGCGGGTCGCTTCCGCTTTTCTTTCTCCCGCGGAAAGTGAGTGAATTTCGTAGAAATCAAAAATAAAGAATAACAGAGCTTTTTTTACATAGAACATGACTTTAACCCATACCCTTAATTTGACAAAAACTAAAAAAATTGACGAATTTAAGCCGAATTAATACTAACTTATAGTATAATAGAAAAGATGTATTAGAGGGGGGATATTTAGGTGCTTCAACCAAATCTTGATCAAGAAACGATCGTGCGCCGTAATCAGGAGGCAAAGATAGTAAGACGTGTTGTCTTCATCGTGCTCACGCTCTTTGTTTTTTCGATCGTAGGCGTTGGGATCGGTGGCTATGTATATATTAAAGGTGCGTTGGAACCAGTCAATGCTACCAATGATAAGCCAGTAGAAGTAGAAATACCGATCGGAACTTCAACAGGGGGAATCGCTAAAAAATTAGAAGAGAGCGGTGTCATCAAAAGTGCCCTTGTATTCAAATATTATGTTAAATATAAAAATGAAGATGATTTTCAAGCCGGGAATTATGAATTGACCCAAGCTATGGAAATGAAAGATATCATCAATTCCTTGAAAGACGGGAAAGTATATAAGCAAGCTGAAATGGTTGTCCGTATTCCAGAAGGGTTACGGATAAACGAAGTGGCAGAAAGAATTGCCGCACAAACGGATTACACAGAGGAAGAAGTACAAGAAAAAATGAAAGACAAGAAGTTCATAGAATCATTAATGGTCCAATATCCAATCTTGGATGAAAAGATATTAGATGAAAAGGTGATTTGGCCGCTTGAGGGCTATCTTTTTCCGGCGACATATGAATTCTATGAAAAAAGTCCTTCATTAGAATCCATCATTGAATCCATGGTCCGAAAAATGAGTAAAATCGTCACGTCCTACCAGGCAGATATACAAGATTCAGGTTATACTACCCATCAGATACTGACGCTGGCTTCAATCATTGAAGAAGAAGCCAAAGAAAAAGAAGACCGCTTTAAAGTGTCTGGTGTCTTCTATAACCGTCTGGCAGAGGGAATGCCTCTCCAATCGGATGTGACGGTGACCTATGCGCAACAACAGTCTAAAATAACAGTGACCTATAAAGACACAGAAGTTGAGTCACCATACAATACGTATCATGAATCCGGTTTACCGATTGGACCGATTTCTGCACCTGGAGAATCAGCGATCAATGCAGCGGTGAATCCAGAGCCGAATCCGAACTATTATTTTTTTGCACGCCCGAATGGCGAAGTTCTTTATGCAAAAACATTGGACGAACATAATAAGATTAAAGAAAAGTATATCCAGGAGTGGCGTGACCTGGCAAATAAAGATAATAAATGATACAGGAAATTAGGGGGGATGGGATTGACTCGCATTCCCTCTTTTCTTATGTTAAAATAGACCGGGTTAAGAGGAGGCTTCCACATGATTTCTGAAGAATTGAAATTCTATTTAGAGGGACTGATCCCTGGGAGACAACACGAAATTCTACATATGGAGCAACAGGCACAGGAAGGGAACGTTCCAATCATGGATTTGATCGGGATGGAAGCTCTTTTGCAAGTCATGCGACTTCATAAACCAAAACGCATTTTAGAAATCGGGACTGCGATCGGTTATTCGGCGATCCGAATGGTACAAGCTGTTCCGGACAGCCACGTCATTACAGTTGAACGGGACCCAGAGCGGTTTAGCAAAGCCATCGACAACATTATTGAAATGGAATTACAGAATTCCATACATGTGATTGAGGGGGATGCACTTGAAATGGTACCCCAAATAGAAGAGGCAGGACCATATGATTTTATTTTTATAGATGCTGCAAAAGGACAATACAAACGTTTTTTCCAGATGTTTGAGAGCATGCTCGTCCCAGGCGGGGTAATTATAACCGATAATGTTTTGTTCAGAGGATTCGTCGCGAAAGGAAATGAGGAAATCGAGTCGAGAAGATTTCGTAAGCTGACTGATAAAATTCGAGATTACAATGAATTCTTGATGGATCAGCATACCTTCCATACGACAATACTACCGGTTGGTGATGGAATGGCGATTAGTATTTTAAAAGATAAAGTAAAGGAATGAAGGGGAAGAAGCATGGGTAAGAAACCAGTTGTAATAGGCGTTGCCGGAGGTTCAGGCTCTGGAAAGACGACTGTAGCAAAAGAGATTTTCAGACAGTTTGCTGATCAATCGATTTTAATCCTTGAACAGGATGCATACTATAAAGATCAATCCGATAAATCAATGGAAGAGAGGCTCGAAACGAATTACGATCATCCACTTGCATTCGATAATGATTTGCTGATCCAACATATCGAACTGCTCCGAAACAACCAGTCCATTGAAAAACCGGTTTATGACTATACAGCGCACACAAGAAGTGATAAAATAATTCCAATTGAACCAAAAGATGTTATTATATTAGAAGGTATACTTATTTTAGAGGACGAACGGTTGCGTGAGTTGATGGATATAAAATTATACGTTGATACTGATGCAGACGTCCGCATCATCAGACGTCTACTTCGTGATATCAATGAACGGAGACGTACCATCGACTCTGTAATCGATCAATATACAACGGTAGTTCGTCCGATGCATAATCAATTTATTGAACCGACGAAGCGTTATGCTGATATCATAATTCCTGAAGGTGGTCAAAACCGAGTAGCGATCGATCTGATGGTAACGAAAATCAAAACAATTTTGGAAACGAAAGAAATATTAAAACCATGACAGGGGATCAGTTTACCTCTGTTTTCGATATGAGGTGAAGATTTTCAACTTGTAGCGCACAATGTTTACGCTTACATTTTTTATTAATACGTCTTTTGTTTGTATGCATATACTAGTCGGTAACGAGAAGGTTTTAGAGGAGTGAGCACATAATGGCAGAAGAAAAGAAACATTACATGACAGAAGAGGGAAAGCAGAAACTCGAAAATGAATTAGAATACTTAAAAACGGAAAAGCGTAAAGAGGTTGTCGAACGTATTAAAGTGGCGAGAAGTTTTGGAGATTTATCAGAGAACTCTGAATACGATGCAGCTAAGGATGAACAGGCTTTCGTTGAAGCGCGTATCCAACAGCTCGAAAAGATGGTCCGGAATGCCGAAATCATTGAAGAGCAAAATCAAAATCCTAACGTTGTCTCTATTGGTAAGTCAGTAAAATTCATCGAATTACCTGATGGGGAGGAAGAATCGTATACTATTGTCGGCAGTGCAGAAGCAGATCCATTCGAAGGTAAGATTTCTAATGATTCACCGATGGCTAAGAGCCTGTTAGGCCGTACAGTCGGCGATGAAGTAGCCGTACAAACGCCAGGCGGGGAAATGAACGTACGCATCGTAGAAGTAGGCTAATTAAAGGATTGACCCGTTTATCGAGTAGATGAACGGGTTTTTTAATTAGGAAAGAAAGTGAAAACCCACGCAGAACCTTTTTGTTTGGTTCGAGCTTCCCTTGTCGGCCTTCCAGTGATCTACGTGGCTCAACAGGGCGATTCCGCTTTTGATTTATTCAGTGGAGCTACCACTTGAAAAGGGTATTTTGTCACAAATAGCCGACCCTGTGTCCACTCACTCCTTAAAAATTTGTTTTAAAAAAAGCAGTTTCAGGTGAGAATGTTGATGAGGTGGGTTCCCATGAACATTCCGAAGAGAATTTATCATTTCCTGATTTTACTCAGTCTGATATTTGCTTTGCTGATCGGCAGGCTTGCTTTTATCCAATTGATTGATACACACTCTTTCTCAAAATACCAAGTAAACCTTGTTGAAGAAAGTGTGAAGCAACGGATCCACTCGATCGCTCTAGACGATGGAAGAGGGAAAATGGAGGACCGTTACGGGAATCTTTTATTAAAAGTACATGAGCCTTCCGTTATCCTTTTTCCTTTTTTAAAAGAGAATGAAAAAGCCCTTAAGAAGATTGGTCAGATTATAGGTCGGTCCACCTTTGAATTGAAAAGCCAGTTAGAGAACCGTAAAGATCCACTTGTCATAAAAAATAAAGATATAAATGGCGAAACAGTCGATGAAGTGAATGAATTGAGGATTCAGGGAGCTTTTGGCCAAATGCTCTCAACCAATGAGGAAAGCACGTTTGCGAGGCATTTCATTGGTTCTATTCGAGAGAGTCCTGAAACGATACGTAACAAGTACCCTGAACGTATCGAGAAAGGACTGATAAGCCAATCCACAAAGGTCGGTGTCAACGGAGTACAAGAAGCTTTCGATCCATTCTTGATTTCAGAAGGGGAATCGAAGCTTATCTACCATGTTGAACAATCTGGTAAACCGCTTTTCGGGTTTGACGTTAAATATACCGCACCATCCAATCCATTTTATCCGGTTTCTTTAAAAACTACATTGGATCCAGTAGCGCAACAAATTCTTGAAGATGCAATCGATGAATTCAGCATAACGAAAGGCGGAGCTGTTTTGTTGGATGTGGCGTCCAGTGATGTTCTGGCTATGGTTAGCCGTCCTTTACCGCCCAAACACAATCCGCTTGCTGATGGAACGGAGAATCAGATGCTAACTCCCCATTTCCCAGGCTCTGTCTTTAAAATAGTGACGGCGGCAGCAGCGATTGAAGAGGAACATCTTACAAACGATCCGGAACGAACCTTCAATTGCAGCCAAAACACGTATAATGACGGCGAAGAGCAACGTGATCTGGGCTATCTCTCTTTCGAAGAAAGTTTTTTTCAGAGTTGCAACAACACATTTGCAACGCTGCTTAATGAAATGATGGAAAAAGATCTGGATATTGTAGAAGAATATACCGGGAAATTAGGAATTGCAGACTATGCTGGTTGGAAAGGCGATGTGTTTCATTTAGAGGACTTCACGCACTTTCCTGATGAGCACCGAACTAAAATATGGAATAACGAACAGGACAAACATGTTCCCCGTGGAATTGCCCAAACCGCAATCGGACAATTGAATGTGAAGGTTTCCCCCCTTTCTGTTGCAAATATGATGGCGACAATAGCAAGAGGAGGCACAAAAAAACAAGTGCGCTCAGCCCATTCAGTTCTCTACAAGAACGGGACGACACTTGCCGATTTCGAGGAAAAAGAAATGGATGGTGAAACTTTATCTCGCTATACCATCAAAAAGCTTCAAAAGTTATTAAAAGGAGTCGTTACGGATCCAAATGGCACAGGACACGTATCCTTTAACGAATTACCCTGGACTGTAGCCGGGAAATCCGGGACAGCTGAAAAAGGGAACAAGGATCAAAAGGTTTACAACAAGTGGTTTGTGGGTTATTTTCCGGCTGATGCTCCAAAATATGCGCTGGCCGTTGTTGACTTGGATTCAGTTGAAACAGAAACTGCTACGAACAAGACATTTGCGCAGATAGTTCATCAGTTGTATGAAAGGCAACAACAACCAGACTGAGCAATATATGTTATGCTTTGGTTTGGACGACTTTAACATCATGGTTGGGGAGAACATGGTCCTGAAGATGCTGTTCTTTGTAAGGCGCAAGGATGAATTCAAAGAGCCTTTGTTCAGATACATCAAGTACTTCAAGTGTGGAACCATCATGTAAGCAGACATGTAATGTTTGCGTATCTTTTTGATAGCCGATCGTATGAAACGTTTTAAGATTCCATTCTTCTGAATGAAAAGTTGTAAACTTCATACTTCACCCCTCCTTATTACATATATTGGTCATGGTATAGCGAAAATCCTCTTTAACGACAAAATTAGTTTCAAAATTACAAATATTCACATTATTAAACGAACAAAATTTTTTTGTACGGTATGAAAATTAATCCTTCATCGAATCTATGTAGAGTGGTAGAATAATATTTAGAATTGGAGGGGAGACCATGAGAGATAATTTTTCATCTAGCTCAAGATATGAACGGACAAAAAAAAATAAAAAGCAATCGCTTATATTGAATATATTGATCGGTGTCGTCTTCATCGGGATCCTTGCCGTCGGCGTGTCCATGCTAATTGGTGATGATGAATCCGCAACTGAACAATCAAATCAAGAAAATTCCGCTTCGGTATCAGATCCAAATGGACAATCTGACGATACAAGCAATGATGAAAACACAGATAAACAAGCAACAGGGGATGAAGATAGTAAGGAAAATGAAGATAAAACTAACAGCGAATCCCAGGAAGATGAACCATCCGTAAAAGAAGAGGATTCATCTGATTCAAGCAGTGAAGATCAGGAAGGCTATAAAACATATAAAGATGAAACGGCTGGACCAGATGGTGATTGGGAGCCTGTAGGAACTGTCCAGGAAGGTGCACACCAATCCAGTTTTGAAAAAGGGACAACCGATTGGAAAGAAAAAGAAAAAGCACTTCAATATGCGACTGGTCTATCACCTGATGAAATCGAATACTGGTGGATTGGAAATGGCGGGTCGCCGACTACCTCAAAAGGTATTGTAAGTACGGCGGCAGAGAAAGACAATCCTTACGTCGTCATGTTGGAATGGGTGGAAGGTGAAGGCTGGAAACCGACTTCTGTCACGCGAGAACCTGGAGCAGCAAATTAATTAATGAAATATGAAAAGAAATGACCCAAAGGATAGTTGGTTCCTTAGGGTCATTTTCATTTAAAAGTGATCTAGGTAAGACCCCGCAGTGACCTACAATTTAAGGATCTACGACTAAAAACTACCACGTCCTGTGGTGAACGTCGAAGCCAGCACCTCCTGTGCAAGGTGAGGAGGCTTGCGGATCGCCCGGAAAATATCAACAATGAACTTTAACACATAAATATGTTAGTGCACTTTAATATTTCCGCTTGACACCGCTAGATCGATAAGATGTTCTCCTGAACCATGTGTGCCTTCAATGACTTTTCGATCCGATGTCTGGTTTTTTAAAGGAAAGTTACAATGAATGTGCCCACTGCCCGTTTTTCCTTTCAACTTGAAGTCAGCCTCTTTTGGCAGGTCCAGATTTGCAGAACCTGAACTTATCTCGACATCGACATCACCGGTCAATTCTTCCATCTTAACGTTAAAATTCCCTGAGGACAGGTCAGCCGTCAATGCGCCAGAAAATTTCTTCACCTTTACATTTCCGGAGCTGATATCGAAAGAAGCTGATTCAGTTTTCAAATTACTGATATCTACATTTCCTGATGATCCATCATGTGTAAACTTTTCTGCATGGATATTTTTAAGATTAAGATTTCCGGAATTCATATCGATTTCTAAGGATTTTAATTTAATGGGGTCAGAGGGTCCCGCAAATGAGAGATTCCCTGAGCCGTTATCCAGATTCATTTCTTGACTATACTTTTCAGGTATATGGATGGTCAATTTGGAGCGATCAAACCTAAACCAATGGAACCAGCCTCTTCTTGCCTTCACATTGATATCATCACCGCGTCTATCCACATCTACGCTTCCTTTCCCTTTCAATTGCACCCTTAAGTCATCACGGTTTTCGATTATGATTTCTGTGTTTACACCAGACACATCGATATCAATCCGCTCTGTATCATCCACTGTTTCTGAAAAGGTCTTGTCATCAGCAAAACCGAACCATTTGAATCTTGTTTCGGTGAATAGGAGATAGACTCCTATAACAATGATTAAGATTGTAAAAAGCATTTTCATAATAAAACCTACTTTCATTGATGTTTGTCAATTTCTTCCTTGTTTTAGATTAAGACAGTTTCAGAAATGAAACAACGAACCTCGGCACTATTTAAAAATCAGACTTGAGCCGTAGAAAAAAAGGAGCCGACATGGTTTTGTCGACTCCTACATCCTTTTTCAGCCTTTGTATCTGAAATGAACGACGGCTGAATATAAATGCCTCCCACTCGATGGATCGATGGTCACTTGGTGTGATACATGATGTACTCGCAGTAACAGGGCTTTGTTCTGTTCGATCTTTTCTTGTATAATCGTTTCCAATTTTGAAAGTTCACTAGCTTCAAAGAACTCGACTTTGTCTTCGATGAATTCAAGGTGAAGTTCCATTGTTCTCTCACACTCCTAGTCACAAATCTACACACGGTTAGTTCCTTTTGAAAGGCAGCCAGTTGGCATCCCCGAATAATTTTACCATGACCGGGACGAACAACGGAAGAAGTACAAGTGAGTAAAGGAACAATCCGGTTAAAACGACTGTAGCGATTTGCAAGAGCGAAAGGACGCCAGAAGGATACATCGCATCAAAGGTACCGCCAAGGATCACAGCAGCAGATAAGATCACTGTGCCCATATTTTTCATCGATAGGATCATCGCCTCTTTTACCGACAGCTCGTTGTATTCATTGAACCGGTCCATTAAAAAGATACTGTAGTACACACCTAAGGCAACGAGAATGACGAATCCGAAAAACGGTACTGTCCAGTTGATGCCTGGATAGCCCAAAATGTTAACGAAGATCGCTTCTGTCATCCCCATAGAAGTGAAATAGGTGAGAATTAGTGAAGCCACCAGATAGATTGGCATGATGATTGACCTAAGTAAAATGATCAGGATAATTGAGATTCCAATCAGCATAAACAGTACCGTTCGACTATAGTCAGCGTTCGATATCCCTTCGAGGTCATGATTGATGCTTGTTACGCCACCGATGCCATAATCTGATCCTTCTAGGGCTGTACCTTCAGTCGAACGCTCGATGGCCGCTTCAATTTCAGCCACCTTAACCATCGAGTCGGTGGAATAAGGATTTTCCGCAAAAATGACATCGAATGTCGTGATCGTACGTTCTTTGGTCATATAGGCATCCAAAGATTGTTGGAATTCATCACTTTCTAAAGCATCATCAGGGATGTACCAACCTGTCGCTTGATTGCCTGACCTACTCAATGAAGATAAATAATCTTGTGCTGAAGTCAATCCATTCGATATTTCGTCCAGGCCATCCACACTCTGGTCTAATCCATCCGTCAGTTCATTAATCTAGGTATCCAAGCCTTCAAATCCGTCAAGGAGTTGTTGTTGGCCACTGTTCAATGAACGTAAACCGTTGGAAAGGGCAGGAACTTGATCAATGACCTGTCTTTGACCTTCAGCCGTTTGATTTAAGCCATTTTCCAATTTCCCGAGATGTTGTGAAACTTGATTAAGGCCGTTCACCAGATCCTCTTGCTTGAGGATCAGCTTATCAAAGCCATTGTTAGCTTTGAGGAACTTCGTATTTATGCTGTCTAAGTTTTGATTCAACGTGTTCATGCCATCTGTAAGTTGTTTTACAGCTCCTGCTGATTGTTTACTCTTTTCTATAGCCGTAAGATATGTTTTGTCATTTTTCAATTCCGGATGATCTTCACCAATCTTTTCCAAATCACCCTGCAGGGAAGATAGACCTTGGGACAGGTCGTTTAAATTCCTTTGAATCAACTTATATTCATGGTATAGAGAGGAAACACCATCTAAAATCTGTTGATACCCTTCAAGTAACTCCTTTTGCTTGTCAATTAACAGTTGGGTACCAGCTTGAGCTTCTTTGATCGCTTTTTGTAATTCACCTGCACCAGCCGATCCGCTCCGTATTCCTGCTTCAATTTTCTCCAAGGAACCACCTAGTTGATTGAAGCCAGATTGTAAGTCTTGCGTTCCTGTTATGAGATCCTCGATACCAGATTCAGTTCCGGCTCTGATTTTTTCAGTTCAGTAGTAGCCTCGGTTAAACCGCCTCCGATCTGATTCAGTCCATCTTTCCCTTCGCCGATTCCATTGTTCAGTTGTTCAGCCTGGTTCGAAACGAAGAAGTTTTCAATTTGTGTGCCTGTTGGTTGAGTTGCACTCCGTACCGTCTCAATTCCTACGATCCTTCCAATTGACTGGGTGATTTCTTCAATAATCGACAGATATTCTTTTGAATCAAGTTTTTCATCATGTTTAAGGACCACTTTTGTCGGTAATGATTCCCCAGGACCGAAACTATCTGAAATGACATCGAATGCTTTTACAGAGTCATAATCATTTCCAATCTCATTCAGTGAATTGAAAGAAAGCTTCCCGTCATACGTAAGAAAGAACGGCAAGGTGAGCAAACGACGATCAATAAAGAAATCATCGGACGGGCAAATGTAAAACGCCCTGCCAAACCCCATAATCGACTCTGTTTATGTTCAAGATTCCCCTTAGCAGGCCAGAATAACTTTGCTCCGAACAATTTCAAAAAGAATGGAACGATCGTGAGCAAGGCAAGAATCAATACTCCGACACCGACTGCCACTGCAGCAGCAGATTGATACAATTTAAAGGTTGAGAGCCCGATCGATGAGAAACCGATCATAACAGCTAAAGCACTGAAAACAACTGTCCGTCCTGCGTTCTTATAGGTTGAAAGGATTGCTCCATCAACCGTTTCATGATGCGGGATTTCTTCTTTAAATCGGCTCAAAAGTAAAATGCAGTAGTCCGTTCCAATCCCAAACAAGATGGCTACCAAGAAGATCTGGGTGAAATTCGATAGTGGAAAGTCGAGCCGATCAACGAGAAAGCCGACGATCGATCGATTGGGATGTGATATAAGTCACCCCTACAGTCAACAATGGAATGATCGGCGCTGCGATTGACCTGAAAACCAGAAAGAGAACCAATAATATAAAGACGATTGTGATGCCTTCCGTCTTCTTCAGGCCTTCTTGTGAACTTGAAATCAAATCTTCATCGATCATCCAACTGCTCGTATAATAATGATCTACCTTCGCTGAATCGATCGTTTCATATAGATCATCACGTGTTTCCGCTGGTGTGCGATCATTGAATTTCACATCGATACCTACAAGGATCGTCTTCCCATCCTTTGCAACGAGTTGATCTTTCAAATCAGGTGTATCGAAATGCGTTGTTATTTCTGTTATTCCTAATTTTTCTTGATTGGTTTTTAATTCTCTTATACTACGTTCTGCCTCCGCTAATTCTTTATCTGTAAGTCCTTGTTCACTATGGAAAACGAGGGCTACCCGAGATCCGGTTTCATCTTCACCAGCCGCATCATCCAATATTTCATCTGCTTTGGTAGAGGTGTAACCGTCAGGAACACTTATTTGTCCCTTATCCCGGACTAAGTCTTCCATATTGTGAGACGTGGAGACTAAAGCGAAAATTGTTAGAACCCATAACCCGATGATGAACCATCTCGCTTTAACGACAAATTTCACTTCTCTTCCTCCTTGCCTTTGATCAAGTCATCAAGGTAACCATCCAATTTTTCATAAGTACTCATGAACTGCATGATTTCTTCCTCGTCAAACTTTTGAATGAAGGAAGCTACAAGCTTATGGACTTTTTCTTGTGATAGCTCAAATAGTTCCTCGCCACTCTCAGAAAGGGATAGGTATACGATACGACGATCATCCGTATCCCGCCTCCGCTCGATCAATCCCCGGTTTACGAGTCGATTGATGATGGCCGTAACAGAACTTTTTTTGACATGGAAGACATCAGCAAGCTCTGTAGATGTACATTCTTCTTTTGAGTGGATGTATCTCAAAACGAAATGCTGATCGCTCGTCAAGTCTTCACTTATTTCTTCTTTAATCAATGTTTCCGCTTTTTTCTGTACCGAAAAGGAAACATTTTCATAACGTCGGATGATTTCATTCAATAAATAACCGTCCATGAAAAAGACCTCCATTCCTAAATGATTAGACAATCTAATAATTAACGAATCTAACTATACTCTCCGGACTTGTTTTATGTCAAGAGGTAGATGTCTGTAAAAGTTCGATCGGTTACTATATTGCCAGAGAACAAGGAATGTGGTATGTTGTAGCCATATTGAACTTAATTCATACTATAAAGATAGGAATAATAAAGATTAACAATAGGAGTGTGAATGACATGGGGAGAGAGTTTATCGATCTCTTTGACAAATGGGCAGAATCTTATGATGAGACTGTTTCCAATAAAGATAACGAATATCATGAGGTATTTGACCGGTATGAAGAAATTCTCGATCGTGTCGCGAGCGAATCAACTGGTACGGTTCTTGAGTTCGGGGTGGGGACAGGTAATTTGACGAATGTTTTGATCAATAAAAAGCTGAATGTAATCGGGGTAGAGCCATCGCCGGTGATGAGAGAAAAGACAGCAGAGCGTTTTCCCGATTTGAAAGTGGTCGATGGAGATTTCTTATCTTTTCCCGACTTTGATGAGACGATTGACACGATTGTCAGTACGTATGCATTCCACCACCTGACAGATAAAGAAAAAGAACAAGCCATCCATAATTATGGAAAGCTCCTTGGTAACAATGGTAAAATTGTGTTTGCAGATACCGTATATGAACATGAAGATGCAAAAAAAGGAATTCATGAACGAGTAAGAAAACAAGGTTATAAAAATTTGCTTCACGATCTGCAGACGGAGTACTACACTACCCTGAGCGTACTAACAAAGATCTTCGAAAATAATGGTTTCGATGTAAGCTTTGAGCGTCTTAACAGGTATGTGTGGTTGATCCAGGCTGTAAAAAAAGATATGTAAAGGATTGTTGTTATGAAAGTCGCTATTATCGGAGCAATGGACGAAGAAGTTATTTTGATGCAAGAGTTGATTGAAGATTGTCAAACGGAAACGATGGCAGGTTGCACTTTCTATACCGGAAAACTGAACGGACAGGAAATCATCCTATTGAAATCCGGAATCGGGAAAGTGAATGCAGCAATTGCGACAACGCTATTGAATCAGTTATATAAGCCGGATTATGTGATCAACACAGGTTCAGCAGGCGGTTTCAACCCTGACTTGAATGTCGGAGATGTCGTGATTTCAACAGAAATACGACATCATGATGTCGATGTAACGGCATTTGGATATGAATACGGCCAGGTCCCGCAATTACCAGCTTTTTATATGCCTGACCCATTGCTGGTGCAAATTGCCGAAGAAAGTGCAAAGAACGTTACAGACATGCAGATCGTCAAAGGTTTGATTGCATCTGGTGATTCCTTCATGAACGATGCTGATCGTGTGAAAGATATCCGGGGCAAGTTTCCGGAATTGTTTGCTGCCGAAATGGAAGCTGCCGCGATCGCCCAAGTATGCCATCAATTCGAGGTACCTTTTGTCGTGATCCGTTCTTTATCTGATATTGCAGGTAAAGACGCACCGATGTCCTTCGATCAGTTTTTGAAGGTAGCTGCAAAGAATTCCGCTGAATTGATTTTAAAAATGGTAAAGGAGCTGAAGAAACATGGCTAAAAAAATGAATGTGGAAAGTTTCAATCTAGACCATACTAAAGTACGTGCACCATATGTACGTCTGGTAGGTGTAACGAAAGGGCAACATGGTGATGAAATTTCCAAGTACGATATCCGTTTCAAACAACCGAACAAGGCGCATATGGATATGCCAGGACTTCATTCCCTCGAACATTTAATGGCCGAAAATATCCGGAATCATCATGACCGGGTCATCGACATCGGTCCAATGGGTTGCCAGACTGGTTTCTATCTATCTGTACTAAACCACTCTGACCAAGAAGAAATCATGAACGTGTTGGAAAAGACATTGAATGATGTCCTAAATGCAGATGAAGTTCCTGCCTGTAACGAAGTCCAATGTGGCTGGGCAGCAAATCACAGCCTTGAAGGGGCCAAAGAGATTGCGAGTGAAATGCTCGAAAAACGCAACGAATGGAAAGATGTATTTGGAGAGGAATAAGTTGCATGAGGTATTTTAAAAACGTTCAAGAGCTGATTGGTCATACGCCGTTAGTAGAGATCTCCAACTTCAACCTCCCTAACGGTGTACGGCTTTTCGCAAAACTTGAGTTTTACAATCCCGGTGGAAGTATCAAGGACCGGCTAGGAAAAGAACTGCTTGAAGAAGCATTCGTAAGCGGAAAACTTAAGCCGGGCGGGACGGTCATCGAACCGACTGCGGGCAATACTGGTATCGGGATTGCACTTGCTGCTGTCAACAAGGGGATCAACGTCATTTTCGTCGTACCTGAAAAGTTCAGCGTTGAGAAGCAAGAATTAATGCGTGCGTTAGGTGCCCGGATCGTGAATACTGAGAATGAAAAAGGGATGCTTGGGGCAATTGAAAAGGCAAAGGAACTTGAAAAGGAAATTGAGAATTCCTATCATCCGGCGCAATTTACCAATCCAGCAAACCCAAATACGTATTACAAAACATTAGGGCCTGAAATCTGGGGAGCACTTGATGGGAAAGTGGATGTATTCCTTGCTGGAGCAGGAACTGGCGGTACTTTCATGGGCACAGCCCGTTATTTGAAAGAGCAGAATAAAGATATCAAAACGGTCATTGTTGAACCAGAGGGATCGATCCTGAATGGTGGAGAACCAGGCCCTCACATGGCTGAAGGGATCGGTATGGAATTCCTGCCGGATTACATGGATACAAGCTACTTTGATGCAATCCATACGATTGAAGATGTGGATGCTTTTGAACGGGTCAAGGAGCTAGCCTCCAAAGAAGGACTGCTTGTTGGAAGTTCCTCTGGAGCTGTGCTTCATGCGGCATTGATTGAGGCGGAACTAGCGAAGCCAGGAAGCCATATCGTTACGGTCTTCCCAGACAGCAGTGAACGTTACTTAAGTAAAAAGATATACCAAGGAGGCATTTAGATGAAGCCGAAAACGAAAATGATCCACGCTGGTATCGTCGGTGATGAGCATACTGGTGCAGTAACCACTCCGATATACCAGGTGAGCACATATAAACAAGAAAGCGTCGGAAACTTTAAAGGGTATGAGTATTCCCGCACAGGAAACCCGACCCGCTATGCCCTGGAAGAATTGATCAAGGACCTTGAAGAGGGTGAAGCAGGCTTTGCATTCGGTTCAGGCATGGCCGCGATCAACTCCATCATGATGATGTTCAATACAGGTGACCATGTCGTATTTACCGATGATGTATACGGCGGGACATACCGGCTCGTTTCGAAGGTACTGAACCGTTTAGGATTGGAATCTACGTTCGTTGATACGAGCAACCTTGATCATATTGAATCAGCAATCCAGGACAACACGAAAGCGATCTATATAGAAACGCCAACGAATCCGTTATTGAAAGTGACGGATATTGCTGGAGCTTCCCAAATCGCAAAAAACCACGATCTGTTACTGATTGTTGATAACACATTCAATACCCCATACTGGCAGACACCGATCAAACATGGGGCAGATATCGTCTTGCACAGTGCGACGAAATATATCGGAGGACATAGTGACGTTGTCGCAGGTCTTGCTGTTGTGAACTCGAAAGAATTAGCTGAAGAACTGCACTTTATCCAGAACTCAGCTGGAGCAGTTCTAGGGCCACAAGATTCATGGCTGTTGATCCGCGGAATCAAAACACTCGGTCTCCGTATGGAAGCGACAGAAAGCAATACCAAAAAGATTGCTGAATTTCTTGAATCCCATCTTGCTGTGGAGAAAATTTTCTATCCTGGCTTGCAATCCCATCCAGGTCATGAGTTATCTAAGCGTCAAGCAGGCGGCTTCGGAGGTATGATTTCGTTTGATGTTGGGAGCCAGGAACGTGCCGACCAAGTGTTAAGCAAGACGCGTTACTTTACACTTGCAGAAAGCCTTGGAGCGGTAGAAAGCTTGATTTCCGCACCAGCACGGATGACACACGCTTCCATTCCGAAAGATCGTCGTGATGAACTCGGAATTACTGACGGCCTTTTGCGGATTTCGGTAGGAATTGAAGATGCTGAAGACTTGATCGACGATTTGAAACAAGCATTGGAAGGCTGAGGAACGTAAGGACTTACCTTCTCATTGAGTGTGAAGAACGCTGTAGGCAATTCCATTTACCTATACCATGGTAACTTAAGGAATTTTCTGATAATCTCTTATCCTATCAAACGAATCATGTTACGATGATACGAGTAAGGGGTGGGAGTATGTCAAAGGAAATGATCAAGGATACCAAAGATAAAATTGCGGATTTCAAACGTTTCAGTTTTGTACTCCTATCGTTAAGTGTATTTTTATATATTGGGAGTATGATCCCGTTTGAAGGCAAAGAGACGATAGACCGACTCGCGTTATTGATTACAAGTTATGTATCGATCGGAATCGCACTTCTATTTTATCGGAAAATCTCAAAATGGAAGAAACAATTGAATGAAGGATCATAGACTTATTAGAAAGGACGGTTGGAGTCCTTTCTTTTTTTGGTTGAGATGGTGCTTACTCTCTAGCAATAACACAGGAAACTCAGCTGCAATTCTTGATTTTATAAGTGTTTTTCGTAGAACAAGCAGGATTTCCCCTGGGAAAAGCTAATAAGTGAATGAATTCATTAAAGGAGGGTGCCAAACGATATGCTTTTTTCGCAGTATCTGTTTCAGGATGGTAAACCATTTAAAACGACGATCCGGAACTATAAAGAATCTGACTTCGATCAGCTTATCGATATTCAAAAGGAATGTTTTCCTCCTCCGTTTCCATCTGACCTATGGTGGAAAAAAGACCAATTAGCTAACCACGTACGAATTTTTTCTGGTGGAGCGATCTGTGCAGAAGTGGACGGTGAGCTAGCTGGGTCAATTACCACCCTAATCGTGAACAATTATGGGGAAGTGCACACGTGGGAAGAAGTTACGGATAACGGATCGATCGGCACCCATGATCCTAATGGAAATGTATTGTATGTTGTGGATATTAGTGTCCGCCCTAAGTACCGGAAGTCGGGTATCGGAAAATTGCTCATGCAATCCCTTTATCACCTTGTTGTACACTTGCAGCTTGAGGCAGTTTTAGGTGGGAGCCGAATGCCTGGTTATAATAAAGTTAAAGATATAATGAGCCCGCAAAACTACCTAGATGGAATTATTACCTGTGAACATGACGATCCGGTCGTTTCCTTTTTAATGAAGGCTGGGCGTTCTCCGATAAAGCTTCTTCCCAATTACCTTGATGATCCAGAATCAGCTGATTTTGGGGTATTAATGGAATGGAAAAACCCATTTCTAAGAAAAAGCAACATTTTTTCTGAAAATTAGTTTACTTTTCAAACTTATTTGATTATAATTTAATCTGAAGGTTAAATCTACCAAAGGAGGTCGAGCGACATGATGATCGTATTCACAATTGGAAAAGGCAATACAGCTCAATTGAATAATTCAAACGTTCGACCGGGGAAACAAGCGTAATTATTTTAACCGTTATTAAAACACGTTAAAAACGCCACAGGTCGACGACTGCCTGTGGCTTTCCTATGCCTTTTAGACGTATAAATATATCTAGATGTGCCTAAAAACGCCACAGGGAGTTAATCCTGTGGCGTTTTTTAATGGGATCAGATGAAAGGAGGCAGACAGTATGTGGGTTGAGACACTAGGGAAAAAATGTTGGCTAAAGAGAGGCAGTTCCCGAAACTGAAAGCACTCATAGAAAGGAGGGATCCGCTATGATGCCAGTACATTTATTTTTATTGACGATTTTACAGAAAACATTGAAATCAAAAATGACATATGAAAATTACAGTAAACAAAAGCAAGCTGAAGACTTGTATAACCAAGCAAGGGAAAAAGCATTCTATTACATTTCCATGATGTAAAAATATAAGGGAGGTTAAAACAATGATAAGAGGAAAGGTTTTTCTTGATTGGATAATTACGGAGAAAGATACGACCTGAAAGGAAATTCAAGGTGACAGGAGGGATACGGTATGATGCCATTTCAATTATTCATTTTAACGATCATCAAGAAAGTACGGAGTAATGAAACTGATTCACATATGATTGAACACAATGCACGCGTCCAGTCTTTAATGGATGCAGCACATGATAAATCAGCTCAATATATGAATATGATGTAACAGAGGAGCAAGCGGGGGGCGCCACCGCTTGCTTTTGAATAATGAAATCCAAGTCCGGTTTCAATGTATCAAACTCGGACCTTAGTAGATTAATTCTGAAACATGCTGAAGAACCTGTACGAACGTTTCGATCTTCATGCAGGTTCTTAAATGTTTTTCACCATCGTATTTATTTCGTAATTAGCGTTAACTCAGATCCTGAATTTCATCAAAGTGGATATTGATTAATTGGTTGTTTTTCGGGTTGACCAATACATATGCATTTACTTCCTTCTCTTTCGCATTCTGTTTAAGAATGAACTCGAAATTGTATTGGGTCCTCTCCTCAGAAATGATTACTTTTCCATCATACTCATAATTGACGACCTTGTAGTTTGGATACTGTTTCATTGTTTCCTGTAAAGCCGTTTTTCCCCATTGAGCATAGTCTGGTTGCTGACCATAACCGACATTGGATAGGCTAAACGACAATAGTAAGAGTACAATTACCATTTTGATATTGATCAGTTTTTTCATCGTATCACCACCTTACACATTTTTTATAGTATTTTTTATTTATCATTTTCTATTCAGAATTGAGGATTAACAGAAGATGGCCGAAAGAATGCTCCCATAACTGGGGATTTATTTAACGTTATAAATTTTAGAAAATTCAAAATTAATCATTGATTTTTTAAACGCGCTAAATTAGAATCATAATTGTAATCGTTTTCAGAAATCGTTTTCATAAGCTTCTGAAAGGAGGACATTTTTATCTTATAGGAGGGTCGTATGATCACTATAACAGATGTAGCTAAACATGCAGGGTTATCAAGAGCTACCGTTTCACGTGTAATTAATAACCGTCCGTATGTTTCAGAGGAAAAGAAAAAGCTCGTACGTAATGCTATGGATAAATTGGGATATTACCCCAATTCTTCTGCCCAAAGGTTAAGAAATCAAAAAACAAACATAATTGGGGTATTGGTACCAAGGCTTACAAATCCATTCTTCATAAACATCATAGAAGGAATTGAAAAGATCGCTGCTGAAAGTGGACTCCAGTTATTGATTTGCCAAACAAAGTCAGATAAGCAAAAAGAACTGAACTATTTCACACTATTGAGGACAAAACAAGTAGATGGAATTATATTGACTTCACTTGAAAATGATTGGGAACAATTCAGTCCCTATGTAGATTACGGCCCAGTCATACTATGTAATGAGTATTACGAGAATGCCACTGTACCAATGATCCGGCTCAATCAGTATGAAGGCAGTTACATAGGGGCAAGACACTTGATTGATAGAGGCCATCGAAAAATCGGATATTGCGGTGGAGGGTCAACCAGCGGTCTATCAAAGGATCGGAAAAGGGGCCTCAAAAAAGCATTGGAAGAGGCAGGGCTTTCGTTAAATCCAAATTGGATTTTCCACAAAAGGTACAGCATAGAAGACGGTCGAGAACTTATGAAAGAAATCACTGCAATGGAGGATCGTCCGACAGCCATATTCACGAATAGTGACGAGGTAGCAGCAGGTATTATTAAAGAATCGAAAGAACTAGGTTTAAAGGTTCCTGATGATTTAGCTGTCATAGGATTTGATAATCAACCGATTGCTGAGCTGATTGAACCGAGGCTTACGACGATCGATCAGCCAAGTGAAGAGATTGGAGAAAAGGCGATGGAAACAATGGTTGCTGTTTTGAATCAACAGAAAATCGATACTAATCTAAAGGGATTAAATTTAAAACTGATTGTGAGAGATTCCACTTGAGGGACAACCTTTTCTATCGAGCATTCTGAAATCAATTTCAATCATATAAATGAAGGAGGATTTTATAGTGAAAAGTATAAAAACCAGTAAGCTGGTTATGGTCATCTTAACTCTTTTGTTCCTTCTTACAGCATGTAATTCAAATTCAACAGGTACATCTACAGATGAAGAAGGGAATAAAAAGGAAGATTCTGAAGGACAGGAAAAAGTGACTATTGTGTATGCAGCAGGAAAAGACCCGACAGGATCACCGCACAAACAGATTGAAGCGTTTGAAAAGACGCATCCGAACATCAATGTAGAATATCGTGAGATGCCAACTGATACCGGTGCTCAACATGATGCATATGTAACAGCTTTAAATGCAGGATCTTCTGAAATTGATGTCTTTGAGATGGATGTCATATGGCCGGCAGAATTTGCTCAGGCTAACTATGTATTACCACTCGACCGTTTCATTCAACAAGATGGAATCAATCTTGAGGATTACAATCAAGGACCGATATCTGCAGCGACGTTTAACGGAAAGCTTTGGGCAATGCCGAAATTCATTGATGCTGGAATGTTATTTTATCGTACGGACATTGTAGAAGAAGTACCTGAAACTTGGGATGATTTGATCACCCAGGCTAAAGAATTGAAGGGACAGGAAGGGACTAAATTCGGTTATTTGATGCAGGCAAAGCAGTATGAAGGATTAGTTTGTAACGCAGTAGAGTTCATAGCCGCCTATGGTGGTGAAATTATTAATGATAATGGCGAAGTAGTTATCAATAGTGAAGATAGTATCCAAGGAATAAAAAAGCTAGTTGAAATTGCGAATTCTGATTTCGTCCCGAATAATATCATAACATTTACCGAACCAGAATCTCATACCTCTTTTATTGAAGGACAGTCACCATTCATTCGAAACTGGCCATATCAGTATGCACTGGCAAATGACCCGGAACAATCGGAAATCGTTGATAAAGTCCAAGTAGCCCCACTTCCGGAAGGTGACGCAGGCTCAGCAGCAGCACTCGGCGGGTGGTTAGCAGCCATTAATAAACATTCTGAACATCCAATAGAAGCTTGGGAGTTCTTGAAATTCATGACAGGTCCTGAAGGACAAAAAATCGATGCAATCATTGGTGGACATGCACCAACAATACCAGCTTTATATGAAGATGAGGAGATCATTGAAGCAAATCCGTTCTTTGGAAATGAAGGTTTTCAAGAAGCACTGAATGCAGCGGTTTCACGTCCTGTCGCACCAAACTATGCTGAAATATCTGAGATTATTCAAATACAAGTCTCAAAAGCCATTGCTGGAGATATAACTGCTGATGAAGCTGTAGAAAATATGCAAACTGAAATAGAAGCAAAACTAGTCAAGTAATATGGAACAGGAAAATCATTAGCCTTCGTAACTGGAGGCTAATGTATTTTCTGAAAGTGGAGCATTTTTCCTTATAAAGAAAGGAATGAATGTGTGAAAGGAAATGATCTGGAAACATCAGGCCAAAGAATTACCCAGATAAAAACAGATAATCCCCAAAAAAACAAAGAAGAAAATGTCTGAAAGGACAATTGGTTATATATTAGTGGCCCCCGTTTTACGTCGGATTGTTTCAGGACTGACAGAGGATCGGGAAAAGAATAAGAGTAAGAGTTCAAAAAGGAGGACAAATTCAATGGTAAAAGTAACCGTATGGAACGAGAACCGACATGAGCAAAAAAATCCAAAGGTTCGGGAAATATACCCAGAAGGCATTCATAGTGCGATTGCAAAATTTCTTGAGAAAGCAGATTTTGAGGTGCAAACCGCAACTCTTGATGAACCCGAGCATGGATTATCAGATGAACGTTTAAACGAAACGGATGTTCTTATATGGTGGGGACATATTGCCCATGCTGAGGTCAGCGACGAAGTGGTCGAAAAAGTGCACCAGCGTGTATTAGACGGAATGGGGCTGATCATCTTGCATTCTGGTCACTTTTCAAAAATTTTCAAGAAGTTGATGGGTACATCTTGTGATTTGAAATGGCGTGAAGCAGATGAAAAAGAGCGGCTTTGGGTTGTTGAACCTAGCCATCCGATCGTAGAAGGGGTTGGAGAGTATATTGAACTTGAAAAGGAAGAAATGTATGGTGAACACTTCGATATTCCTGCACCAGATGAGCTCGTATTTGTAAGCTGGTTTGAGGGTGGAGAGGTATTCCGGAGCGGATGTACATATCGACGAGGAAAGGGTAAGGTATTCTACTTCCGTCCAGGACATGAAACATACCCGACATACTTTAATAAGGAAATTCAAAGAGTCATTACAAATGCGGTTCATTGGACCAAGCCGGCCGATCATCCAACACCTGTATATGGTAATGCGAAGCCCCTGGAGAAGATTACGAAAAAATAACTTTATCAGATATTAGGAGGAGTGTTGAATGAAAAAATTGAAAATCAGGGTCAAAGGGTGCGGAAACATCGCAAGACGGCGCCATCTTCCAGAATATGCGATGAATGAACATGCAGAAATTATAGCTGTATGTGATATTGTAGAACATCTAGTAAATGAAACAGCTCAAAAATACGGTGCAAAGGCGTATATGGATCATGAGGAATTAGTCAACAGCGACGAGATCGATGCAGTCAGTGTATGTACACCCAATTACTTACATGCTCCAGTAACAGTTGCAGCTCTTCAAGCAGGAAAACATGTCCTTTGTGAGAAACCAATGGCCGTTTCAAAAAAGGAAGCAGAGGAAATGATCACGGCAGCTGTCCAAAATAATAAGAAACTTATGATTGCCCATAACCAACGATTTGTACCTTCCCATGTAAAAGCAAAGCAAAGCAGCTTATAGAAAATGGGGAAATAGGCAAGGTGATGCTCCACGTTGCATAGAAAACGAGAATCTAATGTCATTACCTATGTATGAAAATGTGGATGGTATGATCAGTGATTTGCTTTAAGAAATACATAAGTCATATAACCCGCTGAGGGGACGCTTGTAGGCGTGCTGGATGTCACAAGCCCGATCGATCAATCGATGCATGAACATACACTCGCTGCAGTTGCTTCCACTGTTTATGCCATTGAACAGGAATGGCAGAGACGCGTGAGAGAAGATGAGATTGAATTGTTGAAGTATGCTTCAAGCGATGATGACTTTACACCCTCCGTCATTCTCATAAATAACAAAGTCGAGATCGTTTGGATGTGTAAAAACGTAAAGCAAATATACTAAAAACATTAGTATTGAATTTCTGTCACCTTTTTCCTTATTTTACTCTCTAGGCTCTTTTGATTGTTAAGGAAGAGGCTGCTGTTGAGTGATACAGTGTATAACGAAAAACACGACCTCGTCCACATGACCATTTGTTTCATCACCTACCAAGCCATCCTTTAACCAGATCACCTTTTCGATGTTCAAACGTTTATCATGTAAAAGAAGCGATCCGATTCCAAGTATTTGGAAAATTAGATCGCTTCGCTTCAGGTGAAAGTATTCGTTTATTTTACGGTACCTGTATACCCTTCCTTACGTGTTTTCAATATATGAAAGGGACAGAAGGAAAAGGTTTACTTTCCCTTCGTCTCAAGGCATAAAGGCAAAACTGAACCCTGTTAAATCTTTAAGAGGTTATTTTGCAAAACGTACAAAATAATAAACGAACAGTATGAAGGACTACAGCCTATTGTTCATTATCAATTGCTGACTAAATCATTATTTATCAACAGGTTTGCGCCGATCATACTGGCATCATTCTTCAATTCTGCATGTTGTAAATTGACAGGAATGGATGATGTGTTTGCAACCTTTTCAAGTAAAGCGTCCCACCATTGTTCACTTGAATTTATAACCCCGCCGCCGACTACGATCATTTCAGGGTCAATTAAATATTGAAGGTTGACAATCCCGATAGATAAATATTCAATGAATTGGTCGATGATTTTTCTACTTGCATCATCCTCTAGGTATCTTTCGAACACTTGCTTCGGTGTAAACTTTTTCGAAACCAGGTGTGGATCGGATTGTATCATTCTTTCCAATGCTTTTCCGGATGCATATTTTTCCCAACAACCTTTTTTACCACAGTTACAAGGGATTCCCTCAGGGAAAATCGACATGTGACCTACTTCTCCAGAAAAACCATTCTTCCCATGCACCAATCTCTTATTATGTATAATTCCTCCGCCTATTCCTGTTCCAAGCGTTATGCAAATATAGTTCCTTACTGATCTTGCTCTCCCAGCAACACCCTCGGCCAATGCAGCACAGTTTGCATCATTATCCACGATGACAGGGACATGAAAAGTCATTTCTAATAAGTCTTTTAATGGTACTTTTTCCAGTGATGGAAGATTTGTTGCACTCGTAATCATCCCTTGTTCAAAATCTACAATTCCAGCCGAAGCAACTCCAATACCAAGTATCTGTTTTCCAGCAATGAGTGTTTTAAGAGTCGAGATGATTTGTTCCACAATCGCATGTTTCGGGGTTTGAATCTCTTCAATGTGCAAAAGTTGATTCCGTTGACTGAATAATCCATATTTTATTTTGGTACCACCGATATCTATCCCTATTCTAAACACGTAAACAGTCTCCTTTACAATAAAATATCGATATCCTGCATAAATCAATAAATCGGAAGTGACCAGTATCTTCTATCTATATTCTAGATTTCAATTTACACAAGAAAACCCACACACCTTTCTGAAACATTGAAATTTTCAAAAAACTATTGACGGACATTTCCTGCTACTTTATACTACTTAATAACTCCACAGGAGAAAATAAAGGAAAAAAACGACTGGATAAAGTCTAATTATTCATTTTCTACTAGTATATAATAAAAATTAAGAATAATAAATAACATAATGTGAATAAGGTGATCGAATGAAAATCAAAAACCAAGATTTTTTGAAACGGGAAAATCAAAGTCTAGTATTGGAAATGATCCTGAATGATGGACCAATCTCCCGTGCTGAAATTGCGAAACGGACAATGATGAGCCCGACATCCGCTTCGAGGATTGTTGCTTCTCTATTAGATGAGGATCTGATTCGTGAAGTCAATTTAATGAGTGAAGGGATTGGGAGAAAGGCAACATATTTTATTCCGAATGAAAATTCTGTTTTATCGATCGGTGTAGAGATTGACCAAAAGGATATTCGTATCGGGTTTATGAATTTTGTTGGAAAGTTGATCGTATTGGAACATTTTGATTACGAGCCTGCTGATCCAGGTGAAACGGTACGATTCATCTCCAATAACATTCGTGAAATCATTGAGCGGGAAAATATCACGTTGGAAAGGATAGTTGGTGTTTGTGTAGGTTTGCCTGGTCTTATTCAAAATGAAACGGGGAATATAAAATTATCTGCACAATTCGATTGGAAGCATGTTCCATTAAAGGAACTGTTACAAGAACAATCAGGTTTTCAGGTATTTGTGGATAATGAATTGAAATTGAAAGCGCTGGCTGAATATAACATGGAAGCTGATCCTGAACAGGAAACGATGGCGATGATCGGGTTTGGGAGCGGTGTCGGGTCTGCATTGATTACGAAAGGTGAAATCTACCGCGGGGAAGGGAATTTTTCAGGAGAGATCGGTCATACGATCGTGGATCCTTATGGCATTTATTGTCCTTGTGGTAATTTCGGATGCTTGCAAACGTATATCGCAGAGAAGTTTCTTTTGGAAGAGGCGTCCAAAACAATGCCGGTTAACAGTATGGATCAATTGTTTACGGCATACAAAAAGGAAGAAAAATGGGCAGTGAACATATTGGACAAAGCGATAACCTACGCAGCAATTACAATCAATAATGTCGCTTGTATGTACAATCCAGATAGAGTTGTCCTGGCTGGTAGTCTAATCGAGGATTATCCGGAAGTAACAGAACGAATTCTGGAAAAGTGTAAAAATCAAATTTGGACTCCTGTCACCCAAACCTTCCAATTAAGAACGACAAAAACAGGGGTGGATGGAGTTGTAGTAGGTGCAGCCATGAGTGTCCAGCGCCATTTCATTAAAAACAATTCATTTTAATAGAGAGGTATAAGTGATGACATTTCCAATAGTTGCTGAAGAACACAGGGGAGGAAGTTTAGAGAATACGCACCAGGGGGTCATTTGTGTTCTTAATGATAAAAAAGAAATCGTCTATGAGAAGGGGGGATCGGATCATCCGGTATTCTACCGATCTGCAATGAAACCGCTTCAAGCAATACCAGTGTTTCGTACAAATGTCATCAGGAAGTATCATCTTAATGATCAGGAAGCTGCTTTATTTACCGCTTCACAGCGAGGAGAACACTATCACCAGGCTGCATTAGAAAGCCTGATGAATAAACTTGGGCTGTCAGAAGAACTTCTAGTCTGCAATCACAGCTATCCGCTGAACGAAATACCGAGACAGCAATACATTTGGGACCATAAGCCAAAACGTAAACTATTACATAATTGTGCTGGCAAACATCTAGGGTTTTTGGCATATGCGAGGGACAGAGGTTATGAGTTAACTAGATATGAACAGCTCGACCACCCTTTGCAGCAAGAAATTCTCCGTGATGTAGCTGAACTGTCTGAAACACCTGTAAACCAGATAAATACTGCGATTGATGGATGCGGTGTCCCGGTGCATGGAGTTCCTTTGAAGAATATGGCGATTTCGTTTCTGAAATTTGTTCTCCCGGATCTTATTAAAGATACACAAACAGCCGTTGCGGTTCAAAAAATCGCCAATGTAATGAATGCACAACCAGAAATCGTTGCCTCGCATCATTTCATCTGCACGGTATTGCTTGAAGATCCAAATATCATTGCAAAAGGAGGTGCACAGGGGGTTTACTGTTTCGCGTTGAAAAAGGAGAAAATCAGCTTCGCATTAAAAGTATTAAGCGGATCTGAACTCGTTTGGCCGGTATTGGTTGCCGAATTATTGAAAACGTTGAATTACAGCAATACAGAAACGATTGATCGTTTATTACAATTACGATCCTACAACATACAAAATGACAATGGGAAAGACATAGGTGAAACAAAAATTTTATTATGACAAAGGGGGAATAAAGATGAAAAAACGATTGTTAGGTCAACTATTTTTGCTGAGCACCGTCCTGCTGGTAATCTCGGCTTGTTCATCTGATTCTACTTCAGGCACCGATGGAGCTGCTAAAAGTAATAACAAGAAAATCACGATTGCCATCGATCAAAACTTTGTAACACTTGATCCACATAACGCTGGAGATACGGTTTCAATTTTTGGTACAAGGGCTATGTATGAAGGGCTTGTCGGGTTTGACAAAAATATGAACGTAGTACCCGTTTTGGCGGAGGATTACTCCGTAAGTGAAGATGCGTTGACCTATACATTCAAACTTAGAGAAGGTGTTACTTTCCATGATGGTGAGCCGTTTAATGCTGCTGCTGTAAAGGCAAACTTTGATCGGATCATGGATGAAAATGATGATCTTCGTGCAAAACGGAATTTTCAGTACGTCGATCGTCTCGAAATCGCAAATGATTATGAGGTTAAATTTGTCCTTAATCAGCCATTTAGTGCTATGCTGAACAAATTTGCCATGGTCCCAATGATCAGCCCTAACGCAATTGATGACAACAGCAAAGATATTCGTTTGAATCCTGTAGGGACAGGGCCATTTAAATTTAAAGAATGGAATCAAGGTGATTCACTCGTTGTTGAAAGTTTTAATGAATACTGGAATTCTGAATCAACCAATGTCGAAAAAGTTACGTTCAAGCCGGTTCCGGAAAATGGGGCACGGGCTGCCATGTTGAAAACGGGGGAAGCTGATTTCGTTTATCCGGTTCCTCAACAAGATGTTAAAGAACTGGAAAATGTAGATGGCGTCGTTATCGAACAAACGCCTTCAACAATCGCAAGGTATGTATCGATCAATACATTCAAAGAACCATTCACTAATGAAAAAGTTCGTAAGGCAATGAACTATGCCGTAAATAAAGAGGCATATATAAAAGTTGTCAAAAATGGATATGGAAAAACACTGGATTCAACCATGTCTTCTGAAACACAATATTATTCAAATCAGGAACCATATACATTCAACTTGGAAAAAGCGAAGGAATTAATGAATGAAGCAGGATACGAAGATGGATTTGAAGCCGAAATCTGGGGTAATACAAGCTCTGAAACCTTAAAAGGGATGGAACTCTTAAAGCAGCAGCTCGCACAAATCAGAATTGATGTCACAATCAAGTCGATGGAAGAGGGGACATTATCTGATGAGATCTACACACCAAAAACTCCAGAAGAGGCAAAGGTTCAAATGTGGTATGTAAGCTGGTCTCCTTCATCAGGTGATGCGGATGGAGCAACCCGCTCTCTATTCAGTAGTGAGTACTTCCCACCGAATGGAGCGAATACAGCTTACTATAATAATAGTCAAGTAGATGAATGGATCGATGCAGCTAATGAAACATCCGATACAAAGGCTCAAGAGGACATTTACGCGAAGATCCAAAGCGAAGCCTATGATGATGCACCATGGATTTTCTTAGCATCAGATACGATATTATCAGGGTATCACGATCATTTAGAAGGTGTTTACGTGTTACCTGATGGATCCGTCAGCATTAAAGAGGCGCAATTAAAATAAGATCATGTGGGAGCTGATCACGATTAGCTCCCCTTTTTTGGAGGTGCTGAACGAAATGTGGCAGTACATATTGAAACGTGTTCTTGGTCTAATACCTCTCTTACTTGTTGTGTCATTCGTAATTTTCATGTTCATTCATCTGATCCCTGGTGATGCAGCTAGATTGATAGCTGGTAAAAAAGCAACGTTAGAGGAAGTACAAGCAATCAGGGAAAATCTCGGTCTGGATAAACCTTTAATCGAACAATATCTACTCTATTTAAAAGATTTACTTTCTGGTAATTTGGGATATTCGATCCAATCCGGTGCACCTGTCAGCAAGTTGATCGGTGAACGAATCATGCCGACACTTGGACTGACCTTCATGAGCATCGGTTGGGCACTCGTCGTCGGTATTTTACTTGGAGTCATTTCTGCCGTGTTTCGAAACAAGTGGCCGGATCATCTCGGTATGTTGACGGCTGTATCCGGTATATCCCTTCCAAACTTTTGGGTAGGTCTTGTATTGATTCAACTATTTTCTGTCCAGTTGGGGTTGTTACCGACTGGGGGTGCTGAGGGGTGGAAAAGCTACCTGATGCCTTCGTTCGCTTTAGGAGCAGGCATTATGGCGATGATTGCACGGTTTATGCGATCTTCGCTCGTGAACACGATGAAGCAAGAGTATATACGTACTGGTCGTGCAAAAGGGCTTGGTGGTAATGCAATTGTCTTTGGACATGCTTTGAAGAATTCATTGATTCCTGTCGTGACGATTGCAGGGCTTCAGTTTGGTTTTCTATTAGGAGGCTCAGTAGTCGTTGAAACCGTTTTCAGCTTTCCGGGACTCGGAAGACTATTGATCGATTCGATTCAAATGAGAGATTACCCGGTGGTCCAAGCGGAAATTTTACTTTTTTCATTACAATTCATTTTAGTGAACCTGCTTGTCGATATCGTTTACAGCTTTTTAAATCCGAAAATACGCTACCAATAAATAGAAAAACGGACACCAAGGCGGTTGAGCTAGACACATCTGTGCATAAAAAACTTATTAAAAAAGTTTGTATGGAGGTTTAATATGAGTAACATACAACCTGAAGTTGTTACCACGGACCGAATTGTGAATGAACGAAAAGAGACACACTTTCATCAATTCTGGAAAGAGTTCCGTAAGAAAAAGCCTGCACTCATTTCCCTTTTCTTCATTCTCTTCCTGATTCTCATCATGATCATCGGTCCGTCTGTCGTTCCATATGATCCTGCAAAACCTGATTATAATCGAGTTCTTGAGTCTCCTACCCTCGAGCATTTCTTCGGTACGGATGAATTTGGCAGAGACATATTAAGCAGATTGGCAGTAGGAGCGAGATTAACGTTATCGGTCAGTATTTCAGCAGTATTGCTGGGTGCGGTTTTCGGTACGATTCTTGGATTGGTCAGCGGTTTTTTCGGGAAGTTGCTTGATCGGTCGATCATGAGGGTTTGTGATGTGTTATTTGCATTCCCTGACTTGATTTTGGCAATTGGTATTGTTGCGATTTTGGGACCTGGTTTAAGAAATGTCATCATTGCGGTTTCTTTTTTCAGTATTCCATCATTTGCACGAATCGTCCGCAGTGCCACGTTAGAGACGAAAGAAATGCTTTTCGTTGAGGCAACAAGATCAATCGGGGCAAGCAATCGACGCATCATTTGGAAACATATTTTTCCTGAAACCGTACCGACCATCATAGTGTACTTTACGATGAAAGTAGGAACAGCCATATTAGCTGCAGCGAGTTTGAGTTTTCTAGGATTAGGTGCAGAACCATCATCTCCAGACTGGGGTGCGATGCTTAGTAAATCTAGAGATTACATCGATTCATCCTTTCACCTCGTCTTCTTTCCCGGGTTGATTATTTTCCTGACCGTTTTAGCGTTCAATTTATTAGGTGACGGGTTGAGAGATGTGTTAGACCCTAAAACAAAAGACTAAGGAGGGAAATGATGAATCACATACTCCAAGTAAACAATCTACAAACAGCCTTCAAAACTGATAAAGGGATGCAAACTGTCGTACATGGGATCAGCTTTCATGTTGATAAAGGTGAAATCGTCGGGATTGTCGGGGAATCCGGGTGTGGGAAAAGTGTAACCTCCTTATCCATTATGAGACTTTTACATGATACACCTGGGAAAATAACGGGAGGGCAAGTCATTTATAACGATCATGATTTACTTCGATTACCCGAATCGAGTATGAAAGGTTATCGCGGGAAAGAATTGGCGATGATCTTTCAAGAACCGATGACATCCTTGAATCCAGTCCTAAAAATCGGTAAACAGCTGAGAGAACCGATCCAGCTCCATTTGAAAATGTCAAAGGCAGATGCGGCTGAACATGCGGTAAAAGTACTGGAGTCTGTCGGTATACCGCGGGCGAAAGACATTATGGAAGAATACCCGCATCAATTATCAGGCGGTATGAGACAACGGGTCATGATTGCGATGGCGATTTCATGTAAACCATCTTTGTTGATTGCGGATGAACCAACAACGGCATTAGACGTTACGATCCAAGCACAAATATTGAGTTTGATGAAAGAGATTCAAAAGGAAAATGACATGGGGATCTTGATGATCACACATGATTTAGGGGTCGTTGCTGAAGTTTGCAATCGTGTTATCGTCATGTATGCTGGAAGAGTTGTCGAGGAAACGACTGTAGAATTATTATTTGAAAATCCGAAACACCCGTATACAAAAGGGTTGATTGCCTCCGTTCCAAAAATCGGATCAGGCAGCAAGAGGCTTCATTCAATCCCAGGTACAGTTCCGAGCCCGACAAATATGCCGACAGGATGCAAATTCGCACCGAGATGTAAAGATGTGATGGATTTTTGTCATACGGAAGAACCAGGTTTAATCGAAGAAGACGGACATTCATGCCGGTGTTGGCTTTATCAAGACCAAAGGCAGGGGGCGATGACCGAATGAAGGATGAAGTATTGATCGACATAAAAGACGTTAAAAAACATTTTCCACTTTCAAAAAAGTGGTTTGCTGAAAAGAAGTATGTAAAGGCAGTGGATGGGGTTTCATTTTCCATCAAAAAAGGGGAAACGTTCGGATTGGTCGGAGAATCAGGCTGTGGCAAATCAACGACAGGACGTTTGATCAATGGCTTGATAAAAGCAGACTCAGGAGAGATCAAGTTTAAAGGAAAGAACCTAGCGAATATTTCTGAAAAAGATTGGAAGAAATACCGTAAACCTATGCAAATGGTTTTCCAGGATCCATATGCGTCTCTCAGTCCACGTCTGAAGGTCAAAGATATTTTATCGGAACCATTGAAGATCCACTATCCCAAAATGCCAAATGATGAGAAGAAAAAGCTTGTAACAGAGCTTATGGATAAATGCGGAATCAGCGAATTCCATTTGGAAAAATACCCACATGAGTTCAGCGGTGGACAACGGCAGAGAATCGGAATTGCCCGTTCGTTGATTTTACGACCTGAACTGATCATTGCAGACGAACCAGTTTCGGCCTTAGATGTATCGATCCAATCACAAATTTTGAATCTGATGAAAGATCTGCAAGAAGAATTCGGTCTTACGTATCTATTCATTTCTCATGATCTAAGTGTAGTTGAACACATCAGCGATCGAGTTGGCGTGATGTACTTAGGGAACCTGGTCGAAATCGCAAGGAAACGACAAATATTCGAAGATCCGAAACATCCTTATACACAAGCGTTATTGTCCTCCATCCCCCAACCGGATCCAAAAAAGAAACGTGAAACGATTGTACTAACCGGGGAGATTCCAAGTGCAGCAAACCCTCCCAGCGGATGTAAGTTCCATACAAGATGTCCGGCTGCGATGGAGATCTGCAGGAAAATAGTACCGGAACTCAAGCAACTAGGTAGAGAACAATATACAGCATGTCATTTATATTGATTAAAGACGTTGTTCCCAAAGGGTCAGTAATGCATACGTACGAGGGGATGGATAGGTGAATATAAAAGTAATTGCGATTGAAGAGGTTGATGAAAACAAAGATCTTGTCATCCATAGACACATGATTGATTTCGGAAAAACAAATGTTATACAAATGAAAAAGCAACTTTATCTACTAATAGGGTTTAAGAAAGAACGAAAATCGATAGAGGATATTCGTTTTCTCGGCGGCGAGACGATTAAAGCAATCCAGGAGTATCCATGTGAAGAAGTAACGATCGATTTTCAAAAACTCATACCACATTGTGAAGGACTTTCAGAAGAAGAGATCGTTGCAGCTTTCATGGAGGGCTTGTATTTAGGCGGGTATCAGTTTTTGGCCTATAAAAAAGAGGAGAACAAACAGTACCCGACCTTGAAGTTAAACACTGATCAATATGATGTATACATTAAGACCGCACAAATCCGTGCCAATGCAGTGAACCTGGCACGTGATTTATGTAATGAGCCTGCGAACAAATTGACACCAGCATTATATGCAGATCGGTTGAAACGTATCTTCCATCAATCGAATGTAAACGTAGAAATCATCCAATCTGAAGAGTTGAAGGAAAGAGGATTCGAAGCAACTACGATGGTCGGGAATGGAAGTGTTTCATCGCCGAGATTAGCCGTATTGACATTGAAAAATAACGACCGAAAACATATTGCGCTTGTCGGGAAAGGTGTAACTTTCGACTCAGGCGGTGTGAATGTCAAGACTGCACGTGACATCGGCGAAATGAAAATGGATATGGGCGGTTCTGCAGCGGTAGTCGGGGCAATGAAAATGTTGGCAGACTTGAATAGCCCTGTTCACGTGACTGCCATTTTACCGTTGGTTACAAATGTTGCAGGAAAGGATGCTTATCTTCCTTCAGATGTGATCAAGTACAACAATGGAACAACTGTCGAGGTTGGAAATACCGATGGTGAGGGAAGGTTGATCCTGGCAGAAGGACTTTTACATGCACAAGAATTAGGTGCAACGACAATCATTGATATCGCAACATTAACCGGGACGATCGGTCAAGCGCTTGGATTGAAAGCAGCTGGCATCTTTAGTAATCGTGAAGAAGATTTGTGGTCCTATAAGGAACTAGGCGATCATACCGGCGATCACGTTTGGCCAATGCCTTTGATCCATGACTATGAAACGTATTTAGAAAGTGATTGTGCGGATTTGAATAATGTTGGTTCCTCACTTTTCGGAGGTGCGATCACGGCTGCCGTATTTTTAAATCATTTCGTAGAAGCGGAGCGGAAATGGGTACACATTGATATGGCAAATACCGTACGGCCATGGAAAGTACAAGGCTATCATGTTCCGGGTGCATCAGGTTTTGGTGTTCGATTATTGTCCGAACTGATTCATATGGAGGTTGGTGAGTGAAATGAGGTTTGAAGTTATTGTTCAAAATAGTCAGGAGGCAGTACAAGCAGAAAAACTAGGTGCGGACAGAATCGAATTGGTGTCAGCCATCCAGGAAGGAGGATTGACACCAAGCTATGGAACGATAAAACAAGTATTGGAAAGTGTCTCAATACCGGTTCAGGTGATGATCCGTCCCCACAGCTACCATTATTGTTACACGGATGGCGATTTGAAAATCATTCAGGAAGACATCCGGAAGGTGTTATCACTTGGGGGGACCAGGATCGTTTTTGGGGCATTGACTGAAGATAACAGGATCAATGAACAAATCTTAGAGACGATCATCAGAATCTCTCCACAATTGGACATTTCGTTTCACCGAGCATTCGATGAGGTTCATACATTGGATGAAGCCTACGAATCGCTGATCAAATACAAAATGAATGTGAAACGGATCCTCACTTCAGGCGGTAAAACGAGCTGTATCGAAGGGAAGTGGAAGCTCAGGAATCTTGTCCATATTGCCAAAAAAATGAACGGACCTGACATAATGCCTGGTGCAGGCTTGACGCTCGATAATATCCAAGGAATTCATGGAACTGTAAATGCAAATCAATACCATTTTGGTAGAGGAGTCAGGATCGATCAGTCTTTTAGGAATACCTTTGATAAGGACGTCGTCAAGCTTATTCAGAAAACCTTAAGGGGAGGAAGTTGATATGAGTGACTCGTATGACTGGCCGGAAAAATACGGGGATCCAACCTGGTTCCTGCATGACCGGTTTGGTATGTTTATCCATTGGGGGCTTTACTCGTTAAAAGCAAAAGATGAATGGATCATGACGCAGGAGAAAATTTCAAAAACTGAATATGAAACGTATCTGCAACAATTTAATCCAGATCTTGTTAAACCGGAAAAATGGGTGAAGCAAGCGAAGAAAAGCGGAATGAAATACATCGTTTTTACAACAAAACATCATGAAGGATTCGCTTTATGGGATAGTAAGTATACCGATTTTAAAATTACAAATACCGCTTATGGAAAAGATCTTCTTCGTGAGTTTGTGGAAGCATGTCGTCAGGAAGGGATGAAAATCGGCTTCTATCATTCTGTCATCGATTGGTATCACGAACATTTTATAATCGACGGCCTCCATCCTCAGCGGGAAGATGAAAATGCAAGGAATGAGCAGCGGGACATGTCCATTTACCAACAATATTTATTTGACCAAGTAGAAGAACTTGTAACCCGATATGGGAAGATTGATTACTTCTGGTTCGACTTTTCCTACGGAGATCGAGATTGGGGATGGTCAAAAGGGAAAGGACCTGATGACTGGAAATCGGAAGACCTTGAACAACTGATCCTGACCCATCAGCCGCATATACTGCTCAATAATCGGTTAGGGTTGGATCGAGGAGTTTATACACCGGAACAGTACCAGCCGGCAGAACCACTTTATACACCCGAAGGAGCAAAAAGAATTTGGGAAGCATGTCAGACGCTAAATGGAACATGGTGTTATAATCCGAACAATCTTCATTGGAAATCATCGGAGATGCTGATCAAGTTGTTAATTGATACCGTTTCAAAGGATGGAAATCTCTTATTGAATTGCGGTCCGACTGCAAGAGGAAATTTCGATTTGGAGACGATGGGAGTACTTGAGGAAATAGAGGAGTGGATTGACTTCCACAGTGAAGCGATCTACGGTGCTGGATCAAGTTCGTTTGAATGTCCGCAAGATTGCAGACTCACGCAAAAAGGGGAGAAGGTATTCATACATATCTTTTCATGGCCGTTCAAAACGATCCACTTGAAGAATTTTTCGCAAAAGGTGAAATATGCGAGATTTCTTCATGACCATTCCGAAATACCGGTCAAAACCTTTGAAGAATCGGATGTCTTTCATCACGATATGCCGGTTATTGGGAATAACGAAACAGTCCTTGAGCTGCCAATCATAAAGCCAGACCAAATAGTCCCTGTGATTGAGCTTTATTTGGAATGAGTACCCAACATTTCTCAATCTATATAAGAGTTTCAACTTATCTAATGATCTATAATTATAATAAATTTTATTATGAGAATAAAAAGGAGCTGCTGAATTTTCAGTAGTTTTACTGTAATAGAAAACGGTATTGGAAAACAGATCCAATACCTTGATTATTTCTATAATATCACTAATCCATAAATAAATTCATCAACGTTGATAGCTTGGATTCATTACATTTCTGACTGGAATCACTTTTGTTTTAAAGTGCGAGAATAAATAACATCCTGCAATTACAATGCAGCTGCCGACTCCTTGAATCCATGTCATTTGTTCGCCTAATATTATAAAAGCTAAAATTGAGGTGAAAATTGGATTGAAGTTCAAAAAGATTCCTGATGTAGTTGCACCTACTTTTTGGATACCAATATTCCAAAGAACCATACATACAACTGTTGAGATAACGCCTGTAAACAAAATCGATCTTATGAAAGCAGAATTTATATTGGTAACAGTAAAATCAGTGACATTAAAAGGTATGAGTAACATAAGTCCAAAAATAGCAGAATATAAAATCGACATCATTGGTGATGTCTTGGTCAATGCCCATTTGCTGCAAACAGAATAAATCCCCCATACACATACAGCAGCAAGCATCCATAAATCACCGGTATTAAAATGTAATGAAAGGATGAGGTCTATGTTTCCTTTCGACAAAACCAGAATCACACCAAAAAGTGAAAACAACATAGAAATTATTTGTAGCATACTCACTCTTTCTTTAAGAAAAACGAATGAAAAAACAGCAATTGAAAACATATTTAATGTTGAAATTAACCCAACATTCGTCGCGGTTGTATACTCTAGTGCAAAAAATTGAAAGAGATTAAATAAAACAGCACCGGTTATTCCCATTAAAATTAAAGGAAAAATGGCACTTCGTGGGGGTAGTATCCTTTTTTCCTTCCACCATACAAGAGGGAAAAGGCAAAAAACAGCAATAGCCCACCGTATGGTTGTCAAGGTCATTGGAGAAGCGTGTTCGACAAGCGATTTTCCAACGATAAAATTTCCTGCCCATAATAAACTTGTTAAAAGTAGTAACAAAAAATATCTGTAAGGCATATTCTTATCTCCCTTTAAACTGTTCAAATGTTATATCTTTGAATCTATATGTACATAATACTTATTTTCATTAATAATTTTAACATTTTACCTGTTAATACAATATGTTTTATTGTATAATTTGATTAACTTGAAATAAAGTTAAGTAAGGATTAGTTTTTGGAAAATTTAATTCAGTTTTAAAGTTCAAACCTTTTTGGTTTTAGAAGAAATGTAAGGGAGTGGAGATAGGTGGAATTAGTAAGTAAAGTACTCGATGATATTGACATTCAAATATTAGACATACTGCAAAAAGGAGCTCAGGTAAGCAATTCTGAAATTGCCAAACGTGTAAATTTGTCTCCGCCTGCAACACATACAAGGATAAAACGATTAGAAGTTGAAGGTTATATTAATCAACAAGTTTCGATTTTAAACCAAGAGAAGTTGGGTTTTGACTTATTATCCTTTATTTTTATAAGTACGAATATTCATCAAGAAGAAAAGCTTGAGGTTTTAGAAAAGGCATTAGTAGCCATCCCCGAAGTGTTAGAATGTCACCTCTTAACTGGAGAGTATGATTATTTATTAAAGGTAGCGAACAAAGATAGGAAGGAACTGGAGAGCTTTATAAGAAAATTAAATAAGCTTGGAATCACACGTATTCAAACTAGCTTATCCCTGAGGGAAATTAAATATTCTACAGTCTTACCTATTTGGCAAGAAGAAAAGTAAATGATAGACATTATTGTTTATTTAAAATGAATGCCAGTGATCAACAAGAGAAAAAAGGCAATCAATAGAAAATTTTGATCATCCTTTTTTAACTAAAGGCTGGTTGCTTTCTTATAAAATATTAGGTTGATCTTGGTTGGGATCCTGACCTTCAAAGAACGGAAACCCTTCTTCGCTCAAACACCCGAATTGCAGAGAGAGAGTTCGGAACATAATAAAATAGATGAGGGAAAAATGCCTTAGTATAATCCGTACATATGCAATAAGAAAGGTGTATCAGAATGGAAATTCAATTGGTTGCTAAAGATGAATTAGAAACTCAGGGAATCCGGTGGATCGTGGAATCGCATTTTACTGGAGTCCGGTTGATTCGATGGAAAACATTGGGGGAGTTTGAAAAGGGTTTAAAGAGTAAGATACCTGAACTTGTGATATTGGACATGGATGGCTGGAAGCATGAAAGCGAAAGATTTGGCGAGTTGTTGCGGCAACACAGCATTCGATGGCTAGGGATATCGTCTGAACGAGTCTTTCAAACCGCCTATCGTGCACTTCGGTATCGTGCGGAAGATGTATTATTTCGCCCGTTTTCCCCAGAAGACTTGATCAGATTGATTCAACAGACCCGTTACAAATTACGGAATGATAAACGTTACTATACAAACAGTGCAGCTGAAGAAATGGATTCATTCGATATCGATTACCCTGATCTTTTTTTGACGGAACGAAAGCACGTCAACCCGTTGACCATGGTTGGAATTTTGACCCCTCAATCAGAAACACTTCCTCTTGTATATGACGCTTTGCAACGTTTTTCTTTTACTGGAAAGATTCGAATATTTGCTTTATCCAATTTGATTCTATGTGTACAGGAAACACAAAAGACCGAATTGCTTCGTGAGGAATACCACGCATTTCTCGTAAACTGGAAAAGGAGGATGGATGCACCTCTTGCCATTGTAATCAAAATAGGTTCTTCCGAAGATCCATTAAAAAGAATCTATCAGCAAACCCGTCAATTGACGAGGCGAATTTTTTTCGAAGGATATGATATTATTTTGGCGGATGACGAACAAATGGCATCGAAAGAAATGGATCCATTCCTTACCCCCCTTGAACAGCGCCAGTGGATAGAAATGCTTGAAAAAAGGGATACAAAAACCATCCGGGATTGGGTGGAGCGCGAATTCCTGACTTTTCAGCAGCCGTACCCCGACCCGGAAATTGTTCGTGTTCGCCTTACAAGTGTGCTCGCACAGATTCGCAGGCATATGAAGTCATACAATGTAAAAAGCGTTTCTTGGGAAACAAACTATCAAGAAGTTTTTCAGACAATCGTGCATCAGCCAGTCATCTATCAAATTGTTCAAGAACTGCTTGTTTTTACAACTCGTTTACTTTTGGAGGGCAAAGAACAATTACAGGAAGGGGCTCGTACACTCGTGGAAAAAACAAGGGAGCTGATCGAGTCCAACTATTGGGATGCCGGCTGGAATTTAGCACAATGCGCAGATGCGCTTCGCATCAATAAAAGCACCCTCAGTCGCCGTTTTGCAGCGGAATCAGGCCAGTCATTCCGGAAAACACTTCATAAAGTACGGATTCGGGAGGCGAAACGTCTATTGAAGGAAACAGATTTATCATTGGAGGAAATCGCACGATTAACAGGGTATTCCCACCAAACTTATTTTAATGCTAAATTCAAACAGTTTGAAGCATCTACCCCGACGGCATATCGGTCCGGGTTGAAATAATGGCGGTTCAGTTTTTACTGGATCGTCTTTTTTAATATATATGTTGAACAGTATTGAGATTGTTTATAAAAGTGGTCAAAACAAGGAAATAAAATGATATAAATTATAAAAAAATCATTAATATATAAATAAATATTTGAATTTTTATAATAGAATGAACGTAATAAAGCAAGGAGGAGAAAGAAAATGAATGCGATTACACAGGACAGAGTCATACGTTATCGAGGTACAGAATTGAATACGAAAGGCTGGCAGCAAGAAGCAGTACTTCGTATGTTGATGAATAATTTAGATCCAGACGTAGCAGAACGCCCTGAAGATCTTGTAGTTTACGGAGGAATTGGAAAAGCGGCACGTAACTGGGAATCTTTCGATGCTATTGTCAAATCTTTGAAAGAACTGGCAAACGATGAAACCTTACTTGTTCAATCAGGCAAGCCTGTAGTCATTTTTAAAACACATGCGGATGCACCACGCGTCCTTATTGCAAACTCGAACATTGTACCCGCTTATGCGAATTGGGATACATTTCATGAGCTCGATAAAAAAGGGTTGATGATGTATGGACAAATGACAGCCGGTAGCTGGATTTATATCGGTTCACAGGGAATTGTCCAAGGCACATATGAAACTTTTGCGGAGCTGGCGAAACAACATTTCAATCATACACTTAAAGGAACCATAACCGTAACGGCGGGCCTAGGCGGAATGGGTGGTGCACAGCCGCTTGCAGTAACGATGAATGGCGGTGTGTGCATCGCTATTGAAATCGATGAATCCAGAATCGATCGAAGAATAGAAACTCGATACACAGATGTGAAGGCCCATACACTTGAAGAGGCCATAAAGTTAGCTGAGGATGCGAAAAATGCCGGCAAAGCCTTATCGATCGGTTTATTAGGTAACGCATCGGATCTTCTTCCTGAAATGATTGCGAAGAACTTTATCCCGGATGCATTGACGGACCAAACATCAGCTCACGATCCGCTGAACGGGTATATCCCATCAGGAATGTCGCTTGAAGAGGCAGGAGAACTGCGAAAATCCAGTCCTGAAGAGTATGTGAAACGTTCCAAGGCTTCGATGGCAAAGCATGTAGACGCGATGCTTTCGATGATGGAAAAAGGCGCAGTGACTTTCGACTACGGAAACAACATCCGCCAGGTCGCAAAAGATGAAGGTGTAGAAAAAGCGTTCAACTTCCCGGGATTTGTTCCGGCATATATCCGTCCCCAATTCTGTGAAGGAAAAGGACCTTTCCGTTGGGTGGCTCTATCAGGGGATCCTGAAGACATTTACAAAACTGACCAAGCTATTTTACGCGAATTCAGTGATAACGAACACCTGTGCAACTGGATTCGTATGGCACAGGATAAAATCCAGTTCCAGGGTCTGCCTTCCCGAATTTGCTGGCTTGGATATGGAGAGCGTGCCCGATTTGGAAAAATCCTGAACGACATGGTTGCAAGTGGTGAACTGAAAGCACCGATCGTTATCGGACGTGATCACTTGGATTCCGGCTCTGTCGCTTCACCTAACCGTGAAACAGAAGCGATGAAAGATGGATCAGATGTTGTAGCAGACTGGCCGATTTTAAATGCGATGGTAAATGCAGTTGGCGGTGCTACATGGGTATCAGTACACCACGGAGGCGGCGTCGGAATGGGTTACTCTTTACATGCCGGTGTCGTCATTGTTGCAGATGGTACGAAAGAGGCGGAAGCGCGAATTGAAAGAGTGCTGACAACTGACCCAGGTATGGGTGTAGTCCGTCATGTGGATGCCGGATATGAACTAGCGGAAAAAACAGCACGAGAAAAAGGAATCAATATTCCAATGCTTGATAAAGGGACTGATCAGTGATGACAAAACCGATTTGGATTAAACATGCAGCCCAGTTGGCTACACTTGCTTCAGAAGTAAAAGGTCCGCGCTCTAAAGGGAAAATGTCTGAACTTGGTTTGATTGAAGACGGCAGCGTATGGATTGAAGATGGGATGATTCAAGCTGTCGGTACCACGAAAGAGCTTGAAGAACGCTTTGCAGACAAGGTGTATGAAGCAGAAATCGTCGATGCTTCTAATCATTTAGTCACTCCGGGACTTGTCGATCCTCATACACATGTTGTGTATGGAGGAAGCAGGGAACGTGAATTTGAAATGCGTCTTGAAGGTGCATCCTATATGGACATTATGAATGCGGGTGGAGGGATTCATGCGACCACCCGTATGACACGGGAGGCAACAGAAGAAGAGCTGATTGACCAAACAAAGCGGCGTCTTGATTCGTTTTTTTCTCACGGTGTAACAACAATCGAAGGAAAAAGTGGTTACGGAATGAACCTGGAAACCGAGTTGAAGCAGTTGCGAGTAATGAAGAAGCTGCAGGAGCAACATGCGATCGACATCGTTCCGACATTTATGGGCGCCCATGCTATACCACCGGATTTCAAGGGGCGTGAAGATGACTTTGTCAATCACTTGATTGATGAAATGCTGCCAGTAGTAGCAGAGGAAAAATTGGCTGAGTTCAACGATGTTTTTTGTGAGAAAGGCGTGTATACACCAGAACAATCAGAAAGGATTCTTGAAGCAGGAAAGCGCTTCGGATTGATGCCTAAAATCCATGCAGATGAAATTGAACCTTATGGCGGAGCAGAATTAGCTGCAAAAGTAGGAGCCATATCAGCAGAACATTTATTGAAAGCCTCTGCAGAAGGAATCAAGGCTATGGCGGAATCTGGTACGATTGCCTGCCTGCTTCCAGCAACAGCGCTGTATCTACGGGAAGAAGCAGCTGCAGGAAGACGGATGGTCGACGAGGGTGTGAGTGTGGCCATTTCCACCGATTGCAATCCCGGGTCGTCACCAACGACTTCGATGCCTCTCGTCATGAATCTGGCATGTATCTCAATGCGTCTTACTCCAGCTGAAGCGTTGACAGCTGCAACATACAATGCTGCTTGTGCAATTAATCGACAGGAACGTGTCGGGTCACTCGAAGTCGGCAAGCAGGCTGATATGGTCATGTGGAACGTAAAAAATTATCAGGAACTGCAATATTTGTTCGGGGTCAATCATGTGAAATCGGTATGGAAAAAGGGTGTAAAGGTGGTGTAATGATATGAGTAAACATTGGCTTCAAGCCCCTGTATGGTCTTGGAACAATACATTTCAATACGAGCCGACGTATGTCCATCATTGGGTTCAGCCACTTGACGAGAATGAAAATACACCCGACATGATCCTATACGGAGCTCCGATTTCCCGTTCTTCAATCAGTGTGTCCGGTGCTTCCTTATATCCGGCGGAATTTCGCGCAATGTGGAAAGGTTTTGCCACATACAATCTTGATGAAGATGTCGATCTGACTTCCTTTAATCTGGCAGATGCCGGTGATGTTGCCATGCATACAACCGATATCCTTTTATCCCATCAGCGTATACAGGAGTCGACCGCCTATCTTGTAAAACAGTTTCCGCAAACCGTTACGTGTATGATTGGCGGTGATCATTCTACTACAGCCTGTGCTGTCCGGGGTATTAAAGACGTTCAACAGAATGAATCGATTGGAATCCTGCAGCTCGATACACACCTTGATGTACGGGATCCGGCAGAATTAGGCCCTGCAAACGGAACACCGATCCGGCAATTGATTGATGGCAACATCGTAAAAGGAAAGGATGTTATCAATATCGGTTTGCATGGCTATTTTAATGCGAAACCACTCATTGATTATGCGAAAGAACATGGCATCCAGATGGTGACATTAAAGCAGGCCCGAAAGCAGGGCCTTATCAATACGGTTCAGGATGCCCTCGATAAACTTTCAGCAAAAGTTGACCGCATCTATGTCACAGTCGACATGGATGTACTCGATATTTCTGTTGCCCCGGGTGTACCCGCTTCCACACCCGGGGGCATGACATCGACTGAGCTGTTCGATATTTTGCTGGAAATCGGTCAGCACCTGATGGTCCGACATATTGATTTTGTTTGTCTGGATCCAAGCAAAGATTCGTCGGCTGCCGAAACCGTCAAGACTGGGGTATACGCATGGCTACAATTCATCACGGGTTGCGTGTTACAAACTAATGTAGAATAGGGGGATTGGATGGGGACGAAGCAAAAGGTACAAGAGCACCAAGCAACTGTTAAAAAAAACATCGAACCTGCACAAACGTGGAAGTTTTTCGTATACAGCTTTATCGGTATTTTCATTTTCTTTGTACCGATTACGATTGAACAAAAAAGCACTATCATGCTCGATCATATTGTCTCGTATATTTAATCACACACAAAACCTGTTTTACCTTATTATGCGTTACTGATCATTTCAGCAGGTGCCGTTTATCCATTTCTATCAGGAACATGGAAAAAAACAACTGTCAACCTTATTTTTTCGATTTTTAAAATACTCGGTCTGATGGTTGGATTAATGCTTATACTGAATATTGGACCTGCCTGGTTGTTTGACCCGAATATGGGACCGTTTTTATTCAATAAACTTGTTATTCCTGTCGGCCTGTTGGTTCCGATTGGAGCTGTTTTTCTGGCGCTATTAGTAGGATATGGCTTGCTTGAATTCATTGGTGTAATGACAAGGCCGATCATGCGTCCAATTTGGAAGACGCCGGGACGTTCAGCGATTGATGCTGTGGCATCATTCGTCGGCAGCTATTCTATCGGCCTTCTTATCACGAATCGGGTATATAAAGAAGGAAAATACACGGCGAAAGAAGCCAGCATCATTGCAACAGGCTTCTCTACAGTTTCAGCTACGTTCATGGTGATTGTTGCGAAAACATTAGGTTTAATGGAAATGTGGAACATGTATTTTTGGTCAACGCTAATTGTCACGTTCTTAGTTACAGCAATCACGGTACGAATTTGGCCATTATCCAAAATCAATGACGACTATTATGAGGGATCGACTCCTCAACCAGAAGCTGAAATCAGTGGAAATCTACTTAGGAAAGCATGGGATGAGGCGAAAGCTACATTGGATCAATCACCTCGTTTAATTGATAACATATGGATGAATATAAAAGACGGGCTGCTTATGGCAATGGCGATTCTTCCATCTATTTTATCCATTGGACTCTTAGGGTTGGTTTTGGCAGAATATACGCCAGTATTTAATTGGATTGGTTACATTTTCTATCCGTTTACTTCCGCACTGCAATTACCCGAACCAATGCTTGTGGCGAAAGCAAGTGCTGTCAGTATTGCTGAAATGTTCTTGCCTGCCCTGTTGGTGGCGAAGGCTTCTCTGGTCGTGAAATTCGTTATTGCTGTCGTTTCAGTTTCGGCGATCATCTTTTTCTCGGCGCTCGTTCCATGTATTGTTTCGACTGAAATTCCAATTTCCGTTCCAACGCTCATCATTATTTGGATTGAACGCGTTATTCTTACTCTCATACTTGTGACACCACTTGCGTATTTATTACTTTGACATGACAGGAAAACCTGATAATATCTCTAATGTTTTCGTGTGGTGACAATTCTATTACATCCTTTAGACAAAAACATAAAGTAGCCTTGTTTCATATAAAATAGATTAATCTCAGATAAATTTTTAGTCTAGCAGCGAACCAATAATAGGAGGGATTTCGTTGTGTGGATCATCACAGTCCATTTGAACAATAACATCAAAATGTTCGAATTTGACACTGAAAAGGAAGCGACCACGGCATTTAAAAGAATTCAAGGCCATAAGATCCTTACCGAAGTGATTTATTAGTAAAGTGATTCTTATTCAGAACCTTCAGAACCATCTAAATGAATGGAACCAAAAAGCCCAACTATCTGTTAGAGTTAAAAAAACTCCTTGCCTATGACTGAGTGACATGTACCCTTGAAAATGAGACAGTTTAATAAAAGGTCCTATGCAGCTAGAGAGCCCTGCAAAATAGGGCGAAAAAATCTTGATTAGA
>NZ_JAIBLJ010000019.1 GCF_020179385.1 Alkalihalobacillus sp. YIM B00296 | reverse complement strand
ATGAGCAAATAATTATAATGAGGAGAACAAAGGAAGGTAAATTGTAGAGATAGTGAGTGGCGGTGGAATACCGCTGAGGGGATTCACCGCCATAAGCATGAGGATTCGAAATCCGAAAGGCTTTAAGATGTTTACATTTCATTTTTTATGTTATCTTTCACGAGTGTTGCATTAAACCGAACTCAATTATAAAAATACTCAAAATCTTCAATAATTTAATTTTTTTGCAAAGAAAAAGTCCTTTATAATGGATAAGTCAGGTGGTATCCCGTCCAAATCCATTAAAAAAGGACCAAACTCATGGACAAGATTACACGAAAAACTTCATTTGGGTAATGGTTTTCACCGATAAATTTTCAATTATTTGAAGAGAACGTGAAAATGAAGAAATTAGATCATTATACGAAAAAACTTACGACGGATTCCTTTTTAAAGTTAATACTTTCACGTTGTATTTATCGTTACGTATATTTTTTGTCAATTCATCATTCTGTATAAACAAATCAATTTCCGAGCGAATTTCCTTTGCTATTTCTGATGCCTTTGGATCGTTTGCATCCAAAGAAGATTTTATTTTAAGCTGAAGTGGATATAGATGGAACGAGTAAGCATAACCAGTAACTTGCAAGTTTTTTGCTTCCATTAATACGTCTCTAATATGACCTATTGCTCCTGTTTTTCCCCACCGTTTTTCTTGCTCGCGGGCTATTTGTTGTACATGGCGTACATCTAACTTATATTTATCTCCATAAACCATAGCTTCTTCTTTCAGAATATCTTTAGTGTTTCTAATCTCTGTTCTGTATCAGGTACAATAACATTAATATATATGCCTTCTACATTGTTAATACGCTCCTGTACTGGGAACATTTAACTCAAATCCTTCTATGGATAAGCGCTCCGATAATTTTGTCTGCAGAGTTTCGCTATTTTCCCTGTATTTTTTATATTCTTTATTTTCTTCATGGTTGACATTACATCACTAGGCTTCATTTTGTTTAAAGTATGATTTTTTCGGCACAACGAATAACGGCTAACGGCCTCATACAACAAAGGCAAAGAGTCATCTCTGTCTGTCTTACTTTAAATCAAATTTTTTTCATCCTTTTCAAATTATGCATAATGGGAGAGCGACTCCTCCCAAAATAATCATGCAGCTCTACATAGATCTCATACAACTTATTATACCGTTCTACATTTTCTGGGATCGGCACGAAGGTTGTTTCTTTCACCTTGGCCATGTGGTCAGCTGCTTCCGTAATGGTGTCGTATCCTCCATTCTCTTTACCAGCTGCTACGGACGCATACATGGCAGCTCCTAGGGCTGTTGTTTGATTGGAATCGGCAATCTTGATTTCCCGATTGGTCACATCTGCATAGATTTGCATCAATAACTGATTTCGTTGCGGAAGTCCTCCAGTAGCAAAGATTTCCTTCACATCGACTCCGACATCCGTAAAGTTCTCAATGATTTTTCTTGTACCGAATGCCGTTGATTCTAGTAATGCCCGGTAAATCTCTTCGGGTTTGGTCGAGAGGGTCAGCCCCACAAGAAGTCCTGATAAATAAGCATCGACTAACACCGAACGATTCCCGTTCCACCAATCAAGGGCAACGAGCCCTGATTGCCCCGGTTTAAACGTCGATGCTTTTTTCTCTAATAATTCGTGGATGCTTATCTCCTTTTCTTTCGCTTCTTCTACCACATATTCTGGAGTGGCTTGATCGACATACCACGCAAAGGAGTCACCGACAGCCACTTGGCCCGTTTCGTAACTGTAGTATCCTGGTATAATGCCATCTTCCACAAGACCACAAACCCCTTCTACAGATTCTTCTCGATCCGTAATTAACATATGACAGGTAGACGTTCCTAAAGCCATGACCATTTGTCCAGGATGCACAGCCCCTACAGCCGGAACACTGGCATGAGCATCAATAATGCCGACAGCGACAGCCGTCCCAGGTACAAGACCTAAACGCTCAGCCATTTCCTCAGTAAGAAGTCCCGCTTTTTCCCCTATTAATTGGACAGATCCACGCATTTTCGTATCCAAGATCCCTTCTAACCTCGGATCTACGGCGGTTAGATAGGACTCATCCGGGTACCCGTCTGCTTTGCTCCAAAACCCTTTATATCCACAGGTATTACTACTACGAGATAGATGATCAGTGAGTTGATACGTCAACCAATCACAAGCTTCGATAAAAAGATCGGTAGCTTCATACACTTCTGGAGCCTCTCTTAAAATTTGAAGGATTTTTGGAAACATCCACTCTGAAGAGATTTTCCCCCCGTATCTGCTTATGAACGGCTTTTCCCTTTCCTGTGCAATACGTGTAAAGTCATCCGCCTCTTGTTGAGCGGCGTGATGCTTCCACAATTTCACCCAGCTATGGGGGTTATCCTCCCACTTGAAATCTAGACATAAAGGCATTCCTTCCTTATCAATAGGTAGAATCGTAGAAGAGGTAAAATCGATTCCAATTCCAATAATGTGTTCGGGATCTACTGAGGATAATCGAATGACTTCTGGAACGGACTTATACATCACGTTTAAATAATCCCTCGGATCTTGAAGAGCCCAATCTGTTTCCAAGCGCGTACCGTTTGGAAGAAACTCATCCATTACTCCATTGTCATAAGGTGTAACATGAGTCGCCAGTTCTTCCCCGGTATTCACATCAACAAGCAACACTCTTCCCGATTCTGTTCCAAAGTCCACTCCAATTACATATTTTCCAGTCACGAGCATATCCCCTTTCTACAACCGTGAATCTATTATTTATATAAAGGTCCAAACGCTTGGCAAGCACGAAAATCTGCGCTCGTTAAGTCTTCCGTTCCAAACGCGCTCCAGGCACTAGGACGGAAAATGCGATTCTGCCCCACATTATGCATCGAGACTGGAATACGAAGCATCGATGCAACCGTCAATAATTCGCCACCGATATGTCCATAGCTGATAGCACCGTGGTTTGAGCCCCAGTTATACATAACTGAATACACATCTGTGAACGTACCTTGACCCGTTAAGTTAGGTACAAACCATGTTGTTGGCCACGTAGAGTTTGTTCTTTCATCTAGCGTATTATGGATATCTTCAGGCAATTCAACTGTATAACCTTCTGCAAGCTGAAGCACAGGTCCTAGTCCTTTCACAATGTTGATTCTTGCCATGGTCACTGGCATTTCCCCGCTAGTTGTAAAATCCGTTGAAAACCCGCCGCCACGGAAGAAATCAACAGCTTGACACCATTCAGTTGCTTCCAAGCACTTGCTCACTTCTTCTTCTGTTATCTCCCAGAATGGTTTCATGGCTGGGGATCCATTTTTCTCTTGCTGACCCGTTCCATCCAATGCTGCAGGACCCGAGTTGATTAAATGAATCATTCCATTGGCTGCCTTACCCGGTAAATCCTTGCCTGTTACACGCTTCACCGCCTCCGGACTCCAATATGTACGAACATCTGCAAAAATTTGAGCAGCGTTTGTAACAAGGTGCCCGAGTAGCATCGTTGCTCCATTTAAGGTGTCATTTTCTGTTGCAACAATGTACGGATCTCGAATGCCATTCCAATCAAACGATGAGGAAAGGATCGCTTCCATCACATCACCATTTGGCATGAAGTCCGTCCAAGCTCTTTGCCCTTGGAAACCAGCAGCAATGGCATTATGTCCTAACGACTCTTCATGGAATCCTTTTTTCGATAGTTTTGGATTTCCAACCATGAGATCTCTCGCAATGAGGGTCATCTTAACAACCGTTTTCCAGTCTTCCTCTTGCTGCTCTTTTGATCGTTGTAGTTCCGGTGGGTTCACATTTTGACCTTCTTTAAGGTTTTCCTTCACCCAAGTTAACGCTTGATCAAATTCTTCTTCATCAAAAATATTTAACTCCATTCGACGAATGAATTCACTCATGTCGACATATTCATTTCTCATTCCAAGATAGTTTTGAAAAAAAGGTTCATCGACGATACATCCGGCTATCCCCATCGATACAGAGCCCATCGATAAATAAGACTTACCTCGAATCATGCTTACAGCAAGAGCTGATTTTACAAATTGCACTAATTTCTCCTGAACATCAGATGGAATGGATGTATCATTTATTTCTTGTACATCATGTCCGTAAATGTTGAAGACAGGCAAGCCCTTTTGGTTATGAGCAGCTGTAGCTGCAGCTAAATACACCGCGCCAGGTCTTTCTGTTCCATTAAATCCCCAAATCGCTTTGATCGTATGTGGGTCTTGGTCAATCGTTTCGGTCGGATAACACCATGAAGGTGTAACCGTAATCGTGACGTCAACTCCTTCTTTCCTGAATTTCGTAGAGGTTTGGGCTGCTTCGGCTACCCCACCAATCGTTGTATCCGCAAGGACGCAGCTAACAGGAGTCCCATCTGGATAGCGAATCTGTTCCTGTAAAAAGACAGAAACGGATTTTGCCATATTCATCGTTACGTCTTCTAGAGATTCACGAATCCCATCTTGACGCCCATCAATCGTAGGACGTATTCCTATTTTCGGAAAATCTCCAATCCATCTATTTGATCCTTTTACCGTATTCATCGCTTTCTCCTTCTTTCTGATTCATTTATCCGTTCTCAATTCTTGAATGAAACGGTTGATTTCATCTTTGGTTGGCATCCCAGTTTGTGCTCCCTTTTTCATCACAGAAAGAGCGGCTGCCGTATTTCCAAACTGGCACGCATCAGTGATTCGCTTCGTTTTGGCCATGACATACGCAAAGGCACCGTTAAAAGTATCGCCAGCCCCTGTCGTATCGACCGGTTTCACAGTGTAAGCATGTACTCTTTGTTCCTGGTCGTTCTCAAAAAATACGACGCCATCCTTACCTTCTGTTATAACAACCTTTTTTCGGAGATCTTCCCAGTTTAAATCTTCATTGCCTTTCATGTATTCCACTTCAATCCGATTAGGAGTTAAATAAGTAACCTTACTCAATAAAGAGGTTGATAGTTTATCAGCAGGAGCAGGATTTAGTATGAATGGAACACGATGTTTCTGACAAAGCTCAGCGGTTTCCTCCACCGTTTCAAGGGGAATCTCCAGTTGCGTGAGGACGATGTCACTTTTGGAAATGAGATCTTCATGTTTGCGAACATAGTCAGATGTTACTTGAGCATTCGCACCTGCTACGACGACGATACTATTATCATTATCCGCTAATGTAATCACCGCCACTCCGGTCGACACATCCGCGATCGTCTCTACTCCCTGAACATTAATCGTTTCTTTTTGCAAATTGTCGATCAAAGCCTGACCAAATTCATCGTCTCCTACCATCCCAATCATATTGACAGTTGCGCCTAAGCGAGCTAAAGAGATGGCTTGATTGGCACCCTTCCCCCCTGGCATCGTATCAAACATCTCTCCTCTGACCGTTTCACCTGTTTCAGGTCGTCTTGGAACCGTCACGACTAGATCCATGTTGATACTACCGATTACAGTAATAATAGGCTCTCGTTCCATTCCTCTTTCACCTCTTAACACCGACATGTTTAAAAAAATGCATGTTTCTAATTTAACAGATTGTCTGGAGTCTTTTCTTGAAACACATCCACAATCGCCTTTGCTGACATGAGACCAACCGAATAATACGTTTCGTACGTTTCTGCTGCTGTATGAGGTGTCGTGATGATATTGTTTAATTCAAATAAAGGATTAGTTGGGCTGATCGGTTCTTTTTCGTACACATCGATTGCAGCCGCATGTAACTTTCCTGATTGAAGCACTTCATATAACGCTCGTTCGTCAACGAGTCCACCTCTTGACGTATTGACGAAATAAGAGCCCTCTTTCATCTGTTGGAAACGTTCTTTATTCATAAAATGATGAGTCTCTTCTATGTGCGGAAGATGCATGCTGACAACGTCGCAGCTTTGTAGAATCTCTTCATAAGGAGTAAAACTAACATTATATTTTTCCGCGATTTCAGTAAGCGGATATTTATCATAAGCAATGACGTCCACATCAAACCCTTGTAGTTTTTTGGCTACATTTTGAGCGATATTTCCAAATCCTAGCAGGCCTACTTTTTTCCCTTTTAGTTCGATCCCTACAAAACGATCCCAATTTCCTTTTTGTGTAGAAGCGTGTAGGTTCACTGTGTTTCGTAGCGAGTTTAGAATAAGATTGATCGTTAACTCTGCAACGGCATTGGAATTTAGGCGAGGAGCATTTGTCACTTTAATTCCATATTCCTTTGCTTTGTCTAGATCAATATTATCGACCCCCACTCCAAATCTCGAAATAACCTTTAAGTTAGGCGCAAGTTTAAAAACGGACTCATCCCATGTATCTACTCCAGCGACCACACCATCAATTTCTGAAATGATTTCTTGCAGTTCATCAAACGTCATAGGCCGATCATGAGGATTCTCAATCACGGTGACCCCATTTTGTTCTAACAAGCTCTTTGCTTCCGAGCATAGTGTCGAGTAATTTGTTGCGGTTACTAGAACCTTTTTTCCTCGTCCCATTTTTTATTCCTCCGTTCTTGTGTTAAGGTAAGAACACGTTAATTTGCGGTAAATACGTGACGATTAGTAAAGCTAGAACCATTAGAAAAAACATCGGAACGACAGCTTTACTTACATCCCAAATGGATAGTCTTGATATTCCGACCCCGACAAACAAGGTTCCACCAATAGGCGGTGTGATCAGGGCAATAGCAAGATTCACGACCATAATGATTCCAAAATGTACAGGATCAACGCCAATTTCCATCGCTACTGGTAGTAGAATAGGTGTTAAAATGATGATGGACGCAATAACATCCATGAATGTCCCAACAAATAGTAAGAACAAGTTAATAAGAAGTAGCAAAAGAATTGGATTATCGGTAATACTCGTGATCGATGACGCGACCATTTCAGGAATATTTTCAATGGATAAGATTCTTCCAAAGAATGTGGCTGTTCCCGTGATAATTAAGATAATCGCAGTTGTTAATGCAGAATTACTAAAAACGCGGAATAGACTTTTAAATTTCAATTCCTTATAGATGAATAGACCAACAAATAATCCGTAAACAGTCGCTACAACCGCAGCCTCTGTTGGTGTAAAGACCCCTCCGTAAATACCACCTAAAATAATAACTGGCATCATTAACGACCAAGAAGCACCTGAAAATTCCTTTAATACAACTCTCATTGAAAACTTCTGGTTATCCTTTTGGTAGTTATGCACTTTCGCGTATAGGTAGCTATAAAAAATAAGGAGTGCCCCTACCAATAGTCCAGGAATAATCCCTGATAAAAACAGACTTCCAATCGATGCGGAAGCAGATACTCCGTAAATAACCATAGGAATACTTGGCGGTATAATAACCCCAATGGTTCCCGCTGAGACAATGATCGCCGTAGCGAATTTCTTGTCATAGCCTTGTTGAACCATCAATGGAATAACCATGCCCCCGATTGCCGCAACTGTTGCTGGACCAGAACCTGAAATCGCAGCAAAGAAGATACATGTCACTACCGTTGCAATCGCCAATCCACCGGTCATATTTCCAACGAAAATTTTCGCAAATCCAAATAGTCTCTTTGAAATACCACCTTGACCCATGACTTCCCCAGCAAGTATATAAAAGGGAATCGCCATTAGAGGAAAGGAGTCAGCTGATGTAACTAGACCTTGTACCAAGTAGACAGGTGATACATCTCCGCTATAGAAAATGGTTACAAGACAAGCGAGTCCTAATGAAAATCCGATTGGAACTTTGACTAACATAAATAGGATGAAAGTTCCGAATAAAATTGCAGCTATCACGTAATTCCCCCCTTACCTACTACATTTCTTCTAATTCTTCTGTGTGGATAGAACCCCAATTTTTCACAATATGAACAAGATTCTGTATCAGTCTGATTAGAGTGATAGTCATCCCAACTGGAACAGAAAGGTATACATAGACCATATTGATCCTCATAGCTGCACTTGTTTGGGCAAAGTTCGTTAGTTGCTCTATCAAGAACACACTATTGTAGATCACAACGATTGCAAAAACACCTACCAACAAATTAGATATCACTAACATGATTTTTTTCAACGTATCTGGGACTAAGTCATACACAATATCGAGACAGATATGTCTTGATCTTTTGACACCATAAGCAATACCGACATAAATGAGCCAAATGAAGCAATAACGAGCAAGCTCTTCTGACCATGCTAACGAATTATCAAAAATAAATCTCATACAAATCTGCAACGTAATAGATGTTAATGATACAGCAAGCAACGTGACTAAGATCCATTCCTCGATATGTTCATCTATTTTTCTAAGAACGCTCATGTTCATTCCTCCTGGAGGATATTGTTGTTACGATAAATAAAAATGTATAGAAGGAAGACCTTGTCGTCTCCCTTCATCACCTCTTGAACCTCTTTTTACACGATTATTCGCGAGAATCTAAGAAGACATCAACCACATCTGCGCCTATATCATCTTTAAATTCGTCATAGACCTCTTCTGTAATGTCTTGCATCTTCTTAAGATCCTCTTGTGAGAACTCGTGAAGTTCCATTCCTTGTTCCTCTAGCTCTGCTCTTGCATCTACTTCCTCTTGCTGTGCAAGTTCACGGTTATAGTCAATGGCTTCTTTAACTGAACTTGCAAATACATCTTGTAGATCTGCAGGTAATTCATCATAGAATGATTTGTTTGTAATAATGACGTTTGGAGCATAGACGTGATTTGTCACTGTTAAGTACTTTTGAACTTCATAGAATTTATTAGCATCGATTAACCCAAATGGATTTTCCTGACCATCAACTGTTCCTTGTTGCAGCGCCGTATATAATTCACCAAAAGCCATTGGTGTTGGGTTCGCTCCTAGAAGCTCCCACGCTCTAATATGCGTTTGGTTTTGCATGGTTCTAATAGAAAGGCCTTGGAAATCCTCAATTGTTTGAATTGGCTTTGCGTTATTCGTGACATTTCGGAAACCGTTTTCAAAATACCCTAATCCCTTAAGGTCTGCGCTTTCTAATCCATCTAAAATCATCTGACCTGGCTCACCATCTAACACACGATAAGCCGTTTCACGATCAGTGAATAAGAATGGCATATCTAAAATCGCAACACCCTTATTAAATCCACCTAAAGCAGCAGGTGAAGGTGAAGCTAAATGAACTTCTCCCAATTGCATCGCTTCAATGATTTCTCGATCTTCCCCTAATTCTCCAGCAACTTTTAAGTCGACTTGGAATCTACCATCTGATTCATCTTCAAGCTTTTCTTTTAAAAAGTTAAATGTTTTCGTAAGTGAATGCTCTGGTCCAACCGCCCCACCAGCGATTCTGATTGTATATTGATCCTCTTCCTGATTTTCGTCCCCCGTCTTTGATGCAGTGTCATTTCCACAAGCAGCCATAAGCGCCATTAACCCTAGCAATACGATACCTAAAATCCACTTTTTCATTATACAATTCCCCCTACTAGCATTTTTTTAAGATAAGATACTTAATTCCTCATCAATCTCTAGTAAACTTGACTTTAAATTCGAAATTTCTTCTTTCGTTAAGTCTAAATGTGGTGCCTTCATGTGACCGGCATTAATCCCGCGCATTTTTAATGCTTCCTTGAAATAAGACATATTGCTTCCATTCTTTAACGCATTACAATATTTTGTTGCTAGCTTTTGCAGTTCTCTTGCCTTTTCAATATTTCCCTCTTGATACGCCTTGTAAAGGGCTACAAACGGTTCTGGATACACAGATGATACACCTGAAACCGTACCCGTACAACCCAACGCTAATGCCGGTAAAAACAGGTGATCTGGTCCAAGAACAACATCGAAATTCCCATCATTCACATTCAAGTACTTGCTAGTCAGTGTGAAATCAGGATAGCTGTACTTGATCCCTACGATGTTTTTACAGGCTTTTTTGATTTTTTCTACGACTTCTACTGAGAGTTCATTGCTTGCACATTGGGGAATACTATATAGATAAATTGGGAAATCATCTGGTAGATTCCTAGAAAGCTCTATATAGAAGTTCTCCATTTCGCGCTCATTCACCCCAAAGTAAATTGGTGTAACCGCTCCCACTCCATCTGCACCAATTTTATGAGCATGCTGGGCTAACTCTAGTACATTTTCCGTCTTAACATCGCCCACATGAATGTAAACTGTTACTCTTCCTTTTGCTGTCTTCACAACGCTTTCAGCGATCGCTTTACGCTCTGCTACGGACAGCTTGAGCATCTCTCCAGTCGTGCCAAGTGGGTAAAGGCAATGAACTCCTTTAGAAATAAGAAATTCGGTTAACTCAGCAACTCCTTCCAAATTAACAGTTTTATCCTCATTAAAAGGGGTAACCATTGCAGTAGTGACTCCATACAATTTCTTCATGTTATTCTCCTTCTCTAACAGTTTCTATGTGAATTCATTTTGAAACTAGTAACTTTACGTCTTTTCCTCACCCCCCTTTCAGTACTAATTCGCCTACTATTGTAACCGCTTACTTTAATCGAACTAGTGGCTAAACGTTATTGACTGATAAACGGATAATACAATTTGGCTAAAACGTTATAGCAACTAGTAAAAAAATTCTAGCCAGCAGTGTTACTGGCTATTCAAATGGTTAACAACTGGTTCGTCTGACCAATTTCGTCTTGTACTGTAACGCTTCAGGTGTTTGAATCTTATGATTAATAAGGTTCATAAGCTGATTGATACATGCTACCGCCATTTCTTCAACTGGCAGGTGAACAGTAGTTAAAGCAGGAACCGTATAAGCAGTCTGTTCATCATTGTCATGACCTATAATTTCTAGATCATCTGGAACACGAATGCCATTGTCATGACAAGCAGCTAGGGCACCCATTGCCATCGGATCACTAAGGAAAAATAATGCAGCAGGTAACTCATCAGACCCTTTTACTAGAGACTGAATCACCTTATACCCACCTTCTTCCGTAAAGTCACCTTTTTGAATATGGGTATTGACCATTCCACATTCCTCGACTCCCTTTAGAAATCCTTGTTGTCTGAGATCGACTGCTTGTGATGAAATGTCTGGAACCACTATTCCAACTTGCTCATGACCTTTCCTTGCTAAAAATTGGGCAACTTCAATCCCCGTTAAGAAACTATCAACATTTACCGTATTAAATTTCTCTGAATAACGTTGATAAAGGACAATCGGAACTTTCAGATCAACTCGTTCTAAATACTCTAAATCTTCCGAGGAAGCGTTCGCAATTATTGCACCATTGAATCTGGTACCTGTATGCAAGCTTTCCACCTCATTGAGTTTATCGTTTTCATAAGGTTGAATCAGTAATTCGAACAACCCGTCTTTGTACAACGATTTAGTTTGAATCCCCTGTAAGAATCGACTAATTAATGATGCCCGTGCATCAAGAGTCCACAAGATCGTGATAACAGGAATCTTGTTATCGTCGTTATTTCTTAGTCTTCGAGCTGAAATACTAGGAAGATAGCCTAATTCCCTTGCTACTTCTAACACTCTTTTTTGAGTAGCTTCTGAGATCCTCATTTTATCGCCTTTCCCATTTAAGATAAATGAGACAGTTCCTGAGGACACTCCAGCTTTTTCAGCGATTTCGCGAATAGTAGCCATATACTCTCTCCAATATTATTTAGCTAAAACTTTGCTAAAACGTTATAGTTTAATAAAATCCTATTATGAGTTCCCAAGAATGTCAACAGCTTTTTATGAATTTTTTAATAATTCAAATAAAACAACCGTTTCCATCTCTTTCAAAATGACTGTCATACGAGGGATTCTTTGATCTCGAGAAGTATTTGAGAAATTTATTATATAACATGAAAGAAGCCTCTCTAAACAAAAACTCATAAGTGAAAAATCTATTCATTGGAAAAGTAAAAAGAATGGAAGGAGACTAGCTCCTTCCAAGTGATTATACATATCCTTTTTCTTTTAAGCTGGTATACCCAGCTTTAGCATTGACGACGAGATGATCAAGAACCCCAATCCCCATCATCCGTCCAGCTTCCACAAGTCTTTTTGTTACTTCAATATCTTCTCGGGACGGGTTAGTATCTTGAGAAGGATACTGATGACAAAGGATGATGGCTGCACTGTTATTCAATATTGCACTTTTGAAAACTTCTCTAGGGTGCACGATGCTGGCATTAATCGATCCTATATGACATCGATGCACTGCAACAACACGATTTTTTGTATTAAGACACATGACAAAGAACACCTCGCGACATCTTCCCCGATAAAACCAGCAGCAACCTTTGCCGCATCTTCTGGAGAACGGATGAGGTATGGTTCCCCTCCCTCCACCTCTGAGATCACCTGTCTGATCCGTTAATTTCATAAATTGTTTCCATCTTGAAACATCTCCTTTCTTTGTTTGATTAAAACAGGTGCAAGATAGCGTCTAAAGTGACACTAAAACCCTTTGAACGTTAGCGTTTCATGTTCATCACTCGGTAAAGGATCTGCGTCGTCAAACGGCTACATCCAAAACCAAGTCGCAAAAGAGTTGTTTGGCTATCATGATTCTGCTTTATATCAAAAAATAATGCTGCCTCTACAAGGGTTTTGCATGTAAGGGTACCATCACCAACATTTCTTGATGTTTTGTACGCTAATTGAATTTCAACCTAAAAAAGTCGAATTCCCGTACGCTAAGGATTTAACTTTTTTAGATTAGCTTATTTCACTAAAGCTACCCGTTAGCGCAAGAACGAATAAGAGAAGAGATAGGCTTATATAACAATTTAGTAAACTAGCATTATTTCTAATGATGGATTTTTTGATGTTATTATGTTATTAACACCAAATATTTGTCTTAAGAGCACTGGATTACAAAAAAGTGCTTATGGCACTTTAAAGTGCGTACTTCTCAAGTGTGGTTCCTTGATACATCGTTTGTTATGAACCTTGAATAGTTATCTATTAATCTCTCTAATTCCGAACAATTGTTGATTGTATGATCAAATCTCCCGGCTAAATCATTAAAAGTTTCTAAAAAGTCAATTAAATCCTTTTGAATATTTTCTATCGTAAGCATTTATGTCCTCCAATACTATGTAATAGCTAAACATCTATAAAAGCTTTGCCTTTAGCTACAATTCCGACCGATCCTTCAATCTTAAGACTTGTTAATTCTTCATTATCATAATGAGCAACGACATTCATTGTGCCACCAGGTTGCCCTACCTTTGCAACAATCTCTCCTTTATTCTTCCAAGCTAAATAGGCTCCTAATGAGGCTGTACCTGAACCACACCCCCTTTCCCAAACCATACTATCTAGATGTGGTATATAAATGAGGGGCGCCAATTCATCAGATTTTGATTTATACAATAAAATGCCAATCAAGTTATCACCTACCGTTACTCCGAGCAACTTTGCTAATGATTGGACTTTTTCCCTCACTGTCTTACTAAATTCCTCTACTTCGATCACAATATGTATAAACTCATGGTATCTTACAATAATCAAATTCAAATCGCTGCCATCATATGATATGGTTCTCTGTTCTATCTGTTTAGGAATAGGCATAGTCACTTGACAGTAATATTCATCTAAATTTCGTTTCACTTGACACTGTATTAATTGATCTGTACCTGAAACTTCTAATGATATTTCCGTCCAATCATTTTGCTTTAGTCCTTTTTCAAATGCAATAAAAGCTGCCAATGCCATACAAGCATTACCACAAAACTCACCTCCAGCCATCTGTAGATGTGCAGCAGCATTCTTATTTATCGGTTTTTCTATAAAACCTACTTGTCAGCATACACGCTGTCATAAGACATAATTTTTGAAGCAATGTGCCTATACTCTTCAACTGGATAATTCGGTTTAACAAGAATGGTCATATTTTGTATTGGATTAAATTTTATAAAATCGATTTCCTGTTTCATCACAACTACCCTTTACACTGATATTTGATTCATATAGTAACATCCAATACAAATCGTAATGATTACGATTTGTTCTAAATGAATTATAGCATGATCTTGGATAGTGTCAATACTATTCTGTTTAATTAGGGGTAAAAAGCACAATCCAAATGTTATACGCAATGACAATCTAAAAAAGTCGATTCCCTGTACGTTCAGGAACCGACTTTTTTAGATTTACTTCTTGGATTACTGCCAACTTTTTATAATTATCACGTGTAAATATTAAGACTAATGGGACGTTCGGAATGAGAGTACATATTGTGTATACATTCCAATTATGAACTTTAAATCAATATATAAAGCCGATATTCCTTAGCGTACAGAATATCGGCCATTTTTATATTGAAATGGTCTTAGCGTACAAAGTTCGCGTTTTTTGCTCTGGACCCCAACATTGTAAAGTAACGAATTGTTTAATTTCAGTTTGTCCATTATAAAAGTAACTCTTTTAAAGGACGTTTCTTAAAGACAAAAAGCACGTCCTGATTAATCAAAACCAAGACAACGTGCTTTCTTATTTATCAATGGTTGTTCTTACAAATTTATTATTTTTAATTACCTTAGGAAGAGGGATCTTATGATAGTGTGTCTTTAATAACAGAGCTAACGACAAGGCAGTAATCCCTAAGATGAAATCCTCTTGTATTATACTCTTAATGAGCAGCCACGTTGCTACGATAACAAGGCTATACCAGATCCATTTGTATATTACTTTCATTTTACTCCTCCAAATTATAAGAATACTTCGTTTCTTCTTCTGGTTTATACACACCAAGTGCTTCAAAAATCTTAGCATTAATATTTACATAAGCGTTATACTCAATTCTTTCTAATACGTCATAGGCTTTTCTTAGGGTCTTATCCACCACCAAAATTCCATGTTCACGCAATAACGTTGCAATCGGTAAATCGTCCTCACGATCAGTTAAATAGTCACTGACTGTTTGTGCAAGTTCAGGACTAGTAGCGGGGGCGAACGGTAATGTTTTAATTTCCCCAAGCTTTCTTGATGCTTCTGTTAAATGAGGTAATGGTAGACCTAATGAAGCAAACACCATCGATTCCTTTGGATGTGCATGAACAACAGCTCCCGCATCTGGGCAACTATCAAAAGCTGCAACATGCATATTAAATTCTCTGGTTACTTTCCCCTCCCCTTCTAGAACTTCCCCATTTCTATTAATAACAATAATCTCTTCAGGTTCTAATCTTCCAAACTTTGCTTGTGACATTAAGGTTGGCGTCATAATGAACAGCTCTTTATCTACTTTTACACTAATATTTCCCCCAGCTGCATTTGTATTAAAACGATCGAACATCATTTTGGCTACTACACATAAATCTTTTCTTTCTTCAAAAAACATCATTTATAAAACCTCCTGTGTACCTAGTTTTTCGACTATAACTTTACTTTCCAATTGTTTCGCATGTTCGAGTGAGAATGCTGAACTTTCTTTTTGTGAAGCACTTGAGGCACTTAAAGCTGTTGCTAAGCACAACATTTCTTCAACAGGGAGATCTTTCTGAAGCCCAGCAACAATTCCTCCTACAAACACGTCTCCACATCCTGTATCATTAACCTCTGTTATTTTAGGTGGTGTTACTTTATATACTCTATTAGCATGACCTACCAAACTACCGCGTTTTCCTAAAGAAACAATTACATATTGGATACCTACATTTAGTAATTTCATAATCTCGTCCATAAACTCATCTACAGTATGAACTGGCCTTCCAACTAGCTCCTGAAATTCATCTTCATTTGGTTTAATGACATAAGGTCTTAGTTTAATCACTTCTTTTAGAAGTTCTCCATTCACATCCATGATCAACTTTGCTCCTGTTTTAGTAGCACTTCTGACTATCGACAGATATTCTTCAGTTGACATTCCCCTAGGCGGACTGCCAGCAAAAACAATATAATCATCCTTTTTTATATATTGATTTAGTTTTTCTTTTAGTTTATATTGTGATTCCTTAGTAATCGTAAAGCCTCCGTCGGTCATCATGAAACTGCCTTTCCCCGCTTCATCGATTAAGACTAAAGTTTCTCTTGTAGAACAACCTGGCTGGGAAATAAAGTCGCAAGTTACTTTCTTATCCTGTAACAAAGAAATGAGCTTTTCTTCGTTTTCCATTCCAGTAAAACCAGTTGCAACGTTATCTAGATTAAATTCTGATAATACTGTAGATACATGGGTAGCTTTTCCCCCAATGTCATATGAATAAGAAAGAATCTTATTGTTCTTTTTTCTAGTTAAAATGCCGTCAAGGTGTATGATTTTATCTATAGCAGTATTTAACGTTACAGTATAAATCAATTTATTTCTCCTTTCAGAGAGAATAAAACGTATATAATTGTAATTTGATAAAGTTTTTATTAAAATTATTTAGGAAGGGTTATGTTTACTCGGAATAGACAAAACCCTAATGTAATACTCTTTAGGGGCAGACTTCTTAAGCAACCTGTCCTTTTTTTTCTTCTTGATCAAATCGTTCATTTCGCTTTTTCATTCCTTTGTAATACCAAACAAACAAACCGATCCACACTATTGCCCCAATAAATCCGAACATCTGACCATTTATCACATCTGTTGCATAGGCAAAAATGTACCGGTAGACAGGTAACTCAAGACTACTCCAAGATATAAACGTTCCAGTAGCTACATCAATTGCACCAGTATCTTTCGCAAGATTCGTAATGGTTGGTGCGAAGAATGTTGCAATATAAAGGAAAACAGGTGTCATTAAGACACATAATAGGATCATTCTTAATAAGTTTCCTCCCGTTACGATTAATGCCGGAACTGCAACACTGAGATTAATAATTCCTGCAAAAGGTAATATCATGTTTCCTGGAAGTAACACCGCTAATCCCAAAATAAGTGGAATAAGAACGATTGTCGTCACCCAGATTTCATTACGCCCTGCTAGAAACGGCCAATCTAAACCGATATAAATATCTCTCCCTGAAAATTTCCTCCTCATATACTCGGACACTGCATCTGATAACGGAGCCAAAGCTTGCATAAATAACTTTGCCACCATCGGGAATAAGGTTAATGCGGCAGCAGACTGTACACCAAGTATTAATATCTCTTGAGGGTTATACTGGGCAAATATACCAATTAAGAGCCCAATAATAAATCCCATGACATGGTTTTCAGCAAATATTCCAAGTTTCTCTTTTAACCAGTCTACATCGATATGCCTGTCATTAAGTCCAGGGATTAAATCAAGGATCTTGTTAAATGGCCAAAGTATTACACAAAACAATGTCATACCGTGCGTTGTTGTCACACCAGGAATTTGAGTGAGCCTTTCTATTTGTTGTTTATTAACATCCGCAAGTTTTAATTCAACAATTACTTGGATAGATGCCACAATAAAAGCAAGTGAAACGCTGCCTGAGACCCCAATTACTAAAACAGCCGTGAATATCTTCCCCCATACATTCCACAGATCAACATTCAGTGTATTAGTTTGCTTTATCATTAACATGATCAGATTAATTGTGATTTGAATTGGAAACATAAAGAAGGCTAATGGCCAAGCCCAAGATAATGTGGCCATTGGCGTCCAGCCAGCATCTATAGCTGTTAACTCGATCCCTGTGTTGGTTACGAATTGCTGGGCTGCTGGACTTATAGAATTCATCATGAATCCCACAACCATATTCATACCGACAAAGGCCAAACCTAAGGTTAATCCAGCCGAAAATGCTTCTCTAAATTTCATGCGAACGATCAAACCAACCAAAATCATAATTAGAGGAACAAAAACAGGAGCACCGAAATCTAGAATATAATTAAAAATATTTTCTAATAGATTCATTACTAAACACTCCTTTCACTAATGGTTTAGCTAACCGCATCAATTACTTTTTGGAGCTCACCTTCCATACCGACACCTGTTAAAAATGCGATCCCATTAATAACAGGAATTGGATATTTCTCTTTAGGTTGTGTGATAGCAATGTATGCGGAAGACTCTTTTATATATTGGTTCAATGACTTTATATCAACGGCATCAACTTGGGCATAAATCCCCTTTTCTTTTAGAAGTTTTTGAACCTTTGAAGCTACTGTTTGTGATGTTGCTACACCTGATCCGCACGCTACGATTACTTTCTTCATGAATAAATTCCTCCTTTAATATCGATATTGTTTTTTAGCAATTGGTAAATGGAATCACAGTCATTCCTTCTCAATAACTCATCCATTATTTCCCTCTTCTGAAACAATTCAATGAGATTCTGTAGTAGGATGACTTGCCTTTCCGACTTTGTAATCCCTAGAATAAATAGTATATGGGCATTAATCTCATGTTTTTCTGATCCCATTTCAAAAAATTTCAACCTTTCCCTCGGCTTGACAACAGCTATAAATGCCTTAAGCACATGTTCCGGGTCCGTATGTGGGATGGCAACTTGATACGGATTGATATAAAGTCCCGTTGGATAGTTGCTTTCTCTCTCCTTGATAGCGTTCTCAAAACTATTTCTCACGTATCCCTTTTGTTCCAGTTGCTCGGCTACTTTTTCAAAGCAGTCATACTTATCAATGCAACGAAAGTCGGTAAATATCAAATCTTTCTTAAAAAGATCATTAAACATTTCCATAACGCTGTCCCTGCCTTATTTGTTTATATTTTGCTGTCCATACCCTTTAAATCGATCAACCATCATTTCCATTTCTTCATCAGGAAGAATGACCGGGTCTCCAATTGCTCTTGATTGCCAGTATAAACGTGCACAAAATTCAAGTTGTTCAGTAACATCAAAGACTTCCTTCATAGATGATCCAATTACATTTATTCCATGGTTGGCTAAAAGCACGGCCTTTCTCCCTTCCATAGCTTTTAATGCATGATCTGCTAGCTCTTTTGTTCCATAAGTGGCATATTCTGCACACCTGATATCTGTACCCCCCCCATGAGCAACAAGATAATCTACTGCTGGCAAACTAGTATTTAAGCATGAAATGGTAGTAGCATATAAAGCATGCGTGTGGATCATTGCATTAGCATCGGATCTATTACGATACACGATTGCATGCATTTCATATTCACTAGAAGGTTTTAAAGAACCTTCAGCTACATTTCCATACAAATCGGTGATCACTACATCCTCTGCTAGCATTTCATAGTAATCTATCCCACTCGGACTAATAGCCATGTATCCAGATTCTTTATCAAAGATACTCAAGTTACCACCCGTACCTACCGTTAATCCTGAATCAATAAGTTTACGTCCATATCTCACTAATTGCTCCCTTTGGTCTTTTAATAGCTGATAATTTTCCTTTATCATTCACTTACTCCCTCCCCATACAATATATTGACTCTGGGAAAATAACCCTTAATAATTTTCTCCCACCTCCTCAAGTGAATGTTCATTGATATGGTTGCTAATTAGATCTACTATTTGCTGACTTGTGGTAGCTTGTTCTATTTCGCTCACGTTTGCATGATTAGAAATAAACTCATTTAGTTGGGATAATGCTTTTAAGTGCGTTTTTCTATCCACTGCAGCGATAACGATAAATAGCTTTACCGGAAAGCCTGGAGCCATCTCGACAGGATTGTCTAATCTCAACATGCTCATAGAAAGTTCATTCACCCCGTCCTCAGGCCTTGCATGGGGGATAGCCACATTGGGCGCAATAAACATGTACGGTTCGTTTTCATCAACAATTTTTAAAATGGAGTCAATATATCTTGACTCAATAGCGTTCGTTTCTATGAGTGGACTTGCAGCAATTCTTATAGCGTCTTCCAAATCGTTAACTTCCGTTCTTAGTGTGATTCTGTCTGAAGTTAATAAGTCTGATAAATGTGGTGAAATTATCACCTCATTCTTAGGGTTCATTCGATTGTTTTTATTTGCTAAAAACTTTTTCATGTCCCTGACTAATAATTGTTCATCCTCAATCGGAGCGTATTTTTTAATGACATTGATTAAACCTGGATAATCGATTGTTAATGGAGAGGTTCCAAAAACTTCTTGATTCACTCTCGTTTGCAGATTTTGTTTATCTGCTTCAGAAATAAAAGGTTTAACAAGAAATACTTTTTTATCGGTATTTAATAATACTGTAGAGAACACTAAATCATATTCTCCCTTATACTTGTTAAAATCTCGGACCGACATATTTTCTGTAAAGAGGATATCAGGAAACATGTTCTTCAATGTTTCAATTAACAGCTTGGAAACCGAAATTCCATTCGGGCATATCACAATAGCTTTAGGTTGATTTTGAATATTACTTCCCTGTTGTTGGAGCCAGCCTAGGATCAAAATGGTTAAAAAACCGATTTCATCATTAGATAATTCCTTATTAAATAAATGTTCAATTGGGGTAATACTTTGTTTTACAAGGTGGTGAACGGAATGATATTCTTTTTCCACTTCTTCTATAAGGGGATTTTTCATATCAAGTTGATACTTAATTCGATAAGAAGCAGGTTTCATATGTTGATAGATTTTTTCAGAAAGTTCTTCAAACCCTATGAAAGATACACAGGCAAGGCTTTCAAATCTGTATAAGGTGTGATGAATGGCGTCTCGAAGTAATGCATCTTCTGATTCAGGGAAGGTTAAAATGCTTGAAGTTACTAGCTGTAAGGTGATAAAAAGGCGCTCGTTCTTATCAATTTGACAGATGTCAGGTAATAACTCTTGAACAACTAGGTATTCCTTGGTGTTAGATAGATCATTATAATTTGAATGATCAAAAATAATGTTCTTTCCATATTGGATTCTTCTGGATAATAATAAAAATGTGATCGGTAATTCATCCAGTTTTTCATCAGTAAATCTAGTATTTAACTTTTTCTCGATGCTTTCACAGCGTTCTCTTAATTGTTGCACTTGTTCTTTAGAAATGTTCGAAAACCTTAACATCGATTGAAAACCATTAGTTATATTTAAAATCTTAGGTACTAACTCAATTAACAATTTTCTTTTGTCGAACTCTTCTCCACTTATAAAGTATCCATCTTGCCGACTATAAGCTAACGCAAGAATATATTCCTGAAGATAATCTTCTGTTTTTTTCAAATCAGTTAAGACAGTGTTTCTGCTTACCTTTAATGCATACGAAAAATGAAAAAGGGACAGCTCTTCCTGCCGCGTTAATAACAAAAGTAGAATAAAATAAGTTCTTTCTATAGAAGATGGTACATACTCTGTAAAAGATGTGTTAGATATTAACTCCGGGAATCTTTCCCATACAGATCGATCAACAATTATACCAAGCTCTTTATCATTTTGAATAGTGGGAAAGTTATTTTCAGTTAACCAATCATTAATTTTTTCAAGACTGTAATGAACTTGGCTTCGCGATAAACTTAACTTATTACTAAGGTTCTTAATCTTAATCCCGGGAAACAATAGCAATTCTTTCAACAAGATCGTACTACGTTTATCTAATTGCATCCTGATATCCTCCTTGCATTAAATTATACGTTACTAAGACATCCTTTTGTATGCGCTTTCATCCCGATGTTTCTGTGCAACTTTATACATTATTGTGATTAACAAGTACATAGAATGTGGTTACTTGTATATATAAAGGTGTTTTTTCTGTCTATGAATAGGATCACTCTATCCATGCTAGCCCGGTGCACTTAAATATTTTATTAAATACGCAAATAAATCCTGCTTTTTGAATACAGAAACCAGGTATTAAGGTAATTAGTCCTGGTAACGTAATTACCATAAAGTTCGGTTGCAACAGTTCAAAAAAATAACCCATAATTCGACCATTTTTGGCAGAATTCAGGGTTCATTGTTGGCAATACCGTAAAAAATCAGCTGAAAACACAAACAGATGTGCTTCATTTTACCTTTCTTTCGATTTTCTTTTTTTAATTTCCTTTTTGACAGTTGGCACTACTTTTTGCATTTTATGAAAAAGAGTCTATAACCTTTCGTGTTCATCATTTACGACAAGCTTTTTGAGAAAAGACCGTTCTAACTCATAAAGGTATAGCTTCTCAATCGACGGTTTTCTTCGATGGAGTTCAGGTGCTTTATACAACCACAACGGCCCATAATGCTCATGCATTCGTTTTGAAATGAATTGACGTAGCACATTTTCAATCTCATATAACTGCCGGTAAGCCATTTGCATCATTTCGATTTCTCTTAATTCAATCAAACAGAATCACCTCATAAAAATAAAATTTCGATTTATGTGTGTATAATCCTTTTACGCACCCAACATTAAACAAAGGTGGTTTTACTGATTATTGACAAGTGGCTTATTCGGTTAAAGCCCCCTATTCTTTCTGTAGTGCTTAAGAATTTTAATAAGGGAAAATGCACGAAAATCATAGGTTTCTATGCATGAATAATACCAGAATTAAATTAGCATGAGGTCTACTAAGCTACTTACCGAAGAACCGTACATTCATGCACGGTTTGAGGCATTTATGCGTATCTGAGAGCTTATTATATCCTAAAAGCCATTAGAACGTTCAAAAGGGAAAAGCATGCATAAAATCACTTAAACAACGCTTCAGTACACTAAATAAGCACTACACTACATTGATTAAGCTTAATTTATTTAAAAGGGTAATAGAATCCGTCAATTCCGCCCCCATTAAGTAAAAAAATGGCATTCGACGAAACGTAATATGACCAAAAATGAAGAAATGATTATTCATTTTTTATACAGATGAAAGGGTTTGACCAAAACTAAAAAACGTCAAACCCTTGATTTATCAGCAAAATATTAAATCCTGCATAAACGACTTCGGGGCGTCCAAAAAACCTTGGTAGGACTGGATTTCGGAAACACGTTAGAAGCATTATGTCAATTCGAAATGAATACAGTATTGATTATAGAAGGAACAGATTAAGTAATGGAATACGGTTCTCTTTAGCGAATCAATCATAGGTAAAAAAGTTAAGCCTACGCATCGATATCATAAGTTTGACAAGGCTATTTTTACTCATTCGTACTTTCTTTTAATGCGTGTTCATACACTTTTAGCCGTCCATAAACAGTTTGCAAGATCGGATAATCGGCATCATTAGGTGAAGCAAGTGCCAATAAAGCGCCGTGAAAATGGTCGGTTTCAACCGGAAGTTGTTTTTCCATGTCACGTTGCATTGAAGACTTCATTGTCAGATGGAGTGATTCCATTACCTCCATCGTACGTGCGGCAATGTTTTCAGATATTGGCGCCCCTGACTTTTTGACAATGTCAACGATCTCGGATAACAGTTTGCGATACACATCCTTTCCTCTTGGTTCTGAGAGGATCGGACCTATTGGTGTCCCCATCAGCGTTGTGATTCCGCTCATGCTCGCAATATAAATGTACTTATGCCAGATGCCCTTCTGAATGTTGTCACTAAGAACAACGGTAAATCCAGCATGATCTAAGTGCTGAAGAATCCTTTCTACCCGTTTCGTTCTTGTTCCATTCCATTCACCGAAAATAAGATCATGTCGAGCACTCGACTGAATAATGGTTCCTTCCTTGTCGAGCGTCGTTTCAATAAAACAGAAGCCGCCAAGTACTTTTTCATCACCAAACGCTTTTCTCAGCTCTGAAAAATGATTGTATCCATTTAATAATGGAAGAATGACGGTTCGTTCCCCAATATAAGGAGCAATGTCTTTAATCGCTTTCTGTAATTGGTAGGCTTTCACCGAAAGAAGAACGACATCAAATGGATCGGCTGCCTCACCGCTCGTTATTGTTTCTACCTGCGTATGAAAATCTCCGTGCACACTATTAATTTTAAGTCCTGTGTGATTCAGTCGTTTCTGTCTTTCCGGGCGAACTAGAAAAGTTACATCTTCTCCTTTTTCGACAAGCCGGCCACCGAAGTAACCGCCAGTCCCCCCGGCACCTACAATAAGAAATCGCATATGTACCCTCCTTTAAATCTCACAGTTTTTTTAAAAATCCCTTTCATTTTATGTTCGTTCATCGATGGATAGTCCGATGAATATACGACCGTTATCATATTCAATTACACTTTACATAATTATAACTCATGGTACTAAGGGGTTTTAACTTGTCTATTTTTATTGTATATACATTCTACTAACTATCAAATATTTGGAACAATACTGTTTATTAAGTTTTGAACAGCTGCAATGAGGGATGTCGGGTATGGCAGGCTCCTTTCTAATCGAATCCCCCTAAGAAGGGTAGTGACAGAATATCTGACACCAACCGTAATTAGATGTTAAAGATTTTAAAACGTTCATATACTAGTATTTTTTAAAAGGATTATAAGTTCCTATTTCATTCTTAGAAACGGAACTTAATGGCCTAGTGACAGGAGCATTTCTAAATTTCCTATTTTCAAGAGGAGTTACTCATACAGATAGGTAAGGGTTTAAAGTTATCGCTCCCTTTTCCCTCTGTTCGCAATGTACGTGCAACAAACCAATTCAATTTGACCATAAACACTTATGATTTTGTAACACGCACTGTGTTTCAATTCTTCCGTTTCAATAAGTCGGTGCCTCCCGTAGGAGGTGAACCTCTTTTAGTCTTACGAGAACCTTATTAACCGATAAAGATTTGCCTTGCCTAATTAAATGAATCTTCATTAGTCTAGTTGTGACCGTCAAGTAAAATGACACAGTTTTTGCTCATTTAAGTGAAACACTTTACTGGTAATTAGCTTGTACTCATTATCGTTTGACATGGAGCCTCTACGAACACGATTTATTCGAAAACACAGTCCTAGCAAGACTTCAGCCTTAATGACACAGGCTATCATGTTCGCCTCTCCATGTAAAACGCACGTTTTTATCTGGAAATAAGTGTTTCATTTTATCAAGCGTAAATTGTTTCATCTTATTTATCAGTTACACGGAAAGTAATGTTAAACTAACAATGTCGAGCAAATAGATATAAAGATGCTCGATTCAATCGTTTTTTAATATTAGTTTAAAGCTTAAAACCTTTTAAAAAATTTAAAAAGAAATAAATTTTTAGCTTTTTCATATTGTAACTCTAACGGATCGGAATTTGATGTCATACAGCTATAAGCTTATCGTTTTTTAAATGTAGTCTGAAAATAAGTGGAGTCTGTTAATACTACTTAATTTCTAGATACTCCTTAGAGTAGTATTTTCAACTCCGAACATTGGAGTGGAATGAGTGTCCCTTTGGAAAAAGATAAAAAAAAGAATAAAAAAATTGCTGCCCTTAGGACAGGAGGAACAGAAGGACATAGAATGTGAACAGCTTGAGTCTGTTAACCTTACTCCTGGTATGATCGACAATGAACCTGTCCTACTCTCCCCTTCGATGACATCAACCCGAACTGATCTTCCTTATCAGGTGATGGAAAGATTTCATGACAGTAAATACTGGGAATGGACAGAACGAATTAGAGGGTATCAAGATCGGTTAACTCAAGAGAAATTTATTCCGGAAATTGAATGTAAGGATGAGGAGATCATTCGGCATTTTGGATCCTCGCAACCGGCTTCGAATGATGTACTTCTACATTACTTGCCTGGGTTAAAGGAAGTACATCAAAACCCGGTTTTGCTTGTCCATGGTGCCGGACATCATGCAAATCTGTCCTGGTGCGAATCTTTGCATCAGGAAAAAGGGCTTCTCTATTCGTTATCATCGTCAGGAAAAGATGTATTTGCGGTAAGCTTTGCTCATTGCCATGGCGATAACTGGCAGCAAGCGATTCAATTATCGAACATCATTCGGCGGATCAAGGATGTGGCCCACACAGATAAAGTCGATTTGATTGCTCATAGTAAAGGAGGAGTACCTGTATGGATCTATTTGGCAGGACTCTGCAGTTCGTGGGATGCGCAATATCAAGGGGAAGTGGAACGGTATATAATGTTGGGGACACCAAATCGCGGATTGGATTTCCCCTTCCGGCATGTCTTCCCTAATTGGTCCGTCATTGAGATGGGAATCAATGCGCCGATTGCTTGTGATTCTATCATGTATTATGGTCTTTACCTAGATACGACGGAGCGAAGCATTTATCGTGATGGTGGTGTGTTTCCGGGTTCCTGTCAGCTCCTGTATCGCTGGGACAATAAATACCCCGTTCAGATTCAGTCTAAAACCTTATACTATGGTGGACAAAATATTCTTCTTCATTCCAGGGGCATCGACGCTGCAATCCGGGAAGGAGATCATTTGATAGAGAAACTGCTGTCTTCACCGATTGATAGCCAGATCAAAGTCCATGTACTAGCTGGTAATCAACCTTATTTTAATGGCATACGTGGGGAGCAAGATGCGGAAAGCGATGGGCTTGTATTTGTAGAAAGTGTCCTTTTTACCGATGGAATCGCTCCTTCCCCCAATCAAGTCAAACGAAAAGATGTCTTGCCTCTTAATCATTTGGAACTGCTTTATCATCCGGATGCACATCAATGGGTATTGGACGGATTTTTATAGTAATTTAGCTAACCAGTTTCCATTGAAACTGGTTTTTTCGATTTTCTTCTTTGGAATTTCTTATACTTTTACTGAAAAGCCTTCTTATACAATAGCAATGTTCCTTCTTGAACCTGCGCCATTAGTTAAGTAAATTCTTCACAATTTCATACTATCTATTTGCCACTTTGACCGATAATTTGCGTATACTTTAAGTGTTATTTTGCACATCCAACTTTAAAAACCCAGCTACCTTCACATGAGAAGATTAGCTGGGTTTCTTAATTATTTACATCCAATCATTTATAGAACTATTCGAATCCGCCTAGTAAAAAAGCGACTGCTCATTGTTCAGCAATCGCGCCCGTTGAATAACTTTAGAGGTCTTTATGCCATTTGTCGTTTCCAATAATTCTATCGATAATATGATTCTCATTCCAAACAGCTGCAACTTCCAAACCTTCACATTCTGATTGGTTAGACTTCCTTATCTCACCCATATAATAAATAGAGTATTTACCTGATATAGCATCTTTTATATATTTCGGTGGTGGAAAAGCATCTTTTTCATTTGAAAATGGTCGACTATCAACAATTTCCCATTTCCCAGAGGTCAAAACATCCTTATATAATATACGCTTACATTAAATTGAAATTCTTCTTTTCAGGTAAATCCTCGATACTATCACCTATATGTTCATATATCCCAAAACCAGCATCTTTGAATACTTTTCCAAAGGCATACTTTTTATTAGGTAGGGGGATTACGTAAACATCACCGATTTTTAATCTTCGACTTTTTACCATCTATATCCCTCTTTTTAGTTAACCTCTTCTTCAACTAATGCTACCCAATTGCTTGAGCCCCACTTTTAACAAATATTCGTATAAGTTCTGATATTCTGTTTCTTCTATTTGATCTAATTCGTGATTATAGAATTTCACCTTTGGATTGCACACACCATTATTAATTTTAAATCCGTAAAAATCTCCAACTTCATTTTCAGAAATAGCTATAAAATTATGGGATTTAATGAGTTTGATCTCGTTATTTATTTGTACTATGTTCCATTCACTATCTTTAACTGAAAAGATAGTGGTGAAAGCAAAATAACCCCCACCATACCTTTTGATAAATAATTTATATTCTTCAGGGAGTGTAACTGAAAATAGTCTTTCAATTTTAATTATTTCACAATCAGTACCTATTGGTTCGTTTTCTAATCCAAACCATAATGGATTCTTATCCTTAGTCTCTTCCAAAATTAATGAAAACTCATTTAAATTCACAAAATTCACTTTTCCTAATTACTTAAATGCATTTTACAATTATATGTGACTAAACCGCTCTTTAACTTAGTACCAATTATTTCAAATATCATCATATTGTACAAACCCTTCTTCAATTAAAGGGCACGATTACGTAAGATCTTAAGGAACCGCCATTGTCTTTTGCTCGGAAAGTTGGGAAGGCTTTCGTGTACTAAAATAAAATCATCCCTTCTTTTATTGTTGTATCATTCTTAACAACCTACAATCAAAAATGGAACTCCTTGGGCTTATTTAAACCAACCCTTCTCCTTAAATCGGGAAATGGCTTCAATCCGGTTACTTACATTGAGTTTATCAAGGATGACGGAAACATAATTACGGACAGTCCCATTGGTAAGATAGAGCTCGCTTGCAATTTCCTTGGTATTTTTCCCCTCGGCAATCAGATTGATCACCTGTTTTTCACGCTCAGTCAGTGGATTTTCATTACCATCACCATACGCAATATCAACTAATTCCGGAGCGTAGACTTGTCGACCGTCCATAATGACGCGGATGGAGTTCGCTAATTCCTCACTCGGGCTGTCTTTTAATAAATAGCCTTTTACCTCGGCTCTCCGTGCACGTTCGAAATAACCCGCCCTGGCGAAGGTTGTTAAAATAATCACTTTACAAGGATCATCCTTCAATTCTTCCGCCGCATCAAGTCCGCTTTTCAACGGCATTTCAATGTCCATGATACAGATATCGGGCTGGTGTTCCTTAACGAGAGTCAATGCCTCCTCTCCGTTCCTTGCTTTACCGACGACTTCCATATCTTCTTCCAAATCAAGCAGAGACCCAAGAGCTCCAAGCAACATTCGTTGATCTTCGGCAATGACAATTCGAATCACACCAACCCCTCCTGTTTCGTTTGTTGAATAACATTAGGAACCCGAATAGTAAGTACCATTCCGTTTGATGACTCAATCTCTAGGCTTCCATTCACAAATTCCAGACGTTCTCTCATCCCCTGCAGGCCATGCCCTGTGAAAGAATCTTCTTGAGCAGGGATACCGATTCCATTATCGTGAATCTTAATAACTACTTCATTCGGTGATTGCTCAATTGCGACGCTGCAGGAAGATGCCTGGCTATGCTTAACAACATTGGTTACAGATTCTTTCAAACACATACTCAACACATTTTCGACGAATAAAGGAGTCGTGATACTTTCTGGGTCTCCCTCCATAATGAACTCTATATTGGCAGCTTCTAACATTTGCTTGATATGGGCGATTTCATCATTGAGTTTTACTCCCCTCATGTCTGAAACCATTTCACGCACTTCTTTTAGTGCAGTCCTGGCCGTTTGGTGGATATCATTGATTTCGGTTTTCGCCGCATCACGATTAATGTACATTAATTTTCCAGCCAAATCACTTTTCAATCCGATGAGTGAGAGCTTTTGTCCCAAGGTATCATGTAAGTCGCGCGCAATCCGCTGACGTTCTTCTATAATCATCAACCGAGAAATCCTTTCATTTGCATCTTCTAATTGTCCTTCTAATTTTTCATGTTTGATTCGATTGTACATAGTGAGCGGCAACAGGATTACACCGATCAAACTAATGATGATAAAGGGAAATTGGGATAGCATCATTTCACTTTGTTTAAAGAAGACGATACTGATCGTTGCGATCGTGCTAACAAGATGAACCACATATAATGTTATAAATCCAATTTTATTTTGAATGTTCCCAATAAAAGACGCTAAAAAAAGTGCAAAATAAACATAGCCAAAAAGCAAAGTCATGACGATGCTTATAGCCATTTCTATACTTACCCATACATAGACTGGCCAACCTTTGGAAAGGAAGGATAGCCGGTACGATGCAAAAAACAGCAAAAACATCAAAATACCAAAAATAATTTCCAATGTTGAGGATGATCGAAAAATAAAATAGAAAGGCAAAATACAAAAGATGATCCATACATAGGAGCTAAGCCCCGTATTTTTCGGAATGATGTGAAACCAATTCTGCATAGCGGCCTCCTTTGTTTTATTATTTTATGTCCGTCAGTCTATCATCCAGCTCTTTGATTAAGTATAACAAAAAGCATACACACCATCTTTACAGTAAGGCGACCTTTTCTTAATTTATCAACAAAACCCTCCAGTCAAAATAGGAGGGCTTTTGCATTCGTATTTATTTTTCTTGCAGGCTTGGCCTTATATTCTTCAGGTATACTCTGGATTTTGGAGTATCTAGAAGTTTTTTAACCTCTTTAAAGCTAACAAATGATTTGTTTTTCTCATCATATAAACGGAAACGAATCGATTTCAAACTTGAAGCAAACGTAATCGTTGTTACTTTTTGTAACGGCGGTGTCGATTCATGTGCTTTTTCCAAATTATAATTAGGTACTCGTGGACTTAAGTGATGTACATGATGGAATCCAATACTTCCTGTTAACCATTGCATCACCTTCGGAAGCTTGTAATAGGAACTCCCATCTACAGCCGCTTTTACATAATTCCACTCATCTTCCGTTTCAAAGTAGGAATCCTCAAATTGATGCTGGACATAAAATAACCAAATGCCGAGCGAGCCTGAAACGAAAAGGATAGGGAGTTGTATGATCAGCAAATCCTTCCAGCCGATGGCCCATACTAATAGCGCATAGATAGCAACTATCGCAAAATTGATCAAATATGTGTTCAATCTTTCCTTTCGTCCTGCCCCTTTTCGGTTAAAACGGTTCGATATAAAGTAAAGATAGAATGGCCCTAACCCAAACATAACGATTGGATTCCGGTATAAGCGGTACAACAATCTGGCCCAAACAGTCGCAGCAACATATTCATCAACCGTCATTACCCAAACGTCTCCCGTTCCACGTTTATCTAGATTGCCGCTTGTAGCGTGATGGATCGTATGACTACGTTTCCATTTTTCAAACGGAAAATGGGTAATGATTCCAGTAATCGTACCGAGAACTCGATTCGCTTTTTTGTTTTTGAAAAAAGATTGGTGTGTACAGTCATGAAAAATGATAAACGTTCTGACGACAAAACATGCTGCCACGACTGCTAATGCAAGCGATATCCAAATAGAAACAGACAAACTTTGATATGCAAGGAACCAAATCAAGAAGAATGGCGGAATGGTATTGATGAGCTGATAAATGCTTGATTTGGTATCAGATTTTTCATAAGGCGCTACTTTTGTTTTTAGTTCTGCTAGTTTTTTCCTCATGTTTCCTCCTTAAGGCAAATCACTTCTGTGGGTAAACCATCTAGTCCTATTGTAGAGAAAACTTACGCCCTGGAGTAGTCATAAACGTCACTATGATGTATGACAAATGTCATATGGGGAGTGTCACAATCAAGAAAATTTGTAGATAAGTTCTATCAGAAGGCTTCATACGAAGCATTTTGGGAAGAAGTGTCGGAGTTAGATTGACAAACCATCATAATAAAAAACTACACAAATTTTATAATAATAACCCTTGGCATAATTGTTGTTATGCCAAGGGTTATTAAGTGTTATCCGATTGAACCTTCCATCTCGAACTTAATTAAAAAGAACTTTCAAATGCTTTTCAATTTATGTAAAAACGTTAATATATCAAGGCTTTATCGAATCCTGCTTTCAAAACAATTTATCTATTTTCAATCTCAATCGGCACAAAATCGGCACGTTTCCATCTTAAGATTCATACATTTGGATGCATATATATGTGGATTGTAGCAGTAGTAAGAACCAGCACCGGAACCTAAACCTGTGCCTAAACCAGAACCTAAACAAGAAAGTTCCACTAATGTCTATTTCAAGAATTGTGATGCGGCGAAGGTAGCAGGGGCTGCTCCTGTTCGAGTAGGAGACCCAGGGTATGGACGCCACTTAGACAGGGATGGTGATGGTACCGGATGTGAATGGTGAGTTTGTTTTACTACAAAGGTAATTACTTTGACCCTATCATTAAAAGGACACGTTTACGTAGAACGTGTCCTTTTCCTACTAAGATATCAATAATCCAATAGTGCCTTAGCTGTTTCATCATCAGTGATTAATACGTGAATTAACTGTCCTTTTAAAGCACCCTTGATAGCTTTTATCTTTTCTTTTCCACTAGCAACACCGATAACAAGTGGAATCTTCTTAAGCTCCTCTAAATCTAGAGCTATAACTTTATCATTCCATGCATTTGATGCGACTTCACCATTTTCATCAATGAAATTATACAAGATATCTCCAGCGATATTTCCATATTCAAATTCTTCACTTGTTTGATGGAGATAAGATTTCACCATTGTTGAATGCTCTGGTGTTCCCCCTATCCCTACGATTGCGATATCTGCTTTTTTTCCTATATCAAAGATGCTCCTGATCGACGATTGATCAACGATGATATCTTTTGCCTCTTTCGAATCCACCAAGACAGGGGCATGAAGGAGCTTATATTTCGCCCGTAAGCTTTCGGCAAGCTTAGCGACAATTTGATTAGCATGAATATCGACACGCTCATCTCCCATCCCACCTACTAATGGCACAAAGCGCAACTCAGGAAAGTATTGACTAGAAGACATGTTCTTCGCTACTTCATATAAAGTGGTACCAGCAGAAACTCCAACTGTTTGGCCATTTCTAATCATTCTTAAGAGATATTCACTCGCTGTCACTCCTAGTTTCGCTTTTGAGCTTTCTCCCTCATTACTATTGATACAAACCACTTCTCGGAGTCCATACCTTTTCTCTAACTTAGACTCTAACCCTGTAAAAGGATGGTTTTCCTCTTCGTGAATAATGATTTCTACAATGCCTAATTCTCTAGATTTAGTGAGATACTTGGAAACAAGGGATCGACTGACACCAATTGTATGAGCAATTTCAGATTGTTTGCAACCTTGTTCGTAATACATATGTGCAATTTTTACCATTAATCTTCGATCATCTAAAAACGACATAACTACCACCTATTCTGTGGGTAATGATTCATTTAAGTGTAATCTTTTATTTGAACTCAATCTTGCTTCCTTCTTTGAAAGTAGGTAGATGGTGAGGACTTGCAAAGACAGCCCCTGGCAATACCTCTTCAAAAGGTTCAGTAAAGTAAATAGAGATATGACCAATTTCTTTTAAATTATCATTAGCTGCAGAACCTACTTTAGATATCGTAAATTCCTGGTCATCTACGACCAGTTTACCACCTTCTTGAATAGGAAATGCTGACTCATCTCCATTCTGTTCATGGATAATAGAGATTTCTTTTATCTCTTGGGGAGCTTTCGGTCCAAAAAGAATTATGATGTTTTCTTCTCCAAAAGATAAAGCCAACGGACCAATTTCCTTTACTGTAGATTTATACATATGTTGTCCTCCTAATAATGTGTGGTCTTAATACATTCCAAAACTTGCAAAATAAGCGATGATAACTGCTAAAACACCTGTAATTAAACGACTGTAAAGTACGGCAGGAACCCCATACTGAACAGTTTCTGGCTTAGCTTCTCCTAATGAAAGTCCAACCGGCACAAAATCTGCCCCTACTTGTCCATTAATAGCAAATAAAGCAGGTAATGCAAACTGCGGAGGAATGTTCCCTAGAGCAATCTGACTACCGATCAGAACCCCAATAACCTGTGCAATAACTGCGCCGGGCCCTAATACTGGAGATAAAAATGGGAGGGTACAGATTAGTACGATGACAATCAATCCCCAAAGGGAGCTTGCTAGAGGAGATAGAGAATTTGCAATCAAATCACCAATTCCTGTGTAATTGATGATCCCTATTAACATACTAACAAAAGCCATGAAGGGAATGATATTCTTTATAAGCATATCGATAGAATCTCTACCTGCTTGATAAAAAACCCCTGTAACTTTTCCAATCCCTTTTGAGAATTTCATCAGGAAGTTGTCATTGTTTTGAATCTTTTCTTCCTTCACTTTCTCATATTCTTCTTTAAACTGCTTTTTATCAGCTGTATTGAAACGAACCTCTTCCTCGTTCCCCTCATACGCACCTACGCTTTTTTCACTCCCTTGACTATCAGCCAATTGAACTTGTTTTTCAGTAACACCTGATACAAATATATCTTCTTTAATGTGCTTAGCTAATGGACCCGATGGTGATGAACCTAAGACATCCACCGTCGGTATTCTTTTCATGGGATATAAACCGATTCTAGCTGTACCTCCACAATCAATAACTACACACATCATTTCATCTTCAGGAACTGAATTTTTAAATCCATCGACAGCTTCGGTATTTGATATCTCTGCAATTTTCCGAGCAACCGGATGTATACCTCCTCCAGTTATAGACACAACTTTTGTCTTTTTTCCTTCCGGTATTATCGTTAGACCTGTGCCCCATCCTCCAGGCCCTTTATCAACAAATACTGGTTTATGTTCCAACATAATCACTCCTTTTAAACGAAGGCGCTTACATTTTTCTGGCTAATACCTTCGTAATTTGCTCCGTAATTATCCCTCGGATCAACATAACAACTATACCTACTAAAAAGAATCTGACAGCCAACTCTGAAGTTGCATAGCCCGCTTTTTCCAGGCCACTTGCAACCCCCAAATAAACAAACAACTCACCTGCGTTTGCATAAGGAAAGATAGCTGTCACCGGATGAAAAAAGGAGACTAGCGAATCAAAGAAAGCAGGTTTTTGCCTCTCCTCTACAAACCGACCAAATGTGTATGCCATAGGGTTTGTAAGAAGTAATATAGAGAGAATAGGCATAAGTGTATATCTTAAAATTGTATATTTGGAGGCGAATTTAATAGCTCCCGTCACACGGTCGTCCCCGATAAATTTGATCATAGCATACGTAAAAGTTAATAAAACGACTAAAGTTGGTACTATACCTGTGATTAAGTCCATGAACTGTTCTCCACCGGCTTCGAACATTCCAATAAAATGTTCACCAAACCATTCAATCCATTTCACTCTTAACACTCCTTTTTATTACATTTATTTAAACAATGGAAAAGGGGAAACAGATCTCTTTAAGCGCCTACAGAATCACTCTTCTGACGAGGTTTCTTCTTTTCGGAAATAGATAATAACGCACGTTCACCAGCTTGGCTAAGTGCCATCTCTAAGGCTTGTTTCTTTTTAACCTTTCCTGAAATACCTTTTTCTTTAGATTCATTCAAACGATTTAATAATTCACCCACATGCTGTTTTTCATACTTCTCCAAATCCTTGAATGTCGATAGAATAGAGACCCCTCGCATGACCTTACATTCTTGGATCACATAATTTTCATTTACGACAAGCATTGCAATTGACCCTGCGCCCAGTTTCCTTCTACATTGCCCTGTAAATAAGTGCAAATCTTCTTCCCCTTTATATTTGTCAACCAACGATTGCATCGACTTTCGATAATAGTGGACTTGAATCACTGTCAAAAACGATTGAATGACTAATAAAATACAGGCTACAAAAACAAGCGTCATAATTTTCCCCCTTTTCCTTTATTCATTTACTTGGCATCGAATAAATGATCCTGAAGAGATCTCAGTTTCCATACTGTTGTAGATGGATCAAGTTTAATATCATCTTCCGTAAGGAATTGCCCTTCACGGATGGCTTTTTTCGCTACTACATTTCCACTAATCAAACCAATTGGGATATGCCCATTAGATTTCATTTCTTCATGGGTTTCTAGTACACCTCTTACTGAATAACCTCCAATCCCATCTAACGTTTCTCCTGGCTGAACATCCCGCTTTGCAACAGTAACAGTTTCAGAAATTGGTGCACCAAGTGGATGTATCGACGTATCATGATTCAAGACTGCCTGAGCAATCGTTATAGGGGTTTCTAAACTAGCTAAATGGTATGGTCTGTACAATGTGTAATGTGGCCCATGGCTACTATCCACTTTTAAAAGATATCGTAATTCTTCATCCACAGGTTCTAACTCGCTTTTAACGATGACAAATACTCCTGGAGCTAATCCGTTCACATAGTCAACAACACCTAGGTTATCAAGAACTCCGCCATTCTCCTTCAAGTTCAGCTTTTCTGCCACATTATCGAGTCCTGCATCAACTCCATGCATACCCACTTTGTCGGGAACTAATCCAATGGCATTACTTAGAAGGTTCATTTCGGCCATAGTTTTCGTTCCGTCCTGGAAAGCCGCTAACATGTGAGGACTCATGTTTTTAGAAAGTGCTTCCTCTTTACACGTATCAGGATTTGCAGTTGGCTTGAGAGGATTGTTCTTTCCTTTACCAGCTACAACAACATCCAGCCCCATTGTTTTCGCAAATTGATAAAGCTCTACAATAGCTGCTGGTTCATCACCTGCTGAACCAGTATAAACAAGCCCTGCCGATTGAAACATTGAATGCATGTATGAACCAATGGTTATATCTACCTCTACATTCAGTAAAACTAAATGCTTTTTAGATCGAAGAGCTTCAAGTGAGATATTCGCTCCTACTTCAGGAATACCGGTAGCGTCCACAACGACTTCCACATGATCTGATTGTATAATTTTACGGTAATCATCTGAGACAACTGTTTTTTCTTGTCTCTTTTCCTGTGATTGGTAGAAATCTCTTGCTCTCTCAGCATTTCTCACATTTACATCACAAATCCCTCCAACAACCATTCCAGGGATTCGTGTAATTTGTGAAATCAAACCATACCCCATTTGTCCGGCTCCAATTATTCCGACACGAATTGGTTGATTTTCCTGCTCTCTCTCTAATAACTGTTGATAGATTGACATGAAAAATTCCTCCACTTAAAAACTTTAAAATTTTGTTAACGCTTGCAATTCTGATCTAAAAAATTACTGGTTCATGATGAAGTTCCCAAAACCTAACATTTGTTACAAATATAAATTATTGCGACTAAAACGTAACATTTGTTACAGTACAGAACATTTGATCAAGATTGATTTTTATTATAAAGTGAAAAGAAAGCGATGTCAATTTAATATTTTTAAAATTTTATTTCAGAGGTGATTACGTGTATCGAAAAGACTATTATTATGATGAAAACGCTCCTGTCCCCCATAATTTAGTTCCAGCTGTTTCAGCGGTAGTATTAGATAAGGAAAAAAACAAAATCTTATTACAGCAACGAGTAGACAACGGTAAATGGTCATTAGCTGGGGGAAAGGTCGAGCCTGGTGAAACAGTGGAACAGGCTGTTATAAGGGAAGTTGAGGAGGAAAGCGGTCTCCAAATCGAGGTGACAAAATTAACAGGTGTGTACAGTGATCCTAATCATGTGATTGCTTATAAGGATGGAGAAGTCCGTCAACAATTTTCAATTTGTTTTTTTTGTAAAATCATCGGTGGAGTATTGATTAAAAGTGAGGAGTCAAGAACGGTAGATTTTATCCCAATCGGCGAGCTGGATAGTTTAGATATTCATGAAACTCAAAAAATACGCATCCATGATGCGTTAAGTGATAAATGTAAAGCTTTCATTCGGTAATCTAAATAGGTACACAAGTCTCAATAAGCCGCAGAAAGTCAAAGCCGAGCGAAGAAAATTGTAGGTTGCAAAAAGTGAAAGTTACAGAAGCCTATGGTAACACCATCAACATAACTTCCAATGAAATAGAAGAGTGAAAAAGGGTAAAAACCATTACTGCTACAAAGAAAGCTTCCTCTACCTGTACTTGGAATGAACAGGATATTTATTTAATAAAAGATTTTCATTCATTAGCTAGTATCAAAGCTTTTAAACATCCTTCCTATGTACTTTATAAATAGTTGTTTATAACTAATTGTGGGGGTATGCCAACAGATCACTTTAAAATCTTTATAAAGAAAATCCGAATTTCTTTTGGAAAACATTTCTTTCCAAAACAGTTTTCAAAAAATTAGCCTCTCAAGAGTTCAATGAACTAATGAGAGGCTATTTTTTCAAGTCTAATTTTTAAAAAATCCAGTCAAATATCATATTTTAAGTGTAAAATTCATTGGTATTAAAGGGTTTAGGCAGGACAATGGGAGTTTTTCCCACTTTCGAAAAACTATATCTGGAGCAACTTTGTTAAACATTATTACGATGTTGATTCCCATAAAAGATATTCAAAATAGATTCCCTAGCTGGAACCTGTAAGCGATGATAATTTAGTAGGAATTCACTGTTGTCATAATAGACTTCTTTAAAGGTACAGTCAATAGATCCATTATCTTTTATGAGCACTGTAGAATATGTAGCAATAGGTTTGTGATTGCAACCCAACGCACCTGGATTAAGAAATAGTCGATTATTTGTTTTAAAATGATGAAGTAAATGGTGGTGACCAAAACACACTATTTCAGCTGTATCTCCCTTATATAGTTTTTCAAGTTTCACTGAAGAAGGACTACGATCTATTGGTAGGTATTGGCTTTTACCATCTAAATGATAATGGATAAAACGTATATTCACACCGTTAATTTCTGTAACTATACTTTTAGGGATCTTACATAAGAAGGGAAGAAATTTCTGATCCATATGTTCAGCAATCCAGTAATGATGAGTCCTTTCCTCACCTTGACTTCCAGGGTCTTTCCCGTCGAGTATGTTAAGAACAGCTTCATCATGATTACCTATGACATGTGTAATATCACTTCGCGAATGCAACTGCTCAAGAACTTCATTTGTTTCGTGCCCAATGGCGATTAAATCCCCAAGACAGTATATATGGTCAATCTCCCCATCACTTTCTATATCAGAAAGTACAGCTCTTAAAGCAGAACTGTTACCGTGTATATCCGTAATTACCCCTATTTTTGTTTGAATAAAACTCCCCCAAACTTCGCATTTTCATTTACCTATTGTACCGAATATTTCAAATATCTAAGTCATTTATTATTACACACATTGGTTATATAAAAACAAGAAGAGCAATAGGATTAACGCCCCCTTTTCTGAAATAACGAACACATTCCAATACTTCTGAATGACACCCTATTATTAAATAATGAATACTATCTAATTCTTTTTCCATTCTTGCTCTAGAATGCTAAATAAAAGCGAATCACGCCATCCATCTTTGATTAATAAATCTTCACGTATCCTTCCTTCTTTAGTTATCCCAATCTTTTCTAACACCCTTGATGAGCCAATATTTCTAGGATCACAAGTAGCGTAAATACGATGAAGATTTAGTTCTCTAAAACCAAATTCAATTAAAAGTTTTGCTGCTTCCGTAGCAAAACCCATTCTCCAATAGTCTGGATTCACTATATACGCTAACTCTCCATTTTTATTTTTGAAGTCTCGGATATTGATCTCACCTGCTCCAATCAATTTTTCTTTTTCATTTTTAATTATTGCAAAAACATATCTACTCCTTGGATTCTCTTTAGAATCAACAATAATTTGTTCTACAAAAGCTTTAGATTCTTTTTTTGTATTTGGTCCCCAAGGTTGATATTGACATACAATTGGCTGAGAAGCGTATTTATGAACATCCTTCCAATCATTTTCTTCAAATTCTCGTAGAAGTAGTCTTTTAGTTATTTGTTTACCAACCATAAACCCCCCTTTTTGACCGTTAGTCTTTAACTAAATATACCATTAACAATGGCCCAATAAATAAAGAAGGACGCTTTCTAATTCAAGAAATGTTAGCAATAGGTAAGCGTTTGAAGTTATCTCCAGCTTTTCCCCTGCTACCATGGACGTGCTAGTTTCCCAGCATCCGGCGCTCCATCTAACGATGTGTACTAGACTATAAGTTCCTCGTTACCTTTAGACAGGAAGTATCTTATGGTTCCTATTAAAAGCTCGCACTGTGGCATCCCTCCTACCGGAGGTAATGTTCCCACGTTCCTACCCGATCGGTGCGATGAACGATTGGAAAATAATCATTCCACTTCGCTAGACTTGGGGCTGTTCCTCCATTCCCATTTACAGAAGGTTCCTAGGTCATACCCCTACCCTCACAAGAATAAATGCCTATCAGAATGATCTTTATGGCAACCGTTTCGGATGACAGTCCTTATTTCAACGTTTCTTGCTTTCCAAGTCCCTTACAAAGTAGCTATAGCTATCCATTCTAGAATTAGGTGCTTCCTATAAGCCTGTGAGCTGGATACCGCCTTTGTTCGGTATAGCGTGTTTCAGAGGGCGCAGTTTTACTCCACACCACTCACGTCATCGTTGGATGACATATAGTTTCCCTATGTCTTAAATCTAGACCTGTACATTCGGAAGTTCGTCAGTTCCCTTCTCAAGGAACATTCTCACCATATTTTTCAGCCGTGCGGCATATCCGTTTGCATACCTTTCTGGCTTCAGCCTTCGTTCTGCCGAATCCACCTGTGCTTCACACCCTATAACCTGTCAGTTATAACGCATGCGCGAGTATTGACGGGATGGTTTCGGGAAACATGGTTCCATCATTCCCATCCTCCGTTGTAAAAAGCGTAGTCTTCAAAGATAGCCCAACAATTCATCATAATGACGCTTCCAGCGGTCGGCGATTTCCTTCTCAGAGGATCCATCATCATAGGCAGGTGAAATAAGCGGGGCAGCCTGAAGAACCTTAACTAAAACCACAGCCTTTATACGGCTTGGATTTGTTCCCCTCATTTGCTTAAAGTATTCAACTATATCATTAAAATTGGAGCCAGACGTCAAAATTTCCGCTATGCCTTTAAAGCGATACCCTTTCCGCCTAATGGGATCAACAACATTGACTTCTACAGAAGGATTCTTTTCAAGATTATTTACTGTTCCCTGTGAATACAGATGTAAGAAAACAAGATGTTCCTCTTCCCATACAGCGATAGTCCCCTTTGGGGATAAATTCGGACTGCCGTCTGGACACACAGTAGCAACAAAAGCCAAGCGCTGTTCCTCGATTACTCGACGCATGTCTTCGTCAATCACCAAGACAATCACTCCTTGTATCGGCGCTAGACCAATTATTGTATGTTCGTCTATCCAATATTAATTTTCGATATAAAATGCTGTTTCCCTTTCTCCTGGTGTTTTTTAAAGCATAGAACCAGTATTGAAACGACAATCTAAAACACAGTGTAGTTAACATCATTCTATAATAATTCTTTAACGCTTGAGTAAGTAAAGGACGACTATCTCTTATTGAATAGTCGCGCCCGATCGTACTATAAGGTTAGCCAGTTTTTACTGGTTGACCTTTTTTCATAAGGTCTTATGATATCGGTAGTCGGGGTAGAACGTAGCGCCCGTGGTACTTGATCCCGTCAGCAAAACTGTTCGCCCCATACTTGTATAAACATGTTTCTGGCTGGTTGGGACATTGATCCCGTTTAACAAGCGAACCTATGACATTACAAGGAGCTTAGGGGTTACCGACTAATTTATTTCTAGGAGGAGAATGATAGATGAATCCAGTGATCGGTCTGGATATTTCAAAAGGAGAAAGTCAGGTACAAGCCTTTTTTGCGGAAGATCAAGATAATTGTTATGATTACTTGCCTTTAGCTTGTTGAACTAACGCACCCGTCAGCGTAAAAAGTGGCTGCCAGTAAACCAACAGCCCCTTAATGCTTTTTCTTTGTAGTTTAAATCTTTCCAGTATTTCATTTAAATCCCCTTTAAACCTTTTAGATCAACACCCCCGTTTGTTTAGTAACTACCTTAATAGTTTGCCAGAAACTATATGCCAATGGAGATGTTTTGAGTCCTGATAGTCGCCTATGTTTGTAATAACTCTACAAGCTACATTATCTTCTGTAACCATAGACGCGACCTCTTGATGAACGACAACCACTCTGTTTTTCGTATTGAGGCACATGACAAAGAACACTTCGCGATCATCCTCACCGATAAATCCAGCAGCCACTCTTGTACCAGCTTCTGGAGAACGTATGATGTGAGTTTCCCTTCCTTTTACGTCTGAAATCACCTGTCTGATCCGTTGAATCTCATAAATTGTTTCCATCTTGCATATCTCCTTTCTTTGTTTGAAAAGAAAGGAATTTTTGCGAAAACGAGTGTAGAATGATACGAAAGTATACGCAAGCATCAAGTGGGAAGTTACGGATTGTACAAAACCTAATAACTTAGCCAGTGTTTACAAGTGTTTTTCAACACGTTAAGAATCATACCCGGTATTGGTTAGATAGGTGTAACATTTATGTTTAACGTAACTGATTTTGCAAAGTGTCCAAAACGCTACATCCAATTTTGTTCCCAATTCGGACACCTTCAGCTACAGCTTCACTTATCGTTCTTGGAGCAATACTATCACCAATTACAAAAACTTCTATCCCAAGGTTCCTTTTAATAAATTGTTCTTCTAGATTATTATTCGATTTGCTGAAACCTGCGAATACTATTAAATCTACATCTTTAATCACATGTTCAACATCCGACCATGCATCCCGAATAACCAAAGCTCCATTCCTTTCTCCTTGTAATATTTGATTTACTGTCCACTTCACACCATTTTTTGCAAGAGATCGATACATCGATGGCTTATTGGTTGAATCCAACTCTTCACATACAGTTTGAAGCGGAGTCAATAGTTCAACTTTTGAAGCTCCGGCTTTCGCAATAAAGTTTGCTACGTAGCCTCCTCTTTTTCCACCCTTATCGTATACAACGATGCTTTTCCCGTTTATTTCTTTTACCTTTCCTTCCAGTACATCGGTATCCGTTACACATGGTATTTTAACTTTATAGGCCTCTATTGGAATAATCGTCTCTGCGCCTGTAGAGATGATCACAGTATCCGGTGAAATTTGTAATATTTTTTCAATACTAGCTTCAGTCTTTAGTTTTATATCTACGTGAAGCCTCGTTAACTCATTTTTAAGCCATTCTATATGTAAGCCATAATGCTTCCTGTTCGGTTGTTTTACACCATAATTGATTTGACCGCCTAATCGATCGGAGCGTTCAAAAAGGATAACATTGTGACCTCTTTCTCCTGCTACACGTGCAGCTTCCATTCCTGCTGGTCCTCCCCCCACTACCACAACCTTTTGTATATCAGAAACCGGGGTAAAATCATGTAACGCATCATCCGATATTCCTGGGTTTACAGCACATCCAATCGAAAGCCCATCATATGTCCTCCCAATACAGCCCTGATTAGTCCCTATACAAGGACGAATTCGCAAAACATTACCTCTATATGCATGGTTTGGCATATTAGGATCCGCAATAATTGCTCTAGTCATAGCAACAAGATCACAATCTCCCGCCATTAATGCATTTTCAGCTTGATAAGGATCAAGTATACGTCCTGCTACAAGGACAGGTACAGAAAGTAAAGTCTTCATCCTTTTTGCTAAGTGATTATAACATCCAGTTGGATAAGGATCTGGCGGAATAGTCCCTGCTTGCAACTCTAAGGTATTTCCAGTGCTTCCACTAATATTAAATAAGTCAATCCTATTTATTTCATCCAACTTCTTAGCAATTTTTAACATATCATCTTGAGATAATCCAATTTTATCGGTTTGAGGATCTCCCGTCATTCGGAAGCTGATAATGAAGCTATCTGATACGACTTTTGCAATAGCTTCTATAACTTCAACGGAAAATCGCATCCTGTCAGTTAAATCTCCACCATACTCATCCTCCCTATTGTTGATGACAGGACTCCAAAATTGCTCTATTAAATGTCCTCCATAAGAAGTGATTTCTATTCCATCAAAACCGCATCTCTCAAGTCTTCTGGCAGATGATGCATATGCTTGAATAATCTTTTGGATTTCATCCACACTTAGAACTGCTGGAATTTCCCCATTAAGGCTTTCTGGGATTGCGGATGGAGCTTGAACTGGATACCCAGTCGCTTTTGAGCTAATCCTCCGTCCTTTGTGCGTAGCCTGCGCTAAAATAATGGCGCCATGAGAATGAACCCGTTTCGTTAATTCAAGAAAATAATCTTCATTGTTAGGATCCCAAAGACTGACATACTTTGGATGTGCTGCCTTTTCATACACGGTTCCAGAACCGCATGTGAAAATCATTCCAGCCCCACCCATTGCCTTTCTTTCATAATATCGTATGAATTTTTCGTTTATTATCCCTTTATTGGCAAGTCCTTCCCCATGAGCACTTGAAACGATCCTATTTTTGATTCTTCTATTCCCTACTTTTATTTCACTAAATAAATGTGGAAAAGGTGACATATAAAAAACTCCTTCATATGATTTTTACAGTAAGGCTGTTTATTGTTTAATAGATGAATGAGTTGATAGGGGTATAGAGTTATCCTTCGTTAATAAACTTACACCTACTAAAGCAATTATTGACAAAGGCAAAGACAATAATATGGTGTTGCCACCAACAGGATTTCCTATCATTTCTATCAGAATTGTAGAACTGCCTCCTACAATAATGGAAGTTAATGCTCCCTGGGATGTTGCTCTTTTCCAGAAAAAGCTTGCTAAAATGACAGGTGTAACAGCAGCACCGTACATTGTGTAAGCAAATATAGACAGTTTTAGTACACTAGTGAAAAAGGTACCTATCAAATAGGCGATAATACCAATAACGATTACTGAAATTCGATTAAATTTTAGGTATTTATTTTCAGGAAGTTTTCCTTTAAATTGCCCATACAAGTCATAAACAATATTTCCAGACATGGACAACAAAAAAGAATTTGCAGTGGTGATGAGTAAAGCTGTAAAAGCAGCCAGGATCAGCGCACCGATCGGGATTGGTAAACTCTGATTTGCCAATTCAATGAGAGCTGTGTCAGGCTTTATATCTGGCAAAAGGACAATAGAAGCGGTTACAAAGAAAGTAATTAAACTGTAGACTGTTACAACACCAATAAAAAATCCGATTGTAGATCTACTCGCACCTTGTTCTGTTTTAGAAGCTGAAAAGCGCTGGAGCATACTCTGATCTCCAATTATATATACGAATAAAGGCAAGAAATACCCAACTAATTGTAGTGGGGTTAATCCTCCACTTAAAGTGAATTTTGCCGCTGGTAAATTAGAGACAAGATTTGAAATCCCGCCAACTTCCCCTAAAATGAGTGGAACAGCTAGGATAAAACCAACTATAATTAATAACGCACTGAACATATCCGTATATGAGACTGAAAATAGTCCTCCAGTCGCTGCTAACACGATAACAAAGATGACTGTTAATAAAGAACCTATGGATTCTGGCAATCCAGTTGTAATATTAAGTACATAACCACCTGAAATGAATTGATAAGATAAAACACTGAGATAGGTTAATAGAATGAATATAGTAGAAAAGAGGCGTGTAGATTTTCCAAATCGGACTTCAAGCATTTCCGGTACAGTTCTTTTTGCTAATGCACGAGTTCTTGCCGCAATAAAATACATTACAATGATCCCTAATGGAGCACCTAAGAAATAAAATATTGCCGCTAAGGGACCATATTGATAAACAAAGCTCGCCCCACCAACAAGGGAGCCTGATCCTACCCAAGAGGCGGTCAAGGTACCAATTACAACAATCAATGGAAGCCGATGGCCTGCAATAATAAAATCATCCCCGCTATTTACTTCACGCTTATTATAGTAAAGTGCTAATAGGATCATACAAAATGCATAGGTTAATATCACAATGATATGGATAGATATAGCAAACACTCCTCTCTAAACTTTTTAATCATTACTCATCGGCACATCATACTAAAACACTATCTCTTTAAATACAATTTAGGTATCCCTCCCCTTTGATGGTCCACTAATAATGAAGAGAATTAATTTAGAATCTTTAAAAAGAACGTTTAACTAAAAACTGAAAATTTAAAAATTTCCTACAAATAAATTACCATAAATATAGTATAATTAGAAATATATATATTATTGCTTATTAATATTTATTAAATATTAATGGGGGGAATTATATGGAGTTACGGCACATAAAATATTTTGTCGCAGTCGCTAAGGAATTGCATTTTGGACGAGCAGCAGAAAAGTTAAAAATGGCACAGCCTCCTTTAAGCCAACAAATCAAAAACCTGGAAACCGAATTAGGGGTAGTATTATTTTATAGAACAAAACGACAAGTAAAATTAACAAGAGCAGGTGAAGCTTTTTTAAATAGAGCAAATAAAATATTGAAAGATGTGAATGATACATGTGAGGAAGTGCGTAGAATTGACCGAGGAGAATTAGGCCAACTTAAATTGGGGTTTGCTGGTTTGGTAACTTTTGATCTTTTACCTTTGGTTTTACAAACATTTCAGATGAAGTATCCAGAGGTAAAAGTTGTACTACATCATTTAACAACAACCGAGCAAATTAAAGCTTTACAGCAAAATGAAATTGACGTTGGAATTCTGATTCCACCAATTGACAATAGGGAGATTGATATAGAGGTAATAAGGGAAGAACCTTTTGTCGTTGCATTAAATAAGTCTCATCCTTTAGCAAAAATAACTAAACCAATGAATTTATCGAAATTAGCTAATGATAAATTTATCATGCCTCCAAGAAACGCTGGTCCAGGGTATTACGATTCTATAATTAGTCTTTGTCACAAAGCAGGTTTTAGCCCTGATACAACACAAGAGGCTAAAGAATTGCAAACCGTGGTCTCTCTTGTTGGTTCAGGAATTGGTGTTGCACTCCTTCCCTTATCAATCCAGCATTTAAAAAACGACCGTGTCACTTACGTTTCAATTAAAGATTCTCCAAATAATATTAAGACATCAGTTGCATCAAATAAAGACAATAAATCTCCTGTTGTAGAATCTTTTCTTACTTTACTAAAAGAAACCTTTACCAATTAAGTCAGATGTTCAGTAAAGATGGTTTTTAAAGGGGCACTTGTTATTAGTACAATATATTGCTAATTAATGACGCCCCTCTTTTTCAGTTGCATTACCTTGAATTAATAAACTGGCTGGGGGGTAATTGATCGAACCGCCATCACAACAATGGACAGCAAGAAACTCGATGAATTAAGACATATGACAAAAATGCTTCACAGCCATCTCCCGATAAACTTAGCAGCAACTCTTGAAGTATCATCTGAACAAATAATGTACGATTCTCTTCCCTCAAACCGAAACACTTATCCGTTTAATTTAAATAAATTGTTTCTAATTTGAAAATCCTGTCTTTATATATCATCAATGAACTCACTAAAATCTGAAAGAGAACAATTTAAACGCCACCTTAAAACATGTACGTACTGTCAGCTTGAATTAGAATCTCTAGACCAATTTTTGAAGTTAAACGGTTACATTTAGTACTTGAAGATCCAAAGGGTTCAGATGAACTTTTAACCTTACCTGTAATTATGCGTGAGCCTGGGTCAGGTACTAGACAAGTGATTGAAGAACATTTACGTGCTCATCAGTTAGATCTTAAGGATCTGAATATTATCTTGGAGCTTGAAAACACTGAGTCTATAAAATCTGCTGTTGCTTCTGGTATGGGAGTATCAATTATTTCTAAATTTACCATTCAAAAAGAAATCCAGTTGAATATTCTCAGAGAAGTATCCATTCAAGGGATTCAATTACGTAGAAAACTATATTATGTCTACGATACAGAAAATCTCTCATTACCAAGTGAATCGTTTATTACCTTTTTATCTAAAACATTTTTTTATCAATGATTATAAAAGAAAAGTTTTTTTACCTCTAGTTTTCAGCAAATTAAGGGGTTTATAAATTTTTTTAAAACATAAAAAGGAAGGAGGCAAGCTCCTTCCATATGTTAATACATATCCTTTTTCTTTTAAGTTAGTATATCCAGCTTCGGCATTGACAATCAAATGATCCAAAACTTCAATCCCCATCAGATAGACTGTTCATTTCTATTAATTGAACGTTTTACACGTAAATTGATAACTGTTAACGTCTTCCCACTAATATTTGTTAAGTTATAACACATTAACTTAACAAACAAAATAGCAGTGAAGTTTATTTGACATTTTGAAAAAAACGATTCGGACTTAAGTGACTTATAGGGTAACTCGTTTTTCCATCTATTAATAAATCTGTGGTAATTTTTCCGATAACAGGTGACATTTTAAACCCATGTCCTGAGAATCCACTTGCAATCAGAACGTTTTCCATACCTGGTACAGAACCTATAACAGAATGATCGTCGGGTGAATAGCTATCCATATAAACACTTGCCCGGACTGGATCAGGTTTTAGGCTAGGAATCAATTCCCTGACAGCATCACTTACTGTTCTTAATTCATCGACATTAACATCCCTATTCAAGTTCACGGGTTCTTCAACGTAATCAGGGTCCTTAGTATTAGAGGCTTTTACCATCGTACCATCAAGTGTCGGTGTTCCTGTTAATCTAAACCCCTTCCTCATACGAGCAAAGATCGGGAAGCAATCAGGTTTAAACATCTCGATATCTTTTGCAGTAAACCAAGTTAATACAAGACGGCGTGCTTCATATACCGTTTTGAATCCAGACAAAAACTTTCCTGTCCATGGTCCCGTTGTGATAAGTACTTTTCCAACTCGATACTCTTCCTTATCTGTTGTAATCGTAACACCTAATTTATCAGATTGGATATCATTAACTTTTGTATAGCGGTGTATTTTTGCACCTAGATTTTCTGCCCGGTCTGCTGCTGAAATGACTGCAAATTCCGGTCGTAAAAAGCCCGCATTTTTGTCCAAAATCATAATGTCTTCACTAAATAATCGATGTTGAGGATAACGTTGTTTAGCAACTTTTCCTTGGAGAATTTCATGTTCTAAATTAAATGCTTCAATACTTTTTAAGACATTCTTCATCACTTCTGTTTTTGGATCTCCAATCATCAGGCCGCCATTTAATGTTAATAGGTTTGTGCCGGCTTCAGATTCGAGTTCTTCCCAAATTTGACGTGCTTCTTGTAGTAAGGGGACATATTCCTGTCCTTCCATATAGGCAGTTCTGAAAAGCCTTGACTCTCCACCTGCTGCAGAGCGATCATTTCCAATACCGTACTGTTCAAAACCTAAAGCGGAAATTCCCCTTTTAGCAAGTTGCCATAGTGCCATACTTCCCATTGTACCTACTCCAATGACTGCCACATCGGCATGCATAGTTACACCTCTCTCATAAACATTTTATTCAAAATCTAATTAATATTCAGAATTTTTTCAGCCTATCTCTACCTTTTCTGGTTCGTTTTTATGGATTTTATCCACATTTTTAAACATGTAATTAATTATGAAAAATCCAACTAATGAACCGAGTATTCCAAATGCTACATAGGGAATTTGCGTACCTATGATTTGAGCAACAGCAGCACTGAGAATTCCCAAAACCATACTGCCAATAGCCCCCTTTGGTGTTAAAAAAGCCTTATTCCGTAACAAGAATCCTGCGAATATGGGTACAAGTAACCCAGATGCTGAATATGCATATGTGGAAACGAGCCATCCTAAAGCTTGCGGGTAATATAAAGCTAATATGACGGCTAATCCTATCACGACAACAGCCATATACCTTGAGAATTTCAATAGATTTCTATCACTAACATTTGGATTGATGTAAGAGTGATAAATATCCTTTGTAATGTTTACCACCACAGATTGTATAGCACTACTAACAGTAGACATTATCGTTGCTATTATGAAAGCGGAATAAATCGCCATGAACCAACCTGGGATTTGAGTAAGGAACCATCCTGAGGCCAATTCCGGATTTTCAAGGCCAGGGTTCATCGAGAAAATAGAAATTCCCATGAATGAAGCCCAAATACCGCTGATCACACCAACCAGTGCTGCAATCACGAACGCTTTTTTAGCTATCTGGGGGCTTTTGGAAGCGTAAATACGTTGGTAGGACATTTGATTGGTTAATGCTCCTGGAAAAATAGCTAATATCCAGAAAATGATTGTCGCCATTCCTACGGCTCCTAAACCTTCTGGAAGGCCAATCATCGTTTCAGGTACTCTGCCAGCTATTTCATTCCAACCACCAGCTAAATTTAAAATATACAATCCACTTACCAATGACATGATAAGCATGACACATCCAAATATAAAGTCTGTCCACGCAACGGAAGTTAACCCCCCTGGCAAAACGAATAATAGACTAATCACAGCAAAAATAAAGACTAATAAAGGAAAAGATAGACCTGATATATTCGAGAATAAATTACCGAAAGCCACAAGCTGAGTACATAACCATCCAAAAGGTACAACTATGGCCATAAATGTAACCATACTCATCATTACTTTATTTTCTCCGTATAACTTCTTGAATATTTCCGGCATCGTAGAGAAGTTTTGTTTTTTAAGCCAATTCGCCAGTAATACCAAGATGATGATCCCTATGGAGTAAAGAAAATTATAAGTTATAGCGGACCAACCAGCACTATAACCAATCCCAATATGAGCCACTAGCACCCCACCACCCATACCAGTTGCAAATTGACTTCCTGCAACTACGTATACGGGTAATGATCTCCCACCAACAATCCAATTCTCACTACTTTTATTCTTACTTCCTATCCAAAGAGAAAAAATAGCAGCAGCAGACAATACAGTAACAGAACTTAACACAAGTACCAATGTAGAGTTCATCATTTTCCTCCAAACATTTTTAATGTACTATGATGTGAACTTCTGGCTGCGCTTAAGTAGGTTTCACCACCAGGTTAAAAACAAAGAGGTTCTTTTCTACATCCTGAAGCCTCCCTTCTACGTAGTCTAAATATTCTGTTTTATATCAGTGTGATTAACCAAGGTAACAGTTGACGTAATACGGGATCCTATCCTCAGGCATAGTTCATAAAACGTTTGAGGCTATATCGCTCCAGGCAGATCGAGGTTTCACCTTCCATTACTAATTCCGCCATCAATGTGCCGACCAACGGAGATAAGGTTACACCACTATGCATCGCAGCAATATAAGCATTTTTTTTATCAGGTATCTTTCCTAATATCGGGAAACCGTCTTCCGGAATAACCCTTACCCCAGAGAAGCTTCTGACTATATTGGCTTTAGCTAAAGATGGAATGTAATTGATCGCCATTTGAGCGGTTTCTTGTATCACATCCATTGTTGTTCTCCGATCATAACCTACTTCTTCCTTGGAGAAACCAATCAATACTTCGCCATTTTCTGCCTGCCTCATGCCCCCGATCGTATGTTTTAGAAAAGGAGCCAATGGTTCTGTAATGATTACTTGTCCGCGTACCTGTTTAATAGGTATATCTAAACCTAGAAGTTCGCCGATTTCCTTAGACCATGGCCCCCCTGCTAATATCACCCGTTCTGTAGTAATGGCATCTTTCTTATTTTTTGTATAAATTTTATAGTGGTCTTTTTCCATTACCATTTCGATAACTGGATTATAAAAGGAAAATTCAACCTCATTTCTCTTAGCTGCCTTAATGTAAAGCTCCACTAGCCTGAATGGATTTACATTTCCATCCATATCACTATAAGTTGCACCTGCAATTTTGGGTGAAAGGGCCGGCTCCTTTTCGAGCACTTGGTCCCTAGTTAATACCTCCACTTTAATGCCTACCTCTGCTTGTTCTTCAACAAGCCTTAAAGCTTTATCCCGATCTGTTTGAGCAAAGAACGGCGCAATCCCACCTGTCCTTTTGTATTCAACATCCCCTATTTTCCTTTCTAGAAAAGGATAAAGCTCTGCGCTGTACATGCTTAATTCTCCATACCATTTCGGCACCTTATTATGTACCCATACCCATGCTTGAGTGGAACCTGATGTCCCGGATAAAGGAAAGCCTTTGTCTATCACTAAAATCCTCTTTTGCTTATATTCAGATAGATGATAGGCAATGCTGCTTCCTATCACACCACAGCCAATGATGACAATATCATATTGATCAGTCATTTTATCGTTCACCCGCCTCTAAAGACGCTTCATCAAAAACACTCACCACATTGGATGAGGATGTTTTCCCAGCCAATATACCTAACCTGGTGATTTTTAATGGCATACGCATGCGTGGAGGAGGGATTTCACTTATTGAAACACCTAGATTATTTGCGATCAATTCCCTCACAAGGTTCATGCATATTTTCGACTGACATGGCCCCATCCCACACCTGGTCAGTCTTTTAATATCGTCAAAAGTAGAAGCGCCCATTCGAATAGCACCCTCTATTTCATCAACATTTATTTCTTCACAGCGACATACAATAGTAGACTTGTCCATTTAGCACCCCTCCAAGATTGCATGAAATGAAGCTGGTAACGGTAATTCACATTCTTCATGGAACTCTTTTATGTGGGCAACTCGGGCAATAAATGTTTCAATGGATTCTTCACTTTCCATACTCCTGAGTTCGTCCCATAAAAATGAACTACTTATTTTCGCTTCATTATCATTCAGGACCCCAAGAGCTTTCAGTGCATTCAATGCTGCAATCTCTGCAGTCACTAAGATTCCACCTAAACAAGTTATACCTGCAGCATTCCCAGCTACATATACAGAAGGATTACTCGTCCCCAATGTACTGTAATATTTCGGTACAAGACCTCCTAGTTTTGCTTGAAAACCAAATTCGCAATCTAGTATTTCCAAAGGCTCCAAGATCGGGGACAAGCCTTTTCCGATACAGATTAAATCAATATCAAGATCTTCCTTTTTTCCATCATTGTTTATGGTAACTTTCTCTACTTCTCCAGCCCCCGTTGCTCTCTCAATAACGGTATTTACCATCACACGAATTTTTTTATCCTCAAGGCCATCCACCAACTTTTTATCATTTACGGAAACGTTTTTATCAATGACTCCTAAAATATTGATTCCACATGCCTTTAGCTGTTTTGTAACTTCTGCCGAAAAAGAATTCAACCCTACGATCAACGCATTCTTCCCTGGCAATACACGCTCTCGGTTTATTAATATTTGGGCAGCTCCTACAGTCATTACTCCCGGTAGGGTCCAACCAGGGAAGAGATCCGTCTCCTCGGCGGCTCCTGTAGTAACGATTACCTTTTTTGCATCAATCGGAAAGGTTTCAGTATCATTCGCTATCCCTATCCGTCCATCCTTATAAACCCCGATCATCTTATGCTTCAACAAACAGGTTACTGGCAGAGGACTAAGTCGATCAATCAGAGTCCTCATCAAGTGTATCCCTCTTTGTCTATCAAATTGTTTTGGCAGGTTATTGAAAAATTGAGTCTGCTGTTTCAACTGTCCTCCCAGGGCATAAGATTCCTCGATAATTATTGTTTTAATACCTCTTGAGGCAGTTTCGATGGCAGCATTTAAACCAGCGGGACCCCCACCTATAATTAATACGTCAGTTTTCATGGATTCCTCCCCTAACATCGGGGTCACCAGTATTCGGCTTTATTTCCATCCCCTCTTCTATAAGGGTCGTACAGCTAAGGACATGTTCTAATCCGTTTACTGTAACAAAACAACTGCAACATCTTCCATTTGCGCAAAAAAGCCCTCTTGATTGTCGTAGTTTCCTGCTGATGCCGAATTTCCTGATGTTATTCATCATTAATGCAGCAGCTATAGTCTGTCCTTGTCTAGCTTTTAGAGGCGTTCCATCATAGAAAAACGAAATTTGATCATTACCATGGTTTTCTAATATCGGATGATGGTCAATATACATAGAAACCTCCTAAAATATAATATTATAACTTTATAATTAAAGCTGAACTTCTAAGAAGTATCGTGATTGTTCTTGTTTCAAAATGAACTTTGAATATTCAATTATCCTTTGATCAACTGTAAGCGTGAAACGTTCAAAAACGATTAGTTGCTCACCTATTGGGACCTTTAATAAATTTGCTTCGTATTCATCCGCTAAAATGGTATTGAAGTATACCTTGGCTTTTTCCAATTTCATATCGTATTTTTCTTGGAACATATTATACAGCAGGTCATTTTCAATAGTGCTCACTTGGAAATCCGGAAATAATGAGGCTGGGATAAACGAGAATTCTATTGCAACAGGTTTATCATCCTGCAACTTTATCCTGTTGATTTTATAAACGTCATCTTCAGGATCGATCCTTAATAAATTGCCGAGACTCTTACCTGCTTCCTCTTTATTAAAGCTTAAAGTCCGATGAGGGTGTTGATAATCTTCCCAGGATTCATTCCGTAACGTTACCAATTTTGATATGTTTTGCTCATTTCTTTTGGTAACAAATGTCCCTTTTCCGCTTTGTCGATATAGTAACCCTTTGCTTACCAGTTCGTGGATTGCTCTTTTTATCGTAATGTTACTTACACTAAACTGTTTCGCTAATTCTTTTTCAGTAGGTAATTGAAATCCCTCATCCCATTCTTTTGATAAAATTTTTTCTTCAAGATACTGTTTTACTTGTTCATATAAGGGTAAGGATAAACTTTTATTTATTTTCATAGTGTGCTCCTTCTATAAAACAAAAGATATAATGTTATAATCTTTACTTCTTTATTGGTATAAAAATTCCTTTAAAAAAATAATATTTTTTAAGTGTTTTCTTATCAAGATTCTTTTGTTTTATTCTTCTTAAAAAGATCTAAAGGAAGGAGACTAGCTCCTTCCAAGTTATTATACATATCCTTTTTCTTTTAAACTGGTATATGCAGCATTCGCATTAACAATCAGATGATCCAAAACTTCAATCCCCATTAAACGGCCAGATTCAACAAGACGCTTTGTCACTTCGATATCCTCTCTAGACGGGGCTGTGTCCTGTAAAGGATGCTGGTGACAAAGGATGATGGCTGCACTGTTATTCAGAATTGCGCTTTTGAATACTTCTCTTGGATGAACAATACTTGCATTGATTGAACCTAAATGGCAACGATGAACCGCAACAACTTTATTTTTCGTATTAAGACACATGACAAAAAACACTTCGCGATCATCCTCACCGATAAACCCAGCAGCCACTCTTGCACCATCTTCTGGAGAACGTATAATGTGTGTTTGCCCTCCTTCTACCTCTGAAATCACCTGTCTGATCCGTTGAATTTCACAAATTGTTTCCATCTTGAAACAGCTCCTTTCTTTGTTTGAAAAGAAAGGAATTTTTGCGAAAACGAGTGTAGAAGGATTCTGTTGTTACGCTGGCTTTGCCTACTTGGTTTTGGTTATGGCTGTATGACCATGCAGATCCTTTACTGAGTGATGAGCAAATAATTATAATGAGGTTAACAAAGGAAGGATAAATCTATAATATACGGTAATGTAGGGACAGTTGAAATTAACAAAGAAGTCTTGGTAATTTTATGAATTTGAACTAGATCTGCTAACTCAAACCAATAACGTTCATCCCAATAACCACTTGCTGCCCCCGAAGTAGAAGGTGCAACAAAAATATTAGTAGAATTTATTTTTTCTTGATGCAATCCATAATTATAATTTTTTTATTTAAGTATTGTTTTGCTGCTCAGGTCCAATGAAAGAAACAGGAGTTATATGATGGACATGGATAAATCCTGCTCCAATTTCTCCATAAACTTTTTTAAAACTATTTTCCGAGTTGAAGTGTGCCATTGTAGGCTGCTTCATATACAGCACGTGTTGTTTCGAGTGTATAGGCTTTCGGACTTCTTACAAGAAGACGCCTTTGCTTAATCCCATTTTCAGCAAGTGTATCAAGGTCACTTTCTTTAATCCCATACTCTTTCAACGTTGTTGGCAGCCCGACATCTTTCCCAAGATCCTGAAGTGATTTTACGACGGATACAGCAAGCTCACGATCACTTTTTCCTTCTGTTGGTAAGTCGAATTCATGTGCAAGTATTTTCATTTTCGGTAGACACGACGGCCAGATGTAATCAAATACATATGGAAGCAACACAGCGTTCGATTCTCCGTGTGGGATTTTAAAGAGACCACCGAGTGGATAAGCGAGTGCATGAACCCCGGCGACTCCAGCATTGTAAAAGCTTAGCCCCGCGATCACACTTCCCCACGCCATTTCCCTTCGCGCCTCTTTATTCGATCCGTGCCAGACTGCGGTACGAAGGTTTTTCGTGATTTTACGAATCGCTTCGAGTGCGAGTGTATCAGTCAGGTCTGTTGCGTTTACGGAAACATATGCCTCAATTGCGTGTGTTAATGCATCCACACCACTCGCGGCCGTTACACGTGGAGGAAGTGTATACGTGAGTTCTGGGTCAACGATGGCAACATCAGCAATCAGATATTCATGCGTGATCACGTCTTTCGTGTCTTCAAGTGAAAAGACAGCGATATCAGTGATTTCTGCACCAGTCCCAGCAGTGGTCGGGATCAACACTTTTGGCAACCCACGCTTCTCTAATGATTTTGTTCCCGATAAATTTAAATAATCCTGGACAGTTCCTTCGTTTGTCGCAAGAACGGCTGAAGCTTTCGTAATATCGAGACAGCTTCCGCCACCAATACCGATTACGAGATCCGCTTCAAATTCACGAACAGCGTTGACTGCTTTATCCCCAACTTCCAGAGGTGGTTCAGGTTGAAGGTCGGTATAAAGGGAGTACTCGACACCTTCCTGCTTCAGAATTTCTTCAACCCCTTTGGACAATCCAATCTCAACAACAACAGGATCAGCAAAAATCATCACCTTTTTAGCGTTAAACGTATTTATAATCTCAGTGATATTCTTGATCGATCCTTCTCCAGTTACAAGCTTTAAGGGTGAAACGAATGAATGCATGGTATCTCCTCCTATTTTTCTCTAGTTGTTCTTTCAACCTGTCAATCGTTTATCAATTCCATCGGACACTACTGGTGTCGCTACTTTCGTATACACAAACATTACAGTCATACCTACTATTACCCCAAGTCCAGCTGCTCCGAACGGATTTGTAAAGTTAAGTCCAAATGGCAGGTATACAAACCAATACGTAAGCGTCCCTGCAAGCAAGGAGATGATCGCGCCTTTTTTCGTGGCACGCTTCCAAAGCCCTCCAACGATTAATGGACCTGCAGTTGCCGATACAATTCCACCGATTCCGATCCACATGAACACCGCTAAGAACTTAGGTGGTGACCATGCCAGCATGATGCCTGCAGCAATAACGACGAATGTCGAGTAACGGCTGATCAAGAGCTCATTCCGTTCTGCTTTCTCTTTTGAAATGTTGATCCTTGGCACAATCGTTTTACGATACAAGTCGTTCGCTAGCAACTGTGTCAACGATACGATCAAGCCGTCTGATGTTGACATGACCGCGGATAAAACCGCCACCGCGAAGAATGCTGCAATAAACGGCGGGAAAATTTCACTAAACAGTATTGGAATGACCTGGTCAGGTGAGATGTTTGCACCAGGGGCGACAACAGCGATTCCAAGCATTCCACCGAGTGCCATAAGCGGTAAAATCGTTGCAATGAGCGTACACCACATGATCAATTTCTTCATATCTTTATTAGAACGAACGGCCATGAACTTATTTCCTAAGTGCGGTAAAACGCTAAATGGTAAATGGGCAACAAACAGTAAGGCAATAAGCCAGAATGCACCGTACGTTTTATCATCTGGTAAAAGGAGCTGGTCAAAAGCACCAGTCGGGTTCCGATCCTTGATAAGCTGAATCATATCTCCGAAGTTTCCATCAACTCCAACGCTGAAGATGAAACAGAATAAGACGACAATTGCGGTAATCACCATTAGGAAACCTTGAACGGCATCCGTCATGATATCTGAGTGTGAACCACCCATGAACACATAAACCGCTAGAACGATTCCCGTGATGAACAACCCAGTTTCATAGTTGATGCCCATCATTGTTTGGAACATTGTTGCAGCTGCAACGAACTGAGATACGACATAGAAGATTAAAAGAATCGAAATTAAAGTTAGAACGATTCGTAAAAATTCACTGTTGAAACGGTCTCCTAAAAACTCAGGAATCGTACGCGTTCCAAATTCATCCCCGTAATGCTTGATCACTTTTGCAACGAATAGCATCCCGAAAACAGTTGCAATCGGATACAAGAGCGGGTACCAGAGACTAGGTGTTCCAAGGCTGTATGCAAGCCCAGGCATTCCCATAAAGGTGGAACCACTCGAGATTCCTGCACCGATTACAAGTGCAACAGTTAAGGGTCCGTAACTGGAACGAGCCGTCGCAAAGTCATCCGAGTTCTTCGTCTTCCTCATTCCAAGATAGCCGAACCCAATCATCGCGATCAAAAAGATCGACATAAAAATCCATGAATACGTTACAATTGCATTTTCCATTCTCTATACCCCCTACTTCTCGTCATCTAACAGTTTTGTTTTAAATAAAATCAACGCCATGATTCCCCAGGTTCCAAGGATTAAGGATGCCATAATATATAGAAAAGTCATAAACAAACTCCCCTTCTTTGTAAGAAATTTTTTATCTCAGGATAACGGTCTACTTTATCGAGCGACCGTGATATTGATTCATAGAGTACGAGTTGAGGCTTCTTCTTTACCTCCTCGCGATAAATCTCGTAAGGCAACAACAACTGATAGGAATCGATTTGTTTGATTACCGGAACACTCCAGGACCGGATTTTATGGACATAATGTCTTCGTAAAAACTCCTGTCCTGCCTCTATTGCATGATCGTCCGTCCATTTAGTAGGGAGAATGATATTTGGGTCGATCTCGGTTTCTTCCATTTCAAGACGTTGATCGAGGAACGTCGTCTCCCCTTTCACGAGATTTGTCATCAGAAATCGACGGTCGATTTTCTTACGTCCGATAAACGGTTTATATTCAACCGTCCATTTTGAAAATAGATAAGGATAGTAGAGTAATAGCTCTCTTGGGTGTTTAGCTGCTCGATTCTGTACTGGTATCGCTTTCAATTTGCTCACCCCTTTAGAAACGGTAGTTTAAGCTGATCATCTTGAGCCGTGTCATTTCTTTGATCGCGTACTTGACGCCTTCGTGACCGTAACCGGAAGATTTCACACCGCCATATGGCATATGATCAAATCGTGTCGTTGGAATGTCATTAACGAGTACCTGTCCGACTTCAAGTCCATGGGCCATCTCGAGGGCTTGTTGCAAGTTGTTCGTGAATATCCCAGCATTGAGACCAAAATCACTGTTGTTCATCAGATTTAACGCCTCCTCATGGTTTTTTACTGGTTGTATGATTACGACTGGACCGAAAATTTCCTGACAGGACACTTTGTCAGTGGATTTGATGTCGGTTAGAACGGTTGGTAGAATCCCATTTGCCTTTGCTTCTCCACCTGTTAAAAGTTTCGCTCCACTCTCGACTGCCTCATTGATCCATTCAAGGATTCGTTGTTGGGATTTCTTGTTGATGAGGCTTGTGACCATCGTGTTGTCATCAAGCGGATCACCAAATGGTACGTCTTTCGTATTTAAAACAAACGATTGCTTGAACGCCTCGAATACCGATTCGTGTACGTAAATCCGCTGCGTACTGATACAAACCTGGCCGTTGTAAACGAATGCTCCAGTTACTGCTTTTGAAGCAATATCTTCAAGTGAACCTTTAGATGACTCATCGATATAAAGGGCTGAGTTACTTCCAAGCTCCAGTGTCACTCGTTTCATGCCAGCCTGGCTTTTGATTAACTTTCCAACCACCGGGCTACCTGTGAAGGAAATCTTTTGAACTCGCGAATCATCAAGTAGCACTTTCCCAAGCTTCGGCCCATCACCAGGGATCACATTGAAGGCTCCATTCGGTAACCCTGCTTTTGTAAAAAGCTCCGCCAATTTCAAGCTTGATAAAGGTGTTTGTTCCGCTGGTTTAACGATGATCGTGTTTCCTGCGGCAAGTGCTGGACCAACCTTGTGAACGACAAGATTGAGCGGGAAGTTAAATGGCGTGATCGCCCCAACAACACCCATCGGTTCATGGACCGTATACGCATCACGGCCTTCGCCACCTTTTGCTGCATCAAGTGGAATATACTCCCCACCGATGTGTTTCGCTTCGTCTCCGGAAAACCGTAATGTTTGTACAGAACGGTCAACCTCACCTCTTGCGGCAGTAATTGGTTTGCAAGCTTCAAGCGCAATCGTCTGGGCGAAGTCTTCCTTCTCTTCTTCAAGCAAATTTGCAGCGCGGTTTAGGATCTCAGCCCGGTCGCCTGAGGAGAGCGCTTTCATTTTTCCGAAAGCTTTAAATGCACTATCAATTGCCTCTTGCATCTCTTCTTCAGTTGCATCTGCTACCTCGGCAACTTGCTCTTCTGTATGCGGGTGTTGTACTGTATACGTATTCTTAGGTGTTACTACCTTACCTTCAATAAACAATCCTTTTATCATATGCTTTCTCCTCCAAAACTTTTGAATACGTATTCAAATAATCTGAAAAAAGAGAGAGCTTTTAAAGCTCCTTCGTCGTTTTTCGAACAAATACCTTCGGTTGAACCGTAATGTTGATTTTTTCCTGTTTTTCCTTTGAATTCATTAAGTCCATCAAATGCTCTATCGCAAGCTGCCCTAGGTTCTTAGGTCCATCGTGTCCAACTGTTGTCAATTGGAAGCTATGATGGGAGCTCCAATTAATGTTATCCATCCCAATCACGCTGATATCATCTGGTACCGAATACCCTTTTTCAAGCAAGTAGTCGAGAATAAAGATTGCGATTGAATCGGTAGCTGCAAAAATCGCAGTTGGTCGCTTTTTACTTGCTAGCATTGATTCTATCGCCCGATGAACCTCTTTCTGTGTTGTATCATTCACCTGGATAAAATGTTCAGGTAACCTGATTCCTTGTTCAGTTATTTCATCAAGAAAGCCTTTGTATCTACCATGAAAGGTAGTTGTCCTAAGATCTCCACCAATCCAGGCAATGTCTCGATGACCCAGTTTAAGAAGATGCTCAGCCGCTAATTTACCCGCAGCGAGATTATCGATCTCTACATAATGTCCACCAGATTGGTGCTTTCGGTTAAACATTACAAACGGAACATCCAGCTTCTTCAGCTCTTCAAAAATTGGGTCATCATAAAAAATGGACGATAAGATTAATCCGTCAAACTTATGACTTAGCACATCCTTGTAGAGCGACATGTTATCTCCAAAGTTTTCAAAGTGAACATTCGTATGATACCCATACTCTTTTGCAAAGTTTATGATTGAAGTTGTCGTTTCCACGAAAAACGGGTTATGCAAAGGACCAGAGATCAAAGCAATCGACTTGGTTTTCTTGTTCACCAAAGAACGCGCAACCGAGTTTGGACGATAATTCAGCTCTTCTATCGCCCTGAGAACGCTTTCACGAGCAACCTTACTCACCTTTGATGGATCGTTCATCACCCTGGATACCGTAGACTGGGACACCCCAGCATGCTTTGCTACCTCTTTTGACGAAACCATACTGCATTTCTCCTATGAATACGTATTCATTACTCTTTGTAACTTACCTTAATAAAAAAACAACCATCTGTCAACAATTTTCTGACAAAGGTATTGTTACTATCTCAAACTTCGTAGACTGAAATCGACAAATACGCCTTGATATAATTAGGTAGTCCGTAAGGGGATAATACTACAATTCCGAGGTCACCTCTTAGCTGCATAGGACTTTTTATTAAACTGTCTATTTTCAAGGGTACAGTTCACGGTGTCAAGGGTTTATTAGTTTAGTAAAGTTGGATGTATTGTTCACGTTCCCAAGGGTGGACTTGTGTACGGAACATATCTCAGCGTTTCATATGTCCTCAAAACGTATCTAAAAGTGCTGTAATATCAGCATTTATGTTTTTTTAAATATTAAAGGAAATCATATTTTTTGAAATTATTTTGGTCAAATTTTGGTCAAGATTTTGGTCAATCATTCTACCTTCTATCTGGTTTAGGAAAGTGGATAAATAATTAAGAATAATCATATAGTATACTTTACGAAAATTATTGTTATTTTTTATAGAGTGGTTTTAATATGTATGTTTTTAACCCTGAACTACAACCGTTATATTATCTGAAGTAATTCTTAATTCTTTATATGAATTTTCCATCAAATTATAGTCAGTTCGATATCTACCATACAAGTTGAAATCTTTATAATTTTTGAGTTCTGAAGAAAATAAAAAGAAAATTACGTATTACCTGCTCCGATTAATTCTCCTCACAACAGTTATTTTGTTTTTCACAAATTTTCCCTGCTATTTTTTTGAAATTCATTTGGATCACGGCTTGGCATTAACATGGAATCGGTCATAACGAAGTAGTTCAATTGGAATCGATGTATCCTTTTCATTGATCATTTCTTCGATTACTTTACCTGTAATCGCAGCTAAGCTTATGCCATCCCCTTCATGTCCTGCTGCTATATAAAACCCTGGCACCTTTTCAACATGTGAAATGATTGGAAGGTGGTCAGCTGTCCATGGTCGTAATCCTGCGTATGTTCTGATAACAGTCATATCCGCTATTTTAGGGTAAAAACGAACAGCTCTTTTTGCGATATATTTCATCACTTCATGATCCACTTTTGTGTCATATCCATTAAATTGACGACTACTACCAATTAAAAAGTTTTGACTTTCGGTAGGCTCGAAAACTAATGCAACGCCATATTTATCAGTTAATGGATCTACTTGCCTCTCCCCACCAAATTTTGAAATGAGATAGCCAAATTCCATTACATTTCTTAATCCAACAGGCTGTTGTCTAGAAGCAACAATTATCTGACCTTTACGCGGTTTTATTGAAATGTCTATATCTAACATCTCTCCAATAAACGGAGCCCATACCCCACATGCATTGACAACCTTATTAGCTGTAAAGATTCCGTCATTTGTCTCTATTACAAATTGATTCACTTGATTTTTATAAAGATTTTTCACTTCCGTATTCGTATGTATTTTTGCACCGAATTGTTTGGCACGATGAATCATCGAATAGGTTAACATATAGGGATTCACTATAGAATCAGTCCTGCACTCAAGCCCACCGAGGAGATCGTCTGCAAAATAAGCAGACTCATTGCGTAGGTCTTCCCGATCCAACATACGAAAATCTAGGCCCGCATCTTGTTGTTGCTGCACCCATTTTTGTGCAGCTTCCATTTCCGTATCATTTTCACAAACTAAAACACTACCAGGGTTCCGATATTCAAATGGGATTTCAAGCTCATTATTTAATTCATGTACCAATTGTTGACTTTTCAGAGCCATTTGACTATCAAAGCCTGGATCTTTATCCACTGCTAAAATATTTCCATCGCATTTAGAGGATGTCCCACTAGCCAATTCTTTCTTTTCAAGAACCGTTATATCTAAACCGGATTTTGAACAATAGTAAGCAATCGATGAACCGATAATTCCACCCCCGATTACAACAATATCGCGATGAAATGTGTCATTCATGTTATTCCTCCTCGTATATTAGTAACATATGGACTCTCTTTTAGTAGATTGATAAGCTTCCCATTGCTGCAAGATTTTTTTTCTTCCTACTTCTATTTCCGGATGAAATTGTATAGGTGCACTATTCCTGGTCTGTTCAGTCATTTTAATTGAATCGTTAATAGTATTATCTAACCCTTTTATTCCAGAACGGTGCGCCATTGATAGACCTGCCGTTGTCCCCTGTGCAGCAGCAACCTTTGCTCCTTCAATACCCGTAATATTTCCTGCAACATATAGTCCTTCTAGAGGGGTTTCCATCCGTTCATTATGTAAAGGAACATAACCTCCTAATTCCTCTACTAAATAAAATGGACAGCCTGCAACTGCTGCTAATTCAGCTAATGGGTATAAACCCCCGGCAATACAAACGAAATCTACTGGAATATGTTCTTCACTACCAGAAACCACTTCTCCATCAGCATTAATCGTTGCTAATGTTACTCCCTCTACTTCATCTTCACCATAAATTTTGGTGACAGCTTTTCGAAGTTGAATTGGAATATCCCACATTTTCACTCCTTTTTTAGGATAGAAGTTAACCCCCAATTTTTTCATAAAGTCATTCTTCATTAACTTACTCCCATATCGAACGAATGGAGATGGGGCCATATGGGATACATGAAGAAGAGAATCTAGTACTTTTCTTGGATCACCAGCCTTCATTGTAATACGGTTCCTTTTTGGTAAAGTAAGACAAGCTATCTCTACACCCGCTAGCTGTAATTCCATTGCAATAACAGCCGAGAGAACATTTACACCGATAATAACCCCACGCTCTCCGGGTTTGACTCGCTGAACATTTGTCATCACCTGAGCGGCACCTACCGACATTACGCCGGGTAAAGTCCACCCAGGTACAGGCACAGGAGATTCTGCTGCACCAGTTGCCAATAACAAATTAGACGTGTAAAATGTATCCTTTTCGGTATATACAACCCATAATCCATTTGATTGTTCAATGTTATTGACAGCTGTGTTGAAATGAAACTTCACTCCAAGATTAATTGCTTTTTCATATAATGTAGTTGATTCCTTAATCCCATTCCACCAGGACCCATTCGGTTCTTCATAAAGCTGTCCGAGTAACCTACCACCAGCAATCATATATTCATCAATCACAACAACATCTACTCCATTTTCCGCACAAGTAACTGCCGCTGTTAAACCTGCAGGTCCAGATCCTATAATGATTGTATTATTCATTTTCCAGTCCCCCATCCTCTTTACTGGATGTTTGTAGTTGGCCACTACTTTCTGCAATCATTCCCTCTTTAAGAGGTGTAAGACATGCCCGGATACCCTGTTGACCATCTACCGAAACTCTACACTCATAACAATGGCCAATATTACAATAGAAACCTCTTGGTGACCCGCTCTCTTCGTGGTGTCGAAGTGTGCGAATTCCATTGGCCAAAAGTGCGGCAGCCAATGATTCATTTTCCAGCCCTTTATAAACCTTATGATTAAATGTGAAGGAAACATAATTTTTATCCTCAATTTTTCCGAGTATAGGGTGGTCTAAGATTCTTCGCGTCATTTTATCTTCCCCTCCCTAAATTTTCAAAGCTGATTGGGCGTATAGGTGGCTGATATTTCAATGATACGCATGTTCGATTTTGATCATTTGCTGATGCAGCAGCTATTTTATCTACCATAGTCCGACATGACCTTCCACCACAATAACCCATGCCTGCCCTAGTACGAAGCTTTAATTCCCTAGCCGAACATTTATATTTGGCGGCCGCAGTCTCCAATTCCTCGTAACTTACTTCTTCACATCTGCATATGATCATTTCATCTTCTTTCACTTTGAACACCTCAATTTATACTTTACTTCTGAGAGAATGAAACTGAAATAGTAGATAGACGCTACAGTTGTTGATTCCCCTGTCAGGAAACCTCTTCTCCCCCTATATCAAGCTTTCTTTCTTCTGGTTTTTTCAATATAGCTACCATAATACCGATAACAGATCCAATCAGTCCGGTAATGACCCATCCTGCACCGATACTGAACAATGGAATAAAAGAAAAGGTTTGACCAATAAAATCCGCAAAAACATTCGCTTCTTTTAAAGCATCTAACAGTGCAACAAATCCACTGCCTATAATTGCACCTACATATACGGATTGATAACCTTTAAATAGATTATTGGTAAAGGAAAGAATAATTAATGTAATCGCTATCGGATATAAAAGAAGTAAAATTGGTGACGCTAACTCAAGTATTGTATTCAAACCAAAATTGGTAATTATTAAACTAACAGCAGCTAATAGTATTACCCATTTTTTATAAGAAACATTTGGATAGATTCTATTAAAATATTCGGCTACTGATGATAAGCACGCTATGTTTGTTGTTATTCCAGTTAAAAGTAACGAATGACTTAACTACTAATACAATTAAAAAAGTAGCAAATATAGGCGTTATCATTTTACCTAATCTATTTACAAACTTGCTTGGGTTAAGAGAAAGTAAGACAATCATTAAAATGAAGAGAAAAGAAAATGTAAATAAGAATCTCAGTGATGATAGGTAATATCGATATTTCATATACGACTGATGTAGTTCGTGGAATCACGTATATTGGTCCTAAAGTTAAAAATAAGGCGATGGAAAATAGCATCCCGAACTTTGGATGTACTCTTGATGTAAGTTTCTCTACCGTTCCTCCCGATATGGCTAATGCTATAATTGCTAATAAGACAAGGCCGACACCTGTGATCAAAAAACCTGACATCGCAATCCACGTGTTCGTTCCTGCAAGTTGACCTACCATTGGTGTAAATATTGTGTTACCAGCCCCAAGAAACGTTTGATAAAATTATTCTTCCACAAATACCTCAAAGTGCTTTTCAGTAAGTAGGGTTCGTTTTCCGAAACTAGGCATATTTGTCCGCAGGTCATACACCCTCCTTCTTTTGTATTTCCTTTATCTTCTGTACCACGGGTAAAGAACTCCCGTAACAGTATAAACATAAAATAATATTTACTGCATTATAAATGTATCTTAATAATTTGATTAACCTTATACATTGATGAATAATTCAAGTTAATTTATAAATCTACTTTCTAATTAAATAAAATTATATTAAACATTTAAACCTTATCACCTCAACACTATAGTGAAATGATAAGGTTTCCAAAAACACGCGTTTATATAAACTATTAAAAATCTTTGTTAAAATTGAAAGCTACAAAAAAGTTTTATTGATATTAATTGATTATTGGAGATTAAATTCTTTATCAAGAAATTTTCACCATACATTTTTAAAAACCCTAATAAAATTCTCACCCATAATTAGATTGATATCCTGTCGGCTATATCCCCTTTCCAAAAGTCTTTTTGTTAAATTAGGAAACTCTTCTGGTAATGATAAACCTTCAGGGTAATGCCATGGTGGTGTTTGATAAGTTTCTTTTTTCCATTTACCATCAGTTAAACGTTGCTCATAAAATTTAATTGCTTCGGAATCACTGATTAGACTCGACATACCATGAAAAAAATCTACGCTGATAGCAACATGTTCCACCCCAGCCAATTTTACAATATAGTCAATATGATCAATGTAATCATCTATTGTGGGATGATCCTTTTTAGTAGATACAAATGATGGAAATCCATTAATGCCTATAACACCACCATTTTCCGCTATAGCAGTAATTAGTTCATCTTTTAGATTTCTAGCCACAGGACAAATATTATAAACGTTACCATGACTAACTATCACTGGCTTTTCTGAAACTTCTATAGCATCCATTGATGTTTGGTATCCTGTGTGTGATACGTCAACTACAATTCCAAGTCTATTCATTTCTTTTATAGCCTGAACACCAAAATCACTTAGTCCACTATCTGTTCTTTCGTTACAACCATCTCCTACATGATTTTTCTGGTTATAACTAAGTTGAATCATACGAACCCCTAATTTATGATAGATAGAAAGAAGATTTATATCTCTTTCTATTGGCAGCGAGTTCTGAAAATGAAACAATATGCCTAATTTGTTCTCTTTTTTAGCTTTGTATATATCATCAACTGTTTGAATATGCATAAGTTTAGATTGATATTTACGAAATCTATTATGCCAAATAGCAATGTTATAAATAGTTTCTTGTAAATTGTGATTAACAGCAACAGTCGGAGTCATAACGGTAACTCCTCCCTGCTTCCATTTAAATATGTGTTCTTCATCTTGTCCTAAAGGACAAGTACCATCAATAATAATTTGTTCGTTGTGTATGTCTAGATAATCTCTTTTTACTTCCATTCCTAACCCCTCTATATTAGATTTTTTTCTGAAGTTCAATCAACTTATAAATCTACTTTCAAATGCTTAAAATATTACCTCAATAATTCGGAAATCACCTCCCTGGTTTTTTATTCAAATTAGGTGAAATTTAAAAAACGTGCTGAACACCTGTCTATGAATAATTCTTGAAATATCTGTGCCAACAAACCATAAAGGGATTTTATTTTTCAGACTCATTTGAATTAGCGAAAATGTTTAAAATATTTGCACAGAAATGTTCAAAAAATGACTAAAGATGTCCTAGTGAATAATAATCTGAAGTTTCTTGGTGCGTATCCATCGGGAACCTTTGCCTATTTATCTTTCGAGTGATAATGGATAAATAATTTATAATTAGTAAACCGTAACTCCCGCCAATGGTTGGGAAGGTGAACAGGCTGTAACTCCCCCACATGGCTATTAAAATCCCATTGTAAGAACAAAAAAGGAATTTCCCACTAAGGTTTAACGGCTGTTAATTGAAATATATTCTATAAAATTTGGAAGTACTAATTCATTTCACAGCAGTTGATTTAAATATATTTGCCTTCTCCTGTTTACCCTTTAAATACTGGTGTAATAGTATGCTTCCAAAAAGGATGATACCGGCCAAATCGGAGATATTTTCAGGAATAACGAGTAAAATTGAACTAACTAGTAATAGACATCTCTGTAAAAACGATAATCGATCCACGAAATAATTTTGTAGAACCGAGGCAATTCCATACACTCCTAAAACCGATGTGAAAAATGTTAAAATTATATTTTGTATTTGAGAGCCTTTTATCAATAGTTCAGGAGCAAAAACAAACATAAATGGAATTATAAACCCAGCTACCCCAAATCGCATAGCTGTTAATCCTGTAGACATTGGATTAGAACGAGCCACTGCGGCCGCCGCGAATGCTGCTACAGCTACTGGTGGTGTTATAGCTGATAGTGATCCAAAATAAAAAACAAATAAATGAGCTGACATCTTATCTATACCCATTGTCACTAACGCAGGTGCAACCAAAACTGCTAGAAGTAAATAAGCAGCGGTCGTAGGAAGCCCCATCCCTAAAACAATTGATGCAGTAGCTGTATAAATAAGAAGAAGAAGAACATATTCACCAGATAAACTAATTAACAAACTGGATAAAGATAAAGCTAATCCTGAATATAAAAGGATCCCGATAATGATTCCAGCTCCACCGCATACAACAGTAACCATTAAAACACTAATAGCTCCAGATTTTAAACTTGAAAAAAATGAACGTAAAGGCATTCTTGTAGTCTTACGAAGTTGAGGTATTATCATTGCGACTATGATTGTCCAGAATGCACTTTTTTGTGGAGAATAATTCATAACGCCCAAAAAGACTATTAGTGTGATAATAGGGATAAGTAGATGCCCTCTTTCTCGCAATATTTCGAATAGATTTGGTAAATCTTCTTTAGGCGTTCCTTTTAAACCCATTTTTGCTGCCTCTAAATCTACCATGCAAAATAATGAAACATAATAAAGAATTGCGGGTATCAGGGCTGCTATTATGATATTTAAATAGCTGGTACCCATAACTTCGGCCATTACAAAAGCTGTTGCACCCATAACTGGAGGCATTAACTGACCACCAGTTGAAGAGACAGCTTCAATTGCCCCTGATATTTTCGATTTAAAACCAGCTGATTTCATTAAAGGAATGGTTATTGAACCAGTAGCCATTACATTCGATACTGAACTTCCTGAGAGTGAGCCAAATAAACTACTAGAAATTACTGCTACCTTTGCTGAACCACCACGAAAGCGGCCAAAAATTGCTAAAGATAAGTCGATAAATACCTTACCTGTTCCACTTGCTTGAAGTATTGTACCTAAAATAATATAGACTAGTACAAACTTAGCAACGGCTCCAATGGGTGTAGTGAAGATTCCTTCGGTAGTTAAATAGAGAGTTTGTATTAACCTTTCATAACTTAGGCCATTATGTTGTAGTAAACCAGGAAAATAAGGTCCAAAAAACGCATAAAGTAAAGACAAAATTATTAATATAGGTAAAGCCCATCCAATAGTTCTTCTTATAGATTCGATCAAAAGAATTATTGCAATTCCACCTAAAATAAGATCCCATAGTTCTGGTTGCCCACCTCTTTCTAACAAAGAACCCTCTGTCACAAAAACTCTAAAAAAAGAAATGAAACCAACTATAGATAAAACTAGATCTAAAATGATCTTCTTCTTTGAGTCTTTTTTTGATAATGGGTAAATTAAAAAAACTAAGAGCATGGTAAACATTAAAAGCATACTTGCTTGTCCTAGTCCGTGAAAAATATTAAAGTTTGCATTGAAAAGGAATAGTAAAGAAAATAAAACACATATGGTTGTTATTATTGAATCAAAAGGTTTATTAAATACCCTGATTTTTTTTCCTTCATCGTCACTTTGTTGAATGTTTTTAGTAGTCATAATGTCCTCCCTCCATGCATTTAAAATTCGGAAGGAATTAATTGAAATTCCCTCCGTTTTTTTAAATTATTCTAAAACAGTCCATTCCTTTCCTGTTTCCTCATAATATTTTTTTACTCCTGGGTGTAGTGGTACCGGGAGTCCTGTTAACCTTGCAGGTTTCCAACTATTATGTGCTTCATCTAAAGCATCTTTATTTTCCCAAAAGGTTTTTGCTAATTCGTAAGCCACCTCTTCGCTAACATCATCGGATAACAAGAAAGAAAACCCTAATGATAATGTTTTTACTTCATCAATACCAGTATAGAAATCCTTTGCTATAGTAGCCTTTTCATATGGATGATTCGCAGCTATCTTTTCTGCAACATCATCTTTAATCTCAAGGAATCTGATATCAATACCGGACATCAAATCCACTATCGCAGGGGAAGGCGACCCTTCTCCACCTGATACATAAGCAAACACATCGATGTTTCCGTCTTTTAATGCATCTACTTGTTCACCAAGAGTTAGTGTGCGGGCATCAACATCATCGAATGTTATTCCATGTCCCTCTAAAACATGTTTTACATTAATGCTGTTACTCGATCCAGGAGGTCCAACCCCAATAATTTTCCCCTTTATATCTTCGAATTCCTTTATATCTGAATCTTTACGAACAATAAAATTGAAATAAAAAGGCGATCCCATTACAAAGGAATTTATATTTTCAAGTGGTTCTCCTTCAAAATTATTTATCCCATGGTATGCATAATATGCCTGATCAGAAGCCAAGTAACCAATTTCTACTTCTTTATTACGAAACAGTTGTACATTTTCCACTGAACCACCACTTGGAATAACTGTGACATGGTGATCTGTTTCTTTATTAATTAATTCTCCCAAAGCTCCACCCATAGCAAACGTACTTGATGACTGGTTTGAAGTAGTGAAAGTGAATGATTCACCACTACTACTATCTGAGGTATTACCATTACTTTCCTCTGAGTTTGAATTACAAGCACTTAAGACTAAAGATAACATTATAAGTATGAAAATTTTTTTCATTGTTTTCCTCCCTCTATAAATTAGAGTTTTCTTAGAATTCCTCGGTTTTTCTTTCACTTTCTTAGTACACCATTGAAGCTATAACCAGGTTTGATAACAATATTTCCTACCAATTAATAAATTTGGTAGTTAGGGTTGCGGCTGAATAGACCGGACCGATGAATTTTCCAGTAAATAGGTTGTTCCTTATGAATGCACCTTGGATCTCCATGTCAGACATGGCGGTGGACCCTCCCATTTCTCTCGGCGTCAATGCGCGCAAATTCCTTCGTTCAACCTGACCATGTATGGATGCCGGAAATGCTCCTAAAGTGGGTCTAAGCCCTTATGGATGAAATAACGACCGGCTTCTCCGTGCTTCAATTGTGAAATCATTAAGAAAGAGACAAAAAACAGATTTTTTTTCGGTTTAAGCGACTTCCTGTATATCTGGTAGATGAGAAATATCTCGAATCATACGTTCTTCACTAAACGAACACTCTCGTGTTCCGATGACAAAGAAAATCTTGATGAGCTTGCGACTTAAGGCAATAAACGACTGTTTTCCTGTCAGGGGGTTCTTGGAACGGTTTCTATAATACGCATGTAAGGTTTTAAATCCTTCGTTATGAAAAGACATTACGTCCACGTTTGGTGATCATGGTTTTGCCTTTAAACAGACCGGATTGATTCATTTTTAAATTGAGTCCCGCTAATTTAATGATTTGGCGTGGATCTCTATAGTTAGATAGATCACCAACTTCGGCGAAAAAACCGGCCACTGTGATGGCACTAATGCCTTTCATGGCGATCATACGATCAGCTCCAGGCACGTGAAGAACCAGGTTCTCCAGTTGAGTTTCAAGAGCTTCGAGGCGTTCCTGTAACACTCGATATTGATCGATGAGATAACGAATTTCTTGGCGAGCCATACGCAGACCTACGGTCAAGCCTACACTGGAAGAAGCAGCTTGCTTCAGCTGGCGCATGCGCTTTATTCCAATCGCACGCTTAGCGGACTGTTTGACTTCCCTAAGAAGCGCCTCTTCTGTCTTCTTTTGTATATCCTCGGGAAGATATCCGTTTTCCAAGAGGTGCAACGCAGCCTTCCCGGTCCAATCCTTTATAAGTTTAATTTTCTATCAAAATTACATATTTCCTATTAATACCTGCTAGAGATCGCCAATTGATAAACAGAATTAAAATTATTCGAAATTCTTATATGAGATGGGGAAGCCTAACCAATCAATCTTCAAATAAGCTCCTACGATAGGCCACAAGCCCGTATGCAAAGAATAAACTCCGACTCTGCACTTTTGTAATAATGAATCATCGAGAGCAACAACAATACTCAAGTTAGTTTTCTAAAAAGGTGATCTTAAAATATTTATAATTCTAATTAAATACGTTTTACCAAATGTTTCGAAAAACCCTTAAAAAGTTTTCGCCCATTATTAGTTTAACCTCCTGTTCCGAATACCCTCTTTCCAATAATTTCTTTGTTAAATTAGGAAACTCTTCTGGTAATGATAAACCTTCAGGATAATGCCATGGTGGTGTTGGATATGTTTCTTTTTTCCATTTACCATCAGTTGTATGTCGCTCATAAATTTTAATTGCTTCAGAATCACTGATTAGACTCGACATACCGTCAAAAAAATCTACGCTGATAGCAACATGTTTCACCCCAACCAATTTTACAATATAGTCAATATGATCAATGTAATCATCTATTGTGGGATGATGTTTTTTAGTAGATACGAATCCTGGGTATCCATTAACACCTATGACACCATCATTTTCCGCTATAGCAGTAATTAGTTCATCTTTTAGGTTTCTAGCTACAGGACAAATTTTATAAACGTTACCATGACTAACTATCACTGGCTTTTCTGA
>NZ_JAIBLJ010000018.1 GCF_020179385.1 Alkalihalobacillus sp. YIM B00296 | reverse complement strand
AGCAAAAGAATCACATGACCTGATAACAGAGAGGTGAAGAGAGTGTTGGAATCGGTTATATCTTTTAAATCTCCGACTGCTAAAACAGAATCTTTCAACTGCTGTAGCTGGTTTTCCTTAGAGGAAGCCTTTTTGTCCGTTTCGATATCCTGAATATCAAACATTAATGATTCCAGAATGAAATCTTGAATGGATCTGTTATCAATCAATCCATCGGTATAAATGAGTGCGGCATTCAGCTTTCTTTCTTTTCCAGTGCGTATTTCACGGACGATGATATCATCACTGTTACCAATTTCTTCTTTTACTTTTTGTATATTTTCTTTAAGATTCTCGCTTAAATGTTCTTTATTTTTAATTTGATCGTTTTGTGTAGGCAAGGATTGGCTCCGTCGATTTTTCAACGATTTTTTTATACGTCTCATCTTCTTACCTCCTGCCACTTTTTCATTTATTATTTCCAAAAAGGTCCATTGTAAACTTAGGGTGAAAAAACGTTTAAACCATTTTCGTCAACAAAATTTGCAGATCGTTTAAGCGTTTTGACGTATCGTAATATACCAGAAATTTCCCCAAGATATATATACTATATTGTCGCGTCGTCATCCATTTTATTCCTTATATATGAAGCATCTGGAGATTTACGAGAATCAAGTGAAACTCCTTTTTGTTGGACTATGATGAAACACCGGTGTCTGTGTTAAGCTCCATCATGAGGATTCTCGTGAGTTATGCGTTGGAATGAAGTATTGGAAAGAGCAGGGGAACTGTTTTTGTTTTAGTCATTACTATGGTTTTATTAAAGCTTGGAAGCTATTGCGATGATGGTTTTGATTATGGGGATTTTTTAAGGTGGCTGTCTTTTGTTACACAGCTGTGATATGTAAGATTAATTTATTCAAAATGACAACAAATTAAAAGGTAACAAACTTTATTAACTTAATATGAATGATTAGGAAATTAAGATATTTATGTCGGCTTTTGATAAGTAATTGATATAAGTTTCCGTGTCGTATATCTATACTCAACAATAAAAAAAGAGCTGTCCCATAAGTGTCTGACTCTCTCCGTTTCTTGCAACATTAGTCTCAAAACTGAGACTAAATGTTGTGATGGAGGTGTCTGACACTATCTTTTGGGACAGCCCTTCATTATGATGACCTTTTTTATTTTCAATGCCCTCATCTTTATTCTTTACATACAATTTTAACAGCCTGTTCTAAACAAAAATGACTCCTACGATCAGATAAAAAACACATGCAACCGCAGCTACTGTCAAGGCATATGGAATCTGTGTTTTGACATGATCCATGTGATCGGAGGCTGCTCCAGTAGAGGCTAGAACGGTGGTATCTGATAAAGGTGAACAATGGTCTCCGAAAACACCTCCGCCTCCAACAGCTGCTATCGTAGCCAATACAAGTGTCGTCACCTCATCACCTGTATAGTTAAAAGCAAGCGGGACTGCTAAAGGCATGACAATTGCAAAAGTACCCCAGGAAGAACCTGTCGCAAAAGCGATGATTGCAGCAATCATGAAGGTAGCAACCGGCAGCAAGCTTGGGCTCAACCAATTTCCGCTGGCGGAAACAATGTAATCGGCTGTCCCCATGTCTTCTGTCAATTTGTTCAATGCATAGGCAAACGCTAAAATGATGATCGCAGGCAATACACCTTTCATTCCGGCAGTGGCTGTTTTCATAATCTCATTAAATGGGATACCCTGTAATCGCATGATAACGCCTAAAATAACAGAAGCTGTCAAAAACGCTTCCATTGTTTTTGCTGAATCCAATACGATGAACGTCCCTACAGCGATGGATATCACAATCAGGACAGGCAGGAAAAAGTTTAAGAAGATATTAGGCTTAATTCCTTTAAATGGTGGTGTTTCGGTCAATTCTTCTCCCATTAACGGTTCGGCTCCGTCACGCAACACCTTTCCTTCATTCAGTGCCCGTTCTTCTGCTTTTCTCATCGGGCCATAATCGGGGATGACTCGCATTGCAAGTAGACCGACAAAGAGAACCGATAATAAAGCATAGAAGTTAAAGGGGATAGCTTGGACGAACACTTTCATCGCCGAATCGGGATTTGCTATGGAACCCATACCGACTAATAAGCCTGAAATATATACCGCCCAACCTGTGATCGGAACGATGACACTTACAGGTGCAGAAGTCGAATCTGCGATATAAGACAATTTTTCTCTTGATATTTTCGCTTTATCTGACAAATTTCGCATTGTAGATCCGACAAATAACGGACTAAAGTAATCGCTGAAGAACACGAACATGCCCAAAAACCAGGAAACTAGCTGTGTCTTGACCCTGTTTAAATTCTTACGCTCCATGACTAACGTAAATTGCTGAATGGCCCCAGTTCTTTGAAAGAAAGCAATTAATACCCCGATAAAAAGTTCAAGCAATAAAATCCACGAAAAACTCGTTGTACCTAATGCTTCTTTCAGTAAGTCCGGGAATCCCAATAGCCCTTGACCCGCTAAAAGTACGCCGACAAAACAGGCAACAGCAAGCGAGAAAACTGTATTTCTTGTTACAAAGGCCAAGATAATCGCAACCGTTGCCGGTACCAGTGATAATATCCCTAAATCCATACGCTTCCTCCTTCTTATTAAAAATCAGTTCAACAACTCTTCTGGTTTCACCCATTGTCGCTTTTGAATAAGACCTGTTTCTTCATGGGTCAGCTTGCCTTTGTATATAGTAAGTCCTCCCCGAAGATATTCATCATCACGTAAAGCTTGTTCTACCCCTTTATCGGCAATCGATTGAATATACGGGAAAACAGAGGCAGCATACGCGATCGAAGCTGTGTTTGGAACAGCGCCTGGTATATTGTCCACCCCAAAATGGATAACACCATCTACCGTATAAACCGGTTCTTCAAATGTGGTTGGTCGATAGGTTTCAATTGCTCCTCCAACGTCTGCGCTGATATCTACAATCACAGACCCCTTTTGCATCGTACCGATCATTTCCCTTGTAATCAGGTGGTCTGTTCGTTGTTTTGGCCATTTTACACAGTTGATGACAAGGTCCACTTGCGGCAAAATTTCCCTAATGGTTTCTTGATTCGAAAATCCAGTCGTCACGTTCTTAGGAAAAAGAAACTGAGCTTCTCGCAAGACGCCGATATTAATGTCCAGTAATCTCACTTGTGCTCTCAATGAAGCGAGGATGTCAACCGCACTTTTTCCGACGATTCCTCCTCCAAGCACCAACGCTTGGATTCCGGGAACACCTCCTATCCCCCCTACTAATTTTCCTGATCCTCCGTTTGGCGTAAGAAGGTATTGGATTCCCATCAATGCACCTAGCTTCCCTGCCACCTCGCAATTTGGCGATCCGAAACGGTGAGTATCCTCTGCGGTAATCGCCACAACTTCTTTTTCAAGCAATGCATCAACCTCTTCCTTGTTTGCCGCAGGATGCAGACATGAGAAAACGATTTGCCCTGGCTGAAGAAGAGAATACTCTTCGGGGCTGACTTCTTTCACTTTTACAACCAGATCGGCTTGATCAAAAATCTCTTTTGCCCGCTGTACAATCTCTGCTCCTGCCTTCAGGTAAGATGGATCGGGAAATCCCGCCTGGAGTCCCGCATCTTTTTCCACCAATACAGAATGACCTTTACGAGACAATTGCTTGACTTCGTTTGGTGTTAAAACGACACGTGATTCTCCACTTTTAATTTCCTTTAAAACTCCGATTTTCATTTGTTTATTCCTCCCCGTCCTTTTTCTGACTTATGTACTTAACATGCAAAACTCATGCCAATTCAAAAATATGTGGGGAAATTGAACAAAAAAGCAGGCAAAACCCCTTACAAAAGGATTCTGCCTACAAGTAAATCGGTTTAGAAGAATAAGAATTGTTATAAAACAGGCAATCAATCGTTAAGATTTCGGCACCTATCGTCCATTAGTTGATTCGATAGTGGTTCATTTTATTTTGTAACGTTTGTCTAGGAATCTCAAGCATCCTGGCGGCTTTAGATACATTCCCGCCGGTTAGTAGGATAGCTTGTTCAATTCTAGCTTTTTCCAAATTCGCAATCTCATCTTTCAACGGTTTGATTTTGATAGAAGAAAACGATTGTTGGACATTCATTAAATGCTTGATTTGCTGTTCTAAATGGTTGTATTGTAAAGTATCTTCACAAGGATCAGCCTGATTTAAAGCGTACTCGATCACATTTTCAAGCTCCCTGACATTTCCTGGCCAATCATATCCCAGCAAAACTTCAAGAGAATTTCTTGAAATATGAGCAATATTCTTGTGATGGCTTTTATTCAATTTACTGACGAAGTAATCAACCAATAAAGGTATGTCTTTTTTCCTTTCACGTAATGGAGGAATCGCCAGCGTCATAACTCCGAGTCTGAAATAAAGATCTTGACGTAAACTTCCATCCCTTACGCATTGCGCTGGGTGTATATTAGATGCCGTAATGATCCGGACATCAACCTCCCTCAGCTTTGTGTCACCTAGCCTACGGACGTAACCATCCTCCAATACCCTTAGCAGTTTTGCTTGAAGGTGAATAGGCATCGAATTTATCTCGTCAAGGAACAGGGTTCCTCCGTCAGCCAGTTCGAACAAGCCCGGATTGTCCTCAGCACCTGTAAAGCTTCCTCGTTTTGTGCCAAACAGGATACTTTCAATTAAACTCTCAGGAAGTGCAGCGCAATTCTGTGTAATGTATGGTTTTACAGATCGTCCACTCTCATTGTGTATCGCATGTGCAAACAATTCTTTGCCTGTCCCTGTTTCCCCGTATATAAAAACGGAAGAATCCCCACTAGCAAACTTCGTTGCAGATTCCTTTAATTGAGTCATCACTTCATCATTGGTCACGATATCTTCAAAAGAATAAATCGCTCTTTCAGGGTTAATCCTCTTTTTTAACTGTTTGCTATTAAATGAGCTTGAATCAATCTCTATAACGGAACGAGGAAAATGTTCTGATTGGCTTATGTCCTTTGAAAGTTCGATCGACCCTATAATTTTCCCATGGGCTTTTATCGGTATTGAAACATTTGTGGTTTCTTTTTCGATTCCTCTGAAATCAACAATACTTTGTTTAGCACGGAAAACCGGCTTACCGGTTTTCATCACATTTAAGAGGGTGCTGGATCGTTCATCTAGCAAAGGAAAAGCAGAAAAAAGGTTTTGACCGATGATCTTCTCATTTTCATCAATCTCCGTGTGAAACCTCGGATTGAATTTAACCGTGAATAAAATCGTTCCTGATGTATCAATAATCGTAATGCCGTCTATATATTTTAACTGGTCCAGCATTTTCACTCATCCCCATTTTATGCACTTCTTTTGTCTACCATTTTACAGAACTTTCAGTTAAAAAGCATCTGCCCATATGTTTCGTCCTTAAAATACCTGCCGTGCCAAACATTAACTCCTTTTTATACAATCATTTCATTTCCATAATTAGCTGACCTAATATCCGATTATTTATTCGGACTTCCCCAAGTCTAGCAGATATCGATACTGCCAGGTTCGTTCGTTTGCAACAGCGTTCATATCAAAGTCAGTGGCATATGCGGCTGATTTAACTGCATATGTGGATGCATGGATCGCATGGCCAAACATATGGGCTGTGGAAACTGCCCGTCCAGCTGCACGCGTTGCTGCGATAAACGCCTCATCCCCAGCTTCACGAGCTGCAGCATTGGCATTGAATGCGGCTTTCCTTGCTTCTCCTACCCCAATTTCACCTTTCACCCATTTCCGACAGGCTTCCAGAGCTTTTCTTAGCCGATCATCTTGCGGATACTTTTGTTCGAAATACTGAATGATATGTTCAGTAAAGTCTGAAGCCCAACGTGCAGCTGTCTTGTGATCTACTTTTTCAAGGTGTTCTTCAATTTTTTGCTTTCGTATTTGTTATCAACAAATTTTTGTTTTGACAATTCAGTTCCCCTCCTTTAAATCAATCATCCTCCCGTACACTATAAAAATTCACAATCGATTGGGCTGCTTCAAAAACTTTCTCTTGCAATACTTTTGGTTCAATCACTTTCATCCGATCTCCAAATCCTAGGATATATCCTATTGCCTCTTCTTCCGTGTTGAAAGATAGCTTCACTGGGATCCAACCCCTATCGTTCTCCCCTTCGACATCCACAAGTCGGACAAACCGGTCGGTGAATGTCAGTCTCGGCAAGATAGAAGGGGCTGCCTCTATCTGTACATCATATTTCGGCAGCCTCTCTATGAAGGTGTTTGTTGATTCGTTCCAGTACTGGCTAAGATTGAAGTTTTCCGGTCTTTCAAATGTCTCCTCTAAGAGAATTGCGGATAGAATTCGTGAAGCCCTGTAGTTCCTGATTTCACCATTTTCTTTTAAAGCGATGAAATACCAGCGGCTCCCTTTTGCAACCAGTCCAAGAGGCTCGACAATACGGGTGCTTACAGTTCCGTCCCCACCTCGATATTCCATTTTAATTTTGTGATTTTTCCATATCGCCTCTTTAAGGACATCAAAGGCAACGATCTTCTCCTTCTGTTTTCTCCATGTACCCGTATCCACATGGATCCGGTTCCAGATCTCCTCTCCATTATGACGATAAGATTCTGGAAGTGAAGCCATCAGTTTATTCCTCGCTTCTTCTGATGGACGGGTCAAGCCCAAATCTTTGAGCAACTGTGGAGATTGGGGGACAAAGAGGGCACGAATCTCAGATTCCTTCAATCCGGTCAGGTTGGTCCGATAATTCTCCAGTAAACGCCACCCTCCGTTTTTCCCTTGATCTGCAATTACTGGGATACCTGTGCCGCTAAGAGCATCCATATCCCGATAAATCGTTCGTTCAGAGACTTCCATTTTCTCTGCTAGTTGTTTTGCTGTCATTTTTCCATTGGCCTGTAATAACAACAGAATCGATACAAGGCGATCTCCTCTCATCAGATCCTCCTTCATATGTTTTCTAAAAGTTTGTTGCTATTGCAATGAGATACTTGTTTTGATAAAGTTATTGAATTCTTTTATGAAGAGATCTGCTTCCTCTAAGAAAGGATAGTGATTACTTCTATTAAAAACCTGTAGTGTGGAATGGGGGATTAATTCCTGCATTTCTATTGAATAAGAAACAGGACATTGAACATCGTACTTTCCGCAAATAATTAGTGTTGGTGTAGAAACAAGACACAATTTCTTGGTTACATCGAACACTTGTACTTCCCGGCTGAAATAATTTAAGCGTATTCCAGACATTCTTTTGTTTATGTTTTGTGAAAATAATTGCTCATACATATCTGGTTCAAGTAAGGATAATTTAACTCTTTCAGCAGCCAATCGTTTTCTTTCTCTATCGTTTAAATGAGGGTTTTTCAACGTTTCATTAAGGTCCTGCATTATTTGAAATTTAGGATGATCTGAATTGTAAATGCATTCTTTTGAGAAAGTCATGTACTCTCTTGCTGCTGCCCCGACAATAACATTAAATTTCAGGTGATCAGAAAAATAGATGCCATAAATGATTCCTAACATTCCACCTGTTGAATGTCCCGCAAAACCCCACTTATTGAATCCTAGCTTTTCACGTATTGCCTCCAAATCGAAAATTGTTTCAAGCATACTTAACTGATAAGGTTCTACTGCTTTTTCGGAGGCTCCAGTTTCCCTTAAATTGACTAAAAACACTTGATGGCTGGAAGTGAAGGTATTTGCAAAATAATCACCTGTTCCGTTAAACTCTGAGTAATGGTGGGTAACACATAGTGGTTCTCCTTCCCCTTTAACAAATACTTCAAATTCCCCACGTGATGTATGTTTCATTTCTCTTTTCCAATTATGCATGAGATCCTCCTCAGGAAGTTTATTAATATGTATTGGGAAGGAACAAGTTGAGACAACTCCTTCATAGTAAACACTCCCGATTTCCGAAAGATTTATCTATTTCAGTATTACACTGGGTATATAAAAATTTATTTTTTCTCCTTTTCCATTATTTCTATTATTTTATCCAACTTCTTTCCAATCTCTATAAGTTGGCTATTTTTATTTGTTGAATTAACAAGTAATCTTTTTACAAATAGGATGAACGAGATAATGAATAAAACAAGCAATCCAAAAACGATAAGTTGAAAAATGATATCCCCTGTCATAATCTACCTCCTTCTTCTTTCAAATAATGATTAAAATAGTAACCTACACCTTTATCTATCTTTAAAAACTCTAGATTTACACATTTATATTTTTTAATAAACATTAACCACCATACTCCTATGAACAGGGTGCCCATAATTACATAAAAAGCCCAAACAGAACCTTGTTGCAAATGAGTAATAAAATATTGCAGTTCGTTATCCCCAGTTTTTCTCCTGATGCTATTAATCAGACTAATTAGTGGTATAGAGATAAAAAATACAATAGCAACAACAGACAAAACTTATATTTCTTTTTTGGAAAAGACTATACACATTTGCCACTAAAGAAAGTAATAAAACAAGTAATATATGCTCAAAACCCAAGAAGGTAATGTCTCCCCAAACATGGTGTTCATCTCCTTTTAAACTTCGGGTGGCCCTGTTTGTAGAATAAATCAATCCTACGAATCCCATCCTCCCAATCTTGTATCGTACCATCATTCAAATCTTCAAAACTTTGTCCACTAATAGATTCCACTGTTCCATTGCTGGGTATGATTCTGAATTCGGTTGAAAAGCCACCAATTATTTTATTATCGGTTTTCATCACATGCACATATCTCAATCTATTTTTCAAGCTAACACAATAAATCCCTCGAAGTAATTTCCTTTTGCATACTCCAAATCACATTATAAGGCTTTGAAAACAACGTTCCTCTGCTCAATGTATAAGTATGGATATCACCATTAGATCAAATCATAAAGTTATTATTATCTCCAATATATTTTCTAGCACTCTTGCTGCTATTAAGATATAAACAAGAAACATAAGTTAACAGTAACAATGATAATATAAGTAGAATCCACCACTTCTTTTTCATCGAACCTCCAATATTTTGTTACCTTAAATTCTTATTCTATTAAACTGCTCACTAGCTTAATACCAATCAGTGGCGGAGCTAGATAAGGCGGTCAACGAATACGGCGCAATTGAAGGCGCAACATCGACACTTAATCGTCTTCAGGAACAACTGGCGACAGTTTGAGGAAATATAATGTAAGAGTCCATCAATCAAGGAGGAACGAAAATGAAAAAAATCATCATTACCTACTGGTTTTTTACGGGGCTGTTGTCAGTATTAATGCTTTTGGGTTCTATTCCTGATATCATGTCTGCTCCCGAGGCAGTTGCGTTATTCAATCATTTAGGTTATCCTGCTTATCTTCTTCCCTTTATTGGGATTGCTAAATTGTTAGGTGTAGTAGCGATCCTAACCCCCGGTTTTCGGCGAATAAAAGAATGGGCTTATGCTGGTTTTACATTTGATTTGACGGGCGCCATGTATTCAAGTCTATCAGTAGATGGCCTTACCAGTGGTTTGATGGTTTTCTTCGTCGGATACATCTTGATTGCTGGCTCCTATGTTTTCCATCATAAAAAACATAAAGCAGTTTTACTGAATCATGCGAAAAAACTTGACACAAGTGAAATATCAGGAAGCTTAACCAATTAGATAGCCGCCCCTTGCGCGTTAAAGAAAGGACACCGACTACCGGTGTTTTTCTTTTGGCTGCCTCGTATATAATCCACACTCCATGTCCATCTCCTACTTATGGCAGCCTATTAATAAGAATTTAAAGGAAAACGGCATTTATTTCTTTAAATATGACACAGGTTGTCAGGTATTATCAATTAAACTGAAGATATTCTTTACACGGGGGACTGAGACTATGAGACCATTAATAGGTAAAATTGCATTGGTTACAGGAGGAAGCAGAGGCGCGGGTCGTGGCATCGCTTTGGAACTAGGAAAAGCGGGCGCTACGGTATACGTCACCGGTCGAAGTGTGAAAGGAAAATCGACGAATGATTGGCCGGGAACAATCGATGATACTGTCGCACAGATCGAAACTTCAGGTGGCAAGGGTATTGCCGTTCAATGTGATCATACGAAAGACAAGGAAACGGAATCCGTGATTGACCAGATCCATGAAGAACAAGGCAAACTTGACATTCTCGTCAATAACGTATGGGGAGCACATGATCTCTCTATTGAGCCGGCACCATTCTGGGATTTGCCGTTACAACACTGGGATACGATGTTCACAGCTGGGGTACGGGCACAATTGGCGACCAATCACTATGCTGTACCACTCCTTCGGAAAAATGAGAAAGCACTCATTATCCATACGACCTTTTGGGACGATTATAAATACACTGGCCATTTTTACTACGATCTTGCGAAAAATGCATTGACCAGGATGGCTTTTGGATTGTCGACTGAACTGAAACGAGACAATATCCCTGTTCTTGCCGTATCACCTGGATGGATGAGGACAGAGCTTGTGCTTAAGCATCATGACTCTGATGAGGAGCACTGGCATGAATCTGACGGGTTGGAAAAAACTGAATCACCTTTATATATCGGGCGAGGAATAGTGGCATTGGCGAGCGATCCGAGTGTCATGGAGAAAAACGGACAAGTACTGAGAGTAGGCGAGCTTGCAAAAGAGTATCAATTCACGGATATTGACGGTCGTTGGATTCCTCCCTTTAAGATTTGATGATAAAGAAAACTCGGGCTTTGCCAAGCCTTAGGCGAAGGCTGAGCCTTAGTTGCTCTTATACTTCGTTCGTAAACTTTTCTGCTACGTCGGTTAGCTACATCGCTGAAAAGTTATACTTTCTTAACGTAAAAGAAAAGCGCAAACGCCCTGATTAACCATGAAGGTCACTGGAAGTCCGATGAGGAGGCTCGAACAAAACAAAGTCCGGTTCTGCGTGGGTAAATCCCTTGACTTAAATCAATGTGTCGACCGCCACAGAAGGTCTGAAGTGATCCAAGTGGTTGGGCGTTGGAGCTAGACCTTCCTACGTCGAAACAAAACTACTTATCTTTTTCAAAAGGCGTCCTCTCCTTCCTATAGAGATACGCCTTTTAACTTTTCATACATTAGGGGTACTTTGTTGTATACTGAACGTACAAAAGTTATATAGAATGGAGCCTCATCCTTGAACCATTTCAGATTCTTCATTTATCAGTTTTTCTTATGCGGTATGATGATTGCAATTAATTATTATATTCTAGATGAATTCGTCAATGCGCCTTTTTCTACTGCCGATCTAATCACCGCAGTTATAATTGCGCTTGTTCTTGTGCCAATCTATCGCCTCATTGATCGATTGTATGAACCTTTTGAACGTATTAAATATAGAGTTAAAGTCTTGTTATCGATCCCAGCATTTTTGCTAGCAATCATTTTGGTCGGATTGGCTACGAGCGAGTTGATTATCTAATCCTTAACGCGATAAACTTTCGTACAACATATATATTCCTCTTTTGCCAATCCTTTATCATTCCTTTCCACCACATCTGCATGATGGACTTTAGGAGAATCCAATGAACAACCAGCTAATAACGATAATCGTATAAATACTGAAGTGATATGAACCCTTTCAAATTGACTTCCCCTCACAACTCCCTATTATTCAGCACCTTATAATCCTTCCTTGTTTTTAAAATAATCTTTTTACAAACAAGACCCTATCATTACCAGCACCATCGTAATCAGCAAATACAGAGACTCCATCCACTTGTGTGTCCCCTTTTTCAATTTCAAACCCCATTTTCGTGTGATAGGCGATCGAAACTTTGTTCACCGGTGAGGTAATGGCACGGATGATGTTCCTTCCATGCTCTTTCACGACTTCAAAAAAACGATTGTAAAGCGTTCTGCCAATCGCATATTTCCTGTAATCCGGATCGACCCCGACAAAATGGATATAGGCTTCCTCTGAAGATGATTGAGACAGAAACCCTATTAGGAAGCCGACAACTTCTCCGTCCACTTCAGCTATGAAACTAGTATTGTTGAAATGGTTGAAGAATAGTTTGGGTACCATGCCAGACATCTGCCTCCCATCCCACCACTCATCAAGCAGTGGCGATACGATTTCGTAATCTGTACTCTTCATATGACGTATTTCCATCTTACAACCTCCTCTAGTTCAATATTGACTTAACAGGGACGGTATCGCAACGTTTACTTCTTTATCATAAGTGGAAAAGAAATTTTATCAGCAAGGGTGGTGAAAGGATTGGATTATCAGGTAATGATCGTAGGTGGCGGGATTGCAGGATTGACCTTGGCTGTTAAACTAGCATCCTGCAGAATCAGGGTACTGCTCGTTGAAAAAGACGGAAAAAGCGGCTTGATCTTTAAAAGTGGACTATTACAGCCGAAAAGCTTGAAAATCCTGGATTGAAAGAAGGCGCATGGTATTTACTAGCCTTTAAAAAGAAATGAGAGCTGATCCAAAAGCTTTTCATACAGATTTTAGAAGACACAGGAGACCTTATTTGTTCAAAAGCTTGATGTTTTACAAAAATAGAGGACACCAGAGATCTTATTGGTAAAAAACAATACAATTGGGAAGCTTTTTCACCTGGGATAGCGGAATAGTTGTCCTCTATAATCGGTTAAATCTGTACTTATCGAATCACCACCCTCACTTTATGAGGCGAGTGTTTTTCCAATCTTCATAAAACGAACGTATTGTTTTATTGATTTCTCTTAAGGTGAATATGACCAGGAAAAGCATCATGAATATAACGATTTCTCCAGTAAAACAGATATAATAGCGATGACGACCATCCACAAGTTAAATATCTTTTGATCCATCTAAACCTTTCTTTCTGCTCTCCCTGAATGGAAAAGCAGTTTTATTTCAATGTTAGCACAAAATTCCAGATCGCAATTTTAAAAATATGGATAAAGAAAACTCGGGCTTTGCCAAGCCTTGGCGAAGGCTGAGCCTTAGCTGCACTTATACTTCGTTCGAAAACTTTTCTGTNAAGAAAACTCGGGCTTTGCCAAGCCTTGGCGAAGGCTGAGCCTTAGCTGCACTTATACTTCGTTCGAAAACTTTTCTGTTACGTCGGTTAGCTACATCGCTGAAAAGTTATACTTTCTTAACGTACAAAAAAAGTGCAGAAAAACACTTGGTTTCTCTACACTTTGCGATCTTTTTCTTATGTTTCCGCTCGAAACGTCTTACCCAATTGCTCACCTAGTCCGAAGTAGTGGCGGAAATTATAAATGAGTGGGCTCCATTTTTCTGGATCTATATGATTCCCCTCTTTGATGATATTTTCATGTGCATGAACATGGACAGACTGTGTTTCCACAATGGCGATCCCTTGTTGATATTCTGGGACTCTTATATCCAGAACTTTCGCTTCAATTTGGATCGGGCATTCAAGTATACGTGTCGGTCTAACACTTTCCGATTGGATGGAGGTCAAGTTGCTGATTTCATATTTTTCTTTTTTATATGTGAATCCGATCGATTGTTTGGATTCTGGGACTGGATCTTTCCCCGTAAACGGAGCTAGACGTTCGACATGTTTCCAAAGGGCAGGATCCGGAATATTGATGACACACTCTGCATGTCGATTCAAATTTTCATAAGCCTTCCCCCCGACACCAATCCCCAGGACAAGAATATCCCCCAAAGCCCAGGAAGAGGACATAGGACTGATATTGACGGTTTCATCCTCATTAAGTGTCGTCAATAAAATAACCGGTGTTCCGTAATAAAGGATTTTAGGATGGATAGTCTTGATTTCACAGAATTCAGCTATTTGCTTCATATAAATGCCTCCTTTTTGTATATTTATATTGTAAAACATAGATGTTTCCATTATCATCGAAATATGGATTACATAGGAGGGATCATTATGAATGCGGGTCCAAATATAGCAGCAGTTGCAAAGCTGATCAGCGAACCATCCCGTGCTGTCATACTGACCGTATTGCTGGATGGCAGGTTTCATCCCGCCAGCAGCCTTGCTTATGCCGCTGGAATCAAGCCCCAAACGGCAAGTTTCCATCTGAAAAAGATGATTGAGGCAAATGTCGTTCGTGTAGAAAAACATGGTAGACACAGATACTACGGTCTTGAAAACTATGAAGTTGCAGAAGTGTTAGAATCACTTTTGTCTTTAGCTCCAAAGGTTGAAGTGAAATCTTTCAAGCAAGCTACGAATGATAAAGCCATTCGGTATGCACGAACCTGTTACGATCATCTTGCCGGGCAGTTAGGTGTCAAAATGACAGATTCATTGCTTGATCATGGTTTCCTCGAACATAGGGATAATACCTTCAACCTGACTCCTGAAGGGGAAAAATTCTTCCGTGATTTTGAAATCGATCTGGAACAGGTTAGAAAGAAGCGTCGTACCTATATTCATAAGTGTTTGGACTGGAGTGAAAGGCGTCACCACATCGCAGGGGCTGTCGGAAATGCCCTTTTAGAAAGACTTATTGATTTAAAGTGGATCGAACGGGTGCCGACCATTCGAGCTGTCAAAGTCACCACAACAGGAAAGACAGGTCTTCAGGAAGTGTTTAACATTGAAATGTAGATATATAATGCAAAAGCCACAGGACGGATCGATTGCCTGTGGCTTACTTGTTTCATTATGCTTTTATCGGTATCACGATTTTTCCTTTTGCATGGTGTGATTCGCTGAGTTCGTGAGCTTTTCGCAGGCCTTCTTCAGAGAATTCAAACGTATGGCCGACATGCGGTTTGACTTTACCTTCCTCAATCAACTTCCTTATTTGATCCAGCTGTTCTCCATCAGGTTCTAACCAAACAAAACCTGCTTTGACGCCTTTCAGTTTGGCAAGACCTTCGTTCGGGGGAGCGACGATTGAGGCAAGTTTGCCCCCATTTTTCAAGACCTCGAAGCTTTTTTCCTGTATATCTCCGCCTAGGGAATCCAAAACGAAATCATAGTCATGCAGTACATCTTTAAAGTCTGTATTTTTGTAATTGATGACTTCATCAGCCCCTAGTGATTCCAGGAACTCGATGTTTCTTTCACTTGCGGTAGTCGCGACATAAGCTCCTGCATTCTTGACCAGTTGGATCGCCATCGTTCCGACTCCGCCAGAACCAGCATGGATCAGTACTTTATCGCCTTCTTTTACTTCGCCAAAGTCAAATAGGCACTGCCATGCCGTCAAACCGGTGAGAGGCACAGATGCTGCCTCGTCATAGTCCAGATTTTCCGGCATTCTCGCGACTAATGACTCCTCAGCTACGACATATTCGGCATAAGTCCCCTTATTCGTGGTTGCCGGCCTTGAGAATACTTTGTCCCCTTTTTTAAAGTGGGAGACATTCGAGCCGACCTCTTTTACAGTTCCGGCAGCATCCCAACCCAAAATGATCGGGAAGTCGAAAGGAAGCATCTCTTTCAAATACCCTTCCCGCAGCTTCCAATCAATCGGGTTTATGGACGTTGCGTGCATTTCAATCAGGATTTGCCCATCATCTGGATTGGGAGTCGTAACTTCCCTTTCGATGAGCTGATCTTTTCCGCCGTATTGTTCAATAACGATTGCTTTCATTCCATCTCACTCCATCTCAATGTTTTTTCCAAAGCAAAACCCCCAGTCCAGGAGGTTTCACTGAGTTTCTTATTCTCTTAAAGTTTACTTACCGTATCATTCCATTCGGCTACCATGTTCTTCAACTCACTCAAATCACTAGCAAACGGATAATTCTGATAAACATTCTTCTTTTCACTTTCATCTAATTTTTCATAGGTTTGAACTAATTCTGTCCAATCCCGTGTTATTTCATTTACTCTTTTACTAATCGATTTCAACTCAACCCTATATAAGAATCTACCCTTTATAGATGAGGGAAAAACATGAGAAGCGAGGGCAAAAAAAGATGCGTTACTGATTTGAACAGAATAATGGCAAAAGTGAACAGATTATTTCGGAGAGTGATCAGATTAAGTCCAAAAGTGATCAGATTATTCCGAAAAGTGAACAGTTTAATAGTAGGAGTGATGGTAGATTAAAAACGGATACGGAAAATTGGAAGATGAATAAGAATAAATCCCAAAAATAAGTGTTACAATATACTAATGTAAAATTTCTCAATTAAGAAAAAAATTCCAATAACCTCGTCTTTGGTTTGAAAGCGATAATATTGAAGAGTTGATTCAGGATGAAACATACACTCCTCTTTCCATCATATATAACACCAAACGAACAGATTCAGGAAATTGTAGAATTTCCCGTACATATGAGGTAGATGTCAAAATACGACGAGTAGGTACAATGGGCCAATCCTTCCTAGAAGAAGGAAAGGAGTAAATCTGTATGATTGTAATCTTGGGAATCCTGTTAATAGTTATTGTGATTGTGCTTATCGAAGTTCCTTCCCTGTTGAAAAAAGGATTAAAAAAGGAACTATGGGTATTTGGGATCCTGCTCTTTTTTGGGACAGGGTTAAATATAGCTCAGGGATTGCAGATAGATATCCCGAATCCTATGGATTGGATCAATGTTGTTTATAAGCCAATTAGTGATTTTCTTTTCGGTTTATTAAGGTAGAAAGGAAAGTAGGGAAAGAGATGCTGGAAAGCGGTAAAATCGACGGTAAGCAATTTACAGTATTGGTGTTTATGTTTACGACTGGTAGCTCTTTCTTATTGGCCCCCTCCATGCTTGCTTCCGAAGCCAAACAGGATGCTTGGTTAGCTGCAATTCTTGGAGTGGTAGTAGGGGTATTATTAGCATGGTTATATCATTCTCTAGGAAATTTATATTCCGATATGACTTTGGTTGAATATAGTGAAAAAATACTTGGAAAATGGATCGGAAAAGCCATCTCTTTTTTGTTTTTTACTTTCTCATTTCTCCTGGCAGCACTCGTTCTTCGCAATATGGGGGATTTCATTACAACGCAATTCATACCGGAAACGCCGATCAAATCCATCCATATCCTATTTCTCATCATTGTTCTTATGGGAACACGCCTCGGGCTTGAAACTTTAGCGCGCTCGGCAGAATTTTTTTTCCCATGGTTTATCGTTCTTTTTCTTTTGCTTGTCATCTTTATTTCTCCTCAAATCGAGCTGGAAAAAATACAGCCGATTCTTGAAGAGGGAATAAATCCCGTACTACGTAGTTCCCTTCTAATTATCGGTTTTCCTTTCCTAGAGCTGGTTCTTTTCTTGATGATCTTCCCCTATGTGAATAGACCAAAAGAAGCTGGAAAGGCCCTTCTCATGGGAACTTGGATGGGGGGAGTGGTTTTAATCGTGCTGACGGCACTAGCTATCCTGGTTATGGGTGCAGATCAAACAACGAGAAATTTATACCCCAGCTATTATCTGGCCCAAAAAATAAATATAGGTAATTTTTTTCAGAGGATAGAAGCCATCGTAGCAATCGTATGGTTTATTTCTATCTTTTTTAAACTGACCATTTGCTTTTATGTATCTACTTTAAGTCTTGCCCAAATATTGAACCTAAAAGAGTATCGGATGCTTGTACTCCCATTAGTGATGATTCTTATTGTTCTTTCCCTTGTAAGCAGTCCCAATATCGTCTATTTAGTTAGCGTTGTTCTCTATGTATGGCCATCCTATGCTTTAACATTCGGGCTTTTTCTTCCACTGCTTTTGTTAGGGATAGCTGCAGTTCGAAGATACGTTTAAACCTGATAAGAGATGTGATTGAAGGACAAGAAGAAAGCTGTAAGTCGCACTCATTTATACCGATAGATTGATCCAAATGGTTGGGCGGTGGAGCTAGACATCAATTCATCGAAACAAGATTTTTATGCTTTCTTATCCTTTAAAGCAAAATATCCTGTGTGTCAATTCACAGGACATTTCTAAGTGTGATTTATAAGTTATGCACCCTAAATTGGCGCCCTTCACGTATTTCTCCGTGGGTTTCTTTTTTAGATAAGCAATGGATCGTTCTATATTTTAAAATCTGCTGCTTTTTTATGATAGAAGGTGAAGGCTAGTGCTGCGACAAGGATGGTTCCTTTGACGATATCCTGGGCGTAGTAAGGCACATTCATCATCGTCAGCCCATTGAGCAGGATCCCGATCAAGACAGCTCCGACGAATGTGCCGAACGGATTCGGTTTCCCTTGTCCGAGGACGGAATATCCGATCAATGCCGCTGCGACCCCGTCCATAAGGAGTGGTGCTCCGGCAGAGATCTGGCCAGTGCCGATTCTTGAAGCGAGTACGATTCCAGCGATGGATGCGAACAATCCGCTCAATACATAAGCATACATCCGGTACCGTTCGACAGGGACTCCAGAAAGGCGGGCTGCTTCCCGATTCGCACCCGTCACATATAACAGCCTCCCTGCTTTTGTGTACGATAAAAACAGATGGACGATGATGACGAAGAAAATCATCAGAATGGCAGGGAACGGAATCGAAAACAGTTTACCTTGCCCGATGAATAGGAAGGAAGGTATGAACACGCCAGGTGCTGTTCCTCCGTCGGCCATCGGCATATTGTTGTATATCGAGAATCCTTTCGTATAGGTCAGCTGGATCCCGTTGACGATGTACATGACTGCAAGTGTTGCGAGTAGATCGGGAATTTTTATTTTGACCACGATGAATGAATTGATTAAGCCGACCAGGAGCCCCAATAATAACGGAATCAGAAGGGCGATCAGTAATTCCTGGCGGTACCAGACGAGTGCTGCAGCGCTTCCGATCGTCGCCAAACTCACCGTCGATCCAACAGACAAGTCGAATCCACCGACGATCAAGGTGAAAGTGACACCGAGCGCCACCAACGTAACAATGGAAATCGATCGTAAAATATCGGTGAAATTGCTGTAGGTCAAAAACCGTTCGTTCGTGACGCTGAAAAATAAAATCAACAGGGCGATGACAAGAAGTGTTCCATACCTGAAAAGAAAATGGACGAGTCTTTCCTTGATGACGAGATTCGCTCCTGGAGAATATTGCCCTTTGACTTCAACTGTTTGTTTCACTTAGCTTCCCTCCAGTAGCTGCTTGCATGATATTTTCACGTGTAGCTTCTGCTCCAGTGAATGACGATGTTATCTCCCCGTCATACATGACAAGGATCCGGTCTGCAATCAGGAGCAGTTCCTCTATTTCACTTGTAAAATAAACGATTCCTTTCCCCTGGCCGGCAAGTGAATCGATCAATTGGAAGATCTCCTTTTTCGCATTGACATCGATCCCTTTAGTCGGTTCATCGAAAAGGAAGACATTCCGGTCCTGTGAAATCCATTTGCCGATCGCAACCTTCTGCTGGTTCCCGCCGCTCAAATTCTTCAAAAGGCTCTCTTCGGACGGTGTGACGATTCCAAGTTGCTCTATTTTATCCTTGGAAAAAACCTTTTCTTTTTTCAATTGGAGCCAGCCGAATTTCGTGAAGGATTTCAAGGATGGAAGCGATAGATTGTGAGCAACGCTGTGTCCAGTCACGATCCCTTCCTTCCTGCGTTCCTCAGGTACGAGGCTCAAACCATGTTTGAGGGCATCATAGGGAGAATCTATTTTCCTGTCTTTCCCGTTGATGATCCAGGATCCCTTCGCGCTTCCTGCACCGAACAGCGCTTTCGCTGTTTCACTTTTCCCTGCCCCGACCAACCCTGCAATCCCGACGATTTCCCCTTCATGGACTTTGAGGCTGATTTCTTTACTTGTGTCAGGGACATGGAGCTTTTTCACTTCAAGAAGTGTGTTGGGCGAGATCGGTTTCGGTTGTCGTTTTACGTTCTGAAGCGATTTCCCGAGCATCTGTCGGATGATCTGTCCTGTCGTCGCATTCTTTATTTCTTCAGTTGTGATCTGTTTACCGTCCCTTAAAACCGTGAATCGGTCACTGATCCTTTTGATTTCAGGCATACGATGGGAGATGTAGATGATACCGATGCCTTTTTCACGAAGCTTATCGATCAAACTGAAGAGGGTCTCCGTTTCGTTTTCGCTCAAAGGAGCAGTTGGTTCATCAAGGATCAGATAACGTACATTCCCTGCCATTGCACGGGCAATGAGGATCATTTGTTTTTCAGACAAGCTGCACTCTGCCACCTGTTTATTGACGTCCAGCAGGATGTTCATCTCTGTTAAAATCGCTTCCGCTTGTTTCCGGATCGACCTCCACGATAACCTTGAAAGTTTGAAACCGCTCGTGTAATCATCAATGACGAGGTTTTCAGCTACCGATAAAGTCGGGAAAAGGGCGGTATCCACTTCCTGTACGACGATCCCGATTCCGTGCCGTTTAGCATCCAATGGGGAGCCGATCGCGATTTCCTTTCCATCCATCTCGATCGTCCCTCCATCCTTTTCATAATCACCGGCAAGGATTTTCATCAATGTACTTTTACCAGCACCATTCACACCTAATAGCGCATGAACTTCACCAGCCCTGACTGAAAATGTAACGTTCTTGAGGACCTCCAACTTGTCGAATCGTTTATTGATGTTCCGCATGATCAACTGGCTCATATTATTCGGCCTTTTCCTCTAATGCTTTCATCCATGGGGATACACCTGCATCTGAACTGCCCCATCCGTTAACATACTCACCGATTTCACCCATGGAGATCGTTTGATCAGGAAGGTCAGATTGTTTAACGAGATGCGGGTCCAATGAATAGATCGATGGTGTTTCTTCTCCAGCTGCCTTCTGGTATAGAAAGCGAACTTGAGCCCGGCCGACTTCAGCTGGATCGGTGGCTGCGGTCGCTACCCAAGGGCTGTTTTCCTTCTGTATGATCTGCAAGTCTTCGTCACTCAAGTCAATTCCGTACACTTTGATTTCTGTACGTCCAGCCTGCTCCAGTGCCCGGGTTACACCTTTCGCGAATTCATCCCATGGAGCGAACACCGCATCGATATCCCCTTCGTTCGGATATTTTTTTAGGATCGCTTCCATTTGGTTCTGCGTATCAAGCGCTGTGTTTGCAGTCGCATTTCCAAACTTCGCGATTTCTTTAATATTCGGGTATCGTTCTTTAAAGGCTTTATAGATCGTATTGCGGCGCTCCATCGGGGCGAATCCGCCGACCCAGACGTAGACGATTTCCCCTTCCCCGTTTAAATCCTGGGCGAGGGTTTTCAATGAACTCCAGGCAAGGCTATAGTCGTCCTGGTCGATGACCGTCACACCTGGCAGGTTCAGATCACTATCAAAGGCTACGACTGGAATCCCTTTATCCAGTGCTTCTTTTACCCCGCTTTCAAGTGCATCTGCACGGCCATGGTCAATCAAGATCCCGTCGACACCCTGGTTGATTGCCGTTTCAAGGTGTGTCGCCATTTTCGAAAGATCATTGTCGGCATTATAGATCTGCACTTCGCCACCGAACGCTTCGACCTGTTCCTTCACTCCTTGCACATATTGCGAGGAGAATGTCCCGATCGACATTTGCATGATTGCTGCGATTTTCAAAGGTTCCTGTACGCCTTCAGGAATTTCTGCTGAAACGTCACCAGAAGAGGTGCTCTCCTTTTCCTCTGTTGATTTGTCATTGTCTTCCGCCTTCGCCGTATCTTGTGGTGCTACTGTATCTTGCTCATTTGTACAAGCCGACAGGATCAAGGTAAATAGTATAAGAAAGATGAATGCTGTTTTGAATGGTTTCAATGGTTTTCCCCCTCATTATTCTACGTTTTTTCATCGGAATACTTGGTTAATAAAAGCGTAAACGCCCTGTTCAGCCACGAAGGTCACTGGAAGTCTGACGAGGAGGCTGTCGCCGTCGCAGGAGGACTGAAGTGATCCAAGTGGTTAGGCGGTGGAGCTAGACATTTCTTCACCGCAAAATATCTTATCCTTTTAATAAAAGTGACAGGAACCCTGTGGATTGAATCTCTCCTTTTATAACGTTTTCATTTTGCGCAACCCCTCTTTCAGGTTCCCTGTGATGATGCCCTTTTCGGTGATGATTCCTGTCACATATTCGTGCGGCGTCACGTCAAATGCTGGGTTGTAGATGTTGACTCCCTCGGCGGCTACACGTGTGCCGTTCCAGTGAGTCACTTCATCTCCGTTTCGTTCCTCGATCGGAATTTCTTCCCCGGATAAAACGGTCAGATCGATCGTCGATAGAGGTGAAGCAACGTAGAACGGGATATCGAACGCTTTTGCGAGCACCGCAAGTCCAAGTGTCCCGATTTTATTGGCGACATCCCCATTTGCTGCAATCCGGTCCGTACCGACGATGACGGCTGAAATGTCCTTGTTTTTCAATACGTGCGCAGCCATGTTGTCCGTGATCAGGGTGACATCCACTCCGATCTCATGTAGCTCCCAGGCTGTCAGGCGTGCCCCTTGCAAGACGGGCCGTGTTTCTGTCGCATAAACGGAAAGGTTGATACCCTGTTCTTTCGCGAGATAAAAAGGTGCAAGAGCTGTTCCGTATTTGGCAGTCGCAATCCCGCCAGCGTTGCAGTGCGTCAAGACGGTATCCCCTTGTTGAAGTAGTGATAACCCATATTCACCAATCTTTCTGCACACCGCTTCATCTTCGGTTTGGATTTTAAGGGCTTCTGCCAGGACAATCTGTTTTGCCTCTTCAATGGTTTTCGCCAGGGATGCAGCTGCAACGACCCGATCGATCGCCCAGAACAGGTTCACCGCTGTCGGCCGGGAACCTGCAAGGTAATCCCGCTGTATCTGGAGACCTGTTTTGAAATCTTCAATCGAGTTGCCCGGAAACTTGTTCGCCCAGAGTGCAAGACCGAATGCCGCAGTAATTCCGATCGCTGGAGCTCCCCTCACTTTCAATGAATGGATGCTTTCCCACACACCCTCTATATCATCAAGGTGGATGTATTCGGTTTTGAGAGGCAGCTTTTGCTGATCGAGCAGCACGACTCGATCGTTTTCCCAGCTGACTGATCGGATGAATTCTGTTTCTATCATTCTGTCAAACTCCTTTTACCAGGTTGATGAGGTCTTCGATGGTATTCACATTACGTCGGTTAAGGATCAGGTGCCTACCGGTATTGAGTGCCTCTCGTTGGACATTCAATCGTTTTTCCGGGTCTTCGATACCATGGACGTCCTCTACATGGGAGAGGCCGATCGTCCGCCTGATGATCTTGTTTCCGGCAAATCCTACCGTATCCTGAAGGATGTCATCCAATACAGCATCGAGATAGCCAGGTACGGCAAGGAACGGATCCTTCCCTTTTTCAACCCATAACCCTGTAAACTCTGCTGTGAACACGTTCCAGGTTTCTTGTATGACATCGAGCAGATAGCCTTGGAAATCACGACGGACAGCTTCATCTTCAATCCGAGCTTCCTGTGCAAGGCTGTTCAGGATCAGATTGGCGATAAAGGCACCTACATCGAATCCGATCGGACCGAAAAAGCTGAACTCAGGATCAATCACTTTCGTCGAACCTTCGGTGGCAAAAATGCTTCCGGAATGTAGATCGCCATGGATCAGAGCTTCCCCTTTCGTAAGGAACAGATGTTTGAGCTTCGCAGCTTCAAGCTTTAGTTCGTCATCCGCCCATAAGGCTTCGACCTCGGAACGTAATTCCTCTGGAAAATCGTTCGTATCGTGATCGAAGAATGGATCTGTAAATACGAGATCCTCGGTGATTTTACAGAGTTCAGGATTCACGAATCTGGTAGCAAGAAGCTTTTTCTCAGATGGATCCAACCCGAAATCGGATGAATGGAACAAGGTATGGGCGATGAATTTTCCGATATCTTTAGCCAATTTCGGATACCTTCTTCCTTCAATCAGCCCTTTTCTCAATATGATATAGCCTGATAAATCCTCCATGATCGTAGTAGCATAAACCTCATCTGTTCCATAAACCTCTGGAACAAGATCGGGTACGTATTTTGCCGCCTCTTTCAAGGATTCACTTTCGATCCGTGCCCGGTCCAGCGTCAATGGCCAGGATTCGCCGACCACTTTTGCGTATGGAAGTGCCTGCTTGACAATCAACGACTTTCCAGTATCCTCTTCTTTTACGTGAAAAACATAATTGAGATTCCCGTCACCGATCTCTTTACATGTCACCGGACTGCCCTTAGAAATGTAATTTCCTTCTTTCAAGTACGCCACAACCGTCTCCGTTGTGAAAGGCTCATAGGTTGATTGCTTCGTTAACATAAGGGAAACCTCCTAATTTTGAATATAAAGAAAACTTGGCAAAGCCAAGCCTGCGGCGATGGCTGAGCCCTAGTTGAACTTATACTTAAGAAAGGGTTATACTTTCTTATAGTGTAAAAAAACCTCTTTCTGATGAAAGAGGTTGAAGGTATGTAGTCTTCACCCTCTCATCTGCCAGAATGAATAGTATCATCCTGTTGGAAGTAGCACCGTGCCTTTTACTGGAAACATAGATCGAAAGGTCGGTTGCTGGGCGTCATAGGGCCAATTCCCTCAGCCTGCTCTTGATAAGAGATTTTATGAAATTTATGATTATTGGAATGTAAAAACTAACTTGAAATGTATATTACAGAACACCTTCTGAACTGTCAACAGGTTTTTCCAAAGAAAAGAAAAAATCCTATATGGAGAAATTCAAACCTACAAACTATCGGCTTTATCGCTCATATCCTTGAATAAAATTAAGATCAAAGAATTGACATGAATAAATTTCCGTGTAATAATCCGAGTTATAAATCTATTTATCTGAAAATTGAATCGTATGACTCTTATCAAGAGAGGTGGAGGGACGAGCCCGCTGAAGCCCGGCAACCGACTTTTAACTGTTGTTAAAAACAAGGTGCTAATTCTCGCAGCAATGAGCTGACAGATGAGAGGATGGAGCCGTAACAATCGACCTCTTCCTCTTATAGGAAGAGGTTTTTTATGTTTTTAAGTAATTTTGGAAAGGATGGAACGTCATGAGTGAAATCATTGCAACCTATCTGCTGCATGACAAAAAGGAAAATCTCGAGAAAAAAGCGGAATCGATCGCACTCGGGTTGACTGTCGGATCATGGACGAACCTGCCTGCTTTGGAACAAAAGCAGTTGAGCATACATAAAGGGAGGGTGGTTGACGTCAACTACCTTCCTGAAGATGAAGAAGCGGATCGCTTTTTTGGGGAGAAACGGACGAAAGGGATCATCAAGATCGCCTATCCTTCCGCTAATTTCAGTAACGATATCCCTGCCATCTTGACGACGATCTTCGGTAAACTTTCACTGGATGGGGAAATCAAGCTGATCGATATCGAGCTGTCGGATTCATTGGTTTCAAAATATCATGGTCCGCAATTTGGAATTTCCGGTATCCGCAAACAACTGGGTGTTTTTGACCGCCCGTTGCTGATGAGCATTTTCAAAGGCGTGATCGGCAAGGAGCAACAGGACCTTGACAAGCAGATGCGTCTTCAGGCACTTGGCGGTGTCGATCTCGTCAAGGATGATGAGATCCTTTTTGAAAATGACAGGACGCCTTTCGAATCAAGGATCAAGTCCGGACTGCAGGTTTTGCAGGAAGTTTATGAAGAAACGGGCCACCGCACATTGTATGCCGTCAATTTGACCGGACGGACCTTTGATTTGAAGGAAAAGGCGAAGCGTGCAGTGGAACTTGGCGCCAACTCTCTGTTGTTCAATGTATTCGCCTATGGGTTGGATACCCTGCAGGCTTTGGCGGAAGACCCTGAAATCAATGTGCCGATCATGGCGCATCCGGCATTCAGCGGTGCGATCACCCCTTCCCCATTCTACGGTGTTTCCAATAAAGTCCTGCTCGGAAAACTGTTACGCCTGGCTGGTGCAGATTATGTACTGTTCCCATCACCTTATGGAAGTGTAGCGCTGGCTAAGGAAGAAACCCAAGAAATTGCCGAAGCGTTGACAGTGAATGATGGTTCTTTGAATAAAGCCTTCCCTGTCCCATCTGCCGGCATCCACCCGGGACTGACACCATTGCTCATCAATGACTTCGGTATCGACAGTATCATCAACGCAGGCGGCGGAATCCACGGTCATCCGGACGGAGCTGACGCTGGGGGCCAGGCATTCCGTGATGCGATTGTTGGTGTGTTGGACGGCCGATCATTAGAGCAAGTAGCTGAAGGAAGTGATCCACTAAAAAAAGCGCTTGACCTATGGGGGCCTGCGAAGGTGAAATCATGAGCAGACAACCGATCATCTTTTGTGATTTTGACGGTACGATTACGAAAAGCGACAATATCATTGCCATCATGAAAAAGTTTGCGCCGCCTGAATGGGAGGAACTGAAGGACGCGATTTTAGGTCAGCGGATTTCAATCCGTGAAGGTGTCGGAAAGATGTTTTCCCTCCTTCCGACCGAGTTAAAAAACGATATCAAAGAATACGCAATCCGGCAGGCGGAATTCCGGCCAGGTTTTGAAGACTTTGTAGCATTTACGAAAGAACAGAACATAAAACTGCTTGTCGTCAGCGGAGGCATCGATTTTTTCGTCTATCGATTGCTTGAGCCTTTTGACATTGCGCGCGAGGATATTTACTGCAACAGCAGTGATTTCTCAGGCGAGAGGATCAGGATTACCTGGCCGCATCCGTGTGATCGGTTTTGCAACAATGACTGTGGTTGCTGCAAGCCTTCGATTTTAAGAAACTATGATCCTGAAAAATCTGACAGGATCGTGATCGGGGATTCAATTACAGACTTGCAAGCTGCGAAACTGGCAGATCAGGTGATCGCTAGAAGCTTTTTAACCGAGAAATGCCGTGAATTGGGCCTGGCCTACAAACCATTCGAAACCTTCTATGACGTTATCGGAATACTGAAACAAAGACAGGAGGAGCTGGTATGAGTAAATACAATGAGTGCTGGAATGAGCTTGCTGATGTAAAAGATGAACTTGCTGCCCGCGACTGGTTCCCTGGCACAAGCGGAAACTTATCGATCAAAGTCCAGTCTGCTCCACTTCAGTTCCTTGTAACAGCTAGCGGGAAAGATAAACGGAGAAGGACAGCAGAAGATTTCGTCCTTGTGGATGAAAACTGTGTACCGGTTGAGGAAACATTATTGCGTCCTTCAGCAGAAACGCTTATCCATAAGGAAATCTATCAGCGGACGGATGCAAGTTGCTGTCTGCATGTACACACCGTCGATAACAATGTCATTTCAGAGCTTTACGGCGATGAAAAGCGTGTCGTGTTTACTGGACAGGAGCTGATCAAAGCCTTTGGGCTATGGGATGAGGATGCAGAAATCACGGTTCCGATCGTGGAAAACCATGCGGATATTCCGACATTGACAGAGGAGTTGACGGCAAATCTGGGTGAAGGGGTTCATGGGATTCTAATCCGGAACCACGGGATCACTGTCTGGGGCAAAAGCGCGTTTGAGGCAAAGAAATACTTGGAGGCATTCGAGTTTCTATTTTCCTATCATCTGAAAATCAGATCATATAAAAGCTTAAGTCTTTCATAATTTTTAAGGAGGAGATTGAAAATGGCAGTCATCAAAATCAGGAATACGAACCAAGTGATCGAAGGCGACAAGGCAGTCGGCGAATTTTTAGAGAAGCAAGGTGTCCTTTACGAAAAATGGGATACCAGCAAGCTCCCGGACGAATTGAAAGGAAACTGCAAGATTAATGATGAACAGAAGCAGCAGACACTCGATATATTCGATGAAGAGATCCGCTCACTCGCTCAACGGAATGGCTATGTAAGCTGGGATGTCGTCGCGCTTTCTGAAAATACTCCAGATCTCGAAGCTTTATTGAAGAAGTTCGAGCAAGTCCATGTGCATACAGAAGATGAAGTCCGTGCAATCACAGCTGGCCACGGTATTTTCATCATCAAGGGGCAAGACGACCTCGGCTATTTCGATGTCGAATTGGAAGCTGGTGATGTCATTTCCGTACCGGTTGAGACACCACATTTCTTCACCTTGATGGATGATCGCCAGGTGGTCGCTGTCCGCTTATTCATCGATCCATCCGGCTGGGTAGCTCATCCTTACAAGGACCCTGAATTCCAAGAACAGAAAGCGTAACTGGAAAAGATTTAAGAGCTTGTGTAAACCATCTCCATTTTGGAGGTGCAAAAACACATTAATGAATTTGCAAGAACAGAGCTTGGATTCCAAGCTCTTTTTTGTGTTTCTGGGACGAACCTGGTTTACCAAATGAATTGTTAAAAGTCCATAGAGCCTTGTTTTGCAGTGAACAGATTATTCCCGAAAGTAAACAGAATGTCTCGGGAAGTGAACAGAATGTCCTAAATAGTACATGATAACAATCAGTGTTATGACCGATAATGTAGATTTATGTTATTTCGGCACTAGCGCTTTTAAATAGAGGAGGAATTTGATGAAACTAGATTTTGCTTTGACCGAGGTTGTGATATCCAGCCATTCTTGTATGGTGCTATTACTCCTTGTGATTTTTAGAATAAGTTGGTGATCCCCTCATGTTTATCAGTCATATATTTAAATTGTTTTAAACAGGATAGAAAGTGATTTTTGTTATTTTATCGCTTCCTGGAATGGTTAACAGTCAAAGTAGGATTAATGAAGTTGAAAAATCGAAATACGTTATGGTTCAACACCTGTTCATATACCCGCTTATGCATTTTATTTACCTTGGCATTTGAAATTTATCAGAAATCCTCAAAAGAAAAACCCCGAACACCAATAGTGTCAAGGGTTATAACAAAATTCCCATGATTAATTTATACTCAGGTCTGTAGCCGGGCTAACGTTCACGGCACAAACTTTAAAGCCAGGCATTTTACAGGTTGGGTCTAGTGCTTCATGGGTAATCTGGTTCACATTTTGGTCATCGCCCCAATGGAAGGGAACAAAAACGGTATCCTCCCTTATTTTATCCGTATATTTGCTTCTCACCGTGATCTGTCCTCTTTTGGATGTAATTTTCACCAATACCTGGTTTTCAATTTTATATTTCTTTGCAGTAGTCGGGTGAATTTCTAGAAACGATTCAACATTCCGAGACTTCAATGCAGGACTGTTCCTTGTTTGTACACCTGTCAAATAGTGGGATATGACTCTTCCCGTCGTAAGGTAAAGAGGAAATTCTTCGTCGGGACGTTCTTTTGGAAAGTTGTTTTGAACAGATACTAATCTTCCCTTTCCATCTGCATGGGTGAACGTTTTCGTGAAAAGACGACTTTCTCCAGGATGGTCTAGTTCAGGGCATGGCCAATAGACGCGTTCATTCTTTAAACGATCATAAGTGATCCCATAGTAATCCGCTACCCCCCCACGACTTGCCTCCCTAAGCTCATTAAAAATATCTTCCGATGAAGCGTATGGGAAAAACTCACTTTTTCCAAGGGCGGTTGCCAACTCACAAATGATTTTCCAGTCCTGCTTGGCTTCACCAGGACATTTCCGGGTTGCTCGCCTTAACGTCACACGTCCTTCTAAATTCGTCATTGTCCCTTCATTTTCCAGGTAGGAGGCTGACGGCAGGATCAAGTCTGCTAATTTTGCAGTTTCAGAAATGAATAAATCAACGACGACAAGACATGATAGTTTTTTTAGTGATTGCTCAACGAAGTTCGCATTGGGATTCGAAACCAAAGGATTTGATCCCATTACGAACAGACCTTGGATTTCACCAGCATCGATTTTCTCCATCATTTCATAAGCTGAAACGCCCTTTCGAGGTAAATCTGTTTCCTCAATTCCCCAAACCTTTGAAATATAGTGGCGATGCTCTTCATTTTCTAAATGACGGTACCCAGGAAGCTGGTCTGCCTTTTGGCCGTGTTCCCTACCTCCCTGACCATTTCCTTGACCTGTTATAGCGCCATAACCACAACCAATCTTCCCTATTTTCCCTGTTACTAATATAAGGTTCAAAAAATTTCTGACTGCCATATAACCATCTGTTTGTTGTTCGACTCCCCTGGCCGTGAAGATCATCCCTGTTGAGTTTGCAGCGTAATTTACGGCTGCAGATCGAATCAATTCCACTGGAATTCCGGTGATTGTCGAAATATCCTCTAAACAGATGGTGTCAATATGTTCTTTCAGTTCTTGAAATCCGTTTGTTTTTTCATTTATGAACGACTCATCGACCAATCCCTCGTTAATGATCACTTTAATGAAACCATTTACTAATGCTGCATCCGTGCCCGGTTTAATTTTTAGATGTAAATCCGCAATTTCTGTAGTAGCTGTTTCCCTCGGATCGATCGCAATGATAAATGAACCATTTTCCTTTGCCTTCGTGAAATAAGGCATCAATGTCGGTTGGCATTCAGCAATGTTCGTTCCAGCAAGAATAATGCACCGGGCAAAGGGGATTTCCGACAATTTGTTTGTAAACCCGCGATCAATACCGAAAGCCTCATTAGCTGCTGAAGCAGCGGCTGACATGCAAAATCGACCGTTATAATCGATATACTTTGTTTTAAGCGCCACACGAGCAAATTTTCCAAGTAGGTAAGCCGATTCATTTGTAAGTGACCCTCCCCCGTAAACCCCTATACCGTCAGAGCCAGTTTTCTGTTGGATATCAGAAAACTTATCCTTTATATACGCCAATGCTTCTTGCCATGAAATCCGTTCGAACACCCCGTTCTTTTTTAACAAAGGATAATGGATACGTTCTTTATGCAGTGCGTGTTGGTGGGCATGTAACCCCTTTATGCATAATCTGCCCTCTGAAGTAGGATTATCCTTCGGGATAACTTTGTAATTTTCACGGCCGACAATACGTTGTTCAACGAGTTGCATGGTACATTGTACACTGCAGTACGGGCATTGTGTATCCGAAACTTTTTCGGTTTCCGTTTCTTTCTCTTTTTGACGGTAGTAACTTAGAAAATCATTCATAACTGGTCCACCTTTTGATTGCTCTGTTATACATACACATAAACGTTCTTATCTTGAATCTCTACTTTGAATGTTTTCACACAACCTTGATCAGGTGCTTGTGCTTCGCCATCTTTCATACAAATTTTCCAATCGTGTAATGGACAAAATACATAGTCACCGCTGACGAGCCCCTGAGAAAGCATACCTCCTTTGTGAGGACACTTGTTTTCAACCGCCCGTATATCTCCATTTGATAGCTTAAATAAAGCTAAGTCGAAGTTTCCAATTTTCATAGATTTACCTATCTTTTCTGGCAGATCACGAACATTGGCTACTTGTATTCGCTCCATCCGTCTTTTCCTCCTTAGACACACTCAATGCAGTGAACCCGTGCTTATAAATTTTGGAATAACTTTTCTTGTTTTTCTTGGTTTTCTGTAATTTCTCTCCAAGGGTCTCTTGTATTCATCAAGGCTTCATCCATCCGCTCAATCAACCGTTTTCTGTTTTCCTCTTCAAATATTACCTCTCGGATTTGCTCGATCCCCATACGGTTCACCCACTTTGATGTTCTTTCCAAGTAATTTGCCGTTTCACGGTAATATTGGAGGAAAGATGCAGTGATATCGAAGACCTCTTGTTCCGTCTTCACTGTGCATAATAAATCTCCACCACGCAAATGAGTTCCGCCGTTTCCACCTACATAAATTTCAAAACCGCCTTCAACCCCTACGATCCCTACATCTTTAATTCCTGATTCCGCACAATTTCTTGGACAAGCTGACACGGACATTTTTACTTTATGTGGCGTATTAAGTCGTTCAAATTTCTTTTCTAAGTCGATGCCAAGCTGAGTGGAATCCTGGGTTCCAAAACGGCAGAATTGGCTGCCAACGCATGTTTTTACGGTTCTTAATGCCTTCCCATACGCATATCCCGAAGGCATATCCAAGTCAGCCCATACTTTAGGAAGATCCTCTTTCTTGATTCCTAAAAGATCAATACGTTGTCCCCCAGTCAATTTGATCATAGGAACTTGATATTTATCGGCTACATCTGCAATTTTTCTTAGATCATTGGCATTGGTCACCCCGCCATACATCCTCGGAACAACAGAATAGGTTCCATCTGCCTGGATATTGGCATGCAAACGTTCATTGACGAACCGGGATTCTTCCTCATCGTCATAGTCGGAAGGATTTAGCATTCCTAAGTAGTAATTGAGTGCGGGTCTGCATTTCGAGCACCCCTCATCGTTCTTCCATTCGAGGACATTCATGATCTCTTTGACAAACTTTAAGTTTTTATCCTTGATCTCTTCAATTACTTCTTCACGGCTTAATGTGGTGCATCCACAAATTGCTTCTTTCATTTCACTTTGGTCAAACTCGTCACCCAGTGTGTATTCTAAAAGATCCTGAACAAGTGGTTTACATCCCCCGCAGGATCGTGAGGCATTTGTATGATCCTTTACTTGATCAGCTGTGGTCAGCCCGTTTTCCACAATGGATTCACAGATTTCACCCTTTGTGACACCATTACATCCGCAAACAACTTCACTGTTATCCATCGTAACAACTGCACTCTGAGCTGATTCAGCACCCGAGTCCTGAAGGAACGAAACCTTAGGAAGTTCTGAAATATCAGTGCCGTTATTGATCATACTCAATAGTTTAGGCCCTTCTTTAATTTCACCGAATAATACAGCCCCAATAACCTTGTTCCCACTGATCACAACCTTTTTATATGTCCCATCAAAATCGTCATACACTTTGATGGAATTCGTATCATCGCTATCCAAAAAGTGACCTGCAGAGAAAACATCCACCCCTGATACTTTCAATTGTGTCGAAACCACGGAACCTTCGTACTTCTTCCCTTCCACACCGCAGATTTTCTCTGCTAAAATTTTACCTTGATCATAAAGAGGGGCTACCAAGCCGTAAACAATTTCCCGGTGTTCTGCACACTCCCCAACTGCATAAATATTAGGGTCATCTGTCTGCATATAATCATCCACAACAATTCCTCGATTGACCTGGATACCGCTGTTCTTAGCTAACTGTACGTCTGGTCTGATTCCGACAGCCATGACAACCAAATCAGCAGAGACTTTTGATCCATCTTTAAAACGCAAACCCTTCACGCGCTCTTTTCCGAGGATCTTTTCAGTCTGTTTGTTGAGGAGAAAGTTCATTCCTTGTGACTCAAGTTCTTTTTGAAGCATTTTAGAAGCAGTTGGATCAAGCTGTCTTTCCATCAGATAGTCGCATATATGGACGACATCCACTTCCATGCCAAGATTTAGCAATCCCCTGGCAGCTTCTAATCCTAAGAGTCCTCCACCAATGACTACGGCCTTTTCATACTGCTGGGACGTTTCGATCATGGTTTGACAATCTTTTATGTCCCGAAAAGCTGTTACACCTTCCTTGTCTGCACCTGGTAGCGGAAGCATGAATGGTAAGGAACCTGTCGCAAGGATCAATTCATCGTATTGTACTTGCTTCCCTTTGTCTGTATGCACTTGTTTTCTGTCTTTATCAATCTTTATCACAGATTCTCCTGTGTAGAGTTGGATGTTATTCTTTGCATACCAATCTCTTTCGTTGAGCGTGATGTCATCTATAGAGGTGTCCCCTTGAAGTACGGTCGATAAAAGGATACGGTTATAGTTTGGATGTGGTTCACGGCCGAAAATCGTGATATCGAATGCTTCTGGATCGATTTTCAAAATTTCTTCAATACAGCGAACCCCTGCCATTCCATTTCCAACTAATACTAATTTTTTCTTCTCCATTTATGTTCCCTCCGTTTTAGTGAATAGATGGTAGAGCTTTGACATTTTTCTTCTGCTTGCTTGTTTTTCCATCTCTGATCATATGTTTTAATCCCACTAGACATATCACGGCATTGATCGAAAAAAGCCCGAATCCCAATGTATAACTACCTGTCAACTCTTTTGTAAATCCAAGGATCAATGGTAAGACGAATCCTCCGATCCCCCCGATTGCGCCAATGATTCCGGATGAGGCTCCTGTTTGTCCAGGGGCAACATCGGGAACAAGTTTAAAGACTGCACCATTTCCTGCCCCAAGAAAAGCACCCATCAATAAGAATCCCATGCTGAATACTATAAAATTTCCAACTGCGAAAGGAATCAAAATCGAAGTACCTACCATACCGGTAAACAGAATCGTTAATAGCTTTATAGCTCCAAAACGATCAGCAAGGTACCCTCCTAAAGGTCTTACGAATGTAGCAACCACCACAAACCCTGCTGTTTTTATCCCTACATCGACTAATGAAACGTCGTAAAGTCCTTTTAATAATGTTGGTAAATAAAGACTGAACGCTATGAACCCTCCAAAGGTAAGAAAGTAGAATAGAGATAATATCCACAGGGATTGATATTTTATAACAGATAACTGTTCTTTTACTGTTGTTTTTTTATGGGTAAGAGGTGCCTCTTTTGTACACAACCAAAAAATGATGCTCATCAAGCCTATTAATAGGGCGCCTCCCCAAAACGTCCATGATAAGCCGAACTTCGAAACCATAGTAGGGACAGTGAAGGCTGAAACAGCAGTTCCGATATTCCCTAATCCTACAATCCCTAATACATACCCCTGGCTTTTCGTTGAATACCATTGAGAAACGTAAGTAATGGCAATTGCAAAGGTAGCCCCACCTAGTCCAATCAAAAAAGCCCAAAATAACAGCATTTCAAAGGAAGTTGAGAACCCTGCCCCTATTAAAGGAAGGATTAGGATAAGCATTGTCAACGTATAGACCTTCCTCCCGCCAAAACGGTCAGCGGCAATACCTAGTGGAATCCGCATCACTGAACCTAAAAGGACAGGTATCGCGATAAGCAGGCTAAGTTTCGTATCGCTTAAGCGGTACATGCTCTGTATCATGGGCGCAGCCTGGGCAATCAACGACCAAACGGTAAATGATAGTATCATTGCGATGGTTGAAAACCATAAAGCAACTTTTTGGCCTTTCATTATGAATAAATGCCTCCTCTTACGGTTGAATTAAAATCTCTGGAACCATACTTGAATGGCTAAAATCAAAAAGGTTAATACACCAATATCCCTCGTTTTTCGGATCATTGTATTCCCTCCTATCCATCATAAGAATGAAAAACATTTGTCCAATGAACGCTTTAAATTGTTAAAGCGAAATGTCGACCTGTTGTTTTTTCAGGCCATTGGCCGTAAACTACTGCTTCGCCGACAATAATGCTTGGGTTAATCATCTGGTTAGATCGATTACTAACTAAATATATTTTTCCCCCTCAGCTTCTCTCCGTTAGTTAAGCTGTCGTAGTATTGGATAAAAGTATTTCATATTTTTTCTGTTACGAACATAATAATGTAAGAATATCTAACATGGTTTTTACTTTTAACTTTACATCTTTCTTTGTTTGTAAAGATACCTAACATCTTCTTTTCGTACTTGTTGAGTGTAAACTCTATCATGTGGTCATAAGTAGACTGTGCATAGGAATACAAAGAAAGAATCGGAAGTGATGGATGAAGGATTGAAAGCGATGGATGAAAAACTGGTGGGCATTCATTAAATCGTACGCGTTCGCCAATACCAAGCTCTTTTTAATTCATATAAAGGTATTTCTTATTTTTGTTAGAATAAGCCTATTATAGGGAATTTTAACAGGAAGGTGGATGCTATGAGAGGTCTATTTGTAATAAGCATGATCGCTTTTCTTGTTGTCCTTAGCGGATGCGGGACTACGATGTCCGAGGAAAGTGGCATGTTTACATTTGAAACGGAAGATGATATCTATGAAACGATTACCATGGACGAAAAAAACGGATGGTCCCTTCAAAAAAATGACAAAGAAGTCGCCACCCTTCAATACATCAAGACAGAAGAATTTGATACTGAAATCATCCCTGATTTTGAAGGGGGACTTCATGCCGATGAAATTAAATCAGACTGGTACTATAACAATACCCGATTTGTGTTAGAGCATGTCAAGAGCATGGAAGTTACCCAACGTTTTCATTTTCTCTTTCCAGTCGATGATGAACATTCGTATCTATTGACTTCAACTACCCCTGCTTTGGAAAAACACCAGATAGAAAAACTCGCTGAATCGTTTCGATATGATTGAGACTTTATTGTCATTTCCCTAATGGGATGCCGCGAATTCCTATCATGCCATGTATAATAGATCGAAAGGCTCCGGGTAATGAATAGCTGATCCAACCGGTAGCCGGAAAACCTTAGTTTTTAAAAGAAGCAAAACAACCCTTGAGAAAATCCAAAACATCCTGTTTTTGATTTTGTTGCTTTGACTGTAAAAATAAAAGCGTACCACACATATTACATAGGGATACGCCAATTTTCTTTAAAATTTGCTGTTATTAACAAGGAGCTTATTCCATTAATACCCCTTTTAGATTAAGAAATTTCTTTGTTCAACCAATGGCTTGGCTTATCTAGATGACTTGGAATTTCAGTATTAGTATCCCCGGTTGCTGAGGGCCATATTGTAAGAAATTAATTTACCAAATTTTAATAAAAAAGTGTTGCAAAGCTTTTGTATTAGCTAAAATAAAACTAACGCTATTCGTTTATTGGAGGAAAGAAATTTAAATACCTTTTTATCCATTTCAGGCTGATAAAACTAGAGTTGTGTTATGAAGCCCTTGTGCGGACCTTTGATCCGGATTTTGGCACTCAATAGAAGTGGTCGGCATACGAAAGGACGCGTTATATGGAAACGCGTCCGATTGCTTTTTTTCTAGTCAATTATGTTCTTCTTTTTTAGAGTCTCTAGTGTAATATTTTTCGCTTGGGTTCCACTGCCATCAATGTTAACTGCGTAAACCCATGTCGTATTTCCTGTCTCGATAAACCCGACAAACCATCCAAGACCAAAGTCTGACAGCCTTGTCCCTGTTTTCCCATAGAGGGTATATTCATCCTGCTCATCCTGGATCATCATACGTTTAACGGTTTTTTGATGTCTTTCTTCAAAAGGAAGCTCTTCCTCCACCAGCTTTTCTATAAAATCTGCTTGTTCCAAAGCTGAGATTTCCATGCTGCTGTCCAGCCAAAAAGAATCAATTCCACCGCTTATATCCTGGTTTCCATACTGTATAAGATCAACATGACTCTGCATTTGTTCTTCACCAATATCACGTGCCATGTCTTGATAATACCAGATAACCGAATATCTCATACCTGAAGCTAAAGTATGATCTCTATTCCAATCTGCAAATTGCCTAGTGACCCCATCCCAGCGTTTTACTTCATATTCATCCCTTACCGCTAAGGTTTCCAATCCAATCAATGCATTCGGAACTTTAAAAGTGGATTCAGGAGTGAATCTTTCCATGCTTCTCTCTTTATTGTATACATAAACCTGATCGTTCTGGAGATTTTTCAATACCATTGTCCCTTCTTTACCATTAAAAAACTCCCCGATTTCCAAGTCCTTCAGCTTTTGATATTCTGCTCCTGTTACTGTACCCATTCCTAAAAATACAAATAAAAAAGAAAATACAAGTAATGAGGCAGTCCTCAACATCTTCATTTTACATCCTCCTTCTTTTGATAGGTATTTCCCATGAACAAGCTTGTGATATCATCAACTATACGTAACATGATTTATCTCGAAAAGGTTCATTTTTTCGAACTGTACCCATACAGATCTAAAGGGGAGGATCCTGATTGTCTACGAAATACGAAGAAATCATAAAGGAAATCGAGATCAGGATGGGGGATGGCCGCCTGAAGCCCGGTTCACGGCTGCCCTCGGTCCGTGCTTTTTCAAAAGAGCTCCAATGCAGTATCAATTCGGTCGTCAGAGCCTATAGTGAACTAGAAAAAGGACACAGGATTTACTCTGTCCCGAAAAACGGTTATTTCCTTGTCGGCAGGAAAAAGTCAGATGGTGACATCGTACAAGGATTGATCGATTTCTGCTCTGCAGGTCCTGACCCCAGCAAGATGCCTTACCGGGATTATCAACATTGCATGAATCAAGCGATCGACCTTTACAAGGAAGAAATGTTTCAATACTCGGAGCCTTTGGGGTTGACTTCACTGCGCCACCAGCTTTCAAAACAGTTGCAGGATCTCCAGGTTTTTGCTCCTCCAGAGAGGATTTGTGTCGTTTCAGGCTCACAACAAGCACTTGATGTCCTTGTTTCTCTTCCCTTTCCAAACGGAAAAACGGAAATCTGTGTTGAACAGCCGACACATTTCAGCTTTATCGAATCCTTATCCACCCGTGGTTTTAAAGCAATTGGAATTGAAATGACCAACAGCGGGATCGACTTTGACCATTTAGAGAAAACCTTCAAGGAAGGAAGCATCAAATTTTTTTACACGGTATCACGATTTCAAAATCCAACAGGTTACAGCTACTCGAATGAGGAAAAACGGAAAATCGTGGAGCTGGTCCAGAAATATGACGTTTACATCATTGAAGACGATTATATGGGAGACCTGGACACACGGAGAAAGGCAGACCCGATGTTTGCCTATGATCCTTCTGGCAGGATTATCTATACAAAAAGCTTCTCCAAAGTGCTGTTGCCCGGTCTAAGGTTAGGTCTAGCGGTGTTACCAGAAGCGCTGCTTGAAAGCTTCACCAAAGCCAAATTCGCGGCGGACGTCCATACCCCTGTCCTCACCCAGGGGGCCCTAGAAATTTATTTGCAGAGCGGGATGTTCATGGCGCATATCGATAAACTCAGAAAGCAATATAAGAAAAAGGGTACCATCCTTAAGCAGTCCTATCTTCAGTACCTTCCACCCGAAGCTGCATTTACAGGAGGAGACTCCGGTTTTTATTCAACGATTAAGTTACCAGGACGGATGAAGGCAAGGCACCTTGTCAATCATTTGAAGAAAAAGAATGTCCTCGTCCAAGACGCGACGAATATGTATCTGCCAGACTATAGGAAGGAAAACTGGATCCGGCTGAGCGTAACGCAGGTACCCGATGCCAAAATAAAAATCGGTGTTGAAAAAATAGGAAAAGGTATCCGCGAGATTTTTGTGTGAGAGGTTACATCAAAAGCGGTGGTCGAGATGTAGAGACAGAAACAGCGTACAAGTGGAAGTTTTTTGCTAAAAAAGACTGTCATCCAATCGTTTTTTACCTTTATGATCGTTAAAATCGGTGAGAGACCGATTTTTTTCATCTATTGGAACGTGTAGTCCTCTTAATTGCACCGTTTTCAAAAACAATTGCTCTGTTTTTAAATTAATTGCCCTATTTTAAAAATGCATTGCATCATTTTCAAAAGAATTGCACAGCTCCTTAGATAATTGAATTACCGGCCAAAGAATCGCACAGCCCTGTACATTATTGAACCAGTACCTAAACCATAAAAGTACCCTGGAGACAATGTCTTCAGGGTTATCCTTTTATAATGATTGTACGAACTCTGTTACGACCTCGTTGAACACTTCAGCTTCCTCTAGGAATGGACAGTGGCAGCTGTCTTCGAATACGACCAGATGGGAATTTACGATGTGTTCATTCAAAAACACACCTGCTCCGACAGGAATCAGTTTTTCCGCTCTCCCGAAACAGAGCAGGGTCGGCACCTTGATGTTTTTAAACTGATTGCGATAATCGACCACCGTCTGATCGAACAGGATCGCACTTGCGACAGATTCCGGAAGTTTCGTAGTTTCTTCCAGCATCCACTTGAAATCTTTCGGATCCAACTCTTCCTTGAACATGAGCGGTATGAACTCGGTCAGGAAGGCTTCCCGGTTATTCTGCACTTCCCGCATCAGATGGATCAATGTCGGGAAATCGAAAGCACCACTCGGGAAATCATCCCACTTGAAGTCGGAGGCCAATTCATCGACAATAACCGTTCCTTTGACATTGTCCTCACCAAACTGTTGCAAATAATCCCATACGACGAATGCTCCCATCGACCAGCCGACCAGGACAACATTCTTCAGCTCCATTTTTTCAATGAAACTGTGCAGATCCCTCGCATAATTCGCCACAGTATGGCCATGGTGTACTTTCGCCGATTGCCCGTGCCCCCTCAAATCCAAAAGGATGATACGGTGATCCTTCCTGAAATGCTCGGTTTGATTCTTGAAGAAGCGGCTGCTCATCCAAACCCCATGGATGAAAATGACTGGTACCCCTTCCCCCACATCTTCATAGTACAATTCCACATGATCTTCTACATTGATATATGGCATCGAGTAACCCCCTTCATTTTAAATTCCATCATTCCATTCTATTAGTCCAAGCCGGTCAAATATGCGTTCAAATCAACATCCCTTTCAGCCAGGGTCGTGGTTGGTAGGTTCCAATCGGGATTTGGATAAGACTCGACTTTTCCCCATCGAATCCATATAATGCATCGGACATTGCCACATCGAATCCGAGTAATGGATGTCCTCCCATATCGAGGGAAGACGCTGCTAAGAGCAAACGCTGAATAAGCATTCCGGCTTTCATCTGTTGGATCCGGTAGCCTCGATAACCCAAGTCCTCTTTCAAATGATCAGCTGAACCGACGATATGCAGGCAAATCGGTACTTGATAGAGGTTCACGTTATGGGCTGTCATTCCTGACTGCAAGTGAAGGCGTAAATCGCCCGGCCGGATCAGCTCTAAAGAGTGGGCTGAGGAATTGTAGCGATATGCCCCATCCGGAATATCTTGAACATTGTAAAAACAGCCATATAGTTCAATCTTGTCGCCAGAATCACCCAAATCGTTTTGGTGGACAAAGTTCGTTGCAGCCTCTTGCAGGAGGATTGATAATTCCCGTTGAGTCACCTTTTTCATGGCAAAGTCCATATCAGGCGAGTAACGTTTACGGCAAACAGTCGTAAAATCGTATTTTAGGCGGTCGTGTGGGGGCAGAAAGATGGTTTCCCCCTCTTCTTTCACAGTTTCCGCGCTTTTGTTCGAAGAAAAGCATCCTATCGAATCGAACATCGCTGCTTCATTCATTTTCGTAATCATCGGATAATCCAGGATATTTTTCGAACGGATGAAATAGTCAGTTTCCAATTTCGTCATGAGATTGATCAGTCTATCAGCTGATATGTCGCCCTTTCCTCCCGACAACAACCCGATTTCCGGTTTATGGGATAGCGGGATGACAGCATAAGCACTTTCCTCCTCCTCTTTCAATCCAAGCAGGTGGTTGACGGCACGGTCGAGAAACTGGAAAAACACACAGGACGAATACCCAAAGCGTTTCCCCAATTCAAGGATCTGGCCGATTAACGCACCAGCATCGAGCCCTTGCAATCGATAGGCGAAATGATTGTACTTGAAAAAGTTTTTCCAGAACATCGTCGTCACGAAAACCGCTCCGAAGCAATTTTCAACGTCATAACGCCACCCAAGCGCTTGAGTAAGATAGCTGTCGAAATTCCCTTCCCTGAGCATTACGAGCCTGTGATGGGCGGTATCATAATGGTAGACCCCATCCGCCAACCCATCTATTTTTAAATAGACGTACACTTCGTTCGGATACAATCCACCTCCCGAGGGAACGAAGCGCCGCAACTGTTGCAGAAGGTCAGGCGAGTCCATGTAGATTGACTCCGAGAATTGGGTAAGTCCATAAGCGTGCCAAAGGAAATTGCCGATCGTTTCGAGCGAATTTTCTGTTCTCCTGCCAGGCTCTTTCAACGGAAGTTCGATAGAAAGAGGGATAGTTGGCAGATCCCGATATAGTTTATACGGCAAGGGTGCATCCTCCCAATTGATCTCAAAATCTGGGGGTTTCACCTGATCGATGTCATAATGGAGATTATGGAGAAACTCATCAAGGTTCACCCTTCACCCTCCTTTCGCTGGTCATGGGAATGGATGTGGATATGGATTAAGCTTGTCGTACGTCAGCGGTCGATCATAATAGCCGAGCTCTGCTGGTACGGTCAGAACGCGTTGCAAACCTTTCACCCGGATGAGATCATGACCGAAAGTCATCGGCAGCATGCCTGGGATCAATACTTTTACGCAATGCAGGCCATTCCGCCTGATTTCAGCTGTCGTCTGATCCACGACGATCACATCGAGCCCCAAATTCTTGAATGCATCGAGGACATTCTTCAGGTCTTCTGTCAGGTCACGGTGATGGGTTTCCAAGTGGAAGGCTTCAGCAAATGACTTTACCTGGCGATCTTCATCGAGTAAAAACTGGAGCCGTCCTTCAGCCTCTTTCAATCCATAAAGCATGCCGTGATCATCCATCGTATTGACTCGAGAAGAATCCTGATACAACTTCATATAGTCACTTTTATTGGACTCGAATTTATCTTCAAGCGACATCACCATTCCTGCCAGTTCGTAAACCGCACTCTTCACCGCTCTTACCGGATCGAGGTGGGCACCCGCTGCACAGAGGAGGTTCATCCCTTTTTGCTTCCGGTTTTTGACCAACGCCCAAACACTTGGGATCCCATGCTCCATCGTGGCATTATACAGATGAAAGTCGTATCCGCCGATTTCCCTCATCCGTCCGATCATCAAGCGAAGTTCCTTGTCGTCAGCAGAATAAGGGTCCAAACGTGGAAGATTCAGCTGGGCATACCAGGTCATCAGGAAGGCATCACGCTCGGTAACTTCCATGATCCCATGAAAGACCGCTTCCTCAAGACTGCCACCGAGCGCGCACCCATTCGATGTTTCATAGACGAAACCATCCCCGCATCCCAAACTGTAATAGGCAAGCCGTTCAGGAACAAGGATCGGCCGGTCTTGTAAAAACGAATGGCCCCATACCCAGTTCATTTTCCGATGAGGATCGAACTTCTGGTAAGGGAAATCGGGCTTGTCGTAATGTTCATCCTCATGAACCCCGACCTTCAACGGATGCAACGCTTGGTGTCCAAGATTCCGATAACTGTCAGAAACCACGGTTCTCTTCCCGCGGGCACCGATTCCACAAGATCGTTCCAACGCTTCTAAAATCCCGGTCATTTCACTCAGCTTATAGGAATGCGTCCTCCCCCCTGTCCCCTCACTCCTGCTGAAAAGCGGGAGGTTCACGATGACATCGGCGAACACCGTCACGGAATCATACATCTTATGATTCGTAATCCCTGTCCGGGTATTGAAGTAATCGTGTTCCAAAACCTTCTCCAGATCCTCCATCGACTTTGTTCGGAAACTGCCCGGACTCACTTTCGGACTAGGCTTCAGCGTAATCCGTGCACTTTGTTCAGCATCCTCCGGGAGATTACTGCAGACAGGACACACTGCTTCCGGCAAGATGAAACGCCACGCCCCCTCTAAGGTTTTCATATTCATTAAATAGATGTGATCGACAGACTGTGGATCGTCTTCCACGAGCGCCTTTTTCGCTTCCCCTGCAATCAAGTGAGCAAGCTGTAAGAGGCCTGTGTTAGAGGACCATGGATCAGGGGAGAGACCGTCTTGCTGTGTCATCCTTTGTTCCCTCAACCCCCACATCTCCCGTGTCTCACGACCAGCAATCAATAATCGGGTGTCAGCACAATAAGAGCATCCTTCCTTATCGGGTTGGACGAGCGGGCCGATCACACCTTCCCCGAATGAAAGGAACCCTCTCAACCATGGAATACGCAGATGCCGGAACACATTTTCTGCCTGCTGATGTACAGAGGGGACCCATGTATCGTGGAGGACGAGGACCAATTCGGTCATTTCCGGTATATCTTCTTCGATTGAGGCACGACGCACGACCTTAAAATCCACATCCAGTTTTTCACAGACTTTGTCAACGAGCATGCCGTATCCGATTACCAGTACGATATCCCTCACAGTAATGGGGCCTCCTTCCTTAGCATGACACCGACTAGGACTGCCTGTTCTTTTTTCAGCAATGGTTCCATCGGTAACTCGAATACGTTGAGCGTTCTCCTACTTCTACTGAATACATCCTTGGCATTCTGGAGACTACCAGCCACATCTGACGGCACTACCTCAAACTCTGACGGATTCTTTTCATTCACAGCGATGGAAGTATGTTCAATCACCAACGTGTGAATATTGGATTGTTTGTTCTGCCCCTTCATAACTGCATGTTTAAGCACATTGCAGAGGGCAGTCGTACGATCTAAACCGACACTTCCGTACCATCGGTCTTTTACCTCAATCCATATGACTGGAAAGCCAGCTGTTTCTCTTCCTGCAAAGATTCTCGGTTCTTTTCCCATCGTTTTCAAGGACTGTAAAAGAAAGCGGCAATGGTCATCCTTGATCGCCTTTACATTGACCGGGGTGACTGGGAACTGATGATTCTCTGTTTGGGTCCGCAGCTCCTCAAGAAGACATTTTTGCAGGCCACGGTACACACCTTCCGCATTCGCTTCTCCAGCTCCAATTCCGATAAATGGGTCAGAATCATTTGACAGCTGTAGTTCCTCCAATAACCTTTCGCCATAGGTCTCTAAACCGATCAATCCTGCCTCACGCCGGGCTTCTTCATGGGTGAATCCTCCGCAAATTTCAGCTGGTAAAAGTTCAGCCGGGCCGTCTGAGCGGGGATCAATAACCTGGATTTTACATTGTGACAACGGGATTTGATTTAAATCACCTTCCTCCCAGCGATGGAAGACCCCTGAAACGTCAGAAGTCATTTGGCTGAGGGCCATGAACAAATTACCCGGTTTTCCTTTCGAGCCTTCCAAAAACTGTTCTTCCTCCAACCATTTTACAGGTTCAAGATTACGCGGCTTCGGCATGAAAGTATGCCACTTTCCTTCCAGGGTATAAGGATCCAGCAGGTAGAATTGCAGACGGTCCCTACCAGCAACATCTGTCAGGCTTTTGAACATTTCAAAGGAACATAGATTGGTGAGCATCGCTCCAGCAGTTGTGGAATAGGATTCTGATGCCCGTTCTTTTTCAAATACGGTTTTGTGGATGCTTTGCCATACAGACGACCAACATCCTTCTGAACCAGGTTGGATGACTGGACCAGCAACACCAAGTCCCTCTATAAATATAGCGGGGATGAACATCTTTTTCCCTTTTTGACATGCGGATTCAACTGTACGCAGTTCCTCCAATTCGCCCTGTTGTGAGACGTACAATACACAATCAAAGGGCTCGATGACATCGTTCCAGGAGTTCCCGCTCTCTGCCTGGGAGACGACTTGGATCGCTACGTCAGGATCTGTTTTCCGCACCTGCGTTACCAGTTCGGACAACCGCTTTCGATTCGTCTGCATCGTATCAGTGATCAACAGGTGGAATGTCGGCAACCCGGACTCGAGCAACGCCGAAATCAACGAATGGAAGATCAGACCGGAACCGATCGCCAGTACTTTTGTTTTCCGATATTCCTGGAAACGAAATGCTCCCGAGCCTCCGAAACTGTTCAGAAACTCGATTTGTTGGGCATACTTTTTTAAGATTTCCTCTTCCAGTTGGTGCGGGCTGTCTTGACTCAGATCCCGTAAAAATCCGTTCTTGTACAAGGTTTCTGTAATCTCAAAAACCCGTTCCCTGTATAGTCCGGGCAATCCTTCCGTCATCTGCCCCAATGTAATATCCCCGTTGTACATCGGTAGTAATTTTTCTACCCACTGATCGATCGACTTGCCTTCCATCTGGAACGATCCCGCGTTGTTCCTGAAATACACACTGCCTTTTGGATCAGGCAGAAAGAAAGTATCCCTGTTCATTTTCATACGCATCGAAGGGCTTAATCTCATCATTCCGCTCCTCCTTTACCCGAGAGCTGTTCTGAATGCTTCATATGAGTGTATGTAGGTCAATTTGTCTTATATGCCTTTGTAGACGAAAAGAATCCCAGCGTTGAAACTGGAATTCTTCTTAAAAGTTGACCGATTATCAGCCGCCGCACGGACCACCGCATCTGCCGCCGCCACACGGACCACCGCATCTTCCACCGCATCTGCCACCGCATCTTCCACCACAATGGCCGAAACATCTGCTGCACGGACCGAAGCATCTTCCGCATGGACCGAAACACCTGCCACACGGACCAAAGCATGGGCCGAAACAAGGGCCTACGAATACACACAAGCGTGACTCATCTTCGTACTCTTCATAATAATCACTCGGGACAAAGTCATTCGCATTATAGTCGCCAATGTCCAGCCCTTGAAGATCTTGTCGGAACTCCTTCATTGCCTTTCCCCCTATCCTTCTTTACTGGAGTTGAGTGTAAAAAATAAAAACAAGAGATTGGAAGCTTTTTACTCTCTTCAACACAGTATGAAGGAGGGGTGGGCGTTGTTACTGATTGACCTGTCTCTATTTGCTGAAGAGTTTTCAGGAGGGTAAGGACAATTGATGGCTCTTCGATTGGACTTTGGACTTCTACAAAACTGTGTTGACCTAAAGCCATTATTATGAGAAAAGCCCATGGAGAAAATGAAAATCTCCAAGGGTTTTTCCTTCTTATGTTTTTTCTGAAACATGCGGTCCTATCCTCAGGATTTTACAGGACAACTATACCTTCATTTGTGACAAAAAGAGTGGACATCTATACCGCTATTTTGGTAAAAGGAGGCTGATTTTTAGTTTTGCCGATAAATGTACAATTAACGTCGTTAAAAGTAGTTTTTCCGTCGTTAAACTCCTCAATTTCGTCGTTAAACCACCTGACTTCGTCGTTAAACTCTGAATTTCATCCAATAAGGTTTCTGGTGTCCTCTATTTTTGTAAAGCATGGGGTTTTGAGCAAGTTAGGTCTGCTGTGTCCCCTAAAAGTTATCGATATAGTTTTATTCAGACACCATTAACTTGATTATTGTTTTACAGCGTTTGCTGCGTTTAACCGTCCATTTTGGAAAAGTATGCATGTACCAGTCACCTCATCTGCTGTTTCCTCAAGGGCTGTACGGATTTGCTCGGCGCTTTTACCTTGTGCTGCAAGCAAACCTGCTACACCTGCTACGAGGGGTGAAGCCATCGATGTACCTGAATAGCTGGCATACCCACCGTTTGGAATCGTTGAATGGATGTCGACACCAGGAGCTGCGATATCTACCCATAATCCGTAGTTGGAGAAGTAAGCAATCGCATCATTTTCATCAGTCGCTGCTACCGCTATGGCGTTTTCGTAATATGCCGGATAGCTGGGAAGCGGTGTACTTTCGTTTCCAGCAGCAGCCACTACCACAGAGCCTTGTTCCCATGCATAGTTGACTGCCGCTTCCAACGTCTTGGATCCGATTTTTCCGCCAAGGCTCAGGTTGATCACTTGAGCACCCTGATCGGCAGCATAGCGGATACCTTGTGCGACGTCATCCAGCGTACCGCTGCCATCCGCATCCAGCACACGTACTGGGAGAATAGAGGCTTTAGGTGCCATTCCGGTAATCCCCTCACCATTATCCGTATTCGCTGCTGCAATCCCAGCAACATGAGTGCCATGTTCATTCTCATCGATCGCATCGTTATCATCATCTACGAAATCATAGCCTTGCAGTACTTTTCCGTCCAAATCTGGATGATTGTAGTCAACTCCAGTATCAATGACGGCAATCTTAACCGATGGATCGCTCAGGGTGACATCCCAGGCTTCTTCTGCACCGACTTTTTGTGGGGCATATTGGAGCGAATGATAGGCAGGATCGTCAGGTATATAGCTTGCATGAAGTGTGACGTTCGGTTCAGCAAATGTTACAGCATCAAGAGCTTCGAATGCCTTGACCGCTTCTGAGACATTACCATTTACTTTTACAACGAAAAATTCATCGGTTGCATCAACGATTTCACCATCAATTTCGGAGATGACTTTCTTTGCGACTGATGTGATGCTTGAGTCTTCCGTATGAACGATGATCTCTTGTGGTGCTGACTGCTCAGTTACAGAGGTAAAAGAAGATGCTTTTTCACCAGAAACTTCAGCAGACACTGGTATTGCCATGGATGCGGCAAGGAATACGGATGTCGTAAAAGCCACGAAACGCTTTAACATAGAATCACTCCCATATGTATTAACCTATAAAGTTGTAAGGTATAGCGAGTGGTTTCTACAGAAATCTACCTATTCCTCTAAAGTTATTCTGAAATAATGACAACTTCCTACATGAAGAGATCAACATCTTGATCTTTGAGTAAGAATGACTATTTCTACCCACGATAAACCGTCATTTTCTGACTACAAAAGAGGAAGTATTTTCTTTTTCTGAAATTAAAAGGAGAGTGTGTTGATTCGTAACCCGAAACATTTCTTTTGACTACCTGTTTTGATAGGAGTAACATACACTTATCATTCGAACAGACAGGAAAGAGATGAGGGCTTTGTCTAAACCAGCAACCTATATCCTATTACTCTTGCTTATGATGATCTGGGGATTCAATGTCATAGCCATCAAACTGGTCGTCAATTATTTTGAACCGGTCACAATCACCGCTTTCCGTATATTGACGGCTGGGATCGTGGTCCTGATCGTTTTAGCTGCCAAAAAGGAATTCCGTAAAATGACACGTCAACAGCTTGTCTATGTTACGATCGGCTCTTTGACAGGGATTACTGGTCATCACTACTTTCTCTCGATGGGCCTGACGATGACGACAGCCTCGAATACGGGTCTTATCATTGCCCTGGTTCCGTTGATGACTTCTCTCCTCGCGATCGTGTTCCTTGGTGATCGGTTGACGCTCTTAAGGTTCATCGGCATATTCCTCGGCCTGATCGGGGTTTCTTTTATCGTATTAAATGGTTCAGGAGAACTTTCAAGCATCTCTCGAGGGGATTTCTATATTTTCCTTTGTGTGCTCGCCCAGGCTGTCAGTTTCATCTATATCAAAAAAGCGACAGAAACGATGGATGCGAGACTCATCACATTTTGGATGCAAATCATCGGGGCAGTCTTCCTGTTCCTTATCAGCCTGAAAATGGAACCTCAAGGTCTCGAAAGCCTGACGACAGGTAAGCCTTGGATCTGGGCTGTGTTCGCTTCATCTGCCATCCTTGCGACTGGAATCGGCCATATGTTTTATAATCGTGCCATCCATCAGCTAGGTGCCGGTGAAACGGCCATTTTCATCAATCTTACACCGTTCTTCTCGTTGACCGGATCGTATCTATTTCTAGACGAAACGATTGCGGCCGCCCAACTCTTCGGATTCATATTCATCGTTTCAGGAGTTGTTTTGGGGACAGGTGCCTTAGAACACAGAAAGCATTATCAAGTGCGGAGATTAAAACAAAAAGAGAGTGACCTTTCATGATTGAACGAATTGTCACATAATTTTAAAAATTATCATGATTATTAAAAAGTAATAGGTGGTACAATAGCATTGAAGGAGTTGATGACAATGCGCAAGCGTAAAACCTCATTTAAACAACTAGTCATAGAAAATAGAAACAGCTTGATCAATAATCCACAAGAGATGGAAAAGATCGAGAAAAAGCTTGAGAAGAAGCAATTGAACAAGACATCCTAGAAACGTAAAAAGGGGCTGACCACGAGCACGAGGCAGCTCCTTTTTTTATATGCGTTTTATAAATCGGCTTTGCTATTATGTCATATCAGAAGAAAAGGGGCTGTCCCATTAGTGTCTGACTCTCACCGTCCCTAGCAACATTTTGAGAAAAAGTGTGTTTTTGAAACAAAATGTTGTGTGGTGGTGTCTGACACTATTGTTTTGGGACAGCCCCTTCTCTCGTGACAAGGAATGGCTATGCCTGGTTCACCTTACACTGCTCGAGAGCAGCATCCCAATTCGGAAAATAATACAATGCGTTTTTCATCAGCTCTGGGTTGGACTTTTTGACCTGTTTCTTTCGGAGGGGCTCCCCTTCCTTTTTTGCTAATTCAGAAATTTTCTGGACGACTTCTTCAAAGCTCATACTAGATTCCATTATATTCCTCCCTTGATTGGTTATCTCCCATTCTGTCCTGCTCATAGAAAAACATACACATTTGATCGAGGGCCTTACTGCCAAATTTTTTTATCGTTTTCGTTGGCTTGTACTTCTGTATTCGCCGGCACTCCAGAAAAAAAGCCTCTAGGCACTGGTGAAGAAAACAGGTATATTCCCGTACAGCTTTTAGGTATCAATGATTTTCACGGTCAGATCGATGTTTATCAAAATATCAATGGAAGGAAAGCTGGTGGAGCTGAATACCTGGCAGCTTACATAAGAAAGCATGAGAAATACAATAAAAATACTTTGCTTGTCCATGCCGGTGATGGTGCAAGTTCTCCTGTATCTTCCCTACTACAGGACGAACCTACGATTGAAATTTTGAATGAACTCGGTTTTGATGTCGGTACTGTCGGTAATCATGAATTCGATGAGGGCGTCGATGAAATGAAAAGACTGATCAATGGCGGTTCCCATATGGTTACCGGCGATTTTGAAGGTGCTGAATTCCCGTATACTGTCGCCAATGTCAAAGATAAAAATACCGGGGAACCGATCCTCCCCCCTTATGTCATTGAAAGGGTAAATGGAATACAGATCGGTTTCATCGGAGTCGTTACCACAGATACGGAAAACATCGTCCTTCCGAGTGGAATTGAAAATGTGGAATTCATAGATGAAGGTGAAGCGATCAATGAGGCTGTTGAAGAATTAAAAGAAAAGGGTGTAAAATCCATCATTGTACTTGGACATGTTCCAGCATCCTCGAACACGGACGGGACAAATCCTTCTGGAGAATTGGCAGAAATAGCCCCCAAGATCGATGATGAAGTTGATGTCATTTTCGGTGGCCATAACCATGCTTATTCCAATGCTCTAGTTGACGGTAAATTGATTGTCCAGTCTTATTCTTATGGCACGGCTTTTTCAGATGTCGATTTAATGATCGATCCGATAACGAAAGACATTGTTAAAAAGCAGGCTGAAATCGTGACCACTTGCCATGACAGCATTACTCCGGATGCAAAAGTGAAAGGAATGGTCGATCACTACAAGGAAGAAGTCGGACCACTGATCAACGAGATAATCGGTCAAACATCAGAACCCATTACGAGGGAACCAAATGAAAGCGGTGAATCACCACTCGGAAATCTAGTAGCCGATTCCCAACGTGCCGCTATGAAAACGGACTTTGCTTTCATGAACCCTGGCGGTATACGATCCGACCTCGATCAAGGAGAAACCACATGGGGCGAATTATATACGATGCTCCCATTTGGCAACAACCTTGTAAAAATGACATTGACCGGTGATCAAATCAAGAAATTGTTAGAACAACAATGGAATAGTGGAACCGTACGAATCCTCCAAATTTCAGGATTGAAATATACATGGGACAAAACGGCTCCCGAGGGTACAAAAGTCCTTGAAATCACAGATTCAGAAGGAAATCCGATCGATCCGCAAAAAGAATATACAGTAACCGTCAATAATTATATTGCTACTGGCGGGGACGGTTTTACGATATTGAAAGAAGGAGCTAACCAAGAAACAGGACCTCTTGCCTTAGATGCAATGATTGACTATATGGAAAATCAGGGCAATCCTATTGAAGCTCCCGTTACAGATCGCATTCAAGTAAAAGAATAAATACGAATGTCTGTTTCCAATTTCTATGGGACAGGCACTTTTTCTTTTCCAGGAATCTTTCACTCACTCAAGGCATGACTGTCGGTTCTACGATGGTCAATGTACGGTTGATCGTGTCCATAAGTACCTTAGCCCCGATCGGAATTGCAGCTTTAAACATTCCATGGCCAGAAGCAAGATTAGTCATAAGCGGCTTTCCGAGCGGTACCAGGAAGTCATTGATCAGATCTTCATATGTCTTCCCATAGGCTACCGGACATTCGGTACATTCACCCATAATGATGCCAGTACAGTCATCGAATTTCCCTGCCAATCGTAGGTGTTCAAGATAACGGTATACGGTATTGACCGGTTCATGTGTGTCTTCCAAGAAAAGGATTTTCCCCCTCGTATCGATTTCAGCCGGTGTTCCGAGCAAGCCGACAAAAGCTGTAAGGTTCCCACCGACGATCCTTCCCGATACAATGCCAGGAACCCTTCCCACCAATTGCATGCCAGGGGGGTTCGTTATTTCCCGTACGGGTGAAAAAGTCGAGGTCATAGTATAGAACTGGTTGATACTGTACGGTGGTGTTTCCGGCGCGAAATCAATCAGCATCAGGCTATGAAAGGTTAATAGATCTGTAAATTGGTATAGGACATTCAACAGGACAGTGATATCACTATATCCTGTAACAATCTTAGGATTCTGTTTGATTAGATTATAATCGAGATACGGAAGGATGCCTGCTACACCGACTCCACCCCGTGTTGGTAAAATCATTTTCACTTGCGGGTTCTGGAACATGCTCATCAAGTCGGATGCTCGCTCTTGCGGGGAGCCGGCAAGAAAGCCGTCTACATCGTAAACATGATTACCGACAATGACATTGAACCCCATGTTTCTTAACGTATTGATCCTGGCATCGATCACTTCTCTTGCTAACGGACTACCAAGGGTTACCACTCCAATCGTGTCCCCTCTTCTCAACATCCGCGGTTTCATCACCATAGGTCCACCTCCAAAGTCATCCTTCCAAACACGGAAGAAATGAACTAACTTCTATCATTTTATGGCGGACCCTCCGAGAAGTGCCTACTTATATTCCATTTTCCGGTTGTAGATAATTTTTTATTTTTACCGTTTCAGTCCTCATTTTTAGATCATTCTGCTTTGCATAAAAAAAATGGACTAGCCTTTTAGAAAAAGCTAGTCCACTCTTCATTCTACCGACTTTCGATTTTGATTTTATTCATTTGTTTTTCATGGGCTTTTTCCTGGGCTTCAATCCGTTCGCCTTCAACTTCAGTAGATTGTTTTTTCGTATTGGACAATGGTTTATCAACCATTCGCTTCAAGCCAGGTTTATTGTGCATGATTTCGAAAGCAGCCCGTGTGGCAATTGGTGCACCTGGTTGGCTGACATATGGTACAACACGGTAATCGGCTGTCCATTTTTGAGGCGTTATCGTGCAACGTACGTAACCCCGGTGATCATTGAAAAATTTGATATGTGGATTCTCAGCCAGGAATTGGGCTGTATCCTTCCGTTTATCAGCTCCATCCCCGCCAGAGGTGATAGAGGTTCCGACAAATTCAGAGCCAAGGGTTGCTGAGTCAGGGTCATTATAGTCCTTTTTGATATTCCCAGCCCAATTAGCATGCACGTCACCGGTCAAAACGACAAAATTTCCGACCTGGTTTTCACTAATAAAATCAAGGATACGTTCACGGTTAGCCGCATACCCGTCCCAGGCATCCATATTGTATTTGGGTGCATCTGCAGTATTGAAGTTCAACTGATTGAAGAAAACCTGCTGGGCCAACACATTCCACCTGGCGTGCGACCTGCCGAGCCCTTCAAGCAACCATCTTTCCTGGTCTTCACCAGTCAATGTACGATTCGGGTCCATCGATTCTTCACTTGGAGGTTTTATTCCATCGTCATTCGCTTGATCATCACGGTATTGCCTGGTATCGAGCACATTGAATTCAACCAGATCACCGTATGTAAACCGACGATACAGGTTCATATCCGGACCTTGAGGGATGGATGATTTTCTCAACGGCATATGTTCATAGTAGGCTTGGTAAGCATTTATACGACGCTGGATGAATTCTTCAACGGATTGTCCTTTTTCAGGAATTTCATCGGCATAGTTGTTTTCAACTTCATGGTCATCCCATGTTACGATCCAAGGACAGGCAGCATGTGCAGCTATCAAATCTTTGTCGCTTTTATATTGGGCCAATCTGTTCCGATAATCATCAAGCGTGATGATTTCCGGGCCGTTGTGGGTGCGTACATTACCTGTTTTAGAGATATATTCATTTGGGCCGTATTCATAAATATAGTCGCCGAGATGGAAAACCAGATCGAGCTTTTCTTCCGCCATGTGGCGGTAAGCGGTGTAGTAGCCGTGCTCGAACTGTTGGCAGGAGGCGAAAGCAAAAGTCAATTTGGATAAAGGTTGTCCCGGTGCAGGCAATGTTTTGGTCTTTCCGACAGGGCTGATTTCGTTTCCTGCCTTAAACCGGTAATAGTATTGTTTCTTCGCTTCCATGTCACCGACTTCTACATGTACGGAATGACCTAGTTCAGGGGTTGCAAGCTCTGTTCCTTGCTGTATGATTTTCTGGAAAGCTTCGTCCTCAGCCAATTCCCATTGGACCGGTACATTATAGTTCGGCATCCCCCCGCCATTCAATGGTTCAGGGGCAAGCCTCGTCCATAGCACCACACTGTCAGATAACGGATCACCAGAAGCGACCCCCAACGTGAAAGGATAACTTGTAAACTGAGGAGCTGCTTCTACTCTCAAATTGTTCAGGGGCTGTGTCAGTGTCATACCCAAACCGACAACTGCAATTTTACTCACCTTGTCCAAAAAATCTTTCCGGTTCATCGACCGATGCAATAATTTTTCAGGATCCTGAAACAAATCTTTTCGGTTCATCAGAATATCTCCCTTCAGTTTGTTGGTACACTTGGGATTATAAGGAGGTTAATTAAAATCAGTATGAATTTCCGATGAACTTCATTTAAAAAATAAATCGACAAGCTTCATAAATATCCCTACTATTGGACTGCCTGAAACGTCTCAGTCATCATTGAAAGAGTTCGATTTTTAATCGATTATGGAAGTAAGTGGGGATTATATAGGAAATGTTTCTTGCAGGTTAGTGAGTCATTCGACAACTTCACCTGAATTTCTCCATATACAGTCCCTTTATCATTTATTTACAAAAGAATTACACCGGAATATCAGACAACACATTTTCAGCAAAGAGTCCATTCCCTTACGCCAGTCCCTATCCTATTTTTTGTACGACATTAAAACGGATGAAACGATCGCTCCACGATCGAAGCAAGTTTCTGGATATCCTCAGCTGAAACCTGTGAAAGAGTATTCAGGAATTCAACCTGGAAGCTCCCTGGTCCTTCACTTCCCTTTCGTTCAGCTGCAATTTCAGCTGCCACCCCATAACTTGCTACAGCCGAGGTTGCTGCCTTGACCATATCTTTTTCCACTGCCGAAAAAGCTCCGATGACTGAACTAAGCAGACAGCCTGTCCCAGTGACTCTCGTGAGCATAAAATGACCGTTCCGTACCATATAAGCCTTATCACCATCTGAGATGACGTCATCCACTCCAGTAACCACTACTACAATTCCGAGCTTCTCTGAAGCACTTCTTGCTAGTTCGATAACATCACGGTTCCTTTCCCCAGCATCCACACCTTTGATCATCCACTTTTCCCCGATCACATTGGCCACTTCTGCAGCATTTCCCCGTAAAATCGAAATATTGATTTCGTTTAAAAGCTTTTGTGCTGTCTCTGTCCGGTAAGGTGTCGCCCCTGCGCCTACTGGGTCGAGAATGACAGGTACGTCATGCTCGTTCGCTGCCTTCCCGGCGATGATCATCGATTCGACCACGGTTTCATCTAATGTGCCGATGTTGAGGACAACCGCTCCTGCAACCTTGGCCATATCTGCAACTTCCTCTTTCGCATACGCCATGACAGGTGATACGCCTAAGGCTAACAGACCATTCGCGGTGAAGTTCGTCACGACCATATTCGTGATATTGTGCACCAACGGCTTTTCCTTTCTGACCTTATCCAAAGTATAGGTAACAATGTTCCTATCCATTTCCTATCATCTCCTCTATCAGTCTACTTTCCACAACTAGCCCAAGGCTAATCCGGCCACTAAGTTCGCCATGGAGGAAGTGGAGAACACCACCGAATCCACCCAACTTGATTATTTGCAGTGGAGTGTTCGTAAATACTTCTTCTGGTGTAACCGTAAACTACTTGAAACGATACTGCGGTGATATTGTTCGAACCACCTCACCTTACGAGTAGGGTTCCTTTGCTCATGCTATATTCATGATAAGCCATGAAAGGGTTTTGGAAAAGGTTCATTCCGATTTTAATGTCACAGCCGAACCTTAGCTACTATCCTATCTTTTTTTCTGTATTCAGGCTGCTTTCACACTTCCTTCAAATTGAATTGGATCATCATCCCAACTTGCTGCACTCTTCTTAATAGGATAAGGTCATGGTTTTTGCCGGTGGTAAATAAAAGAAAATGCCTGAGCATGGACGAACCGAATTGATCAGCCGTATAATTAGGTAGGAGATGGTTTTTTAATATGAATGAACACGATGGTGATATTATGGAAAAGGATACGATTCTGAAGTTTGATAAATTTATCGCCCGTAAGAAACCGAACAACATCCATCAGGAAAAACCTTGTCCTTTTTGCGTGTCAGAAGGACTTTCGGAAATATTGGAGACGCATGACTCAATCATCCTTGTGAAGAATAAATACCCTGTGGTCCAAGATGCTTTTCAAACCGTGTTGATCGAAACGGATGATTGTGAAGCTGAACTTTCCGAGTATTCGAAACCTCATCTTTATAAACTGATCCGATTCGGAGTCAAGAAATGGTTTGAAATGGAGGAACAAGGAAACTATAAATCTGTTTCTTTCTTTAAAAACTATGGGCCTCTTTCTGGAGGATCCGTCCGTCACCCGCACATGCAAATCATAGGCTTCTATGACGTAGATTACCGGGAAAACCTGAAGGAGGGTTATTTCAAGGGAGATGAAATCCATTCTTCCAATGGGGTCCAACTGAACCTATCGACGATGCCGATGATCGGTTTTACAGAATTCAATATCATCTTGGATGATGATCTCACCGGAATCGACCAGGCTGCGGAGTATGTCCAGAAAACCGTACACTATATCCTTCATCTTTATAATGGCAAAGGCTGCTCAAGCTATAATCTCTTTTTCTACCATTGGCTGGATAAGATATACATCAAGGTCGTCCCCCGATATCCAACAACCCCATTGTTTGTCGGTTATGGTTTTCGCCAAGTATTCAGCGATCCATATGTTCTGATTGAGGATTTTCAAAAGCATTCTTTCTAATGATTCAGGGGGCTAGTCATGACAACAAAATTTTTTGTGGAAAAATCTGCTCTGCGCAGATTCCTTTTATCTAAACAAGCTTTATTGGAGGCAGGTCGTCCGGCTGTTTCTTCCGCATTACAAATGATCAAAAAACTTGAATGTGTGCAGCTTGATCCTGTCTCTATCGTGGAACGAAACCAGCATTTAGTACTGGCTTCACGTATTCCAGGGTATAAAACGAGGCATCTTGATGATCTTTTGACGGAAGGAAAAGTGTTCGAGTATTTCGCGAATGCTGCCTGTACCATCCCGATGGATGATTTCCCGTTGTTCCAACCGACACGTATACGAATCCAACAGAAAGTGGCTGAATCATTGGAAACGCTTGGGCTTGTGGTAGACACAGTAATCGAGCAATTGAGATTAGGAGGACCTCTTCCTTCCCGGGCTTTCCAATCGGAAAAACGCGTTCACGGCTATTGGGACAACAAGCTACCAAAGACGAAAGAAACTTCGCTTGCGCTGAACCTATTATTAGATTCGGGAATAATCCGCGTTGTGAAAAGAGATCGTACAGAGCGTTATTTCGATCTAACAGAACGGACGATCAGCTCAGATCTATTGGAAAAGACCCGAGCAATGGAAGAAGAAACAGCCCGGCAATTGTTGATGGACAAATACATTCGGGCCTACCGTGTCTTTGATCCACGTGACCCCAGGTTCGGATGGCAAAAGTTGAAGGCTGTGGAACGGCGTGCAGAAGTAGAGCGGAGAGTTGATGCAGGAGCCGTCATCCAACTTGAAGTCGACGGAACAGAACGGCAATATTACATGCTAGCTGAAGATATGGATGAGCTCGTACAGTTTGTTGGGGATGGAAAGTCTTTGGAAGGTACTGCCACCTTTTTATCCCCGCTCGATAATCTTTTATGGAGCCGGGAGCGTATCAAGGATTTATTCGATTTCGATTATAAGTGGGAAATCTATACTCCTCGCTCTAAACGGAAATACGGCCCCTATGCGATGCCGATCTTATATGGCGACCGCTTGATCGGAAGGATGGATCCGCAAATCGATCGAAAAAATGAAGTGTTGATCGTCCGCTTGTTGCAGCTGGAACCTTGGGTGGAGAAAACAACCCAACTGCATCATGCCATCCGTGATGCACTCGAAGCTTTTGCCTCCTTTAACGGTGCGAAGGACTTACACCTTGAACAAACCGACCTTAATATCTAGTTTTCGGGATATTTTCAGAGTTGTTGAGATGATTCTTGAGTTGTCGAGATAATCCTCGAGTTGTCGAGATATTTTCATAATTGTAGCGTTTGACCCTCGAGTTGTTGAGATAAATGATGTTAAATGATGAAGGGGCGACCGCACATCGGCTTTTACCGATGTACTGGTCTCCCTTTCATCAATATATCCTCTCTTCTTCGACTTCCAAGTTTTTATCAAGAATAGATCGCTTACTCGGTTTGTTTTCTTTCGCAATTTTTTCTGCGTATTCAATCGCAGCTGATTTCATTTCATAATGATCTGCAGGTGCAGTATCCTCGATTTTCACAAACCAGCAGTTCACATCACGGTCTGGGACAACACTGTAGTGTTTCATGTCAACTCCCTCCTGAATGTTTCGTTTTTTTCACTTATCCATTCCCGCTGATTCCATTGTTAAAACTCAGATGGCTGTTTTAACCTTGTTCTAAACAAATACGTATTTTTTCATATTCCTTTCTGCTGAAAAATAGATTAATATAACTAAGACAAACTTAGATATGGAGAAACCGATGCAGAATTGGATTACTAGTTTTATGGAGCATTATGGTTATTTCGGGATTTTTATAATGATGGCGCTGGAAAACATTTTCCCTCCGATTCCATCTGAAGTGATTTTGCCCTTTGGTGGTTTTTTGACAACCTATTCCACACTGAGCATGCCCTATGTAATTCTATCCGCAACGGCAGGTTCTGTAGCAGGGGCTCTGATTTTATACCAGTTGGGTCTGTTTTTGGATGTAGCTCGTCTTGAAAGGATCATCGATCGATGGGGAAATCTCTTGCGGATCAAGAAATCGGATATCCGGAAAGCGGACAAGTGGTTTGACAATTACGGCTATTGGACGGTGCTTTTCTGTCGGATGATCCCGCTAATTCGAAGCTTAATTTCAATTCCAGCGGGCATGTCAAACATGAAATTCAAGCTTTTCCTCCTTTTTACTACAATCGGTACACTGATATGGAATGTATTGCTGGTTCTGATTGGATCTGCGTTAGGACATTCATGGGATAAAATATTGGAATTTATGGACATCTACTCCAGTATCATTTATATCATCATTGCTGCTGGCCTCCTATTCTTCATCACATCTATTATTAAGAAGAGAAAGAACGATCATTAAATGACATGAGAGGATAAATGATTGATGGATCTGATTTTATTTTTAAAAGCGATTATCTTAGGAATGGTCGAAGGACTGACTGAATTCGCCCCTATTTCGTCAACCGGGCATATGATTATCGTTGATGACATGTGGCTTCAATCGAAAGAGTTCCTGACAAAGTATGTTGCCAATACATTCAAGGTCGTCATCCAACTTGGATCCATTTTAGCTGTTGTCGTCGTTTTTTGGGACAGATTGATCGGACTGATCGGTTTAAAACGAAAGAAAAGCATTAATAGTGATGAACAACAGAATCGACTAAGATTGTCCCAAGTGATCGTCGGATTATTGCCTGCTGGGGTATTGGGGGTATTGTTTGAAGACTATATCGATGAATATCTATTTTCAACTGAAACAGTTTTGGTTGGTCTCGTTATCGGTGCACTTTTCATGATTTTTGCAGATTTATTCAGTAAAAAAGAGGCTACTGTCAAAACGGTGGACCAAATTACGTACAAACAAGCTCTTACGGTGGGTCTTATTCAATGTTTTTCCCTTTGGCCAGGATTCTCCCGCTCTGGCTCAACGATCTCCGGTGGGGTTCTTGTGGGAATGAGCCACCGTGCAGCAGCAGACTTCACTTTTATCATGACAGTCCCGATCATGGCAGGAGCAAGTTTCCTTTCCTTAGTCAAAAACTGGCAGTACTTTTCGATGGATGCCTTGCCGTTTTTCATCGTCGGCTTTGTCAGCGCTTTTATCTTTGCTTTACTTTCCATACAATTTTTTCTGAGAATGATCAACCGTATCAAACTGATTCCTTTCGCCATTTACCGGATTGTCTTGGCGGGAGTCGTGTACATGGTTTATTTTTGATTGATAGGTAAAATTAGGAAGTATGAAATTGACTGATAGTGTTTTCTGACTGACTTTAAAAATATTTTGTAAAAGGAGTGCTTTAAATAAAACACCCCATCGTAATAGGTTAAAAGGTAATCTGATTCTGAATAGGTTTTTCTTCTAAAAAAATAAGAAATGATCTTCCTCCTCTTTTGTTCTGGAGGATTGTCGAGAAAACGAACTTGATTTTCCCTTGCTTTTCTTTGATTCTAAAACAGCATCACGAGAGCGAGAGTTTATATGTTTATTTTTTTCTAAAAGCTTATCTAATTTACGAATCATCCTATCAAACTCTTCGTCACTAAGTTTGCCAGAAGCATGCATATAACAAGCATAAGCATAAGCTAATGCAGTCGTATCGATCGTGATATTCACATCTACGTCAGAGTTTCCACTGTGATTAACGGCGGATTGGTTGTCCATGCCCAAATTCAAGCCTCCTTTTGGAAAATTAAAAGGAGTGGCCCCCGAAAAGTGTACAATTCCTCAATTTTTGGTTAATACGTAATTTAATTGAAGATCTACACCTTTTTAGGGGTCAGTCCCTAGTCAATAAATTAGTCGAATTGTTTTTGTCGCTGTTTTTGATTCTGGTCTTGGTCTTGATCTTGGTCTTGATCCTGATCTTGGTCCTGGTTAGCACGTGCTTTAACACGAGTTTTAGATTCACTGTCTACATCAATTACAATATCAACGTAAGAGTTCCCACTTTTTTTCACGTAAGCTTTGTTAATGTTTTTATCTTTAAGCTCGTTTTCTGATACGTTGATGTTTTCATCTTTAAGCCTGTTTTCTACGTTGATGTTTTCATCTTTATATGACAATATAACCCACCTCCTTTTTATAAGAGATATTTATTCTTATGTTGAGGCAAGTCCTTTGGTGTGGACAAGCTGAATAGGCAAATATGTTTTTTTATTTAGTTTCTCATAATCGTTTAAAAGCTCATGGTTATCGATTCCCTTACCTCTTATAAAATTAGGAAATATTGTTTCTTCTTTAGGGAGGCTTACGTTCTAATAGTAACCTGGTACTCCTCTTGAAACACTCGTGTTCTCTTTTTTAATACACATATCATTTCAAAATATCGTGTCAACCACTAATTTCATAAAAAAGAGGCTTATCCCATTTTGATAAGCCCCCGATCGTATTGTTAAAGACTGATAATTACACAAATCATCATCTAATTATGCTGGAGATTTCTGAGTTTTTCCAGTGTTGATCAACCAGCGATGTTGAACGATCTCTGTCATCGTCAAGAGGATGGCAGTCAAGACAGCTCCAAAGAAAGTGACTGTTGCCACTTGAAATAATGAAACAAAGTAAACAATCAGGGTTGCGGCCATAAAATCCAAAATAGTGCTAGTCCAAAAAGTACCTCTTTTCAATAACAACACTTCCATCATATGGGCAGATACAGCGAGGATTAAGCCTACGATTATAGGTTGATAAAAAGCTGTATAATCTACATTTGGAAAAATAAGATCAGAAAAAAATACGGTTAGTGGACATACAAAAAGTTTTACAATAAAACCCATCATAAGAAATACCTCCTTTTTCCTTAAGGTCTCCAAAGGGGGTAATTTTTATGAACGTTAAGATTTTGGATTACGGATATTCACAAATTACCTAATTACAGACTTTCACGTATTAATACCAAGTCATATGGAAGGTCACAATTAATCCCAGCTAGTAAAAGTTTATACCTACTCTCTTTTTGATAAAAGTGATACCATAAAGCAAATAATGTAATAAGGGTTCACCCCTTTATTGCAAAATAGAAGTACAGAGCTTTGCAAAGGAAAATACAAAGTCCTGTACTTTATTAAACTAAAAACAGACTTACCAGCTACCCCAAATTCACCTGAGACCCCCAAAATCGATTTTTAGCGTTTTTCAGTACCTCAGGATGGATAAAGAAAGAATGGTTTCAGGATTAAATCATTCCTTTCTTTTTTAAGTAACTGAATATCTGGAACTTTATCTTTTACTTTTTACAAGTATTGACTGTAATTAGTGATCCACGTTTTAATTGAACTATTCCCCTTAAATTGTCAACTTGGAATCGAATTCACAATTGTTTACAGCCTGCTCCCCTTTAGTTTTTCTTAAGTCTTGCTGAAAGAACATTTCCAAACGTTTGCAGCCCCTGGACTAATATGATAAGAATGAAAACTGTCACATACATCACATCAACTTCATATCTGAGGTGGCCATATCGGTAAGCTAGATCACCCAATCCACCAGCACCGACCAGACCTGCCATAGCAGTAGCTCCAATCAGACCGATTGTCGCAATGGTTAGTCCTAATACAATAGAGGGCCTGGACTCTCTCACTAATACATGCCAAATGATATGTCTTGTTTTGATTCCCATCGCTTCATAGGCTTCAATGACACCTTTATCGACTTCTAAAAGTGCGGATTCCATTAACCGTGCAATGTAAGGGGCGGTAAACACGACAAGAGGCACAATAACCCCTTTTACACCAATTGTAGTTCCAACAATTAACTTGGTAAAAGGTAATATGAAGAACAAAAGGATGATGAATGGAATAGAACGAATAATATTGATCAAGGTATTTAATAGATTGAAAAGGAACTTGTTTTCGAACGCTTTACCAGGTCGTGTCAATACTAGAAGAACCCCTAGAGGAAGACCGATCAATACGGACAATAGCAATGATATGCTTACCATTTGAAAAGTTTCAAGAAGGGCATTCCAGATATCGATACCCCACTGATCGGTAAATTCTGATATTCTCTCAAACACTTAATTTCACCTCCGGTACATAGCCTTCAACATGGATGCCCTCCTGTTGGAGAAATAGCACAGCTTTTGCTGTTTCATAAGCTTTTCCTTCAAGATGGACAACAAGTCTCCCTAATGGTTGATCTTTCAACTGAGTGATATTCCCAGTCAGTATGGATGGGAATACATCAAATTGTTTACTGATACGGGCCAAAACAGGTTTTCCAGAACTTTCCCCTACAAAGGATAGGGTGACGATCTGCCCTTTATCTTTCAAATCTTCAACCATTTGCTCAGGTATTTCATCATGGAATATTGATTTTATAAAACGTTTCGCCGTGGCGGATTTCGGCTTACTAAATATACCCAATACATCTCCCTTTTCGATTATCCGACCGTTTTCCATTACAGCTACCTCATTACAAATCTTTTGTACCACATGCATTTCATGAGTAATGAGCAAAATTGTTATTCCGAATTCCCGGTTGATTTGTTCTAACAAGGATAGGATCGATTCTGTCGTTTCCGGGTCGAGTGCACTGGTGGCTTCATCGCATAATAAAACTTCCGGTTCATGGGATAAGGCCCGAGCTATTGCCACCCTTTGTTTTTGTCCTCCAGAAAGCTGTGAAGGATAAGCGTCGTGCTTATCCTCAAGCCCTACAACCTTTAAGTATTTAAGGACACGATTATGGATTTCCTTTTGGGAGACACCGGTCAACTTCAGCGGAATAGCTATGTTTTGATAAACCGTTGCAGTAGTTAGCAAATTGAACGATTGAAAAATCATGCCTATCTTTCTTCGAACCTGATTCAATTTTTGAGTAGAAAGGGTGGTTAGCTCTTTCCCATCTACATACACCTTACCACTAGTAGGTTTTTCCAGTAGATTCACCATTCTTACCAGAGTGCTTTTCCCAGCTCCGCTATATCCAATCACGCCATAAATACTGCCTTTTTTCACATGTAATGACACATCATCCAGTGCATTGGTGACATTATTTTTTGTTTGGAATACTTTTGTGATATTTTCCAATTGAATCATGTTACCACTCCTTTACCAGGAAGCTACAACTGAACCGTTGAATTCTTGTTGAATAAATTGCTTAACCTCATCTGAACGGTAATAATCGACTAGCTTTTGAATCCTTTCATCATCTTTATTCCCTGTTTTCACTGCAACGACGTTGACCCAAGGAGAATCCGTCGGCTCCATCACAAGGGAATCTTCGGATGGTACTCTTCCACTTTCCATAGCGAAATTCGTATTGATTGCTGCAATGGCGAGCTCCCCTAACTGCCTTGGAATCTGGGATGCTTCAAGTGGAACGAATTTCAGGTTATGTGGATTTTTTTCAATATCTTTGATAGTTGCTTTAACTCCTACCCCGTCTTTCAACTCGATTAGCCCTGCTTCCTCAAACAGCATAAGTGCCCTTGGTTCGCCAGTCGAATGGTTTGGCAATCCTACTTTATCACCATCTTGGATTTCATCCAGACTTTTGTATTTATCAGAATATATGCCCATAGGAAAGTTCACCGTGTTTGCAACTTTTGAAAGTTCCATACCCCTTTCCTCTTTGAAATCATTCAGATATGGTTCATGCTGGTAAATGTTTGCATCCAGTTCTCCTTCATCAAGCGCATTATTCGGCATCACATAATCATTGAAGACAACGACTTCAATTTCAAAATCATCTTCTGCGGCAATTTCTTTCACTTTATTTAGAATGTCTTCATGTGGACCAGCTGTCACACCTACTTTTAAAGGTCCATCAGTTGAACTGCCTGATGTATCCTTTTCTGCACACCCTGCGAGTACTACAACAATAAGAACACTGATTAATAATAATAATTTCTTCATTCTTTAAATCTCCTCTCACTTATGCACTAACAATATGATTTTCTATAGGTTATACCGCGATTATAATCCCTCCTTTTATAAATAAAAAAACTCCCTCTGCCGTTTGAACAGAGAGAGTTTTTGTACATGATAACCAAGTTCTCCCCCTTATCTTTCAAACGATTACTCGTTTGCTGGATTTAGCACCTTTCTCGAAATTCGAGATGGTTGCTGTGACTTCATTGGGCCATTCCCTCCGTCACTCTGGATAAGAGTTTCAATATATATTTTCATAGTATATAATCTTATTACTTTTCAGTCAATAAGGTTTTGATAATCCAACTCCTAAAAATAAGATGAATATTCTTTGTTGTATATCTTTTACTCACTATTAATATACCAATTAAACAGGAAAGAATATTACTCAACATGCAATAAACTGTTTCAGTCCAATTCGCTCACACGATTCGCATTAACTGATTGATTATCCTCACTAAGAACGCATTCCTATATAAATTTTTTCTTTCTTTCCATCATTAATTTCGTTTGAAGGAAAAAGCTTCTTTTGTAACCCTGGGACAAACAAGAGTAAAAAAAAGGAACGCGCTACACTAAAGAGGATGAAAGCGAACCACAACCCATGGTTTCCCATACTGGGAATCGTTAAAAAAAGAGCCATTAAAAATAGGATAAGGGCATATATCATGCTATTTCGTATAGGAGCTGCTTCTGTTGAACCGACATACAGCCCATGAAGGACTATCCCAAAGCTGGCGAGGAGCGGGAAAAGCAGTATCCAGCTCTGATAGGTCTGTGCTTCTTCCAGAACTTCTGGAATTTTTGTGAACAGTCGGAAAATGCGGTAATCAAATAGGTAGTAGGCACCGGCTATGATTAGAGAGGTGAAGACAGCCCACTGGCAAGAAAGCCTTACGGTCATATTGTACAATAAATGATCCCTTGAACCGATCGCCCTTCCTGCCATTATACTTGATGCGTTTGCGAAACCGTCAAAAAGGTAGGCCATGATGAAATGGATCTGGATCAGTATGGCATTAGCAGCAAGTATTTCGGTTCCAAATGAAGCCCCTTTTGCCGTCAACAAATTAAACACGATCAATAGGCAAAATGTACGGATAAATAGATCACGGTTCATCTGCATCATTTTTTTAAACGACGAAGTATTCATGAATTTCGCCATAGAAGGTACCTTTAATTCAAAGGGTGACACTTTCAAGACTATAATCAGACCGATCACAAACGTGGTGACTTCTGAAATCAAGGTTGCACTAGCTACTCCTGGCACTCCCCAGTTTAAAATAATGACAAAGAAAAGGTCGAGCACGATATTCGTAAGGTTTAGATAAAGCTGAAGAAACAGCGTTTTTTTTATCATGAGCATTCCCATCAACCAGCCGATAATCACGTAGTTCAATAATCCAAAAGGTGCTCCCCATATCCTTATACTAAAATACTCTGTTGCAAGAGACTGTACATTCTGATCAGGGGTTAACAAAGGTAAAAACAAACGGGTAATCGACCACTGGAGAATAATGAGGGTAATCCCTACAAGGAGAGCGATTAGTAAAGGTCTTATTAATGCAAGCATCATCCCCTCTTTATCCTCAGCACCATGAGCTTGGGTGGCAAATCCGGTTGTGCTGACCCGTAAAAAGCCAAACAGCCAATACATGGTGTTGAATATGATGGTTCCAACAGCTACTGCAGCGATGTAAGCCGGATCAGACATATGCCCTACGACAGCTGTATCTACTGCTCCCAACAAAGGGGTGGTTATGGTGGTTATGGTCAGAGGAAGTGCAAGTGCCAAATAGGCTTTATGTGTCAACGTGTTCACTCCTGAGGATATTAATTAAATCTTGTCGAATTCATCTTAAATTTTGAATAATCGCTCAAAAGAACCTGGGACTGCTTCTTTTGTGTTTTTGTCATACCTACTGTTACTGCTGTTATGGATCTAACGTGAGGTTGGAAAATTAAATAGGAAAATCAGTTTTTTGTTACCCGAACCTTCATTAAATTTACCAGGTGAACATGCTGTCATCAACACCATCCATAAAAAAAGAAATAGACTGATACGTTTCACTGTTTTCTCTATTTCGTGGTTTTTAATATAAACCTTTAACCTACCCGTATAAAGGGGTACGTATCTATTGATTGATGTCCTGATGAACTTTGCTTGGTGTTGCGAATTTTTGGTAAAGGTATTTCCCTTGATACTGGGATTGTGCAGGGGAAATGAGCTTTGAAAATACGATTTGGCAGATTTTATGACCACTATTCAGTTGGATGGGCTGACTTGAAGCATTAAATAATTCTAACGTGATGTTCCCTTCAAATCCAGGGTCGATCCATCCCGCATTTTGAACAAATAAACCAAGTCTACCTATAGAACTCCGGCCTTCAACGAAAGCAGTCAAATTCGGTGGTATTTTCACATATTCCTTAGTTGACGCTAATAAAAAGGATAAAGGCGGAATAATGAGGGTTTCATTCTCAATTTCGGTGTATTTGACTGGCTGATCAAAACGAACAATTTGATTACATCTAAGTTTCAAGTACGTGTACCCGAGGCTCAAGTCAATGGATGCTGGCTGAATCTGTGATAATTTCAAAGGATCTATGACGATCTCTTTGGACTCCAGGCTCTTTTTGATATCTGTATCAGATAAAATCATTAAAAGACCTCCATCTTTATCTTTCCATCTTTACGGTCAAGTTTTTATATCATTTATCAAATCGTAATTATTACGGTTTAGATACTACATATGATGATTAATAAAGTCAACTATTATTTCCCCAGAATTCACGAACGAACATGTGAAGTACGATTTCGTTTTCTCCTCGAACCTCTATTAATTAATTTTTAACGGAAATAGCCAATACATTAAGATACGGAAGAAACCCTGCAGCCATCAAAAATGAAGAATGGAAACCAGACCATTTAATTGACAAGTGATTTCTTTTCCGTTTGCATTTGAATTCAAAAAAAGATATGATTATACCACCTAAATCGTAATGATTACGTTTTAACTGATCATATCTTAGAAGAAAGATGGAAAGACAAGTCTAAAATGTACTACGGTAAGAGATCAAATAGTTCTATTTTGGAGGGATAAAAGCTATGGCAACATGGGATTTGAGTAATACAAAGCATCACATCCTCATTTGTAACGGTAGCAGCTGCAATCGAACTGGAGCAGAGGAACTGACCCAAGCAATACGAAAAGAAATCTCAAACCAGGAGCTGGACGATATCATTCATACCACGCGTACAAGGTGCAATGGAAGATGCCAGGATAAATGTGTTGCGATCCACTATCCGAAAGGAACATGGTATAAGGAATTGAAGCCTGTAGATGCCCCTCTTTTGGTCAAATCACTTGTCAATAACAAGGAGTATACGGAAAAAGTCAGCCATACATTTCATAGTCAAGGTTTTGAACGCGTACCTGGTGTCATTACGGGTGTATCTAAAAACAAAAGCCAAGTAAACCGAGTGTCCAAAACGTTATAAAGGGAGATGAAAATATTGCCGTTAGCGAGACCAAACAAAATTCCTGTTACCATTTTGACAGGATATTTAGGTGCCGGAAAAACCACTCTTTTGAATCGAATACTAACAGAAAAGCATCGTCAAAAGATTGCGGTCATTGTCAACGAGTATGGAGAAGTTGGGATAGACAATCAACTCGTTGTGGATGCTGATGAAGAAATTTTAGAAATGAACAATGGGTGCATCTGTTGTACAGTTCGTGGTGATCTCATTCGTATTTTACGAATGCTCGTGTTTTCAATGAATGAAGGGAAAGTTCATTTTGACCGGGTTTTGATTGAAACAACAGGTTTAGCTGATCCAGCACCCGTTGCCCAGACTTTTTTCATGGATGAGCAACTATCCCAAAAATTTGAAGTTGATAGTATTATTACTGTTGTAGATAGTAAACATGTCACCCGTCATTTAGATACTCACGACGAGGCCCAGGAGCAAATTGCTTTTGCAGATGTGATCATTCTAAATAAGACTGATTTAGTTTCCGATAGCAATCTAAAATCGTTAGAACGTAGACTAGCTAACATGAACCCTGCCGCTCGGAAGTTGTATGCTCAAGATTGCAATGTAAACTTGAAAGAACTTCTAGGAATCCATTCATTTGATGTGAAGCGCAAGTTAGAAATTGCTCCCCACTTCTTAAAGGATCATCATCACCATCATCATGATGATACGGTGTCTTCTGTAGCTTTTCGTGAAGAGAAGCCACTTGACATAGAAAAGGTAGAGCAATGGATGGGGTATCTTGTTCGTCAAAAGGGGGAAGATCTATTGCGTTATAAAGGCATTCTTCAAATCAAAGGGGTGGAAGAGCGGATCGTATTCCAAGGGCTTCATATGCTGTTTTCTGGACACCCGGACCGGAAATGGAAAGCAAACGAAACAAAGTTAAGTGAACTTGTGTTTATCGGAAAGGATTTAAATAAAGAAGAGTTGGAACAACAGTTTAAAAATTGTATAGCAAACTAGTTACTTTACAATATAGGTTATCGACGGGCATCTTAGTAAACAAAGAAAGGGGAATTTATTTCCATGCTTGATAATCTGTACCGGCAAGTCATCCTGGATCATTACAGAAACAAGCAAAACTTTGAAGAATTTGAAGGTGAACAGGTCCGAAAAGTTCATTATAAAAATCCTACCTGTGGCGATGTCATGACATTATTTTTATTGATTGAACAAGACCATGTTGTAAAAGCAGCCTTCATTGGCGAAGGCTGCAGTATTAGTATGGCATCTGCCTCTATGATGACAGGATTGATCGAAAATAAATCACTACAAGAGATTGCCTCTTTTAGAGTAGCAATTGAAGAGTTAATCCGGAGCGGAAAGTTACCCGATAAGATAAACTTAGGCGACAGTCTATCGTTACAAGGTGTACATAAATTAAAAGCTAGGCATAATTGTGCATTAATGACATGGCAGGCATTGGATAAGATTTTAAAAGGTGAAAAGGAATACAATCCCCTTTTCACCCAATCGATATAGCAAGGTTATTACTTTATTTAAGGCTTAAACAGGAAGATATACAGTTTCGAAAAATCCGTGGGAGAAGTTCAGAGGACATCATTCAACACATCCCGGCTACTTATAATACCCAATTTAGTAGACGCGGGGATATAGGATGTTGATACAAGTGTCTGATACTATTGTTTGTGGACAGCCCCTTTAATATGTTAATTCGGTGTGAACCCCGGAATAGAACCCACTATCCTCTTTGCTTTCTCCTTTTTCCTCAATCTAGATACTTTTCCATGCGGATGTCAGACCACATTTTATCATTCCAGTAGGTGAAGTCTTTGATCCGTCCGATTTCCTGGTAACCCAACTTCTGATATAGTTTCTGCGCCTGTTTATTAAATTCAAATACGCCAAGTTCAATACGCTTATGCCCTTGAAGCTTGATCTGTTTCTCTAAATGGCGCATCGCAATATCGCCGATTCCCTTCCCCCGGCCTTCCGGCTCACCTATCGAAATCCCGATCCAAGCGGTTCCGGTTTCTTTTTTGTAAAGGTGATCAGGGTCAACCATATAGTTCATTTCACCAATCAACTTCTCATCGAGATAAATCAGATATACATGATGATGTTCAAGGCGTTGTGCCAGCTCCTCTAAGTTGATTATTCTCTTACGCTCAAATTCCTCTTTGTTTTGGTTTGGACTAGTCAACGGAATCAAAGCAGGGTCGTTTTCCCACATATTCAACTTCTCCACAACGGGTGAAGTAGCTTCAGTTAATTTGACAAAATCAATAATCACAGGGTGCTCCTTTCTTTCTAGTACCGACAGTTATTTCAAGGATAAATACTGTACTTATACTTCTATCGAATCATCTGAATTCCTTTTCGATCAGAACAAATTGTGTTCCTTCCCGTTTAGAAAATTTATCCAAAGTAAATCGAACAAAACAAAGTATAGAAATACCTTAAAACGATCATAGAAGGAGGCAAACATCATGGCACGAAAAAACAACAATCAATTATTAGTCCAAGGTGCGCAAGCAGCAATCGATCAAATGAAGTCTGAAATCGCAAGTGAGTTTGGTATCCAACTTGGACCGGGCACAGCTTCTCGAAAAAACGGATCTGTCGGTGGAGAGATAACAAAGCGTCTCGTTCAAATGGTTCAGTAATAAATGAACGGAAGCAGATAATCAACCGTAAAACGGGCTGTCCCAAAACAATAGTGTCAGACACTAATGGGACAGCCCCTTTTTACGTTGTAGTCAATCATTCATTATGAGTATAAGGAATTTACGTTAAATGTATTTTTCATTAAATGCCTAGTCTAAGGGGTCAGATTATTATAAATACACAATGGCGAATATCCATTTTTTCACTGACGTTTTGGATAAATATTTGTCTCACTTTGACAACTTTACTCGAAACCGTTTCAATTCATTTTCAGTTTTTGCATAATAGTAGTTATACTGTAGTCGTAACTTATGGGGGGCGGATTATATGTTAGATGTTAAAGACAAGGAAAAGGTGGAATTGGAAGAAATATCAAGGAAGAAAGAAGAATTGATTAGTGTGGCTCAATCAAAGGGTTTAAGGAGTAAGGAGACCCTCCAATGCAGCCGCGAACTAGACCATCTTCTTAACATCTATCAATCTCTATTATAATACTTCTTGTTTTCTAATTTACATAAATAATCAGTCAGTTCGATCACTTTATCAAACGTTGATTGGTTCGGGTCATTCTGAAACTCATGGATTAATTTTCGAACTTCTTTTATTAGTACACTATGATCTTCCGCTTTTAAAGGAGTTTCCATCTGAATACCTCCTCATTACACTTTTGCTAGCAGATTAGCTTATCCTGTAAATGATGTCAATTCAATTATTAAAAGTGTGATACTGCTCTTTTTGAACTAGTTCATATTTCTTCAGACCTATACAGATATTAGGGGTTACTCCCTTCTGTAACAAATTCTACGAGAGTACTGACCATCTCCTTCCAAATTGTCTTTACACCTATCTTTACAGGTTACTATAGACCCAATTATACTCCTTGATTTACAAATTGTGAATATAGACTTACAAAAAAATAACCGATTATTATGAATCAACCTTTCCATCTCCCGATTCGCACTTTTACTTACGCGGGTGTTGAATGGCCATAACCAAAAATCCTGAATAATCCTCTGTACTTCACGGTTCAAAACGCTTATAACAGAACTTGTCGAACGGCGCCCGATTGTTTAAAATATGCTCGCATTAAAAACCATGGAATCATCTAATTTAGACGTTCCATGGTTTTGATAAAGTGTGTTTGAACTTTATACTTTTGCTGCCCAAATTTCTATTTCAATTTTTATCTCAGGCAAACCTAACTCAGCAATATATCCAATCGTCATTGCCGGATAATCATGGCTAAATAATTTTTCCCACTCTGAATATAAGAATTCCCAATCAATTTTCTCAGTAGCCCATACGTTCACTTTTATAATGTTTTCAGCACTTAATCCTTCAGATTCCAACACTGCATTACTCAAACGTAAAGAGGCTTTCAAAATATAATGATCAGTAAAAAAATAAAATCATTACAATAACTTCAAGTTACCTTGATTGAAGTTTATTTAGCATGTTCATTTTTATTGTAACATGACTTTTTCAGCTTTTTTAGTCCTACCTCTTGACCTTCTATTAGCTGGATCAGAAGGCTTCTAAAATCTGGCTTGTTGAAAAGGAGGCAGTAACAAGTCTGAAATTAGTACTTATCCACTTCAAGATAGTATTTGTTAAATTTGCTATTACCTTTGAACATCTATTACCTGGTTTCAAAAGAAGATTTGAAATGTACTTTGTTTGGTATAAGAAAAGGGCTAACCCAAAGTCGAAGGATTAAGCCCCGTAAATATTAGGTAAAACCCTTAAGATAGATATTCCTAATATTTTTTCTTCCTGATTCAACTCACTCTAGAAGAAATATAGAGTCTTTGTCTATCTACTGTTTTATCATTTTCAAAGAGTAAGAAAACTTAAAAAACAGTTTATCTCCTATAAGTAACAGCGTCATATAGTTTTTTCTCATAATAATTCGTTAATATCCCTAAGGATTATCTTAGCTTTTACCAATCCGACTCTGTGCCTTCATCGGCAGGAGTTTCAGTACTTGGTTCTTCACCCATTCCACCGTCTGCAGGATCTTCAGTACTCGGTTCTTCATTCATTCCTCCATCTGATGGATTCTCCCCGTTTACCGGTTCCTCGGCAGGAGGATTATTCGTATCCCCATTAATGTTCTCTTCTTCAGGTGTATTGCTGCATGCTGTTAACATAACTGCCACTGTTAAAAGGGAAAAGGATTTTTTCCATTTCAAGGTTTCAAACAAGTAAAGCTCCTCCTTTTATGCAAAAATTAATTACGCCAAAGCTTTCTACACTTTTCAGCCACAAAGAAAGGCATCAGGGTTTAAAGACTATAACCTCCTTTTTCCTAAATTCAAAACTTATTATAAATACTCCAATTCCATGAAACTGTCGAATTTATAGAGAAATACCTAACTGTAACCAAATTCTAAAACTATTCATTTTCGCTTTAATAACTTGTCTTATAATTTATATGTTTGTAAACACCTCTATTAAAAATAGAAACTGTTAAGACATGCTTTGTTCAAGATAAATAGGTACAACTAATCCATTCCAAAGTATGGATATTTTGGAATGATACGTAACTTAAATGTTATAAGAAGAAAAATTTGATAAAAATGTTTAAAGAAGATTTAAATTATTTTCTAATGCCGATTATCATTATTGCATAGGCTCCATTACAGCACTGCCTGAACCTCCACACGAATAAATTCGGGGGACTTCCTTGCGGCGTCCCTTCCCGGTTCTGTTGGATC